>NZ_KE150266.1 GCF_000411155.1 Gleimia europaea ACS-120-V-Col10b
CCAGTATTCCATACCGAACCTGGAAGCTAAGCCCGTGAACGCCGATGGTACTGCACCTGGTAGGGTGTGGGAGAGTAGGAAACCACCGCAACCACTCTATAAAGTGTTCTGGGGCCCCACCAACACGGTGAGGGCCCCAAAACACACCCAAAAACACACACGCGGGCAACAGGCACACCCTCAAGCAAGCACACAAACGGGCACAGGGGTGAGGACCACAACACCTGTCCTTCCCGTCCAGCCCTTAAGCGCGATAGCTCACCAAAAATCAACGCTAACAGACAACCTAGAGTCGGTATGATGAAGATTGCACAATCCTGAGGTAGGAGAGTGCCAGCCTGACAGGCTGTGGGAGACAAGAGGAATAATGAGCGAAAACCAGCGCGGTAATGACCGGAACTTCGATAACAGGCAGTGGCGTAGCGAGCGTCAAGAAAAATTTGGTAGCAGAGGACGACGCTTCGAAGACAGGGGCGAAACTGGTCGACGCAGGTTCGAGGGCGAACGCTCAGACTTCGCTAACCGTGGTCGAAGGTTTGACCGGGACAACAACGCTGAAGGCAGGCGCGAGCGCAACTTCGAGCGCAATGATCGCGGTTTCCGCAGGGATGATCGCGGCCCGCGCCAGTTTAATCGTGACGAGCGTGGCGGAAGGCGCTTCGACAACGATCGCGGATACCGCCGTGATGACAATCGCCGTCGTTTTGACTCCGATGATCGAGGAGTACGACGTTTCGAGCGCGGCGATCGCGACTTCCGCCGCAATGACCGTGGAAGCCGTCGCTTTGAGAATGAGGACCGCCCACGTCGCCGTTTCGACCGCGATGATCGCAACTTCTCGGGCGATGGTCGTTCGGACCGCAGATTTGACCGCCGCGAACGTGACTTTAGGGGACGCGGGCGGGATTACCGGCGTGATGACCGTGGAGGGCGCCAGTTCACTCGGGATGATCGGCCTGGTCGCCGGTTCGATCGTGACGATAGGCGCGAACGAGACTTTGGCCGCGATAACCGCGGAGGACGCAGATTTGAGCGGGATGAGCGAGCTCCTCATTACAATCGCGAAGATGGTGGGCGTCGAAGCTTTGATTCTGATCGGAACCGCAGCGATCGTCCTAACCGTTTCGAAGATAAATACGATGCGGCAGCGGCAGCCTATGACAAGTTCGATGACGAGTTTGCTGAGCGCAACAACCAGATCGAGGGATTGCCCATCCCGGAAGGTTTGGAAGGCAAAGAACTTGACGCTGCGGCATACGAGACGCTCGCTACTTTAGGTGCTCACAGCCAAGAAGAGGTTGCGAAACTCCTCGTTATGGCTGGCCAGCTAATCGATATGGAGCCCGAGCGTGCCTACATGTACGCTCAAGCAGCAGTTGGCCGTGCCGGCCGCGTTGATATCGTGCGCGAGGCCGCCGCCCTCACCGCGTACGCAACCGAGCGCTACCAGGAGGCATTGCGTGAAGTGCGTGCAGTGCGCCGTATGCGTAATGATTTCTCCCTCCGCGCGGTTGAAGCAGATTGCGAGCGTGGCCTCGGAAAACCAGAAAAGGCTCTCGAGCTCATTGACGAGACGGATCTTTCGCAGCTTGACGTGGCGGAGCAGGTTGAGCTCGTCCTTGTCGCGGCAGGCGCCCGCTCTGATCTGGGAGAGCAAGACACAGCTCTGGTACTCGTTGAGGATGCTCTGGCTAAGTTGGGTCCGGACGCGGAAGATGAGTTGCGTGGCCGTTTGATGAGCGCGCAGGCCGACCATCTGCGTTCGCTGGGACGCGTTGAAGAGGCCGATGAAGTTGAAGCTTCTATGCCGGCCCTTCCTGAAGATAACGACATCCTTGACCTTAAGATGCTGGCGGAATCGGATGTGGATGATCTGCGTTCGGATCTGAAGGGCTCTGATGAACCACTATCGCAACGCTACGACACGCTTCTGCTTGACCTTGATGGCGTTTGCTACCACGGTAGTAAGCCTGTTGCACATGCGTCCCAGAGTGTTTCTGAAGCTGTGAATGCGGGTATGAAACACGCGTTTGTGACGAACAACTCCTCACGTGCGCCGAAAGCCGTGGCCGCTCAGCTGGCTGATCTGGGATTCCCAGCGAAGCCTGAGGACGTCATGACTTCTGCTATGGACGCGGTAAATCTGATGGGTGAAGACCTCGAGGAGGGGGCAAAGGTACTTGTCATTGGTGGCGAGGGGTTGCGTGAAGCCGTTACTAATGGCGGCTTTGAGATTGTAGGTTCGGCAGATGACAACCCGGAAGCGATAGTGCAGGGGCTCGATAAGAGCCTGGGATGGGCAGAGCTGTCTGAAGCTGCGTACGCGATCACCAACGGAGCTGCCTACTACGCAACCAACATGGATGGGTCGCTACCAACCGAGCGTGGGTTTGCGCTGGGAAATGGCGCTCTCGTGCGTGCAGTGCGTTATGCGACTGGCAAGAAGCCTAAGGTTTCGGGCAAACCATTGCCTGCTATCTTCCGCAGCGCAATTGAGATGGTGGGGGGAGAGCACGCCATCGCCATTGGCGACAGGCTGGAAACCGATGTCGCTGGAGCGCTTTCAGCCTCGATCCCGTCGATGCACGTGCTCACCGGTGTCCACGACGCTCGCTCGGTGATCCTCGCTGATCGCGGTCTGCGTCCCCAGCTTGTACACACCGACATGCGCGGCCTCAATGAGCCGCACCCACGTCCTCGTCACCACCGTGACGGCACTTGGAGTTGTGGCGTTAGTCAGATCGCAAAGGTCGTGGCAGGCAGGTTGACCCTCGATGGCGTTCAGCTTAGTGAAGATGGCGCCACGGTTACCCTCGACTCTTACCGCGCCCTCATTGCAGCTGCTTGGGAGTACGCTCGCGAAACGGATGCAAAGGTGTTTTGTCCGCCAATCACTGTTGTGGACAACGATGATCCGGCAGGAATCTTGGAGTCCCTTGCCCCCGAAGGGGAAGAAACGGTAGGAGAAGAACAAGCTGAGTTGGACGAAATGCCGGCTTCGGATGTGAGCGAAGAGGAACTTGCGAAGGTGGATGTGGAATCTGTTTCGGCGTTCCTCCCTGGCGAAGAAGACTTGGAGGAACTACTCGAAGAGACTCGCCACCTTGAGGATGAGGACGAGCAGCCGCAGGAGTCTGAGTGAATCTAGAGCAGTGGGAGGAAGACTGGGAGCAGGCTGAAAACCTACCTCTAGCTCAGCGCCTTGCGAAGCTGAAGCAAGCTGAGGCGGAGCTATCTGCCCAGCTTGAAGGCGGGACAGAGCAGTGGCACGCCTAAGACGAATCGATGCGGAGATGGTGCGGCGTTCGCTCGCGCCATCTCGCTCGAAAGCGCAAGAACTGATCCATGCTGGTTTTGTGAAACTAGATGGGGAGGTTGTCACCAAGCCTGCTCGGCAGATGGATCCGGCACAGGCTCTGATCGTTGATGAGACGTCCGCTCCTGATTACGCGTCTCGAGGCGCGTATAAGCTTGCCGGGGCGCTGGAGATTCTTGGAGATCTTGCTCCTTCTATTTCCGGTCAGCGTTGTCTCGATGCCGGCGCGTCAACGGGTGGTTTCACCGACGTTCTTTTGCGCGCCGGAGCCGCGCAAGTGGTGGCAGTTGATGTTGGTTATGGCCAGCTGCTGTGGCGACTTCAGTCCGACCCCCGCGTTGAGGTGAAAGACCGGACAAACGTTCGCTACTTGAAGGCTACAGATGTGGCACCGCCGCCAACGGTTGTGGTGTCGGATCTTTCATTCATTTCTTTGACTTTGGTGCTCCCAGCCCTGTGTGAAGTGGCGGATCCCCGCGCTGATTTCTTGTTGATGGTGAAACCGCAGTTTGAGGTGGGCAAGGATAAGCTAGGGGCGAAGGGCGTGGTCCGGGATACGGCACTGCATCACTTCGCTATCCGTCAGGTTTTGGATAAGGCCAGTGAGCTGGGATTGAAAACCTACGGTTTAGCGGCCAGTCCTCTTCCGGGCCCTGCAGGAAACGTCGAATATTTCGTGGCGTTGAAGTCGGAGCATCCGACAGCAATCAGTCAGGTGGATCTGGATGATCGGATTGCACAGGCGATTGCTAACGGTCCGGCCGGTACCCACCTAAGTTAGGAGCCTTAATGCGCTCGATCATGATGATCGTGAACGACAAGCGTGAAGACGCAGCCAAGCTGGCATCCCGGATGCGAACAGCACTCGAGGATCGTGAAATCGCTGTTGTGGGCGCGGATTCAAACCAGGCTGTGGAGCTGGTTGTCGTCTTCGGAGGCGACGGCACTATCTTATGGTCGGCGCAGGCGGCGCGGGAACGTTCGGTTCCCCTTTTAGGCGTAAACCTTGGGCACATGGGCTTTTTGGCCGAAGCCGAAGTAAGTTCTTTGGAATCACTGGTAGATCACGTCGCTGCAGCCGACTACGCGGTGGAAGAGCGCATGACGCTGGAGCTCGACGTACACATGCCGGACGGCAGCGTGCAGCACGATTGGGCGATTAACGAGGCCGCAATTATGCGTACTGACCTGGCGCATCCGGCCCACTTTGGTATCGGGGTGGACGGGCAGGGTGTTTCCACGTATGGAGCTGACGGAATTATTTTGTCTACTCCCACGGGATCTACTGCATATTCCTACTCTGCGGGCGGTCCGGTGGTGTGGCCTGATACGGAGGCCGTGCTAATGGTTCCGCTGGCCGCTCACGGCTTGTTTACAAGACCCCTGGTGGTTGGCCCAAATTCGGAACTCGAAGTGTCAATCTTGAAGCGCCAGTGGGCGGATATCGAGGTGTGGTGCGATGGTATCCGCCGCATCACCGTTCCGGCGGGTACGCGAATTCTGTGCAGGCCGTCCAAGGTACCGGTAAAGCTTGCTCGCCTGTCTGACACGCCTTTCTCCGCACGTTTAGTGGCTAAGTTCGACCTTCCAGTTTCCGGTTGGCGGCGGCTGGGGGTGGAGGAGTCTTGATCGAAGAACTCCACATTGAGAATCTGGGCGTCCTCGAGTCTGCACACGTGGAGTTTGCCCCCGGATTAACGGTGCTCACTGGCGAGACGGGCGCAGGGAAAACAATGGTGTTGTGGTCACTTCAGCTTCTGCTTGGACAGCGTGCAGATTCCTCCAAGATCAGGGCTGGCCAGTCACAGGCCGTGGTTGATGGCGTATTCACGATCGATCCGAATGTGCTTAGCGAGTTTGATCTTGAAAACGAAACAGTTGTTGTTTCTCGAAAGGTAACGCAATCACGCTCGCGGGCATATGTGGATCGTCGCCCCGCCCCGGTTTCACTGCTTGAAGACCTCGCGTCCAATCTGGCGGTCATCCACGGCCAATCTGTTCAGATTGAGTTGCGTTCGCCGCGCGCCCAACGCGAGTTTTTAGACAAGTTCGGTGCAGCTTCCCAAGCTGGCTTAGTTGAGAGCTATAAGACTGCCTGGAATAAAGCTGTCGAGGCGAAGCGGACCCTTGATGAGTTTGTTCAAGGTCTAAACGAAGCCGAAGCGGAGATTGCGCAACTACGCCCGGTGGTGCAGAAAGTGCGCGCCCTTGACTTGGTTGCGGGCGAGGACGAGGCGTTGCGCCTGGAAGCTGAGCGCATCACGAATGTGGAGGAACTACGTACTGGCCTTGCTCTTGCCTATCGCGCTCTGGTGGGGGAAGACGGCACAGGGGCCGTAGACTCCGTTGGCTTGGCTGCTGGGCAGGTATCCAAACTTGAGGGGCTCGACCCGAAGCTTTCTGAAATTTCGCGGCGCTTAAACGCGCAAATTGTTGAGTTAGAGACGGTTCGCGATGACCTAACCGAGTATCTGGAGGGGCTGAATGCGGATCCGTCTCGTCTGGAATACGTACATCAGCGCCGCCGGGCCATAACCTCCTTGCTTCGCGGACGCGCCCTTGATATCCCTGCGCTGTTGAAGTGGACGGATGAGGCCGAGGCTCGGCTCGATGATTTGGAGCGGCGTGATGATCGCATGGCGGAACTGAAGGCGGAGCTTGCACGGGCGCAGGCCAAGGTGCTTGAGATAGGCCGAGAGCTTTCTAATGAACGCCACAGGCTCGCACGCAGGCTGGAAAAACTTGTGGATGTTGAGCTCGCGGGCTTGTCGATGAAAGATGCGCGTCTGCTCGTGGAGTTCAAAGAGCGCGAAAAGCCGGGCCCTAACGGCCTGGAGGACGTGGAAATGCTCTTGCAAGCGCATAGGGACGCGAATCCGGCGCCGCTAGGAAGTGGTGCATCCGGTGGTGAGCTTTCCCGCGTGATGTTGGCATTGGAGGTGGTACTGGCTGAGCAAAGCGAGGCTTCCGCAACCCACTTGACGTACGTGTTTGATGAGGTGGATGCGGGCGTGGGTGGTCGAGCGGCGCGTGAGGTGGGGAAGCGTCTGGCCCGGCTCGCCCGGGATCGGCAGGTGCTGGTGGTTACCCACTTGGCGCAGGTTGCGGCATGGGCGGACAGTCACTTGTTGATCACGAAGACAGGCGCCACTACTGAAGTGACCCGCCTCACAGAAGAAGATCGGATTGTGGAGCTGGCGCGCATGCTGTCCGGGTCGGAGTCGTCAGAAACGGCGCGCGCGCATGCCGCTGAGCTACGTTCTGAGGTAAAGGTGGCACAATCAGGGGTGTGAAGCGTTTTTTCAAAAAAGCTAAGAACCAGGTGGAACTGCCCGGCGAAGGCTTAAGAGTGCGCGTGGATGAGCGCACAAAGAAGCTGGCGCGTCGTTTAGAAGAGGGCGAGATCGCGGTTATTGATCATGAGGATATAGACCGCGTGGCGGCTGAGTCTTTAGTTGCCGCCAAACCGGTGGCAGTGCTAAATGCCGCGAAGTCCACCACGGGCCGTTACCCCAATTTGGGCCCGTCGATTCTGCTTGAGTCCGGAATTATTCTGATCGATGATCTTGGCCCAGACATTATGACTTTGCATGAGGGACAGACGGTGAACATTGATGGTGATTCCGTGTTTGCTGGCGATAAGCTCGTGGCGCAGGGTGTTCTGCAAACCACGGAGTTGAACGAGCGGGCGATGGAGCTTGCGCGCGATGGCATGTCGAGCCAGATAGAGGCGTTCGCTGCGAACACTATGGAGTATTTGGCGCGCGAACGTGATCTTTTGTTAAACGCGGTTGGCATTCCCGATGTGAAGACGAACTTCAAGGGCCGCCACATGCTGGTGGTTGTGCGCGGATACCACTACAAGGAAGACCTCGCTCTTTTGAAGGCCTACATTCGCGATTATCGTCCTGTGCTGGTTGGTGTTGACGGCGGTGCGGACGCGATTTTGGAGGCCGGTTTTAAGCCCGACATGATTATTGGGGACATGGACTCGGTGTCGGATAAAGCGCTGACGTGTGGTGCTGAGATCGTGGTGCATGCATACCGCGATGGAACGGCTCCGGGTTTGGAGCGAGTGGAACGTATCGGTGTTGAACACGTGGTGTTTCCCGCGACGGGCACGTCGGAGGACGCGGCTATGCTCCTTGGTGACGCTAAAGGCGCAAGCCTGATTGTTACTCTTGGTACCCACACCACGCTGGTGGAGTTTTTAGATAAGGGTCGTTCTGGCATGGCTTCCACGTTTTTTACGCGTTTGGTAGTGGGGCCGAAGCTGGTGGACGCGAAGGGAGTATCGCGGATTTATCGGACGCGAATTTCTTCGTTCCAACTGTTTATGCTTTCAGGTGCGGGTATTTTGGCTCTGATTATTGCGCTTGCGGTTACACCTGCGGGACAAACTTTTTTGCAGATTGTGGCAGTTTATTTTTCTGGCATCGTTGACGCCGTGCGCGGCTGGCTTGGTTTGGCGCCGGGTGCGCCCCTTACGTGAGTGGAGGAACATTGGTCGATTTTAGGTACCATTTGGTTTCACTGATTTCAGTATTTTTAGCACTTGCGGTTGGAGTGGTGCTCGGCGCGGGTCCGTTGCAAGGGCCGATTGCGTCTGGCTTGACGAGTCAAGTTGAGGTCTTGCGCGAGTCGCAGGCGCGTACTTCTGTAGAGATTGAGCGGCTGCGCACCGATGTTGCGGACCGCAACGCGTGGATTGAGCAGTCGGTGCAGCAGGTTTTGCCGGGCACGTTAAAGGATCGCAAGATCGCGATTGTGTCAACGGAAGATACGTCTGCTGAGGATGTTGAGGGGATTGCCAAGTACATCGATGTTGCTGGTGGCGTTGTGAATCAGCGCGTTGTGCTAACGAATGCTTGGTATTCGGACGAGATGACGCAGTTCCGCGACTCGTTGGCCGGTCCGGTTGCCACGCACCTGGAGGGCGAGATCCCAGCGGAGGCTCCAGCGGCAGATATTTTGGCGCAGGCGCTCTTGGAAATCATCACGAAGACTAATGACGAAACCAAGTTGCTTCGGGAGATTCTCGCTGACGCTGATAACGCTCTGCTTTCGTTTGAAGCAGATCAGGTTGTGTCTGACTCAATTATTTTTGTTGGCTCTCGCCCGGTTGTCGAGGATGGGGAAACCGCTGCTACGCAGGCAGCTAATGACGCTGGCGCAGAGGATGACCAGGCAGGTAAACCTGACTCGCAGATGCTGGTTGCGGTTGCAGGAATGGTTGCTAAGGCGCCTTCTGCAGGTGTCGTGGTTGGGGATGCTTCGGCTTCGGATTCTTTGATTTCGCTGGTTCGCGGCCAGGGCGTGGCGGTGACTTCGATTGACTCGGTGGGTACCTCCATGGGGCATGCTTCGACTGTGATTTCGTTGTTGAGTGCCGACTACACGGCTCGTGCATATGGCACAGCGTCAACAGCAACCGAGTTGGTGCCGCCTCTGCCGCAGGCTAAGGCCGAGGAACCGCAACCGACACAGACGGAGGCGACTACCGGTGAATAGTAGGTCTGCTATAGCGTTTGCCGGCGGTGTGGGTGCGGCCGCGTTGACGGCAATCATTACGAACGTGATTCGTACAGCACCGTCGTTGCAACGCACAAACCATACGGGTGAGCAGGTTAGCCTGTCTGAGGGTATAGGGGCTGCTACCGCCCTGATTGGTTCAGCTGTGGCCCGGCGTGATTTTGCTGCGGCTACCGCTTTGGCCACGACAGCTAACGCCGGCCTCGTGGATGATATTGAGGATCTGCGCGAGGAAGCTCCAAAGGCTAAAGGCCTGGCGGGCCACTTCCAGGCTTTAAAACGTGGTGAGTTAACCACGGGTGCGGTGAAAGTGGCAGCTATAGGATCATCTGCTGCTGGCTACGCGCTGGTGCATTGTGAACGCTATGATCGCGGGTTTTACGACTGGGTGATTGATTCGATTATTGTGGCTGGTTCGGCGAACATTGCGAACCTGTTCGACCTGCGTCCAGGAAGGGCTCTAAAGGCTTGTGTCGCGTGCTCTCTGGTGGCTTCCACTGGCCGGGTGAGTCCTCGCTCGTTTGGCGCAACCTTGGGCACAATCGCCGGAAGCGCGCCCACTGATCTAGCGGGTAAGACGATGCTTGGGGATGTTGGCGCAAATGCGCTCGGGCTGCAGGTAGGTATGCTCGCGATAGTCCCGTCCTCTCGCACTTTTAGAACAGGAATGGCCGCGCTTACACTCGGCGTAATAGCAGCGGGTGAAGTCTTGTCTTTCTCGAAGTTTATCGAAAGCTCAAAGGTGCTGTCAGCGCTCGATGAGTTGGGCGTGAAAACTAAGTAGATGGCGGCTTCGGGCGGGCGTGTAAGACTGCGGGGCGTCCTCACCGGCGCCGTGGGCGTGATCGCAATTGCGACTCTCTCCTCGCGCTTGATTGGATTCTTGCGCTGGCTCACGCAGTCCGCTCTGGTTGGATCGGGTGCGACAGCGGGTGCCTACGCATCAGCTAATCAGATTCCGAACATTATTTTCGAGATAGTGGTAGGCGGAGCCCTTGCTGGCATAACCGTGCCGCTACTTTCAGCGCACGTTGCGAAGGGCCGTTCCCACTACGCTAATCGCGTGGCTTCTGCCCTCCTGTCATGGGTGACATTAATACTGGCGGTTGTGGCGGTAGTTGTATTTCTTACCGCTCCGTGGATCGCGCAGACGCTACCTGTGCCCGCAGATACCAACGTGGCAGATCAACAGGCACTGGTGACTCGCTTTTTGCAGATTTTTGCGTGGCAAATTCCGCTATACGGGGTTTCAATAGTTTTAACGGGCGTGTTGCAATCACACAAGAAGTTCTTCTGGCCGGCAATCGCCCCGGCACTGTCGTCCTTGACAGTGATCGCAACGTTCGTGGGCTATGCGCTACTGAATCCTGCGCGCGACCAAGCTCCTCCTCATGCGGCTGTTGAGGTACTTGGTTGGGGCACAACCTTGGGGGTGGCGGCGTTATCATTACCGTTGTTTATCCCTGCTTATCGTGTGGGCTTTCGTTTTCGTCCCACACTGCAGCTTGAAGTCGATGAGCGGCGCCGGGCGATAAGCCTGGGGGCTTCTGGCCTGGGCGCATTGGTGGCGCAACAACTTGCGGTTGTCGTCTCGTTGTGGCTCATGCGCTCCTACGGCGCCTCGGGAACGGTGGCAGTGTTCCAGTACCTGCAAGCGGTGTACTGGCTACCCTATGCTGTGGCGGTATATCCGGTTGCAACAGCAGCGTTTCCTCTGCTTTCTGAACAGGGGGCAAACGGTTGCACAGACAAGTTCAAAGCAACGTGTGCGAGGGCGATGCAAAAAGTGCTGATTGCGGCACTGCTCGGCTCAGCTTTATTGGTCATAATGGCGCCGGTGGCGCAGGCGTTCTTCGAACTACTTACGCCTGTTCCGGGCATGGCTTCTGCCCTTACGATCATGGCTCCGGCCCTCATCGGGTTTTCTTTGTTGTTCTATGGCCAGCGCGTGCTTTACGCGCTTTCGCATCCGCGCCTGGCCTGGCTGGTGGCGGCCGTTGGTTGGGTGACGGTCGCGGCGGCGCAAGCTGTGTTTGTCCTCGTGTTCGTAGGAGCGGAAGGGGACGGCGGCGCAACTTTGCGCGCCATCAGTGGCGGTCACTCGGTTGGCATGGCGGTGGCGGCGATAGGGGTACTTGTTTCGATTCACCGAGTCACGCAGGGCCACGGCATGAGTGATCTGCTGGGAGCGGCTGCGCGCTCGCTTGTTCCACTCAGCCTCGCAACAGTGTTCGGAACCCTGGCAACAACGTATATTTCATGTTTAGGTGAAGGTTTTGGGCACGTTCTCGCCGTGGTTGGGGCCGGCTTTGCGGGGCTCGCGATCCTCATAGGGGCGGTGTACACGTTAGGAAAGAAGTCAGTCCTTACTGGCTTGCTTCAATCCATGGAGGAAGACGACAGCTAGGAGGTTGTCATGATTGCTGATCGCAGGGATGAAAGGCCGGTTCGCTCGCACGAACGCGTATGGACGGGCGCGGTGTTTGACATGGACGAGGACCGCGTCGAAGTAACTCCCGGAAACGTGGTGACGCGTCACTACGTGGCACATACTGGGGCGGTGGCGGTTGTGGCTCTTCGCGAGGGGGCGGGTGACCTTGAGGTCGCATTG
Source organism: Gleimia europaea ACS-120-V-Col10b (assembly GCF_000411155.1). Classification (GTDB taxonomy): domain Bacteria; phylum Actinomycetota; class Actinomycetes; order Actinomycetales; family Actinomycetaceae; genus Gleimia; species Gleimia europaea_B. Next base: position 11,460 of record NZ_KE150266.1, read on the forward strand.
GTTGACCAATACCGCCACCCGGTGCAAGCCACTTTGTGGGAGATCCCGGCCGGTTTGCTTGATATTGAAGGTGAAGAGCCGGTGGAGGCCGCTAAGCGTGAGCTGTATGAAGAAGCTGATCTTGAGGCCGACACGTGGCATACGCTGGTCGATTATTTCACCTCGCCGGGAGGAACCACGGAGGGACTGCGGATCTTCCTAGCGCGCAATGTTAGGGAAGTTCCGGCGGGGCAGCGGTTCGAACGAACCGATGAAGAGGCCGCGATGCAGCTGCGGTGGGTTCCGATGCGCGAGGCGGTCGCGGCCATCCACGACGGCAGGTTACATAATCCCTCGGCAGTGGTGGGGATTTTGGCGGCGCAGTCTGCTCGTACGCAGGACTGGAAGTGCTTGCGTTCCGCTCACGCGCCGTGGCTCAGGTCGCCGTTCAGCCGCAAACTGCGCAACTAGCTCGGCAGCAACTGCCGTAGTGCCGGAGCAAATAAAGTGCGCGGTGCCGTTATTAGAACGGGAACCGCGCACCGCTGAGTTGATTAGTTCTCGTTGCAGGTGCACCAGTCAGAGTCGGCAACCATCGCCTTCACCTCATTGACGTGCTGTCCGCAACCGGTCCAGGTAGTCTTGCCACACTTTGCGCAACGAATCGGGCTACACATGTATGCTCCTAAGCTCGGGGATTCTTCTGTTCAGCCTTATCCTTTTCTGGGAGTTCTTTCGGACTCATCCTCTAAAGTCCCAAAATCATATCAGATATACCCCTAGAGGTATAGGACTTTCGGGTGGTGTTGGCGGGTGTGGCTCTTCTCGCCTGTCGAAACGGCCTCTCTTCGCGCATTATTGGGTGTGATCTGCGGCGCGGTGCAACATTTGGTCTATTACGTAATGAAGATGTTGCTTAAAGAAGGTAGACTTGCAAAAGTCGGTTACAAGAAGCAACACCGGCGTGCGAATAAGGCCTTGAAGGGAGGGCGCCTTGGCAGAACCAGTAGATCAGGGGACGCGCGAACTCGTCCTCGACCTCATAGTTGAGAAGGGCCCGGTAACGGCCTCAGTTATCGCTAAAATTCTAGGACTTACAACCGCTGCGGTGCGCCGTCATATCACTACTTTAGAACAGTCTGGGCAGATCGCTGAACGGGAGCAGCCGCAATCGACAAGGCGGTCGCGCGGCCGTCCGGCCAGACACTACATTGCTACCGACGTTGCTCATGAACGTCTGCATGATAGCTATTCGGAAATTGCAACGAGGGCAATGTCTTACCTCGCGCAAACTGCCGGGGTAGAAGCGATCGAGAACTTCGCTGCGGTTCGCTCTCGTGAAATTGAGCGCAAGTATGCGCCCGTGGTGCGCGCTGCGGGACGAGATCCGAGGGCGCGCGCGGTAGCGCTTGCAGACGCCCTGACTCAGGATGGCTACGCGGCGAGCGTGCGCGACGTTGGGGGCGGGAACTTCGCTATTCAGCTGTGCCAGGGGCACTGCCCAATCCTGGGGGTAGCTGAAGAATTCCCGCAGTTATGCGAGGCAGAGACACAGGCGATTGGACGCCTGCTAGACGTGCACGTGCAGCGACTTGCCACTTTGGCAGGGGGCGAGCATGTGTGTACGACGCACATTCCAGTTGCGGCGCTGACCCGAAGAAACGGCTGGCGTCACGGTGGAGATCGAATGCAAGAGCGTTCGAATTAGGAAGGAACTAATGACCACTACAACGAAAGTTGAACGAGGTGAAGACAAGCCGCGCACCGATGACGAGATCATCGACTCAATTGGTGCGTACCAGTACGGCTGGCACGATACCGACGTGTACGGCGCCAACGTAGAGCGTGGCTTAACTGAAGCTCTTGTTCGTCATATTTCGAGCATTAAGGAAGAGCCCGAGTGGATGCTTGAGCGCCGCCTCAAGGGATTCAAGGCATGGGAGCGGAAACCGATTCCCAAGTGGGGCCCAAACCTTGATGACATCGATTTCGATTCGTTCAAGTACTACGTTCGCCCCTCCGATCGTCCGGTAAGCTCGTGGGATGACCTACCTGCGGAAATTAAGGACACTTACGAGCGTCTTGGCATTCCGGATGCGGAGCGTAAGCGTCTGATTGCGGGTGTGGCCGCCCAGTATGAGTCCGAGGTTGTCTACCAGCAAATCCAGGAGGACTTGGAGAAGCAGGGCGTTATCTTCCTCGACACTGATACGGGTTTGAAAGAACACCCGGAATTGTTCGAACGTTTCTTTGGCAAGGCTGTACCGGCAGGTGACAACAAGTTCGCAGCGCTGAATACCGCCGCGTGGTCTGGCGGTTCCTTCATTTACGTGCCGCCGGGCGTACACGTAGAGATTCCGCTCCAGGCTTACTTCCGTATTAATACCGAAGCTATGGGCCAGTTTGAGCGCACGCTAATCATTGCGGATGAAGGCTCTTACGTTCACTACGTGGAAGGCTGTACTGCGCCGATTTACGATACGAACTCGCTGCACGCCGCGATCGTGGAGATCTTCGTTCTGAAGGATGCGCGCGTTCGTTACACCACTATTCAGAACTGGTCTAACAACGTTTTGAACCTCGTGACCCAGCGCGCGGTTGTTGAAGAGGGCGGAACGATGGAGTGGATCGATGGCAACATCGGTTCCGCTGTAACCATGAAGTACCCGGCTTGCTACCTCATGGGTGAGCACGCGCGCGGTGAGACGCTCTCCATTGGTTTCGCGGGTGAAGGTCAGCATCAGGAGACGGGCGCGAAGATGCATCACATGGCGCCCTACACGTCCTCCACCGTGGTTGCGAAGTCGGTTGCTCGTAATGGTGGCCGCGCCTCCTACCGTGGCCTCGTTGAAATTGATGAGAAGGCACACCACTCGAAGTCGAACGTCCTTTGTGACGCCCTCCTTGTTGATAAGGAGTCGCGTACCGACACGTACCCGTATGTTGACGTTCGTAACGACGATGTAGAGATGGGCCACGAGGCCACCGTGACGAAGGTTTCTGAAGACCAGCTGTTCTACCTGATGTCGCGAGGCCTGGAAGAAAACGAAGCTATGGCGGTGATTGTCCGCGGATTCGTGGAGCCGATCGCGCGCGAACTTCCAATGGAGTACGCGCTCGAACTTAACCGCCTGATTGAACTACAGATGGAAGGATCGGTGGGCTAAGTGTCGAACGCAATGGCTAGGGCCCATTCACACGGCGCGGGCACTCAGGCGACTTACTCGTCACGAGCGGATCGCCCCAGCTCCTTCAATCCGGCTGATATTCCGGTTCCAAATGGACGCGAAGAGGACTGGCGTTTCACGCCTATCAAGCGCATCAAGTCGCTGTTTGAAGAGTCTGGTTACGCAGAGGCAGACCTGCCGGTTTCCGTGACTGCTCCGAGCGAGGTTTCGGTAAGCGTTGTAGACGCGAAGGACTTTGATCTAGATAGGATTTTGGCTCCGGGGGACCGCACCGCAGTTGTATCTTGGGTCCGTGCGAACTCGGTAAACCTCATTGAAATTCCTAAGGGTAAGGCTCTTTCGGAGCCCGTGTTCATCAACATCTCAAACGATGACGAAACGCCCCGCAGTCAGCGAATCTACGTTCGCGCTAATGAGGCTAGCGAGGCCGTGGTGGTAATCAACCACAAGGGTAGCGGCAAGCTAAACCAGACCGTGGAAATCGATGCGGGGGATGGGGCAAAGCTGACGGTAGTTTCCCTCCAAGAGTGGGCAGATACCGCAACGCACGCGTCGAACCACCGCATGCGAGCCGGACGCGACACGCAGCTACGCCATGTGGTAGTCACGCTGGGCGGAGACCTGGTGCGCCTAAGTGCAGATACGGAGTTTACGTCCCCGCGCGGCAACATCGAGATGTTCGGGCTTTACTTTGTAGATACCGGCCAGCATTTGGAACACCGCCCGTTCATCGCGCATACGCAGCCGCACTGCTACTCGCGTGTCACCTACAAGGGTGCGCTTCAGGGTGATGACGCTCAAGCAGTTTGGGTCGGTGACTGTCTGATCGGCGCAAACGCTGACGGAACTGACACTTATGAGCTGAACCGCAACCTCGTGCTTTCCGAAGGGGCGCGCGCCGACTCCGTGCCAAACCTCGAAATCGAAAATGGTGAAATTGAGGGGGCAGGCCACGCTTCAGCAACGGGCCGATTTGACGACGAGCAGCTGTTCTACCTGATGGCACGTGGCATCTCAGAACGTGATGCGCGTCGCCTCGTGGTACTGGGCTTCTTCGGCGAACTGGTAAACCAGATCGGCGTGCCTTCCGTGCAGGAGCACCTCATGGAGGCCATCGAAGCTGAACTCGAACAGGGCGGCTCGATGGACAAGCTGGTGTCGCGATGAGTTTCCAAGTTGCATGCCCAGCCGATCTAGAAGCGGGCGAGGCTCGCATGGTCGAACTGACGAATGAGGCGGGAGAGGAACTTCCCATCGCGATCATTCGTGACACGGTAGGTGACTGGTATGCGATTGACGATACGTGCCCCCATGCGGACGTGTCTTTGTCCGAGGGCGATATCTCGCAAGCATGTGTGGAATGTTGGGCACACAGCGCTGAAATCAACTTAAAGACGGGAGAGGCCACGCTACCTGTGACCGAAACTGTGCGTACTTATCCCGTGAAGCTTGAAGGCCAGAACGTTCTGGTTGATCTGGAAGTAGAGTAAGGAAAACTTAAATGACTACCCTTGAAATCAAGGATCTACACGTCAGCGTAGATACCGGCGAGGAAATGAAGCACATCCTCAAAGGCGTGAACCTGACCATTAACTCTGGACAGAAGCACGCGATCATGGGGCCGAACGGTTCTGGTAAATCCACGCTTGCGTACGCGCTCGCGGGGCACCCGAAATACCAGATTGATTCCGGTGAAGCTCTGCTTGACGGCGTGAATATTTTGGAGATGGATCCGCACGAGCGGGCTCAGGCTGGCCTGTTCCTCGCGATGCAGTATCCGGTTGAAGTTCCGGGCGTGACCGTGTCGAACTTCCTGCGTACCGCCAAGACCGCTATTGACGGCGAAGCGCCAAAGGTGCGCTCATGGGTGAAAGAGCTGAAGGAAGCTACGGAAAACTTCCGCATGGATCCGGCGTTCACCGAACGTGAGGTTAATGTGGGCTTTTCGGGCGGTGAGAAGAAACGTCTAGAGATTTTGCAGATGGAAATGCTGAATCCGAAAATCGCTATTTTGGACGAGACCGACTCAGGCCTCGACATTGATGCGCTTCGCATCGTTTCTGAGGGCGTGAACCGGGTGGCTGACAAGTCGAACCTCGGCGTTCTTTTGATTACGCACTACACGCGAATCCTGCGCTACATTAGGCCGGATTTTGTGCACGTGTTCGTTAATGGTCACATTGTTGACGAGGGTGGTCCGGAGCTTGCTGACCGTCTTGAAGAAGAAGGCTACGACCGCTATCTGAATAACTAGTCCGGAGATTTTGATGACAACTGATCGGCTTACCAAAGCGCTTTCTGCTCAGGAAGTGGAGGATCTGCGTGCGCAGTTTCCCATTCTTGGACGCACTGGACGTGATGGTAAGCCGATCATTTATCTTGATTCTTCAGCTACGTCGCAAAAGCCCTTTAGGGTGATCGAGGCTGAGGCTGACTTCTACCGGATGCACAACGCGGCCGTAAACCGTGGTACTCACATGCTGGGTGATGAGTCTACGGGAGCGTTCGAAGCGGCGCGGGAAACAGTTGCGAAATTTGTGGGGGCGCACGCCTGTGAGATCGTGTGGACAAAGAACGCAACCGAGGCGATCAACCTTGTTGCCTACGCGATGTCTAACGCGTCCGCTGGTATGGGAGGGGCACAGACGGAGAGGTTCCGGGTGGGGCCGGGAGATAGAATCGTTGCCACCCGCGCTGAGCACCACGCCAATCTGCTTCCTTGGCAAGAACTTGCAGCCCGAACGGGCGCAGAGTTCGCGTTCCTCGACTTGCTTCCAGATGGACGTATTGACCTCGAAACGCTGAATGTGATCAACGAGCGCACCAAGCTGGTTGCTTTCACGCATGCATCGAATGTTACGGGCGCCGTGTCCCCGGTAGAGCAGATTGTGGCTGCAGCGCGCAATGTCGGTGCGCTTGTACTGCTAGATACGTGCCAGTCATCTGCTCATATGCCTATAAACGTGCGTGAACTAGGTGTTGACTTCGCCGTGTTCTCTTCGCACAAGATGCTGGGGCCAACCGGTGTGGGTGCGCTGTGGGGGCGCTACGATTTGCTTGAGGCAATGCCTCCGGTATTGGTGGGTGGTTCCGTTATCGCTAATGTGACGATGGAAAATGCGATCTACCTGCCGCCGCCCAACCGTTTCGAGGCCGGCTCACAGCCGGTGGCTCAGGCGGTGGGCTGGGCGGTGGCGCTCGAATTCCTCAGCGAGGTGGGGATGGATCGTATCGCCGCGCATGAAGAGCGGATCACGGCGGCGCTACTAGATGTGGTTACGAACGCTGATGGGGTGCAGCTACTTGGCCCATCCGACACGAAGAATCGCCTTGCCGTGGTGGCATTCACTGTTGCCGGCGTGCATCCGCACGACGTGGGCCAGTACTTGGACTCGGAGTCGGTTGCCGTGCGGGTGGGGCACCACTGCGCGATCCCGCTTCATAAGTTCTTTGGCGTGCGCTCATCGAATCGCGCTTCGGCGGCACTAACTACTACGCTTGATGAAGTGCACCGGTTCGGTGACGCCCTATCTCGGGTTCGCGGCTTTTTTGGAGGAATGTAAGTGTCAAGCTTGGAAACTTTGTACCAGCAGGTCATCCTCGACCATTCGCGTAGGCGCGTAGGCGAGGGCGATATTCCTGCGGATGTGGATGGGCAGTCCTACCAGGTTAATCCCACGTGTGGAGACGAGATCACCCTCGGCGTTCACGTGAAGGATGGCGAACTTGTTGACTACACGTGGACAGGTGATGGGTGTTCGATCTCGCAAGCCTCGATTTCGGTGATGGCAGAGCTTATAGACGGAAAGTCGATCGCCGAAATCTCACAGCTGTACAAAGATTTTGAGATTATGATGCACTCGCGCGGAAAAGGCGTTTCTGACGAACTTCTTGACCGTTTAGAGGACGGCGCTGCATTCGAGGGCACAGCTAAGTTTCCAAACCGTATTAAATGCTCACTGCTGGGCTGGTACGCGTTAAAAGATGCGCTGGTGAAGGCAGGAGTCGCATTGGAGGATCAAAAATGAGTAACCCCATGGCCAATCCTGAGCCGGTGGAGCAGCGCTTCCAGGAGGTCGTACCTGAAGAGGACAGCGCTACGGTGGATCACGAGAGCCTCGGACAGCTTACCGCGCAGGAGGTTGAAGACTGCCTGCGGGACGTAATTGACCCTGAACTTGGTATCAACATCGTTGACCTGGGCCTCCTGTACGGCATCATGATTGATGAAAACGACCACGTGAACATCGACATGACACTCACGTCTGCGGGTTGTCCGCTTACGGATGTGATTGAAAACCAGGTGCGCATGATGTTGAACGGTGTGGCAAGTGGCGTTACTTTGAACTGGGTGTGGTTGCCGCCATGGGGCCCGGATCGTATTACCGAGGACGGGCGCGAACAGTTACGTGCAATCGGTTTTAACGTGTAGCTTGAGCTACGCATAGTATTGGCTCCGCATATGCGGAGCCAAAACTAATTCCTCAATGCTTACTTGCGGTTGCGCTCTTGCATGAGGCGATCTTTCACAACTCTGCGCATGATCTTGCCGATCTGTGAGTGCGGCAGTTCAGTGACAATCGCTAGAGAGCGGGGGAGGGCATAGTGGGAAATCTTCTTTTCTGCCCAGGCGCGCACGTCCTCAAGCGTTATGTTATCAACGCCTTCATCTAGTACGAGGGCGGCGGTCACCTCTTCGCCGCCTGGAACGGGCATGCCCACGATGGCCACGTCTTTGACCCCTGGCATTGAACGAATCGCTTCCTCAACTTGCGTGGGGTAAACGTTAAACCCGCCGGACAGGATTAGTTCTTTGCGCCTATCTGCTAGGTAGACGAACCCATCATCGACCACGCCGATGTCGCCGGTACGGAAGTAGCCGTCGGCAGTGAATTCCTGCGCGTTGTCCTCATCCGCGTCGAGGTAGCCGGAAAACACTTGCGGGCCTTTGACGAGGATTTCGCCCGGTTCGCCCTCGGCTGGCTCAATATCGGGATTTTCAAGGTCGCCCAGACGCATTTGCGTGGAGGGGAATGGAAGGCCCAGGGACCCGCGGCGGCGTTGCCCGGTCATCGGGGAACCGCACATGGTGGGTGAGGTTTCGGTCATGCCGTAACCTTCAATAATGTAGCCGCCGGTGGCCTCTTCCCACCGTTTTGCAACGTCCGCAGGTAACGGCATAGCACCGCTGATCGCGTAGCGGATCGAGGAAATGTCGATCTTCTTTTCGCGTGCACGTTTTTCGACGCGATCAAACATGGGCGGGACGCCAACAAAGAAGGTTACTGGTGTTTTCGAATGTGCTTCCAAAGCCATGTCAACGTCGAACTTGGGGAGCATAATCTGGCAAGCACCGTACTTCACGGCGCAGACTAGGAAGAAGCAAAGTCCAAATGAGTGAAAGTAGGGCAGGAGGGAGAAGAAGTTCTCCGCACCCTCATGGAGCCGGTATACCCACGATAGGTTCTGGTTCGCGTTAGATCCGATATTCTTGTGGGTCAAAGGAACCGACTTGGGCATGCCGTTAGTGCCACCCGTATGCAGTATAGCCGCTACGTCTAAGCCCGTTGCATGCGGCGTTGACGGATCTATGGGGCTGGCCACACGCACCTTGTCATCCCAAGACAGCGTTCCGGCCGGGGCCGCTAGGCGCATCTGATCGCGAGCTTTGCGGGCCGGGGCAATGGGCAGTGCCAGCATTGTCTTCTTGGTGACCGGCATGTAGCGGGTGATGTCAACGGTAAACACTGTTTTCAGCTGGTGACCGGGGCCAAAATCGAACTTGGAGATAGATTTTTCCCACACGACGGCTACTTGGCCGTGGTGGCGTTTAATCTGCTGTTCAATCTCTGATTTTGGCGCAAGCGGATTGTGTTCGGCCGCAATCGCACCAATGCGCATGAGGGCGTAGAACACAATCACGTGTTGCGGGCAGTTTGGTAGTGCAATGGAAACGGCGTCCCCTTTGCGAACTCCGGCAAGGCGCAGGACGTTTGCAGCGCGGTCTACTTCCGTCTTCAACTGACCGTAGGTAAGTTCCTGCCCGAAATACTGAGTTGCGGGCCTAGTCGGGTAAAATTGTGCCGTTTCTTCTAACATCTTGTAGAGAGAGGTCTCTGGCTCCGCAATCTCGTAAGGCACGCCTTTTTCGTAGTGTTTGCGCGCCATTTCGGTGATGCTCGACATGATTCTCCTAAAGGAACTACGCTCTTATCTTACGCTAGCGTAAGTTATTGCACTGCGCATAATATATCGCGCTGAAATCGCTGGCACGGAGCATTTTGCCCGCCCCAATCGGGCGGGCAAAATGCATTGGAACAAGGCGGATAGTTCTACTGGAAGTAACCCGGCAGGTCTTGCCCGTTCGGTGTGCTTGACTGCTGCACAGTAGGCGCAGGTGCAACAATGCCGCGCTGGATCAGCACCCACTGCGGGTAGAGACTTTGCCACTCGGGGTAGAAACGCCCCTTGTTGAGTTCGTTGGCCAGGTAAACGGGGTCGGGCTGGGGCGTCTTGCTCGGGTCGTGCATTCGGGTTATTTTTGCCTTCTTCGCCGCGAAAGCGAGGGCGGCGGTAACCGTGCCCATGATGACGGTGGAAACCAAGAATGAAGCAGGAGTGGACGTCGTTTCCTCACTGATGAGGGAATCGGAAGTGTTAGAGAACGCCTCGATGGTAAAGATGACCATGTTATTGGAAGCATGCATGGCAACAGCAGCCTCAACGCCGCCCGTGTACCACATGAGGAATACCGCGCACAAAGAGAACACGACCAGGTCCGCGAGGATCCACACGTCCGGCGAACCGTGCAGGAGCGCGAACACCGGGGCGGAAGCCAGGGTGGCCACGAGCAAAGAAACCCAGCGGTTTGGAATCCACGATCCAAACATTTGGAGGAACCCGGCACGGAATGTGAGTTCTTCTGCCGCGCTTTGGAAAGGAACTAACACGAGGGTGAGCACGAGGAGGATCGCCAGTTGTGGTCCGGGGTTGAATTCCGTGCCCTCAAGCAAACTCAGCGGAATGAAAGCGAGTGCGAAAATCGGTATCGCAATGGCAAAGCAAACGCCTAACCACTTGTAGCGTAGACGGCCTTCAACCGAGAAGAAGTAGCCCACACCGGTGCGCGCGCCGAATGCCACGCCAGCTAATACAGCAGGAATCAAGGTGGCAATGCTGAGCATCAAGACTGCGAAAACTACCGGATCCGTGGCGTCGATTTCACCGGTAAACAGCTTCTGGTATCCGGGGCTGTTGAGCGCGGGCACAGCAAGTGGCAGCAACGTCACGATGGTTGATAGGGCAAGGAAGACCATCGCCGCGATCGCGATGGCAAGAAGAGGCCGGTACCAGCGCCTGTCCGGGCCGGCGGAAAGCTTGTGGTATTCAGCGGCTTCGCGCGGTTGGATTTGTGGTAGGTGAAGCAAACTGGCCTCCTAGTTACCGTAGAATTGGGCAAGGGTTTCTTGCTTGTATTCCGTATAGTCGCCGTTTCGAATGGACTCACGGATATTATCTACCAGGTGAACGGTAAACCACTCGTTGTGAATGGTTGCAAGCGTTGCTGCCAGTATCTCGTGAGCTTTAAAAAGGTGGTGTACGTACGCGGTTGAATAGTTTTGGCACGTGTAGCAGCCGCATCCGTTGGCGAGGGGACCAAAATCGCGTTTGAACCTCGCGTTCGTGATGTTAACGCGGCCATATGGTGTGTAAATTGCTGCATTGCGGGCTACTCGTGAGGGGTTGACGCAGTCGAACGTGTCTGCCCCCGCTTCAATCGCGGCAAAAAAGTCATCGGGTTCAGAAATCCCGAGCAGGTGACGCGGCTTATTGTCTGGTAGCGCGCTGGTTAACCACGAAACAATCAGCCCCAGTTTTTCTTTTTCGAGGGCACCGCCCAGGCCGAAGCCGTCAAAGCCTTCGCCATCAATGCCCAGCTGTTCCAAGTCCACCGAGGTGCGCATTTCGGTGAGTGTGCGCGCCGCTTCGTTACGCAAATCTTTGTGCTGCGCACCTTGCAGAACGCCGTAAAGTTGCTGGTACGGCTTGTCGGGATTTTCGGCGGTGAGGCGCCAATGCTGATCGAGGGAGCGCTGCGCCCAGCGGTGAGTGCGGGCAAGGGATTCAACCTGGTAGTCGTAGGGGTGCAATAGGGAAGTGAGCTCGTCGAAGGCGAACATGATGTCCGCCCCTAACTGATGCTGAATGCTGAGCGAAATTTCGGGGTTAAACCGGTGCTTAGCGCCATCAATGTGCGAGCGGAACACCACCCCGTCGTCGTCTACGGCGGCGCGGTTGCGGCGAACAGCCTCCGCGGCCTCATCTTCCGCGGTCACTTTTTTGCCGGCAAACTCTTGCGAGAGAACTTTCTTGTAGTTGGAGCCAAGCGAGAGAACTTGGAAACCGCCCGAATCCGTAAATGTGGGTCCGGGCCAATTCATAAACTCGCCGAGGCCGCCTCCGGCCTCCACAATATCCGCGCCCGGCTGCAGGTAAAGGTGGTAAGCATTTGCGAGTAGGGCTTGCGCGCCGAGCTCTTTCATCATCTCAGGGAGCACGCCCTTTACATTGGCAAGGGTACCAACCGGGATGAACGCGGGCGTTTCAATCGAGCCGTGCGCGGTTTGAAGCGTGCCAACACGTCCCAGCGGACGCGGACCGTCGTCGGTTTCAACCTGGACTTCATCCAACCACGCCGCAACTTTGAAGCCGCGCGAAGCCTCGATGCGCTCGCGGTGAGCCTGCGTGATTGGCGCGTTAGACATGGGACTCCTCGTAGCTTTCGATGCGCTTGATCCAACCGATCACTCGGTAGGTAACGGGCAAAAGAATGACCTCAACTGCGACTTTATACACGTAGCCGACGAATAGGTAGTTCAAAAATTCCGCGCCCGTAATCACGCCATAGAACGCAACGGTGCAGAAAATCAGGGTGTCGGCGAATTCGCCAACCAGGGTAGATCCGATAAGGCGCGCCCACAGGTGGCGTTCACCCCACTTGGCTTTGATGCGTACAAGTACCCACGAGTTGAGTAGCTGACCGGCTAGATATCCGAGGACGGAGGCAGCTACGATGCGCGGCACAAAGCCCAGTACGGCGTTGAACGCATCCTGGTTTTCATAGCCCGGGCCGGCAGGTGCTGCGCCGACAATCAGGAAGGTAAGAGCGGCAAGGATAGAGAACGCGAAGCCGGCGAGGATGGCCCGACGCGCGCGTGCAAAACCGTAAACTTCCGCCAGCACGTCCCCCAGGATGTATGTGAGAGGAAACAGTACGGCGCCGCCGTCGAATACTAGAAGTGCGGGGCCGATATGCAGTCCGATGAGTTTAGTTGCCGCGATATTCGAAAGGATTAGGAGGGCAACGAAAGAGATCGCGACAATGTCATACACGCGCGGTTCGGGGGTTTTCACACTGTTTACAGTCACGCGGTAAACATACTACACGGCCGGTTTAGACTCTATTCGTCGCCCATTTACACTGGTTATTGTGATTAATGTTTCGAACCTTTCTGTGCGGATTGGTCCGCGCACTCTTTTGCAAGGCGCCAGTTTCCATGTGGATAAGGGAATGCGGATCGGCTTGGTGGGCCGCAACGGTGCCGGCAAGACGACGACGATGCGCATGCTAGCCGGCGAGCCGGATCGAGGTGAAGCCGAGTTTGATGGCACTGTAGTGCGCCGCGGTAGCCTCGCTTATTTGCCGCAGGACTCGCGCGTAGCTGATCCGCAGCAAAAGGGGCTGGATCGGATTTTATCGGTGCGAGGCATTGATCAGTTGCTTGCAAAGATCGAGAGAGCGCAAATGCAGATGAGCACCCTGGAAGGGGCGCGCCAGCAAAAGGCGATGGAGCGGTATGTGCGCTTGGATCAAGAGTTCACCAATCAGGGTGGTTACGCGGCCAAAGCTCAAGCCGCGCAGATCGCGTCCTCGCTCGGTTTGAGTGAAGATCAGCTGTCGCGCCCCCTCGGTACGCTTTCCGGTGGTCAGCGTCGCCGCGTTGAACTTGCGCGCGTCCTGTTTTCCGAGGCTGAAGTTTTGCTCCTCGATGAGCCTACGAACCACCTCGATCATGATTCTCTAATATGGTTACGAGACTTTTTGAAGACGTATCCGGGCGGGATGATAATCATCTCTCACGACGTGGCGCTGATTCGTGAAACTGTGAACCACGTTATGCACCTGGACGCGGACCGCGCGGTGGTAGACCAGTACAACATGGGCTGGGACCTTTATTTGAAGCAACGAGAAGAGGATGAGCGGCGGCGCAGGCGCCAGCGGGCCACAGCTTTGAAGAAGGCGGAAGCGTTGCGCGCGCAAGGTGAGAAGATGAGGGCGAAGGCAACTAAAGCGGTTGCTGCTCAGCAGATGCTTCGCCGCGCAGAAGAACTTGAAGCGAGTGTAGAGCCGGTGCGGCAGGTAGAAAAGGTGGCACGTCTGCGTTTCCCGGAGCCCGCTACATGCGGAAAGGTGCCGTTGCGTGCGTCCTCGCTTTCGAAAACCTACGGTTCGCTCGAGGTGTTTACCGGTGTTGATCTGGCCATCGACCGCGGTTCCAAAGTGGTAGTGCTTGGGTTGAATGGTGCGGGTAAGACTACGCTGTTGAGGATCCTGGCAGGAGCTCTAACCCCCGATACCGGTGAGGTCGAGGCCGGTTACGGTTTGAAGCTCGGCTACTACGCACAAGAACACGAGACGCTAGATCCAAACAAAACCGTGCTGGAGACGATGGTTGCGGCCGCGCCCGCATTCGATGACACGCGAGTTCGCAACGTGCTTGGCCAGTTCCTGTTCTCTGGCGAGGACGTGGACAAACCTACTTCCGTCTTGTCCGGTGGTGAGCAAACCCGGCTCGCCCTCGCCACGCTCGTGGTCTCAGCTGCTAACGTTTTGCTTCTTGACGAGCCCACAAACAACCTTGATCCGGCTTCGCGTGAAGAAATCCTCTACTCCCTAAAGACATACGAGGGAGCGGTGGTGCTCGTAACGCACGATCCGGGTGCCGTGAAAGCCCTGGAGCCGGATCGAGTGCTCCTACTTCCCGATGGGGATGAGGATTTGTGGGATGACTCTTACCTCGAGCTCGTGACCCTTACTTAAAACTGGTTGTCCACGCCCAGACTCGCGCGCTCTTCGGCGGTGAGCGAGCGGGGGTCTACCGGCTTGGGGGAGGGAGATGTGGCGGGGGCAACTTCACTGATTGGAACAACGCGGTGAGGGAAAGCTCGTAGACTGACGAATTCGGTGAGGAAATCGCGGTGCCCCTCGCACGCCAGCCAAGTTTTTTCGCGCGCGGCGTGGATCTTTGGATTAGACCAGATAACCGCCCAGCGGGCCACCTCGGTACACTGGCGGGCTGAACAGACGTGGAAATGCTTTTCACTCACGCCTCAATCTTATAGTTCACTGGGTGGGTACACGATTTGCGCCACAAAACCGCTGCGCGATCTTTTAGAGTTGAGTCATGGGGCAAACGCTGATTCTGGTTCGTCACGCACAGGCGCGTCACGGTAGTACGCGCGATGAATTGCGTCCGTTGACGAAGACAGGCCAGGTTCAGGCGCAACAACTTGCCCTCAGGGTGAAGGACTACATGGCTGGTGGCATGGTCGTGCACTCGCCGGCTGTGCGGGCTGTACAAACTGCGCAAGCGGTGGCGAGTGAGAGCGGTGCACAGCTACTCCAACTGAACGAGCTTTACTACGCGGATGAATACGATCTGTTGCGATCCATTTCCGCCTTAACCAGCCCGGTGATGGTGGTCGGGCACGCGCCCACCATTCCGTACGCGGCAATGCTGATAACGGCGGGCCAGGACGTTGATCTCATTCTCAAGCGAGGTTGCCCAACCGCCACCGCGTACGTCTTTGAGGTTGCTGACATGACCCGGCTACAGCCGACCAGCGCCATCCTCAAAGATCTAATTGTCACGCCCGCTCAGTGACTTTTGTAATGCCGAAATTGTGACTTTAGGTAGGGGCTCGAAAAACGCGCCCTTGGTGTAGTTGAGGTATGAAAGCAAATGTGATTTCCCCGGCTGTCGCGGTTGCATCAGTCACTAAATCGTTCAAGTCAGTGCAGGCTCTGAAAGGCGTGTCCTTCGAGATTGAGCGTGGAGAGATCGTCGCGATCCTCGGCCCGAACGGGGCTGGTAAAACCACGTTGATCGACACCATTGTGGGGCTCACCAAGCCCGATAGTGGTAACACGAGCCTGTTTGGCTTTCCCGCAAAACAAGCTGTTGCTAAGTCTTTGGTGGGAGCGGTAATGCAAACGGGTGGCATGTTGTCAAACGTGTCGGTACGCGACACGGTAAGCGAGGTTGCGGCAACATTCCCGCAGCACATCCCGGTACAGCAGGTGTTGGAAGAGACCAATCTCGCCGGTATTGCTGGGCGCAAGGTTGGAAAATGCTCGGGCGGCGAAATGCAGCGCATCCGGTTTGCATTGGCCCTGCTGGGAGCGCCTGACCTGCTTATTTTAGACGAGCCAACGGCGGGTATGGATCCGTGTGCCCGCCGCGACTTTTGGAACTCGATGGAGATGCAGGCCGAGCGCGGGCGCACAATCATTTTCGCCACCCACTATCTGGAAGAAGCAGAACATTTTGCTAAGCGCGTCATCTTTATGAATGAGGGCGAGGTTGTAGCTGACGGAACCGTTGATGAGGTGCGGGGTCTGGTTGCT
Source organism: Gleimia europaea ACS-120-V-Col10b (assembly GCF_000411155.1). GTDB lineage: Bacteria > Actinomycetota > Actinomycetes > Actinomycetales > Actinomycetaceae > Gleimia > Gleimia europaea_B. The sequence goes on from NZ_KE150266.1 coordinate 27,315, forward strand.
GGCACCAAGGTGGAATCTCAGGTCGGAGACGGTTTGAATTTGGATCAGGTGCTGGCGTGGCCAGAAGTGCTCAGTGCTCACATGGAGGGCCAAAAACTGTCAATCTCAACGGGGCTGTCAGACAGTGTGGCGCGGCGCTTGCTAGAAGCCGGAGCAACGAATCTTCGTATTAGTTCAGCTTCGCTTGAAGACTCGTTCTTTGAGCTGACGGAAAGGAACAAAAAATGAGCACCTCCCTAGTAGCGTCCCGCCCGGACTCGTACGTGTTGTATAACGTCAAACGCCTACTTTCAGATTGGTCACTACTAGCATTTGGTATTGGCTTGCCGGTCGTCCTCTACCTGGTGTTTGGTGCCACCTTGGCGGACATGGAAGTGAAGCTGGCGCACGGAAACCTCGCGGCCTACGTGATGATATCCATGGCTGTTTACGGTGGAATAACCGGGGCGGTTGGTCAGATTGGTACCACGGTGGTGGAATCAAACACCGGATGGTCGCGCCAGCTAGCCCTCACCCCACTTACCCGGAGGAAGCAGGTGGCCGGGCTGATTGTTCCCGCCGTGATCAGTATTGTGCTTCCGGTAGTGGCAGTATTCCTCACAGGATTCTTAACGGGATCGCAAATGAGTGGCAAGGCATGGGTAACCAGCTTCTTGTTTGCTTGCCTGTCATCCATTCCGTTTACGTTTTACGGTTCCGCAGTTGCGTACGCGTTCCGCTCTCCAACGGCCGTATCCATCGCGGCAACTGCCCTCGTTCCGTTAGCGTTTTTTGGCAACATGTTCGCCCCGATCTCGCAAACAATGCTGAAGATCGGCGTGTTCACGCCCATGTACGGTCCTGCTGCGCTGTCGCGTTACTGGCTAACTGATGGGTTTCAAAGCGTCTCCCAGGAGCCTTGGTTCGTAGAGCACGAGGGGTGGATGGGTATCGTTAATATATTGGTATGGGCGGTCCTATTTGTTGTAGCAACCGCGCTGCTACGCAGCAGGACGTTGGAGAGGCAATGAAAACTAACGGCAAAGCCAACTTCAGCTGGACTGACACTGCATACGCTTCCATCTGGCTGATTTTCCTACTCTTCCCAATCATTTCACTGGCCACCGATGATATGCCGAATCCGCAGCGCACATTCGGGTTCTTCTTCCTCATTATGTTCGCCTTGATGTATCCGGTGGCCAACGGGTTTTTGAACAGCTGGCCAGTGGGAGAGGTCGGCTGGCGTGTGGCATTCTGGTGGGCGGTGCTCTGTATTCCCATAGTCGGGTTTGCTATCTTTGTTAGCCCGCTGTACAGCTACGTGTTCTTTCCTTACATGTTTGCCATCGTGGTTTTCACTCTGCGCGGACCGTCAAGGATTTGGCTGGCCTCCATATTGGTTATAGCCTGCATCGTCCTCGCGTTACTATTTGCACCGAACAAATCAGTGCTCGCAATATGGCTCGCCCACGCGATTTTCTCACCAATCCTAATGCTTCCAATCGCGCTCATATCCGAAAAAGTTGAGCGTCGAGACGCCTTGGCTGCAGAAGTTGCTATCGCTCATGAACGAGAAGAAATTGCAGCTGATCTACACGACCTGCTGGGGCAAACCCTAACTTTACTTTCCTTGAAGGCGGACGTGGCGTCAAAGCTAGCTGAACGCCAGCCCGAAAATACGGCGGCAATCAAAGACAGCCTTGACGAGATCGCAGGCCTGTCAAGGGTTGCCCTCGCCGAAGTTCGTGCTGCGGTAACTCGCACCCGCATCCCTGACTTTGCCTGCGAAATACAGGCGGCAAGGAGGGCATTACAAACTGCGGGGATCGCCGTCCAGTCTCCGGCTCCAGAAGAGTCAGCCCGCCTCGCTGGCGTGAACTCATACCTCTTTGGTTGGGTGCTGCGTGAAGCTGTCACCAACGTCGTCCGTCATTCGGGTGCGTCTTCCTGCACGATAGACGTTACGCCCACGGACATAACAATTTCTGACAATGGGCGAGGCCTGGAGCAAGCTGGCGCGGCCGGATCTGGTCTTGCGAGCATGAAGCGCAGAGTCGAAGAAGCCGGAGGCAGCGTTGCCATTACCGGTGATAATGGCACAACGGTTGCGGTACGTATGGCGGGGAGGAATTGACGGTGGAAGCAATCCGAGTTGTAATCGCAGACGACCAACACCTTGTGCGCGGAGCGCTGGCTGCTCTGCTCGCTCTCGAACCTGACATTGAGGTTGTCGCCGACGTCGCAACCGGAAACGAGGCATTAGACATTGCGCGCCGAAAGGAAGCGGATGTGCTCCTTTTGGACATAGAAATGGGACAGGAGTCCCTGACCGGTCTCGAAGTTGCCGAAAAAGTATCGCAACTTCACCTTCTCGCGCGCGTTCTCGTAGTCACCACGTTCGGCCGCCCCGGATACCTGCAACGCGCCCTAGAAGCTGGAGCGCTGGGCTTTATTGTCAAAGACACACCATCATCACAACTCGCTGAAGCGGTGCGGCGCGTTCATCGCGGTCTGCGCGTCATAGACCCGGCGCTCGCGGAAGAGTCTTTGTTTACGCCGCGTTCCCCGCTTTCGGAGCGTGAGGCGGACGTGTTACGTGCTGCCCTTCCGGGTGGGTCGATCAAACACGTAGCGGAGCTGCTGGGCTTAAGTCAGGGAACCGTGCGCAACCACATTTCGTCAGCTATAGCGAAGGTAGGGGCAGACAACCGTTACGAGGCGTCGCGTATTGCCCGCGATCGCGGTTGGCTGTAGCTCCACTTTCGCCACGGTCCCGGTATGGGCTGAGAGGATTTCCTCTCAGCCCATTTTTTATCACCTTATGCACATGGATTCCCAAAATTGACGAGAAACACAGAAAATCCCTCCACCTTCTTTCACCGCTAATTTTCCGTTTAGTTTCAAGGTTTCTTTATATCTGATATGAAGAAAACGTGGAAATAGTCTGCACATGGGGTTGAAAGTGGGGTAAAGTGGTGACAACCGTGTAGATGTGGTTTGTGGCGGGGAGGTGAAACGTGTTCCTGGGAACTTATGAGCCAAAGCTAGATCCGAAGGGGCGCGTGATCTTGCCCGCAAAGTTTCGTGAACAGCTTTTCGAGGGGCTGGTGTTGACGCGGGGGCAGGACAGGTGCCTGTACGCGTTTCCAAAGTCCGAGTTCGAAGGCATGTTCGACCAGCTTCGGCAAGCTCCGCTCAGCTCAAAGCAAGCGCGCGATTACGTTCGCGTCATGCTTTCGGGCGCTTCTGACGAGTTACCGGACAAGCAAGGGCGAATCACGATACCGCAAAACCTGCGCACCTATGCGGGGCTGACTCGCGATCTGGCTGTCATAGGAGCTGGCGCGCGAGTTGAGATTTGGGACGCCGAACAGTGGGCGATGTACCTCGAGAATCAAGAAGAGGTCTTCTCGTCCACTGCCGACGAGATTATTCCGGGAATGTTCTAGTTCATCCTGGTCTCCAACCGAGAATCCGAAGTCACTTCCCCGGCGGCGGACGCGGTGGGAGTCCTGGCTGAACTAGTAGTGATGAGAGGGGCCGTCGTGGAGCTTTCACCTGAAGCCATCAGTGAACTGCACGATCCCGTTCTCGTATCCGAAGTTCTTGAGCTGTTGGAACCGGTTCTTGTTGGTGGCGGCGTGCTTGTGGATGGAACGCTTGGCATGGGCGGCCATACCGAGGCGGTGCTCAAGGCTTTCCCAAAGGCCTCGGTAATTGGTATTGACCGGGATCCGCGTGCCATTGAGCTTGCCGCTGCGCGCCTGACGCAGTTCGGTTCGCGCTTTACCCCTGTCCTAGCTACTTATGACCAGATTGAAAATGTTGTTGCAAGAGCCGGCTTGGATGAGGTTGACGCGGTGTTCTTGGATCTGGGCGTCTCTTCCCTTCAGCTTGACGACGATGAGCGCGGATTTTCGTATTCGCGCCGGGCACCCCTTGATATGCGCATGGATCAAACTAGCGGAATGAGTGCTACAGATTTACTTGCGTCTGCCAGTGAAGCTGAGCTTGCGCGAATTCTGCGAGTTTATGGCGAAGAGAGGTTCGCTAATCGGATTGCTCAGCGCATCGTCATATCGCGCACGCAGCGGCCGCTTATGGATTCAGCGCAGTTGGCTGAACTGGTTCGAGAAGCGATTCCTGCGGCCACGCGGCGTTCGGGTGGCCATCCGGCCAAGCGCACTTTCCAAGCGCTTCGCATTGCCGTAAATGATGAGCTCACCATTTTAGAACGCTCTCTTCCCGCCGCGCTTTCAACTTTGCGAGTTGGGGGACGCCTGGCGGTGGAGTCTTACCATTCCCTCGAAGACCGCATCGTCAAACACCTGTTTAAAGAAGGTTCTACGCCCCCGCAGTTGCCCAAGGGTTTACCGATTCGGCCCAGCGAGGAGCCGCAGGCGCCCTTACAGCTTCTTACCAGGAAAGCTATTCAAGCGCCGGCGGCAGAAGTTGCGATCAACCCGCGAGCCAAATCGGTGCGTTTGCGCGCCGTCCAACTCAACACCCCATACAACGAGCAAGATAAAAGGAGCTCCCAATGACGTCGAGCGCTCTTAGAACGCGGCCGGCTGCGCCGAGGCGTGAGCATTCACGTCCTCCTCTTCGCGTTATCGCGTCCGAGGCGGGGCCGCGAGCTGCTTTCCCCGTGATTGCTATCGTTGCGTTGGTGTTGATCGCGGTACTTGCCGTGAACCTGTTTATCACCACTCAAATGGCGCAAACCGCGTACGAGATTCGTGACTCGCGTGCGGAGCTTGTTCAGCTGACCGAAGAGACGCAAACGTTGCGGCAGAAGTTGCAGGTGGCCTCATCTCCGGCAGCGTTGCAGAAGGCAGCGGACGCGCAGGGCATGGTCCCTGCAGGTCAGGCGGGTTTCATTAAACTGAGTGAAGGTAGTGTAGAGGGCGGGCTCGTAGCCGTTCGTTAGTTAGGAGGCCAGGTGAGTAAATCGCAGGCCGGCTCGCAAACGGCGACACGTGTATTTTTTGGTATTGCTGTCTTCTTTTTCGTTGCGATCACATTTCAGCTGATTAATGTGCAGATAATTCAGGGCGCTGATCTGGCTGAGCAGGGCAGGTCGGTGCGCATGCACGCGGCAACGATTGATCCGAGGCGCGGCGACATTGTAGATGCTAACGGAAGCACATTTGCAACAACAGTGGAGACCTACCACATTGCGGTAAACCAGGTGAATATCGCAAATACCAAGGTGTGGGATATTGATGACGAAGGTAACCGCACCCAGATTGGGGTAGGCCCGGTGTACGTGGCGCAAAAGCTCGCTCCGGTTCTGCAAATGGATGAGGCCGAGGTGGGAGGCCAGCTGATTGGCAACTCCACGTATCACTATCTGAAGAAAGACGTTGACGTTGAAACCTGGCGCAAAGTTCGGGCGCTTCAGATTTATGGCATAGAGTGGGAGCCTTCCTACAAGCGCGTATATCCCAACGACACGGTCGCAGCCCCGATTATTGGAACTATTGATGCCGAGGGCAAAGGCTCTTCCGGTCTTGAGCTAACGCAGGACGGGAAACTAACGGGCGAGCCTGGTCGGATGGTCCAAGAGTATGGGCCCTATGGCGAAGTGATTCCCGGTGGTAAAACTATTTCCGAACCAGCTGTGCAGGGTGCGACCGTGCACACCACGCTGCGTCTGGATCTGCAGCATTCGGCTGAAGAGATAGTGAACGAGGCTGTTGAGACCTATTCGGCTCAGTGGGGAAGCGCCATTGTCCAAGAGATTTCAACTGGAAAGATTCTGGCCATGGCCGAATCGGGGAACAAGCCAATTTCGCCCCAACCTCAACCGGTTAAGAGCGTGCAATACTCGGTGGAGCCCGGCTCTATCGGCAAGATTCTGACGTTCGCCACCGCCCTCGATGAAGCAAAGATCACGCCCGTCACGCCCGTGTTGGCCCAATACAAGTACACGACGCCGGACGGACAAGAGTTCCAGGATTCGCATGAGCACCCGGACTACACGCTTACGGCAACGGGCGTCCTCGCAGAATCTTCTAACACCGCAACCGTGCGGGTCGGTTCGATGGTGACTGACGAGGAACGCTATCAGCTTATGAAGGCCATGCACTTTGGGGAGCCGATCGATATTGGCTTGCCGGGTGAGGCCCCCGGCATTTTGGCAGAGCCGTCGCAGTGGGATGGGCGCCAGCGTTACACCACCATGTTTGGTCAGGGATATGCAGTGACCCAACTCCAGCAGGTCGGTATGCTCGCTGCATTTGCCAACGGCGGCGTTTATCAGCCGGCCCGCCTGATCGAGGGATGGACTAGTCCTAATGGCACTTACGAGGCCGCGCCGCCGCGCGAACCCGTACGAGCGCTCGACGCGAACACCGCGAAGACGGTTTTGACAATGCTGGAGTCAACAACAGCTGACGAGGAGGGCACCGGCTACACGTTCAACGTCGAGGGCTACCGTATTGCTGCCAAGACGGGTACTGCTGAGATTTTCGAGAACGGGCTGACGATTGGCACGGCAACGACGGTCGCCGGCGTGGTACCTGCCGATAAGCCAGTGATTGCAGTTTCAGTGCTCCTCTACCTGCCTAAACAGGGGATTCTTGCCGCGCAGTCCGCCGGCCCGCTGTTCAAATCTATCGTTACAGAGTCGGTGCAAAATCTGGGTATTCCAGGCTCGTCTGAAGAGGCTGTGCTTTACCCGATGAAGCCTTAGGACAGTTATGCATGAACTAAAAGATTTACGTCCCAGCTCGGTTACTGGAATCAGCGCGCACCAACTGGCCCGCGCCCTGGATACTACGGTTCATAGCGGGCCCGCCGAGACGCTGATTACCGGCGTTACCCTTGACTCCACCGATGTGCAGCCCGGAGACCTTTTTGTTGCAATTCCTGGTTTCAAGCGCCACGGCGCAGAGTTTGCAGCGAAAGCTATTGCGGCTGGAGCCGTTGCGGTTGTAACAGATGCTGCCGGGATTTCGATGCTTGCAGGCATGGAGGACATCGCGATGCTACGGGTTAGCAACCCGCGCGTATTCGCGGGTTTGGCTGCCGCCCTGGTGTATGGCAATCCCGGTAAATCTATGCGCGTCGTAGGAATCACGGGAACAAACGGCAAGACCACTACTGCGCACTTTGTGCATCATGTGCTGGCGGCGCTGTCGGGGCCAACGTTACTGATAGGAACGGTAGGAGTGTCGCTCGGTGAGGTGCACGTATCCTCTGCGCGCACATCCCTGGAAGCCCCAGTTTTACATCGCGTTCTGGCTTGGGCGCTGGAACGGGGCGCGCAGAACGTGGTTATGGAGGTCTCGAGCCACGCACTAAGTTTGTATCGCGTGGCGGGGCTAAAGTTCGACGTTTCCGCGTTTTTGAATCTACAGCGCGATCATTTGGACTTTCACAAAACGATGGAAAGCTACTTCGAGGCAAAAGCCAGCCTGTTTGCCGCCGATTTTTCGAAGCGAGCCGTGATTTGTATAGATGACGGATGGGGTGAGCGGTTGGCGCAAATGGTGCGTATTCCCACGGTGACGGTAGCAACCAAATCTGCGGCCGATTGGCAGGTAGTTTCGCACTCGCTTAATCAAAAGGATGCGGGAACGGATGTGACGATCCGCGCGGGCGAAGCTGATCTGCGCCTACACTGTCCGCTACCGGGAATGATTAACGTGCAAAACGAACTGACTGCTTTGGCTGTGCTGGTCAGCTTGGGGTTCGAGGCAAGTAGCGTGTGTGAGGAGCTTGCCCGCACTCCGGGCGTGCCGGGCCGCATGGAAGTGGTGGCCGAACGCTCCTCATCCACGCCACTGGTAATAGTGGATTTTGCCCATACCGCCGATGCGATCAAGAGCGCGTGCGCAGCACTTGACCCGGTAACACCGGGATCCCTGTGGATTTTGTTTGGAGCAACGGGGGAGCGCGATCGCGGCAAGCGCCCGGTGATGGGCGCGGCGGCGCTATCTTCAGCTGATTACGTGGTGCTAACTGATGACGACATTTACGGGGAGGATCCGGCGCAGATCCGCGCCGAGGTTGCCGCTGGCTTCGCAGGTGTAGCAGGTCGGGCCCGCAGCGCGTGGGTGAGCGATGATCGCAAGAGCGCGATTCACGAGGCCGTGCTCGCAGCCAGCCCGGATGACACGGTCCTGATTGCGGGGCGCGGGCATGAGACCATCCAGATGGTTGGGGAAAAAGCCCACGTATTGGACGATCGGGTAGAGGCGCGCGTAGCTGTCTCGAAGCGTTCCGTGCAGAACCAGTTGGGCGAAGTTGGTGGTGAAGAGAAAACGGCGTGCCCAAAGTTACGAACGATTAGCAAAACGTGGGAAGATTTTCAGTAATACTGATACGAGGACGTGTCACGGCGTTTAGATGGAGAGGCGAATGAGGTACACAGCAGATGAGATCGCGAAGATCGTAGACGGTCGCCTGGTTGGTGATAACACGGTTGTTTCCGGCGGCGTGTACACAGATTCGCGTGAGGTGACGCCGGAATCTTTGTACATTGCGCGCGTGGGTGAGCATGCTGATGGTCACGACTATCTTGATTCTGCTCTCGAGCGCGGTGCTGTGGCGGCCATTGTGATGCGCGAAGACGCAGGCCCGCAGAACCTGACCAAGATCGTGGTGAAGGATGCAACGAAGGCATTGGGCTTGCTGGCGCAGGCCCATTTGAAAAAGCTTCGCGAGGCGGGCGACATTGACGTCGTGGGAATCACCGGTTCTGTTGGCAAGACCACCACCAAGGATCTTACGGCAGGAATCTTGCAGGCGTTTGCGCCCACGGTTGCCCCGGTTTCTTCGTTCAATAACGAGGTTGGTATGCCGCTCACGGTCTTGCGGGCGGACGAAAACACGCGCTACCTGGTGCTGGAGATGGGTGCTTCTGGCCCCGGACATTTGCAATATCTATCCAAGATCGCTCCGCCTGATATTGCAGTCGAGCTGGCGGTAGGCAGGGCGCACCTGGGTGGTTTCGGCTCGGTTCCAGCTCTGGCGCACGCCAAGGCGGAGCTTGTGGAGGGGCTCGCCAAGGGTGGTACGGCAATTTTGAATCGGGATGACCCGCATGTTCGCGACATGCAGTCACTCGCCAAGGGCACGGTTTTATTCTTCTCCGCAGCGGGCAAATCGGACGCGGAAGTACGCGCCGTTAACGTGAAGCTTGACGATTCATCTTGCGCAACTTTCGATCTCGAGGCCGGCGACGTGTTAAAGAAGGTCCGGCTTGGCCTCGTGGGGCGCCACCAGGTATCCAACGCGCTTGCGGCTATCAGTGTTTGTCTTACTCTTGGCCTTGATCCGCAAAAAATTGTGGACACACTCAATTCGCTACGCGCGCAAAGCCCGCATCGCATGAACGTCACGAAAACGCGCGGCATCACGGTCATTGATGATTCGTATAATGCGAATCCAGATTCGATGAAGGCGGGCCTGGAGGTGCTTGGAAAGCTCGGCGAGAACGCGGCGCGGCGCATTGCTGTGCTCGGCGTCATGCTAGAGCTTGGTAAGAGTTCGGCGTCTCTGCACCGCGAGGTTGGACGTTTGGCTGACGAGGCCCGCGTTGATGTGCTGATTACCGTTGGACAGGGCGCTGGGCCCATCGGTGAGCCCCTGCTTGGGAAGGCTGATGTCTATCACTTTGAGAGTGCGGAAGCGGCCGGAGCAAAGTTGCGTGATTTGGTTCAAACCGGAGACTTCGTATTCTTGAAGGGATCGAATGGTTCGGGGGTCTGGAAAATCGCCGACGAGTTTTTAGCATAGTTAGAACCGGAGGTCTTAAACGTGGTAGCCATAGTCGTTGCGACGGCCGTGTCATTGGTCATCGCACTGTTGGGCACCAGGGCTTTTATTAAGCTACTGATTCGTAAAGAGTACGGGCAGTTCATCCGCCAGGATGGGCCAACCCAGCACTTTACGAAGCGCGGCACGCCAACTATGGGTGGTGTCGTGATTATTGCTGCCTCGTTGATTGGTTGGCTGGTTGGGCATCTTGCGATTGGACGGCTTCCCGATCTGTCGTCGACCCTGTTGATGTTCCTGTTTGTCGGACTTGGCGTGGTCGGCTTCTTGGATGACTTCATTAAGATCAAGCGGCATCGTTCTCTCGGTCTCAACCCTGCGGCAAAGATCCTCGGCCAGCTAACAGTTGGAACGATTTTTGCCGGTCTGGCGCTGAGCTTCCCCGATGCGAGGGGGAACACTCCAGCGTCGATGAAGATTTCGGTTGTGCGTGATCTTGATTGGGCCAACCTGGCGTTCGCGGGTACTGCGCTGGGCGTGATCCTGTTTATTTTGTGGGCGAACTTCCTGGTGGCCGCGTGGTCTAACGCGGTGAACTTGACAGATGGCCTCGATGGTCTGGCCACGGGCTCGTCAATGTTTGTTTTCGGCGCCTACACGGTGATCGCGATTTGGCAGTACTACCAGTCTTGTGCGGTAGCGGTTGCGAACGCTGCCGTGTGTTACGAGGTGCGCGATTCGTTGGGTCTTGCGGTAGCTTCTGCGGCGATTGTGGGCGCTGCGTTTGGCTTCCTCTGGTGGAACGCTGCTCCAGCACAGATCTTCATGGGCGACACCGGCTCGCTTGCGCTGGGGGGAGCGTTTGCGGGAATGTCGATTCTTACCCAAACAGAGTTCCTCGCGATCATTATTGGCGGCCTGTTCATGATTATCGTGATGTCTGATGTGATTCAGATTGGCGTGTTCAAGATGACGGGTAAGCGCGTGTTCCGAATGGCCCCGTTGCACCACCATTTTGAGCTACTGGGTTGGAAAGAAATTACGATTGTGATCCGATTCTGGATTATCGCGGGCCTGTTTGCCGTGCTGGGCTTGTCGCTGTTCTACGCTGAATGGGTGTCTGGGCTGTGAGTTGGCTGGAATCTAAGGTCGCGGTCATAGGCCTGGGAACTACGGGCCGCGCGGTCATGGATACTTTGGATCGGCTGGGGGTGCGGGCGGTTGGCTTCGATTTGAAGGCGCCTGCAGGCCTTGCGGCGTTCGAATCGGGTAGCCAGCAGTTTGTTATTGGCAGCGAGGACGAGCAAGCCAGCGCTCTTGCCGATGGTTTCGACCTTGTCGTGGTTTCTCCCGGGGTTGCTCCGCATTCACCCGTGTTTAAAGTGGCACGAAATCTGGGTTTGCCGGTGTGGAGCGAGGTGGAACTAGCCTGGCAGATTCAGCAGTACTTGGGTAAAGATATCGCCTGGCTCACCGTGACCGGAACTAACGGGAAGACCACCACGGTTGGCCTCCTTGGATCGATTTTAGAGTCGGCTTCACAGCGCGTACGCGTGGTCGGCAACGTTGGCACACCGATTGTCAGCGTTGTGATGGATGCGGACGTGGATGTGTTGGCCGTGGAGCTTTCCAGCTTCCAGCTTTACTCCACTTACTCCGTGGAGCCAGTAGCGTCGGTCTGCTTGAACGTGGATGCGGATCATCTGGACTGGCACGGCAGTGTGGAGAAGTACGCGAAGGCGAAGGCGCGGGTGTATGCGAACACGCGCGTGGCCTGTGTTTATGACGCAGCAGATCTAACCGTGGAGAACATGGTTATGCAAGCCGAGGTGATCGAAGGGGCGCGCGCTATCGGCTATGCTCTTGACGTTCCGGCAGTGTCCCAGGTTGGCCTCGCTCAAGATGAAAGTGAGGTGCTCATCGTAGACCGCGCTTTTGTGCCGAAGCGGCATACTCAAGCCGCCGCGCTCGCCACGCTGGACGATGTTGCGCACTTCGCGGGCCCGACCCCCTCTGCCGCAATCATCAAAGACACGCTTGCCGCAATCGCACTGGCTAGAGCCTACGGGGCGTATGCAAAGAAGGAGATTGATTCGCATGCCGTAAGCGCAGGCTTGCGTTCATTCCACCCGGCTGGACACCGGCGCCAAGTGATCGGCGAGGTAGCTGACATGATTTGGATCGATGATTCGAAGGCCACGAACGCGCACGCCGCCGCTGCCTCTTTGTCTGGCTTCGCGCCGGGGACAGTTATATGGATTGCGGGCGGCGATGCTAAGGGGCAGGACTTCCACTCCCTCGTGAAAACTGTTGCTCCCGCCTTGCGTGGGGTGGTGGTGATTGGTGCGGATCCAACGCCAATCACTAACGCGCTTGAAGACGTTGCCCCGCAAATCCCGCATGTAGTTGTAGACGGGCATGAAGACTGGATGTATTCCGTGGTCAATGAGGCCGTAGCCTTGTCACGCCCGGGCGACACGGTTGTGTTGGCTCCCGCTGCGGCGTCGTGGGACCAGTTCAAGAGCTACGCTGAGCGCGGGGACGTGTTCCGCGAGGCCGTTGCACGCTTGGACGAGGCGTGGCAAACCCCGCAGGAGTTACCTGGTGATTGAGAAGTTGAAGACCCGCGCCAGGCGTATCCCGAAGCTCCAGTTTGGAACGGGAACCCGCGCTGAGCCTTCTCCCGTCACCACCTACTACTTGATTTTGGTGCCGGTCATTTGCCTGATCACGATTGGCTTCGTGATGGTGTTTTCGGCGTCAACTGTGCGCGTTATATCGCAGGGGGAGAACCCGTACACCGCCTATCTTCGTAACCTTCTCATCATGGCATTTGGAGTTTTTGTTCTCTTTATCGCTATGAGATTACCCGACCGGTTTTGGTTTCGCGCCGCTCCCTGGGTGTTTATTGCAACGCTGATCCTGCAGTTTTTGGTGGCTACTCCTCTCGGCGTTGAATCCGGTGGTAACACTAACTGGATCATGATTCCTGGAGTGTCGTTCCTGATTCAGCCGTCGGAGACCTTGAAGGTCGGGTTGGCCCTGTTTATTGGCTGGGTCATTGTTAAGTTGAATTTGGATCGCACTAACTTTATGCATATCGCGGTCAACGTGGGCGTTCCCCTCGCGGTCGGTCTCACCGGAATTCTGCTCGGCCACGATCTTGGCACCGCCCTCGTTGTGGTGGCTCTAGCTGCGGGTTGCCTTGCGGCCGCACGCGTTCCTGGCAAATGGTTTGGCATTGCCATTTTGGCTTTCATTCCGGTTGCCGCATTCGCCGTTTTCCAAAACCAGTCGCGCCTGCAACGCGTAATCTCCGTGATACCAGGCTTTAGGAAGTCTCCCAACCCGTCAGCACCAGAGCAGATTGACCACGCTCTTTGGGCACTGGGCTCGGGTGGCCTTACCGGTGTGGGGCCGGGCGCTTCCAAAGAGAAGTGGAACTACCTGGCCGAGGCCCACACGGACTTCATTTTTGCGATTTTGGGTGAGGAACTTGGCCTTATCGGAACGGTGTTTGTGGTTGTCACATTCGCGGTTCTGATCTATGGCCTGACCCGCCTGTCCCTGTATCACTCCGATGATTTTGCGCGCATCGTGTCTGGAGGAGTGACTATGTGGATCGCGGCGCAGGCAATCATCAACATGGGGGCGGTAGTTGCGGTACTGCCTGTGATTGGGGTTCCGCTGCCGCTGATTTCAACGGGGGGTTCTGCCTTTGTGGCCACCTGTGGTGGCCTGGGAATAGTATTGAGTTTTGCGCGAAAAGATTCGGGCATGGAAAAAGCGTTTGGCTTGCGCACCCTATTTCGCAGGCCTTCAAAAAAGTAGGTGTTGAAATGGCGTCGGTTAACGCGGGTGCAAGGGTTCTTCTGGCCGGGGGTGGATCCGCAGGGCACGTGAACCCGCTGCTGGCAGTGGCGTCGGTTTTGCGGGATCGCGAGATCGAAGTACAGGCTTTGGGCACGGCCTCGGGCTTGGAGAAAGATTTGGTGCCGGCGGCTGACATTACGCTTCACACGATCAAGAAGGTCGCGGCGCCGCGGCGTCCAAACAAGGCAGCCTTGACGTTCGGTCCCGATTTAGCAAAGTCAGTGCGTGATGTTGAACGGTTGATTAAGAGCGAGGCCATTGAGGCCGTAGTTGGTTTTGGCGGCTATGTGTCGGCACCCGCGTATTTGGCGGCTCGCGCTCACGGCATCCCCGTGGTGATTCACGAGCAGAATGCGCGCGCGGGCTTGGCCAACAAGCTTGGCGCCCGTTTTGCGCCGGCGCTTGCATTGACGTTCCCACAAACCAGGTTGAAAGCCCGCCGGGGGATTACAGAAGTTACGGGTTTGCCTCTACGCGCGCCTATAGAGCAACTGGCTAAAGATCGAGCTACACCAGAGGGCAAGGTGAACCGGCGCGAGCAGGCCGCCGTGCTGCTGGGGCTCGACCCGGCTAAGCCGACCATGCTGATCACGGGTGGGTCTTTGGGAGCTGTGCACTTGAATGAGGTGATGGTTCGCACAGGTGCAGTATTCGGGGCAGATCACCAGGTTTTGCATTTGACGGGGAAGGGAAAATCAGAAGGCGTTGCCGAGGCAGTTGCGGCTAGCGGTTTTGCGGGCAAGTGGATTGTGCGTGAATACGCGATGGATATGGAAACCTATTTCGCGGCTGCGGATCTGGTCATTGGCCGAGCAGGTGCGGGTATGGTTGCTGAGCTCACGGCGCTGGGATTGCCGGCGGTTTACGTTCCGCTTCCGATAGGAAATGGGGAGCAGAAACTGAACGCGCTCGAGCACGTGCGTAAGGGCGGTGCAATGCTGTTCGACGATGCTGATTTTTCGGAAAAGATCGTCCGCTCTTTCGTGGTACCGTTACTTGATTCACCCAAGCGCCTGGCGGATATGGCCCACGCTTCCGCAAAGCTTGGACACGTAGACGCTTCGTATCGCGTTGCAGATTTGGTTGAGTCGGTCCTATGTAGGGGGCAGATCTAATGAGCTTTTACCTGATCGGGATTGGCGGGGCAGGCATGTCCGTGGTTGCGGAGTTGCTTCACGCTAAAGGCGAGGTTGTGAGTGGTTCGGATGCGAAAGATTCGAAGAACCTAGACCACTTGCGATCACTTGGAATCAAGGTTTTTGTGGGCCACGAGGCCGCCCACGTGCCCGCTGATGCCCGCGTGGTGATCTCCACGGCTGTGCGCGAGTCAAATCCTGAGCTCGCGATCGCGCGTGAGCGCGGCCAGGAGGTAGTGCACCGCTCCCAGGCGCTTGCTTTTGCAGCTGCGGGGATGGATTTCGTGGCGGTTGCCGGAGCACACGGAAAGACAACCTCCTCGGGGATGCTAGCGGCGGCGCTGTCCCAAGCGGGGGTGGATCCTTCGTTCGCGGTAGGCGGCGTTGTGACGGGCTTTAATACGGGCGCGCACCTGGGTGTCTCTTCGGTTTTTGTGGCGGAGGCCGACGAATCCGATAAGTCGTTCTTGAACTACAGTCCCAGGGTAACCCTCGTAACAAATGTGGAACCGGATCATTTGGATAACTATGGTTCGCGCGAAGAGTTTGAACAAACGTTCTTGAAATTCGCGCAAAGGATCGTGCCCGGTGGTCTTCTTATAGTGTGCAGTGATGATGAGGGCGCGGCAAGGCTTGGCAAGGTTTATTCGCAGCTGGGCGGGCGGGTCTGGTCCTACGGTGGGCTGGGCGAAAGTAACGCACTGTGGCATGCACAAAAGCACGCGGCGATTAACCATGCGAAACTAGCTCCCGCACACGCGAGCGCGACGGTGTGTTTTGCGGGAGAAGAGGTGGCACTGTCATTGAATGTGGGCGGGGCGCACAACCTGGAAAATGCCACCGGTGCGCTTCTGGTGGGCATCGAGTTGGGCGTGCCGATGGAGCGCATGGCAAGCGCGTTGCACTCGTTCAAAGGTACGGGACGCCGGTTCGAGTTGCGTGGAAAAGTGCAGGGGAAAGTCTTGGTGGACGACTACGCGCACCATCCTTCCGAGGTTGCGGCGGCACTGCGTCAAGCCCGCGTGGAAGCAGGCGATGGCCGCGTGCTGGTGCTTTTCCAGCCGCACCTGTACTCGCGCACCAAAACTTTTGCGGATGAGTTTGCGCGGGCTTTCCACCTGGCTGATCAGCTGTATATCGCCGATATCTTTGGGGCTCGCGAAGATCCGATTCAGGGCGTAACATCGCAGCTCATCTCTAACCAGGTTCCCGGGGCCCACTACATTCCCGATATGCGCGAAGCCGCGCTTGCGATCGCTGATGAAGCGCAGGAGGGCGATTTAGTTATCACCATGGGAGCCGGTAGCATCACAGCCATGGGTGAGGTTATTTTGAACTGTTGGAGCGCCAATCAGTGAGACGCCCAGGGTTGCCAAACATGCCTCGGTCCAATGAGCATGCGGACCGAGGTTCTAACGTTGAGCAGCCGGGAAGTTCTCCCTCCTCACCGCAAGAACCAAATGCGGTTGTGACTGCAAAAGCTGTGGGCGGCAATCGCGAAAAACGAAAATCTTCGCCTCGTTTGCACCGAGAACGGTTCACTCATGCAAAAGCGTCACGCCAAGTACCTGCCCGGCAAAAGCCTTCCGAGAAGTCCGTTACTTCGGCGCGTGGCCCCAAGACCTCGCGCAATACTGGGCTACAAAAATATTTCACCTCGCGTCGTGCTACCGAGGTTTTTGGCTCGCAGAAGAACACGATCAGCTTGGATGAGCGTCGCACGGAAATGAAACGTGCTCGCCGCAGCGCCATCCTTACCCGCGTTGGTATCGCGCTTGCAGTAGTTGCGGTAGCAGCCGGTGTGGTATGGGCAGTTTTCTTCTCTCCGTTCTTCGCGCTAACGGCCTCGAAAATCAACGTTTCGGGCCTGAGTGAAGACGTGAGCACCGAGGTGGTGCAAGAGAAACTGGCTGGTTTTGTGGGCGTGCCGCTACCGCGCATTTCGATGGCTGCTGCACAAAGCGAAGTTGAGAGTATCGCGCAGGTAGACGCGGCTCGGATCACGCGCGCGTGGCCCGACGGCCTTAACGTGAAAGTTACGGTGCGCACTCCCATTGCAGTGGAGAAAAACGATAAGGGGTACTCCGTAATTGACCGCGAGGGCGTGGTGTTGCGGTCTTCGCCCGATGCGCCCGAAGGCTTGCCGATGGTAGAGGTTAAGATCGAGTCACAAGAGCAACGGGCGGTTGCTGTTGCGCGTGTGGCAACGGTGAAGGACAGTCTGCCCGCAGAGCTTGCTCAGCAGGTGAGCGTTTATACGGCGTATCCGGCGAGCGTGGAGATGCGCACGCTGGACGGACGCATCATCAAGTGGGGAGATGAGACTGAATCAGAGCTGAAAGCGCAGGTGCTTAAGCTTTTGCTCGACCAGCGTCCCGCCCAGGTCTATGATGTGTCCACTCCCGCCCGGCCGGTAACTTCGTAGCATTAGCGCTCGCGTTGCAAAGAACCTATTTCAGGCTTTGCGTTGTGATAGCCGTTGGGCTGTTCTATCGCGAAAATTGAAGGTTTTTGCACCGCTTAGAAAATAGCTTGCGACACGCCCGTATTAGTGTTTGAAACTGAGGTCAAACGCGTTTATCTTCTGCGTGCAACGATGAGCCAAAACTTAAACCTTCAACTATAGGTTTAGGTCAGGCGAGACAGACGTAAGGGGATCACGAGTGAACGAGGCACACTACCAATCCGTTATTAAGGTCGTGGGTGTGGGCGGCGGCGGTTGTAACGCCGTTAACCGCATGATTAGTGCCGGTGTTAAGGGCGCTGAATTCATTACGATGAACACGGACGCGCAGGCACTTTTGCAGTCGGACGCAGAAGTCAAGATTGACCTGGGAGATGAGCTAACGCGCGGCCTTGGCGCCGGTTCTGATCCGATGGTTGGCCGTAAGGCGGCCGAGGAGAACGAGGACGCCATTAGGGAGGCGCTTGAGGGCGCTGACATGGTGTTCGTTACCGCCGGCGAGGGCGGTGGCACGGGTACGGGCGCCGCTCCGATTGTGGCTCGCGTTGCGCGCTCGCTTGATGCTCTGACGGTGGGTATCGTTACCCGCCCATTTGCTTTTGAAGGCCCCCGTCGCGGTCAGGTTGCGCAGCAGGGGATTGAGGATCTACGCAAGGAAGTTGATGCGCTTATCATCATTCCCAATGATCGCTTGTTGCAGATTGCCGACAAGAACGTGTCCTACCTCGACGCTTTCCGCATTGCTGATGATGTGTTGCGTTCTGGCGTGCAGGGCATCACTGACATCATTAAGGTTGCGGGCGATATGAACGTCGATTTCCGTGACGTGAATACGATTATGCGAGGTGCGGGCACCGCTCTTATGGGTATCGGTACCGCGCAGGGCGAGGATCGCGCGTTGCGGGCAGCCGAGGCCGCGATTTCGTCTCCGCTTCTAGAAACTCGTATCGATGGTGCTCATGGCGCTCTTATCAATGTGCAGGGTGCTTCGGACATGGGTCTTGCTGAGATCAATGCCGCTGTCTCACTCATTGGTGAGTCCCTCCATGAGGAGGCGAACATCATCTTCGGCACCGTCATCGATGATTCGCTTGGCGACGAGATGCGCGTTACCGTTATTGCCGCTGGTTTTGACGAGGAAGAATCACATGCGCAACCGGCGCCAGCGATGCCAGCCAAGCCCGTCCAGGCTGCGGAGCCGATAGAGGTACCCGCTTCTGATCGCCCGCTTGGTTCTTTGCCCACGGCTCAGCCGGCGCACCGCGCCGAAGTGAAGCCGCCAACGCGCGAATCGAACTTCCCCTCAGCTGCGCCAAAGCGTAGCGAACCGGCAGAAGAGCCCTCTTCTCAGCGCTTCGAAGTTCCCCGCATTTTCGACGAAGATGATTCGAAAGATCAGCTAGATCTCCCGGATTTCCTGCGTTAATGACGAGCTCCAGTAGCCGGGTTCGCTATGGCTTTAGCAGGGCGGTAACGAACCCGGCGCAAGTAGGGCAGGCCCTCTCTTGGCCTAACTATGGTTTGAATACCGGTGCACCACGTAGCGTTGTGCTTGCCGACCGGCAGGCGCTTTGCGAGTCGATTGGGGCGCCGGTGGTGTGGATGAACCAGATTCATTCCGACATCGTGAGCGTGGTCGGTTCCGAAGATGCCGGCCTGGATAACTCGGTCACTGCCGATGCAGTGATCACTAAAGACCGTGTCGCGCTGGCGGTACAGGTGGCGGATTGCGTGCCCGTACTGCTGTTCGACAGGGCCGCAGGTGTGGTAGCTGCGGTACACGCGGGGCGAGCAGGTGCGAAGGCTTTCATCGTTGCAAAGACTGTCTCGCAGATGACTAGCATGGGTTGCTCGCCCCGCAACATAACGGCTGCGGTAGGCCCTTGCATTTGCGCGGCTTGCTATGAAGTTGGCGAGGACGTGTTCGCTCAGGCGGTGTCTGTGCGCCCAGAAATGGCCGCTAAGTCGCGGTGGGGCACCCGCTCGCTCGATGTTCGAGCTTGTGTTTTGCGCGACTTGGAGCACGTGGGCGAGGTAGAGATTGACGATACGTGCACGCTTGAATCGCATGATTTGAACTCCTACAGGCGAAGTCCAAGGTGTGGCAGACAAATAGGTTGGGTGCTCCTCGACTAGCCGTGCAGCTTGGGGGACGGCGCCGCTTTGAGATGTTGGCCCAAAAGCTCGTGGGGACGTGACACGCCGCCTTAAAAACATATATTTTGCTCTAACTCGATTACGTTAATAGTGGCTCTAACTTTTGTTGCCTTGGGAGGAATGACATGGGCGATGCGCTGAACCGTGCGATGGAACGCTTTGGATGGCGTGGGTATGACGAGGACGATGAGCAAGTTTTTGACGAACCCGAGTTCTCCCGTCCCAACTTTTCTGAGCCGGAGCCAATTGCCCAGCTTCCTCGTCCTGAAATCGTTCCTTCAAAGAGTACGAGCCTGGATATCAGTCGCATCGTGTCCGTGACTCTCACGTCCTACGCGGATGCTGAAGTTATTGGTAACGCGATGCGTGATGGCGTTCCGGTCATCATTAATCTTTCAAAGATGAATGAGGCCGAGGCCCGCCGAATCGTTGATTTTGCAGCCGGTCTTGCTTTTGCTCTGAATGGCTCAATGGAGCAGGTTGTGGAGGGAGTTTTGCTCCTTACCCCAGAATCTGTGAAGGTCGAGGAAGGTCAGCAAAAGAATGCGTTCGCAAACGAACCGCTTTTTGCGAACAAGTCTGGCCTGGGTTTTTAAAGGTAGGTTTTAACACTTGTCTTGGTATATCGGGCAGGCAATATCGCTATTAGTCTCGATTTACACGCTGGTGCTACTGATCAGGCTGGTTTTTGACTGGGTTCAGTTCTTCAGCCCCCAGTGGCAACCCCGCGGCGTGCTTCTCGTGCTCCTAAATGTTATCTACGCTCTTACAGATCCGCCGTTGCGTTTCCTGCGCCGCTATATTCCTCCGTTGCGGCTGGGAGAGATTTCACTTGACGTGGGCTTCGTTGTCCTGTTCGCAGGTGTAGTAGTTTTGGGAGAAATTGCGAGATTGCTCATGTAGGTGCACACTTACAATGAAATTCTGTAGTCTATGAGATAGAAAAAGTTTGCCTGCGTGCGCTGGGGACCAAATCGTTTGTCTGAAGCGGGCGCTTTGCAAATACCGTTTAGATATAGAGGTGAAGAAATGGCACTGCTTTCGACAGAGGATGTCTTGAATAAGACTTTCCAGTCGGTAAAGTTCCGTGAGGGATACGACCAGGTTGAGGTTGATGAGTTTCTCGACGAAGTAGTTGAAACCATCTACGCCCTCCAGGTTGAGAACACGGAGCTAAAGCAAAAGCTTGAAGCAGCGCAGCTTCGCGTTGGAGAGCTTGAGGGGTCGGAGGCTAGCGCCGCCTCCGCACCGGTTGCTCCTGAACCGGTTGCGGAAGCCGAGCCGGAGCCCGAACCTGAGCCGGAACCCGAACCAGAACCGGCACCTGCTGTGGCAGCAACCCCGGCCCCGGATTCCGCGCCGGAAGATGCAACTTCGATGCTTGCTTTGGCCCAGCGCGTTCACGACGAGTACGTGCGCGACGGCCGCCAGGAAGGCGAACGCATCATCGCTGAGGCTCGTGAAGAGGGCAACAAGATCGTGGCAGAGGCAGAAGGCAAGCGCGATTCGATCCTCAACCAGCTTGACGTTGATCGCGGTCTGCTAGAGGGTAAGATTAACGAGCTGAAGAGCTTTGAAGCTGAGTACCGCACTCGTCTGCGCGAACAGTTGCAGAGCTTCCTCTCGGAAGTTGCCAACTAGTCTTTAACTTTCCGACAAAGCGGAGGCGATGTGTATCGCCCCCGCTTTGTCTTGTTATCCAGGGGTTATCACATGCAACAGGGGAAGCAAGGTTTTAAGACCCGAATCATCTTTTACGTGGTCGCCATTTTTGCGGTGATTTCGGATCAGCTGAGTAAGGTCTGGGCTTTGAATAACCTGTCCACCAACCAAATTGATCCGTTTATTGGCTCGTTCATCAGTTTTCAGCTGGTTCATAATCCCGGCGCCGCATTTTCGTTGTTGGACAATGCCACTTGGGTTTTCACGGTCTTAGCGCTAGTCATAGTTATCGTGATCCTGTTTAGTGTCCGCAAGGTTTCTTCCAAACTGTGGCTAGTGTTTTTGGCGCTCCTATTTGGCGGGGCGATTGGTAATTTAATTGACCGTCTGATTCAACCTCCTTCGTTTGGCATGGGCCACGTGGTGGATTTTCTGAATTGGAACGGTTGGTTTGTGGGTAATGTTGCGGATATTTACATCGTGGTTGCGGCAGCCGTAATGTTCTTGCTGGCAGTTTTGGAAGTTCCTTTCACGCGAGATTTGAACGGTGAACAGCAGTGAATAACACGCGCTTCTTGCCGGTTCCCGACGGCCTCGTTGGGGAGCGAATAGACGTGGCCCTGTCGCGAATGCTGGGCTTATCGCGCTCCGCTGTGGGCAAAATGATTGAAGCTGGACAGATCGAAGTTGATTCGGTTGGCGCCAAAAAAGGACAGCGGCTGGAATCTGACCAAATGATTTCGGTAAACATGCAGGCGCGTGAAAAGGCCTCCGCACCGGTGGTTGGCATGGACATTCTTTACGATGATGAGGACATTGTTGTCGTCAACAAACCGGTGGGGGTTGCGGCACACACGGGCCCGGGTTGGGACGGGCCAACGGTGATTGGCAACTTGGAGGCAGCAGGCTATCGCATCTCCACGTCGGGTCCGCCGGAACGCCAGGGCATTGTGCACCGCTTGGATGTGGGTACCTCGGGCGCCATGGTGGTAGCTAAGTCTGAGCTTGCTTACACCAAATTGAAGCACGCATTTAAGGACCGTTCAGTAGATAAGATCTACCACGCTTTGGTAAGTGGGCATTTGGAGCCCGCCAAAGGAACAATCGACGCTCCGATTGCGCGGCACCCGTCAAAGGAATGGCGCATGGGCATTGTTGCTACGGGCCGGCAGGCTATCACCCATTTCGAGGTGTTGGAGTATTTGCCCGGCGCCACGCTCGTGCAGGTAGAGTTGGAGACAGGGCGCACCCACCAGATTCGCGTCCATTTTTCGTCCATTAACGCTCCCTTGATCGGAGACACATTCTACGGTGCGGATGAGCGTAAGGCGCAGCAGTTGGGGTTGGAGCGTCAGTGGCTTCACGCGATGGAACTCAAGCTCACACACCCGCGCACGGCGGTAAGAATGAGCGTTAGCGCCCCGTACCCGCCGGATCTGGAACGTGTTTTAGAACAGCTTCGCAACCCAGCCTGAAGTTTCTTCGGGATGATCGCTGGCATAGACTGACCCTATGTCCGTTCCACAGTTTGCTCACCTTCATAATCACACCGAGTATTCGATGCTCGATGGGGCATCCAAAATTGTTCCCATGGTTAAGGAGGCTGCGCGGCTTGGCCAGCCCGCAATCGCAATCACGGATCACGGCTACCTGTTTGGAGCCTACGAGTTTTATGCGGCGGCGAAGAAGCACGACGTGAAGCCGATTATTGGTCTCGAGGCTTACATGACGCCGGGTACTTCACGTTTTGATCAAACGCGCGTGCGTTGGGGCGATGAGTCACAAAAGGACGATGACGTTTCCGCTCGGGGTGCGTACACGCACCTCACCCTTATTTCTGAAACTACGGAGGGGATGCACAATCTTTTCCGCTTGGGATCGGGCGCCTCGCTTGATGGGCAGATGGGTAAGTGGCCACGCGCCGATATGGAACTGTTGGAACGCCACCACTCGGGCCTGATCGCGTTCTCGGGCTGTCCTTCATCCGAGGTGCAGGTCCGGCTCCGGCTGGGCCAGTGGGATGAAGCGGTTTCGGCGGCTGGTCGGCTACAAGACATCTTCGGTAAAGATAACTTTTACATTGAGCTGATGGATCACGGCATTGAGATCGAACGCCGCGTACGCACAGATCTGTTCCGTCTGGCTGACCACCTCAAGGCACCGAAGATTGTCACCAATGACGCGCACTACGTGACCGCTGAAGATCGGGATATTCAAGACGCGCTCCTTTGCATCAACTCCGGTTCGAAGCTGGCAGATCCGGATCGATTCCGTTTTGACGGCTCGGGCTACTACATTCGCTCATCCGAATCGATGCGCCGAGATTGGCAAGATGCACTCGATGCGTGTGATGCCACCCTGGAGATCGCAGAGCGTTGCGAGGTTCACTTCACCACGGTTGGTGAGGGCGCCAACTACATGCCGCGTTTCCCGGTTCCTGCCGGAGAAGATGAAACCTCTTGGTTTGTAAAGGAAGTTGAGCGAGGTCTGAACTACCGGTTCCCGGGCGGCGTTCCTGACGACGTTCGCAAGCAGGCCGAGTACGAGGTTGGGGTTATCACCCAGATGGGCTTCCCTGGCTACTTCCTCGTTGTTTCTGACTTCATCCGCTGGGCGAAGGAGCAAGGCATTAGGGTCGGGCCCGGCCGTGGTTCCGGTGCGGGTTCGATGGTAGCGTACGCGATGCAGATCACCGACCTCAACCCGCTTAACCACGGCCTCCTGTTCGAACGGTTCTTGAATCCTGAACGCGTGTCGATGCCGGACTTTGACGTCGATTTCGATGAGCGCAGACGTGGTGAGGTAATCGACTACGTGACCGAAAAGTATGGTTCGGATCGCGTGGCGCAGGTGATTACCTACGGCAAGATTAAAACCAAGCAGGCGTTGAAAGACTCGGCGCGCATTTTGGATAAGCCGTTTAACTTGGGAGATCAGCTGACCAAGGCCCTACCTCCGTCGGTGATGGGTAAGGACATCTCGGTAAGCGGCATTTTTAATCCGGAAGATCCTCGGTATGAAGAAGCCGCGGAGTTTCGCCGATTCCACCAGGAGAACGCGGAAACGCACGAGGTGGTTCAGCTTGCTAAAGGTATTGAAGGCCTAACCCGTCAGTGGGGTGTGCACGCCTGCGCGGTGATCATGTCTTCGGAGCCGCTCGAGCAGATTATTCCGCTCATGAAGCGTCCGCAGGACGGAGCGATCATCACCCAGTTTGATTACCCCACCTGTGAAACGTTGGGCCTACTAAAAATGGACTTCCTGGGGCTCACCAACCTTACGGTGATCTCGGATGCGCTCGACAATATCGCAAAGAACGGCAAGGAACGCCCCGACCTAAACCAAATTGGTCTCGACGATGAAAATACCTACAAGCTACTTTCACGCGGTGACACCCTCGGCGTGTTCCAGCTTGATGGTGACGGCATGCAAAAGCTGTTGAAGCGCATGCATCCGGACAACTTCGAAGATATTTCAGCTGTGGGCGCGCTGTACCGCCCCGGCCCGATGGGTGCAGACTCGCACAACAAGTACGCGGACCGTAAGAATGGGCGCGCGCAGATCGTGCCTATCCACCCCGAGCTAGCCGAACCGCTCGAAGATATTTTGGGCACCACCTACGGCCTTATCGTGTACCAAGAGCAGGTTATGGCTATCGCCCAGCGTGTAGCCGGGTACTCGCTGGGGCAAGCAGACTTGTTGCGCCGCGCGATGGGCAAGAAGAAAAAGGAGATCCTCGACAAGGAGTACGGCCCATTCCACCAAGGCATGATTGAACGAGGGTATTCCGAGGACGCGGTGAAGACCCTGTGGGACATCCTCGTTCCTTTCTCGAACTACGCGTTCAACAAGTCGCACTCGGCAGCATACGGCCTAGTGTCCTACTGGACAGCTTGGCTCAAGGCGAACTATCCCACCGAGTACATGGCCGCCCTCCTCACTTCTAATCGCGATAAGAAGGATAAACTCGCGCTGTACCTTTCCGAGTGTCGCCGCATGGGCATCACGGTTTTGCCGCCGGACGTGAACGAGTCGGCAGCAAACTTCACGCCGGCTGGCAGCGATATTCGTTTCGGCCTGGCCGCAATCCGCAACGTGGGTGCAAACGTTGTGGACGGTATTGAGGAAGCGCGAGACGAGAAGGGGGCATACACTTCTTTTGCGGACTTCCTAGATAAGGTGCCCGTGCGGGTTTGTAACAAGCGCACAATCGAGTCCCTCATCAAGGCAGGGGCGTTCGACACGCTCGAAGACAACCGCAGGGCGGTAGTGGCGGTGCACGAGGAGGCCGTGGATTCGGCCGTTAAGTTGAAACGTAACGAGTCGATCGGTCAGTTCGACCTATTTGGGGCTATGGGAGAAGAAAGCGCGTCGGTGCTCCGGGTGGAGATCCCTGACATCCCGCAGTGGTCAAAACGTGAGAAGCTTCAGTATGAGCGCGACATGCTCGGCCTGTACGTTTCGGATCACCCACTCTCAGGCATTCACCGTGCACTAGCTCGCTACCAGGACATGACGATTGGCGGTATCGTCCACGGTGAGGGCAGTATGGATAACCAAACTGTGAAGGTCGCCGGCCTCGTCACAAAGGTCGATGTAAAAACCACTCGCAAGGGTGAGCTATGGGCGATAGTCACGGTTGAGGATCTGTCTGGTTCTATCGACGTGCTGTTCTTCCCCCGCTCTTACGAGTCGATCTCGCATATCCTTGCCACCGACCTTGTGGTGCAGGTGGAAGGTAGAGTGAAGGAACGCGACCGTGAGCGCACGATTAACGGCGTGTCTATGACCGTGTTGGAATTGGGTGAGAATGGTAATGCGCCCGTCGTCTTAGAGCTTCCAGCTCACAGGTGTACGGAACCGGTGCTAACCGATTTGAAGAACATTATTTCCGGTTATCCGGGGCCTTGTCCGGTTCAGCTGCGGATTTTAAGGCCGGGGGAGCAGCCCGCATTGGTGCAGTTTGATTCGTCGTATAACGTAGATTCGAATACGTCTTTCTTTGCGGATTTGAAGGCGGCACTTGGAGCTGGCGTGCTGCGCTGATCCAAAAAGTGGTGGCTCATTGCTTGGTGCGACCACAAAATCGTTGGGTTATTCGCCTTCGGCGCAAACGATCACGGATTCGATTTCACCGCCGTAGTCTATGGATACCACTTGTCCATTTTTGAGGCGAGCGCCACGGCGCGTGTTTATTTCGCCGTCCACACTGACGTAGCCTTCCTGGATGGCCACGCGTGCCTCTCCGCCGTTTTCTACTAATCCTGCGAGCTTAAGCAGTTGGCCCAGGCGGATTTCGCCGCGAACTCGGATTTCGCGCTCACTCATTGGTTTTCTCTTTCTTAACTAGTAGCGCCACTATCAGCCACGCGATGAGGATACCGGCCACGTCAGCCGCGATGTCGAGGATGTCTCCGGTTCGTCCTGGGATGAAGTAGGCCTGGATCAGTTCTGACAAGCCGGCGTGCATGGCGGAGAGCCCAATGACGATGTTTTGGCGCCATCCGGTTAGCAGGGCGGCAGCCGTCACTGTGGCGAAGGCACTGGAATGGAGGATTTTGTCTGCGCCGCTTGTTTCACTGATGTTGAGGGCTGGAATTAGTTCATCGATGTGGCTGAGTAGGTTTGTTAGCAGGCCGCTTGTGTTGGCGGTGGCGGGCGTGTACAAAATCCAGCACAGTGCGGTAAACGTTACGGCAAAGACAGCTACCCACCAGTAGTTGATTTCGGGGGTGTCGTGTGCGTGACGCGGCCTTATCCTCATGCGCTCATTATGCCAGGTGAGGCGCGCAAATGTGTTTCACGTTTTTGTCCGCCGGCGCATGTACGGCGTAAAAACCCTAAAGTAGAAGGCATGATGAACATACTTGACCTGCGTGCCCTTTCGCTTAGCGCAGGTGAGCTTTCTGCCAAACTTCCGCGCGCTTCTCTTGATATCGACGGCGCTTTAGAAAAAGTTATGCCGATTATTGAGGACGTGCGCGCTCACGGGGGACAGGCTGTTCGCAGGTGGACCGCGAAGTTTGATGGGGTGGATCCCGCTCACATTCGCGTGCCGAGGTCTGCTTTGCAAGATGCTTTGGCCGGGCTTGATCCGAAGGTGCGCGCGGGTTTGGAAATCTCGATCCGCAACAATCAGATTGGGCACGAGGCGCAGCTACCCATGGAACGCCTGGTTGAGGTAGTGCCCGGCGGGTTTGTGCGCCAGCGGTGGATCCCGGTGCAGCGAGTCGGCCTCTACGTTCCGGGTGGTTTGGCTGTTTACCCCTCCTCGGTAGTTATGAACGTGGTTGCCGCAAAAGTTGCGGGCGTGGATTCGATTGCGATTGCAAGCCCGGCGCAAAAAGAGTTCGGCGGCCTGCCTCATCCCACTATTTTGGCAGCGTGTGAACTTTTGGGTATTGATGAGGTCTATGCCATGGGAGGCGCGCAGGCGATCGCCGCGTTCGCATATGGGTTCACCGACGAGGCCGATGGTAGTGTGTTGGAGCCTGTTGACGTGGTCACGGGGCCGGGCAATATTTTTGTTGCGGCGGCGAAGCGAGCCGTGAAGTCGGTGGTTGGTATTGACGCGGAGGCGGGCACTACAGAGATAGCTATTATTGCCGACGAGGCGGCGAATCCGCGCTTCGTGGCGCGAGACCTGATTTCGCAGGCCGAGCATGATCCGGCGGCAGCCTCGGTTCTGATCACGGATTCTGTGGCTCACGCCCGGGCGGTGCAGGCAGAGCTTGAATGCATGGTTGCGCAGACGAAGCATGCTCAGCGCATTGAGATGGCTCTGGGCGGGCCCCAGTCAGCGATTGTGCTCACCAAAGATCTTGCTCACTCGATTTTTGTGGCAAACGCGTTTGGGGCGGAGCATTTGGAGATCCAAACGGAAAACGCTCATGATGATTCCAAGCAGATCCGTAATGCGGGAGCTATCTTTGTGGGCTCATACTCGCCGGTTCCCCTCGGCGATTACATTGCCGGTTCTAACCACGTGCTGCCCACCGGTGGAACGGCGCGGTTCGCATCAGGCTTGAACGTGCACGCTTTCTTGAAGTCTGTTCAGCAGATCGAGTACAGTGAGCAAGCGCTTTTGAGCCTTACCGATCCGCTGGTAGCGCTGGCAAATAGTGAAGACTTGCCCGCTCACGGCGAGGCCGCTATCGAACGTTTCATCGCCAAGGAGTAGACGCCATGACCTTGCCTCTTCGTGAAGAACTCGCTAGCGTACAGCCCTATGGCGCGCCGCAACTCGACGTTCCTGTGCGCCTAAATGTAAACGAGAACCCATACCCGCCCGCGCCGGCCGTTATCAAATCGGTTCTGGAGGGTGTGGCTGAGGTTCTGCCTACCATGAATCGCTATCCTGATCGTGATTTCATGGAACTTCGCGCCGCACTAGCTAACTACCTGTATGAGGAAGCGGGCGTAACTGTCGAAAAAGAACGCATTTGGGCGGCGAATGGTTCCAATGAGGTTATGTTGCACCTGTTGCAGGCCTACGCTGGCGAGGGCAGGACGTTACTGTCTTTTGCTCCCACCTACTCGATGTACCACGAGTACGCTCGCGATACCGGCACCAACTGGGTAGCCGGTACGCGCGCTGCGGACTTCAAACTTGACTTCAACCACGTAGAGGCTGAGATTGAGCGTACGCGCCCGTCAATCTTGGTGCTTGCCTCGCCAAATAATCCGACGGGTACGGCCCTGACGCTGGAAGAGGCCCGCCTCCTTGCCGACCTAACGCGCGGTAGTGGGCCCGTGATCGGCGGGGCGCCAACCGACACGGTTTTGGTGATTGATGAGGCTTACGGGGAGTTTCGCCGCGAAGGTACCCCCTCTGCGCTTACCCTCCTCGACGAATACCCCCACGTCGTTGTCAGCCGCACCATGTCCAAAGCATTCGGCATGGCCGGACTGCGCCTCGGATACTTCGCGGCCGCCCGCGAAATCGTTGACCATGTCATGAGGGTTCGTCTGCCGTATCACCTGTCTGCCACCACGCAGGCGGTGGCGCTCGCCGCTTTGTCACATTCGAAAGAGCTGATGAGCCAGGTTGCACACATGCGCGCCACCCGCGACAACCTCGTAATCTGGTTGCGTAGCAAGGGGCTGGACGTGGCAGATTCGGACGCTAACTTTGTGCTGTTTGGTAAATTTGCGGATCGCGAGCGCGTATTTGCGCAACTTTTAGACAGAGGCGTTCTGATTCGCGTTGTGGGCCCGGAAGGCTATCTTCGGGTTAGTGTAGGTACTGATGAGGAAGACGCTCGTTTCCGAGCGGCATTAGAGGAGGTCTTGTGAGACTGTCGAATCCGCGTACGGCCGTCGTGGAGCGCTCAACGTTTGAGTCTACGATTCGAGTCGAGTTGAACCTGGATGGTACAGGCAAAACCCAAATCAGTACGGGCGTGCCTTTCTATGACCACATGCTGACTGCGCTCGGGAAGCATTCGCTGATTGATTTGACGATCGCAGCCCAAGGCGACATTGAGGTAGACGTTCACCACACGGTTGAAGACACCGCGATTTGTTTGGGCCAGGCGCTGAAGCAGGCGCTGGGTGATAAGAGTGGGATTCGCCGTTATGGCGATGCCACAGTGCCGCTCGATGAGGCGCTTGCCCGGGCAGTAGTCGATCTTGCAGGACGCCCGTATGTGGTGCATGAGGGGGAACCAAACGAGCAGATTTATCACCTCATTGGCGGCCACTTCACGGGTGCAATGACTCGGCATGTTTTTGAGTCCCTGGCATACAACGCGGGCATTTGCCTGCATGTGGACGTGATTCGTGGTCGCGACCCGCACCATATCGTTGAAGCGCAGTTTAAGGCGTTGGCGAGGGCGTTGCGCGCAGCTGTCGAGATGGATCCGCGCACCTCAGGTATTCCGTCCACCAAGGGCGCGTTGTGAGCGAAGGCAACATTGACGAGGAGTTCGAACGCATCATTGCGGGAATGGAAGAATCTGATACGGATGAACCAGCCCCGCAACCGGATGATCGCGGCACGGAGGACGAGCAGGTAACGCAGGAAGAGGTCGACCCGGATCAACCGGTTGATGAAAGCTTGCATTTGGAACAGGGCACGCAGCGCATCGGCCTCATCTTCGCGCCCCTGCGCCCAGCCTCCGCAGTTGCCCGAATGCTCG
Source organism: Gleimia europaea ACS-120-V-Col10b (assembly GCF_000411155.1). Lineage (GTDB taxonomy): Bacteria > Actinomycetota > Actinomycetes > Actinomycetales > Actinomycetaceae > Gleimia > Gleimia europaea_B. Next base: position 57,452 of record NZ_KE150266.1, read on the forward strand.
GCATGTATAAGATTGCCAGGTGGATCGTGCCAATCGATCACCAAATCGTCCTCTACCTTGAGTTGGATCCCGATGATGGGGAAGAGGAGTTCGCGAGCCTGCTGGGTGAAGAACGCCCCATGCCAGAAGAAGTTGACCGTTTCGCGAAGGTGATTTCTAAACTTTCTAAGTTCGGGGTGGTAGCTGTTGTGTCTACGCTGGCCGAGGAAGACTCACTGGTTGCCGGATCGGTGTATGCCAGACGTTATGTGAACGGCCAGCCGGAGGAAGCCATTCCTGCCGGCCTGTTGATCAACTCGATTGATATTCGCGCTGAAGACCTCCTGCTCGGTAGGTCTCGCCCGCAGGATTACCCCGATGCGGTGCATGCCACGGAGCGTCCCGTTCCGAAAGGGCGCGGCTTTGGTTTTCCGAAACTACCTTAAGAGGGCAAAATGATTGTTCTACCTGCTATCGATATTGTGGATGGCCGCGCTGTGCGCCTACATCAAGGCGAAGCTGGAACTGAGACGTTCTACGGCGATCCGGCGCAGATTGCGGCAGACTTTGCTGCTAAAGGCGCGCAGTGGATCCACATGGTTGATTTAGATGCCGCATTTGGGCGCGGATCCAATGCGGAACTCGCGCATAGAATCGCTGCGAGCGTGGATATCAACATTGAGCTTTCGGGCGGTATTCGCGACGATGAGTCGCTTAATCGGGCGCTTCGGGCTGGAGCGCGGCGCGTGAACCTCGGCACCGCAGCGATTGAGAACACCGAGTGGACTAAGCGCCTGATCGGTGAGTTTGGTGACCGCATCGCGGTGGGTCTTGACGTTCGTGGTACTACGCTCGCAACGCGAGGGTGGACCAAGCAGGGCGGTGACCTGTTCGAAATGATCGAACTTTTAGACCGAGCCGGCTGTCAGCGCTATGTCGTGACCGATGTTGCCAGGGACGGTACGCTAACCGGCCCTAACATTGAGTTACTCAAGCAGGTTTGCGCGCATACCGATGCGGCGGTGATTGCTTCGGGTGGCGTATCTAAGCTGGACGACATTCGTGCGCTTATGCCCCTTCAAGATGAGGGTGTGGAGGGCGTGATCGTTGGCAAAGCGATCTATTCTGGTGCTTTCACTTTGGAACAGGCCCTGGAGGTTGCCAGTGCCTAAGCACTCATTTGAGAGCCTACAGGCAAGACTGAGTCAGTCGGTTAACGCTAACGAGGCGGGCCAAACCCTCCCGCAAACGGCAACCGCTTTGGCCCTACCCGATCCCGCGCAGCGCCTGGTTTCCTTGGTAGAGGCTCTTGAAAATGAACGCCTGCTGGTGCCCGCCGTAGTGGAAGGCGCGGCATGTGAAGACGGCGATGTCGCGCTCACGGACACGGATCAGGGGCCTGCCGTCGTCGCATTTACCAGCGCGGAGACAATGAAAAGCTGGGATAGTGCCGCAAGACCTATACCCATGCCGGCGCGCCGGGTAGCGATGCTCGCGGTTGCTCAGGCTTCCGGGCGCCTTGTGATTGACGAGGGCCAAACTGGCATCCGTATCCCGCGGCCGGCCACCGTAGCGTTAGCACACGGGGATAGGTGGCTTCCGGCCTGGCAGGATAGGGAGCTGCTAGAGGAGCTTGCCCGCTTAGTTACCCCGCGTATCGCGTTTGTAAAGCCTCTGCCCAGCGCCGGCGCAACGCTACGGGTAGCAGTTGGTATTGTGCAGGGAGCCTCCAAAGAGGACCTCACTCGCGATTTACAGCGGATTGCAGCGGCGCCCCGGCTACGTCCGGCTGCGGAGCTGGTGGAAATAGTGCCAACCCTAGTGACGCAGGCGTGACGGACTCCATACGCGCAGTTCGTTATCACAACGCCAAATTTGGTAAACTGTCAGTTGTTTGTTGAGCGGAAGTCTCAACCAGTAGGCGTTCATATGAATGCCAACAGCAAGCGGAGTAATCCCACCTGGGTTTCAACCTCGTTGAGGGAAAACCATTTGGCTACCGGAACCGGGTAAATAGTGCGGCAGTTTGTCGTGTCTTTCGGGGTCTTCGTGTGCTGATGGCGCGAAGGCCCTCTTCGTGTCACCAGGGAACTATTGAAGGAGCAACTTATCAACGAGCCTCGTGTTAATGACCGAATCCGAGTCCCAGAGGTCCGCCTCGTGGGACCTGAAGGAGAACAGGTCGGCGTTGTGCGTGTGGCGGACGCCCTCCGGTTAGCTGAAGAGGCGGGCCTTGACCTAGTTGAGGTTGCCCCGAATGCGCGTCCACCGGTTGCAAAACTGATGGATTTTGGCAAGTACAAGTATGAACTTGCACAGAAAGCACGTGAGTCGCGTCGAAACCAGGCGAACACGGTTTTGAAGGAAATCCGTTTCCGCCTGAAGATCGACGATCACGATTATGAGACCAAGAAGGGTCACGTTGAGCGGTTCCTAAATGGTGGTGACAAGGTAAAGGTCATGATCATGTTCCGAGGCCGGGAGCAGTCTCGCCCGGAAATGGGTATTCGTTTGCTCGAGCGTTTGGCCGAGGATGTTGCTGAACTTGGCGTGGTGGAGTCTAAGCCGCGTCAAGATGGTCGCAACATGACGATGGTTCTTGCTCCAACTCGTAAGAAGTCTGAGGCAAAGAGTGAGCAGCGCCGCCGTCGTGAAGCTGAGCGCCAAGCAAAGCGGGATCGTCAAGCTGAGAGATCAGCAAAGTCTGGCAACTAGAGCTCCCCGCATTTGACTAGTAGAAAAAGGAAAAAACATGGCGAAGATGAAGACGCACTCCGGTGCGAAGAAGCGTTTCCGCGTTACGGGAAGCGGAAAGCTTATGCGTGAGAGGGCTGGCAAGCGTCACCTCCTGGAGCACAAGCCTTCTACCCGCACCCGTCGCCTTTCGCGCGACCAGGTAGTTGCAAAATCAGATGAGAAGAACGTTCGCCGCCTACTGGGTATGTAGCCCGCGGTTTTAGATTTAACAGGAGACTTTCATGGCACGAGTTAAAAGGTCTGTCAATGCGCGCAAAAAGCGTCGCACTACCCTTGAGCGCGCATCCGGTTACCGCGGTCAGCGTTCCCGCCTTTACCGTAAGGCGAAGGAGCAAGTTACCCACTCAATGGTGTACTCCTACCGTGACCGTCGCGCCCGCAAGCGTGACTTCCGTCGCCTCTGGATCCAGCGTATTAACGCAGCGGCTCGAGAGAACGGTATGACGTACAACCGGTTCATCCAGGGACTTAACCTGGCTGGTGTAGAGGTTGACCGCAAGATGCTTGCTGAGCTCGCTGTTTCGGATCCGAAGGCGTTCACGGCTCTCGTTGAGACCGCTAAGGCTGCTCTTCCAACAGACGTTAACGCTCCGAAGAACTAAGCATGTCGGCTGGTTTTCAGCCACGTTCTAAACGCCCGGCTTTGCTGGACAATCCGAATGCGGATCGCATTCGTAAGGTTGCAGCATTGGCCGGGCGTTCGGCACGTAGGCGTAGTGGTGAAGTTCTTGTGGAAGGCCCTCAGGCGGTTCGCGAGGCCGTGCGGTTTTGCGGCAAGGACCTGGTGGATGTTTACATTTCGCGAGAGGTAGAAAAGCGCGATCCGCAGCTTTTGCGTGACGCTTTAAAAGCAACTCGTTGGGTTCATCCGATGACGGATCAGGTTGCGAAGGCTATTTCACCTTCCGCGCAGGGGGTTGCCGCTGTGGTGAAGGATTTTCGTACCGATGGTTTGCCCAAGGTTGATTGGGATTTTATTGTGATTATGGGGCAAACGCAGGATCCGGGTAATGCGGGTAACATTATTCGCGCCGCTGATGCAGCTGGGGCGGATGCTGTGATCGCCTGCTCGGGAACGGTGGACATTTCGTCTCCGAAGGTTGTGCGCGCCTCGGCCGGCTCAGTTTTTCACTTGCCCTCCATTGTGAACGTCGGCTTCGAAGAGGTTGCGGAGTGGGTGAAGGCGCGGAAGATGTCGCTGATTGCGGCGGACGGGCACAGCAGCGTGAACTTGTTTGACGCCCAAGATGGCATGGAGGCTTTAGATCTGGCCGCACCCGTTGCCTGGGTGTTTGGTAACGAGGCGCACGGGTTTACACAGCTCAATGATGCGGTGTTTGATCACTCTGTGTCGATTCCGCTGGGCGGGCACGCCGAGTCTTTGAACGTGTCAGCAGCTGCGGCGATTTGCCTGTTTGCCACGGCAAAGGCGCGCCATAGAATGCGGATATGAGCAGCGAAGCACAGTTGATCGCGCGGATGCGCGAGGTACTCCCCGAAGGCGTACGCACAATGCTTGGGTCAGGTGATGACTGCGCGTTGGTTGCGGCACCGGAGGGGAGTTTTCTCGTTACAACGGATGCCCTCGTAGAGGGGCAACATTTCCGGCGCGATTGGTTCACTCCGGGCGAGATTGGGGCGCGGGCTGCTGTGCAGAATCTCGTTGATATTGCGGCGTGTGGGGGTAGCGCTTCGGGCCTCGTAGTTGCAATGGTTATTCCTCCTGGAAGCGATGAGGATTGGATCCTCGAGGTTGTTTCGGGCTTCGGTAGTGAGGTAGCGAAAACTGGTGCAGGAGTTATCGGAGGCGATATCACGAGCGGGAGAGATTTCACATTGGCGGTCACTGCATTTGGTTATTGTGACCGCCTCGTGACGCGTGCACAAGCAAAGCCGGGTGATGTAATCGCTTACGCGGGCGATATTGGGGTTAGTGGCGTTGGATTGGCGTTGCTACAAAACCATGTGGTAAACCCTGCCCTCCGCGGCGCAGAAGCGCTTGGATTCTATCATTATCCGCTCTCGTTCTATCGGGTTCCTAAGGTTCCGCTCCAGGCGGGACCTATAGCTGCTAACGCGGGCGCAACTGCAATGATCGATGTTTCAGATGGTCTTGGTATTGACCTGTCGCGGATTGCGAAAGCATCGAAAGTTTCAATGCGATTGTCTAGGTCACTTTTGAAAAATATTGTCGATGAACACCAGCCGTGGCTCGATGTTGCTTTAAAACACCTGGACGTGGGGCAACTTAATACTTGTGAACTGGTCGAGAAGATAGGACTGTTCAATCGCGGAGAAGATCACGCGCTGCTGGCCACGTTCCCGTCGGATATAAACGTGCCGCCCCCGTTCAGGATTATCGGTGACGTGACCGGCGGGGAAGTAGGAACGGTCATGCTTGATGACGAGCCGTATCCGGCTGGTGGATGGGATCACTTGCAAAGATGATGTATTTGCTCCTGATCATCATGCAGAGCAAGTACGGTGGTCGGTTCCAGAAGTGCCAGTGTTGTCACGTTCACGTTTTCAGTTGAATAACCACCTAAGGTGGTTATTCAACTGAAAATCCAGTAGGGGGTTAGGAAGCTTCTCTTGGAATGGTACGCTTCCAAACTTTTGCGAAAATCTTTTCGTCGCCGTCGTAACATTTGACGTCTGATTCAGTATAGAAATTGGCGTCGTCACAAGTAATACGGGTATCGGCTTCCACCCGCGCTTGCCAGTCAAGTTCTGGGCGTTCTAGCTTGATCCGCCACTGCGACTCTGTACGCGCCGTGGTGGGGTCATCCCACTGTATCCAATATCGTTCTACTGAGTCCTCGTCAAAGTGCAACCCGTCAGGATATATGCGGGTACCGCCATATGCGGGATCCACTTGCAGTAGGGTAGTTTTTGCAACTACATCGGTGCAGATAAGCCGTTCTGGCCTGCGCGATCCGGCCAGTCCAGCTTCCGGATATTTCACGTCCAATGGCACGGGTTGCACTGCCTCGTCGAAATGAATAGCGGCATCAAGCTTCGCGCGTTCGCTACCAGTAGCGGGGATCGGCCGGACAGGTAGCTCGATATGAGAACCGGTTAGATCGAGGGTGATCACACCCGAATCGGGTTGTGGCCAGATCCACGGCCAGTAAGCGTTAGAGATTGCAATGCGCAGGACGTGGCCAGCCGCAAAGTGATATCCAATTCCAGTCATCGCGAACTCCACGTCCACCCATTCATCCGTGGGCATTAGAACTGCCTTGTCACGACCTTCGCGTGAGCTAAGGTTAAGTGCTCCACGAGTTACCAGCGTTGATTCACCCGCGGGTGAGACGTCGTTCAAACGCGCGTATAGTTGCCCCCCGCTAGCTGGGGTTTTCACACGCATTTTTAACTTCGCATTTCCCAAGATCTCGAACGATTCAGTTACTTCGAAGTCGACCGTTACCGATCTGCCATCATCAGCTCGCTGGTCTACAGGTAGATCAGCTGCATTTCCAAAGGGGAAATACCGTCCTGCAGCTTGTCCCGTATCATGAGGAGAATCGACGATAACATGACCAGCATTAGTTTTTACCGTGTTTATACAGCCTTTTTCGAAGTTGAGAGTGGTTGGCACGATGTTTGGGGACGGCCAACTGGTTTCAGCAACCCAGCGTCCAGGCATTTCATCGTAGACGGAACGAGGTGGAATCGGATCTGTTATCCAAGTACGCAACAACGGCTCATTAACCACATCATTGGGCTTTTCTTTTAACCAGTGATCCCACCAGCGTAGGGTCTCGTTTAGAAAATCTATATGCGGTCCGGGGCGTAGATCACGATCGGGATACTGGTGAGACCAAGGCCCGAGTAGCCCTTTAACATTTTTGTCAAGCGCTGAAAGGTGTTCGCAAAGACGCAATACAGTGTCTCGATATGGGTCGTACCAGCCACCTACAGCCATAACAGCAGCATTTATTTGGGAGTAGTCTTCGCATACGGAGCCGTGCTCCCAATAGGAGTCTCTTCTTTGGTGACTCAGCCACGTGTCGATGTATGGCTCCATTCGGTTTAGTCGATACTCCCACTTCTCTCGCCACTTTTCACCCCAAACACGTTTGTCTAAGGGGCGTGACTCGAAGGCTAACATGGTGGCAGCCCATGCGTGCATGTCAACACCCAGCATCGACCCACCAAGGTAGTGCACGTCGTTGTCGTAACGATCGTCTGTCGAACAGGTGGTGACAATTGCTTTCAACGGTTCTGGGTGCAGTGCAGCCAACTGAAGCGAGTTGAAGCCGCCCCAGGAAATGCCAAACATCCCCACATTGCCTGTGCACCAATCCTGTTGTGCGATCCAGTTGATCACTTCAACGCCGTCGGCGTGTTCTTGAGGGCTGTACTCGTCTCCCGGTACGCCTTCGGAGTTGCCGTGGCCTCGAATATCGACTCGGATCGAAGCATAGCCATGCCCGGCGTAGAAAGGGTGCCGTTCGTAATCGCGTGGGGCTGTCCAGTCTCCGGCCCTGTATGGTAGATATTCCAAAATGGCAGGTACTGGATGATTGGTCTGTGGCATCCAACGCTTCATCCAAAGTTTTGTTCCATCAGATAAAGGGATCCACTCTTCTATCACTTCATGTTCAAAGGGGAACTGCTCAATGTATTTCATGTTTGAGTCGCCTCCTAGACAACGTGCTTCATACGTTTGCGCATCCACGGTGTTAGAGCCATAAGTAGTATTGCGTAAACCACGATGATGATTCCTTGAATACCGAAATAAAATGCGGCATTTTCGAATGTAAAGAATTTAACGATTTGTGCCTGGATACCCTGCGCTAGTGCCATTGCGGCAAACCAAAGTGCCATAGTTTGAGAGGCAAATGCGCGCGGTGCGAGCTTCGTGGTTGCGGACATCCCGGAGGTCTGCAAGATCAAATCTCCAAGCCCGAGGAAAACATAGCAAGAGACCATCCAAATGCTCGACATAAGGGCGCCACGTGGGGTTAAGGTTTGACCGAGTGCGACCATTAGAAATGCAACACCACCCAGCATCGTACCCATGCCAACTTTAGAAGCCACATGAGGCTGCCGGTTGCCAAGTTTTACCCAGATCCAGGCAAGAACAGGTCCCATTATGATCTCGACGATTGCAGTTAAAGATATGTACCAGGTGGATGGGTAGGAAAAACCTCCGATCGTGTTTGAAGTTTGTTCCAGGGCCAGGAAATTCAAAGTGTTCCCTGTCTGGAAGTACGTGAGGTTGTATGCCACGAGGGCGATAAGCAACAAGGAAAAAGGCAAAAGATTGCGTTTTTCCGTAGGGGTAACAGAATCCGAACGTCCCATCCAGATAATAAAAGCAAAAGGAACTAACGCAGAAACTCCGGTTACCAGGTTCACCAGCGTTCCCAAAGTGGCATCGGTGGCGAAGAAAAAAACGAGGCCAATTACAATTGCTGTGGTAGCAGCCGCGGTGGTTTTCCAAAAATTTGCATCAAATTCGAAGGAGTTTTGGATTCGTTGTGATCTTTCCTTCCCAGCAAACGAGGAACGTCCGCGGATGAAGAAAATTATTCCGATAATCATCCCCACTGCGGCCGCTGAGAATCCAAGGTGCCAGTGGTAGGTTTGACCAAGAAAACCAGCAACGAGCGGGCCCAAGAAAGCGCCGATGTTGATTCCGGAATAATAGATTGAAAACCCTGCGTCGCGCCGTCTGTCGCCTTGCTCGTATAGCTCTCCGACCATTGTCGAGACATTTGGCTTCAATAGGCCCGTACCGAGAATAATTAGAGCTAAACCGACCCAGGTTGCGAATTCTCGGGGGATTCCCATAAAAATGTGTCCGCTGGCAATAAGGAGGGAACCCCATAGAACGGAGCGATACGTACCGACAACTCGGTCCGCTATCCAAGCACCAACGAGGGCCAACAAATAAACTAGAGCGCCGTATGCTGCTACCACAGAAGATGCGGTTTGCTGATCATAGCCTAGTCCTCCTGAGGCTATAGCGTCGGCGAAGTAGAGAGCCAAGATAGCTTGGAAACCTAAATATGAGAAACGTTCCCACAGCTCCAGATTGAAAAGTGCTGCCAATCCACGAGGATGGCCAAAAAATGACGTGTCGGCGCGAACATTTCGGTCTTGTTTGCGCGCTTCAGAAATAGACGTAGAAGGGGAGACCACCGAATTAGAGTTCTGGTCAGACATAAATAATCCTTAATTCCCATAGAGAATACGCGAGGGAGCACGCGCGAAATGACGGATTAGTGCGCCAAATGTCCTCCTAAGCTTGGGATCATCATTCGCTAGGATAACAAACTGGCCCGTTGCATCAACAGCTAAGATGTTGCCGTCTTGTTAAGGAATTCAAGATGAGCAGGGCCCGATGGTATAAAAATTCGCCCTCTTTCGAGGGCGAACACAGTAAGAGCGGTAGCTTATATAGCGCGGGTAACGCGCTCGCTCTTGATGCAGGTGGTGCATACGTTGAGGCGCTTAGGGGTGCCATTAACGACTGCACGCACACGCTGAATGTTGGGGTTCCAACGACGGTTGGTTCGCACGTGGGAGTGCGAAACGCTCTTGCCGAAGCCGGGTCCCTTGCCACACACGTCGCACTTAGAAGCCACGGTTTATCTCCGATTCCTAGATAAGTCTCATACAACTGTTCATTTTGAACACTGCTGAGGCACGCAGGTAGGCGCACCTCAGGCAACCTGTTTAGACTATCGAAATGCGGGCCCCTTTGCCAACTATCGAAGCGCGTTTTTGTGTCTAGTGGACCACAGTATGATTTTCGTGCGGGGTTTAGCTCACTTATTTTGTCCGTGTCTTATGAGACGATTTGACTATGACCAGCCAGTACCGTTGTTCACTTAGTGGGCAAGATATTGTTCAGTTTGTTGACCGTTGTAGCGAGGCTCTTGATACCCTCGCCCCATTTTTGGATGACTTGAATGCGCTTGGCGGATCGGATTTTGACACGGGCGCTAACGCGGCACGCTCATTCGCAGCTATAAAACGGTTAATGCAGCGCTCCAATGAAAAGGTGGAGTCGGCCGGCGCCGTGCTCCAGGCGCTGACCGTGTATGCGCGGGCGGGGTCCGCGGGCCATGTGGGCATCTTAATTACCAGTGTAATTGCGGCTTTGGCTGCTACATCGGCGGGAAATGAAGTCAGGCCGATTGATATGCGCGCATTCTTGGCTTCTCTTCCGCGCACAGTGGAGGATGCGTTTTCAACACCTGCTCCAGAGCTGATGGAGATGGCTGTGGCGGCCCGGCAGGTGGCGTTGGATACGCCGGATCCGATTGATGCGGCGCACATGATGGTTGGGCGCGCGTCGATGGTGGTGCAAGATGCGCTAATTGATGCCACAAGCGGGTGGATCAACCCAGGTGCGTGCGTGTTTGCAGTGATGATTTCAGCGCTGCACTCGGTTTATGAGAACTCGCTTGCTCCGCTTGAAGTTGCCCGTGACATGATGCGTTCGCTCGCGCAGTCCACGAGAATCTCGAAAACAGCCGAATCGCCGCACGAAGGTGCGCAGTTCTCCGTCGATTTTCACCTTGACTGCATGGCAGAGGATTTAGCGGAGTTTCGTGCGGGTCTAGATGAACGGGGATATCGGTACTCAATGCAGGGCAGTGCGGACCAGCTTGGAATGGGCACATGGCGGTTTCACATTGACACGTCAGATCCTTCTGCTGTGCTACCAAAGGTGGGATGGACGCGCAACATTGTGGTTAAGGATGCGCGTTATGGCGAGCTAATCGGCTATGACGAGCTGGCGGTGCAAGAAGAGGAGTCGGGCGTTTTGTACCTTTCTCGCCCCACATGGCAGCGGCCTGAAACTGTGCGGGTTATTGCTCTGCTTCGGAATGAGCATTTCTTAGAGGAAGTTGCCTCCACTGGCGCGCACGTAATTTTGAATCCGATCCGTCAAGACGCAGTGCTGATTTCTGAGCTCATGCTGTCAGCTCCCTCCAGGGTAAGCCTTGTGGTCCCAGGTGATGAGGAAGCCGCCGAGGTTGCGATGCGCGCGAAAAAGCTTGCGCTTAAGTCTGCTGAGGTTTTTGTAGTGAGTGATACGCCGCCTTATTCGGACGTGGTGGTAAGCGTACTCGCCGCGAAGGCAGCACCCATATTCATGCCGCAGGTGGGGGATCGCACGGCCAAGATCACTCGCGATCTTCTCGATTCGGCCGCAAGGGCGGCGAAGGCGCGCGTGGCGGTACTAGAGGAAGCGGATCCGCAGGCGGTGTCGTTTTCACTGAAGCAGTTGGTTGGATACGGTCTTGAGCGTGTAGTGATGATAGCGCCGGAACCGGATATGCTTTTACGCCATTCGATTGAGATGGCGCTGGATGATCGTGGAGCCACGCAGTACGTGGAATATGCGCGCGATAATCGCACGCAGGTGGTGTTGGTAAACCGATGAGTGCCTCTGTTCCTAGCAAGCCACAACTTCTTGATTCGCCGTTAGATCGCGTGCTCGGGCCGCGCACGGCCAAGAAGATCGCCTCCCTCGGGCTTGAAACCGCAGGGGATCTACTCATGTTCTTCCCCCGCCGCTACGGGCATTGGGGTAAGCTCACCCCGCTCGCCGCGATTCATGAGGGAGAGGACGTGACTTTGCTGGCTCAGGTGGAGTCTGCGCAGATGGTGCGTAACCGCAACGGGGGTGTGCGGCTGTCGGTTGAGCTGACGGATGGCTACAAGAACATTAATGCAACTTTTTTCGCGCGCCACCCGGGCGCGCTGTCGGTGCATGAGCGGATGCTGGTTCCCGGCTCGTCGCACTTGTTTGCAGGAAAAGTGTCGTCGTATCGAGGGCGTCTCCAGCTTACACATCCAGATTTCGAACGGTTTGAGCGCGGCGATGCGAAGGATCGTGTGGATCGACCAATCCCGATTTACGCGGCGAACTCGAAGTGCCCAAGCTGGCTTACCTCTAAGTCGGCGAAGATTATTACCGCGATGGTACAACCCGGTGACGTCCTCGACCCGATTCCGATGAAGCTGCGAGAAGATCGCGACCTTATGGCGTATGCGGACGCGCTAGTTCAGTTGCATGATCCGCAGTCCGATCAAGAAGTCACGCGCGCAAAACTCACCGTCAGATGGGCAGAAGCTCTGACCTTGCAAACAGCTTTACTGCGCCGTCGAGCGCGTGCGAAGAAAGATACAGCCCCGCGTATTGAGGCGGGGCAGGCATTTGCTCAGGCCAAGGCGGAACTACCGTTTACCTTGACCAGCGGTCAGGAAGAGGCTCTTGGGCAGATCTTAGCGGATATGGCGGGCGAACACCCTATGCAAAAGCTGTTGCAGGCTGATGTTGGGGCGGGGAAAACTGTAGTGGCTGGCTTGGCAATGACGGCTACCGTAGATGCAGGATACCAGGCGGCCCTCCTCGCTCCCACCGAAGTGCTTGCGGCACAACACGCGGTGTCACTTTCAAAAATGTTGCCCGTCCCGGTGGAACTGCTAACGGGATCGTCGAAGTCGAAGCATCGCGGCGATGTGTCTGCGCTAGCCTCTTCTGGCCAGGCGGCCGTATTTGTGGGTACGCACGCTCTAATTCAAGACTCGCTACAGTTTTCCAACCTGGGTCTTGTGGTGGTGGACGAACAGCATCGCTTTGGAGTTTCCCAACGCGACCGCCTGCGCGCGGGTGGGCAAATGGTGCCGCACATGCTCACCATGACGGCCACCCCAATTCCGCGCACCATCGCGATGACGGTGTTTGGAGATCTAGACGCCCTCACCATCCGCGAGTTACCGACGGGCCGCAAACAGGTCCAAACTTTCCTCGTTGATGCTACGAACGCGGCTTGGAACAAGCGCATGTGGGAGCGTGCTCGCGAAGAAGTTGAGGCGGGTGGGCGCGTGTTCGTGGTGGCACCGCGAATCGATTCCACCGATGGTGATGATTCGCAGTTAGCTAACGTGGTGGACACTCGCGAAATGCTCGCCATCCTGCCCCAGTTGGGTGGCGTGAAGGTTGGCTTGCTACACGGGGGCATGAGTGCAAGTGAGAAAACTGTAGCAATCGAGCGGTTTGATAACGGGATCACTCCCATTTTGGTAACAACAACAGTTATTGAGGTGGGCGTGGATATCTCCGCAGCTTCGATGATGGTCATTTTGGATGCCCAGCAGTTCGGATTGTCTCAACTTCACCAGTTACGAGGACGCGTTGGCCGCGGTGGCCAGCAGGCTATTTGCATGGCGCACCACCGCACGGGTTTGGCTCCAGAATCTATGAAACGCTTAGAAGCGTTCGCCTCGACCACGGATGGATTTGCGTTGGCGGAGGCTGATTTGAAGCTTCGCCGGGAAGGTAACGTGCTTGGCGAGAATCAATCGGGTGTACGAACTTCCTTGAAAGCACTGCGCGTGACGCGCGACGGGGCGATTATTGAGGCTGCGCGTACCTACGCCGGTGAGCTACTAGAGGAGGACAACGATTTAAGGGATTACCCGCAACTACTGCAGGCGGCGAACCGGATGGGCGAGGCAGCTGAGTGGATGGAACGGTCATGATATCGCGTAGGCTTTGCGTATGACACGGATTGTTGCAGGAGCGTTTGGGGGACGCAGACTCGATGTGCCTGCCGCAGGTACGCGCCCAACGTCAGAGCGGGTTAGAGAGGCACTGTTTTCTCGTTTAGAAAGTTGGGATGAGGTTGATGGTGCTAGGGTGTTGGACCTGTTCGCTGGTTCGGGCGCGCTGGGGCTGGAAGCGCTTTCGCGAGGCTCTGCCAGTGTCACTTTGGTGGACAACTCCGCTGCTGCCGTGAAAGCGCTGCGTAGCAATGTGAATAAGAATGGTTTTTCAAACGTGCAGGTGGTGCGAGCTGACGCCGCAAAGTTTGAAACCGTCCACTCTTTCACCCTGGCTTTCCTGGATCCCCCCTACAACATAGATGCGGGCCAGCTACGAAACGTGCTTGCGCATTTGCAGAGATTTCTTGAGGATGACGCTCTTGTTGTGGTCGAACTGTCAGCCCGCACTCCCGAGCCGCAGTGGCCAGTAGCGTACCGGCGCGAATCGAGTCGAAAATGGGGTGAAACCATGGTGTGGTTCCTAACATTTTCCATGCCAACAGGTAGCGTGGAAGCATGACACGCGCAGTAATTCCCGGCTCCTTTGACCCGTTCACAAACGGTCACCTCGACATTGTGAAAAGGTGTGCGAACCTTTTTGACGAAGTAATTGTTGGCGTGGGAGATAATCTGTCCAAAAAATACTGGTTCTCAATCGAGGAACGCGTAGAGCTAGCCAAGCGGAGCACGGCTGATATTCCGAGCGTGCAAGTGCGGGCGCTTAACGGGCTACTGGCGAAGTGGTGCGTTGAGCACGAGGTGGACGTGATTGTGAAGGGGCTTCGTTCCGCCCTTGATGCGGGGTTTGAGCTTCCCCAGGCTACGGTTAATCGCGAGCTTGGCGATATTGAGACGATCCTGCTTGCCACTAACCCGGCACTTGCCCATATTTCTTCAACGATTGTTAAAGAAGTTGCGGCTAACGGCGGTGATGTTTCATCTATGGTTAGTGCAAGCGTGCAAGAAACATTGGAAACTAAGATTCGTGGCTAAGGGGGCCAAATCATGAGCGATATTTACTCGGATGATCTGCAGGATGCGCAGGCGGGGCAGCCTATTGACGACGTGTACGGCCCTTCCACGGTGATTGCGGCTCTTGACCAGATTGAAGATCTAGTTGAGATCGCGCGCGCACTGCCGATGAGCGCTTCCGTGCTGGTAAACAAGGCGGAGGTTCTTGACTTGTTGGAGCAGGCGCGTCAGGCTCTACCCGATGATTTGGTAGCTGCCGACGCTGTGGTTGCGGATGCGGACGCGGTGATGGGACGCGCGGATTCGGCAGCCGAATCAACTATTAATGAGGCCAACGCCAGGGCTAATGCCATGGTTGAGGATGCGCGTGTAAAAGCTGATGATTTGGCGCAGCGTTCGCGCGAAGATGCCGAGTCTGTTCGTGAGCGCGCCGCAGCGGAGGCGGAGCATCTGGTTACGAAAGCTAAGGAGAAGGCCGAACAGATCGTTGAGCAGGCGCGCGGCGAGGCCGAGGCTTTAATCGCACAGGAGAACATTTCTGTGCAGGCGCGGGAACGCGCTGAAGAGATTGTGAGCTCGGCGCACCAAAAAGCTGTGGAACTTGCTGAGGACGCCGATCAGTACTGCGCGGATTCTTTGGAAACGCTTGCGATCGCGATTGATCGTATTGCACATCAGACTCATGCCGGCCAGGACGCAATCGAGTCTCGCCAGGAGGCTCGCCGCGCTGGGCGCTAAAATATCTGTCAGCGCGGCCCTGCGCAAAAGGGCACATTATCTAGCTTTAGGTACTTTTCTTGGAGGGATTAGCGATGGCTGATCGCCAGTTTAATGGTGCGATCTTGGATATTCGCACGCTGCCCGCAGAGCCGGATCAGGAGCGTAGTTTTCATCTTGATATGGAAGCGCCGGATGACCTTGGCACGGTTGTAATGGAGGTTGTTCCCGGGTCTGTGGTGAGCGTTGACATCACGGTTCGTTCCCTCGTTGAGGGGGTGCTGTTTGCGGGGCGCGCGGTCTCGCAAGTGCGTTCTGAGTGTGTGCGATGCCTAGAACCGATTGAAAGCGTGGAGACCACGGAAGTCTCGCAGATGTTTTTTACGCCCGAAGCCATTGCGCGTATGCGTGAGGAGCATGGCGAAGAGGGGGTTGAAGACCTCGACGTCTTGGATGATGATGAAATTGCGCTGGAGCCGATTTTTAGGGATGCGATTGTGACGAGCTTCCCGTTTCAACCTTTGTGCAAGCCTGATTGCAGGGGGCTTTGCGATGTGTGTGGTAAGAAGTGGGAGGATCTGCCGAGCAACCACATGCACGAGGTGATTGATCCGCGTTTCGCTAAGCTTGCGGCACTGCTCGAGCAGGATGACAAGTGAGTAAACAAAAATCAAGAGAGGATCACTGGGAGGTTGGTGATCCTCTAGATCTGTTGGGGCGCTGGCGTATTCATCTGGATCCGGAACTGTTAATACTTGCCTTGACGCACCGTTCATTTGCCTATGAACAGGGAGATTTGCCGCATAATGAGCGGCTGGAGTTTCTGGGCGACTCCGTCTTGTCGATCATCGTGACGGAACATCTTTTCCGCAAGTTCCCCACCTGCAGCGAAGCCCAGTTGTCGCGCATGCGGGGGGCCATAGTTTCGCAGGTGACTTTGGCAAAAGTTGGCCGAAATATTGGCCTCGGTGATTTCATTCTGTTGGGGAAAGGGGAGAATCTGACGGGTGGGCGCGGTCGCGATTCCATCCTTTGTGACACGGTTGAAGCTCTTATCGGAGCGACGTATTTGTCGCATGGTCTCGAGCCCACACGCAAAGTGGTTGAAGAGCATTTGCGTTCGTTCTTGGCAGATGCGGTTGAGCTAGGGCGTTCATCCGATTACAAGACCACGTTGCAGGAGTACACCGCGCAGGCAGGCCTGGGGGAGCCAATGTATGAAACTACGAGCCGGGGTCCAGATCATGCGCGTATTTTCAGCGCCACAGTGTCCATTGGTGGGGTTGTGATGGGCGAGGGAGAAGGCACGTCGAAGAAAACCGCGAACTCAAGTGCAGCAAAGGCGGCCTATTTCCGCTTGCGTGAAGACGATTCGAGTAGCGCCGAGTAGCCGGAGCAAGTAATGCCTGAACTTCCCGAGGTAGAGACTATCCGTATGGGCTTAGCTCCCCATATCGTGGGACAAACAGCTGTAAACGTAACTGTGTGGGGCGAGCGCACAGCGCGCAACCAGCCGGGTGGTCCTGCGGCGTTGGAAGAAGCTATCCGGGATAAAAAGGTGGAGGCGCTGGCGCGCCGAGGCAAGTTTTTGTGGGCTGAGCTCGATAGTGGGAATGCCCTCGTGTTTCACTTGGGAATGTCGGGGCAACTGCGACTAAGCGATGATGAACGCCCGCGCTACCGCCACGAGCACGCCAGAATCGTTTTGAGTAACGGCCGCGTGCTCTCATTCGTGGACCAACGCACGTTCGGTCGAATCGAAGTATGTGATTATATTCCCACTCCGGATGGGGCGCTGGCAGGTCAAGGTGCCACCTTGAACGCGATCCCACAGTCCGCGGCTCATATTGCGCGTGATCCGTTGGATCCAGCGTTTGATCCGGGCCGGGTAGTACAGAAGATCCGCGCGTCAAAAAGCCCGGTGAAGAATCTTCTTTTACACCAGGAGGTAGTCTCTGGAATTGGCAACATTTATGCGGATGAGGCGCTGTTTGCAGCTGGCGTGCACGGCAAGCGCAGGGGAAAGAATGTCCGAGTTTATGAGTTGCGCAACATTTTAGAAGAGGCTGAGGCCGTAATGCGCAGGTCGATTGAGGTGGGCGGAACCTCTTTTGATGAGCTGTACGTAAATACGGCCGGAGAGCCGGGCTATTTCGCTCGTTCTCTGGCGGTCTATGGGCGCACTGGCCAACCCTGCAGGCGCTGCGGCGCGTCTATTGCTAAGGTGACAATTGGGGGTCGTTCACATCATTTTTGCCCCGTGTGTCAGTCCCGATCCCGGCCACGTCGGGACCGGCTCGCCGAACTTTAACCGTGGTGAGCAACGGCCATGTTCATATAGGATGATCCGATGACAATGAAGAACTCAGATACCGACTCAACCATCCGCGTGATGGTTGTAGATGACCATGAAATCGTTCGCTACGGTATTACAGAACTTATCGGCCGTACCGAAGGGTTTGAGGTGGTTGCGGAAGCTGGCAGTGTGCAAGACGCTATAACCAGGGCAGACTTGACCTCGCTTGATGTGATGTTGGTTGATTTGCAGCTACCTGATGGTACGGGCATCGAAATCATGAATCATGTGAAGAAAGCGCTTCCGGACACGAAGTGCGTTGTTCTAACGTCTTTTGACGATGACGAGGCGCTTGCGGAGTCCTGTGACGCGGGAGCGAAGGCATTCATCCTGAAGAAGGTACGCGGTGCTGAAGTGACTCGCGTAATCCGTTTGGTTCATGAAGGCAAGGTACTACTGGATGAGAAGATCATCACCCGCAAGGCCGATAATGAGGGCGATATATTGGCAGCCCTGACGCCCGCAGAGCGCCGCATTGTTGGGCTGATCTCCAAGGGAATGACGAACGCGGAAATCGGTGAGCAACTGGGCATTTCTGAAAAAACAGTTAAGAATCACATCACCTCGTTGCTGTCAAAGATGGGTTTGAAGAGGCGCACTCAGGTCATGGCGTGGGCAGCCGGGCAACAAACAGCGCCGTGGCGCACACACCCCTCGCCCTAGACTGCGGTGGTTACAGGCGCCGCTTTCATGCCACGGGCATAACGCATTTGAGGGTGGTGCCACGGTCTGCCCGTCTTTCAACGCTCATTGTGCCACCATGCTTATGCACGCGCTTGTATAGATTTGCCAGCCCCGAATTTCGTGTCCTGTTCGGGTTGATCCCAACTCCGTCGTCGCTTATTACTAGTTTGATTTCAGGTTCAAGCTGAGTGTGTAGATCGATAATAACTTCAGCTGCATCAGCATGGGCATGACGAGCTACGTTAGAGAGTCCTTCGCGCACGAAAGCGGTGATGTCATTGGCAAGTTCGTCGTCGAATAAGAATTCCACTTGTTTAATGAGCGGATCTTGCACATCGGTGATGAGCTGATTATCAATTTTTACAATACATGAGGGGGCAAAACCGAGCGATCTTCGCGCCAGTGAAGTGACCTGCTGGATCCGTTCGAATACGTTGGTTCCATCGTTTTCATTCTTAAGGTCTTGCACGATTGCGCGAACCTGGGCAACGGAGTTATCAACTGCGTCAAGGGCACCATCTAAATACTGTTTCACCTCATCGCTGGCGTTGATATTCTCAAGCTCGTTTTTCGCGGTGGTGATTTGCATACCGGCTGCAAAAAGTTCTTGAATGGCGAAATCGTGCAGGTCAGCACTGATTCGTTCGCGCTCGTGCGTGAGCGCAGTCGTTTCTATAATGTGGCGAGCTTCAAATACTTCGAGGCCAAAGGCGGCTTGCATGGCTACGCCTTCGGCAAAACGAAGTTCGGGCATGTCAAAAGCAATGCCGCCTTCTTTGCGTAAAAGTATGAGTACGCCGACGGCTTCGTCGCGTTTTAGTAGGGGAGCGTAGAGGGCGGGGCCGAATTCCCGCATTGGCTCGACCTTCACGTTCGGCACGGCAGAGAAGGATTCAACAACCATTCCGGCCTTTTCTAAGAGCACAAACCTGGCGCGTCCGTCCTCTGGGAAAACCGTGCCCAGCAGGTCTTGGGCCTTGTATCCGGTGGCGGATTCGCACACCCACGTGTCGCCCACGGACGGCAGGACCATGAGAACGGTGTCTACATGAAGGCCATTTTCGATTGCGGAAATAACAGGTTCAAGTCCTTCGTCTTCGCTTGCATCGAAGAGGGCTTGGGTCACCGCTTGGCTTGTTTCTATCCAGCGTTCGTCTTGCTCAACGCGCCGTGACAGTTCGGAGACGTCTATTTCGAGGCTGATGGTTTTGGCGATTTGGGTGACGATACGGAGGTCGGTTTCGGTGTATGGGTCAACCTTGTCAATAACTACAAGACGGCCAAGTATCTGGTCGCGCAGCAGTACGGGCACGCCAATGATGCGACTTACATCAAGGGTAGTGCCGGCATGGAGAATGTCGGCGTTAATTTCATTGATAATGATGGGGGAGTCGGGGTGAATGTTTGCGGCGATTAGGCGCAGAAACGTTTTTGCTGCCGCGTCCATGTTTTCAAACCGCGTGTAATTTGAGATGAGGAGTGAGGGGGATCCCCACACGTCTTGGACAGCGAACATGGAGTGGGCAGATTCGGTGAGAGCGCACACCTGGTGAACCAGGTCTTCGAGTTTGCCTTCCAGTTTGGGATCAGCTTCGAGGAATGAGGTTGCGTTTACCAGGGTGTCGCACGAGTTGGTTTGGAAAAGATCAAACATGACGATTGCCTCTATTTGGAGGTTTCAAAAGTGCCTTCGCGCGCAAGCGCCCAGCGGTATGCACTGTTTCCCGCCACGAGTTCAGCGTGGGTGCCGCGTGCGGTTATGGTTGCGGGTTCGCCCTTCTTTGCCGAGATAACCATTGCCTGTTCCGCTTGGTCTAGGGGAGTGAGACGGTGGGTTACAACAAGAACCCCCAGGTCGCGGCTTTTGTCATCTACGGTTAGGAGGTCACGGATTAGCTTGTCAGCGGTGTGGTTATCGACGTGCTCGCCCGGCTCATCGATGAGGAGGAGGGGCGCCGGCGCTGCGAGAGCTCTTGCCAGAAGAAGGCGCCGTCTTTCGCCCCCTGAAACTGTGGTGCCACCAGAGCCAAGGATAGTTGATATACCTTCTGGAAGGTTGGTGCGCCATTCATGCAATCCGGATCGGTCAAGTAGAGCAGTAGCGTCATCTTCGGTTAGCGCGGGGTTGGCCACGCGGAGGTTTTCCAGCACGGAGGTTGCGAAGATGTGCGCGTCCTCGGCGGTCAAAGAGACCCGTTTCCCAACTTCTGCACGGTCGGTACCGTAAATGTCTACGCCGTTCAAAGTTACGCGTCCGGATTTTGGCTCCAGCATTCCCGCGAGGGTGAAAAGTATCGTGGACTTGCCAATGCCGGAGGGGCCAACGAGGGCGAGCCGGGAGCCGGGTTTGAGTTCGAGGTTGATGTTTGTGGCAACTACGGGTCCGTCCGGCCAGCCTACGCAGAGGTTTTCTGCTTTCAATACGGGGACTTGCGAGGGCGGAATGTCTGTACGGTTGGGTGTTTCTTCAGTGTTGAGGATCTCGTCGATGCGGGTTGCGGCGCGGGCGGAGCGGATGAGTTGCACGGCGGCCGGTCCAAGCTCTGCGGTTCCTTCGAAGGAGGAAAGCGGAGTGAGTACGAGTACAGCAAGGGCAACGGCGGAGACGAAGCCGGCATGCACTTGCGGTATGCCAAGAACGATTGCTCCGGCCACTGCCAGCCCCATGGCGATACCGTCAATGGCGGCAGCGAAGGCGGCGGGGCGCGCTGCCTGATCTTTGGCGCGGGTGAGATCGTGCTGGGTTTGGCGGATGGAGTCGCGAACGCCTTGCATTTTTCCTGACACCGCAAGCTCGGCGTAATGGTCGGTGAGGGTAAGGGCCTCACTTGCCAGTTCAGTGCGGGCTTTTTCTTCTGCGAGTTGGGCAATGCGCGCTGAGCGAGCGGTGAGCAGGGGGCCTATTACGCCAGATAGTAGGAGGCAAAATGCTAAAACTAGCGCTACCGAGGGGGACAAAAACGCAATTCCGATAACTGTGCCTATACCGGCTACTGCCGCGATCCAGGCGGGAAGAACTGATTTTACAAGCAGGTCTCCCAGAGCATCCACATCCGCGCCGGTTCTCTCGAGAAGGTCTCCGCGTTTTAGCTTGGTGATGGCATCGGTTTTTCTTGTTGCGAGCGTGCGGTACACGTTTTCGCGAAGGTCAGCGATGCCGTAAATGGCAACGGTGTGGGAAGCGAGGCGCTGCGCGTATCGCAACACGGCTTTTGATACGCCGAAGAAGCGAACCCCTACGGTGGCCACGGTGAGGAAGAGTACGGGTGGCATCTGTGATGCGCGAGCGATGAGCCACGCGGATGTGGCTCCCAGACCGATGGTGGCGCCAAGGCCGAGGGCACCAAGGAATACTGCAAGGGCGAATTGCGCCTTGTTTACTTCCAGCATAGGCATGAGCCGTTTGAGTGCTGCACGTTCTTGCTTGGTAATGAACAGGCTCATCGGGTTTCCTCCAACAGTCGGGGCTGTTCGGTAAGGAAGAACTGTTCGACAGTCTTTTCCGCAAGTTGCGGGTAGTCCTGAATCTCTTGCTTGGTGGCCGGCCGCGCCCTGACTTCTAGGATCGCGTCGGCGGCGTCAATTACGGCCTTGCGGTGTGCGATGACGATTACCGTCCGCCCCATGTCGCGCAGGCGAACCATGGTGTCGATAACTTGTGATTCGGTGAGCGCATCTAGGTGTGCGGTGGGCTCGTCGAGTATTACCCACGGGGTTTGCTCAAGCAGGGCGCGGGTTAGCGCAAGGCGCTGGCGTTGCCCAACCGAAAGGCCAATGCCTCCCTGTCCCACCGGAGTCTCCCACCCAGTGGGGAGTTGCTCCACTACTTCAAGAAATCCGGTTGCGCGTGCGGCGTCCTCGAGTTTGTCTTGGGAAACGTCAAGGCCGAAGGTGACGTTTTCGTGGATTGTTCCGGGCAAGATTGCGGGTGCTTGAGGAACCCAGGTGTGCTGTTGCCACCACGAGGACGGTTCGATGTCGGCGAGGTCTGTTCCGCCTATCAGTACGCGTCCGCGGGTGGGTTTGAGCAATCCTAGAAGCACCATGACCGTGGTGGTTTTTCCGGCGCCGGATGGGCCTACGAGAGCGGTGATTTTCCCGGTTTGGATGGTTGCGTTAAGTCCGGCTGGCGCCCACGCGCCGCGCGCGGCTACGTTAAGGTCTGCAAACTGGACGCTCTCGTGTGTAAGGTTTGGCGCCTTGACAGTCCCCGTAGCCTGTACCGGCTCTTCAAGAATTTCGAAGGCTGCGTTGGCTGCGGCCACCCCGTCTGCTGAGTTGTGGAACTGCTTGCCAACTTCCCTAAGCGGCAGGTAAACCTCGGGTGCCAGCATGATTACGATCAAGCCGGCGTAGAGGGAAATATTGCCGTAAACCAGGCGCATTCCGACTTCGACAGCAACGAGGGCAACGGACAGGGTGGCTATGAACTCCAAAATGGCGCCGGATAGGAACGCAACGCGCAGGGTTTGCATGGAGGTTTTCGCGTGCGTCTGGCCCAGCTCATGTACGTGTTTGTTAGGCGCATTTTCGCGCCCCAGGGCTTTCAACGTGGCGAGGCCGGCGATGAGGTCAAGCAGTTGCGAGCCAAGCCTCTCCATAGTCTTAAGTTTTTGGTCGGAATACTCCTGGGTGAGCTTTCCTATCAGGATCATGAAGATCGGGATGAGGGGGATGGTGAGTATCGCGATGATTGCGGACAGAAAATCGTAGTAGAGCATGACGGCGAGTGCTACGGGAGTAACCGTCATCGTCATGAGCAGTTGCGGCAGGTAGGACACGAAGTATGGCCCCAGGTCGTCTAGGCCGCGAGTTATGAGGGTGATTGTGTCGGTGCCCTTGCGAGCTAGCCAGCGCGGGCCGAGCTTGGTCACGTGGTCAAGCACCTGTTCACGAAGTTCAATAATGGCGTCGTTTGCGGCGCGGTGTGCGCGTGAGTTTAGAAGATAGAGCAAGCCGGCGCGCACGCTCACTATTACAAGTAGCGTAATCACCCACGGATAGACGTCTGCCAGGCTTTTACCTTCGGATATGACGGGGGATATAGCTGAGGATATTGAGATTGCTTGCGCGAGTACGAGGACTGCTGTGAGCGTGCCAAAAATGGTGATGAAAATGATGTATCTCTTGGCCGCTGCCGCGTATGTCAGCAATCGTTTATCCAGAGGTTTCACGCTTACCGATCCTGTACTTTCCTACGATTTCAAGTGGAATATAAATCCTATATTAGAGATGCGGGGCTGACCGTGCATTGGTCAGCCCCGCATCTTGGTGTTTTCATCTAGCCTTTGAGGAAGTTCGCTCCAACGCGGATCTGCTTGGGTAGCAGACCTTGGTTTTCTGCAACGTCTTCAGGCGAGACGCGCTTGCGGAATACCCAGTAGGAGTACGCCGTGTACGCGAGGACGATCGGTACCATCACGATCGCTACGGTCAACATTACGACGAGCGTCGAGTGTGAGGACGACGCCTGCGCGATGGTGAGGGAGTACGCCGGGTCGATGCTGGACTTCATTACGTTCGGTGCCATGGCAACGAAGATGAAGGAGACAGCGCCGGCAATTCCAACCGAGGATGCGAGGAACGAGCCCATCGAATTGTTGAGAGCCTTCTGCGATAGTGCGGCCGACACGATAAGGGCGATTGCGGCAACCACGAGCGGTAGCCATGCCCAGGCGGAGCCGGCGTAGGCGATTACCGCCCACAGCGCCCAGATCGCGGTGACGCCAGCGGCGATGATCGAGAGCTTGGAAGATAGTGCCTCCGCGCGATCATGTACTGGGCCGGCAGTCTTGAGCGACAGGAACTGTGCGCCCTGCGAGAGGGCGAGAAGCAGAACAGTTGCGCCACCAAGAAGTGTGAACACCGTGAGTAGCGAGAAGAAGCCGCCCGTTAGGTGGTGTACGGAGTGTACGAGCACTTCGTCGGTAATCGGGGGAGATACTGCCTCGAGGGTCATCGGGTCTACGACCTCGATCTTCATGCCCTGGACGAGGTTTGCGAATGCAACACCGAACAGTAGGGGAACGCCGAAGCCAGCCACAGTGTGGATGGTGTCCCATGTGGAGCGCCATTTGACCGAGTCAATCATCTTGCGCCACTCGATCGCTGCGATACGCAGGATGAGGAGGACAAGGATGAGGAACAGCGCTAGGTACATGCCGGAGAACATGGTGGCGTACCACTCTGGGAATGCGGCGAAAGTTGCGCCACCTGCGGTGAGGAGCCAAACTTCGTTGCCGTCCCAGTGAGGGCCGATGGTCTTCACAGCTTGGGAGCGTTCTTCGTCGTTCTTAGCGACGAACGGGAGGAGGGCACCAACCCCGAGGTCAAAGCCTTCCAGAATCAAGTAGCCGGTCCAGAGGACGGCGATGAGAATGAACCAAACGATACTGAGCCAACTCATTGTTTATACCAATCCTTCCTCAGTATCCGAACGACAGATGAGTGTCGGGGGTTACTTCATTCGTCTTCGAGTAGGGCACGTGCATGCCTTCACGCACCCAGCGACGCAGAAGCAGGAACCAGATCACGCCGAGCCCGCCGTATAGGAGGGTGAACAGCACCGTGGTTACCAGCACCTGGCCGGCCGGGACGGTGCCCGATGCGGCAAACTCGGTTAGTTGCAGCACGCCACCTACTGGATCCTGGTTCAGCGCGCCAGCGATGTTCGGGTATACCACCCATGGCTGGCGGCCGATTTCGGTGAAGATCCAACCTGCGGATGCGCCGATAAACGGCCACGGCAGGCAGAAGAGGGCGAAGTTCGCCATCCACTTGGAGCGGGCGAGGTTTTCACCGCGGTACCAGTAGAGGATGCCCAGGCCCAGAAGCATCGAAATGAGGCCGAGCGTAACCATCACGCGGAACGAGTAGAACACGGGCATCGACGGGGGACGGAAGTCGTACTGCGATGCGTCCCCGTAGCGCGATGTGAACGACTCGTTGGCGTTGAGCATCTCTACCATACGGTCTTGGATGTCGCGCACGCCTTCTACTTCCGCATTGAACGAGTTATGCGAAAGGAACGAGGCAAGACCAGGAACGGTAATGAAGCGGGTCATGTCTCCCGAGTCGTCGAGCGGGCATTCCCCAAAGCCTGCGACGGTGAAGGCAGCGCCTTCGGTATCCATACAGATACCTTCAGCAACCGCCATCTTCATTGGCTGGAGCTTGACCATTTCTACGCCCTGGAAGTGGCCGGTAGCAATGGTGCCGATACCCGCAATGATTAGGGCCCAGGCACCGAACTTTGCGATCGGTTTCCAGATCTCGCGTGCCTCCTGTTCGCCGTGTTCGCCAGCGTTCGCGGCTCGCACCGTCCACCACACCGCGATGCCGGCAACGAAGGTGCCAGCTACGAACAGGGAGGTGAAAAGAACGTGCGTGAAACCGAGGAAGAGCACGGGGTTGGAGATGACCTTGAAGAAGCCGCCAGCTCCGTCAAGTTCTGCACGGCCGGTGGCCGGGTTGTAGAAGGCGCCTACAGGGTGCTGCATCCAGGAGTTTGCAGCGAGGATCCATACGGCTGACAGTGTGGAGCCAATAGCCACGAGCCAGATCGCAACGAGGTGCATCCGCTTTGAGATGCGGCCCCATCCGAAGATCCATAGGCCAAGGAAGGTCGATTCCATGAAGAATGCAAGCAGTGCTTCAACTGCAAGCGGTGCGCCAAAGATGTCGCCGACAAAGCGGGAGTATTCAGACCAGTTCATGCCGAACTGGAACTCCTGCACAATACCGGTGGCGACGCCGAGCGCGAAGTTAATCAGGAAGAGTTTTCCAAAGAATCGCGTTGCCTGCAGCCAGACCTCATTACCGCTTCTGTGCCACTTGGTTTGCATGATTGCAACCAGCAGGCCCAGACCGATAGTTAGGGGTACCTGTAGGAAGTGGTAGACAGTTGTGATTGCAAACTGCCACCGCGCCAGAAACACTGCATCGAGTGCTGCTGGGAGGACGGTCATGTTTCCGCCTTTCCGAGTTGATAGGTTAAGGCCGACGATTTTCGACGACCCGTCTTAAACACCACTTTAAGCATGAAAACAAGGTGCGTGAAGAGAAAATGTCTTCAAATCGAGATTCTATATGACAAAGCGTGCAATAACGCGCCTGTTAAACGGCTCACAGCGACATTTTTAGGTAACAAAACGGTATACAAAAAAATAATTAGAAAATATTGTTGTTTCTTAAAAATGTTTTCGTGAAGCGTTCGTTGTTCCTCGGGGCGAATTTGCGATCGTGAAAATGGTGTTTAAAAGCGCATTTTCGTTTCTCGCCCGCCTGTATTCGGCCGAACTTTATATATTGTGCGATAATTCCTTTTGTAGATGCTTTCACCATACCGTGAAAGTGGCGCGTGCAGGTGATGTTTTCTCCCTGTTTAGTGCCTGTGCAGGCCGTCGTGGCCGCACCGTTTAGGTTTCCGTCTGTGTAAGACGGCTGCCGCAGGAGTTTGGTATGGAGCCCTGCGCTAACTGGAGAAGACTTGTGACAACAGAAAATAATAATGAGGCTGACCGGGCCGAAAAAGGGTTCGCATCGGAACCGTTTTCGCACGGCGGAAGCGCTCCCGTTTTCTCGGGTGCGCAAGGAGTAAATGAGGACGCTCCGCAAGGGCCAAAGGTCCCTGTGGCTGCTGCGGCTACGCTACTGTTTCAGGCCCCGACCATTTCTCACCCCATCCAAAGTGAGGGTGACGACGAGCGTCCCGCTCGTAACCGCAACTCGCGCAGGCGCCGAGAAGAGCTGGAAGAAGAGTCGGACGCCTCGTCCACGCTCGATGACGATGAGAACGGTGATGATCGCTCGCAACGCTTGGGGCAGGAATCTAACGAAGAACAAGTCACGGCGGTGCGTCGGCGTCGGCGCAGGCGTACCTCGGCAGAAGACGACTCGGCTTCTGAACTGTCTAACGAGGTTGAGGGCGTAAAAGGTTCCACGCGTCTAGAGGCAAAACGCCAGCGAAGGCGGGAAGGGCGCCTGGAGAATCGTCGTCGCCAGGTGGTAACCGAATCGGAATTCTTGGCGCGTCGCGAGTCGGTGAAGCGCGAGATGATCGTGCGGGAAAAGAACGGTTTGAACCAGATCGCCGTCCTGGAAGATGGCCTGCTGGTTGAGCACTACGTTGCGCGGCGCACGCAACAGACGATGGTGGGCAACATTTACCTCGGTCGGGTACAAAACGTCTTGCCGTCGATGGAGGCTGCATTCGTTGATCTTGGTAAGGGTCGTAACGCCGTTTTGTATGCCGGTGAGGTGAACTGGGAGGCCCTTGGATTTCAGGGCAGGCCGCGTCGCATCGAGCAGGCTCTAAAATCTGGCGACACCGTGTTGGTGCAGGTAACGAAGGACCCGATTGGGCATAAGGGGGCGCGTCTGACTTCGCAGGTCACGTTGGCGGGTCGTTTTCTAGTGCTGGTGCCGGATGGGCAGATGACGGGCATTTCTCGCAAATTGCCTGAGAAGGAGCGGGCGCGTCTGAAAAAGCTGCTGTCTAAGATCGTGCCGAAGGATTCGGGAGTAATCGTCCGGACCGCTGCGGAAGGTGCTACGGAAGAACAGTTGCGCGATGATGTGAATCGCCTGCGGTCGCAGTGGGACGAGGTTGTTCAGAAGCAGAAGAAGGGGCAAAAAGCTCCTGTAATGCTGCGGTCGGAGCCGGAACTGGCTGTTCGCGTGGTACGCGATGTCTTTAACGAGGATTTTGCTTCGCTGACGGTGCAGGGCGCTGGTACGTGGAAGACCATCAGCGAGTACGTGTCGAAGCTGTCGCCGGATTTGGAAGATCGCCTGGTTCATTGGACGAAGCGAGAGGACGTGTTCCACTCGCATCGGGTTGATGAGCAGCTTGCGAAGGGAATGGATAATAAGGTCTGGCTCCCCTCGGGTGGTTCACTGATTATCGACCGCACGGAAGCGATGACTGTGATTGACGTGAACACGGGTAAGTTCATTGGTTCGGGCGGCACGCTTGAAGAGACAGTCACTATGAATAACCTGGAGGCGGCTGAAGAGATCGTGCGTCAGCTCAGGCTTCGCGACATCGGTGGAATTATCGTCATCGACTTCGTTGACATGGTGCTCGAGTCTAACCGTGACCTTGTGCTTCGCCGGCTCGTGGAGTGTTTGGGGCGTGACCGCACGCGCCACCAGGTTACGGAGATTACTGCCCTCGGACTCGTGCAAATGACGCGAAAACGGGTTGGCGAGGGGCTGGTGGAGGCATTCTCTACCCCTTGTGAGTGCTGTGAGGGACGGGGCTTCATCGTCCATTCGAACCCGGTAGAAAAAGACAAGTCTGGCCATCCGATCGCGCCGAAGAAACAGAAGGCGGAACCGGTACAAGAACCGGAATCTGACCAAAAGCACGAGGAAGTGAAAGCCGCGCTTTCGGCTATCGCGGCCTCGGCTGCCTCGAAGCATCATGATGACGAGGAAGAGGCGGAGAAGAACTCGAAGAAGTCTGATCGCAGGCGGGGACAAAGAAACCGTAAGCGTCGCGATGACAAGAACTTGGGAAGCGGATCCGCTGAGTCTGCCGCCAGGGAGGCTAGTGAGCCAAATGCTTCTGCGGAGCAAGAGAGTAGCGACGAGGCGACCAAGTCGAAGAAGTCTGGCAACCGGTCGGGCAACAGGCGCGGTTCTAAGCATGCTAGCGAGACGGCGACTGGCGCAAAGTCTGCGGGTGAGGATACCCCTAAGCAGGAAGGAGAGCGGTACAAGAGTGCGTCCGGGGATAGTCAGCCTAAAGAACTGACTGCAGGGCCGAAGGTCGCGAAACTTCTGGAAGCTCCAAAGCATTCGGGGGAGGGCGCAGTAGTGGTGCGCAAACGGCCACGGCGAGCAGTCACCATGGAGGTTGGAAACCCGAAGGTGAAGCTCGACCTACCCGAACCGGTGAAGACCGGAAAGATTGGAAGGCCCGCAGCTGTGAGCCTCGACGACATTCAGCTGCCAGATGCTTCTGCTCGCCCGGCAAAGAAGTCCCGGAGGGCGGTAATGGCGCAGCCGAATGCGGGTAGAGAAGAGGATAACTGAACTCAAGGCGACACGCGCGTGGCGCCGGTGGTGAATCCCACATGCCTGTGAGTGGCAAAACGAGCAAATTCGTTTGATTGCTACGCGCGTTTGCAGTAGTCTTGATCGTCGGTGCGTTTCTTCGAACGCATAATTAATTCGTAATCTATTAAGAGATGAGTAGCAACGTGGTCTACGCGATCGTCAAGGCCGGCGGCCGACAGGAGAAGGTGTCCGTCGGTGATGTCGTCGTCGTCGACAAGTTGGCAGGAGAACCCGGCGATACTGTCGAACTCCAGCCCCTAATGGTGGTCGACGGTGACAAGGTAACCGCGGACGTGTCGAAGCTCGACAAGGTTAAGGTAACCGCTGAAATCGTTGAGCCCACCAAGGGGCCGAAGATTTCTATTATCAAGTTCAAGAACAAGACTGGCTACCGCAAGCGCCAAGGTCATCGTCAGCCCATGACGAAGATCAAGGTAACTGGCATCAAGTAGTTGGTGTTCCTAAACTCGGTTTAGGACTGACAGAAAGAAGCTGAAAGATGGCAAGTAAGAAGGGACTCGGTTCTTCCAAGAACGGTCGCGACTCTAATGCCCAGCGTCTCGGCATCAAGCGCTTCGGAGGCCAGTTTGTGCAGGCCGGCGAGATCCTAGTTCGTCAGCGCGGGACTCGTTACCACGCTGGTGAAAACGTAGGTCGCGGCAAGGATGACACGCTTTTCGCCTTGGTTGCAGGTGATGTTGAGTTCGCGAACAAGCGCAATCGTCGCGTCGTTAACGTGGTTGAGGCAGTATCTGCCTAACTAGTCTTAACACTTTGAGGGTGATCGGGGTTTCCCATCACCCTCATAGTTTTATTATCCGAAGTTGTGAAGCTTGCCGTGTAGGGGAGTAGCTATGGCGTCATTTGTTGACAGGGTGACCTTGTACGTGACCGGTGGCAATGGTGGCCACGGCGCCGCATCAATCCGCCGGGAGAAGTACAAGCCACTTGGCGGCCCTGACGGGGGAAATGGTGGAGATGGTGGAAACGTGATTCTCGAGGTTTCGGATCAAACCACGTCACTGCTGGACTACCATCATCTTCCGCACCGTAAAGCTGAAAATGGCACGCCGGGTCTTGGGGGAGACGGAGAGGGACGCAATGGGGAAGACGTTGTGCTTCCCGTTCCCATCGGCACTGTGGTTAAGGAGGCGGATGGCTCCCTCATTGCTGACCTGACCGAGGTGGGGACACGCGTGGTCATCGCTGAGGGTGGTAGAGGAGGCCTTGGCAACGCGGCATTGGCTTCTCGTAAACGCAAGGCTCCGGGTTTTGCGTTGAAGGGTGAGCCGGGCGAGGAACGCACGGTCATTCTGGAACTGAAGTCGGTTGCTGACGTTGCGCTGGTTGGTTTCCCATCCGCGGGTAAATCTTCGCTTATCGCCGCCATGTCGGCTGCCCGTCCGAAGATTGCGGATTACCCGTTTACAACACTGGTTCCTAATCTGGGGGTTGTGCAGGCGGGCGAGATTCGCTACACCATTGCGGATGTGCCGGGCCTGATTCCAGGAGCTTCGGAGGGTAAGGGACTTGGTCTCGAGTTTTTGCGTCATATTGAACGCTCGTCTGTGATTGTGCACGTTTTGGACGCGGCAACGTTTGAGCCTGAGCGCGATCCGGTTTCGGACCTCAAGACGATTGAAGAGGAGCTAGCTCAGTATCGTTCCGATTTGGGCGAGTTGGAAGGCTATGTGCCTTTGGGGGAGCGTCCGCGCGCGATTGTGGTGAATAAGATCGACATCCCCGATGGTCGCGATATGGCACATATGCAAAGCGAGGAGCTACATGCTTTTGGCTGGCCGGTTTTTGAGGTTTCTGCGGTAACGCACGAGGGCTTGAAGGAGCTGTCTTTCGCGCTTGCGAAGATGGTGCAGGATCATCGTGACTCGATGCCCGAGATCGAGCCCGCACCCACGGTATTGCGTCCGCAGGCGATTGGCGGACGCGAACGTGATGAGGTCATTACGGTTCGCAAGGTCTCTCACGCTGGGCAGGACTTGTTCCAGGTTCGAGGCCGCAAGCCCGAGCGTTGGATTTTGCAGACTGATTTCGCAAATGATGAAGCGGTTGGCTACCTGGCAGATCGTTTGAGTTTGGCGGGAGTGGAAGACCTCTTGGCACAGGCGGGTGCGTTGCCTGGTGATCCCGTGGTGATTGGATCCATTGAGGATGGTGTCATTTTCGATTGGGAGCCGACCATGGAGACAGGTGCCGAGTTGCTTGGCCCACGCGGTTCAGACATGCGGTTTGAGGGCGGCGAGCGCCTGACCAGGCGCGAACGCAAGGCGCGTTTCCACGAGCGTATGGATGCAAAGCAGGCGGCTCGCGACGAGCTTTGGATGGACCGTGAAGCCGGAGTTTGGACCGATCCGGACGAGTAATGCGTATACGCTTCCGGCATCCTTTCAAACCCGTAGGATAGGGAAGTAGTTAGCGGCCGGTATTTGGATTGAATGTGAGGCACGTGAAGGGCGAGGTATTGAATCATAGGCCGTCCATTGGGGTGATGGGCGGTACGTTTGACCCGATTCACCATGGGCACCTCGTTGCGGCCTCGGAAGTAATGGACGTGTTCAATCTGGATCAGGTGGTTTTCGTTCCCACTCAGATGCAACCGTTCAAGGAGGGCCGCAGGGTTACGTCTGCGGAGCATCGCTATTTGATGACGGTGATTGCAACGGCCTCGAATAATCGCTTCACGGTTTCACGCGTTGATATTGACCGCGGGGGCACCACATACACGATTGATACGTTGAGCGATATTCATGCAATGAGGCCGGATGCTGACCTCTTCTTTATTACCGGCGCGGATGCGCTGGAACAGATCCTCACGTGGAAGGATTCAGACAAGCTTTTTGAGATGGCACATTTTATTGGCGTGACAAGGCCGGGCCACGAGCTGAACGCGAAGGGGCTTCCTCCGGCGTCAGTGTCTTTGCTGGAGGTGCCCGCGATGGCAATTTCGTCTACGGATTGTCGCGCGCGCGTGAAGGCTGGCAAGCCGGTGTGGTATTTGGTGCCGGACGGGGTTGTGCAGTACATAGATAAGTACGGTTTATATCGGCAATAGTTGTTTATTTCCGGAAGGTAGATTTTGGAACTTAGTGATTCGACGAGGCAGTACCTGCAGGTTGCGGTTAGGGCCGCACAGGATAAGTCAGGTATTAACCCGGTTGCGATCCTGGTTGGCGAGCGCACTCCGTTTACGGACGTGTTCTTGATCGTTTCTGCGTCGAGTGGTCGCCAGGTGCAGGCTATTGCAAACGAGGTCACCGATAAGGTGTTAGAAGCTGGGGGAAGGCGCCCACGCGTG
This sequence comes from Gleimia europaea ACS-120-V-Col10b, assembly GCF_000411155.1. Lineage (GTDB taxonomy): Bacteria > Actinomycetota > Actinomycetes > Actinomycetales > Actinomycetaceae > Gleimia > Gleimia europaea_B. The sequence goes on from NZ_KE150266.1 coordinate 89,872, forward strand.
GAAAGTGGCGAGGAGCTTTCCTGGGTACTTATGGACTTCGGCGATTTCGTGGTTCACGTTCAGTTGGAAGAGCAGCGCGAGTTTTACGCGTTGGAGCGTTTGTGGGCAGACTGCCCGGTTCTTGAGCTTTGAGGAGTTGAGTTGCTTCCATGAGTGGCGCATCGCTTGCTAAGTCTCGCGTGATTTTTGTGCGGCACGGCCAGACGGACTTTAATATTGGAGGTCGCGTTCAGGGCGTGATTGATATTGAGCTAAATGAGGCGGGGCGGGCGCAGGCGGCCTCGATGGGGCCTTTGGTGGCGGCGCTACAGCCCGATGTGATTGTTTCATCTGACCTCTCGCGCGCAATGGATACGGCGCTGGAGATCTCGAGACACGTGGGGCTGGAGGTGGTTGCGGACCCGCGCATTCGCGAGCGCAACTTCGGCGCGTTTGAAGGGATGACCCGCGATGAGATGCTGGCCCAGCACCCGAAGTGGTATCGCGACTGGCGTTCGAGTGGGGATTGCGCGCAAGCGCAAGTTGAATCGCGCGAGGACGTGGGGGAGCGCTTCGCCGAAGCGGTGAAAGAAGTGGTGTCCACCGGGCCGGGCACGTACGTGTTTGTGTCGCACGGTTCGGCTATTACGCAGGGGATTACCCACATGCTCGGGATCGCGCCGGGTTCCTGGTCTGGCTTGCGCGGCCTCGACAACTGTCACTGGTCGATTCTTGAGCAGGCAGATAGGTCCCCGTACTGGCGCTTGGTAGGCCACAACATAGGGGCGTGATCGCCGCTTATCGGTAGCGGCGTGCTCGTGAGCGGTCGCACAGGTGCCGGTTTGGCTAGGGCAGAGTTGTTCTGTATAGTTGTTACTTGTTTAAGGGGCTATGGCGCAGTTGGTAGCGCGCTTCCATGGCATGGAAGAGGTCAGGGGTTCGAATCCCCTTAGCTCCACTAACCGCCCGCTGGTGTTGATACGTCGACGCGCCAGCAGGTTTTGTTTTGCATTGGTTGCACCGAAATCTCTGATTCTGCCTCAATATCGGGATTGCGCGTAATAGTTGGGCTATAGGACATTTGGTGTTGCTTTTATTCCGAGTTTTGGTTGCTGTGGTGGGCGAAACTGGGGTTTTGAGTTGGTTTGCTTTAACTGCGAGGTCGGACAGGATGTGTTGGTAGAGGGCAGGTTTTTGCCTGTTACGGCGCGAGAAAGTCGCGTTTTGAGTTGCTCGTGTTGTGTTCGTGTGCATGAGTATTCCTTCTTGCCTTATTTGCAATGCGAAGATGACGCTTCATGCAGGTAGTTTGCCCAAAACAATTCACTTAAAATCAATTGTTGCTGCTGGGGCAATTGTTCTTCGTTTTTGTTTCAGTCTGCTTTTACTGTTTCGAGTTGGGTGAGGTCAATGGATGCTGTGGTTAAAGCGCAGAACTTGGTTGTGAGCTATGGCAAGCATCTTGCGCTACGTTTGGATGATTTTCGCATTGGCGCTGAGGCAGGAGTGGTGGGGCTTTTTGGTCCGAATGGAGCCGGTAAAAGCACGTTGCTTCGCACGATTGTGGGGGATATTGCTAGGGTCCAAGGGAGAATCGTGGCTCCTCATCGTGTAGCGGTGAGCTATCTTCCCGATGAACCTTTTTTGTATCCGTGGTTGCGAGTATCGCAATGCGTTGATTTGTTTCGTAGCCGATACGATGATTTCAGGACTGGTGCTTTTGAAGAGTTTCTTGAGGGGGCTTCTTTCTTGTCATCAGCCCGAGTGAGTGAGCTATCAAAAGGGATGAGTGAACGCCTTCATCTTGCGTTGATTATGTCTAGGGCTCCTAAGCTTTATGTGTTGGACGAGCCGCTGGCAGGGGTTGATCCGCTCACGAGAGATCATCTTCTTGCTCTGATCAAGAAATATCGTATTCCTAGCGCTCCGCTGTTGCTTAGTACTCACCTGATCAATGGCGTGGATTCTATTTTCGATGAGATTGTTCTTATTTCAGATGGGAAACTGTTGACTTATGATACTGCTAGCCATCTGCGAGATTTCGGCGATGGCGATTTAGAGCTGGCTTACAAGAGGAGCGTATCGGGCCATGTTAAGAATGACTGATTTTCGTCTTTTGGCAGCCAAACATGGGCGGGTCATGATTCCGTTAATCATGGTCATTATCGCTCTAGCAATCGTTCGGGTTGTGTCAGATGAGCTAGTGGTGCAGCAAATATACGGTATTGGCGTTATGCTTCTCGAAATTGCGATAACGCTGTATGCGTTAGATGCCGTGCTTCGGCTCACTGGCACTTGTGATGATCGTTTGCTCTTGCTTTCTTCTTTGTCGCGCTGGCGTTTAGCTGTTTGCAATATGCTCGTACTCTGCTTCTACCTCCTATGCAGCTATGGTGCTACGCTCCTACCATTAGCAAAGTCCTCATCGGTTGATGGGATGGTGCAGTTAGCTAATCTTCTCGGATATATCGTCTCGATATTCACTGGCCTTGGTTTGATGCTGCTCGTATCGTACACATTGAAAAATATTCGCACCCGTTTTCCTTATCTGTTATCGGCTTGGTTTGTTTTTTCGGTTACCATACTGCTCGCAGTGATTGCTTGTGTGCAGATGCTTAAAAAGGTTGCGCCAGAGGCTCAATGGCTATTAGGAGTGACCTCGAGCGACTCGATAGTCAACCTGTATTCAGCTAGTATCCCCGTCACTGTTATCGGGCTCGGGGATCAAGTGAACAATGCTTTCTTCTTCATCGTGGCGAATATGCTCCTGGGAATCATTGTCTGGTTGAGCGCGTTCATGCTCTCCCGTCGAAAAAACAACTTCATACGGCTATAGACAAGCTAGTAGACGGTTAATACTCCGCTCTGCAAGACTTACAGGTTGATTCCAAGATTTTGCACGCGAGGAGTCCCGCCTGTTGTCCAGTGCATCATGCCGTAGAAATTCGACCGGCCCTGCCCAAGATGCTCGCGTTTGGCTGACCTGCCATTTCGCTACCGGTCACCATCGAGAGCGGAGATGCGTGAGCGTCAGGGCTTGTGGAGTGGCCTAAGAATGAGGTACACGTGGTTTCGTTGTACTGCTCCCCATTAGTTGGACTGAGAAATCAGTTACCGACTAGTGGGGAGTAGTGTTTCAGTGAAATCGTCTTCGTTGTCCACTCGATCATTTTCTCATGGAAGATCAAGTGATGGCAGTGTTGCGTCTCGTGATTAGTTGACGGCGATTGCGGGAGGGCGGCAGGTTTGAAAAAGCGTTACGCCGGGTCTGGCCTGATAGTGAGCATCAAAGGTGTACTTTCCACATATTGCCGCGGGCGATACACCAAGTACATGTTGGAGTCTGCTTGGAAAGGACTCACGTTGTTCACTTGGGCACGATCTGGCGTAGATTCTTTAGTGCCGTGGTTAGTTTTTCGCGACTTCCTGCGCCCAGGCCAACAACTATTCCAGGCGTGCCAGCTCGCCCCGACCAGTATTTGCCCAGTGATTCTACAGCTAGTCCGGCCTCGTGAGCGTCCGCTAAAACCTCCTCTTCGACGTTCGGGGAAAGCTCGATGATCGCTCCTAGACTCCCATCCATGGTGCGGCCTTGAGGGAAAATCCGTTCAAAAACGCCGCGACGGAATTTGTATTCGCGGCGCATACGAGCGGTGTGCAGGCGCAGACCGTCAGCAGCGAGGAAGTTGGCGAGCGCATCTTGTGCTATTCCACAGACGGGGGTGAGCCTGGCCGCGATGCCCTCGCGTAGCGCTTGAGGCACGATGACGTATCCCAATCCCAAGGCAGGAGTGAGCGTTTTCGCAAATGAGCCAAGCAGTACCGTACCAGCAGGATCCAGCGCCACGAGGGCGGGGTGAGTAGCGCGTAGCTCAGAGTCGTAGTCGTCCTCAATGAGGAACGCGCCCGGGGTGGCGCGGCGCCACTCCACGAGCTCGCGCCGCCTCTTGGCCGACATTTGTAAACCGTATGGAAATTGGTGATTAGGGGTAGTGAGAACGGCGTCGGGGGACAGGTCGCGCAACGCTTTAGGTAACAAGCCGTCACCACTGGTCGGCAGAAACGTTGTTTCCCAGCCGATCGAAGCTGGCACTGCGCGAAGAGAACCGAACCCCGGATTTTCTACAGCGAGGCAGTTGCCTTGAGGTGGTGTATGCAAAGTGGCCGCGCGCATCTCTAACGGGGAGGCTTGGTTGGAATGACGCATGGCTGCGAGCGCGGCAAGGGTAGCGCGCAGCCCATCACGGGCGCCGGCGGTGATGAGTATGGATTGCGGGTCGATGGACACGGCCCGCGTGAGCCGGAAATGCTCGGCAAGTAGGTAACGCAGGCGGTCCGAACCCGGGCTTGGGTACGCATGCGGCTCAGCAACGGCCATGCGCCAGGCCCCGCGCCAAGTGGAAGTAGTGAGAGCTTCCAAAGGAGCGCCGGGACGAAGCAAACTCGGGGTCGGCACAACCGGCGTAGCACCGTGCTTAGATAGTCGCGAATGTCTCGTCCGCACAGTGATCGCAAGGTCCGGGTGAATGCGACTGCCCGAAGGTGTGGATAGCAAGATGCCTTCGCCAGAAAGTTGCTCATACGCACTAACAACCGAGCCTCGCGACACCCCGAGTTCGTTAGCTAACGCGCGCGTTGAGGGAAGTCGGTCACCGGGTGTGAGCGAGCCGTCTTCCAAGCGTTTACGAATATCTGCAACGATAGAAGCAGGAATTGATGGCACGGAATCCTCCGACGCATTCGCATTGTGGTCTAAAAAACTAACTTAAAACTGGTATTAACAATAGTCCACAGGTGGGTGAGAATAGGAACTATGAGTTACATGATTGAACCCGAAAAGCTCGTGCTTGCTGACGGCCTGAAGGGCGGCGTCATTATGGACGTCGTAACGGCCGAACAGGCCAAGATTGCTGAAGATGCTGGTGCTGTGGCCGTCATGGCACTTGAACGTGTTCCTGCGGACATTCGTGCTGAAGGCGGCGTGGCGCGCATGTCGGACCCGGATCTCATCGAGGGGATCATTAACGCCGTGTCTATCCCCGTAATGGCTAAGGCTCGCATCGGCCACTTCGTGGAGGCCCAGGTGCTGCAGACGCTCGGGGTTGATTGGGTGGATGAGTCCGAGGTGCTTTCCCCCGCTGACTACGTCAACCACATCAGCAAGCGCGAGTACGCCGTGCCGTTCGTGTGCGGTGCCACTAACCTCGGTGAGGCTTTGCGTCGCATCAACGAAGGCGCTGCGATGATCCGTTCAAAGGGTGAGGCCGGCACCGGTGATGTCTCGGAGGCCACCAAGCACATTCGGAAGATCAAGAAGGAGATCGCGGCGCTGGTGAACCTGACTGAGGATGAACTGTATGTGGCTGCCAAGGAGCTTGCTGCCCCATATGACCTGGTGGCTCAGGTAGCTCGCGAGGGCAAGCTTCCAGTGCCGCTCTTCGTGGCCGGAGGCGTGGCTACCCCGGCTGATGCGGCGATGATGATGCAGCTCGGCGCCGATGGCGTGTTTGTGGGTTCCGGTATTTTCAAGTCGGGCGATCCGAAGGCGCGGGCTGTGGCTATTGTCAAGGCGACCGCCTCCTACGACGATCCGCAGGTCATTGCCGATGTCTCTCGCGGTCTGGGAGAGGCCATGGTTGGGATCAACGTGGCTGATCTACCTGCGCCGCACCGCCTTGCCGAACGCGGCTGGTAACGCGATAGGCGTGATTGCTGAAACTTGATTACCCATTGTGAATGTTGAGCGGTGCGGGGACTAGTTCGTAACTGAACTGGTCCCCACACTTTTTGTTCGTTATTCGATAGGTGTGGAGCCTTGCCCTCCATGTGTGTGAGCAGTTTCATGGTGGCGTTGCCCACGTGGTGGACTGGTTTTGCCCGGCCGCAAGAGCCACCATAGGTTTTTTGTATGTCCGCAGCCACGCACTCTCCACTGGTTTTGGGGGCCCGAGACGCCCTCCCCGTAACCCTGGGTTACATTCCCCTCGGCATGGGGATGGGCATGACTCTCACGGGCGCGGGTCTGGACTGGTGGTGGGCTCCCATATTCTCACTGTTCATGTACGCCGGCTCGATGCAATATCTCGTAGTGCCGATGATCGCGGCGCGTGAACCGATCGCGGCGATAGCGCTTGCGACCCTCCTGATCCAATTCCGGCACGTTTTTTACGGGATCAGTTTCCCGCTTGACCTCGTTAAAAACAAGGTAGCGAGAATTTATTCGATTCATGCTCTTACCGATGAGGTCTATGCTGTCATCGCTTCGAAACCAAAGGCCGAACTGACGGGAGAGAGAGGATGCTGTGGACGCAAGTTTTCGCTCACGCCACCTGGACTATTGGATGTACGCTTGGCGCGCTAATCGGACTGGCTGTGCCGATTGACGCGCGCATTCTCAGCTTCGTATTGACCTCGCTGTTCGTCGTGTTAATGCTCGAGGCCTACCTCGCTAACCGGGCGCGCTTCGATTTCGCGCTGGCGGCAGTGATCGGTGTGGCCCTGCTCGTGCTGCCGGGATCGATCTACTTGCCCGTTGCTCTCGCCACTCTCACAGTGGCTCTGCTTATTGTCTCGCGCCTGAAGCCAGTCACCGCGATGTCGGACGGCGGAAGAAAGGATGGAATGCCATGACCGGCTATATTATCGGCATTGTCGCTACCGTCTTTGTCATAACGTTTTCGTTGCGCGCGGCGCCTTTCGTTTTCTTAACTCGCGTGCGTGATTCTCAAACGCTTGTCTACCTGGGCGCAGCCATGCCGGCAGGAGTCATGCTCATCCTCGTGATTTTCACCCTCCAGGATGTAACGTTCACCAGCGTGGAATCGTGGTTGCCTCCGGCTGCAGGCGTGATAACCACCCTTGGTATTCACCTGACTTTCCGCAAGGTGCTTTGGTCGCTCCTAGCGGGTACAGGAGTGTTCGCGATTGTGCTCGCTCTCGTTAGCTAACCAGCTTTCGCGCCGACCGACTTCAAGTAAATGCGAGCAAAGCGCGCAGCAAAACTGAACGCAACAATCTGGCGTGAGAGACACGCAGAGCTAAGAACCTCAAAGAGTGTTATATCTTGGTGTGCAGCAGAATAGATGAGGAGGGTTTCCAATGAGCTATCCGGAAAACAACAGCAACCAGGGGCAGGTGCCCGGCCCGGGCGAGAACTATTACTCTAACCAGTACCAGGCGCCGCCTCCCTCATACTCCCAGCAGCCTGGCGGGCAGTATGCCGGTCAGCAAAACCACGAGACATATCCCAACATGTACGCCGATCCGTACGTGGCGGCCGGATACAAGCGCGTGAACAAGCACCTCTTCGTTTGGCTTGGAGCATTCCTGCTGGGCGGGTTTGGTGTTGACCGTTTCATGCGCGGACAGGTGGGGCTCGGTCTCGTCAAGTTCTTCTGCAACTGGATGACGCTTGGCATTTGGGGTCTGGTGGACTGGATTATTGCCGCAGTCAAGGCCTATGGGGAAGCATTCGGCACCTCCGAAGAGATTGTTTTCGATCCCACCGGAGCATACATCCGCTAATAGAAACCACAACAGACGGGGAGTGCAGCTGGGGTGCCCCCGTCTTTTACGCGTTATATTGGCTGTATGAACAAATCTCTGCCTTCAATGCCGTACAACCGTTTAGGATCCTCGGGCCTACAGGTCTCGCAGTTCAGCTTTGGCTCCTGGGTTACGTTTGGAAGCCAAGTTGACACGGGTATCGCCAAGGAACAGCTTCAGATTGCCGCCGAAGCGGGCGTGAACTTCTTTGACAACGCAGAATCCTACGCGTTCGGTAAATCTGAAGAAATAATGGGCCAGGCTATCCGCGAGCTCGGTTGGAAGCGCCACGAGTACATCATCTCCACAAAGCTGTTCTGGGGAATTCACGACATGGTGAACATGAAGAACACGCTTAACCGTAAGTATTTGATGCAGGCAATTGATGGCTCCTTGGAGCGTCTTGGTTTGGACTATGTGGACCTGGTTTATGCGCACAGGCCCGATCCGAACACGCCCATTGAAGAAACTGTTTACGCATTTTCAGACATGATCAGTCAGGGCAAGGCCCTCTACTGGGGCACTTCTGAATGGTCTGCCGATGAGATTCGCGCGGCCTACGAAATTGCTGATCGCAGGAACTTGCGTAAACCCGTCATGGAGCAGCCGCAATACAACCTGCTCCATAGGCATAAAGTAGAAAGCGAGTTCGCTCGCCTATATGAGGACATAGGCCTGGGCCTCACTACTTGGAGCCCGCTGGCCTCTGGAATCTTGACCGGTAAATACCTTGACGGTGTTCCCGAGGGGTCGCGGGCCACCCTGAAGGGGCGTGAATCGATCGCAGAGGAGGCCCGCAAGCACGAAAAGGGCGTTCGTGCTCTGGTAGCTATGGCGAATGAACTCGAGGTGTCCCCAGCGCAACTGGCACTCGCCTGGGTTGCGGCAAATCCACACGTTTCTACGGTGATCCTTGGCGCCTCGTCTGCAAAACAGCTAGAGGAAAACCTTGGTGCACTAACTGCTCTGGAGCGTCTAACTCCCGAGCTCAAGGACAAGCTGGACCATCTTTTCGCGTAGAGCCCGCAAAGCGTGGTGGGCGCCAACCAGAGGAGACTATGGGTTCAACGAGCAAAATCGCACTGGCTTTAGCAAGCACGGTCTCACTCGCACTGGCACTTGCCGGTTGTGGTGGGCAAGACTCCAACCTCAAAGGCTCAACTCAAAATACGACCGCATCTTCACAGACGCTATCGCCGCTACAGTCTGGGGGAGCAGTCTCAAAGGCAGCTTCGTTTGGTGAGCTCGTAGAAGTCGAGGCCGGCGTGCGGGTTAGTGTTGGCAAACCCCAGCCGCTTGGTACCTATATGGGCGATCACGGCCAGCCTGTAACCCTTCCAATCACAGTAGAAAACGTAAGCGAGGAAGAGTTTTGGACCGACCACGTCACGGTTTCTGTTGTCTCTGGCGGGGTTAGCGCGCCAATAGTTGGCTCACAGGAGTCCGCAGCCATACAGCTTCCACCCACGCCCGTACTACCCGGCCAACAGGTCACGCTAGACCTGGGTTGCGAAGTCGTAGACATTGACGATGTAAATGTCAGTCTTGACCTCAAGGGACAAAACTCAATCACTTTCCGCTAATAGGAATGCTACCCAAATGGTTTGGGGGAAGCACAAACGCGCTTCCCCCAAAAACTATGCCGCTCAATTCTGTTCGATGTAGATCTTCGAGAAGAATTCACCGATCTCTTCGGGCTTGTCCAGTGGCACAACTTGAGCCACGTACATGTCTGGGCGCACAACCACTACCACACCGTCTTCGGAAAGCTTGCGCTCTTCCCAGATATCAGTGTCGGGCATATCGAATCCGTGCCATAGGCCCTTCGGAAGCTTGCCGAAAATCTTCTCCAGGTTTTGTAGTCCAAACGGACCATTTTCGGGCTTGAAGATTGCGGGAACATCGCCCGGGCAAATATCGCGGTGATCCTGCTGGTAGATGATCTTAACGTCAAAGAGGGCGTCGCGATCGCTATCCTTTGGAGTGAACTTATTAATGGGGGAGTCAGCTGACTCGTCCATCCACTTAGCCCACTCGGCGACCTTAGTACCCGAAGGCGCGGCGCGCTCCTTGTCAGCGAATACGTATATGCGCCAGCGACCATCAGCCTCGTGCGTGTGGCCCAAGTGAATCGGATTTGAATCCGACCGGCGCACAACCTTCGCGGACTTGAACCGCTTGCCAAGCGTGTAGCCCTTTGCCAAGTCCTGGTAGGTATTCGAACCAACCAGAAGTCCCTCGGGGTACTCGGTGCGGAAACCGTTCGAAAACTCACCGGTCTCTAAGTAGAAGTCCTCGATCGGAATATCAGCGCCCGGACCCTTGTAGGTGCCCGCAACACGCGCTGACCATTCGGAATCAAAATCGATTAGGTTTTGTGCAATGACCTGGCGCTCTTGCGTGTAGGTTTGCAATAAGGAAGCGGGGGCCAGCCCCTGCAAAACGTGCGCGACCTTCCAGCCGAGGTTGAACGCATCCTGCATCGATACGTTCATACCCTGGCCGGCCTTAGCCGAGTGCGTGTGGCAAGCGTCACCCGAAATGAACACGTGCGGATCACGAGTTCCAACCTCTTCGGTGGGGATTTCATCGAATCTGTCTGTTACGCGGTGGCCCACCTCGTAGACGGACCACCAGGCTACGTTCTTCACGTCAATCGAGTATGGGGAAACGATTTCGTTCATCCGGCGGATGATCTCTTCCACCGGCGTCTTGCGCACCGCGTGGTTGTCATTCTCGTCAACGATGCCAAGATCCACGTACGTGCGGAACAGGTAACCGCCTTCACGGGGAATGTGTAGGATCGATCCGTGCTTGGACTGGATGATGGATTTGAGACGAATATCTGGGAAGTCAGAATTCGCGAGGACGTCCATAACGCCCCAGGCTTGGTATTGAACGTTACCCAGGTGGCGCGCCCCGATGGCTTTGCGAACCTGGGAGTGAGCGCCATCCGCGCCGTGCACGTACTTCGCAGCAACCGTGCGAGTTTCCCCCTCGTTGTCCGGGCCGGTGCCAACTAGGTGTACTGTAACCGGGTACTCATCTTCGTAGTGGAACTCTAGGCCCGTAAACGACCAGCCCCAGTTTGGGACGAGTCGCGAGGGGGAATTATAGGCAAACTCGCGGAAGTAGTCGAGCACGCGGGCCTGGTTCACGATCAGGTGCGGGAACTCAGAAATGCGATGAGGATCGTCTTCGGTGCGGTGCATACGCTTAATATGATCCGGGTTTTCCGGATCCGGCTGCCAAAATGCAGTCTCAACAATCTTATAGGCCTCTGCGGTGATCTCCGGCGCAAAACCGAATGCCTGGAAGGTCTCAACCGAACGTGCCTGAATTCCATCGGCGTGTCCAAGAGGGAGCCTGCCGGCACGTTTATCAATAATCGCGGTAGAGATGTCGGGGAAAACTGACATCTGGGCAGCCATCAGCATGCCCGCAGGACCGGCGCCAACAATCAGAACATCAACTTCATCGGGGAGTTCTGCGGGGCGGTCGATTCCGAGGCCCTGAGCAACTTTAACTCGGGGGTTTTCAGAGACGTAACCATGGTGGTGAAATTGCACGATGATTCCTCACTACTTTGTGGGCGGCGGACCGTTCCGCCGAACCGGTCGTACATATATTCGTATACGATTATGGCAAGAGTGGCCGACTAACGGGCACGAGTGTGATTCAACTCACATAATAGTGGCAGTTTGTGTGGAGGGGCAGGCGCTTGGGTCTCACAGATTGGTTTCTAAAGGCAAGCGCACGTGCATGGATGCTCTAGTTGCAGTTTGTGAATGCGGGCGTTTTCGCCACTATCCACTAGACTTAGAAAAAATCTCGCAGATCGGGGTAGCAACGTGCGTTCGCTCGTCATTGGTATTGCAGGCGGAACAGCAAGCGGTAAGACGTCTTTGACTAAGGCGCTTGTGAAGGAATTTAAAGGTAACACTGCGGTTGTCTACCTCGATAACTACTACAAGTCGCATACCGGCCTCACCTATGAGCAGCGCGCAGCCCTAAATTATGACGCGCCCACGGCATTCGACATTGATCTGATGATCGAACAGCTCCGTCAGTTGATCGACGGAAATCCCATCGAATGCCCGGTGTATGACTACACCATTCATAACCGCAGTGAAGAGGTTCAGGAAATCGCGCCTCAACCCGTTGTAATTGTAGAAGGGATTTTGCTTTTCGTGTTTCCCCAGCTTTGCGAGCTGTTTGACATCAAACTGTTCGTGGACACGGATGCCGATGAACGCATCTTGCGCCGCGTACGTCGCGACATGGTTGAGCGTGGCCGCACGATTGACTCAATCGAAAAGCAGTACTTGGAAACTGTAAAGCCGATGCACGACCTCTACGTGGAGCCTTCTAAACGCAAAGCCGACATCATTATTCCTGATGGAGTGCAGAATTTGGTTGCACTAGACATGATTATTAACAGGATCAACAACTATCTGCATAGTGTTTAAACCGCTCTCGATTATTGGCTCTTCCTGTAGCCAGGGAAGGGCGAGATCGAATGATTCCACTAGAGCTCGAATCAGCTTTGGGCCTGTAAAAGTAAACCCCCAGTCGTTAAAAAAGTGGCGAAGCAGTGTCATTTGCTCCTCGCCGTAGACCGGCCAACCCCCAGGTTTCCCCGCGGAGTTTTCGAGCACGGCTAGAAAGGCGTTCTTTCGCTTCTCGTGTTGTACAGTGCTGCGATACTCCTGGATGGCTCCAGCGTTTTGGATAACCGCCCGAATTTTGCGCTCGTTCTTAATTGGGCTATCGCCTTTTAGCAATCTGGCGACATCCTCATCTTTCATTTTCGCCACCGCTTCGACCTTGAAGTTGCTAAACGCTGAGCGAAGTGCTTCTCGTTTGGAAAGCACAGTCGCCCAAGTTAATCCGGCTTGGAAAGTTAACAGGCTTAACATTTCAAATGCGGCGTCGTCGTTTTCTGGAAGGCGTCCCCACTCGTCGGTGTAGTACCTTCTTGTCTCTTCGTTGGCATCTGCCCATTTTGGAATAGTCATTATTTCTCCTCTCAAGCAAAAAGTAAGCCTACGAGGAAGCCAGACGAAGGCATGGGGGCGGTGGTGTGGACGGGGACGGGTTTGAGCCTTGTGGGGACAAAAAAGGGGAGCGCCGCCTGGCGCCCCCCCCTATGGTTCAGGTTTAAGCAAATGCTGCCGCTACCGCGAGCTTTAGCGCGCCCTGGAACTTAGTCTCACGCTCTTCGGCGCTCATGTCGCCAGAGTGATCGAGTAGGTGGTCGGAAACCGTTAGGACCGTAAGGGCCTGTTTGCCGAACTCGGCGGCCACTCCATAGAGTGCGGCGGCTTCCATGTCTACGCCCAAAACTCCATAGTTTGCCAGGCGTTCAACCTGGCCTTCGGGCGTTAGGTAAAAGTGGTCGCGAGAAATGATGGTGCCAACGTGAACGTTGTCGGTTTCGCTCGCCGCGTCAACAGCTGCGCGGATCAGGTCGTACGAGGCAACCGGGCAGAAGTGAAGACCAGGCAGGCGGTAGGTGTTCATTGCAGAGTCAGTGTGCGCGCCTAGAGCAACCACAACGTCGCCAACTGCAACGTTGTGAGCGATGCCGCCGCAGGTTCCAACGCGGATGATTCTCTCAACACCATATTCGCGAAAGAGCTCCGTTGCGTAGATGGTTGCCGAAGGTTGTCCCATTCCTGAGCCCATAACCGAAAGAGGCTTGCCGTCAACTGTGCCGGTAAATCCAAGCATCCCGCGCACGTCCGTAACCAGGCGGGCATCGTCCATAAGCATGTGGGCGATGCGTTCGGCGCGCTTCGGATCGCCGGGGAAGAGAACTGCTGGCGCGAAATCTCCCTTTTCTGCGGCGATGTGGGGTGTTGCCATTAGTTTTGCCTTTCTTTATTAACTGTATGGAAAAGTGCCTTCATATAGTGTTGCTCATTACAGTTTCGATTGCCAGTGTTCACACTTAGAGACAGAGTGTTGAAAAATGCGAGTATGGCGCTATGTTTTGCTTATCTCATTAAGTGCAAGGAGATAAAATGTCTGAAAATACTGGACCTGTCGAGACAAATAGCGCTTCGCGTGATCACTGGACTGGTCAATATGGTTTCTTGATGGCCGCAATTGGTTCTGCAATCGGCCTGGGCAATATTTGGCGCTTTCCCGGAGTAGCCTATTCAAACGGTGGAGGGGCGTTCATCCTCCCGTATCTAATCGCGCTGCTATTCGTGGGTATTCCCGTGCTGTTTCTCGATTACAGCCTGGGGCACAAGTACCGCGGCTCCGCACCGCTTACGTTTAAACGTCTGAACTCCAAGGCGGAAAGCCTCGGCTGGTTCCAGGTAATGGTTTCGTTCATTATTACCGTCTACTACGCAGTGATCGTGGCGTGGGCGATGATGTACGCCATCTATTCGGTTCGCCTCGCGTGGGGGGAAGACACTACCAGCTTCTTCGTTTCGGACTTTTTGCAGGCAAGTGGTGACCTCATCAGCTTTAAGCCGGTTCTGAGCATACTTATCCCACTGGTTGTTCTTTGGTTCTTCGTCCTCTTTATTCTCGGACGCGGTGTCTCGAAGGGCGTTGAGCGTTTGAATAGGGTTTTCCTCCCACTTTTGGTAGTCCTGTTCCTCATTATGGTGGTGCGTGCTCTGTTCTTGCCGGGCGCTCTGGAGGGCTTGAACGCGTTCTTCACTCCGGACTGGTCCGCACTCTTTGATGCCAACGTTTGGCTTGCAGCAGTAAGTCAGATTTTCTTCTCATTGTCCATCGCTTTTGGCATCATGCTTACCTACGCCTCCTATCTGCCGCGTAAGGCAAACCTGGCTGGCACGGGCCTTGTTGCTGGATTTGCTAACTCCTCGTTTGAGATCCTTGCGGGTATCGGCGTGTTTGCAACCCTCGGTTTCATGGCGAATCAGCAGGGCGTTGGACTGAACGAGCTTGAAGGTATTACGGGCGTTGGTCTTTCCTTCATGACCTTCCCCGCAATCATTAACCAGATGCCTGGTGGTCCACTGTTTGGCGTCTTGTTCTTCATCTCGCTCGTCCTAGCTGGTATCACTTCACTTTTGTCGCTACTCCAAGTGGTGTCGGGTGCATTCCAGGACAAGTTCGGATACTCGGCCCGAAAAGCTGCAGTTACTGTGGGCGCGGTCGCGGGGGTAGTTTCGGTGGTCCTATTCTCTACCACCACCGGCCTGAACACGCTCGACGTGGTGGACGCATTCATCAATAACGTAGGTGTCGTGTTCTCGGCGATCCTGATGACACTACTTGCCTACTTCGCAGTTCCGAAGGTGCGGGCACTGCGCAAGCACCTGAACCTTGCCTCGTCCGTTCCTGTCCCCGCGGCGTGGGACTGGATCGTTGGCCTCGTAACACCCGCGCTACTCGCAGTGATGCTGTTCCAGGCTCTCATCGGCTACGTTACGGAAGGATATGGGGATTGGAGCGCAACAAGCCCCAACGTCCTCATATTTGGTTGGGGAACAATCGTAGTGGCCGTCATAGGGGCGATAGTTTTCACCAAACTGCCCTGGCGTGAGGCCAAGCACGAAGATGTCATCAAGTTCAAGGGAGAGGAAGACTAATCATGGAACCGGCATCGATCATCCTTATGGTTCTAACCATCCTCGTAGTGTGGGGCGGCCTCGTTGCCTCCGTGGTGGCACTACAAAAATCTGATATTCCAGAACCACAGATCGAAGGCGAGCCTACGGGTGCGCTAACCGACTAGTTTTTCGCTTCGCGATTAGTCGCTTAAGATGGTGGCAGTTTTGCCACCATCTTTTGCATTTGGGGGAGTCGTGCAACTAAAGCTCGTAGTGTTCGATCTGGATGACACGCTCGCGCCTTCGAAATCTAGTTTACCCAGCGAGGTCGGTAAGCAGTTGCGCCGCCTCCTTGACAGGGCGGAAGTACTGGTGATTTCTGGAGGCACCCTGGAGCAATTCCAAACGCAACTACTCGCGAACCTGAATGCAAGTGAGGAGCAGTTGCGCCGCCTCCACCTCATGCCAACCTGCGGAACGCGCTACTACCAGCGTGAAGATGGAAGATGGCAAGCGCGCTACGCCCACGACCTCGACGAAGCGGCAAAACAGGGCGCTATCGCCACGTTGGAAAAGTGCGCGAAAGAGCTAGGTTTGTGGGAAGAAAACCCGGCGGGCGAAATCATCGAAGATCGTGGCAGTCAGATCACGTATTCAGCCCTTGGCCAGCAGGCGGCGTTGGAAGCAAAGCGAGCATGGGATCCAACCGGGCAGAAAAAAGCGAAACTGCGTGACGCGGTTGCCCCGCTAGTACCGGACCTTGAAGTGAGGTCGGGCGGATCAACCTCGGTGGACATCACCATGAAAGGCGTAGACAAAGCCTACGGGATGGCTAAAATCATGGAACAAACCGGCTTCACGAAAGACCAGATCGTTTTTGTTGGCGATCGCCTTGACCCGCAGGGCAATGATTATCCCGTCAAAAAAGCCGGATTTGAAACCATTTCGGTAGGGGGATGGCAAGACACGGTGGGTGTCATCGCGCATCTGATTGACACGCAACTAGCCTAGCGGCGACGCGTCGCCCAAAAGGCCACCGCGCTGGCCGCTGCAACGTTAAGCGAATCTACGCCGTGACTCATGGGGATCATGACGGAACTGTCTGCCGCGCGAATCGTACGTTCCTTTAAGCCATAGCCTTCCGAACCAAGAACCCACGCAACCTTCATGTTCGGGTTGTCCTTAACGCGACGCTCAAAATCGTCCAGGCGAATCGTGTTTTCCCCCAGTGCGAGCGCTACAACGTGGAATCCGAGGTCGTGGAGCGGGCCCATGTCTGGCCACGTTTCGAGGCGAGTCCACGGCACTTGAAACACTGATCCCATGGATACCCTTACCGACCGTCGGTACAGAGGATCGGCACAACTTGGCGTCACTAGCACCGCATCAACATCGAGAGCCGCCGCCGAACGGAAAATAGCTCCCACATTCTTGTGGTCAACAATGTCCTCAATGATGGCGATGCGGCGGGCGTGTGCGATTACCTCCTGGACCGGAGCCAACTCACGCCTATACATGGCCGCCATAGCGCTACGATGCAAGTGGAACCCGGTGATTTGTTCCAATACGTCCTCACTGGCTACAAAAACGGGAATGTCTGCTCCCTCAGGCCCCAAACCCGCCAGGACGCCTTGCATTGAAGCAAGCCACTTTTGCGGAATTAGAAAAGAGCGCGGCTTATATCCGGCTTCCAGGGCACGCTCAATAACGTTCTTGGACTCGGCCATGAAAAGACCACGTTCTGGCTCTAAACGCGAACGCAACTTCACGTCCGTGAGCGACGTGTAATCCAAAAGCCGCTGATCGCTTAGGTCTTTTACTTGAATAATCACCTGGTCATTATCGCACCTGTGCTTTATCCCCAGGGTGTCCAGCATCCGCGTATCCACACTTGTCCCGCATTAGAAGCTGTGGGCAAGGCAATTGCGGCCAGCATTGACACGTGCATATGAAAGGAGCACCAAATGTTGGTTGAGGAAAAACGGGGATGGACTACCGAAATTGGGATTAAGCGAATTCTGGAGCCATACATGGCTTGCATGGATAGTAATCAGGCAGACGAGGAGCTCGAAAGCTTTACGCCATTTCATGGTCTTGGCGCGCCGGCCGCACAGACGCTTTTGAAACTCTTGCCCAGTCAGCAGTTGCAAGGCCGACAAAACTACGGGCCAACCACACTCCAACTACTTGAAGCGGCGACCACCCATCCGGGCGAAGTGGAACTGGTGGGATATGCGATTGGTCCCGCCCGCCCCGATGAACGGGTTAGCATCGAGGGATTTGTCTACTACGGGGCGCCCGATTTTCACGTTGAGCCATTTCATGAACTCACCTGTGAGTGCGATGCCCTGTGGGAACATCTTGAGCAAAAGCTCGTCTTAGACTCCGCGCTTGACCGCCCCGACGAAATAAGAAAGATAAGACCGTCTTGGAATCCGGGTCGGGAAGGCTGGTGGGTCTGGTGGGATTAATCGCCACCAGTCACAGGCGCGCGGGGTAAATGTCCATTAGTGCTTCGCTGTGCATTCGCCTCGTTGCGCCAATGTAAGCTAAGGGCGTGTACAGGTGGATTTTTGATTACGGTCTGGTTCACACGGACCCGGAGATAGCACACGAAGTAGCAATCAAGGCGATTGAACTTGCCGGCTCAAACCCGGTTACGAGAGCCGGCATGAGTATGGTGTTTGACAGCGCCGACACCTCCGTACCGGCGGGCGCAACATTCCTGCCGCGCAGACTAAAGGGCAGGCTTGGACTAGCTGCCGGCATGGATAAGAACGCATGCGCGGTTGAAGGCATGGCGGCTATGGGATTCGGTTTCTTGGAAATCGGAACGGTAACACCCCGCCCGCAGCCAGGAAACGACAAACCAAGGCTTTGGCGCCTTCCCGAATCCCGCGAGATCCGCAATCGGATGGGTTTCAATAACGATGGGGTAGAGGTTGTAAAGCAGCGGCTGAAGAAGCTGCGTTCAACGCCTTTTGGTAGGCAGATTGTTGTGGGCGCAAACATTGGCAAGAACAAGGTAACGCCTAATGAGGACGCGGCGCTTGATTACGAGATATGCGCTCGTGAGTTGGCGCGTTTAGTTGATTTCCTAGTCATTAACGTGTCCTCGCCCAATACGCCCGGGCTGCGGAGCCTGCAATCTGCTAAGACCTTGCAGCCGATCATCGAGACCACCTTGCGGGCCGCGCGTAAAGCTGCGGGTAGGGACGTTCCTGTGTTTGTGAAGATTGCGCCTGATCTTGCCAACGAAGACATCCTCGAAGTTGCAGATCTTGCTAAAGAACTTGGCCTCGCCGGCATAGTGGCTGCCAACACGACGATAAACCACAAGCTGGGAGAGGGCGGGGTTTCTGGCCCCAGATTGTTGCAGCGCGGCCTAGAGATTGTGAGGATGCTACGCGAACGGCTAGATCCGACACAAACAATCATCGCGGTAGGTGGAATCTCAACCGCTGAAGATGCTTTGGCGTACCTCGACGCGGGAGCTGACCTGCTGGAAGCGTTTACCGCGTACATCTACGAGGGACCGGCATGGCCGGGAAAAATCAACCGCGCAATAGCGAAATCCCGTGCGGAAGGCGCCTACGCCAACTAGGTGCGCGACGAACGGGCTAGCTTCGTATTACTGTCTACTTTTCTGGGTGCTCGCCGCGCTTGACTTGCGGTCGAGGCTGGCGCCACCTGCGCAGCATGATCATGCGGGAGAACGTGTAGAACCAGTTGCGAATCCACGGTTCATTGGGCCACTTCTGCGTCACGATCTTCTTGATCTGCAGGTTGATAAGAATCGATTCGAACACCGAGAAAATCAGCAGGCCGTAGGTGACGTAAGTGACCACCTGGACAACCAGTGCGGCGGTTTCGGGAGTGGTTAGTCTGGCCAGGAAAATCATCGAGAACATGGCGATGATCAAAACTAACATGGAGGGAAGTACGAACTCGGCCAGAGTCCAACGCGCATCCACGTAATCGCGTGTGAACCGGCGGATCTTGCCCTTGTCTCGCGCCGGCATATAGCGTTCGTCACCGGTTTCCATTGCGCGCTGCTGGCGCTCCCAAATAGCGTTTTCGCGCTCGCGCCTCCGGCGCTTAGCTTCGCGCCGATCCTTGGGGATCATGGGGCGACGGTTCGCCGCCTCAGCCTCTTTGCGAGTCCTAGTAGGGCGCCCCTTGCCAACTACTTCGTGAGCCTGTTCGTCGGACTTATCCTTAGACTTTTCTTTTCCAAACACGATTCCAACTTTACCTGAGGGCATCGGAAGGCCTAAATAACAGGCCGATCATAGCAGTATTGCCGAATGGTTCCAAGGTGTTTAACGTAAGGAGGGTGAACATTAGACAGCGACTTGAAGAGCAGTTCGACCAGTTTGTACGCGAACTCGAAGATATTATCCGTATCCCCTCCGTTTCCTCAGCCTCCTTTGACC
Organism: Gleimia europaea ACS-120-V-Col10b; assembly: GCF_000411155.1. Lineage (GTDB taxonomy): Bacteria > Actinomycetota > Actinomycetes > Actinomycetales > Actinomycetaceae > Gleimia > Gleimia europaea_B. Next base: position 109,373 of record NZ_KE150266.1, read on the forward strand.
AGTCAGAGGTTGAGCGTTCGGCTAAACACGTGGCGTCGAGGTTCGAAAGCCTCGGCCTTGAAACACAAATCTTGCGCGCACCGCGCCCCGATGGAACGGACGGTGCCCCTGCAGTTGTGGCGAAGACCCCGATGATCAAGGCAGCCCCAACCGTTCTGCTGTACGCCCACCACGACGTTCAACCGGGCGGGGACCTACAAAAGTGGATTGGAAACCCATTTGAGCCGCAAATGCGGGATGGGCGCCTGTATGGTCGTGGCTCTTCCGATGACGGTGCCGGAATTGTCGTTCACTTCGGCTCGCTGAGCCTGCTTGGCGATCAACTCCCCGTAAATGTAACGGTTTACATTGAGGGCGAAGAAGAGGTTGGTTCCCCTTCGTTTGAAAACTTCCTCACCAAGTACCACAAGCAGCTCGAAGCGGACTACATCATCGTTACTGATTCCGATAACTGGAAGCCAGGCAAGCCCGCGCTGACCTCCTCACTGCGTGGAGTAATCGATGCAACCGTAACGGTTCGCATGACCGATCATGCGATGCATTCGGGCATGTGGGGCGGCCCAGTCCTCGATTCTGTTACTGCGGCGTCACACCTAATTTCCACGTTCCATAACGAGATGGGTGAGGTTGCGATTGCCGGTCTTGCCGGTTCTAAAGATGCGGATGTGGTGTACGACGAGGCAGAGTTTAGGGCCGAGGCCGGCCTGCTAGAAGGAGTGCAGATTGCCGGATCTGGTGACCTCGCATCGCGCATGTGGACCCAGCCTGCAGTGTCTATCATTGGCCTCGATGCGACCTCCGTTGCGCACTCGTCAAACACCATTTGGCCGGAGACGAAGTTCAAGGTTTCGGTACGTACCGTGCCAGGTACTGACGGTAGGGAAGCCATGGCGGCACTTGAGCGCCACATCATGGAAAACCGTCCGTTCGGGGCAGTCGTGGAGTTTGAACCCGGTGAGATTGGCCCCGGCTATCAGGCGGATCTGGAGTCGGATGCGGCAAAAATCGCGCACGAGGCTCTGTCGCAGGCGTGGGGAGTACCTTCGGTAAACATTGGCGTGGGTGGTTCCATCCCGTTCATTTCTACGTTCCAAGAGCAATTTCCTAGCGCGCAGGTAATCGTCACAGGTGTTGAAGATCCCCTTACTAACGCGCACTCTGAAAATGAGTCGCAGGATTTGGGCGATCTGAAAAACGCCATTTTGGCTGAAGCATTAATGCTGCAAAAGTTTGCGGAGAAAGCGTGACCTACACCTTCAACCGCGTAGCGGTTGCCGGTGAGCGGGCTACCCTCGAAAGTAAGGATGTAGCGAGCATCATCGCTACCATTTTCCAGGGCGCTATAGCCGTGGAAGAGGTTGACCTGGAGCCGGCTCACGCGGCTACCAACCTTGACAGTAGGGGAATGCATGTTTGCGCGAGGCAGCAGTTGGGCAACATCGAAGCTTGGGCGCCCGAAGGTAAAACCACCTGGGTGGTGGCGGGCCACGATGAGCCGGCCGCCAATCCGGTCACGACGTTGCCGCAAAGCCTGACGAATAATCCTGAAATAGGTGCAATCGGAACCCTAATGCAACTGGCCGGCATACCTGCTGAGTGCGCATTCGCATCCGTGGCTGAGGTTAACACGGCCATCGGAACGGAAAACCTGGGCGGAGCGAACACTGCCTGGTTCGAAAACCGTGACCTCCTGGCTCAGGTGCGCGGACGTGCGCTGGACAAGATTGGGAATCGTAGCCTAGCAGTTGCAAGTGCTACCGAACGCCCGCTACTGGGGTTGGACTCAACGCTGGCTCAGGGCTACGGTGGGAACGCTTTGAATGTGGTTGGGCAACACGCCGTGCGTGCATTGACGCAGTTTTACCAGCAGTTCAGCGATATTGCCCAGGCGGAACAGTTAGCGCCTGCCTCTACTTCTTTTGCGCGCGCCGTTGGCTCAGGTGCAGGGCTTGGAATCGGAGCGCTGGCGCTTGGACTGCGCGGACAGCTAACCGGCCTTCCCGAAGTATTGGCAGATGCTTTCAATCTGCGCCAGCACGTTGCTGCGGCCGACCTCGTAGTCGGGATTATCGATACCCTTCATCCGCAAACCATCGCGGATTCACCGATTCGAATGTTGACAGCACTGGCTGCCGAGTACGCGTTACCGTGCATCCTGTTCACGCACGAAAGCTCCTTGTCCAAGCACGAGCTGTCCGAGTGGGGCATCCACCAGGCGTATGTGATTGATAGGAGTAAAGCAAACAGTGACGTTAGCCGCATATTGGCCGGAACGTGGATCAGAAAGCGGTGAAGCAAGTGGTGCAAGATGCCAGTCCAGTACGGTTCAGATTAGAGTAAGCACTGATACGCACAAGCGATAGGAAGAAAATGTCTGACGAATTTCCAACTCATGAGATTGAGCTAACCGAGAATGCCGCCGCAAAGGTGAAGAGTCTACTAGAGCAGGAAGGCCGCGATGATCTGCGTCTGCGCGTTTCCGTCTCTCCTGGTGGCTGCTCCGGCCTCATCTACTCACTTTACTTTGATGAGCGAATCCTAGATGGCGATCACATTCGCGATTTTGACGGCGTTGAGGTGATTGTAGACCGGATGTCCGTGCCCTACCTTAACGGCTCAACCATCGACTTTTATGACACCATTGAGCGGCAGGGGTTCACCATCGAAAATCCGAATGCAACCGGCACCTGTGCGTGCGGTGAGTCTTTCCACTAAATCTTTACTTAGGAATTAATTGTGAAACGTAAACTCGTATCCCTAGCCCTGGCCACCACCCTCACTGCAGGCATGCTCTCCGCCTGTTCGGACGAAGCCGACAAGACGAAACCTAGCGAAACCGGTGAGACTACGGCCACCACCAACGTTGCCGACGACGTACCTGTTGATCGTAACTACGATGGGGAGATCCCTGAAATCGGTGGCGAGTGGGGTAAGAGCGTAACTTTCACAGCCGCCAAAGGCGAAGAACCTAACGTAGTTGTTGCAAAAACACTCATCGAGGGTTCTGGCGACGAAGTTGGCCTTGATGACGTAGTTGCTGCGCACTATCACGGCATGCTGTGGGATGGCACGGTATTTGATTCGACGTTTGACCGCGCCCCCGAGGGGAAGAACTCTGAGCCTTTGGTATTTAGCCTCAATCAGGTCATTAAGGGCTGGAAACATGGCCTCGCGGGCCAGCGGGTGGGCGACCGTGTTGAGCTCGTCATTCCCGCCGCCTATGGCTACGGCGAAGCCGGTGCAGGAGATAAGATTCCCGGCGGCGCTACCCTGGTATTCGTGGTTGATCTGGTGGGAAAACTTGATCCCACCAACACCTCCGCCCTCAAAGATGCGAAAGTGACGGATAACAAGCCACCTGCGGGGCTTTCAATCGATGGTCCGCTGGGAATGAAACCAACTATTGCATTTGACCATGACGTGAAAGCTCCCATCGAGGCCACGGCCATCGAACTGGCAGCGGGTAACGGACCAAAAATCGGCAAGAACGATGCGGTAAGCTACCACATCACTGGCTCTCAGTGGGGTAAGGGAGATGAGGCAGATTCAACTTGGGACATGGGGGTAGCGGATTATTCCCAGCGAGCGGTTGGGAACACGCTGGGGTTTGAAAACATGAACGTTGGAAGCCGCGTTCTGGTTATCCATCCCGATACCCAAAATCCAGAAAATGCGATGGTCTTCGTAGTTGATATCACGGGGGCCATGGACGTTTCCCCCGTTCAATAGCGTCGGTTTGTAACCGTTCCCTGGGCCAATACAATAAAGTATTAGGTAGCTCGCGCAGAGTTTAGTTTCATAGGAGAAAGACATGTCTCAAACGGATGAGAAGGACACGAACAAGATCCTCCTCTACAGCGACAATTCCGAGTTCCGCGCTAACGTCATCGAAGCGGTTGGCATTCGCCCTGGTGCAGGCATGCCAAAGGTGGAGTGGGTAGAGTCTGCCACCGAAGAGGGCGCTGTAATGAAGTACAAAGAGGGCGAATTCGACCTCCTCATCCTCGACGGTGAAACGCAAAAGGTCGGCGCAATGGCGCTTTTACGCCGCTTGGAGGTGGAGTTCGACACCCTGCCTCCCTCGATTACGATTCTTGCGCGCCAGCAGGATTCGTGGATCGCAAAATTCTCGGGCACCACAAAGATGCTGTACTACCCGATTGACCCAATCGAGTTGCAACAGACGGTAACGCAACTACTTTCGTAACGGATTTTGATTGTGGGCGGCTGGAAACAGTCGCCCACAAGTCATATACAGGAGAGTTATTCAGAGGCGATCGGTGCGGGAGCGAGAGATGTTGTCGAAGCAGGGTAACTCTTTCAGATCCGCAAAGTCGGTTCCGCCAAGTTTCCTAAGCTCAGCGACTAAACCAGCAAACACTTGCGCGGTGGCAGTAGCGTCCGCAAGGGCGCGGTGCGCGCAATCGTTAGAAATCTTGAAATGGCGCATCAGGGTGCCAAGCCGGTGATTCGATACTAGAGGGCGGGGGAGGAGCGCGCGGGCGAGTGCGAGGGTGTCCACCACGCTTGGGCAGGGCCACTCAACGTTAGCGGCGGTAGCTGCTCGCGTTAAGAAACCACAGTCGAATGAGGCATTGTGCGCAATCAAAATGCTACTTTCGAGCTGTGCGAAGTGAAGAAACTGGCGAATCGCCTCATCTGGATGCGGCGCATCCGCCACCATTAGATCGGTGATTCCCGTCAGTGCGGTGATTTGGGGAGGAATCTGCATTTGCGGATTAACCAGGGTAGTAAAAGTGTCTACGATCTCGCCGTTTTTGAGTCTGACAGCACCGATTTCAGTCATCTGCGAGTCGGCTCCAAGTCCGGTGGTTTCGAGGTCCACCACCACGTACTCGCGCCTCCAAACATCGCCCTCGAAATCGTTTGCACTGCCTTCGTCTCGAGCGAATAGGGCCGGCTCGGCTAAGTGTGGCGTGTCGAGATTTATACGGTTTCCAGATACGCGCCTCATCATCACCAATCCCTTTGAAAAACCAACCTTCTAAGCGTATCGGATGGTGGGCGCAAGATGACACTATGGAGTGGAAGGTACCAAGGCGTCATAAACTGTGAAAGCGAGTACTAGACTGAACAATTAGTGTCGCATCTCGAAGCCAACCAGGAGGAAAGCGTGCTTTACCAGGTACTCAAAACAGGGTTTGGACCTTTATTGAAGGCTTTCTATCGCCCCTGGATTCGTGGGAAAGAGAATATCCCCGCTACCGGAGCTGCCATTCTCGCTTCAAACCACCTGGCCGTATTCGACTCGGTGTTTTTGCCGCTCATGATCGACCGTGAGGTCGTATTCATGGGCAAGTCCGACTACTTTACCGGTAAGGGACTCAAAGGTAAGGCAACTGCTAAGTTCATGCGGGCAGTTGGCACTATTCCGGTTGACCGCTCCTCTGGCAAGGCCGCGGAGGCGGCTTTGCACACCGGGTTGGCGCGCCTGCAGGAAAATGAGCTGTTCGGCATTTACCCTGAGGGCACGCGTAGCCCTGACGGTAAACTTTACCGCGGCAAGGTGGGCGTTGCCCGACTCGCCCTCGAATCTGGAGCGCCCGTTATCCCGGTCGCGATGATCGGAACAAACATCGCCCAACCGATTGGGCAGAAGATCCCCAGTCGTCACCGCGTGGGCATAGTGATTGGTGAACCTCTGGATTTCTCCCGCTACCGCGGCCTCGCTAAAGATCGATACACGCTCCGCGCTGTCACCGACGAAATCATGTATAACCTTATGACGCTGTCCGGGCAGGAATACGTGGATCTTTACGCCGCTGATGTCAAGGCGCAGCTGGCCAAGGAAGGTAAGTTTGCCGGTCCTGTCCCCGCCGGCGCTAAGGCTCCAGGTGGACGCGAAGTGCCAGATGTGAGCGTTCCTGAACCCACTGAAGCCGATGAGGTTGTTGATCTTTCCAAGAAACTAAAAGAAGAGAAAGACTAAGCGATAGGGAAAGCGGCCCTAAAAGTCTGCAAAATGTTTTCAATGTAGACTGAAGACGTGCAAAGCTGTGCAAACCAGTTTTCTAACTGAAAGGTTCTTAGATGTCAGTCAAGCGAGTTGCTCTACTAACTGCCGGTGGATTCGCACCGTGCCTGTCCTCAGCCGTAGGAGGGTTGATTGAGCGCTACAGCGAACTAGACCCAACGATCGAAATCATTGCCTACCAGTACGGATATCACGGCCTCCTCACGGGAAACTACGTGACCGTCACGCCGGAAGCGCGCAAGAAGGCGGCGCTACTCCACGAGTTTGGTGGCTCGCCGATCGGTAACTCCCGCGTGAAGCTCACGAATGCTAAAGACCTGGTGCAGCGCGGCCTTGTTAAGGAAGGCGAGGATCCGCTGAAGGTCGCGGCCGAGCGCTTGCGCGCAGACCACGTAGATGTCCTGCACACTATTGGTGGCGACGACACCAACACCACTGCGGCGGATCTTGCGCACTACCTGCACGACAACGACTACGAACTCACTGTTGTTGGTCTGCCAAAGACCATCGATAATGACGTGATCCCGATCAGGCAGTCGCTGGGCGCATGGACCGCAGCAGAGCAGGCCTCAATCTTCGCGCGCAATATCATTGGTGAGCACCGCTCTAACCCGCGTATGCTGATCATTCACGAAGTAATGGGTCGTAACTGTGGCTACCTCACAGCGGCAGCAGCATACGACTACCGCAAGTGGTGGAAGCAGCAGGAATGGGCTCCCGAACTTGGTCTCATGAAGGAACGCTGGGACATTCATGCTGTATTCGTTCCGGAAGACCACGTTGAGATTGAGCGTGAAGCGGAACGCCTGCGCGCCATCATGGACAAGTATGGAAACGTGAACATCTTCCTGTCTGAAGGTGCTGGCGTTGCGGAAATCGTTCGCGAGATGGAAGAAAACGGTGAAGAGGTACAGCGCGACCCGTTCGGTCACGTAAAGCTTGACACCATCAACCCGGGCGAGTGGTTTGCAAAGCAGTTCGCTAAGCTGATTGGCGCTGAGAAGGTCATGGTGCAAAAATCCGGGTACTTCTCGCGTTCAGCGAAGGCTAACCAGGATGACCTGCGCCTCATCAAGTCAATGACGGATTATGCGGTGCAGTGCGCCCTTGAGGGCACCTCGGGCGTTATTGGCCACGATGAGGAAGATGGGGACCGCCTCAAGGCTATTGCGTTCAAGCGCATTGCCGGCGGTAAGAAGTTCGACATCAACACTCCGTGGTTCCAGGAAATGATGGCTGAGATCGGCGAGCGCGTCTCGCCGGCTCCGGCAGTTGACTAACATTTAACGGTTCTCGGCGCGCATTCCAGCCTGCGGGATGCGCGCCGAACTTTTACGCGGAAGGTCTACCCTAAGGTATATGATTACGGATCAAAGTTTCCCGTGGAATTCGTGGCGTAGCTTCCCTGCGGCGCAGCAGCCGGACTACCCTGACCCGGACCATTTGAAAGCGGTCATAACCAAGCTTCGCAAACGCCCGCCCCTAGTTTTTGCCGGTGAGGCTGACTCTTTGCGTGAACAGATGGGGCGTGCTGCGCGCGGCGAATCCTTCGTGCTGATGGGCGGGGACTGCGCCGAAACGTTTGACGGTTCCACTGCTGATCAGATTCGTTTAAAGATTCAAACTTTGCTCCAAATGTCGGTTGTATTGACGTATGGAGCATCGCTACCCGTAGTTAAGGTGGGGCGAATCGCCGGCCAGTACGCCAAGCCGCGTTCATCTGATACCGAGGCGCGCAATGGCAAGATTTTGCCGTCCTACCGTGGCGATGCGGTCAATGACATCGCGTTTACGGAGGAAGCGCGGGTGGCTGACCCGGAGCGCCTGCTGGAGACCTACCAGCAGTCCGCAGCCTCGCTCAATCTGATTCGTGCATTCACAAAGGGCGGTTACGCGGACATGCGCCGCGTCCACACTTGGAATCGTGGATTTACTAAGAATCCGGCGTACGCACGCTACGAGGCTCTAGCCAGCGAAATCCATCGCGCAATCATGTTCATCGAGGCAGCGGGGGCCGACTTCGAGGCGCTGAAGGTGGTGGACCTCTACTCCGCACACGAGGCGCTCCTACTCGAATACGAGGCGGCTCTGACTCGTATTGATTCACGTTCGGGCCAGCTGTACAACACCTCCGGTCACTTCCTATGGATCGGTGAGCGCACGCGCCAGCTTGACGGTGCTCACATTGAGTTGTTGCGCGAGGTTCGCAACCCCATTGGGGTGAAGATCGGCCCGTCGGCCACGCCGGAAGAAGTAATCGGTCTAATCGACAAGCTGAACCCCGATGGGGAGGAAGGTCGCCTCACCATCATCACTCGCATGGGCGCAGATAAGATCCGTGATGTTCTTCCAAATATCGCGAGCGCGGTGGCGCGCGACGGCCGGCCGGTTGTGTGGATTACCGACCCGATGCATGGAAACACCATTGAAACTGCAACGGGTGTGAAGACTCGCGACTTTGACACCATCATGAACGAGGTTGAAGGTTTCTTTGCGGTGTTGCAGGAAAGCTCCCTGGTTCCGGCCGGTATGCACATTGAGCTCACTGGAGATGACGTTACCGAGGTGCTGGGTGGGTCGGAAAACCTGGACGAATTGCGTTTGAATGAGCGCTACGAAACGAGGGTGGATCCAAGGCTTAACCACCAGCAGTCCCTAGAGATCGCTTTTCGGGTGGCGGAGCTACTTAGGCAGAGCGAAAGTTTTGATGAGTAAGGAGCCGGGCAACTAAACGTTTTGGGGCGCATTCCGTAAACGGATGCGCCCCAAAAGAATTACAGATCAAACCACGCGGATAGTTACGGTTGAGCCAACCTTAACCTCCGTGCCCACACCTGGATTAACAGTTGCCACCATGTCTACCAGCATGAACACTCGATCCACGTTTACCACCAGCCCCAGCTCTTCTAGAGCCGCCTTGGCTTCGGCCTCGGACATGCGGATCACATTGGGGATCGTAACGGTTTCCGGGCCCTTAGAGATAACAATTGAGACTGGGTCGGCCAGGTGCAAAATCTCATCAGCAACTGGGGTCTGGGAGATGACGACGCCCTTTTCTACCTCGTCGCTGAACTCTTCGCTTGTCTGTACCTGTAGGCCCGCGTCAGAGAGCAACTGGCTAGCCTCGGCGGAAGGCAGGCCGATAACTTTTGGCACCTTGATGGGCTCGCGGCCCTTCGAGATTACCACGTCCACAGTCGTATCGTGCTTCACGCTTTCCCCAGCAGGAATCGACTGGGAAATGATCCGTCCTTTTTCGACCTCTTCGTCGTAGGCTTCGCTCGTATCTCCACGGGTTAGTTTGGCCCCTTTTAGAAGCTTGTCGAGTTCTTCGCTGGTGGCGTTGGTGAGGTCTGGAACCTCAACCATCTCCACGCCTTTGGAAAGCAAGATGGTGACAACCCCGGCCTTGTGTACGCGTTCGTCTGCCGATGGGCGCGTATCAATAATGATGCCGGCGGGAACAACGTCGTCAAACTTTTCTTCCACCACGCTTTGAATGTCTAGCGCGTCGAGTTTGGCGGTGCCGTCTTTCAGGTTTGCGCCGGCGATGGCGGGAACATCAATGTAGGAACCGGGCCCGTACTCGAACCACCACCAGGTGAAACCGCTTCCTGCGGCAACGAGTAGCGTGATGATGGTTGCAATGATGAGGGGAGCGCGCTTGCTCTTTTTAGGAGTAGCCGGCATGGTGCGCACGGATGTGGTTGGCTTCGAGGCGGGAATAGGAAGCGCCACGGTCTCACCGCGCAACTGAATCTTGTGCGTAGTCTCGGCCGTAACCTTTGGGGAAACATCGGCCTTGCGCGCAAGCAGTGATTCGGGAAGCTGTGAACGGATACGTACGAGGGTTTCCAGGGCTTCTCCCGCACTTTGCGGTCGATCATTGCGGTCACGTGCGGTGAGGGAACAGACGAAATCGTCAACCTCGGAAGGAATCCAAGATTCGCGTGCGGAGGGCGGAGGAATATCTTTTTCCGCGTACGTTTTCACTATCTGATAGACGGAAAGATCTTCAAAGGGGGTGTGTCCGGTAAGGATCTCGTACAGCATAATCCCGACGGAGAAAAGGTCAGAGCGGGCATCTGCGTGCTCGCCAGCAGCCAGCTCTGGGGCGAGGTAAGCCACCGTGCCCATTACTGATCCGGTGGAAGCGGCGGAAACGTCTGAAACTGCGCCCGCCAGGCCAAAGTCTGCAACTTTGAGGTTGCCATCGTTTGGCACGAGGACGTTTTCGGGCTTGATGTCGCGGTGAATGACCCCGCCGCGGTGTGCGGCTGACAGGGCTTGAAGGACGGTTTCGGTGACTGCCAGGCAACGATCGAGAGTAAGCGCGCCCTCCTCGTTCAAAAGGGTGCGCAGGTTTGATCCGTGTACCAGCTCCATAACGAGATACCCGGAGCCTTCAATAATGCCCTGGTCAAAAACTGTCACAACTGCGGGATGGATTATGCGCGCTGCAGAGCGGGCTTCCTTGCGGAATCGATTTACGTAGTCAGCTGATTGCGCAAGGTGGGGGTGCATCACTTTGATGGCCACCGGGCGCTCCAACCGGTTGTCGTATGCCACGTAAACGGTGGCCATACCGCCGCGAGCCAAAAGACGTTCAATCTTGTAACGCTCGTCTAGAACCATGCCAACTAGGGGGTCAGTTAGCTTGGATGCCGAATCTTGCGCTGCCGACTTCGGGGGCTCGTCGGTTTGGTCGTCATCATCTGATTGTTTTTTCGTAACGTGATCTTCTTCGCGGGCCTCATCTTTGCTGGAAGAGTCTTGACGGTGCTCCCCAGTAGGGGACTTGGCCTCGCGCGCCGCGTCATCTTCGGCCAAGTCAGAAGGTGGTTCGCTGCCCGGCTGAGCGTCATCCTCTAATCCCGGCGCAGGGGGAGGCGGCATGTCGGGGTTATCGTCCCCCGCCTGCTCGCGCCAATTTCTAAACAATCCCACGCCGCGATTGTACGTGTAAAGCCCGCAAATGTTGAACACTGCGGGGGTGTGCCTCCAACAAGGCGCCAGATTTACTTTAAACTCATAAGCATGATCGAACTCTTGTCACAGCGCGAAGCGGCCACAATGCTGGGCGTAACTCCCGCGCGTATCAAGCAACTTTGGGCCGAAAATGAGCTTTTGAAGGTAGTAGAAGACAGCAAACCTATGGTGCCGGCTCTTTGCATCGCATATGGGGAAGGGCAGCCACGCCCACTCAAGGCGCTTCACGGCACGATGCTGATGCTGTTAGACGCTGGGTTTAGCCACGATGAGGCCACCGAGTGGATTCTTTCTCGCCACGATGATCTGGACGAGACCCCGCTGGAGCTACTGGCGCAAAATCGCGTGCGTGAGGTACGCAACGCGATCTTGCCTCTGGCTTTCTAGATTCTGTAACTAGTAGGTACTAGACACGGGGCTAGAAGTCACGACTTAGAAGTATCTTCCCAAACTGGGCGAGGGTGGCCTCCCGCTTCTCGTCCAGTTTTAGTTCCCGCATGTATTTGCGGCCTTCCGCAGCCAGGTTAGCGATAGCCTGCTCGTGCTCGAGTCGCGCACCAGAAGAATCAATAATTTCTACGAGGCGAGCGAGCTTCTCATCGGACAGGCTCGGATCTCCCAGTGCGTCCTCCAGAAAATCCCGATCCGCTCCGGTTGTTCGTGCCAACGCCATCGTGATGAGGATCGTGCGCTTGCCCTCACGAATGTCGGATCCGGTGGGCTTGCCCGTAACTGTCTCGTCACCAAAAACGCCGATCTCATCGTCGCGCATTTGGAATGCGACGCCCCACGCGCGGCCTACTTTTTCCAGCGTCTCAATGAACTGCGGGTCCGGGTTCTGTAGCAGGGCGCCCAGAACCAGGGGTCTCATAACGGAGTAGTGTCCGGACTTTAATGCGATGACGTCGTAGACGTAGCGGCGCAGTGCCTGCGGGTCAGACAGCGGATGTCTTTCAGTGAGGACATCCAAGTACTGGCCCCAAGCAACCTCGGCGGTGATTTGAGCCATGTAGCTAGAGATGCGGTGTGCGGTTTTGGCGTCCAGGTCTTTAAGACTGTGCTCAGTTGCCAGGTGATTTAGCGACAACAATAGGTCACCAACCAAGATTGCTACCGGCCCGGCTACCCCCTCGTCAATCTCGCGCGCCGCCTGCACGTGAACAGAAGGGATCCCGCGTCTAGTTGGCGCATTATCGATGAAGTCGTCGTGCACGAGGGCAGAACTTTGGTAAAGCTCGAGGGCAGCTCCAAGGTTCATTGCGGTTTCACTATGACCTATGTCTTCACCTCCTGCGATGAAGTTGCCTATGGAAACCCCCAGGCCGCGTAGCGCCTTGCCTGATCCCACGTAGGAGCGGGCGAACGATAAGAAACGATCAAGCTCGGGATGGGGAGCCAGGGTGGCTGCAAAAGCGTTAAAGAAATCCAGAGCCTTGTGGTTCATTACCGGCGCAAACAGGGCGTGGTTAAATGCGGGCTTCGTGGCACTCGCGGCGTTTCGATCCGTTTCCATACTCTAAACATACCGAATCAAAGTGGCCGTGCCGTAGCAACAGTTTGCCGAGGCGATTCACTACCTCAATTGGGCGAAAAATACAAGACCTGATTATAATTGGTTTTAGTTTCGTCTCTCACGATCGTTCATAGTCCGGCCAAGTGGCGCAACCTCGCGCCTATTGAAGAGTGAGAACACTTCACTGCTCCCGTGGAAAGGAAAACTTCGTGGCAGTTTCTAAAGCCTCTAAGACTAATTCTAAGACCGCAGGATCCACCACTAGCGAAGTTGAGGCAGCCGAAGCTACTAAAACGAAAGTAGCAAAAAAGCCTGCCGTGAGGAAGAAGCCAGCCGCCAAGGCCACTACCACTGCCAAGAAGGGCGCAACGAAAACGGCAACTACGAAGAAGGCCGCAACCACTAAGAAGACCGTAGCTACGAAGAAGACGGCGGCTACGAAAACTGAGGTGGATAGCCGCGCGGACACCGCTAAGCAGGTTGCAAAGACTCCCGCGAAGAAAACGACAACCAGGAAAGCTCCGGCAAAGAAAACTGCTTCTAAACCTGCGGCGAGGGTAGAGGAAACTGCGGCGGCGGAAGAAAAACCAAAGACTGCGCGTAAGGCTGCTACTAAGACTACTCGTAAGCCGGCGGCTAAGACGGCTACCAAGACCGTCTCGAAAGCCGCTACCAAGACGGATGAGACCGTGGCAGTGGAAGAAAAACCAAAGACTGCGCGTAAGGCTGCTACCAAGACTACTCGTAAGCCGGCGGCCAAGACGGCTACCAAGACCGTCTCGAAAGCCGCTACCAAGACGGATGAGACCGTGGCAGTGGAAGAAAAACCAAAGACTGCGCGTAAGGCTGCTACTAAGACTACTCGTAAGCCGGCGGCCAAGACGGCTACCAAGACCGTCTCGAAAGCCGCTACCAAGACGGATGAGACCGTGGCAGTGGAAGAAAAACCAAAGACTGCGCGTAAGGCTGCTACCAAGACTACTCGTAAGCCGGCGGCCAAGACGGCTACCAAGACGGCCACAGATGCGGGTGAAGCAGAAGCGGAGAAAACGAGCGCTAAGGCCAAGAAGGCTACCCCGGCGAAGAAGACCACTAAGCGTACAACGGCTCGAAAGGCGGCAGAAAAGCCGGCGGAAGAGCTGGAAAATAAAGACGAAAAGCTTGAAGACGAGGCCACAGATATCGACGAGGACGCTCCCGATACCTTTGATGACGAGGACGTAGATGACGACCTCGATCTCGACCTCGACTCAGCTGATTCAGCTGAATCCGGCGAGCTTTCTGACGATGATGACGAAGACGATGAAGATGAGGACGAGAGCGACGCCGAGGACGACGAAAAAGACGACGATAAGGATGACCCAGATTCGGCCGGCTCGGGTAAGCGTCGTTCGCGCCGAAAGAAGAGCGAGGATAAGCAGACCGAGAAGGTTGGCGGTTTCGTTGTCTCGGACTCGGATGATCGCGACGAGCCGGCGCAGAAGGTAACTGTCGCCGGTGCGACGGCTGACCCGGTTAAGGACTACCTGAAGCAGATCGGTAAGGTTGCACTCCTAAACGCAGAAGAAGAAGTCGATCTGGCCCGAAGGGTTGAAGCCGGCCTGTATGCCGAGCAAAAGATCTTGCGCGAGGGTGACGAAATGCCGTCCAAGCTTCGCCGTGAACTACAGATCTTGGTGCACGACGGTCAGCTTGCAAAGAACCACCTGCTGGAGGCAAACCTTCGTCTAGTAGTCTCCCTGGCTAAGCGATACACGGGCCGTGGCATGCTGTTCCTAGATTTGATTCAGGAAGGCAACCTGGGCCTCATTCGCGCGGTAGAGAAGTTTGACTACTCGAAGGGCTACAAGTTTTCCACGTACGCAACGTGGTGGATTCGTCAGGCGATTACTCGCGCAATGGCAGACCAGGCCCGCACCATCCGTATTCCGGTGCACATGGTTGAGGTGATTAATAAGCTTGCGCGCGTCCAACGGCAAATGCTGCAGGACTTGGGCCGCGAGCCCACTCCCGAGGAGCTTGCGGAAGAACTCGACATGACCCCGGAAAAGGTCGTGGAAGTTCAAAAGTATGGTCGCGAACCGATTTCGCTCCACACTCCCCTGGGCGAGGATGGTGACTCGGAGTTTGGCGACCTGATTGAGGACTCCGAAGCGATTGTGCCAACCGACGCGGTTGCGTTCACGCTCTTGCAAGAACAGCTCCACCGCGTGCTCGACACGCTGTCAGAGCGTGAGGCCGGCGTTGTATCGATGCGTTTTGGTCTTGGCGACGGTCAGCCGAAGACTTTGGATGAGATCGGCAAGGTGTATGGAGTTACGCGCGAGCGTATTCGCCAGATCGAGTCGAAGACCATGTCGAAGCTACGTCACCCCTCGCGGTCGCAGGTGCTCCGCGACTACCTTGACTAAGTTCAAGCAGTTTAATATGTGCGGCCGGTGCGCCCTGCCTCACACGTGAAAAGGGAGCGACTCATTGCGAGTCGCTCCCTTTTAGGACAGTAATATGCCGAGTCTGGCTAGTTCACCGAGGTGTATAGCTGGTCGGTGAAGTCGCGAACCTCGACTGCTGTTTTAGAGTAGGAGTCACGTAGCTTTCGCGAGTGGTGACCGCAGAACATTAGGGTGCCTGACTCCATTACGACCTCAACAAATGCCTGTGCACCACAGAGGTCACAGCGGTCAGCGACTTTAAGTCCGGTACTTTCAGTAATGTTCGATTCGTATGTCATGCTTCCATTGTTGCAGTGCGCGAGCGGCAAGTCCTGTTTTGGCATTCGTTTTCGCGATCAGCTTAAGAAGGCCGCGTGGGAATGTTAGTTTGGCCGGATTTTCGCCTAACATGTTTGCGTGGCTAGTAAGACTAAAACCCAATCGAAGGCGTCAGAGTACACGGCAAGGCACCTTTCCGTACTGGAAGGCCTGGAGGCGGTTCGTAAACGTCCAGGCATGTACATAGGTTCAACGGATTCGCGCGGCCTTATGCACTGCCTGTGGGAGATCATTGACAACGCGGTAGATGAGGCGCTTGAGGGGTATTGCGACCACATTACCGTTACGCTCCACCCGGACTATTCGGTGTCAATCAGTGACAATGGGCGCGGTATTCCAGTTGATGAAGTGAAAGGCGTGGGCCTTTCCGGCGTTGAGGTTGTATTCACGAAGCTACATGCCGGAGGTAAGTTTGGTGGCGGTTCGTACGGGTCTGCGGGCGGTCTACACGGCGTTGGCGCGTCCGTAGTGAACGCTTTGTCCGCCCGTTTGGACGTGCAGGTAGATAGGGCGGGAAAGACTTACCAGATGTCATTCCTGCGCGGTGAGCCGGGCCGGTTTGATGATTCCAAGGATCGTACTCCAAACTCTGCGTTCACTCCGTTTGTGGATGCGTCCCAGCTGGACGTGGTGGGCAAGGCCGCTCGAGGTAAGTCGGGCACTCGCGTGCGTTTTTGGGCTGATTTCCAGATTTTCCCAAAAAATGAAGGATTTGACTTCGAGCAGCTACTTGGTCGAGCCCGCCAAACAACATTCTTGGTTCCAGGCCTGGCTATCACATGTATCGATGAGCGCGGTGACGAGGTTATCGAAGAAACGCTCCAGTTTGACGGCGGAGTTGTTGACTTCGTCGATTTCCTTGCGGTTGATGGACCTGTTACAGAGACGATGCACATAACCGGAGAGGGCGTTTACAACGAGACTGTACAGCGCTTGAACGAAGGCGGGCACCTGCAACCAGTTGATATTGAACGCACCTGCAACGTTGATATTGCGCTTCGGTGGGGCGTTGGTTATGACACGACGCAGCGTTCGTTTGTGAATATCATTGCCACTCCAAAGGGGGGCACGCACGTCCAGGGATTCGAAGCCGCGTTGCTCAAGGTGATTCGTGACCAGGTGGATAAGAATCAGCGGCGTTACAAGGTGACAAAGAAGGATGGGCGCATTGAGAAGGATGACATCCTGGCCGGTATGACCGCGGTTGTCACCGTGCGTTTCCCAGAGCCTCAGTTTGAAGGACAGACTAAGGAAGTACTTGGCACTCCGCAGGTTCGTCAGGTTGTTAACAAGGTTGTGAGCGACTACTTCCAAACCCGTTTCAAGTCCAGTAAGCGCGACGTGAAGCAAACCAATGATGCTCTTATAGAGAAGATCGTGGGCGAGATGAAGGCCCGCGTTTCAGCGCGTGTACACAAAGAGATATCGCGTCGTAAGAACGCTCTTGAAACGTCATCGTTGCCCGCAAAACTTGCCGATTGTCGCTCAAACGATGTGGATTCTTCCGAATTGTTCATTGTTGAGGGCGATTCGGCTCTTGGTACCGCAAAGTTTGCACGTAATTCCGAGCATCAGGCGCTGTTTCCGATTCGCGGCAAGATTCTAAACGTACAGAAGAAATCCACTGCTGACATGCTCGCAAACGCGGAGTGCGCGGCGATCATTCAGGTGATTGGAGCCGGTTCGGGCAGAACGTTTGACCTCTCGGCCGCGAGGTATGGCAAGGTCGTTTTGATGACGGATGCTGACGTGGACGGTGCGCACATCAGAACGCTACTGCTAACTCTGTTCTTCCGATACATGAGGCCGCTGGTCGAGGCCGGGCGCGTTTATGCGGCTGTGCCCCCGCTGCATCGCATTGATGTTCCGAAACAGGGACGCAAAAAGGCGGAGGTCATTTACACCTACTCCGAGGAGCAGTTGCACCGCGAACTGGCAAAACTGCACCGTTCGGGTCGCAACTATAAGGAGCCGATTCAGCGGTATAAGGGTCTGGGCGAGATGGACGCGGATCAGCTGGCTGAAACCACCATGGATCCCGCACACCGTACCCTGCGTCGCATCACACTTGCCGATGAAGCTGCGCTCCTTGAGGCCGAGAAGGTTTTTGAACTTCTGATGGGATCGGAAGTAGCTCCACGCCGCAGTTTTATCGTTGCGGGAGCGAACGACTTCGACCGCGAAAAGATTGATGCGTAGGGTATTTCGCGTCTTTAGCTGGTGCTTGCTGCAGGTAAAACTTTGGTGCTGATTGGGTGGGGGTGAGCCTCTCCTTTAGAATGTCATTATGTCCGCAACTTTGGCCAAAAGAACAGCGCCTCTTATCGGCGCAACCTACCCGCCCTCTAGTTTGGGTCTGGAGTGGTTCGAAATTGAGCCACGTGATGGCTATGACGCTGCCCGTCAGGTGCACAAGTGCGAGTTTTTTGATTCCACCTTATTCTCCACCAGTGAAGATCGCATTGCAGACCTGCTGGTGACAGGTGAAGGCAAAGATGTGATTGTTGGCCGTGACGATCACGGCAAGATCCAAGCCGTAGCCGTTGTCGAAGTCCTTCCCCCCGATGGGGAAGTGGTAAGAGTTGAGATTTCTAGCGAAGTCCACCCAGATTTTCGCGGACGAGGCATCGGCCAAGCCATTTTGGAATGGCAGAAGGCTCGCGCAGCCCAGCTCCTGTTAGAAGCGTACGGTCCGGATTGCGAGCTCCCGGCTCAGATCGCCACGAATGTTGATGGGCACCTGCAACACCGGGTTGCGGTACTGGAGGATGCGGGCTTCAAAAAGCAACGCCAGTTCCAAGTCATGTACCGCAATTTGGAGGGAGAGGAACCTACGGTAGATGAGCCTCGGGGCGGCTACACGGTGGTTCCGTGGATTGCAGAGCTCGAATCTCAGATTAAGGCTTTGCATCTGCGCGCCTTTGCGGATCACTGGGGGAGCAGCGCGGACGCCACGAAATGGTGGGATGACGCGATTGCGTCCATCGAAAAGCGCTGGTCTTTTGTGGCAATTTCACCCACTGGTGAGGTTTGTGGATACATTCTCGTTGTACGTCACCCCGCCAGGTGGCTACACACGGGGATGAGTGAAGCCTACGCGGAACTTCTTGGTGTTGATCCACAAACGCGAGGCGTCGGCCTCGCCCGTGCGCTGATCACTAAGGCCACGAAAGCCGCACATGACTCGGGTATGCAACGCCTGGGACTAGATGTGGATATGGATAATCCGCACGGGGCTCACAGTTTTTACGAGCGGCTTGGATTTGAGGCTGTAGGCAACTACTTTGTTTATAGTCTCGATTTTTAGTCACGTGGTATGAGATAGAAAGGATCCGTTATTCTAGCGTCCCTACCCGCGACTCCCGCGATGCTCCCGCCCGGTCAAGAGTGCTCGTGGCGTTTCCTTGACGTGCGTGATTCACGTATGCTTGCTGACCTCCAGCATCGCATCGAAAAGTCTGATAACCTTCCGTACCGCACTTCCGAAGAAGAAATAGCGGAACTGTTCAGCTATTCGGATGAGTTTTTTGCCATCGGTGGTTTCATTGACGATAAGTTACGCGTCTACGGTTATATCCGCCTGTTTGATGACGAGCCGGTAGTAGCTTCCTGTCGCGGCGGGGTAGATCCTAAGTTTCGCGGTATCGGTTTTGGGCGTGTGCTCGTTGAATGGCATACGCAAACTGCAACGGCTGCTTTGCTTGCTATGGGCGGGGAGTCCAAGCAAATCCTCTTTAACGTTGAAGAAGGTCACCGCGTCCTCGAGGAATATCTGCTGGAATACGGGTATGAGTGGAATCGCTCCTACTTTGACATGCGGGCGGCTCTGGATAAGGAACCAGAATTTGTAGAAGTAGACCCATTTATAACCATCGTCCCGTGGGAAAGCGTTGATGAGGACAAAATCGATCATGCGATGGATCTCATAACACGCGGTGAGGGAGGCCGAGGTGAGACCTACAAATGGAACGGCGAAGATCGTGCGGGATTCATTCCCGAATGGTCTTTCGTGGCCCTCTCGCGCGCCACTGATCGCGAGGCGATTGCGGGTCTGATTATGGCGTCAAAGTACTTTCAAGATTGGTCTGTGCTGGGCTGGCGTGAAGGAACTATCGACATGCTTGCCGTGCTCCCGGACTTCAAAGATCAAACCATTGCTCCCGCCCTCATATCCGCATCGATGCGCGCGCAGAAAAATGCGGGGATGGATGCCGTCCTTGCGGGACTGTCATCTCTGTCATCTCCCTCGATGATGTCGGTGTATGATTCATTGGGATTTGCCACTGTAGCAACCTCGCGAGTGTACACGCTTGCGGTAACCGAAGAGTAGTTGCGGGCAACCTCTCCGTATTTGCGGAAAACTCACCGAATGGGTTGAAAGCGCCGAGGCGAAAATCATCCTCCGCGCTTTCGTGTACTACGTCATCTTTGGACGCTAGCCGTTATGACAGCGACACGATGGGTTTCTTCACCGGCGTGCCAGAACCGTCACGGCGCTCATCCGCCTCGGGCAATTCAATGGGGGATCCGGTAGCGGAAGCACCAATCGCGGTGCCCGGACACACTCGAGCCAGCGCGAGAGTGTCTTCGCCCTTCAAGAAGCGGTGGCAACGCACGCCCCGGGTGGCGCGGCCCTTCTCGGGGAATACCTCGCCCCTGGTAACCTTTAGCGAGGTTTGTGTCGGGTAAAGCATGCCGTCATCTGCAGCCGCCACGGTTACAACTTCGGCCGCGTCCAAATCCATGAACGCTGCCTCTATGACGCTAGCACCGTCGGCTAGCTTCATGCCTGCCACGCCTCCTGCAACCCGGCCTTGCGGGCGAATCTTGCCGGCCGGTGTGCGCAGAAGCTGCGCGTTGGAAGCGATGAACACAACGTCTGCTTCGTCGGGACAAGGGGCGACGAACAACACTTCATCCCCGTCGGAAAGGCTCATAACTTCAAACTCGTCGGACTTGGCAAACTCGGGTCGCATGCGTTTAATGACGCCTTGCTTAGTGACAATGCCGGTGATCGCTTCACCTTCAAGGTCAATGAGGCCGCGTGGCTCAATATCACGGCCCAATAGGTGGCTGGCGGACACGGCGGCGGCAAATGAAGCGTTTGCGGCCGTGCGGGGTACTGCGGGCAGATCAACCACGTGGAGGCGGTGGGCAAGTCCCGCGCTGTCCACCACGGCTACCTCCCCGCGTGTGGTGGTGGGGATCGCCACACGGTACGTGTCGGACACGGCTCTCGCATCGGTCTTTTCCAGGGGCTCATTTCCCTCCACGCGAATGAGGCCGCCATCTGGAGTTAGCACCGCGGTTGTGGGCCCGTCCGGAATTTCTAACGGCATGGCGCTCTTCGCGCTGGCGGCTACTTGTGCGACGTCGGCCGACAGTAGCATGGTGCGGCGCGGGGTGGACAGTCGCTTGGATACTTCCAAAAGCTCGTCTTTCACCACATTGCGAAGTGTCTTTGCCGAACCCAAGATCTCATCGAGTCCGCGAATTTCGGCCTCCAACTCGGCCTTCTCAGTTTCCAGTTCTATACGCGAGAACTTGGTGAGTCGGCGCAGGCGTAGTGACAGGATATGGTCGGCTTGGATCTCATCCAGTTCGAACGCCAGCATGAGGCGACTGCGGGCCTCATCGACGTCGTCGGAGGAACGAATGATGGCAATCACGTCGTCGATGTCGAGGATTGCAACGAGTAGGCCCTCAACCAGGTGGAGGCGGTCCATCGCCTTTTGCCGGCGGAATTGAGACCGGCGGCGCACCACTTGGTAGCGGTGGTCGAGGTACACCTCAAGCATCTCTTTGAGGCCCAGGGTTTGCGGACGGCCATCGACTAGGGCCACGGCGTTCACGGAGAACGAATCCTCGAGCGGCGTAAGCCGGTACAGCTGCTCCATCACAGCCTCGGGATTGAACCCGTTCTTGATTTCAATAACCAGGCGCACGCCATGGTGGCGATCCGTCAGGTTTGTGACGTTAGAGATTCCCTGGAGGCGCTTTGCGTTCACCTGATCTTTGATGCGTTCTATAACGCGCTCTGGGCCAACCATGTAGGGCAGTTCGGTGACAACTAGGCCGCGCTTGCGGGGAGTCACTCGCTCCACGTTCATCTTGGCGCGAACTTTGAATGATCCGCGGCCGGTGGTGTAGGCCTCTTCGATGCCTTCCTGTCCGATAATGATGCCGCCCTCGGGAAAATCCGGACCGGGCACGAATCGCATGAGGTCAAGAACGGTGGCATCCGGGTTGTCAATCAGGTGCGTGGTTGCGGCGATGACCTCACCGAGGTTGTGCGGAGCAATGTTTGTAGCCATGCCCACCGCAATGCCGGATGCGCCATTGACCAAAAGGTTTGGGAATCCTGCTGGCAAAACATCGGGCTGGGTCAGACGGTTGTCGTAGTTTGGTACGAAGTCAACGGTGTCTTCATGCAGGTCTTTTACCATGTCGAGGGCGGCCGGTGCGAGGCGAGCCTCCGTGTACCTTGCGGCAGCCGGGCCGTCATCTAGCGAGCCGAAGTTGCCATGCCCGTCAACGAGGGGAACGCGTAGGTTGAAGTCTTGTGCGAGACGCACGAGGGCATCGTAGATTGCCGCATCACCGTGCGGGTGGAGCTTACCCATCACCTCGCCGACAACGCTTTGCGACTTAACGTGGCCACGTTCGGGGCGCAGCCCCATTTCAGACATTTGGTAGAGGATACGGCGCTGCACGGGCTTCGCGCCATCACGTGCGTCCGGAAGTGCGCGAGCGTAGATTACGGAGTAGGCGTATTCGAGGAAGGATCCTCGCATTTCGCTAGAGACATCGATCTCTACAATATGTTCGTCTACGCTGGTATCAACCGTTTTTGGCATAACTCTCATTGTGTCAAAAAGTTTGCACAACTGAAATTTAAGCGAGGGCATGTCTGTTGGAAGCGGCTATGAGTTTGCACAAAGCGCAGGTTATGCGCGCCTCGCACCCGTCTATCTGCGATATTTTGCCGGTTGTTTTTGGCGCGTGGGGAGTGAGCGGGCCGGCACCTCGGTCCGAAAAGAATCGCGACCGCCTTACAAATTATCTGCAACTGGAACCGGGCCAGCAAACCCTCGTGGTGTTGATCGACGGTTTTGGATTTGAGCTTGTAGCAAACCATTTTCCTTACACGCCGTTTTTGCGCTCGAGAAAAGCCGACATGCTCCGGGCGTGCACCGTTCTGCCCTCAACCACCGCCGCAGCTATTTCGTCTTTCGCAACCGGCCTTAGGCCCGGACAAACGAACATGGTGGGCTGGTCCGTTAAGGACAGTGGCCAGGTAACTACGCTTCTTACCTTCGAAAACGCGAGTGTTCCCCCTGAAGAATGGCAATCTAACCCCACCATGTTTGAGGTCGCGAGCCGAGCGGGCGTAAGTTCTGCAGCGATCATGCCGCAGCGGTTTGCCGGATCAGGGTTAACTATGGCGGCCCTGCGCGGGGCGTGCCCGGTTGGTGCTGAGACCCTTGACGAGCGAATAGACGCGGCAATGCAACAGCTAAGGGAGGGCACGGCCATGGTCTACCTGTATTGGTCTGACCTCGATCACGTGGGGCACGGCTACGGCACGAATTGCGACAAGTGGGTCGGCGAACTTGAGATGGTGGATGCGGCGCTGGCGCGCATAAATAGGGAACTGCCAAAAGGCGTGTGCGCGCTTGTGACGGGCGATCACGGGATGGTTAACACGCGGACGGAAAGGCGCATCGACGTGGCGCAAAACCCGCAGTTGCAGCAGGACTTAGAACTGATTGCGGGCGAGGGCAGGGCCGTGCACATCCACGCCGCAAACAATCCCGACGAGGTGGTCCGCCGCTGGAAGGAAGAGCTGGGCGAGCGCGCCACCATCGCGTGCGGTAACGAAGTGGTGGAACTGCTCGGCGGGGAGAGCGGAGCACGGCTCACGGGCGATGCCATCGCGTTCATGCACGATGACTGGGTAGTAGTGGACTCACGCACTCAGTCACAGACGATGATTAACCTGGTTGGCGTACACGGCTCATTCAGCGCCACAGAGCTCACCATTCCGATTCTGCGCTTCGATTAGTTAGTGCGTGACTAACTGCTACGTGTTCCAAAAACGATCTCGTCCCAGGAGGGAACGGAGCGGCGTTTGGCATTGCGAGAGTTCTTCTTCGCTTCCGGTTCTTGAACTTCGAGTTTTTCAAAGCCGGGTAGCGCATCACTGTCTTCGCTTACGGCCGGTTTAGTCTGGAGCGGTTCGGGCTCGCGAGTGGGCTCGTCGGCCTCATCCTTGCTACCTGACTCGACGGGCTTAGGGAAGCGCAGCAGGGAAGGCTTTTGCGCGCTCTCAGCCTTATCTTGGGGTTTAACCTCCCGGCGCCGTCCTCGTTTTGAAGCTAAATCGTCAAGAATCTTCTCCACATCGTCCGGCGAGGCTGCCTCTCCCGGCGTATTGGTGAGAGCTTCCCCCTCCGGTAGGTTCGCCACGTTGGCCGCTGCGGGTGTGGTCGTTTCCGTGAGCCAACGGGCTTCTTCGTCGAGAGCGTATATGAGGGCGCCGCGGTTGGACACCTGCCAAGAGGCGCGGCGCTCGGTGGCAGCCTGCACGAACGTTAGGTGTAGCTCCCACGGGCTATCGCCTTCACGAAGTGCAGTCCAAGACAAGGAGTGGGCATCAACACCGCGCGTTGCCAGCCTATCGATTACGAGGTCACCCAGCTGCGGGGCGCCGGCCTCGCCGCCAACAGGAGCGGCCAATGCGGAAGACACGATGTAGTTGCGTTCGGTGACCACGGGCGCGAGGAAACGGTTGATTCGGTCAATGTCGATCTCATAGTTCGCCGCGATCTCGGCGGCTGGCATCCCCGCGCGCAAAAGTTGTTGGATTTCACGAGGACGCAGGTTGGATCCGGTTTTAGGAAACGACTCGAGCTTTAGCTCACCGCGCCTGATTGCGGCCTTGAGCGCGTCATCCACGACAATCATGTAACGTTCGCCGTCTTTGTCGGTAAAAACCAACTGCGAACCATCCCCATGCGGGCCTAAAAGTTCCAGCTCGATCATCAATCCTCCGTCCCTAGTATGAAGCATGGCACCTAAGTGGCCCTCATCGTGCTACATTATGCGCGTGTCGCCTGTCGGTTGCGTTCATTGGTCAAATCAATGCTAATATCCCCGCGCGGCATTAATATGCAGTAACAGCTGTCATGTCCACCCAGACGAGTATGAAGAGGTAACCATGGCTACAGATTACGATGCGCCTCGTAAGAACGATGATGATGTTTCGGAGGACTCTCTAGAAGAACTAAAGAGCCGTCATAAAGACCAGGGCTCGAATGTGGTTGATGAGGATGAGAACGAGGTTGCGGAAGACTTCGAACTACCGGGCGCAGATCTTTCTAACGAAGAACTCACAGTTCGGGTAGTTCCCCGTCAAGATGACGAGTTCACCTGCTCGGAGTGCTTCTTGGTTCACCACATTTCCCAGCTCGCCTACGAGCAGGACGGTCTGCCTGTCTGCACCGAGTGCGCGGAGTAGACTAGCCAGGCGGTAGGGTTTTAATCGTAGTAGGTGAAATTTAGTGGCCTTTTTCAAACGCAAGAAGAAAGCCCAAGGCGTGGCGTCAGCCAGCACAAATGAGCTGAGCGTAGATGAAGCGCCTGCGGTAGCAGACGGCGAGCAGGCGCCCGACTATGGGCCGTTCGACATTAGTCAGCGTGACGTTTCCAAGGGCTACGTTGATCTGGGGCCACTAAAGTTCCCCGCTATTGCGGGAATCCAAATCCAGCCCGTGTTCTCGCCGGACAAAACTATTTTGCGCATGAACGCGGTGATTGGTAACTCCGTCATGCAGATGATGGTGATTGCGAATCCGAAGTCCGGTGGTGCAGCCCAGGAGGTGCTACGCGCCACGAAGGAAGCGCTGGAACAGCAGGGTGCCAAGGTTGAGGTACGCGAAGGTCCATGGGGCGAAGAATTGGTTGCGCACACGGTGGTGAAGACCCAAGATGGGCGCGATGCTATTGCTCCCACCAGGATTTTCGCTATTGAAGGAAACCGTTGGGCCCTACGCATAGACCTTGCCGGGGCGGCGCTGTCCGATGAGAAAGCGTGGGATCCCGTTGCGGCGGTCATATCCAGCCTCGTTGTTGAACGCGATGGTGCACCGCGAGCGCCGCTTTCGGTAATTCCCTTCACGCTGCCAGCCGAGCTTACGGCGGGTGACCAACCGCAGG
Source organism: Gleimia europaea ACS-120-V-Col10b (assembly GCF_000411155.1). GTDB lineage: Bacteria > Actinomycetota > Actinomycetes > Actinomycetales > Actinomycetaceae > Gleimia > Gleimia europaea_B. The sequence goes on from NZ_KE150266.1 coordinate 134,859, forward strand.
ATGACAGCCAGTAGTTTGACTCTTCCAACGCGACTAATCGATCAGCCGCGCACTGATATCGCGGCGCTGAAACCGCGGATGCGCGCGGTAGTTTCAGGGCGGGTAGTTGCTATTACGTACCCGATTGAAGGCTCATCTATGATACTTCGGGCTCATCTGAAAGATGAGACGGGCACGCTTATTGTTGCCTGGCCGGGTAGGCGGGAGATTCCGGGTGTTCACGTGGGCGCCCGCATGGTGGTGGAGGGCAACGTGATGTATCAGTCCTCGGAGCAACTTCTGTGGAATCCGCATTTCCAAATCCTGGAGGATGATGATGGTTGATTCGATCGATCAGGCCGGGTCGGAGCCGGGAGACAAAGGCAAATCTTTAGCGAGTCAACTTAATGCTGATCAGTTCGATGCGTGGCAGGCTGTTGGGGGAGTGCGCGGCGCAATCGAGTCGGTGCTTCCCGTATTGGTGTTTGTGGTCGCTTACGTGATCACTATGGATCTGAAATGGCCACTGATTTTAGCCGGTGGTATTTCCGCAGTGCTGATTTTGGTTCGACTTGTGAGCCGTCAGCCGATTACCTATTCACTTTCAGGCTTTTTTGGTGTTGCAATAGGCGTTGTGTGGGCCCTGTGGTCTGGGCGAGGGGAGAACTTCTTTGCTTTTGGCATTATCGCTTCGGCAGTGTACGGGCTAGCCGTTATGGTGGCTAACCTGGCGCGCTTCCCGGTGGTTTCAATGGCACTAAGTCCGGTTTGGCAGCTCAAATGGAAATGGTGGCGAAATCCGGGCGTTCTTGCGCGCCTGGCGCGCGTGTCGCGAAACCTTTCGTGGTTGTGGTTTGGCCTGTTTGCCGTGCGCTTCTTTGTGCAGATCCTGCTGTGGCTCGGGGGGCAGGTTGCGGTGCTAGGTACGGCAAAGCTGATCCTGGGTCTGCCCCTATTCCTTCTCGTCGCCTGGGTAACTTGGGCCCAGCTACGCCCCTTTAGCAGCGTTGTTCATGAAACGCTTGCGGGCGATGATCCTGACTCTAACTAGATTAGGAGCCAGTGTCGTAAAATTTGGCTGGGGTGGATCCCATTAGCGGTTACTTATTTGGAGCCGAAGACGTGCTCAACGTCTTGACTCAGTGACTTTGCAAACGAGGATAGCATCAGAACCACTTCGTCTCCGGCGGCAAGTTCAAACTCATCATCGTCGTCAACGGGCGTGTCATCGCGTAGCACTGTGAGCACACGCGCGTCGGAAGGTAGCCCCAACTGGGTGATCTTCTTCCCGCTTGCGCGTGAATCAGCGGGTAGCGTTATGGCATAGATTGCGGTGCCAGCCTCGTGGAACTGGAAAAGGCGCACCAGGGCACCAACGCTCACGGCTTCTTCAACGAGGGCAGTCATGACGCGCGGCGTGGATACAGGCACGTCAACACCCCACGTTGAGTTGAACATCCACTCGTTTTTCGGATTATTCACGCGCGCGACGACGCGGGGAACTCCGAATTCGGTTTTGGCAAGCAGGGAGATCACGAGGTTGGCCTTGTCATCCCCGGTAGCGGCAACCATCACATCACAATTGCCCACGTTTGCAGCCTCGAGGGCTTCGGGCGAGCAGGCATCTGCCAGGATCCAATCTGCCTCGGCCACAGTGGCAACCCGCATCTGGTCAGGCAGACGATCAATGAGGGTAACTTCGTGTTTCTTGAGTAGAAGTTCGCGAGCGATGGAGCGCCCAACCGAACCTGCTCCGGCGATTACGATAAGCATTCAGGCTCCCACTGCTGGATCATTAGCAAGGATTTCGCGAATCTTAGTCTCTTGCGCCAGCGAAATCGCGAAGTAAAGTTCGTCATTTTCTTGCACGATTAGATCATCGGTAGCAACATCCATATGACCTTGGCGAGAGACGAATACAACGGGGTATTCGGTGAGCTGACGAACCACGGCAAAACTCAGCCCGTACCAACCTGATGCGGGCCGGGCGCAAACGAGGGCAACATCTCCGGTAGGGTGCGTCCACACCCGGTTCACGTCCGGGGGCATCATCCAAGACAGAACGGCTTCGGTGGTGCGTCGAACCGTCGCAATGGTGGGGATCCCGAGTCTTTCGTAGACCTCGGCGCGAGTGGGATCGTAGATTCGGGCCACAACGCGTTCAACTTTGAACGTCTCGCGCACCACTCGGGCCGAAATAATGTTCGAGTTATCCCCGTTAGATACTGCAGCAAAGGCGTAGGCATCTTCAATACCGGCTTGCCTCAGCGTGTCGCGGTCAAAGCCGACGCCCGTTACGCGCCGGCCAGAAAAGTTAGCGGGCAGGCGACGAAAAGCCTCGGGATTTTGGTCGATGACGGCCACCGAGTGGCCTCTTTGATCTAAAAGCGTGGCGAGCGTTGTTCCTACCCGCCCGGCTCCCATGACAACAAAGTGCATCTAATAAAACTATCAAGAACGCGCTCGCTTCGTGTGCCTGTAGAGTTGGGGACATGACATCAACGAGCGTGGGCAGGGCGAGCGCAAAGGGCGGAGCATATCCGCTGGCGCGAGTATCCGCATTCCTCGCTTCGGCCTCGCTACTGGTTTTGATCCCCATTTGGCAACCCGATGCGCTCCTGCACGTCCTTTCGCCGCTGGGCTATCTCGACGCCTCGATCGCGGCATGGCTCACAGTGTTTGCGGTGCCCCTCATCGCACTTATCACGATTTCTGACATTCCGGTACTACTGGCCCGGCGCAGGTACGTAGGTGACTTTGCCGGTGTTGACGATTCACTAGGCACCCGGATGTCCACCCTCACGGCGGCGGCGCAACTTTCTGAATACATCGCTACGTTCGCCATCGCGGGTGCTTCAATCAGCTTCTTGCTCGGATCCATGTGGCCAGTGCTCATGCCGACGCGCACCCCGATCGCAATATGCGCCGTTGTTGCCATTGCAATGTTTCAGACATTTCAAGTAGCACCGCGCGCAACCCGGGGCGGGGCAACGATCGTGGTATTCAGCTTCCTGCTACTTCTGTTTCTGACCGCCGGCATGATCGGGTCATCACCCTACTTTTCGCAAACGTCCTCAGCGGACTTGGCGATGGTCACGGGCGAGGTTGGAAATCGCTCGCCGTTTGCGCTTGGAATCGCACCAGCCCTTGGCCTTGGCCTCGGCGTAGTGCTCGCCCCCGCCCTCCTCATGCGGCACTTGACGGCAGACCTGTCCTACTTTTCCTACCCGCATGTTAAACATGCCGGTATTGCCAAGATCTCGGTGAGCCTCGCCGCCTCTATGACGGCAATGCTGACCATGCTGAATATCCGCGACGTCGATTCTGCGCGCTTCATTGGACGGCGCAACACGTTTTACGCGGCCCTGCGAACCGTGGGCGTGCAAGAGTGGTTCTTGCTCATCACCACGGTTGTTTTGATTATTGCTGCGATCGCTTCAGCAAGGACAGTGCTGCACAGTGCAGACAAACTGAGCGCCGAACTTGCAAACTTCCACCTTCTACCCGTCCACCTCATGAACGATCCAACGAGGCTGGCCTTTACCCCCTTCGTTTTCACCCTGGGAGCTACAGGACTGTTACTGGTGAGCTCAGCACAGTTCCGCATCCTCGTGCCAATGCTTGCCGTGTCAGGATTCCTGTCACTTAGCCTCACCAGGTGGTCAATCGTGAAGTTTTGGAACACGAAATTGAAACACGAAGGGCACTTCCCAGAGAGGAATAAAATGAGACGCGCACGTCTGATGGCACTAGGCGGCCTCGTAATCAGTGTGGTCGTGCTCGTGTTAGTAGTAGCCTCCGGCATGCTCGAGGGCGCCTGGGTAGTGGCGGGTCTCATCCTGCTGCTGTACGTCGTGCTCTACACTGTGCGCCGCCACTACCTGAACTACGGCGTGGGCGCTGGTGAAACCACTACCGAAGACCCAATCACGCCCGGACGCGTACACTACATGATCATCGCGCAAAGCATGGGGCCCGCCCTCACGCGCGCAACCAAGTGGATTAAATCTACCAGGCCGTATTCAATCGAACTCATCCACGTAGACACCGGCGGCAGTGACAATGAGGAAGCACTGAAAAAGTGGCGCGAAGAAAACCTGGGCGCAAACCTGACCATCCTCGATGCCGGCCCATCCCGCCCAACCGAGGCGATCATTGAACACGTGCGTCGAACCCGGGCAGCGCACCCGAACCGACTCGTAAACGTGGTGTTACCTCATGTAGTGTTCAAAACCGCGCTCCTTGGGCACTTGCACAACACGGAAATGAAACACCTCGAAAAGACACTCCTAGACGAACCCGGCGTACTGGTAACAATCGTGCCCTGGGCAGATTAAGGAAACATAATGCACCCCAACGGCGAAAGTTCGGACATCAGCAAACAGGTGAGGGCACTGCGCCCCGCCCACGGAGGCACATGTTTTAGCCTCGTGGACGGCCGGCCCCTGTTCATCTCTGGAACAATCCCGGGTGAGCTCGTAGACGTGCGCGTGGACAGCCGCCGCTCCAAAGTCTCCTACGGTAGTGCCATTAATATATTGGAACCATCCGCACACCGCGTGCCTCATATTTGGACCGAGGCGCAAGCAAAGGGTGTTGGCGGCGCCGACCTTGGACACGTTGGCCTCGACTATCAGCGCGAATGGAAAACGGAAGTTATCAAAGACCAGTTGGCGCGGGTTGGGGGAGCAAGCACTCTCCAGCGGGTGGGAGACGCTGTGGGAGAAGACGCCCTGCGAGTACGTCCGGCTAGTGATCCTCGCGCCCTTAACTGGCGCACCCGCGTTGACTTTGAGGTATCGCCTGCCGGACGTCTCGCGATGAAGAAAGAAACCTCCAACGAGCTGGTCGAAATTGAAACCATGCCGCTGGCCGTGGAGTCCATCCTCGAACTTGGTATCCTTTTGGACTCCCCATGGAAACAATACCTGCGCCCCGGCAAGAAAGTACGCATCGTTGCCCCCAACCACGGCGGACGCCGGGTTGTAATCGGCAACCAGGTATTCAACGCCGCCAACCGGCGTGTAACCGACCGGGCAGATTGGGAAGTGCGCGCTCGCGGCACGGTTGAGAAGTTCTCGGTGGCTGCCTCGGGTTTTTGGCAGGCACACGTGTCTGCGCCCGCCGACCTGGTGGAGCTCGTGCTTGACGGTGCGCGCGTCCAAGAGGGTGACGCCGTGATTGAGCTTTACGCCGGGGCGGGCCTGTTCACCAAGTTCCTGGGCCGCGAGCTTGGGCCGCGCGGAGCTATTGTCTCAATCGAAGGATCGAAGGAGGCCGTTGGGTTCGCGAGGCAAAACTTGCGCGGAGTCGAGGTCGATCGTGACTTGCGTTTTGGGCGAGTGAACTCGAAGTCCATCATGCGCGCGTGGTCCGACCTGGGGGAGAGGCCATATGCCATTGTGCTTGATCCTCCTCGTAGCGGTGCCGGCCAGGACGTTATCAATGCGATCGCCGCCGTGGGGTCGAGCCGGGTTGTGCTGGTGTCTTGCGACCCGGCAGCGGGCGCGCGCGACCTCGCCGGCCTCTTCGACGCGGGCTATCAGCTGGAATCGTTCAATGCTCTAGACCTGTTCCCACAAACTCACCACGTAGAGATGGTTTCTGTGCTGACTCGAAAGTAGCCTCGCACCAAACTAGTTCGAGCCATGCGTTTGGTATGGCTGTAGTGTGGAATTAAGCGTTTACGAACGGGAGGAACAGCGATGATTGCAGTAACGGACAGCGGCGGCTTTGTGAAAATCGATGCTGACCAGATCGACCAGGCTATGCGCCGGGAGTTTGGAGATACAGAAACGTGGAAGGTCTACTCCGATTTTGATTCGATGCTTCCCGATAAAGAAAACATCGAAATCATCTTGAACAACGCGCCCTTGAACCCAGCAAAACTAGATCAGTTCCAGAACTTGCGTTGGGTATTTTCCTATTCTGCAGGCATCGATCGGTATCCGCTTCGCGAACTTTCTAAGATGGGCGTAGTTTTGACCAACACCTCCGGCGTGCAAGCAAAGCCCATCGCAGAACAGGTTTTTGGCGCAATGATCATGTTCTCACGAAACCTCATAACCGCTTTCCAAAACCAAGCGGCAAGGGCCTGGGATCAGACGATTCCGGTTAGTGAACTAGCCGATCAGAACCTCTTGGTCGTTGGAGCCGGGGCAATTGGGCGCGAAATTGCTCGCAAGGCAAAAGCTTTCGACATGCACGTTACAGGGATCCGAAATCACCTCACCGATGAGCTCCCGACACACTTCGACGCCATGTTCACCATGAATTCGTTGGAAAGCCTCATACCACAAGCGCACTACGTCGTAAGCGTACTTCCCTCCACCGAAGCCACGCGGGGCCTGTTTGATATTTCCAAGTTTGAGCTAATGAATCCCGAAGCTGTTTTCATAAACGTCGGACGCGGTGACCTCACCGTTGAAGGCGACCTCATTTGCGCGCTGCGGGAAAAAACAATAAAGGGCGCCTACCTGGATGTGTTCGCTACAGAGCCGGTTCCGAAAGATTCGCCACTTTGGGACTTGGACAATCTATTGATGACTCCGCACAACTCCGGCCCGAGTCAACACTATTTCAAGCGCGCGTTCGCGATTTTCGTGCAAAACCTTCGCCGCTATCGCCGCGGTGAGCCACTCATCAACCAGATAAACTACGAGCTCAAATACTAATCAGCAGCGAACCGTCGTTGCCGCGCTATTTAACGAAACCTCTCGTAGCGAAAAGTATGCGACCAAGGACGGTTCTTTTTGCGTGAAAATCGCATAATCTCGGGCCTGTTATCTGAAACACAGCGAAAAGCGCGCCAACCAACGAAAATATTGAGTGAAAGTGTTAGCATTAAGTATCTTGACATCGAGATATTGATGTTGGAGAGCAAGTCTCATATTTCACGAGGAGATGACGTGACCAGCCTAGACAGTTTCAAGTCCCGCGCGGATCTTGATGTAGATGGTAAGTCTTACGAAATTTACCGGCTCGACGCTGTGCCGGGAGCATCGAAGCTACCGTATGCTCTGAAGGTTTTGGTAGAAAACCTTCTTCGTACCGAAGACGGTGCGAACACCACTAAAGAACACATTGAGGCCCTGGTTAACTGGGATCCTTCGGCCGATCCGGACACGGAAATCCAGTTCACCCCAGCACGCGTAGTACTTCAAGACTTCACGGGTGTGCCCTGCGTGGTGGACCTTGCAACCATGCGTGAGGCCGTAGCTGACCTGGGCGGTGACCCGAACAAGATCAACCCGTTGAACCCGGCTGAACTCGTGATAGACCACTCGGTACAGATCGACTCGTTCGGCACGCAAAGTGCATTTGCTCGTAACGTCGAGCTGGAATATCAGCGTAACGGCGAACGCTACCAGTTCTTGCGTTGGGGCCAGGACGCGTTTGAAAACTTCCGTGTGGTTCCACCGGGTACGGGCATTGTCCACCAGGTGAATATCGAATACCTCGCTCGTACCGTGTTCACCAAGGAAGAAGACGGCAAGACCATTGCCTACCCGGACACTTGCGTGGGTACCGACTCGCACACCACGATGGTGAACGGCTTGGGAGTGCTCGGCTGGGGTGTTGGCGGTATTGAGGCTGAGGCCGCGATGCTCGGCCAGCCTGTTTCGATGCTGATCCCAAAGGTTGTGGGCTTCAAGCTGTCGGGCGAGATTCCCTCGGGTGCAACCGCCACCGACGTCGTCCTCACCATCACGCAGATGCTGCGTGAACACGGTGTGGTAGGCAAGTTCGTTGAGTTTTACGGCGAAGGCGTTGCCGCAGTGCCGCTGGCCAACCGAGCAACGATTGGTAACATGTCGCCAGAGTTTGGCTCTACCGCCGCGATCTTCCCAATTGACGATGTCACCCTCGACTACCTGCGCCTCACCGGCCGCGACGAGTCCCTCATCCGCCTTGTCGAGGTGTACGCCAAAGAACAGGGCCTGTGGCACGATCCGTCGCGCGAAGCGAGGTACTCCGAATACCTTGAGCTCGATCTTTCCACGGTTGTCCCATCCATTGCCGGCCCGAAACGCCCGCAGGACCGCATCGAACTATCTGAAGCCAAGGAATCCTTCGCCGGCACGCTCCCGGACTACATTTCGGGTAAGGGCCTGGAGCCCACCAGTCTCGACAAGGCTCTTGCAGATTCCATGGGAACTTCTGACCCGGTTAAATTTGGTAGCCAAGAAGATGCCGTTCCGCCGAGCGAGCCAAAGCTTGCTGATGAGCGTCCTCACCACAGGGCGGGCATCACGCTTACGGATGGCACCGAGACTGTGCTCGACCACGGTGATGTTGTAATCGCCTCAATCACCTCGTGCACCAACACGTCCAACCCCTCCGTCATGATGGCCGCCGCTTTGCTTGCGAAGAACGCGGTAGAGAAGGGCTTGAAGAGCAAGCCTTGGGTCAAGACTTCGATGGCGCCCGGTTCACAGGTTGTCACCAACTACTACGAGAAGACCGGAATGTGGCCGTACTTGAACGAGCTGGGATTCAACCTGGTTGGTTACGGCTGTACCACGTGTATCGGTAACTCCGGACCGCTACCCGACGAAGTATCGGCAGTAGTGAATGAGGAGGACCTGACGGTTGTGTCGGTACTCTCGGGTAACCGCAACTTCGAAGGCCGTATTAACCCCGACGTCAAGATGAACTACCTGGCCTCGCCGCCGCTCGTAATCGCCTACGCGCTGGCCGGAACCATGGATTTCGACTTTGAAACAGAGCCGCTTGGCCAAGATCAGGCCGGCAATGACGTGTTCCTGCGCGACATCTGGCCCGATCCGAAGCTGGTACAGGAAACGATCGACGCGACGATTGACCGCGAAATGTTCCTACACGACTATGCTGACGTGTTCAAGGGTGACGAGAAGTGGCGCGCCCTTGAAACGCCGGACGGCGCAACGTTCGACTGGGCGGAAGACTCCACTTACATTCGCAAAGCCCCGTTCTTCGAGGGCATGACGATGGAACCGGATCCGGTCAAGGACGTGAAGGGCGCGCGCGTACTGCTGAAGCTCGGTGACTCGGTAACTACCGACCACATTTCGCCAGCAGGCTCGTTCCGTGCTGACACGCCGGCCGGTAAGTACCTGGTTGACAACGGTGTGGAGCGCCGCGACTTCAACTCCTACGGTTCTCGGCGCGGCAACCACGAAGTAATGATTCGTGGCACGTTTGCCAACATCCGCATTAAGAATCAGTTGCTTGACGATGTTGAAGGTGGCTACACCCGCGACTTCACGGCTCCCGGCGGGCCGCAGTCCACCGTGTACGAGGCTGCACAGAACTACCGCGAAGCCGGCGTTCCACTCGTGGTACTCGGCGGCAAGGAATACGGCTCCGGATCGTCTCGTGACTGGGCTGCTAAGGGCACCAGCCTGCTGGGCGTAAAGGCAGTTATTACCGAATCCTTCGAGCGCATTCACCGCTCTAACCTGATCGGTATGGGCGTGATGCCGCTACAGTTCCCGGCTGGGGAAACTGCTGATTCGCTTGGCCTTGATGGCACCGAAGTCTTTGACATTGAAGGTATTGAGGCGCTGAACGAGGGCGTAACACCGAAGACCGTTAAGGTACGCGCTACCAAGGAAAACGGTGACACGATTGAGTTCGACGCGGTTGTCCGCATCGACACACCGGGTGAAGCGGACTACTACCGCAATGGTGGCATCTTGCAGTACGTGCTTCGTGAACTCGTAAAGTAAACACGCACTAAGCGGGCGGGGTCTAGCAACTGGCCTCGCTCGCTTATGTATGCGCGGGTCGAAACCACGCAGACTCCGTATTACTCACGCACGTTAAACCCGTTGAAGACAAGGGCATTGAAGTGATGTGAAGACGGCTCCCGGAGACTTAAGAAGTAGCCTCGTCGATGTCACGATTAGCGTGGCGTTTCTGCCAGCGCGAACCCCAAGAAGACTCAGCTTCGCGTCGATCCAAGGCGCGGCGCTGCTCGCGATACATGCGGCGAACCAACTCCTCGGACGAAATCCAGCCAACCACCTCGCCGCCTTCAACCACCGGCATTCCGGCCACGTGCGAGGCAAGCATACGTTGCATGAACACTGAAGGCATTGCGCTAGCCGGCACGGAAGCCGTGCTCAGATGCAGGTCAGCCACAGTTGGGGGAGTATCGTCAGACAGGCGGGCGCTAGCCAACTCCATTGAAGATACCGTGCCAACGAACTTACCTTCCTCGTCCACGACGGGTAGAAGTGAGGACTCAGCCGAGCGCATGATTTGTGAGGCCTCCGGGATCGTATTAGTGGTAACGATCAGGCCTGGAACGGGGCCCATCAGGGTTTTCGCAGCATTATTGCCCATCAGAGTGGCGTCAACGGGATCGTCGAGGATGTCGCCGCGGCGAATGAGTTTTTCGGTGTAAATCGTTTTGCGGCTAAGGAAACGCGAAGTACCAGTTGCGATGACGATGGCAAGCATTAGTGGCAGAACAAGACCGTATTGACCGGTCATTTCAATGATCAGGAGGACGGCTGCCATGGGGGCGCGGATGGCACCGGAAAAGCATGCGCCCATACCGATAACGCCGAAAACGGCAGGGCTGGTGGAAGTCAGTGGCTCTAGGTACATGCCGATCGCGGTGCCAACGATCGCGCCAATATACATGGAGGGGGCAAACAGTCCGCCCGCTCCGCCGATTGCAACGGTGTAGGTAGAAAACAGTATTTTCAAGCCCGCGTGTAGCAGCAGAGCAGAAGCGGTATAGGCACCCAGGAGTGCCTCGGTTTGGATGGTGGTAGAAGTGCCGAACAGTTCGGGGAACATCCACAGGCCAAAACCAAGGAAAATGCTACCGATGACGGGCCGGCGCCATTCGGGGCCCTGGTCGATTCGATCGAGGAAATCTACAAGTGCATACAGTGTTTTTGACAGTAGCAGGCCGGTTAGTCCGCACAGGAGGCCCACCAAGGGAACGGCCCACAGATCTAGTTGGGATTCCAAGCTATAGGTGCCCGGAAGGCTAATGATGAACTTATCACCGAGGACTGCGCGCGAAACAATCGCGGAGGAGACAGACGATAGTACGGCCAGGCCGAAAATCTCTGCAGAAAACTGCACGAGGATTACTTCCATCGCGAACACGGCGGCTGCCAGGGGTGCGTTGAACGTGGCGGAGACACCCGCCGCAGCGCCGCACGCGACGAGCACCACCACGCGTTTTACAGGCATGCGCAGGCGGCGCGCGATCATTGATGAGATCGCTGCCCCCGTTTGCACAACCGGACCCACCTTGCCAACGGATCCGCCGCCCCCAATGGTGAGCGCCGCAGCGATTACTTTGATAAACCACACGTTTCGAGGCATGTCGCCACCATTACGGCGAACTGCCAGCATAACTTCGGGAATGCCCAGCCCGCGCGTGGTGGGCGCCCATTTTTGCATTAGAGGGCCATAAATGAGGGCGGAGATAACGGGTGTGAAGATCACAAACCACGAGCCAATCCCAAGCCAACCGTGCGCCGCGCCGCCGGTGGGAGCGTAGTCCGTGTAGCCGGTCATCAGATACTCCCACCCGATGATCAGGTAGTGCATGAACACAACCATCAGTCCGGTGAGGGCACCGGCGGTTACCGCAACGGCCGCCTGGCCGGTGCGCCGATAGACGAGGGCGTGCCGGATCCTTCCCGCAAGTTCACGCGGGTGGGGTGGGGCGCCGCCCTCACTTGGCACTGGCGATTCCCCAAGCGTGCTTGTAGAAATCCAGTTCCGTCAAAAGAGCGTCTTGGATCGTGTCGGAGCGGACAAACCCGTGGCCCTCACCCTCGTATATTTTTAGTTCCACCGTGCGGCCCAGCTTTTCTAGGGCATCTTTCATCATGAGCGCCTGCGAGGGCGGAACCACGCGGTCTTCGCTGCCTTGTAACAGAAGGAGGGGCGCCGCAATGTTTTCAATGTGGTTGATCGGAGACTTTTCGGCCCAAATCGGGTCAGAAAGATCGCTCGATCCCACCAGGCGGCCAATGTAGTGTGACTCAAACTTGTGCGTCTCTTTGACCATTGCCGCGAGGTCCGCAATGCCGTATAGGGAGGTGCCGGCAGTGAAGGTTTTGGACGTGGCCAGAGCCAGTAGGGTGGCAAAGCCACCTGCGGAGCCGCCGCGAATCGCAATGCGCTTCGGGTCAGCCAGGCCCTTCTCTACCAAGTACTGCACGCCGGTTTCAGCGTCACTCACAACCATTTCACCCCAGTGGCCGTTCAGGCGCTCACGATACGGTCTGCCCCAACCCGTTGAACCTCGGTGATTAACGTCAAGAATCGCAAATCCACGCGAGGTCCAGAACTGCTGTGACAGGGTAAGACCCGGCCGCGCGGCAGACGTGGGGCCGCCATGAATCATGACGATCAGAGGGGGAAGTTCGCCCTCGGGTGCGGTGAATGTGGGCGAGGCCGGTGGGTAGTAGTATCCATGGGAGATTTCCCCATCCCCGGTAGGCCACTCGATGGGCTCGGGTTTAGAGATCACGCGTTCAGGTAGATCCGTCCAGGTGGAGGAGCGCAACTCGCTGACCTCACCGTTCTTGATCTGCACGATCGCGGGGGTGCGCGTATCGGAATCCGCCAGCATAACCACCCGGCCGTTGTAGGATGCGACGTTGCCAACGGGATGCCAATCGGTGTGCCAGGTTTCCAGCTGGCCGTTGTCTAGACGTACCGTGCCCAGGTGCCAATACGGGCCTTCCGCCCAAGAGCAGATCAGGTGCTCATCATCTAGATTGTCAAATGAGTGCAAGCCCAACTGCCAGTGCGGGTGAGAAAAAGCCTTCTGGGAGGGATGCAGGCGGCGGGTGCGTAAACGTGTTGTCCACGCATTCAAATCTTCGCCTTCATGCCACTCAAACCCCTCGGTCCGGTACAGGTTTGCCCAGCCGCTCGAATCGTCAACGTGGATCAGGTCTCCTGCATCCGTCCACCGCGGCTCGTAAACGGCCACATCCTTCTGCCCAACAACCGTAACCATTTGGTCAATATCGCCCTCGAAAGTGATCGAGGCGACGTGGAGCTTAGCGCAGGTCCACGGCATGTGCGGGTGATTCCAAGTTAGCCACGCCAGTTTCGTGCCATCGGGTGAAAGCGTGGGAGCGGCCACGAAATCGGTCTTGTCGTACAGCGTCTTAACGCGCTCGGGTTCGCGCGCCCCCGAACCGTCCAGCGGGATCGAAACCAGGTAGTTCTTTGGCTCGCCCTCAGCTGTGTGGTCTTCACAAACCGCGTAAACCACGTCGCGCACATCAGCAATGTGGAAGTCGCCGTAGCGGCGGTTAGACAGCTCCGTCAGTGGAATGATTCCCGGCGTTTGATCGTTCAAGTCAAACTTGTACACGCGGTCATCCCCGGCGTGCGAGAACACAATCACGCCCTCGTGAACCGCGTAGGCGCGGCCGCCATATTCGTGTACGCGAGTGCGAACATCGGGTAGGATAGTGCCTTCGATCATGGGTAAAACCTCTTCGGTAATACCCACGCGCCCCCGGCGAAGCAGAACGTTGCGGCCACCCTGGCTGGCTCGGCCCTCAACCCACATAGTCGCGTCACGATCTACGCGAAGTTGGGACAGCGTCACCGTCCGCGCCGTTAAATCATCAACACTGATGGGAGAATCCCAAGTACCATAAGGGCGTTTTTGCGTCATTTTAGTTCCAATCTTCACGGTGGCCTAACCCCTAATTTAGCGCGTTTGATTTGCGTGTGGGCAGACGGACGGATTTCGCCTTTAGTTCTCGTGAATGAACTTTGCCCATTAAGATGGTGCCCATGAGTGAAAAGCCAGCCCCTAAGCCCGGAAGACTCTTAGCTTCCATTAAGCAGCCTTCGGACTTGAAAGACCTCACTTCTGCCGACTTAGAAGTGTTGGCTGGCGAAATCCGCGAATACTTGGTGCAGTCCGTTTCCCGCACGGGTGGACACCTGGGCCCGAACCTGGGGGTAGTGGAGCTGACTTTGGCGATCCACCGTGTGTTTGATTCGCCGCGCGACACGATCATTTTTGACACGGGCCACCAAGCGTACGTTCACAAGTTGTTGACGGGACGCACCGACTTTTCAAAGCTACGTCAAGAGGGAGGTTTGTCCGGATATCCGTCGCGGACGGAGTCTCCTCATGACGTGGTGGAAAATTCGCATGCTTCAACAGCGCTGTCGTGGGCCGAAGGCGTCTTGCGTGAATACCAGCGCACGGGGCGAGAAGATCACGTGGTTGCAGTCATTGGTGACGGTGCTTTGACGGGCGGCCTGGCATGGGAGGCGATTAACAACATCGGTGACCATGCGGATGGCAACCTCGTGATCATCGTGAACGACAATGGGCGTTCGTATGCGCCCACTATCGGGGGGCTCGCGCACCACCTGGATGCGTTGCGCGTGTCCGAAGGGTATGAAAAGGCGCTGGCGTGGGGGAAGAAGAAGCTCCTGTCGCACGGTCGCCCCGGAGAGGTAGCGTTCGACGCCCTCCACGGGGTAAAAGAGGGCATGCGTGACGCGATTAGTGCGGGCGTGATGTTCGCCGACCTCGGTATTAAGTACATCGGCCCGTTCGACGGGCATGACGAAGTAGCGGTCGAGTTTGCCCTTACGCGCGCAAAAGCGGCGAAACAACCCATTTTGGTGCACGTAATCACCAATAAGGGCCGCGGCTATGTTCCTGCGGAGGAGGACGTTGCTGACCGTTTCCACGCGGTGGGGAAGATTCACCCGGAAACAGGGTTGCCGATAGCTCCCTCCCGGTTTGGATGGACCGCAGTTTTTGCAGACGAGATCGTAAAGATTGCAAGGCAAAACCCGAAAATAGTGGCAATCACCGCGGCGATGATGGCCCCGGTGGGCCTGCTCCCAATGCAAGAAGAGTTTCCCGACCGCGTGATTGACGTGGGCATAGCGGAACAGCACGCGGTTACCTCCGCAGCCGGGATGGCTTTCGCTGGCGCGCACCCGGTATTCGCGGTTTACTCCACGTTCTTGAACCGCGCGTTTGACCAGGTACTCATGGACGTTGCCCTCCATAAGGCGGGCGTCACGTTTGTACTGGATCGGGCGGGAATCACGGGAGATGACGGTGCTTCTCACAACGGCATGTGGGATATTGCCATGCTGTCCATTGTTCCTGGCCTGCACCTAAATGCCCCGCGCGATGAAGAAACTTTGCGTCTTGCCCTGCGTGAAGCCGTTGCAATAGAGGACGCGCCCACCGTGATTCGCTACCCCAAGGGCGCTCTTCCCCAGCCGATTCCCGCCACCTCGCGCCATCCCTGGGCAGACGTGCTACGCGAAGCAGACCAGCCGGACGTGGCCATCCTCGCTACGGGTGCCTTTGTGAAGAACGGTTTAGAAGTCGCGCAAATGCTTGCAGACGAGGGCGTGTCAGTATCCGTTCTCGACCCGCGTTGGCTACTACCAGTTAATCCTGACCTCGTGGAGAATATTGCGGAAGCGAAACTAGTTGTCACCCTAGAGGACGGCCTGCAAGAGGGCGGATTTGGATCCGCAGTGCGAGAAGCGCTTGCCCAGGCGGGCAGGTACACGCCAGTCATGGCTCGCGGCGTGCCAAAACAGTTCCTTAGCCACGCGAAGCGAAACCAGATAATCGAAGACGTTCACCTGGATGCGAAGCATTCGGCCAGCGAGATCCTGCAGGAGCTGAACAAGCTGTCATAAGTCAAGTGTTGACCAGCCGGTTGCCGGCTGGCTTAACTAATGGTTTCGAAATGTCACTTCGCGCGACCTCGCCTAACCCGCTTCTGCGAGCCTCAATTTATCGCTTCGACCAGCGCATCAGCGACGCGCTCGATCTGCCATTCGCGCGCGCCGCGACGGCGCAGGTAATCGCGCATTTCGTCCGCGCGAAGTACCGGCCCATCCCAGGCCAAACGCTTTTGGATGCGAGGCTCCAACAAAACAGCAGGGTCAATACCGATCTGTTGAGCCAGTGGCTCAATCGCCCTCCGAACCACCTTCAGTCTTGCGAATTCATCCGGGTGGGCAGACCGCCACCCAGAAACCTTAGGTAAAGAACCGGGCGGCGTGTGCTTGCGTAACGGTGGCAGATCAGCCTCGGACATACATTTGGCGTGTTTGATCGCGCTCATCCACTCATCGGTGTGGCTACGCGCACGAGGGCGGCGCATCTGTTGAATATTTAGGAGCGCACGCTTGTTGCGTGGTGGTTTGAACGCTAAAGACACAAGTGTGCGGTTGCTAATAAGGCGGGTTGGAGCAATATCCTGCTCCTTCGCGATCTCTTCACGCGCTCGCCAAAGCTGCTCTAAAATCGCCAACTGGCGGCGCGTACGGATCTTACCCGCACCTGGAATTGAACGCCACTTGTTCGGATCAGCTGGCTTTGGCGGCAGATTCAAAATGTGTTCGAACTCTTGCTGCGCCCAATCCCAGCGGCCTGCCTCGTACAGTTCGTGGCTGAGCGCGCGATACAGCTGCGTTAAAAACTCCACATCCAACGCGGCGTAACGCAACCATGCTCGCGGTAGTGGGCGGTTAGACCAGTCGGACGCTTGATGCTCTTTATCCAGCGTCACGCCCAGGGTTCGCTCCAAAACAGCGGTGAGGCCAATGCGTTCAAACCCCAACAGTTGCGCCGCAACCTCGGTATCAAAAAGTTCTGGGGCATGCAGGTTTGCCTCGCGCAGGCTCGGTAAATCCTGGTCTGCGGCATGGAGGATCCACACCGCGTTTTGTAGCGCCGCCCCCAGGGACTGCAGGTGGGGCAGAGTAGCGGCATCAATGAGGAAGGTGCCGACGTCTTCGCGTCGAATCTGAATCAAGTACGCACGGTCGGAGTAGCGGAAGCCAGATGCGCGTTCCACATCAATTGCCACGGGCATAGGGGAGGCAGCCAGTTTCTTGATCGCACGTTCGAGGTCTGCGGGCGTATCGGTTGGGTCAGGTGTGCCTTCGCGCGGGTGCACTATGAGGGTGGGTTCGGTTTCGCTCATGTTCTCGATAGGTTTCGGGTGGTCAGGCATGCGGAATCGGTTCGATCTCAAATGGGTGATCGTCATCGATGTAGGTTCCGGCCGTGCGGGCAATCAGCTTTAGCCACGCCGCCATGTGCGGGCCAAGATCATTCGTTGCGGGTGACCATGAGGCGCGCATTTCGATCTCCACCTCGGAGCCAGACAGCTTCAGGCCTCCAAACGTGTCAGATAATTCTCGCGTAACCGTGCCGTTCATGTTGTGCGCGTTAGCGCCAGCATCATCGAGGGCGTCGTGAGCCCAACTCCACACGACCTCACCAAGTAGAGGATCGGTGCCCATCTCGGGCTCCACCTGTGAGCGCGCGTGCATGATTATACGGAACCGCGAGTTCCAACCGGGCTGCCCATCGGGGTCAAACAGCACCACGAAACGGCCGGTCGCAACGGGAAGCTCATCTTCTTCCGCCTGCGTGAATGCTCTAAGTGCAGCCGCGTACGGGGCGATTTTGCGCGGGGCGGGCACTTCCTGCAACTCGATGCCGGGTTCAACCGCGACGGAACGTAAACTGAGCAGGGCCTCAACGAACTCTTGCGGAGGCGAAACTCGCGGGGACGCGCTGACTTCGGCTAACACACATTTAGGCTACGAGCACCGCTGGGCTTTTCGGCTACGGCGCGCCCAGAGAGGTAAAAGAAAACGCCCGGTCGGAACAAAATGGCACTTTGCGCGGGGATTGTTGGGCCCACCGCTTTGTAAGTCCAACCAAAGCGGATGTTGCACTAGACTTGATGGAGTTAAAGCCGGCTGTCTAAAGGAGCTAGCAGTGGACGTTCGCAATGCAGATACAAGCCGATTCGAAGGGCTACCTGTGATTCTTGGCGGAGGCGTGGAAGCCTACGCGCTTGCCCGCCAGTTCAACGACGCTTACAACACTCGCGTGGTGTGCATTTCCACCGCGCCCTCTAAGGCCGTGATTTACTCCAATTTCATTGACTGGGTGCCCGTCGAAGACGCCAGCACAAACAGCGGCGTGCTCGGCGTTTTGAATCAGGTTGCAAAAAATTACTCGCAGCGTCCCTTAATACTTATGACGAACTCTGACGCGCAGATCGCGAATCTAGTAGAAGTACGCGACCGGTTACCTGAGGGATACAAGATTGCGCTACCTTCCTCCCAGACGCTCGCGGCAGTGTCCGACAAGGCCTCGTTTAAGACGATTTGCGAGGCGGCCGGCATCTCCACCGCGCGTTTTGCAACGGTTAAAGCCGGATGCCGTGGCGTCGATCTGAACTACCCGGTGGTGGCCAAGCCCGCGCTTTCGGCCGAGTTTGACCTACTGGATATGCCAGACAAACACAAGGTCTACTATTTTGACACTCCCGCGCAACTCGATGATTTCCTGGCGCAGCTAGACAGCTACGGGTATGCCGGCGATTTCGTTATTGAAGAGTACATTCCCGGTGGTGATAGCCAGATCCGTTCCATTACCGCGTATGTGAACACCAAAGGCAAGCTGGTGATGCTTGTGCACGCGCGCGTTGGCCTGCAAGATCACCGTCCGAGCCTGGTTGGCAACCCGGTGGCCATGGTTACTGGCCCGGACGAAGGTTTGTTCAACCAGGTGAAAACATTTTTTGAAAAAG
The DNA here is from genome assembly GCF_000411155.1 of Gleimia europaea ACS-120-V-Col10b. Taxonomy (GTDB): domain Bacteria; phylum Actinomycetota; class Actinomycetes; order Actinomycetales; family Actinomycetaceae; genus Gleimia; species Gleimia europaea_B. Next base: position 153,434 of record NZ_KE150266.1, read on the forward strand.
TTGATTACGAGGGCTTTGCCAACTTTGACATCAAGATCGATCCACGCGATGGGGTCGCATACTTCCTTGAAGTTAATCCGCGCATCGGACGCAACTCCGGATACGTGTTTGCTGGGGGAGTAAACCCTATGAGCGTCCTCGTTGACGACCTCTTGCATGGCATAGACAGTGAGTTGAAAATAGGTACTCGAGAAGCCCTCTATGCCCTCGTGCCCGTGCGGGTTGCAACAAAGTGGTGTGATGACCGCGAACTTGCCGAGCGCATGAAGACACTCGCGCCGAAGCGGCTCTTCAACCCGCTGAAGAATCCGAAGGACCGCTCGCTAAAACGCGTGGCTTTCCTAGCTGCCAGGGATCTGCGCCTGACGCAGGTGTTTGAAAAGTTCCCGCCAACCGAGCTCTAAATAGGCGCCGTTATTGTCTGTAAAGCTACCTCGTGCAAGGTTGTGCGCGGGGAGCTTTACATTTGACTTATAGCGAACTAGCGGTATGGCTAAGGCCGGTAGCTAACTGTTGTATATCGCGGCTTCCCCGGGCTGTAGATCGCCCGCGTTACCAGACCAAGTCAAGATGAGGCGCTGCTTCTCGCCTACGGCAGGGCGGGCCGTGCTAGCGCCCATGTTTACTATCACTTCGAGGTGTCCGCTACGCATCCGCAACAGATCCTCGTCAAAACGCACTTGCATTGGTTTACCGGTGGTTGCTTCTTCCTTGCGAATCTGTATCAGCTTCTTGTACCACGCGAGCATCCGCTTGCCGGCCTCGCACTGCGCTGTTTGCCAGTCCAGCTTCGACGCTGCAAACGTGGAGCGAACCGTAGGATCTGGAACCGTCACCTTGCGGCCATAAATGGAGTCAAAACCATGCGAGGCGAACTCAGCGCGGCGCCCATCACGCATAGCGCGAGCCATCTCCTCATCACCCTCTTGGTCAGAAAAGAACAAGAACGGGCTGCGCGAGGCCCACTCTTCACCTTGGAACAGCATTGGCGTGAAGGAGGAGAGCAAAACCAGCGCGGCAACCGAACCTAGCTGCGCATCGGAGAGTACCTGCGAGGGGCGATCGCCAATCGCGCGATTGCCCACCTGATCGTGATTTTGTGACGAAATCACGAATCGACGCCGATCTATGTCTTTAGAGACGGGAGCGCCCCACATTTTCCCCCGGAATGACGAGTACGTGCCGGCGTGGAAAAAGACGTCTTCAAACGCTGCCACGAGCGCTTCACGCGGTTCAAAATCAGCGTAGTAGCCGTGGGTTTCGCCCGTGAATGCAGCGTGGAGGGCATGGTGCACGTCGTCATCCCACTGTGCGTCCATGCCTCGGCCGCCCTTATCGGTTGGGGTGACCATTATTGGATCATTTAGGTCAGATTCGGCGATCAGCGTGAACGTGCGTCCCGTCTGAGCCTCCAACTTGGCCACGTCATCGGAAAGTTCGGCGAGGAAGTGATAGCTAGAATCATCATCTAGGGCGTGTACGGCATCTAGGCGTAGTGCATCCACCCCCATGTTGCGCAACCAGTGCAAGGCTGCACCCTTCAAAAATTCACGCGTATGGACGGCGTTATCGCCGTCAAGATCGAGCGCCGCTCCCCATGGTGTCTCGTGCTTGCTCGAATAGTAGTTGTCGAGCGCAGCGATGTAGTTTCCCACCGGGCCGAAATGATTCAAAACGAGGTCTAAACACACCGCGATGCCAAGGTCATGGGCGGCCTCAACAAAGTGAACAAACCCATCGGGGCCGCCATACGCCTCGTGTACTGCGTACAGGCTCACCCCGTCATATCCCCACCCAAATGTGCCGGGAAATGGTGCAACGGGCATTACCTCAACTACCTGCACGCCCAGGTCAGCTAGGTGCCCAAGTTTGTGTGCTGCGGCTTCGAGCGTTCCCTCGGGCGTGAAAGTGCCAATATGGATCTCCATGAACACTTTTCCCAGCAAATCACCGGCATCGAAATGTTTGATTTTTGGTGGCTGCCACGTTTGTGCGGGGCCGTGCACGCCAGCGGGGCGGCGTAGTGCGCGAGGGTCCGCAACGGGCGCGCCCCCATCCACGCTGTAGCGGTAGGTAGCGCCAGGGGGGAGTGGGGAGGGGCTAACCCACCATCCCCCGTAGTTTTTCATTTCTAACTCGTGAGTGCCTTCGAACTCGTAATGCACAGTTATTGACTTCGCGGTCGATGACCATACTGGGACGAGGTCGCGACCAGGAGTGTCCACAAAATTCTTTGGTATGCTCACGACTTAACTTTCCTCGATCTTTTTAAGTACGGCTACCGGGAAAGTGTCGAGCAGATCGGTGGCGGCAGCAGCGCCACCGGCGAAAACCTCACTGGTGAACACGTCTTGCCACTTGCCATCGGGTAGAACAACCGAGACTTCGTCCCAACCGCCAATCTCATCAAGAGCTGCCTTTCGCCTGGTAGCAACCGTGACAACGCGAGGATCGCCCGAGAGCGTGCGGGCAAATGCGACGCAGTGGCCCGAAGAGGTGGGCAGTGCCTGATAGCCCGAATCTTTAGATACGAACACACTGGGCATGTCACGGCGAAGCCGTAACAGTGAGGCCGTAATCAGCATCTTTTCTTCATCTAGGCTTTGCGGGGAGGACGTAAATACCTTGTCCAGAATTTGTGAAAGCTCCGTGAAGTTCACGGGCCTACGGTTGTCGGGATCCACGAGAGAAGTCGCGGTGATTTCCGTTCCCTGATACACGTCGGCAACGCCAGGCAAGGTCAGTTGCAATGCTTTCATGGAAAGGATGACCGAGCGCAGCAGGTCCGTGTTGGATTCACACCATTCGTTCAGAAGTTCGATGATCTGTGGATCGCCGATGATGGTGCAGGCGTATTCCAAGAAATCCTTTTCCAGGCGTTCATCAGGGCCGGTCCAAGATGTCCACTCTTTTTGTTCGCGAATGGCTTTGGTGAGGTACCTGCTCAGCCTGTCGGCGGTGATGCGATCAGTCGTTCCCCAAGTGCCCACAATTGTTTGCCACATGAGGTTTTCCGCGCGCCCATTAATGTTTGCTGGGCGGTATTCGCGCGAGAGGGCACGCATTTCGTTCAGCAGGCTAGCCCAGTCTTTGGAGCGCTGTGAAAGGAGCGAAATGCGTGCGCGGACGTCCTCGCCCCTCTTGGTGTCGTGCGTGGTGCCGCATGTCATGGTAGCCGCCCAGTTGCTTTGTAGCTTGGACTCAAAGGCGTGGAAGCGGTCAATGTCGATGCTGAACACCTCGGGCGTCGATCCTACCTCGTTGAGCGAAGTCATGTGTGTCCAGCGGTAAAAGGCCGTGTCTTCTACGCCCTTAGCCTGCACGGCTCCGCAGATTTGTTGGAAGCGCACCATCACTTCGCGCCGGCGCTCATCACTCACATCTAGGCCGGCGGAGCCCACCTCATCGCCCAGAACAAGAGCCACGATGACGTCCATGGCATCGTCAAGGTCATGGTCGAGCCGGGTGCGGGCACGTTCGGCGGCGCCCTCTACAACCGCGCGAGTCGCATCGGAAACGGGTTCGAATGCCCCAACGTAGGCGCGGTAGCGGTCAAACTCAATCACGAGTTCGCGCAGGCAATCGATGAGGGAACGGAACGTGTAGTCACGCAGGCGGATATCTTCTTGACAGATCTGCCAGATCAAGGTGCCAACGCGGCGCACTTCTGCCGCCAGTGAGGTGTCAATAATTTGCGCTTTCGCCTCCCGAATGATCGCTGGAAGTGAGGAGGGGGAATCGCCGGCAATGTTCTGCATGATCGCCCCCAGCGGCATCGCCCCTGCTGGATCGGTCAGGAGCGCGTGTAGCCTCCACGCCGTGTCGTAGCCGGTGGTGCCCGCCACGGGCCAGTTGGAGGGTAACTCTTCGTCACCTTCCAGAATTTTCTCGGCAACAATCCACTGGCCGCCTGTGGCCTCGTGCAATCTCTTGAAGTATTCGGTTGGATTTGCGAGGCCGTCCGGGTGGTCTACGCGTAACCCGTCGATGTATCCAGTTTGGACCAGGTCGAGGATCAGTGCGTGAGTGGCTTGGAACACTTCCTCTTGCTCTACGCGCAGGCCAGCAAGTGTGCCAACGTCAAAGAACCTACGGTAGTTTAGTTCTTCGTCCGCCACTTTCCAATGCGCGAGGCGGTAGTGCTGGCGTTCGATGAGCACCGACAGGGGTAGTGATTCGGTGCCTTTGGCAACCGGGAATACGTGCTCGTAGTAGGTAAGAACCCACTGCTCGCCGTATTGAGGTTCGGTTGGGACCACCATTTTTGCAAGCTGAATCTCTTGGTCTGCAAGTACCTGGCCAATGCGTTTGCCAAGTACGGGCATCAGGATAGGGCTGTCGATGTCAACGTCGAACCAGTTAGCGTATCCTGATTTGGCGCCGTGTTTGAGCACGGACCACATCGCCTTGTTGTGCCATACCGGAGTGGGGACTGCCATGTGGTTTGGCACGATATCAACGATGACGTGCAGGCCAAGTTCATGGGCGCGATCAGCAAATTTTTTGAAAGCGTCCAATCCGCCCAGCTGAGCTGAAATGTGGGTGTGATCCACCACGTCATAACCGTGCAGGCTACCGGGCGCCGCTTGCAAGATGGGCGCAAGATAAACGTCCGTCACCCCAAGCTCAACCAGGTAGGGTAGCACCTCCTCAGCCGCGCTAAAGGGGAAGTTTTCGTTCACCTGAAGCCGGTATGTGGAAATGGGGGTGCGTTTTCCGTTAGCTGGAAGGTGGGGGTGTGGGTTATTCATCTTCGTTACCTCGCGGGCTCCTAAGAATGTGTATCGACCTGGCTGTAACTCTCACCTTAGCGTTAGCGCTGTATTTCGACCCGTCGGAGTCGTCAGCCGTATTAATGACTGTGCTCCAGGTTTGTCCGTAGGTTTGCTTTGGAAGCGTGAAATCGATGTCGTCGGGAGAGGCATTAAAACAGAGAATGAAATCATCGTCGATGATTTCCCGGCCGCGCTCGTCAGGTTCATTAATTGCCAAGCCGTTGAGGAAGATCATTGTGGATCTTGCCCATGCCTGGTCCCATTCCTCTTCGGTCATGTGCTGTCCGCTGGAATTAAACCATTCTATTTCGCCCAGATCAGACTCGCCGCCGCGCTTAGCTAGTCCCTTGAAGAAGCGCCTGCGGCGGAACACGGGGTGGTCGTGGCGCAACTCGATGACACGGTTTGCGAAAGCTAGTAGCTCCTTTTGATCCGAATCAAGTTCCCAATCCACCCATGAGATCTCGTTGTCCTGGCAATACGTGTTGTTATTACCACCTTGGGTGCGGCCCATCTCATCGCCGTGGGAGATCATGGGCACGCCTTGCGAGACTGCCAAAGTGGTGAGGAAGTTGCGCTGCTGGCGTAGCCGCAGTTTCATTATTTCCGGGTCATCGGTGGGGCCTTCAACGCCGTGGTTCCATGACCGGTTGTTGGATTCTCCGTCACGTCCGTCTTCACCGTTAGCTTCGTTGTGTTTGTCGTTGTAAGTAACCAGGTCGCGCATGGTGAAACCGTCGTGGGCGGTCACGAAGTTGATCGATGCCATGGGCAGGCGCCCGGAATGTTCGTAAAGGTCAGCGGAGCCGGAAATGCGAGAGGCAAAGGCGGGCAGGGAAGAAAACTCGCCGCGCCAAAAGTCACGCACGGTGTCTCGGTACTGTCCGTTCCATTCGGACCACAGGGGTGGGAATCCTCCCACCTGGTACCCGCCGACACCCACGTCCCACGGTTCAGCAATAAGTTTTACCTGCGAGACGATGGGGTCTTGGTGGATCAGATCGAAGAAGGCAGAGAGGCGATCCACCTCGTGAAACTGTCTTGCGAGCGTGGAGGCAAGGTCAAAGCGGAAGCCATCCACGTGCATTTCAGTTACCCAGTACCGTAGCGAATCCATGATTAGCTGCAGTACGTGGGGTGAGTTCATCAGTAGCGAGTTGCCGGTACCCGTCGTGTCAAAATAGTGGCGCTTATCTTCGTCAACTAGGCGATAGTAGTTGGCATTGTCAAGGCCACGAAATGACAGGGTGGGGCCCATGTGGTTACCCTCCGCCGTGTGGTTGTAAACGACGTCGAGGATCACTTCGATACCGGCCTCGTGATAGGCCTTAACCATTTGTTTGAACTCTTGTACCTGTTGGCCACCGCCTTGAGTGGCGTACGCGTTATGAGGCGCAAAGAATCCAATCGTGTTGTACCCCCAGTAGTTCGACAACCCTTTTTCTTGCAGGTACGGGTCGTTTACAAACTGGTGCACCGGCATGAGTTCGACGGCGGTGATGCCCAGCTCGCAAAGGTGTTCGATAACTGCTGGGTGCGCCATGCCCGCATAGGTACCTTTGATCTCGTTTGGAATGTCGGGATGGCGCGCCGTCATACCTTTGACGTGAGCTTCGTAGATGACCGTGTTGTGGTACTCGTGGTTTGGGGGACGGTCGTGACCCCAATCAAAGAAGGGGTTAATGACGATTGAGACCATAGTGTCTGCAATCGAGTCCTCCTCGTTGCGTTCACTTGGATCTTCAAATTTGTACGAATATAGGGATTGCGAGGTGGTCACTTGGCCATCGATTGCTTTGGCGTACGGGTCAAGCAAAAGTTTAGTGGGGTCGCACCGGTGCCCGTTCTCGGGGTCATACGGGCCGTACACGCGGTAGCCGTAGCGTTGTCCGGGAAGAATACCGGGCAGGTAGGCGTGCCACACGTGGGCATCGACTTCGGTGAGAGCGATGCGCTGTTCGTTGCGTTCTTCGTCCAGCAGACATAGCTCCACCGAGTCTGCCACGGAAGAAAATACTGCGAAGTTAGTTCCCGTTCCGTCGAATGTAGCGCCGAGCGGGTAGGGTTCTCCAGGCCAAATTTGCATACTTCTAGCGTGTCATACTCTTTGGCGGCAAGCTATGCGATGCGGTGCATTGTTTATTTTGTCGCATAAATCGTATTTGATGCGACGAAAGTGTTAGCGGCTAGGTTTGGGCGGGTAATGCCCAAAGCAGGTCCTCGCGCAGAGTGATACTGACGCGTTCGCCTTCGCTACCGGCAAGCTCGTTCGCTTGAACCTCCGCGCTGATCGCCCCGCGTTCGGTTTCTATGCGAAGCCGGTAGGTTTCGCCCGTGTATATGCTTTGAACTATCTGTCCGATGTTACCGCGGATAGGAAATCGGGAGGCAGATTTGGCGGGCTGTATATCTACCGAGTCGGGGTATCCAACGATGACGATCGGCACCTCCTCACCCTCGTTAATATATGGCGATGCGGCGATGGTGAGGTTGTTGCCAAGAACATGCGCATTCGCCACCACCTGGCCGGAAACTAGCCTCCTCGCATTTGCAGAGGCGGAAATGATCGTGGTTGCACCAAGGTGTTTAGCAATTGAAAGGGTTGCGGGCCCGTCGTGAATTTCTTGCGGCAGGTCATCTTGCACGATGCGCCCGTCTTCCATGTAGATAATGCGGTCTGCGATAGAGAAGGCTTCTTTCACGTCGTGTGTGATGTAAATGGACGCGCAGTTCATTCGTTTGTGTACGCGCAGGATTTCGCTGCGCAGGGTTTTGGCGGAGAATGCGTCAACGTGGGCCAGTGGCTCATCAAAGAGGAGTACTTGCGGCCGGCGCACTAGGGTTCTGGCTAGGGACACCTTTTGGCGTTGACCGGTGGAAAGCTCTGCCGGGTAGTGATATGCCAAGTCGCGAATGTTCAACACGGTCATTGCCACAAGAATCTGCTCGTCAGGAGTCGAATCGAACAGGTCGCGGTTTACGGCAAAAGCGATGTTTTGCTGCACGGTCATGTGGCCAAAGAGCGCGGGCGAATCCATGACCATTGCGCTGGGACGCTGCTGGGGCGGGAGAAAGCTGACGTCCTTATCTCCCATGCGCACCGTGCCCGAGCCCGGACGCGTGAGGCCGCTAATGACTCGCAAAAGTGTGGATTTGCCTGCGCCGGAGGGGCCAAGGAGAACAACAAGTTCGCCGGGATAGACCGCAAGATCGATGTCTTGAAGCACGCGGCGGCCGTGGCGGTTGAGGTTCAGATTTTGCAGGCTCAAGCTGGGTTTCAAGACCGGCCTCCTCGGCTCCTAGTGCGAATCCTGAGTAGCAGGGACGAAATAAACAGTAGTAGCAAAATGATGGCAGAGATTGTGAGGGCGAGGAGAGCGGCGGACCCAAATTGTGCGTGATCAATAAGCCGGTATAGGTAGGGAACGAGTAAGGGTGTGGATGGAGAAGTCACCCACATGATGGGGGCAACGCTCACGGCGCTAACGGCAAGCACGATGGTGACGGACATGGCCACAGATTGACGCAACCAGGTTTGCGCGCTCACTCGAGCAGCCCGCGCAACGCTTGCACCAAGCATGAGGGCGGTTTCGAAATCCTGCCGGGGAAGCACTCGCCCATAGGCGCGTACACTCATGTAGGTAAGAGGCGCGCTCAAGGTTAGGTATGCGGTGACGGTTAGTAGTGATGCCATGACCGATTGCGCTAGTGGAGATAGGTTTGCCGCAAGATGCGAGGAGGGCCCGTAGGCCAGGCCGAGCGCGCTTCCGGTGGTGGCACCGGGAACCACCAGGGCCAGGCCGAACACTATATCGACCACGTGGCGGCTGGGCCGGCGCGCTTTCAACCACAGTCCGCTACCGGCAATCACGATAGAGCCCACAACCGTGAAAATCGAGATGACAAGCGCAGTGGTGATCACCGTGGGGGATGAGGAAGTCTGGTTCGTTCCCGCCCGGGCAGCCATGAATACCACTGGCGCCGTGGTTACTGCGGCCAAGGCACTTATCGTAACTACTCGCGGCCAGAGCGCCAAGCCCACCGGCTGGGAGAATGAAGTGCGGTTACTATCTGGTTCGAAACCGCGAAACGCCCCGAGCAGGTCGGGCGATTCCAAAGCGCGAAAAGCTACAGCTCCAAGCCCGAGAGTTGCCAGCAGCAGGGCCAAGGATATACGCGCCGCCCCGCCGGTATCACCGAGCGCTGTTGTCAGCGTCCACACCGCCCGCGAAGCGTTCGGATGCGGATATGACAGCAGGGAAGGAACGACTGGATCAGAGACGGACAGAATGAAGACCACCAGCCAGGCAAGGGGCAATCCGCGCCGCATTCTGGGCCACACGGTGTGCCTAAAGATCTCCCATTCGCTAGCTCCGTTCACGCGGCAAATATCAATTAGCGCCAGTGGAACCTTTAAAGTCGATAGGCGTAGCAGCGCATACGCATAAGGCAACAGAGCCAAAGTGAATGTAAATATCACAGCGGCGCGCCCGAAGAAAGGAGGGAAGAACCCCGGATCCAAAATGCCGCCGCGCCCGACCCCGCGTGAGACAGCGGCCCCAATTACAAATGGGGAAAATGTTGCGGGAACGAGAATAATTACGTCAAAAATGCGGGAAACAGAGCGGGGCAAAGATCGATTAAGGGCCGTCAAAACAGCTGCGAAAATAGTTGCAACAAAAGCAACTATCGAACTGTCAAGCACCGACCAAAACACGGGTGCCAATACTTCTTTGCCCGCCACATTCGTATCGTTTACCACAGCACTAAAAACTAAAACGAATGCCGGATAACCAAATCCAGTCACCATGCTGAAACCCAAAACTATTGTAGCGATCGCGTCAAAGATCGCGGGCATACGAGCTTGCAGGCGCTTCCAACTCATCTGGAAAACTCCAGATGATTCGCCGCCCATTCCAACCACCGCGCCCGATCTTGCGCCACCTCATCTGAAGTCGCATCCAAAATATTCACATTCGACGTTGCCAAAAGACTTTCCAGATTGTCCGGCAACTGCCTACTAATCGGACTTTGGGAAATACCGGCCTTCGCCATTGCCTCCTGGCCAGACTTGCTAGATAGCCAGTCCAACATTGCCTCGCCCTCAGCTTGGGAGCGCGTACCCGCAAGAAGTCCAGCGCCACCAACCTCGTAAAACGTGCCCTCGCTCGGATACGTCACATCGAGCCGCACCCCGGACTCAAACCGCTGCTCACAGTAGGGTGCGAAGGTAATCGCAACTGCCGCATCACCCGCCGCAATCACACTAGCGGGTGCAGTACCCGAGTGGGTGAACCTTGCGACATTGGCGTAAACTTTTTCGAGGTGGTCGTCCGCTTCGGATCCAAAAATTTGCGCCTGCGCCCATAGCGCGGTGAACGCGGTGCCTGAAGTGAGGGGAGAGGACGCCGAAATCCACGTTTTGAGGCGCGGATTTTCCAGGTCTTTCCAACTTGTTGGGCGCGGGAGATCGTTTGCTTCGATGACATCTGGATTGGTGCAAAGAGCCAGTACGGATCCGTAAACGCCAAACCAAGCTGCGTCTTCATCTTTAAACCGCTCGGGGATAGAAGCAAAATGCTTTGGCCTGTATGGCTGTAGGAGGTTTCGTTCTTTAGCGAGGACGTATCCGTCTGAGGGGCCACCCACCCAGATGTCGAATTCGGGTTCGGCACGTGTGGAAGTTAGACGTGCGAGGGCTTCGGAAGTGGGTAAGCGCAAAAATCGGGTGGAAATACCCGAGTCGTGTTCAAAATCTGCCCGCCACTGTTCGCAAACAGATTCTTCGTTCGAACACAGGAAGACGAGCTCTTTTGCGGGTGTACACGCCGCAGTGAGGAGGGCACAGATGAGGGCACCTACTACCAGGCGGAGTCGGGTACGCATAGTGTAAGTGTAGCCAAGTGGGGCGCGGCAAAGCCGCGCCCCACTTTGATTCCCATTCATCCAGGTGGATGTCTACTCGGCCCGGTGGCCTGCAGCCCGCTGCGCCATTAGCCTCTTCTCGTCGCGACCAACGATCGCGAACAAGATCACGGTGATGATGGCGAAAACAATGAAGCAGATGAAGGTGGCGTCCCAGCCAAACTTGTGGACGATGATGCCAACGCCCGTGGAAGCGAGGGTAGCGCCAAGCAGGTAGCCGAACAGGCCGGTGAAGCCCGCTGCGGTGCCTGCAACGTTGCTGGGCGACAGGTCGATTGCCTGTAGGCCGATCAGCATGACCGGGCCGTAGATGAGGCCGCCGATAAGGCCAACGAGGGTGATAAGGATCCACATCGGGGTACCAACCGGCATGAGCCAGTAGGCAGCGATCGCGATAGCTGTGGCGATGGTGAACAGGATGCCGGTGCCAGAACGGTACCCCTTAAATACGTGGTCGGAGAGCCAACCGCAAAGGATGGTGCCAAGGATACCAGCGAGTTCGAACACGGCGTAGCCAACCAGGCCAGAGCCGATCTCGGCGTGGTGCTTGTCGGCGAGGAACACGGTGATCCAGGAGAGCACGCCGTAGCGCAGTGAATATACGAATACGTTCGCAACTGCAAGCATGACGATGGTGTGGTTGGTGAGAACGTGCTTGAAGATGAGTTCCTTCGCGGACATATGCACGCCATCGTCTACGCTGACCTTAGCCGGGTCATCGCGGTATTCTTCGATTGGTGGCAGGCCCATCGATTCAGGGGTGTCGCGGATCAAGAAGAATGCGATTACCGCAACGATAAGGGCAACGACGGCCGGTACCCAGAAGGCGGCCTGCCAGCTGTTGGAAGTCCAGGCAAGACCAACGCCGATGAGGGCGGGAAGAGCTGCACCACCAACGTTGTGGGCGGTGTTCCAAAGGGAGGTTTTCCAGCCACGTTCTGAGGTGGAGAACCAGTGTACGAGTACGCGCCCAGACGGGGGCCAGCCCATTCCTTGGAACCAGCCGTTGATGAACATGACGGTTGCGAAGATGCCAACGGAGGCGGTAGCCCACGGCGCAAATGCAACGAGGAGGTTCATAACAGCCGAAAGCGCAAGGCCGAGGGGAAGGAAGTAGCGTGCGTTCGAACGGTCGGACAGCATCGCCGAGAAGAACTTGGACAGGCCGTAGGAGAACAGCACAGCGTTAGCGATGATGCCGATGCCTACGGTGTCGATGCCCGTGTCGTCCATAAGGAGCGGAGCGACCGCAGAAATGTTGTTGCGAATTAGGTAGAAACCCGCGTAGCCGATAAAGATGCCAAGAAATACTTGGAGGCGAAGGCGGGGGTACATGTGGTCAACGACGTCCTGGGGCAGGCGCTTTGCCGGTGCGGGGGCGCGCAGCCACTTTGGAATCGAGGAGTTGTTCATTTGGCACTCCAATGTGCAGTCGAGAATTGAACTTAGCCATTTGGCCTACGTTTCCAGTCTGACTGTGGGGGAGTAACACCTTCGCGCGCGGTGGTCACACTTGGTAACAGCTTTGTTACATATTGAGCGTGTAGCCGCGTCCGCGTACCGATTGGATAGTGGTTTCGGGCAGTCCCGTAGCTTCCAACTTCTTTCGCAACCGGTAAACCGTGGTTTTTACCATGTTGCGCCCACCCGCAGTGGCTGCGGTGTTCCACACTTCGTTAAGGAGGGTGCGCACAGGCACAACTTCACCCCGGTGATTAAGCAGGCATTGGAACAGTTTACGTTCGATTTCAGAGAGGTCTACCGCCGTCCCGTTTACGTATACCGCGTCCATTTTGATCATTATCGGCCCGACGTTGGTGACGGGCTCGGCCGGCGCGGGCGCGGTGCGGCGAACGATTGCCTTGGCACGAAGTATTAGTTCTTGGGGAGAAAATGGTTTCGCAATATAGTCGTCGGCTCCCGCCTCAAGGCCAGCAACGCGCTGCTCGGTGTCACCAAGCGCTGTGAGCATGATGATGGGCACATCCGAGTTGGCTCGAATCCGTTTGGCGAGGGTAGCCCCGGAAATATCGGGCAACATGAGATCAAGGATCACCAGGCTAACCGGCCGAGTTCGGAAGAGTTGCCATGCGCCGGCACCGTCGTGCGCGGTGATTGTGTCAAACCCGGCTGTTTCGAGGGCGAAGCTGACGATTTCTGTCATTTGCCTCTCGTCATCGACAACGAGTGCGAGGTGTTTCACTTGTGTCTCCTAGTCGGTTGCGTCGCCGTGCTCGGCAGCAGGACGTGGATGGACGTTCCGCGTCCCCACAGGCTGTCTACAAGCACTTCTCCGCCGTGAAGTGTAACAATTCTATTCACGATGGCCAGGCCAAGGCCGGCTCCTTGCCCAGCTGCAGTCTGCCCCTGCTGTCCCAGCTGTTGGAAAGGGACAAAGAGGGAGTCTCTGTCGGTGGGATTAATGCCCGAGCCGAGGTCACGAACCTCGATGCACCTGCAATTTGCGCTGGGGTAGGTGTGCACAAGGATTTGGCTGTCCGCCCCTGCGTGACGCACAGCGTTATTGATGAGGTTCCAAAGCACGTGTTTTATTAGGGCAGGATCGGCGGTGATGGGAAGCGGTTCGCCAGAGTCAGTCAGGAGGATCGGAAAGTCGTGGATTGCGCGCATCTCTCGGGCCGTGTCGCGAGCAAGTTCCCGTAGGTCAAAGTTTTCGAGGGCAAGGCGCCCCTCACCCGCATCGAGTTTGGCAAGTGTGAGGAAGTCTTCTGCGGTCGTGATGGCATGTTCGGCGTTGGCTTGGATGGTTTTGGTGAACTGTTTTTGCTCTTCGGTTAGGGGGCCGGCAGATTCGAGAAGCTCAGCCGCCCCTTTGATGAGAGAAAGGGGCGTGCGTATTTCATGGGACAGCACATCCATACTGGGAACAACTGTCGCGCCACAGTTTGGCTTTCTGTTCTTTCGGTGCTTGCGCCATGCAAACGGTATGAGAAGTGCCAATATGAGCGCAAGCAAGCCCAGAGAGCAGAGCCAAATGATTAAAGAGGGCGTAACTAAAATCACCGTTCCTATCTTTGCATTTGCGTGAGTATTACGCGCGTAATCCGCAGAATACAGGTGTTCGCGGTGAGGTGGAGCAGGTTTTGCCAAAAATTAGATTCTCCGTTAAGCTTGTCGATGTTCGTTAAACGGACACTTACGCGGATGTGGCTCAGTTGGTAGAGCATCACCTTGCCAAGGTGAGGGTCGCGGGTTCGAGTCCCGTCATCCGCTCGGGCGATTGGCGCAGCGGTAGCGCACTTCCTCGACACGGAAGGGGTCACTGGTTCGATCCCAGTATCGCCCACCACCTAAGCGGCCCTCGGGAGCCGCTTTATTGTTTAAAAATCAGCTGTCCGTACTGGGCACCCGAGGGGGTTAGGACAGCCTACGCATGCTAGAAACGCATATTTTCGTATATGACAATGTGGTTATGCGTTCTGTTATTAACTTCTTCAAATCGTACCCGCAGGTTGGGGCAACGCTCTTTGTTGGCGTGACTGCGGGTCTGCTTGAGCTCGCCGATGTGAGCTGGGTGCGCTGGTATGTATCCGCGTTCGCCCTGGTGATGGCCATGATCCTGGCGTGGGACATGGTGAAAGAGATTATGGGAGGCGCGTGGGGCGTCGATCTGCTGGCTATCACCGCGATTATTTCCACGGTTTTGGTGGGCGAGTATTGGGCTGCTTTGATTGTGTGTCTCATGCTGTCCGGCGGGGAAGCATTGGAAGACTTCGCGGGTAACCGGGCGAGGTCACAGTTGACCGGTCTGCTGGAGGGGGCGCCGACGGTCGCTCATGTTTTGGATGGCGACGGCGTGCCAAGGGACGTAGCGATCGAGGAAGTTGAGCTTGGCGCTCGCCTGCTGGTGCGTCCAGGTGAGGTAGTTCCTGTAGACGGCGTGTTGGAATCAGACTTTGCGCTGACCGAAGAGTCCTCGCTAACGGGTGAGCCACTTCCGGTGGAGCACCACAAGGGAGATAAACTGCTGTCCGGCGGCGTTAATGGCGCAGACGCGATAATCATGACTGCAACGGCGGTGGCCGCGCAGTCGCAGTACCAACAAATAATTGACCTGGTTCGACAGGCGCAGGACTCGCAAGCACCGGCAGTGCGCCTGGCGGATCGGGTGGCGGTACCGTTCACCGTGTTGGCGTTCATTATTGCGGGTGTTGCGTACTGGATTTCGGGTGACGTTGTTCGCATCGCCGAGGTTCTCGTGGTGGCAACGCCATGCCCACTGCTCATTGCAGCGCCGGTTGCATTCCTGGGCGGAATGAACCGCTCGGCAAAGGAAGGCATCATAATCAAAGACTCCGGCACGCTGGAGCGGCTTTCCAAGATCAACACGGTGGCGATGGATAAGACGGGTACACTTACGTTCGGAGACCCGCAACTATCACACATTTATGTTGCCGAGGGCGTGGATGGGGCGGAACTTTTTGCCATGGTTGCTGCCGTGGAAAGCTATTCCGCCCACGTTCTTGCTACCGCGATCGTTTCGGCTACTAACCAGTTGGAGATCGCGGTTCCACTAGCAAAAAACGTTACTGAAATAACCGGTAAGGGCGTTATCGGAGAAGTCTTGGGCCACAAGGTAGAAGTAGGTTCTGGCTCGTGGCTAAGTGACGGCACCAAGCACGTGGAGCTACATTCTGGGCAGATTCTGGTGCACGCGCGCGTTGACGGCAAGTGGGCTGGCGCGTTCAGCCTGGAAGACAAGGTGCGGCCCGATGCCGCTACCACCGTCGCAGCCTTCAAAGAGTTTGGCGTAGAGCACGTCATGATGATTACCGGTGACGGTGAAGAAACCGCGAAAACAATCGCCGAGATGGTTGGCATTGACGAAGTCCGTCACTCGCTATTTCCACAACAGAAGGTGGAGGTGGTGAAGTCGGCTAAACATCCGGTTGCCGCAGTGGGTGATGGGGTGAATGACGCTCCCGTTCTGGCTGTTGCGGACGTCGGTATTGCGATGGGAGCGCGCGGCTCGTCCGCCGCCTCTGAGTCTGCCGACGTGGTAGTGATGCTGGATGATATTTACCGCGCCGCCAGGTCCGTTACCATCGGCAAGCGCACCATGAGGGTCGCCATCCAAGCTATTGGCATTGGCGTGGGCCTTTCAGTCATCCTCATGCTTATCGGTGCAACCGGCATAATGCCCGCCGTAGTGGGCGCATTCATGCAAGAAATCATCGACCTAGCATGTATCTTTTGGGCGCTCCTGGCATCTCGTCCCGGTAAGGACGAAACACCTATCGACGAAGTGTTGAAGAGGTTTGATGAAGAAAAAGGCTCCACTAAGCTGAATTCTTTGCAGGCGTTAATAGTGGAGGCTTAGCGTGCCTGCGCTGATTTGTTCTGCTGGAATAAATCGCGTAAAGTATCGCATGCACCAAACAGCAATCAGCTAAATGGTGCGTCCGGTACGCGGATGTGGCTCAGTTGGTAGAGCATCACCTTGCCAAGGTGAGGGTCGCGGGTTCGAGTCCCGTCATCCGCTCTGTTGGGGCCAGGTCGCTGGTAATCCAACTTTGGTGGGTTGGCCGAGTGGTTAGGCAGCGGCCTGCAAAGCCGTATACACCGGTTCGAATCCGGTACCCACCTCGGGCGATTGGCGCAGTGGTAGCGCGCTTCCTTCACACGGAAGAGGTCACTGGTTCGAACCCAGTATCGCCCACCAGCACTTTTTCTTTTCCTCGCCCTGTTGCTACGGGCTATTCCAACCTGGTTTTACATGTAGCATTGTTAGAGCATTTCTAGACGGGGAGTTCCATGACTTTTGAGTTGATTCGCATCTCGGCGGAAGAAATGGCAGTTAAGGCAGCTGGCGTGAAGCCTCTTCCGGTTGAACAATCTGCCGCGTGGGATGCCTTTGAAACGCGGGTTGGCCGCAAAGTTTTTGGCCGCTATGAATTTGTGCGGGCCGGCCGCACTATCGCACTGATTTCCCTAACTGAACACGACATTCGCGGGGTTAAGTTCCTGTGGGCAAAGAAGGGCCCTGTTTGGTTGCGCTCGCAGTCGCCCGATAACGAGGCGGCTTTAAGGGAAGCGCTGGTGGCTGAGGTTAAGCGCCGCGACCCAAAGATTACTTTCGTTCGCCTGCATGCGAGGTATTCAGCTCCTGACCTGAAAGAGCTAATCAACACCATGTCCTATGACAGGACGGTCCTAATCGACACGTGTGGTGGCGATATGGATAAGATGCTTGCCGCGATGCCAAAAGATGGGCGCCGTTCGATGCGTCGCTCGTTTAAGCGCGCGCAGGAGGGAGAGGCGCAGGCCGTTGACCTTACCGATATTGATCGTGAGGCGTTCAATGAGGTGTACGCGGTAATAGCAGAGACAGCGAAGCGAAACGGTTTTTCGATTCACCCGATCAGCGTGTATTGGAACATGCTGGATGCCCTTCGTCCAAATAATGCGCGCCTGTACGGAGTGCGCTACCAGGGCGCCATCGTTGCGTGGGTCATGATCGTTATGAATGACGGTGAGGCCGCAGCATACTACGGTGCGCATTCGAACGCGGGGAGGGAAGTGCTGGCCAGCGAATATTTGGATTGCTGGACAGCCGTGCAGCTGGGTAAGGAGGGCATAGTCAGCCTTGACCTCATGGGCGTAGATTCAACTCGGTTCCCAGAACTGTACGAGCTGGGCATTTACAAACGGCGTTTCGCCGCTTCTGCCACGGAGGTTGATGGTGCCTGGGATCTTCCGGTTCAACCTGTTCTTTACGATGGGTTGCGCCTTGCGAAGCAGGGTAAACGGGCATACACGGGGGCGCGAGCATTGGGAGAAAAGCTCCTCAATAAAGTCAGATAGGTTGCTACCTTTTACATTGGAGCGTTTGTGCGCGGTACGATAACAACTAGTAAATAGTTGGGAATATTATTAGGAGTTCTCGTGGCCGAAATCAGGGCGCAAATTGATGGTGAAGAAGTCGTTTTTGAGGCGGGTACCACCGGTACGGAGTTCTTCAAAAATCAGCGCACGATTATCGCGATGCGAGTAAACGGTGAGGCAAAGGATCTGTACCTGGAAATTCCTGCGGGAGCCACCGTCGAAGGCATTGACATTGGCTCTGAGGAAGGCTTGGCGATATTGCGACACTCGTGCACGCACGTTATGGCGCAGGCAGTGCAGGACATTAATCCGCAGGTGAACCTGGGGATCGGCCCGCCCGTTAAGGACGGCTTTTACTACGATTTCGGCAACGTTGATCCGTTCACGCCCGAGGATCTTAAAGAGATCGAAAAGCGGATGAAGCGCATCGTGAAGGAGGGCCAGGTTTTCCGCCGTCGCGTGGTTTCGCCAGAAGAGGCCGAGGCTGAGCTTGCCGACCAGCCGTTCAAGTTGCACCTCATTTCCTCCAAGGGCAATACGGATGCTGAGGGTGCCTCGGTTGAGGTTGGGGGCAGCGAGCTGACGATGTACGACAACCGTAATCGTAAAGACGAGACGGTCTGGACTGACCTGTGCCGCGGCCCACACATTCCGAACACGAAGCTAATCGGCAACGGTTTTAAGCTAATGAAGACCTCTGCGGCCTACTGGCTGGGCAACCAGGCAAACGACCAATTGCAGCGCATTTACGGCACCGCTTGGCCCTCGAAGGAAGAACTGACCGCCTACATCACCCGGTTAGAGGAAGCCGAGAGGCGCGACCACCGCAAGCTGGGTAACGAACTTGACCTGTTCTCGTTCCCCGACGAGGTCGGTTCAGGCCTTGCCGTATTCCACCCCAAGGGCGGTATTGTCCGCATGGAGATGGAAGAGTATTCGCGCAGGCGCCACATCGAGGCGGGCTACGATTTCGTGTACACGCCCCACATCACCAAGGGTGCGCTGTTTGAGAAGTCAGGCCACCTCAGCTGGTACAAGGACGGCATGTACCCGCCAATGCACCTGGATGAGGTTGTTGATGAGGATACCGGCAAGGTTGTGAAGGAGGGGCAGGATTACTACCTGAAGCCGATGAACTGCCCGATGCACAACCTGATTTTTGCGTCGAAGGGACGCTCTTACCGCGATCTGCCGCTACGCCTGTTCGAGTTCGGCACGGTTTACCGTTACGAGAAATCAGGTGTGGTGCATGGCCTCGCACGCGGGCGCGGATTTACCCAGGATGATGCGCACATTTACTGCACGCGCGAGCAGATGAAGGATGAGCTCACCAGCCTTCTTGAGTTCGTGTTGGATCTACTTCGTGATTACGGCCTTGATGATTTCTACTTGGAGCTGTCCACGAAGGATCCGGAAAAGTTTGTGGGCGATGACGAGACATGGGAAGAGGCAACCCGCACGCTCGAAGAAGTGGCTACGGCTTCCGGCTTGGACCTAGTTCCGGATCCGGGCGGCGCAGCATTCTACGGCCCGAAGATTTCGGTGCAGGCCAAGGATGCGATTGGGCGCACCTGGCAGATGTCCACGATCCAGTTGGACTTCAACCTACCTGAGCGCTTCGAGCTGGAGTACACGGCTGCCGATGGAACGCGTAAGCGTCCGGTGATGATTCACCGCGCTCTGTTTGGCTCCATTGAGCGTTTCTTCGCGGTGCTCACTGAACATTATGCGGGGGCTTTCCCCGCATGGCTCGCACCCGTCCAGGTGCGGGCAATTCCGGTTGCTGACGTTTTCACTGATTACCTGGAAGACGTAGCGGGCAAGCTTCGCGCCCAAGGCGTTCGCGTTGAGGTTGACAAGTCGGATGACCGTTTTGGGAAGAAGATCCGGAACGCGTCGAAAGACAAGATTCCTTTCACCCTGATTGCGGGCGGCGAGGACGTAGAAGCGGGCGCGGTATCGTTCCGCTTCCGGGATGGTTCACAAGACAATAACGTACCCGTTGACGAGGCGGTAGCGCGCATCGTCACAGCGATTAAGGAACGGCGAAATAACTGATGGAGGCAGAAAGCTCACTTCAGTTCGCAGGGGTCCCGGACGCATTTCAGCGTCTGTGGACGCCGCACCGCATGGCGTATGTGGAGGGTGAAGAAAAGCCAGCCACTCAGAGCAGTTCAGACTGCCCGTTTTGCCGCGCGCCTTCGCTCAGTGACGAAGAGGGGCTGATTGTTCATCGAGGAGAGCATGCGTTTGTCCTCATGAATCTATTTCCGTATAACTCCGGACACGTACTGGTGTGCCCCTACAGGCACATTTCACTGTATCCCGACATCAGCGTGGACGAGCGCAATGAGATTGCGGCGCTAACCGTTCGTGCGATGGAGGTGCTTACAACCGCGGTGGGGGCACAGGGCTTCAACCTGGGAATGAACCAGGGTGAGGTGGCAGGAGCTGGCATTGCGGCACACTTGCATCAGCACGTTGTCCCTCGCTATAAGGGGGATGCTAACTTCCTTCCCGTCATTGGGCAGACCAAGGCTGTGCCGCAGTTGATTGAGGATGCCCGGCAGGTTCTGGTTAAAAATTGGGAGCGTGTGTAGTGCTCGGAAATCACGGTAGGGGACTGGAAGAGCAGGTTTTCAATGCGCCGGCAAAGGCCCTTGCTCGTCTCGGGGTGACGCCCAACCAGGTGACGGTGGTGGGTACCGTGTTGTCCATCGTTGCCGCTGTGGGGCTGTTGGGTACGGGCAAGTGGGTTATCGGGCCGATCGTGTTGGCTTTTATCCTCTTCGCTGACTCTCTTGATGGGACGTTGGCCCGGCTTACCGATAGCTCTTCCACGTTTGGCGCCTTCCTTGATTCCACTCTTGATCGGCTCAGTGACGGCGCCGTGTTTGGCTCCCTCACTTTCGCAATCGCCGCACAGTACGCGCCGTCCGCAGTGCGAACTTGGGCGTTCATTGCCGGCCTCATTTCGATGATTGCTGCACTGACGGTTTCCTACGCGCGTGCGCGCGCCGAGGCCGTGGGAGCGCAAGCAAAGGGAGGAATCGCTGAGCGTACCGATCGCTTAATAATTGGGCTTGTCGGGGCGTTCCTCGTCGGTCTTGGCCTGCCGCTGTGGGTGATGGCTCTAGCCCTCACCTGGGTTGCTTTCGCCTCACTCTTTACGGTTGGGCAACGCATCTTCGCTGCCAAAAGAGAGTTGAGCGGCAAGTGAGCCAAGGCCTTGTTACAACTTTTAAAACTCTTGGATATGTGAATCCGGCGGTGGCGGCAAACCTTGGTCGAGGTTGCGGCGCAGTGGCCTCTATGTTCAATACGCAGTCGAAGCGGCAACTGATCGCTAACCATCAGCGTTTGAGTTCCAAGCCGCTGGATAGTGCGCATGTTCGCAAGGCGTTTGCATCTTATTTTGAAATGTTTGCGCAGGCATCCTCGCTACCCAGGTGGAGTAAGGCGCGAATAACGCAAAGCGTCTCCATGGAAGAACACTTCCAGCGGGTCGTTTCACAAGAGAGCGGGCCGATTGTTGTGGCGATGACCCATTCGGGTAACTGGGACTTGGCCGCAGCGTTCGCGTCGTTTCATCTTGCCCCGGTTGTGACGGTTGCAGAAGTTGTGGAACCGCCAGAACTTTTTGACTACTTTGTGCAAACCCGCGAAGCGTTTGGAATGAAAGTGTTGCCGGCCAAGAGGGGAGTGTTTGCGCAACTGCGCGAATACGTGCGGGATAAGCACGTGATGGTTCCTCTGCTTGCAGACCGGGACATTTCCGGTCGCGGTGTTGAAGTAGACTTTGGCGGCCACCCGGCGCTGGTTGCGGCTGGTCCGGCTGCGCTTGCCAGTCAGCTTGATGCTCCTTTGTTTGCTCTGCATATGAGTCGCGTGCCTGGACGTGAGGTAACTTACCAAATGCAAAGCAGACAGGTTGAGGTTACCGGAGACGTGCAGGCTGATACGCAACGCTGGGTAGATGCGATTGTGCCGCTCATTAGAGCGAATCTGGCCGACTGGCATATGATGCAGCCTCTGTTTGTAGATGATTTAGATCCCGCGCGCCTCGCCCGCGCTAGGGAGCGTGCCAAAAGGGAGGACACGCAGTGAAAATCGGGATTGTTTGCCCGTACTCGTTTGATTCACCAGGTGGCGTGCAATATCACGTGCGCGATCTTGCCACCGAGCTTATTCGCCGAGGTCATGCCGTGAGTGTGCTCGCTCCCGTTGAAAAAGCGGAGGTACCAAATTTTGTGTGCAAAGTGTCTGGATCATACTCCGTTCCTTACAACGGTTCAGTGGCCCAGTTGTCCCTGAGCCCTAAAGCGGTGAGTGAAACTAAAGCATGGTTGGAGGAAGGCAATTTTGACGTGGTGCATATCCACGAGCCTCTCGCTCCCTCTATTTCTTTGATCGCGCTGGCGAGTTCTAAGAGTCCTATCGTTGCCACGTTCCACACCTCAATGGTGAAATCAAGATCCTTGAAACTAGCTGTCCCGATTTTGCGGCCTCTGTTGGATCGTATTGGCGGGCGAATCGCGGTGTCTAACGAAGCACGCAGAACGCTCATTGAACACCAGGGTGGTGACGCGGTTATTATTCCGAACGGTGTTTACCGCGAGCCGATTGCGACTGCTCCCGATATTGAAAAGTGGAAGGGAACACCGGAGCGCCCCACCCTGTTTTGGATTGGTCGCATAGATGAACCGCGCAAGGGGTTGCACGTGCTTGCCGGCGCAATGGAAGAGGTGGTGGCCCGCCATCCAAACGTTCGTTTCATTATTGCTGGGCGCGGTGATGATACGCCGGTTCGTGAACTGATGGAGAAATACCCGGACAACGTTGATTTTGCTGGCGATGTGGATCCGCAGACTCGCAACTCGCTATACCATGGCGCGACGGCATACATCGCGCCGCAGACCGGTGGAGAGTCGTTTGGCATCGTGCTGGTTGAAGCGATGTCGGCTGGGACGCTGGTCATCGCCTCCGATATTGAGGCCTTCCGCTTGGTACTAAATGGGGGAGCGTTGGGACGCCTATTCACGTCGGCTGATTCTGCGGATTTGGCGCGGGTTATTAACGACGTCCTATCGCATCCGCAAGAGGCGGCCCAACTGGCAGCCACGGGACACGAGGCTGCAAAAATGTACGATTGGGGCGTGGTGACAGACAAGATCCTCGCCGTATATTCCACCGTGGTTGGCACTGCTTCCGTTCAGGTGGAGAACACGGATACGCTGATCGATTCGTTGCGCCAGTATTTTTCTAACCGGAAGGAGTAGCGGTGAGCGGGAAAACCTTGGTTGTCGTGCTCATACTGCTAGTGCTGGCCGGATTGTGGCTGGTGTTGCGAGCCCGGCGTGTAGACCGATTACATCGGCAGGTGGAGCAGGCCCGCGTGGCTCTGTTCAAACATTTACGGGCGCGCCGAGAAATCCTTACCAGCGCCTTGAATGATGGTTCTTTTGGTGCACAATCCCCGGGCGAACAGCTAGAGCAGTTGCTTGCAAGCGAGGCTCCAGGACAGGACGGACATACGGCGGCCAGCGAATCTGAAATTTCCGCCTGGCTCGTGCAGTCCTGGGATCTGATTGTGCGCCAAGCTCCGCAGGTTGCCGAGCAACTGCGCACTAATGGTTTCGAGTTGCGGGCAGCGAGGCGTTTTTACAACCAGCAGGTTGCCCAGGTAGTGCGGCTACGTTCGCAACCGGACGTCACGGTGTTCCACCTTGCCGGGCGCGCCCAGATGCCCGAACCGTTCGACTTTGACGACGAGGCCCCTCTTGCTTGAAAAAGAGTATGAATGGCCGATTGGTGCAGACGGATTGCCCACTCGCGATGCGGCGCGCGTAATTTTGATCGACGAGGCAGAGCGCGTACTGCTGGTGCGCGGCCATGACGCAAATGATTCGGATCACTCTTGGTGGTTCACGGTGGGTGGCGGCTTAGAAGCGGGGGAGAGCCACCGTGAGGCAGCGGTGCGCGAGTGCCTTGAGGAGACGGGCATTAGGTTGAATACGGCTGAGCTGGAGGGTCCGGTGATTTGTCGAGACGCGAAAATGTTCTTCGCTGACCGCACCCGTAGGCAAATCGAGCAGTTTTTCATAGCGCGTGTGGACGCGGTGAAGCTTGACTATTCGCGCTGGAGCAACGACGAACGTAGGTTGTTGGATGAAATGCGCTGGTTCGAAGTGGAAGAGCTTTTGGAATTGCGTGAAGAAGCAAGTATTTTTCCGCGCCAACTACCCGACTTGCTGGTGAAATGGCGAGATAACGAAGGCACGCAATCTTGCGTTAAAATCGATGAGTACAATGAAACGTGATAAAGCAGTAAAACAGTTTTGGGAGGTTCTTCATGTCAGGGCATTCAAAGTGGGCAACTACCAAGCACAAGAAGGCTGCAATTGACGCCAAGCGCGGCAAGCTTTTTGCCCGTCTTGTAAAGAACATTGAGGTAGCGGCGCGCACGGGCGGCGGCGATCCGGACGCTAACCCCACTCTTTACGATGCCATTCAGAAGGCAAAGAAGAACTCGGTTCCCAACGACAACATTGAGCGGGCACGCAAGCGCGGCTCGGGTGAAGAAAGCGGCGGCGCCGACTGGGAAACTATCATGTATGAGGGTTACGGCCCGAACGGCGTCGCGGTTCTAGTTGAGTGCCTGACTGACAACCGCAACCGCGCCGCGTCGGATGTGCGCGTTGCTTTCACGCGTTCGGGTGGGTCGCTTGCGGATCCTGGTTCGGTTTCGTACCTGTTTGCTCGCAAAGGCATCGTGGAGGTGCCGAGCCAGGGTGACACGGATGAAGACTCTATCCTCCTGGCCGTACTTGATGCCGGTGCTGAAGAGGTAGAGGCCCAGGGCGACGAGTTCCACATCCTGTGCCAGCCAAATGACTTGGTGGCTGTTCGTACCGCTTTGCAGGAGGAGGGCATCGACTACAACTCGGCTGAAGTTGGTTTCGTGCCGTCCACCAAGGTGGAGTTGGAAGCTGACGGCGTGCGCAAGATCATGAACATGATTGATGCTTTGGAAGAATCTGATGACGTGCAGGAGATCTACACGAACTTCACGGCTTCCGACGAAGTGCTGAAGGAATTCCAAGAGGAAGAGTAGTGCGAGTACTCGGTATTGATCCGGGTTTGACCCGTTGCGGCATCGGCGTTGTTGACGTCGATGCCGCGCGTCGTACCAGCCTCGTTCACGTTGACGTGGCTCGTAGCGCGCCGGCACTGGCAACGCATTTTCGCCTTGCAAAGATTGGGGATGAAATCGACCTCGCAATCAAAACTTACAAGCCGGAGGTTATGGCGATCGAGCGCGTTTTTGCCCAGGATAACCTCCAATCGGTGACCACAACTATGCAGGTGATGGGAGTGGCGATGCTGTGCGCGGGCAGGGCGGGGCTACCTTTGGCAATTCACACGCCGTCAGAGGTGAAGGCTGCGGTTACGGGTTCGGGTACGGCGGGCAAGGCGCAGGTGCAGCACATGGTTGCGCGTGTACTCGGTTTGCAGAAGGTGCCTAAGCCAGCCGATGCTGCGGATGCGCTCGCAATCGCAATCTGCCACGCGTGGCGAGGTACAGGCTTGCAGGGCGCTGGTCAGGACGGCGACATTAATGTGTCTTTGTCAGGTGGCGTGTCTGCTCGCGGCAAGATGACGGCGGCCCAGCAGCAGTGGGCAAATGCGATTGCTACAACGCGCCGTAAAGGGGCGGTTGATCCGCGTGTCCGGGGTAAGCGTTAGGGTTGTTGCAGGAATAAAGGAGCACAATGATCTCTTCGCTAAGTGGGCAGGTGTCGTCGATTGGCCCCGATTTTGCCGTGATTAAGGCGGGTTCTTTCGGCATGCGCGTTTACATGCCCGCAAGATCGCTACTTGAGATGCGTTCCGGCGCGGAAGTGGATGTTTACACAAACCTGGTGGTGCGCGAAGATTCGCTAACTCTGTTTGGGTTTTTACTCGCGGACGAGTCTGAGGCATTTGACATTTTGCAAGGGGTTTCGGGCATCGGTCCGAAAACCGCACTGGCGGCACTAAACGTGTACACGCCAGACGAGTTACGCGCCGCGTTGGCGGCGGCGGATGAGAAGATGTTGCAGAAGATTCCCGGCATTGGCAAGAAGTCCGCGCAACGCATGATTTTGGAGATCGGTGACAAGCTGGGCCCAGCGAAGGGGTTAACCCTAGAACCACAGCCGGTGGCTGATGAGGTTGCCGATGAGGTCATTGCCGCGCTTCAAAGTTTGGGTTGGCAAAAACAGCAGGCCCAGGCCGCTGTTGATCAGTTCGCGGGTAGCGGTCTGAATGCTTCGGACATGTTGCGCGCCGCACTGGTAAACCTGGGAGGCAACCGTGGATGACAATACTGACCGCATAGTGGGGGCCGACGCGGGCGATATTGAGCGCGCCGCGGAAGCCGCATTGCGTCCCAAGCAACTTGAAGACTTCATTGGCCAGCAAACGGTTCGTGCTCAGCTTGACCTCGTGTTGTCTGCTGCCCATCACCGCAACACGACTCCCGATCACATTTTGCTGGCGGGCCCTCCGGGCCTGGGCAAAACCACACTGGCAATGATTGTGGCAAACGAGATGAACTCTTCGCTTCGCCTCACGTCAGGCCCAGCCATTCAGCATGCGGGAGATCTCGCCTCGATCCTGTCGGGATTGCAAGAAGGCGACATCTTGTTCATTGACGAGATTCATCGTCTTGCCCGCACTGCGGAAGAAATGCTCTATCTAGCGATGGAAGATTTCCGCGTTGACATCATTGTGGGTAAGGGGCCGGGGGCCACGTCGATTCCGTTAACGCTCCCACCGTTCACGGTGGTGGGAGCGACCACCAGGTCGGGCTTGCTTCCTGCGCCGCTACGTGACCGTTTCGGGTTCACCGCACACCTGGAGTACTACGAGGCCGAAGAACTTGAACTCGTGGTAAAACGCTCCGCGAACCTACTCGGCGCGCGGTTAGATGAGCGGGCGGGAGCAGAGATCGCACGTCGTTCTCGGGGAACGCCGCGTATTGCAAATAGGTTGCTGCGCCGCGTCTTGGACTATTCGCAGGTGCACGGGGACGGGCATATTGATCTTCAATCCACGAGGGCAGCCCTGGAACTGTTTGAAGTAGATCCGCAGGGATTAGACAGGCTGGACCGCGCGGTACTGGAGGCGCTGGTGCGCAGATTTGGAGGCGGACCGGTTGGGCTTGCCACCCTGGCGGTGACGGTTGGCGAGGAGCCAGAAACGGTTGAAACCGTAGCTGAACCCTACTTGGTGCGCGAAGGTTTCATGATCCGCACGCCTAGAGGCAGAGCCGCAACCGCCCAGGCGTGGAACCATATGGGCCTTACTCCGCCGGAACCGGGCACCCTGTTCGACAGCTAAAAGCGTGAATGTGACCAAACGCGAACTTTCTTTAGGACTAAGGAAGGTGCATTTGGTTCGTAATAACAATAGAATCACGTAGGATACAAACGATATTTAGGAGTCGACCCTTGGAATTGATGATCATCCTGCTTGTCATGCTCGGTGTGATGATGTTTATGTCTTCACGCGGCAGAAAGAAGCAGCAGGAACAGCTTGAGAAGATGCACAATGAAATTGGCATTGGCTCTTGGGTGCGTACTGCTTCTGGGTATTACGGCATCGTTTCAGATATTGATGGGGACGTCTACATTCTGCAGTCGCCGAGTGGTGACGAAACCTACTGGGATCGTCGCGCTATCGCGACGGCGGCAGAGCCTCCATTCGAGTCCACTCTTGCTGGCGATGATGAAGACGTCGACGAAGTAGGCGAAATCACCGCGCAGACTGAAGAAGAGGAAGTAGCACAGCCCGGTATCGAGGCGGCGCCAGAAACCCCGGTTCAGGAAGCAGACAGCGACGCAGAGGACGCTGAGGATATTTGGGATGACTCGTTCACCAAGTCGGATAAGCCTCGCGAAGAAAACTAAGTGCCGGTTCGGCGCAAGATAATAACAAGGAACCAAAGTGGCTAAGAAAGCGAGAAGACCCGGGCGCAAGTTGATGAGCCTTGGGATCCTCATTGTAATTGGATTAATAACGCTTGGAATTGGGACTGCCCGTGGCAGTGCGAGTATGGTGCCCGGTCTGGCTCTCGATTTGCAGGGTGGTACGCAGCTTATTTTGACGCCTACCCCACAAGAGGGTGAGGACATTAAGGACGTCACCGTAGCTCCGGAGGATCTGGAGCAGGCCATCGAGATCATCCGCAAGCGTATTGACGCATCCGGTGTTGCCGAGGCTGAGATTACGAGTCAGGCGGGGCGCAATATCGTTGTAGCCCTGCCGGGTGAACCCAGCGAGGAAACTCTTAATCTTGTGCGCTCATCTGCAGTCATGAGGTTCCGCCCCGTACTCGCTGCAGGTGACCCCGCAGTTGTTGATCCGGAAAGATACAAAAAGGCTGACTCTGGGGAGGGCACGGAGCAGAAAGTGACGGATCCGAGCGCGGAGCCTACTGAAGGTGAAGCCGATGAACAACAGCCTGAACCTACCGAGGCGGAGGGCCCGGATCTGTCGCAGCTGACACCGGAAGAGCTGGCTAAGACTCTCGCAGACACCAACAAGGATGGCGAGATCTCTAACAAGCCGGTTGCTGAGCCCAAGGATAACTCGGATCCAAACTGGGTAACTGAGGAGCTCCTCTACACGTTCTTGACCACGGATTGTAAGGCTCCTGAGCAGCGCGCGAAGGGTTCGGTTGATGACCCGGCTCAGCCACTGGTCGCCTGTGACACAGAGGGCAACGAGAAGTACATTCTTGGCCCGGTCGATCTTGAAGGCATTCACCTGACGTCCGCCACGGCGGGTATGAACCGGAACCAGCAAGGGCAGGCCACCGGTAAGTGGATTGTTTCGCTCCAGTTCGATAAGGAAGGCACTGACATCTTCGCGGATGTGTCTAAGCGCCTTGTAGATTTGCAGTCCGTTGATCCCACGCGTAACCGCTTCGCGGTGGTGTTGGATGGTAACGTGATTTCTGCCCCGCGCATGAACAATGTTATTCCAAATGGTTCAGCGCTCATTGAGGGTAACTTCTCCGCTGATTCGGCTCGCGCTTTGGCTAACCAGCTCCAGTTCGGTTCGCTTCCGCTTAACTTCACGGTTGAGTCGGAGCAGCGCATTTCTGCAACGCTTGGTGCGGATCACCTGCGTACGGGCCTCATGACCGGCATTATCGGCCTCGTGCTCGTTCTGCTGTACTTGATTTGGCAGTACCGTGGTTTGGCACTACTTGCGGGCGGTTCTCTAATCACTGCGGGCGTTACCGTTTACACGCTCATCACGCTCCTTTCGTGGCTGATGGGATACCGGCTTTCCCTTGCTGGCGTGGCGGGCCTGATTGTGTCAGTTGGTATTACTGCGGACTCGTTCATCGTCTACTTTGAACGCATACGCGATGAGGTTCGTAGTGGTCGTCCACTCGTTTCTGCGGTGAGTGAGGGCTGGGATCGTGCAAAGCGCACTATTATCGTCTCTGACCTTGTGAACCTACTGGCAGCTGCGGTGCTTTATTTCCTGGCAGTCGGTGGCGTACAAGGCTTCGCGTTCACGCTGGGCCTAACCACCCTTGTTGACCTTGCAATCATTCTGTGGTTCACCCACCCGCTCATGGAACTGCTGGTTCGCACCGAATTCTTCGGCGGTGGCCACAAGCTCTCCGGTCTTGATCCGGAGCACCTGGGCGCTAGATCCGCTGCGATTTACGCGGGTCGAGGCCGCGTTCGCGGTGCGCAGAGGAATCTCAAGAACTCAACCACCGTTAATCAGCCAGAGCGTAAATCGCTTGCGCAGCAGCGCCGCGAGGCTGAAGAAGCGGCAAAGATGGAAGCCGAGGCGGTAGCCGTTGACACCGCCGGGGATGCCTCCACTGACGAGGAGGGGAAGTAACAATGAGTATGGCTTCATGGGGTAACGCCCTGTACGCGGGAGAAAAATCCTACCCGCTCATTAAGCACCGCAAGGTTTGGTTCACCACGGGTGCAGTGGTGATCTTGATTTCAATCCTTCTCATCACGGTTCGCGGACTCAACCCGTCGATCGAGTTCCGTGGCGGATCCCAGTTTGCCCTCGCGCACGTGCAGACCACGGAGCAGCAACTCGCTTACGATGTGATGAACGAAAACGGCGTTGGTGAAGGGGTCAAGGTTTCCCAGTTGGGCACCGACGGCTTGCGTGTGCAAAGCCAGGACATCGGCGCTGACAAGACCGCAACGGTGAGAGCCGCACTGGCCGAGGCCTACGGTATTTCGGAAGGTGACGTAGACGTAACCAACATTGGCCCGTCGTGGGGGGCGGACGTGACTAAGAAGGCGTTGCAGTCCCTCGTTATCTTCCTCGTATTAGTTGGCGCCATGATGGCGTTCTATTTCCGCTCCTGGACGATGTCGCTAGCGGCCCTTTGGGCGTTGCTTCACGACGTGTTCTTAACGGTGGGCTTCTTCAGCCTGATCCAGGTGGAAGTTTCGCCGGCTACGGTAATCGGTTTCCTCACGATTCTCGCGTACTCGCTGTATGACACCGTGGTTGTGTTTGACCGCGTGCGCGAACTTACTCGCAACGTTACAAAGCAGTCGCGCTACACGTTCGGCGAGCTTGTCAACCTTGCGGTTAACCAGACGCTTGTGCGTTCCATTAACACTTCGATCATCGCGCTCCTGCCAGTAGGGTCGATTCTTTTCCTCGGTTCCTTCCTGCTGGGCGCGGGTACTTTGACCGACATTTCGCTCGCCCTGTTTGTAGGTATGACGGTGGGTACCTTTAGCTCCGTGTTCATTGCGCCCGCCGTCCTCGTAATGCTAGAAAACAAGCGGGCGGGAATCGGTGGCCACACCAAGAGCATTCTGGAAGCTCGCGGGCAGAAAACGGTGAAGGTCGGGGCTGACGCTACGGATAATGATTCGACATTCAAGACCGTACAAACATCGAAACTGAACCCCGGTCACCACCTGGGTCAGGCCGCACAGCCAAAGCGGAAGAAGAGGAAGTAAGGGCGATGAGTAAAGATCTACTGCGGAGCCGGATTGAGCCGCTTATCAAGGACAATCTGCGCGAGATTCCTGACTTCCCGGATCCGGGGGTGTTGTTTCGCGACATTACGCCACTACTGGCTAATGGGGAGGCTTTCAAAGCCCTAATTGATGCGCTCGCAGATCACTATCGTGGCCGCGTAGATGCTATTGCAGGCTTGGAGTCGCGAGGCTTCATCCTGGCTGCCCCGCTTGCAACCGCTCTGGGTGTCGGCATGATCACCGTGCGTAAAGCTGGAAAGCTTCCCGGCCCGGTGATTGGTGTTAACTACACGCTCGAATATGGAGAGGCCCGCATGGAGTTGCGGCCTGATTCCGTGAAGGCTGGCAGTCGCGTTCTCATCATTGATGACGTGTTGGCAACCGGAGGAACTTCCGCCGCCGCCGTGGAACTGATCAAGCAGTGCGGCGCTGAGGTAGTTGAAGTGAACGTTCTGCTCGAGCTTGCAGAGCTTGGGGGCCGCGCGAAGCTTGCGGGGATCCCCGTTGAGGCCGGCGTGATCTTCTAGCTCACTCACGCTACGAACTAACCACTGGATGCTCGTCCCGAAAGGGGCGAGCATCCAGTATTATCAAATATCATTTTGTGTTTGAGATAACATGAGGGAATGACGTCGAATACTGGTAACACCGACAGCGCCAATCCGGTAAGCGGTTCGCGCGTGCGCTCCAGCCTCCTGTGGTTTGGGTCGCGCAGACGGTCAACCGCGCCCGAGATTGAGCCTCTTATCCGCGCTGTAAAGGCTTATCATCCAAAGGCCGAAACCGATGTCATTGAACGCGCCTACGTCACTGCGAAAAAATACCACGAAGGGCAGATGCGCAAGTCCGGCGAGCCCTACATCACGCACCCGGTTGCGGTTGCAACTATCCTTGCCGAGATTGGTATGACGCCTCCAACTCTCGTGGCTGCCCTGCTTCACGACACGGTGGAAGACACCGAGTACACGCTGGAACAGCTCAGCGCAGATTTTGGTCAGGACATAGCGCTCCTTGTTGATGGCGTGACGAAGCTCGACAAAGTGAAGTACGGGGCAGCGGCGCAATCCGAGACGCTACGCAAAATGATCGTGGCGATGTCTAAAGACATCCGTACGCTCCTGATAAAACTGGGGGACCGTCTGCATAACGCGCGCACTTGGCAGTATGTGCCGCGCGAGTCAGCCCAACGCAAGGCCC
This sequence comes from Gleimia europaea ACS-120-V-Col10b, assembly GCF_000411155.1. GTDB lineage: Bacteria > Actinomycetota > Actinomycetes > Actinomycetales > Actinomycetaceae > Gleimia > Gleimia europaea_B. The sequence goes on from NZ_KE150266.1 coordinate 185,211, forward strand.
GCGAAACGCTGGAAATATACGCCCCGCTGGCACACCGCCTGGGCATGAACACGATCAAGTGGGAGCTTGAAGAGCTTTCGTTTAGAACACTCTACCCAGAGATTTACCAAGAAATTGACCGGCTAGTCACCGAGCGAGCTCCCGAACGTGACAAGTATTTGCGTGAAGTGGTTTTGACGATCGAGGACGATCTTCGTGAAAACGGTGTCCGCGGAACGGTTTCGGGCCGGCCAAAGAACCACTATTCGATTTATCAGAAGATGATTGTGCGCGGCAAAGCGTTCGACGATATTTATGACCTCGTGGGCGTGCGGGTACTCGTTGAGTCGGTGCGGGACTGCTACGCGGTTATTGGTGCTATTCACGCGCGCTGGCAGCCCATGCCAGGACGTTTCAAAGACTACATTGCGACGCCAAAGTTCAACCTGTACCAGTCTCTGCACACCACCGTCATGGGGCCGGGTGGGCGTCCGGTTGAAATCCAGGTGCGTACCTACGAGATGCACGATCGGGCTGAGTACGGCGTTGCCGCGCACTGGCGGTACAAGCAGGATCCGAATGCATCACAGGCCGCGAGCGCTGATTCGGACCGGATGAAGCCGGAAGAGCAGATGAACTGGCTACGTGGCCTCATCCAAATGGAACGCGAAACCGGTGATCCGGAGGAGTTCTTGGATTCGCTCCGCTACGAAATTGCCGGCGATGAGGTGTATGTGTTCACCCCCAAGGGAGAGGTTCAGGTACTCCCTGCGGGCGCAACGCCGGTTGATTTTGCCTACGCAGTGCACACCGAAGTGGGGCACACAACTGTAGGCGCACGCGTAAACGGCAAGCTATCCAGCCTCGATTCAAAACTGGAGAGTGGTGACATCGTTGAGGTATTCACCTCGAAAGCGCCGAACGCGGGTCCGAGCAGAGACTGGCTAAACTTTGTGGCGTCTTCCCGGGCGCGCTCGAAGATTAAAGCATGGTTTTCAAAGGAACGCCGGGAAGAGGCGATTGAGGCCGGTAAGGAAAAGCTGGCTCGCACCATGCGTAAGCAACACCTACCCTTGCAACGCCTCATGAACCACGACACGATTGTGGGAATAGCGGCTTCTATGGGCTATCCAGACATCGGTTCGCTCTACGCTGCGATTGGGGAGGGGGGTATTTCCGCCCAGAGCGTGATGCAAAAGATCATGCAGTCCCTCGGTGGCGATTTCGGAACCGAAGAAACCCTCTCCGAGGGAGTCACGCCGGGAGCGCACCAAAACAGGTGGGATCCAACCACGGCCGGGTCGGACGTCCTCGTTGAAGGTATGGGCGGCGGTGACGTGTGGGTCAAGATTGCCAAGTGTTGTACTCCGGTGCCCGGCGACCCAATCATTGGGTTCATAACGCGCGGGCAAGGCGTGTCCGTACACTCCCCGGATTGCGCTAACGCGGCCGCCCTGCAGCGTAACCATCCGGAACGGTTTGTGAATGTCGAATGGAGCACAAACGCATCCTCGAACTATCTGGTGAAGATCCAGATTAAGGCCCTGGACCGGGCCCGGTTGCTGGGCGACCTAACCCAGGTGCTTTCGGATTACCAGGTGAACATTCTTTCGGGCAACATGTCTACTTCGCCGGATCGAGTAGCAACGGTGCGGTTCACTGTGGAAATGGCAGAGCCTTCGCACATCAATGCCACGCTGAATGGTTTGCGCCGGGTGGACGGCGTGTTCGAGGCCTTGCGCGTGCATGGGGGAAACTCGACAAAGGCGAAGAATAAGAAGAAGCAGAAGCAGCCGCGCCCGTAGCGGAACTGACTAATTAGACAAGAAGAGGAGGGGAGAGCGGCTGCTCTCCCCTCCAAAAGTCTGGTCTAGCCGGGCTTAGTCGACGGAACCTTGAATCTGCTCTTGCCAAGCACGCTTCGTTGCCAGCGCGTCACGGATCGAAGCAACCTTCTTTTCATTGCCGTCAGCTTCAGCTTTTGCGAGGTCTGCCTCCAGCTCGGCAATGGAATCTGCGAGCTGACCTAGCATGCCTTCCGCACGAGCCTTCGTCTCTGGATCGGTGCGGCGCCACTGCTCTTCCTCCGCGTCACGAACCGCTTTCTCAACGGCGCGCATGCGACTTTCCACACGGTTCATATCGGCGCGCGGAACGTGACCGGCTTCTTCCCAGCGATCTTGGATGTCACGGAGTTTTTTAATGGTGGCCTCAAGACTGTCAATGGGAAGTAGCGCCTCGGCCTCTTCCAGGAGGGCTTCCTTTACCTTGAGGTTCTCGCGGTATGCCGAATCAACGGCTTCCGAGTTGGCGCGCCGGGCATCGAAGAACACCTGCTGTGCCTCGCGGAAACGCTTCCACAGGGCGTCATCTTCCTTGCGGGAGGCGCGGCCGGCGGCCTTCCACCGATCCATCAGATCGCGGTAAGCAGCGGAAGTGCGGCCCCAGTCAGTTGAGTTCTGTAGCGCAGTGGCCTCCTCAATGAGAGCCTCTTTTACGCGCTTAACTTCAGCTTGGCGCGAGTCGAGTGCCGAGAAGAACTGACGGCGGTGGCGATCAAAACGCGTGCGGGCAGAAGAAAAACGCTTCCACAGGGCGTCCTCATCCGCGCGGTCAAGACGCGGCCCCTTACGCTGCAAGGCTTTCCACTCGTCTAAGAGGTCACGCAAACGCTGACCGGAGTTCTTCCACTGGGTTCTCTCTGGATCCTGCGCGGCAATGGATTCGGCTTCTACAACAACGGCCTCCCGATCAGCGAGGGCTTCTTCCTTCCGTTCCTTTGCCGCATCGTGGAGCTTTGCTACGCGTGCACGCAGTGCGTCAAGGTTACCCACCGCAGCGGGTTCCTTGATTTCCTCGTCTAGTGACTTGAGCGTTTGCTCAATCTCCCTTGCGGCAAGGGTGGGAAGGCGCATCTCAAAAAGATTCACCTTCGCTGCAAGGTCTTCAAACCGTCGAGTGTACAAAGCGAGGGGCTTGTCAGGAACACCATCTGGATAGGAACCAACTTGGCGTTCGCCACCATTTTCCTTAACCCAAACGTTGCCTTCATCATCCACCCGGCCAAAAGCGGCAGGGTCTTCGTTCGAAGAAGCAGGCACAACCACCTTGGGAACTTTAGTTTCTTCGGTTGCTGAAATCTCTGGATCGCCAGCCTTAGCGCTAATAGGTTCTTTTTGATCGCTCACGATATTCCTAACGAGGACGGGGTTGGCATACGCCTGACCGTTCGACAATGTGCACAGCGGATGTTTCCGCACTGCTCATACTACGTCGATTTAGTGTGATTTAACACTTTTGACCAACATTCATCAGCTTGGTGAGCTAACGCGGTTGCGGTGAGGTTACGCGGTTTCCGCTAAAGTGTGACCTATGAAGATAGAACGGATCGAATCTGTAGCGCTGGGGGAGAACTGCTACGTCGTGGCGCCACAACAGGCTACAGACGCGCTCGTAGTGGATCCCGGAGTAGGAACAAGCGAACCCGTGAAAGCGTTTTTAGAGGGCGCAGGTTTAACTGCTCGGGCGGTGTTGTTAACCCACGGGCATTTTGACCACGTTTGGGAATGTGCCCGGTTCGACGTCCCGGTTTACGTGCCGGGCCCGGACATGTATCGGATGGAAGATCCGCTCTCGCACTCGATTGGTTTCGGAAACTTCGGCATTTGGAACAAGCCTGCGGATTTGCGGGAAGTTCCCAGCCAAGTGTTCCAGCCGATTGAGGGGCTTAACATGCTGATGCTTCCCGCACCCGGGCATACGGAAGGTTCCGCCCTTTTCTTGGTGGAAATTCCGGCGGGAGAGATTTTTGAGACCAACGCTTCCCTACCTTCAGTTCGTACTGGGTTGGGGCCATTGCAGATGTCGCAGCCGCTGGCGTTTGTGGGCGATGTAATTTTTGCCGGTTCGGTTGGACGTACCGACCTGCCGGGCGGAGACGAGACCCAAATGCGTCACTCGCTGCGAACCCTGGCGAATGCTTTGGACCCTGATACTTGGATGCTGCCCGGCCATGGCCCCGCAACGAACTGGCGCAACGAGCAGGCCACAAACCCTTACGTTAAGCGCGCAAAAGAGCTCGGTTAATACTTATTTAGAACTAGGAAGAAAACAATGCCAGCACGCACCTCACTGTCCGGTTTCCCCGAATGGCTTCCCGCCGAACGGATTGTGGAACAGCACATTCTTGATCAACTACGTGAGACCTTTGAGCTCCACGGTTTTGCCTCTATTGAAACCCGCGCTGTTGAGACTTTGGATGACCTGCTTCGCAAGGGAGAAACCTCAAAAGAGGTCTACCTGCTTGAGCGCCTGCAAGACCAGTTGCAAGAGCGCTCTGATTCCAAGAAGGAACGCACCCTGGGCCTGCACTTTGACCTCACGGTGCCGTTTGCCCGCTACGTCCTCGACAATGCTGGTGAACTTCAGTTTCCGTTCCGCCGCTACCAGATCCAAAAAGTGTGGCGCGGAGAACGCCCCCAAGACGGGCGTTTTCGCGAGTTCACGCAGGCTGATATCGACATCGTGGGCAACGGTACGCTTGCGTTCCACCACGAGGTGGAAATTCCCCTGGTGATTTTGGAGGCGTTTTCTAAGCTCCCGATACCGCCGGTTACGGTTTTGGTGAATAACCGCAAGATCGTGCAGGGCTTTTGCGAAGGAATCGGCGTGGAGAATGTTGAGCAGGCGCTTCGTTCTATAGACAAGTTGGACAAGATTGGGCCTGAGGGAGTACGCGCGGAAATGGAAGAGTTTGACTTTCAAGCCGAGCAGATTGATCAGCTTTTGAAGCTTGCGCAAATTTCTGGCGATGATCAAAGCGTGCTGAATGAGGTTCGCGCTCTCGGCGTGTCTAATGAGCTTCTTGAAGAAGGCCTCGAAGAACTCGGAGCACTACTAGCGGCCGGAGAAAAGCGGGCGCCGCACCGTTTGCGTGCCGAACTGAAGATTACGCGCGGCCTGGACTATTACACGGGTACGGTTTATGAAACCGAGCTGGAGGGGCACAAGGATCTTGGCTCCATCTGCTCGGGAGGACGCTACGATTCGCTCGCCTCCGATGGGAAGCGCTCCTATCCGGGTGTGGGCATCTCAATCGGCGTTTCGCGCCTAGTTTCGCGTATCTTGGCCGAGGGGCTTGCCACAGCATCGCGCTCGGTGCCAACGGCTGTTCTCGTGGCCGTGATGAATGAGGAATCGCGCGAGGCATCGCAAGACGTTGCCGCAACGCTTAGAGCACGCGGCATAGCAACCGAGGTTTCGCCCAACTCGCAGAAGTTTGGAAAGCAAATCCGATACGCGGACAGGCGTGGTATTCCGTTCGTGTGGTTTATCGGCGAGGACGGGGCGCACGAGGTAAAAGATATTCGCTCGGGCGAGCAGCAAAGCGCTGATCCACAGACGTGGAGGCCACCGGCTGAGGATCTGAAGCCCACCGTAAAACTGGGGGAGTAGCAGGTGGAGGAATATCTTTCCCTGAGCGCGCTCGAGGGCGTGCTTGCCGGTGTTGCGCTTCCGTTGGATCTTCCTGAAGCGCCTAATGCGCGAGAGGTGGCGAATCGGTCTGCGCGGCGCCTAGAGGATCATATTTTGCCGCGGTTACAAAGCCTGGACGCACCGCTGGTGTGCGTGGTGGGTGGCTCCACGGGGGCGGGCAAATCAACGATTGTGAACTCGCTGGTGGGCCAGCAGGTGTCGGCATCGTCCGCGAAACGACCAACTACTAGAAGCCCGCTTCTGCTTCATCGCGGCGCTGATGCGCACTGGTTTGAAAATGACCGGGTGCTTCCCACACTGCCGCGCCGTCGCGTTGCGGCGGACGCGCCGCCCTCCGCGCCGAATGTGGACGTAGTGAATGAGCTGGAGCTTCGTGCAAATGAGCAGGTTCCAGACGGCCTCGCCATTATTGATGCACCTGATCTGGATTCGGTGGTGGCAGACAATCGGGCGCTTGCCCGCCAGCTATTGGACGCGGCTGACTTTTGGGTTTTTGTAACCACCGCGGCCCGGTATGCGGATGCGGTGCCGTGGCAAATGCTCCAAGATGCGGCGGCGCGAAACATTGCGATAGCAGTGGTATTGAACCGCGTTCCAGCAGGTGCCGTGGAAGAGGTGCGCGCAGATTTGTCCACCATGCTCGCGCAGGCGGGGCTGGGAAGCGCACCCCTGATAGCGATTGAAGAAGCCCCACTTGCAGAAGGCATGATTTCACCTCAGAGTCTGCGCCCACTTGCAAACTGGTTGACGTCGCTGACCGATACTGCGGCGGTGCGCGCGCAAACTGCCCGGAGGACGCTACGTGGATCCGTTGCAGAACTGCTGGACGGCCTCTCTCTTGTTGAATCGGCCCTGGTAGAACAGGCGATTGTCGCAACGGACGGCCTCGCCGTCCTTGACGCCCGGGTTGACGCTGCAACGCGCCGAGTAGCAAAACAAACGGGAGACGGCACACTCTTGCGCGGTGAGGTGCTTGCCAGATGGCAAGAGGTGGTGGGCACGGCCGAACTGTCGCGTCGAATTGATCAGGGCGTGTCTTGGTTGAAGGCGCGCGTGACTGGCTTCCTCACGGGCAAGCCCGTTAGCACGCAGCCGGTTGAGGCCGCACTTGGTGACGGATTGCGCGCTTTGCTGGCCGATGAAATTGTGCGTACCCACGACGAAGTGAGGCGAACTTGGGCGCAAAGCCGGGCGATGCGAGATGTCGAGGCCGGGGTAGAGCCCGTACCTACTGCGCAGTTCGATCAGATGGCGAAGGATTTGACGCGGGAGTGGCAGCACAGCCTGCTCAAAATGGTGTCGGATCAGGCGGGATCTAAGAAGATGTCAGCCCGATTCCTGGCGATTGGTGTGAACGTCCTCGGTGTGGCGTTGATGATCGTAATCTTTGCATCTACGGGTGGTTTGACCGGCGCCGAGGTAGGAGTTGCCGGCGCCACTTCGGTAGTGGCCCAGCGCCTCCTCGAATCGGTGTTTGGTGATCAGGCAGTCTCGGCGATGACGAAACAGGCGCACAGTGATTTGCAGGAGCGTTTCCGCGCAGTTTTAAGTGAATCCCTCGAATCTTTTGCGCAAAGCATGCCAGAGGTGTCAGATCCAGAAGAACTGAGTGGGGCCGTTCAGCGGGCTCGCCAAGCATGGGAGCGAGGTGAGCATGCGAATCTTTAACCGGATTGGTGATGCGCCGGTCGATGCTCGCGTTCGCGACCTGGTGGAAGTGTTGGACTTACTGGGCGATGATTTGCCGGTCGACAAGCGTAGCGAGTACACACAGGTGGCTGATATTGCTGCGGATCGCCTTGCCCTCGACCCTGATATGACTGTGGTTGCCTTGATCGGCGCCACGGGATCAGGGAAGTCAAGCCTATTCAACGCGCTGCTCGAAGTTGATCTGGCGCCGGTTGGGGTGCGTCGGCCCACCACCACCTCAACGATGGCGGCAAGTGCACCGGGAACGCAGGCTAATGCGATCTTGGACTGGCTGCAGATTAAGAATCGCGTGTACATTCCTGCGGGCCTCGGCCTGTCTAGTGACATCACTATTGTGGACATGCCGGACGTGGACTCGGTGAATGAGGAAAACCGTCAGGCGGCGCAGCGTCTTGCGCAACGCGCAGATATTCTGATTTGGGTGGTCGATCCGCAAAAATATGCCGATGATGTTCTACATTCGCACTTCATTAAGCCCTACGCGAAGCATTCTCGCGTCACGATCGTGGCATTAACACAGGTTGATCTGCTTTCACCCGGCGATCAGATGGTGATTGTGGACGATTTACGAGGCCTGCTTGCCGATGACGGTCTTCAAAATGCGCGCATTGTGCTTACATCTGCCAAAACGGGGCAGGGCATTGCTGAGCTACGCATGCACATCAACGACACGGCGCAGGTTCAGCGCGTGGAGTCAGCCCGGTTAAAGGCGGATGTGAGTGACGTTGCCAGCCGTATTCGCAGTGACCTGGGCCAGACAGCTAGCGTACTTCCCGCTGTGAAGGAACGTGACGTGGTTAGGGATCTGACCGAGGATAGTGCTCGAGCCGCTGGGGCGCCGGAAGTGGCCGATGCGGTGCGCCGCGCCTACATTCATCGGGCGAAAAAACGGGTTGGTTGGCTCCCCACTCGTTATTGGCGAAATCTGCGTCCCGATCCGCTGAAACGCTGGCATTTGGGTGAGGGCGCGGGGGAAGTGCATTCGCTGCGTGTCAGCGAGGTGTCGAGCTCCGCGCTACAGGTGAGTTTGCGATCGCTTACCGAACGCGTTGCGCAGGGCCGCCCGCGCGTGTGGGCCAATGACCTGCGCGCGGTGGCAAGTGAGGCTGGTAGCACAATCAGTGATGATTTGAATGAGGCGGTCGCTAGTACTGACCTTGCAATTCGTGATGAGCCGTCTCGGTGGTGGCGTTTTTCTAATGCCCTGCAGTGGCTCGGATGGTTGGTTGCGTTAGCGGGCGCGCTTTGGCTCGCTGCGGTGTGGGCCTCGCGAGAGTTTCTGCTAATCAATTGGGATCTTCCCCGTTTGCACGAGGTGCCGTACCCTACCTGGATGTTGTTGGGCGGCTTGGTGTGGACGCTAGTGGTCGTGCTCATCTCGCATTTTGCAACGCGAATAGTTGCCAGAAGACTGGGAACGCGGGCGGGGCAGTCGCTGCGAGCTAGCATTGAAACAACGGTGCGGGTAAAGCTGTGGGCGCCGCTCCACGCCGAAGACCAACGCCAACGGCAGATAGTGGATCTGCTGTCACGCTTATAGCGGGGAATTTTCGTTCGGCGTGCCACAAAGGTGTTTGCGGCTAAGAGCCAGGGGAATCCTATGTTGTGGACACAGCGAGGAATTCCCGTGCGGGTTTGGCTGCAAAACCAGTTTCGGTACGCAGGCGCCTACCAGCCGTGTAGGTGACATCAAAATAGTGAAAACGCCAATTTTTTGACAGGATGGCTTCGAAAAATTCGTCGTCATTCACGGTGCGATTACTCATGGCCACCGTACATTGCTTGTCATTTACGAGCATTTCCATCCACTCACACAGCTGCTTTTGGTGCGCGTCATCAAACTGTGTGCCATAGGAAGTGAAGCTACCGCGATACGGCGGATCACAATACACAAAGCTTCCCTTTGGTACCAGAAGTTGCTGGTAATCAGCGGCGTTAATCTCGGTTCGTTGCAACGCGTCTGCCCATGCCAAAAGAAGGGGCTCTTGAAAGACTTGCTCTTTTGTTTGGTGGTTCAGCAATCCGGCAGGAGTGGCAAAAAGGCCTCCGCCCTCTTTATTTGTCTGCCAGATCCCATTAAAGCCGGTACGCATTAGGAAATAGAGCAGGGCACAATCCTGGGTTTGCCAGTATTCGCGCCGTTTTTGATAGTAGAAGTCTTTACGGCGATCCTTGCCTGCAATCGCGAGGTATTCATCCGTCAAAGTATCAACGGCTTCGATGAAGCAAGCCGCATCTGTTTTAAGTGCCCGTAAGATCCCTGCAAGTTCGCTATTCACATCGTTGATAATGAAATCGAGTTCAGGGTGCGCCTCAGCGTATTCGTTAAAGAGGCTACAAAATACGGCGCCACCTCCAAAAAATGGCTCCACATAGGTCTTGTATTGTGCGAGGTCGGGCAAATGCGCGTCGTAATGCTTGAGCAATCTGCTTTTGCCCCCAGCCCACATGTAAAACGGTTTCAACTGCTCCATGTAGCTAATTTTCTACTATCGGCGATAAAGCTCTGGGTGATTCCTATTGTTCTTTTACACTCAAATCCTGCAAATCCCCGACCTGAAAGTGCAAAACCGGAGATTAACAGCATATCTTTCAACGCCAAGTCGAGAGCTTTAATGGAACCGTTTCCGCTTCAAACCGGCGCGTCCACGCGAGTGCGAGGAAAAGTCGCGGCCTCGTTCGCCCAGGCGGCGTTTTTGGTCATGAAAGCTCTTGCCGCCCCGGCGGTTTTCAAACTGTTCCTCTCGCTGTTCGCGATGGTCATTGGCATGGCGAGATTTACGAGTTTCCGCGCGTCGATGATCGCGACCAGCTGGGCCGCGATCTTTCTTGATACGCAGTTGCCTACCCGAAATAGTGGCTCGCCCGATTTTGCGTTCCGCGTCATCGGTTAACGCCAGTGCCATGTCAACGAGGGAGAAGGTAGGGAAGATGTCGATGCGCCCCAGATCCTTGCCCGCAACGCCGCCCTCGTTCGTGATCGCACCAACGATAGCTCCTGGCTTCACGTTGTCCTTATGACCAACTTCCACCCGGTAACGGTGCCTGAATCCAGATTCAGGCACGCGACCCGCTCCACGATTCTTAGCTTTCTTAGGTTTGTCACGCCCCTCTTCGAACGATGCGACCACGAAATTTCCGTCCTCATCGAGCACTTCTTCGCGGCGAATCCGGCCGCTACCGCGCCGTTCCGGATCTTCAGCTCGCCCCAGGTCACCAATAGCCTGCGCAAGAAGCGCGGCCGCCAGGTCATCCAGGTCAAGCTCGCCAGTAGCGACGATTTCATTAATGAGGTCGTAGTACACCTCTAAGCGTCCAGCTTCAAGCCGGCCGGGAAGCTGGTCGAGCAGGCGGCGCGCACGCACGGCAGAAACTTCACGAGGAGTTGGAATAGCTACCTCGGTCATGGGGGTGCCGGTCAGCTTCTCGATTTTGCGCAGGCGTCCGCGTTCGCGCGGGGTGAAGAAGGTGAGGGAACGGCCGGACCGACCCGCTCGGCCGGTGCGGCCAACGCGGTGAACGTAGGCTTCAGCTTCACGCGGCACATCGAAGTTCACCACGAGGCCGATACGGTCTACGTCTAGGCCGCGCGCAGCCACGTCGGTGGCAACCAGCACGTCTAGCGAACCATCGCGCAGACGCCGCATGATTCGCTCGCGCTCGTTTTGGGAAACATCGCCAGATATCCCCGCGGTCTTGAAGCCGCGCCGAGTCATATCGGCTGACACCTCGTCCACATCGGAGCGAGTGCGAACGAACACGATCGCGGCGTCTTCATCACGAGTAGCGAGGACGCGACCGAGGGCGCCGAGCTTATGCTTGAATGGCACCACCGCATATGTTTGTTCGAGGTTGTCGGCGGTGGAGGCTTGCGGAGCCACCTCGACGCGCACCGGGTCAGTGAGGTAGGCATCCGCCACCTTTTGAATAGCGGGAGGCATGGTTGCCGAGAAGAGAGCGTTTACCCGCTCCTGCGATTCGGGCATGGCTGCCGCAATGGTTTCCACGTCTTCGGCAAAGCCCATGCGTAGCATCTCGTCCGCTTCATCAAGCACAAGGACGCGTACGTTGCCAAGCTGTAGATGGTCTTTGTTAATGAGGTCGATAATGCGCCCGGGCGTGCCCACAACGATCTGTGCACCCGCCTTTAACGCTCGAATTTGCGGGGAGTAGGACGAACCGCCGTACACGGTGACGACGGAGACTGGCAGGTATTTTGCGAAAGATTCGAGGGCGGCCGCACTCTGCATGGCAAGCTCGCGGGTGGGGGCAAGTACCACGGCCTGAACGTGTTTTTGTTCAGCATCGATCAGGCTAAGGAGGGGAAGGCCGAAGGCGGCGGTTTTACCGGTTCCCGTTTGGGCGATTCCCACGATGTCGCGCCCTTCGAGCAAAGGGGGGATTGATCCGGCCTGAATAGGAGTGGGCGTCTCAAAGCCCATTTCGTCGATCGCATCTAAAATTGGCGCGGCAAGGGAAAGGTCTGAAAACTTCGGGGATTCCATGGCATCCGTTCACTAGAAAAAGAAATGCCGCATCCCCCATCACACTTACTCTTGCACCATCATTGGAGGCTAGCGGCTATTGAAACTCTACCGAAAATGTCTTGCTCATCGCGAAAAGATAGCGGTGAGGTTCCTTACAGACACCGTGCGGCCAGCGGTTCAAATGGTGGCTACGCGCTTCACACCGACTATGCGTGTGGAAGTGAAGATGGCGAGGATTGCAAAGCCGATCGACACGAATGAGGTTGGCAGATAGGGGGACACGCCGCCGCCCAGGTGTGCCCAGCCCGATAGCGCCACCGATGCGATTCCCATTGCGAGGGCGGGGCCGAGTGCGTCAGCCAACTGGAGGGAAGCTGAGACGTCCCCGTGGCGGGATTTTGCGGTAACTCCAAGGGCAAGGTCTGAGGAGGTGGAGTGGGCGAGGCCTTGTCCGAGCCCCATGATGGCGAAGCCGGTGATGGGAAGCGCAGGCGGCACCGACTGCATGGGCATCGTTACCACCAGCAGGGCGCCAAACAGGATAAGGCCAGACCCAAATCCGGGGATCTTCGTGCGGGTTTCCCAAAGCCCTACGCGCGCTTGCGCCCACGATCCGATGGTCCACGCCACGGAGCCGATTGCGATTGCCCATCCGGTGGAGGCAGGAGTCCAACCGTGTACACGGTCGAGAACGAGGGGCAAGAAGAACTCAGCACCAATCAGTGCAGCCATGATTGCCATACGCATGCCCACTATCGAGGGAACTCCTGGAGCCGCCTTGAACGTGCCTTTAGGCAGGAGGCGAGGCATGCCGATTACGAGCAGTACAGCTCCAATAATGATGCCTACCCACATGGATATTTCACTGAGCCCACCTGCAATTTGGAGGGCTACGATACCGGCACTGGTGAGCAGGGCCGCACCGAATGCGGGAGGTGGTGTAGTAGCTCCCAGCTCCTTCGCGGGCATCCGTCGCAGGATCGGAATGAGGGGGAGGAGGGCAGTTAACGCAATGGGGATGATGAGCCAGAACACCGGCCTCCAACCCCAATGTAAAACGATGTAGCCGGCAATGGAAGGGCCAATCATTGAGGGCAGCACCCAGGCGAATGAGAAGACCGCGAAAAAGAATGGGCGACGCTCGTTTGATACCACGTCACCAACCATGACGTATAGCGGCACCATGATCATGCCCGAGCCAAGCCCTTGAATACCACGTCCTACAATAAATACCGCGAGGTTTGGTGCCAGGCCGGCGGCGAGCGCGCCGAGCGAAAACATGGTCATACCGAATACCAAGGGGCGCCTAACTCCCATTTTGTCGGCCCACCACCCGGCTATCGTCGTAGAGAGAATCTGGCCGGCCAAGACCATTCCTGCGGCTAATGAGTACCAGCGGTCTCCGCCCAGATTGGCCACCACCGTAGGCATTGCGTTAGTAGTTGCAAGCGCCTCAAACGCCAAGCAGGTAATCAGTACTACTGCGCCGATTAGAAGTAGTTTTTCAATCGGAGTAGAGCTGCTTTTGTCGCGCGCTTGCTTCATACAATCCAAGGTAGAGACCCACCCCAAAAATAGCAAAAGCTCCTCACTTAGCCGCTAGTGTCCGCGCTTCGCACGCCCGCGAGGAAGCCGTCGCGACCGGCTTTGCCCGAGGTGGGGAAACGAACATTTTTCCCCCCTGGGCGAAAGGGTTTAGGATTGTGTCGCGCCCGCCCGTCTCGCGGTGCCGCTAAATCTGAAAGGAACGCCGAATGTTGCGTACACATAATATTGGGTCTTTGAACGCGTCACTGGCTGGCCAGGTTGTCACTTTGGCGGGTTGGGTTGACCGCCGCCGCGACCACGGTGGGGTTGTATTTATTGATTTGCGAGATGCGTCCGGCGTGGCGCAGGTAGTTGTGCGCGATGAGGTAGTAGCGCACCAGCTTCGCTCCGAATTCGTCCTGCAGGTGACCGGCGAGGTGTCGCTGCGCCCTGAGGGCAACGAGAACTTGAGCATCCCCACGGGTGAAATCGAGGTGCTCGGTGACGACGTCAAGATCTTGAACACTGCGGCCGCGCTGCCGTTCCAGGTGTCTGACCACGCTGATGACTCGGGCAAGGTGGGAGAAGAAACGCGCCTGCGTTACCGCTACCTGGATCTGCGTCGCTCCAAGCTACAGCATGCGATCCGTTTGCGTTCCGAAGTGTCAAAGGCGGCGCGCTCCGTCCTCGACAATCACGATTTTGTGGAGGTGGAAACCCCAACTCTGACCCGTTCCACGCCAGAGGGCGCGCGCGACTTCCTCGTTCCTGCTCGCCTCGCACCGGGCTCTTGGTACGCCCTTCCGCAGTCCCCGCAGCTGTTTAAGCAGCTGCTCATGGTTGGTGGCATGGAGCGCTACTACCAGATCGCGCGCTGCTACCGCGATGAGGATTTCCGCGCGGATCGCCAGCCGGAATTCACTCAGCTCGATATCGAAATGTCATTCGTTGACCAGGAAGACGTGATCGCAGTTGCGGAGGACGTCCTCAAGGCCGTGTGGCAGACCATCGATTACGACCTGGAAACCCCGATTCCGCGCATGACGTTCAAGGACGCGATGGAAAAGTATGGCACCGACAAGCCGGACCTGCGTTTTGGTCTGGAGATCGTTGACCTCACCGAGTATTTCAAGGACACCCCGTTCCGCGTATTCCAAAACGAATATGTCGGCGCCGTTGTAATGCCCGGTGGCGGTTCACAGGCCCGCCGCACGTTCGATAAATGGCAGGAGTGGGCACGTTCGCGCGGGGCGAGAGGCCTGGCATACGTGACGATTAGCGACGAGGGTGAGCTTGGCGGCCCGGTTGCAAAGAACATTTCCGAGGCAGAGCGGGCCGGACTTATGGAGGTTACCGGCGCGAAGCCGGGGGACTGCATTTTCTTTGGGGCGGGCAAGCCGTCCGAGGCTCGGGCCCTGCTTGGCGCAACCCGTCTTGAAGTGGGTAAGCGCACCGGCCTCATTGATGAAGACGCTTGGTCTTTCGTGTGGGTTGTTGACGCCCCGCTGTTCAAGGAAGCCGGCCAGGACGACGACGTTGATCTGGGCTCGTCGAAGTGGACGGCCGTACACCACGCGTTTACATCCCCGAACCCCGATTGGATCGACAACTTCGAGGAAGATCCGGGTAACGCCCTCGCATATGCCTACGACATTGTGTGCAATGGTAACGAGATCGGTGGCGGATCCATTCGTATCCACCGCCGCGACGTGCAAGAGCGCGTTTTCAAAGTGATGGGCATTGGCGAGGAAGAAGCGCAGGAGAAGTTTGGCTTCCTCCTCGACGCATTCAAGTTTGGTGCCCCGCCGCACGGCGGCATCGCGTTTGGCTGGGACCGCATTGTCTCCCTGCTTACCAAGTCGGAGTCGATCCGTGACGTGATCGCGTTCCCGAAGTCCGGCGGCGGTTACGATCCCCTGACACAGGCTCCGGCGCCGATTCCAGACGAGCAGCGGGCGGAAACCGGCGTGGATTGGAAACCAAAGGACGAAGAAGACGAACTCGACGGTAGTTTGCGCTAGTTGCCTGAATTTCTCCCCACTAGTTGGACTGAAAACCAGATGCCAACAGTGGGGAGTATTCATATGCGAGCGCGTTCAAGCCCCGCTCTAACTCGGGTAGAACCTGCGCGTTGGCGGTTGTTAAGTGATTACAATGGGTTATGGCATACATTGAGATTCACCCAGAAAATCCGCAAGTTAGGTTCGTTAATCAAGCTGTTGCACTTTTGCAAGACGGGGGAGTAATCGCGCTTCCAACCGATTCTGGTTACGCGGTTGCAACGACTATGGGAAACAAGGACGGGTTGGATCGGATCCGCCAGATCCGCGACTTGGACGAGAAGCACAATTTCTCGCTCCTGTGCCATAATTTCTCGCAACTGGGCCACATTGTGATCGTGGATAACAAAGCATTTCGCACGATCAAGGCGCTAACTCCGGGCCCGTACACGTTTATTTTGCGCGGCACCAAGGAAGTGCCCCGCCAGACGTTGAATAAGAAGAAGCAGACTGTGGGCGTGCGTATTCCTGACCACAAAATCACCCAGGCGATCGTGGAGGCTCTTGGCGAGCCCATGCTGTGTTCCACGCTGATCATGCCGGGCGAGGACGAAGCGCTGTGGGATCCAGAGGTGGTCAATGAACGTGTTGGCCACCTGGTGGACATGGTTCTAGGCGGCCCGGTAGGTAACGCGGGGGCCACAACGGTTATCGACTTCACCAGTGGTAGTCCCGAGATTGTTCGCCCGGGCGCAGGATCAACTGATCTGTTCGACTAAACAATCGTGGGGGAGGGCGCGGGTAGCGCCCTCCTTTTTTGCGCACAATCGGTAGCTGGGCAGGGGATACAACTTCGCGCGGGTGCGGGGGAGCAACTAGGGTTGGGATATGGACATTTTTGAGGCGGCAAATATGGATCCGATTGGAATTCCAAAGGCCACTGAGGCTGCTCCGCTGGCGGTGCGAATGCGACCAAGTTCGATTGAGGAAGTGCTCGGTCAAGACCACCTGCTGAAAGATGGTTCTCCGCTACGGCGCCTGCTTGCGCCCGCAGATTCGTCGCGCGCCGTGTCCTCTTTGATCCTGTGGGGCCCTCCGGGCGTGGGCAAGACAACTCTGGCGTACCTGATTGCTCGTTTGTCGGGGCGCCACTTTGAAGAAATTTCGGCGGTAAGTGCCGGCGTTAAAGAAGTGCGTGCCGTGATTGCGTCGGCTAAGCGACGCCTGGGTGCAACCGGCGAGGAAACCGTCTTGTTTATTGACGAGGTACACCGGTTCTCGCGTTCCCAACAGGACGCGCTCCTTCCCGCGGTTGAGAACCGCTGGGTTACCCTCGTCGCGGCAACCACAGAAAACCCGTCGTTCTCGGTGGTTAGCCCGCTGCTTTCACGCTCGATTTTGCTCACTCTAGAGCCGCTCCAAGATAGCGATATCCAAGCCCTAGTGCGCCGGGCCCTGAGCGATAAGCGCGGCCTGGACGGGCGAGTGGGAATAGACGAAGAAGCTCTTGAGCTGCTCGTTCGCCTGTCCGGCGCAGATGCCCGCCGCTCCCTCACTATCTTGGAGGCCGCGGCCGCAAACGCGATTGATAGTGACAGCGCCACGATTGCGGCAGATCACGTATCGCGGGCCGCTGACGCCGCCCTCGTACGCTACGGGGAAGATGAGCACTACGATGTGACGTCCGCCTTCATTAAATCAATGCGCGGATCTGACGTTGACGCGGCGATTCACTACCTGGCGCGCATGCTGGAGGCCGGGGAAGACCCGCGTTTCATTGCTCGGCGAATCATGATCTGCGCGTCCGAGGACGTGGGCATGGCTGATCCAACAGCGCTACAAACTGCGGTGGCTTGCGCTCAGGGAGTGCAAATGATCGGTATGCCGGAGGCGCGAATACTGCTGTCGCAAGCCGTTATTGCCATAGCCACAGCACCGAAGTCCAACGCCGCATATTTGGCAGTGGATCGCGCTATCTCCGACGTTCGCGCCGGTAAGTGTGGGCCTGTGCCTAAGCACTTGCGGGACGCCCACTACGCCGGTGCGAAGAAGCTCGGTCACGGAAATGGGTACGTGTACGCGCACGACGAGCCTTATGCGATCGCCGCTCAGCAGTACTTGCCGGATCAACTGGAAGGTACTCAGTACTACGAGCCCACGGCGAATGGCTTTGAGGCAAGCATCACTAAACGGCTCGAGAATGTGCGTAAACGCTTGAAAATGCGTTAAACTGCGAAGGTTGCAAAAAGCAGCACCCTGGGGTCTTAGCCCACGCATTGCGCAGAGGTGACCCCGCGTAGGTAACTACGCGATTCGTTTTGGAAGAAACAGGAAGGAATTCCACATGGCACAGAGCTCCCGCCGCCAGGTGCGTCTATCGCGCTCCCTCGGCGTTGCCCTAACCCCGAAGGCAGCACGCTACTTCGAGAAGCGTCCGTACGGCCCCGGCCAGCACGGCCGCGCTCGTCGTCGTCAGGATTCTGACTATGCAGTTCGCTTGAAGGAAAAGCAACGTCTGCGTGCCCAGTACGGTCTGCGTGAGGCGCAGATGCGTCGCGCATTTGAAGAGGCCCTTCGCATGGAAGGCATCACCGGTTCAAACTTGGTGCAGCACCTCGAGCAGCGTCTCGACGCCCTCGTACTGCGTTCCGGCTTTGCTCGCACCATTGCGCAGGCTCGCCAGTTCGTGGTGCACCGCCACATCCTCGTTGATGGCAAGATTGTTGACCGTCCGTCGTTCCGCGTGAAGCCCGGCCAGACCATTCAGGTTAAGCCGAAGTCGCAGACCACCACGCCGTTCGAGATTGCGGCGCAGGGTATTCACCGTGACGTGCTTCCGGCAGTTCCGGGCTACCTCGAGGTTGACCTTGAGCGTCTGCGTGCAACCCTCGTTCGCCTGCCCGAGCGCGAAGAGATTCCGGTAGTTTGTGAAGACCAACTGGTCGTTGAATACTACTCGCGTTAATCCTTAACTTTGCAAGTGCCCCGGTATTGCCGGGGCACTTGCAGTACGTAAGCACTAGTGTGCCCGGTCAGCGATTCCAGTTTCCGGCCGCGCGCAAAAACTGCGTATTATTGGCATTGATTTAAACTTCGAGCCCCACAAGGATCAGAATGCAAACTTCTGAGATTGCGAAGCGTTGGCTTCAGTACTTTGAGAAGAACGGCCACGTTATCCGCCCGTCGGTTCCGCTGGTCTCTCCAGACCCGTCGATTCTGTTCACAATCGCGGGTATGGTGCCGTTCATTCCCTATATCATTGGCACCGAGAAGGCGCCGTGGCCGCGCGTAGCGTCCGTGCAAAAATGTATTCGCACCAACGACATTGAGAATGTTGGGCGTACCACCCGGCATGGCACGTTTTTCCAGATGAATGGTAACTTCTCGTTTGGTGACTATTTCAAAGAGGGCGCCATTGACTTTGCGTGGGAGCTTCTAACCGGCCGCGTTGAGGACGGCTTGTACGGCCTCGATGGGGATCGCATGTGGGTGACTATTTGGGATCAGGACGACGTGTCTTACGATCACCTGACCAAGCACATCGGTATGGATCCAAAGCACATTGTGCGTCTTCCTCGCGAGGATATTTTCTGGCACACGGGCCAGCCCGGCCCGGCCGGCCCTTGCGCGGAGTTCCACTACGACCGGGGCCCGGCATTTGGCCCCGAGGCTGTGGGCGGCACTGTGGACCCGGGTGGTGATCGCTACATGGAGGTGTGGAACCTCGTGTTTGACCAGTACTTGCGCGGTGAAGGCACGGGTTCTGACTTCCCCCTCCTTGGGGAGCTGGACGAGAAGGCTATTGATACCGGTGCCGGTTTGGAACGTCTCGCATTCGTGCTTCAGGACAAGCCGAACATGTTTGAGATCGACCAGGTGCGCCCCGTTATCACTGCGGCCGAAGAAATGTCGGGCCATAAGTACGATGCTGGCGGCAACCCGGAACATGACGTGCATATGCGCATCGTGGCTGACCACGTGCGCTCGGCAATGATGCTCATTAACGACGGCGTCATTCCGGGCAATGATGGTCGCGGGTACGTGTTACGTCGCATAATGCGCCGCGCGATCCGCTCGATGCGCCTGCTGGGCGTGGACGAGGCCACCATGCCCACTCTAATGCCAGTCTCTCGCGACGTTATGAAAAGCTCCTACCCGGAACTAGAGACCAACTGGAGCAGGATCGCGGAAGTTGCTTACAACGAGGAAGAGTCGTTTAGGCGCACGCTGTCTGCGGGTACCACGATCCTCGACACTGCGGTGGATAAGGCCAAGAAGGGGGCGTCAAAATTATCTGGTGAAGATGCCTTCCGCCTGCACGACACCTACGGTTTCCCCATCGACCTCACGCTTGAGATGGCTCGCGAGCAGGGCGTTGACGTTGATGAGGTGCGCTTCCGTGAACTAATGGACGAGCAAAAGACCCGTGCCCGTGCCGACGCGCTCGCGAAGAAGAGCGGACACGTGGACTCGCGGGTCTACCACGACATTCAGCACGCACTTGGCGGTAACTCTCGCTTTGTGGGCTATACGGATTCGAAGGTCGAATCGACGATTGCGGGCATCGTTGTGGATGGCAACGGCGTTCCCGTTGCGTCCGCTCCTGCTGACGTTGAGATCGTTTTGGATACCACTCCGTTCTACGCTGAAAAGGGCGGTCAGTTAGCTGACCACGGCACGATTCGTACGGCTTCGGGCGCTTTGATTGATGTTCATGACGTGCAAGAGCCGGTGAAGGGGCTCGCGGTGCACCGCGGTAGGTTGCTAGAGGGCACGGTTGCGCTCGACGAACTCGCTATCGCGGAGATTGACGCCGTCCGCCGCCTGGCGATTGCGCGGGCACATACCGCTACCCACATGGTGCATAAGGGTCTGCACGAGTTCCTTGGTGAACAGGCCACGCAGGCAGGTTCTGAAAACTCACCTTCACGAATGAGGTTCGACTTCCACCACCCGTCGCAGGTTCCCGCTGATGTTATGGATGGTATTGAAGAGCGCGTAAATCAGCGGCTAGCTGAGGATCTAACGGTTACCGATTCCGTTATGTCGCTAGATGAGGCGCGAGGCCTGGGCGCTATGGCTCTTTTTGGCGAGAAGTACGGTAACGAGGTTCGCGTGGTGAACATCGGTGACGGTTGGTCCCTGGAGCTTTGTGCGGGTACGCACGTGCCCACCACCGGCCACATTGGCCGTATTGCGGTGCTCGGAGAGTCCTCCATCGGCTCGGGTGTACGCCGTATCGACGCTCTTGTGGGAGATGGTGCGTATGGTTTCCAAGCCAAGGAGCACGCGATCGTGTCGCAGCTAT
Organism: Gleimia europaea ACS-120-V-Col10b; assembly: GCF_000411155.1. Taxonomy (GTDB): domain Bacteria; phylum Actinomycetota; class Actinomycetes; order Actinomycetales; family Actinomycetaceae; genus Gleimia; species Gleimia europaea_B. The sequence goes on from NZ_KE150266.1 coordinate 205,718, forward strand.
CGGCCATAATGGGGGCAAACGTAGATGAGCTTCCGGGACGTATTGAGTCGCTAATGAAGAGGCTCAAGGACGCGGAGAAGACGGCCGCGAAGCTTGGCGAGCAGCAGCTGCTCGCCCGCGCGGGCGAGCTCGCCGGGCGCGTCCACCAGATCGGGTCGGTTCAGGCAGTGGTTGAGGACTTGGGTGAACTTCCGTCTACTGACGCCTTGCGCTCCCTCGTAACCGACATACGCACCCGTCTAGGTGAATCGAAGCCATCTGTGGTTGCGGGTATCGGCGTGGTCAACGGCCGCCCCCAGGTGGTTGTTGCAACTAACGATTCGGCACGGACTTTGGGCGTTAAGGCCGGCAACCTTGTACGCATTGGTGCCAAGGCCCTAAAGGGAGGTGGCGGTGGTCGCGACGACTTGGCTCAGGGAGGAGGCCAAGATCCGCAGGCCACCGGGCTTGCCAAGGAAGCAATCGAGTTGGAACTGCGTTAACCGTTGGTAAAACGACCTGGCCCGAGGATGGGTATTGACTACGGCTCCGTTCGAATCGGAGTCGCCGTCACTGATCCTTCGGGCCAGATTGTTTTCCCCAAAACTAATGTGCGGGTAGATAAGTACGGTGGACATATCATTGAGCTCATTGAGATAGCCGAAGAACTCGATCCGATTGAAATAGTTGTGGGATATCCGCGCCACCTCAAAGGAAAATCCGGAGCCTCAGCGAAGGCGGCTCGCGCTCTCGCGCATGAACTAAAAGCGGATCTGGACCGGCCGCGCATATGTCTTTTTGATGAGCGGTTAACAACAAACCTGGCCCACGCGGATCTTGCGGCACAAGGAATTGAAAATCGGCTACGCCAAGACAAGGTAGATCAGCTCGCAGCGGCTATTATTTTAGAAATGTCCATAGACTTTGAAGAAAACACGGGAAAGCTTCCCGGTGAGACCGTAAGTCGCGGAAAGTTCTAGGAGAATCAAGGCAGTGAGTGATCAGTTTCCCCGCCCCGGCGGCGATAATGAACCCGAAAAGTTCCCCAGTCGCCGTGACATTCTTCGAGAGCGTCAGTTACGGGCCGCAGAAGAAGCGCGTAAAGAGGATCGTCGCCGGGCGCGTGAGCAGCGCCGCCTAGCTGAAGAAGGCGCTCCAACATCCCAGTCTTTCAGTGCGCTGGGACAAAGACCGGTGTACACCGCACAACAGGCTCCCGATGAGAACCCACATCACGACCCGTTAACCACGGGAACGAGGTCACGCCGCGTTGCTGCTGAACGTGCTCGCGTTTTGAAGCGCAGGCGCAACGCGAAGATCCGCACCGGGTTAATCATCACCGTTGTTATCGCTGTCATTGCGCTGTGCGTCTACATCGCGCTGGGAGCGATTTCCAGTTCGCGCTCACAGACCGGTGCGTTGGACTATCCCGGCCCCGGTACGGGTGAGGTTGAAGTGGTGGTGAACCCGGGTGATTCGGGTGGCGCTATTGGCGCGAACCTGGTGAAACTGGGCGTTGTAAAGAGCGAAGACGCGTTCTTGCAGGCATGGCTGGATAATGCGGCGGCAAACTCTTTACAGCCGGGAACTTACATACTGAAGAAGGAAATGCGTGCGGTGGACGCATTGGCTGCGCTCCTGGACCCGTCTAACAGGTCTTCAAATGCGATCACAGTGCCGCCTGGTTTCACGAAGGCACAGGTTATTGAGCGGCTCTCCAGCTTCGGTAACTTCAGTGCCGAAGAGGTTGAAGCGGCTATGTTGGACGTAGCGGGCATCGGTTTGCCGGCGGAGGCGGACGGAAATGCCGAAGGGTGGCTGGCTCCCGGTACCTATGAGGTACACAGCGATGACAAGCCGCAGGATGTTATCGGAGAGATGGTTACGGCAATGAAGACCAAGCTTGACGGTTTGGGGGTGTCGGAGGGCCAGCGCCAGGAATTACTCATTAAGGCTTCAATTTTGGAGCGCGAGGTGAACATCGAGCAGTACTACCCGATGGTGGCGCGCGTGATCGAGAACCGGTTGACCCAGCCGCAGGCGGAGACGGTGGGGTATTTGAACATGGACTCCACGGTTCTTTACGGCGTTGGCAAGGTGGGCGGAGTACCCACAGCCAATGAGATCGCGGACGAATCGAACCCGTACAACACGTACAAGCACAAGGGGTTGCCGCCAAACCCGATTTCGAGCCCGTCAGACCTGGCTCTGGAGTCGATGTTGAAGCCCGCTGATGGTGACTGGCTGTACTTTGTGACGGTGAACTTAGATACGGGTGAAACCAAGTTCGCTGCAACTCTTGCAGAGCAGGAGAAGAACCGCGCCCTGTTCGATCAGTGGTGCACGGATAATCCCGGGAAGTGTTAGCGTGCGTGCTTTTGTGATTGGACAACCAATCGAGCATAGCTTGTCACCCGTTTTGCATCGCGCGGCGTATGAAGCGCTCGGGCTACCGTGGTCTTTTGAACGCCGTGAAGTTGCGCCGGATGATTTGCCCGGCTTCTTACATTCGATCGCCGACGGCGTTGCCGGTTTGGCGGTTACCATGCCGCTGAAACAGGCAATCATGCTGCATTTGGACGCAATCGAGCCTCTTGCCGCTGCCGTCGGAGCGGTGAACACGGTGGTGCCTGCCGGGCGCGTACTGTCGGGGTTCAACACGGACGTGTATGGGATTGTGCAGGCGATTTCGCGGGCAAAACAGCTAGAAAAAGGTGCAAGTGCGGTGATTTTGGGAGCACGCGCAACAGCCTCATCTGCGCTGGCCGCACTGGGGCAGCTTGGGGCGGGTCGAATTCAGACGGTCGCTCGTTCATTTAGCGGGCCGGGCTCTATCACCTTGGCGGAGACCAGACTGGGAGTGACAACGCAGCATATCCCTTGGCGCGACAGCGCCCGGGCGCAGGCGGCGCTAGCGTGTGCCGACATCGTGGTATCAACACTTCCGAGCGGTATTGCTGACCACTGGGCACGAAGATTCTCGCCTAAGACCGGTAGCGTCTTACTTGATGTGGCATACAATCCGTGGCCGTCAAAACTCGCAGAAGCTGGTGAGGCCGGGGGAGCGATAGTGGTGTCCGGCTACTCGATGTTGCTTTACCAGGCGTGCCAGCAGGTGGAACTCATGACTGGCCGAGGCGCGCCTGTGGAAGAAATGCGTGGCGCGCTACAGGAAGCTACTAAGCTGTCTAACCTATGACAATGCAAAGTATTACCTGGGTGCTCGCCGCCGTCGCGGGCGTCGCCGTTGTTGTGTGGGCGACGTTCAGCGGTCCCGGCTATCTCGACAAGTATTTTGACAAAGCCAACAAACGTCCGTTCACCCGCATGGAGTTGGCGTTGTATTCCGCCATCCCGCAACTTGTTGTGGCTGTCTTTGGTTTAACGGATCCGTTCTTGATAGCAACGGTTCCGTTGGCGGGTCTGCTCAGCCTTATTGCAGTGGTTGACGGGAGGACAAAGAAGATCCCGAATGTGCTGACATTCTTAGCAATGATTTCGCTGGTTCTCGGTGGCATCATAGGTATTCTGATTAGGTTTTTCGCACTGCATGAGCCGACGTCGATTGTGGGTGTAGTTGCCGGAGCACTCATTTGGCTGGCACCACTTTGGATGCTTTACATGTTCGGAGGCGGGATTGGCCGCGGGGATGTAAAACTAGCTCCCATAATCGGTGCCTGGTTGGGCCTGTACGGCGCGGGGGTGGCATTTGGAGGGCTGCTTACCGCAGTTATTGTTGGAGGCATCTACGCTTTTGCGCTGTTGCTCTCGCGTAAGGCTAAGTGGAGTTCCACCGTGGCGTTCGCTCCCGCATTGGTTGCGGGAAGCCTGATTGCCTGGTTTGTTACGGGTGGCGCCGTCTCACCCTGGTAGTGTTACTCGCCGGTATTTTCGCCGGTGTGTAACACTGGAACCATGATTAGGTGGATGAGTGCGGGCGAATCGCATGGCGAAGCCCTGGTGGGCATTATTGACGGCGTTCCCAAGGGCGTGGAACTTTCCACCCAAATGTTGGCCGATGAGCTTGCGCGCCGACGGCAAGGGCATGGGCGCGGCGCAAGGCAGAGGTTTGAACAGGACCGTGTGCGCATCCTGGGCGGAGTACGCCACGGCCTCACCATCGGATCGCCTGTGGCTATTGAGATCGCAAACTCGGAATGGCCCAAGTGGCAGGTTGTGATGAGCCCGAACCCGGTTGATCCTAAGGATCTGCTTATCGATGCGGGTACGGGCGATGAGCGTGAGGTGGCCCGCAATAGGCCGCTGACGAGGCCGCGCCCAGGTCACGCGGATCTGGCGGGCATGATGAAGTTTGGTCACGAGGACGCGCGCCCGGTGCTCGAGCGGGCGTCGGCACGCGAGACTGCAACGCGAGTTGCGCTCGGCTTGGTGGCCCGCCAGTTTTTGCGTCAGGTGGCAGGCATTGAGATCGTCTCGCACGTGGTGGCGGTAGGCGAGGAAACTGCGGATGCTCCCGCGCCACTCCCACAGGATGCACACCGTTTAGATGCCAGTGCAGTAAGAACGCTGGATGAGGATGCCCAGATGCGCTTCATTGTCGCGATAGACCAGGCAAAAAAGAGCGGTGACACCATCGGAGGCGTTGCCGAGGTGGCTGCTTACGGCGTGCCGGTAGGGTTGGGAAGCTACACGCAGTGGGATGAGCGCCTTGATGCGTCCCTCGCCGCCGCGCTCATGTCGATCCAGTCGGCAAAATCTGTGGAGATTGGGCAGGGGCAGGTGGATCAGCTTGGTTCGACGGCTCACGACGAAATTGTGGTGGAGGAAGGCCCCCGCCGGCTTTCTAACCGGGCGGGTGGTATCGAGGGCGGCATGTCCAACGGCGAGCCGATTGTGGCTCGCGTAGGTTTTAAACCGATTTCTACCGTGCCACGCGCGCGTTCAACTATTGATCTCGCTACCGGCACGCAAGCTCCGGCACTTCACCAACGTTCTGATGCCAGCCAGATTGTTCCGGCTACCGTAATCTGTGAGTCGATGGTGGCTCTGACCCTAGCGAACGAGATTATCAAGATGTTCGGCACCGGTTCCGTAGAGCGTATTCGCGCCGCGATTGCGGATTACAATACTGCGGTTAGCGAGCGGCTAAACCCATGAGCATAGTTTTGGTTGGACTTCCCGGAAGTGGAAAATCGCGGCTGGGAAAAATAGTTGCGGAGCATTTAGGATTGCCATTTATTGACCTGGATGAGGCGGTACAGGAAGCCAGTGGCCGCACTATTCCCGACCTTTTCCGCGCGGGCGAGGAAGTGTTTCGAACGCTGGAGACACAGGCACTGAAAGATGCGCTGGCTGGCCCCAAGGCTCTCATTGCGACGGGCGGGGGAATCGTGGAACGCGAAGAAAATCGCGAATTACTGGCGCAGTTCCCAGTGGTGTTTCTCGATATTGATATTGAAGAGGCAATTGTGCGCGCAAGTAGGAGCGGGTCACGCCCGCTGCTACAAGATGACGTGGCGCAAAAAATGCGCGCCCTGTCCGCGCGTCGCGATCCACTGTATCGACAGGTGGCGTCCACGTCGGTCAAGCTGGGACGTGCTTCGAAAACGGAAAATGCGCATGCTCTGTTGCGCGCTATTGACGAGTTGGTGAAGTAATGCGAGCGGTGAAAGTACAAGGCGAACACGAGTATCCGGTGGTCATTGGTGCTGGTGCTGCAGACCGGGTGGCTACCGCTCTCGACCGTGATTACGAGCGAGCGCTAGTTATTCATCCGGTAGCGATTAGCCAGATTGCGCGCGAGGTGGGTGACCAGCTGGAAAAAGCTGGCATTGTCACCTCATATTTTGTGCATGAAGATGGGGAGGCCGGGAAGACGGTTGAGCAGTTGGCTGCTGCGTGGGAGGCAGCAGGGGACAGTTACATTGGCAGGCGTGACCTCATCGTTGGGGTGGGGGGTGGAGCCACTACCGATCTGGCTGGCTTCGTTGCCGCTACTTGGTTGCGCGGAGTTTCAGTGCTTCAGGTGCCCACCTCGCTACTCGCTATGGTTGACGCTGCGGTGGGCGGCAAAACAGGGATTAACACGCGGCACGGCAAGAATCTGGCGGGAGCGTTCCACTCACCGATTGCGGTAATAGCCGATACGGATTCGTTGGCAACGCTACCGGAAGCGGAGTTTCGCGCCGGTTTAGGCGAGATCATTAAGTGCGGATTCATCCGCGATGAGTCTATTCTCGATCTCGCGCGTGAGCCGATCAGTAAGGACTCCAGTCAGGTGGCTGAACTGGTGGAAAAGGCCGTGCGTGTGAAGGCTGACGTTGTGGGAGCGGACCTGAAGGAGTCTGGCGAGCGCGAGATTTTGAATTACGGACATACGCTGGCACACGTGATCGAGAAGGTTTCTGGCTATGAGATCCGGCACGGCGAGGCGGTATCTATTGGCATTGTGTTTGCCGCCCACGTGGCGGTGCAACTGGGCCTAGCGGATGCGGCTTGGTTGGGTCAGCAGCGCCAGTTCTTGGCCGGCCAGGGGCTTCCTACAAACTGGCACTGCAAGAGTATGGAGACGATCTTGGACGTGATGAGTGCGGATAAAAAGGTGCGCTCGGGCCAGGTACGAATGGTGTTAACTACACAATGCGGTCATACGCTGGTGCGGGTGGTGCAGCCGCCAACGTTGCGCGCGGCAGCGCTCACAATGGGAGTTGTTGATGGCTAGCAAGATTATTCTTATCGGCGTTTCCGGCGCAGGAAAAAGCGATATTGCGCGCGCCATTAGCACTGAATCGGGTCTGGAGCTACACGATTTTGCGGCGTCGTTTGAAAGTTTGATTGGCGAGGACGATTCGCAGTTCTTGGTTCGCCGTGGGGAAGCGGAATATGAGGATGCTGCGTTACAGGTGGCGATGGATCTACTGAATCGCGAGGGGGTCATAACCTTGGCACCGGGAGTGGTGCGCACGCTGAAGGTGGGCGAGAAACTGCGAGAGCTACGTGCTGAGGGCGCGCTTGTGGTTGAGCTGTTCGCAGACATTTCCACGCTGATGCGCCGGACGGGGTTGAACGCCCCGCGCTCGGTTGCGCTTGGGCCAACTCGGAAGATATTCACGGACATGGTGTCCACGCATCGCGCTGATTTCGCGGGGCTCGCTGACCTAGTGATCGATACCTCACTGTCTAAACCAGAGCATGTAGCCGCGCGGGTACTCGCATTTGACTCCTAAAACGGGTTATCCTATAGCGGAACTGAAATTAGGACGTAAGGAACATTTGTGGCAACGACTAATGACTTGAAGAACGGCATGGTTCTTAAGCTCGACAACCAGCTATGGTCGGTTGTCGAATTCCAGCACGTGAAGCCGGGTAAAGGCCCCGCGTTTGTGCGCACCAAGATTAAGAACGTGCTGTCGGGCAAGATCGTTGACAAGACGTTCAACGCTGGCGTGAAGGTGGATACCGCTACGGTTGATCGCCGCGACATGACGTACCTGTACCAGGACGGCAACGACTACGTGTTCATGGATGCCGACACCTACGATCAGGTTCTCGTGACCGGCGAGGTTGTGGGTGACGCGAAGAACTACATGGTTGAGAACCAGCCGGCCATCGTGTCTATGTATGAGGGCCAGGTGCTCTCCGTTGAGCTTCCTCCAAACGTAGTGCTCGAGATTACTTACACCGAGCCCGGTGTCCAGGGTGACCGTTCGAATGCGGGCACTAAGCCGGCAACGGTGGAGACGGGTTATGAGGTGCAGGTGCCGCTGTTCGTCGATGAGGGTACGCGTATCAAGATTGATACCCGTACCGGCGAATACGCGGGACGCGTTAACGACTAATGTCTCGCCGGATCACGTCACGCACGCGCGCGCGTAAGCGCGCGGTGGACACGATTTTTGAAGCCGATCAAAAGGGTGAGCTAACGCCGGAGGGTTTGCGCCAGATTCTGTCTGCGCGCCGCGAGGTTACGGCGGCACAAACGCCACTGCCGGATTACGCTATCAAGGTCGTTGAGGGCGTTGCTGATCGCCTGTACGAGCTTGATGAACTTTTGGTGTTACACACAACGACGCGTGACTTTGATCGTTTGCCCTCCACGGATCGCGCGATTCTTCGTGTTGGTGCCTGGGAGATTGTGTGGAATGAGGACGTGCCTTCGGTTACGGCGATTGACGAAGCTGTGACGCTGGCAAAGGACATTTCTACAGATGAATCTCCAGGAGTGGTTAACGCTATCTTGGACGCGGTTTTGAAAGACGCGGCCAGGGTTAGAGAAACAGATGACGCTCTTGCGGCGGCCTTGGCGCCCCGTGAGGAAGCCGCTATGGAAGACTTTGGCGCGGTGGATGAACCCGCTGCCAATCCGCTCGATGAGTCGAGCGAACAACTAAATAATCCGTAGAAATGATGCTCGGGCCGGTTATGGTTCGAGCATCGTTTTTATCATTCATCCTTTAAAGCCGTCCGGTGAGGCGGGAAAGGTGGGGCACATGCCACAGGTGAAAACTGTTCTGGATGAGGGGCAGATTTCGCGCGCTGTTTCGCGCATTTGTTACGAGATTCTTGAGCGCACGGATGGCGCTGAAGACCTGGTTATACTCGGAATTCCAACCCGGGGAGTTCCGCTGGCAAACAGGTTGGCTAAGCGGCTGCGCGAGGTAAGTGAAGCGCCGGTCCAGGTGGGCTCGCTAGATATCACAATGTATCGCGATGATTTGGCGGGTAATCCGATTCGGACACCCCACCCGATGTCCATTCCGGAATCGGGCATCGACGGCAAAACCGTCATCTTGGTTGATGATGTTTTGTATACGGGACGCACGGTCAAGGCCGCTCTAGACGCGCTGTTTGATTTGGGCCGCCCAAAAGCGGTGAGACTGGCCACGCTGGTTGATCGAGGGCACCGAGAACTCCCGATTCGTCCAGATTTTGTGGGTAAGAATCTGCCTACCTCGCGAAAAGAATCCGTTGATATCGAACTTAGTGAGATCGACGGGATTGACCGCGTGATCATTCGGGAGGCGTGATGAAACACCTGATTTCTATATCTGACTTGAGCGTAGATGATGCGATCCGCATTTTGGACGTTGCCGAAGCGATGGCAGCTACGCAGTCGCGCGCAATCAAGAAGCTACCGACTCTGCGCGGGAAGACAGTTATAAACCTGTTTTTTGAAGATTCCACCCGCACGAGGTTGTCTTTCGAGGCTGCGGCCAAGCGCCTTTCCGCAGACGTGATTAGCTTCTCCGCTAAAGGATCTTCCGTATCTAAGGGCGAGTCGCTGAAGGATACCGCTCTAACGTTGCAGGCCATGGGCGCAGACGCTGTGGTGGTACGGCACCGCTCCTCGGGCGCGGCGCACCGCCTTGCCCACGCCGGTTGGATTGACCTACCGGTGCTGAACGCGGGTGACGGGACGCACCAACACCCCACGCAGGCACTCCTAGATGCAATGACGTTACGCCGTCACTTCACTAACGAAGGCCGGCCCGCTGAGCCGGGCACCACACTTGCGGGTGCGCACGTGGCTATCGTGGGTGACATCCTCCATTCGCGTGTGGCCCGCTCGAACGTGGGCCTGATGTCGATGCTCGGGGCGCGCGTAACCCTCGTTGCTCCGCCCACGCTCCTTCCGGTTGGCGTGGAAAACTGGCCTTGCGAAGTCACCTACGATTTTGATGAGGCTCTTGCGGCTCACCTAGACGCGGTTATCATGCTGCGCATCCAACACGAGAGGATGAGCGCGGCGGGTGGCGGTTTTTTCCCCTCCCCGGAGGAATACCACCATTCGTATGGATTGGATAGTGAACGTTTTGAGCGGCTGGGAAAGCACACCGCGATCATGCATCCGGGCCCATTGAATCGCGGTTTGGAGATCTGTGCCCAGGCGGCAGATTCGGCGCAGTCGGTAATCGTGGAACAGGTAAGTAACGGGGTGAGCGTGCGGATGGCGGCGCTCTACCTGCTTCTGGCAGCGAAGGAGAACTTCAATGTGTAAAGAGATTCTGTTTGTAGGTGCGCGCCCGTATGGCGAAGAGAGCGCGGATATCGCGGTTCGTGGAAATAAGATCGTAGCTGTTGGTCAGGATGCTCGTAACGCGGTTGCTGAGGCGGAAGTGGTTGACGTGACGGGCCTGGTGGCACTGCCCGGCCTGGTTGATCTGCACACGCACTTGCGTGAGCCCGGGCAGGAGGATGCCGAAACGGTGTTCACGGGCACAAGGGCGGCCGCGGTAGGTGGGTACACATGCGTGTTTGCCATGGCGAACACGAATCCGGTGGCGGACACGGCATCGGTGGTGGAACAGGTGAAGATGCTCGGTGACACGGCCGGTTGGGTGGAGGTCCACCCGATTGGTGCGGTCACCGTTGGCTTGGAGGGCAAGACTCTGTCCTCGATGAGCGCCATGGCTAAGTCGCAGGCCGAGGTGCGCGTGTTTTCCGATGACGGCAAGTGCGTCGCCGACCCGGTGCTGATGCGCCGCGCCCTCGAATATGTAAAAACTTTTGGTGGTGTGATCGCTCAGCACGCGCAGGATCCGGCGCTCACCGAAGGCGCACAAATGAACGAGTCGCCGCTTTCCGCAGAGCTTGGCCTGGCCGGCTGGCCCGCCGTGGCTGAAGAGGCTATCATTGCCCGCGACGTTGCCCTAACGGATCACGTTGGCTCGCGCTACCACGTGCTGCACGCGTCTACAAAGGGCTCGGTGGAGCAGATTCGCGAGGCTAAGCGCCGCGGAATCAACGTGACGGCAGAGGCCACGCCCCACCACATTTTCCTCACTGAAGAAGAAGCCCGCTCCTACGATCCGCGCTTTAAGGTGAACCCGCCACTGCGCACGCAGGAGGATGTGGAGGCGCTGCGCGATGCTCTTGAAGATGGCACGATCGACACGATTGGTACCGATCATGCGCCGCATCCTCTGGAGATGAAGGATTGCGAGTGGCAGGCCGGAGCGTTCGGCATGATTGGGATTGAGACCGCACTACCCGTCCTCATCACCACGATGGTGGACACGGGGCGTATGAACTGGCGCGATATTGCGCGCGTCATGTCTGAAAAGCCCGCGCAGATTGGTCTTGCAACCGAGCAGGGCCAGCCCATTGCGGCCGGTTCGTTTGCAAACCTTGCGTTCGTGGATCCAAATGTGGAGCGCGTTGTAGAAAACGGCTGGTCGCGCTCAACGAATAACCCGTACCTCGGCCACACGCTGAAGGGCCAGGTTATGTACACGGTTTACCGTGGCAAGATCACGGTGCGCGAGGGCATGCCAGTTCAGGAGGAACGATGAGTGTTGCAGTTCTAGTGACGTCTGACGGTCACGTGTTTAGTGGGCGCGCATTTGGCGCGATTGGCGAGGTGGTGGCTCCCGCTTTGATTGATACTTCAGTGGCGGATTATTCGCGCGTGCTGAGCATGGGGGAGAGCGAAGGCAAGATCGCGGTGTTCGCCTCCCCGCACATTGGGAACGTAGGGTTGCCTGCCCCGTTCGAACCGCTGGCGCGAGGCGTTGTGGTTCGCGAGGCCTCGCGGATCGCTTCGAATTGGCAGTCGCAGGGTGAGCTTGAACCGGCGTTGCGGGCCGCTGGTGTGGCTGGCATTGAAGGGATCGATACCCGTGCCCTGGTGAAACTTTTGGTGCAAAACCCGGATCTGCGCGTCGGGATTTTCTCTGGTGCAGTGATCGATTCCTACGATTTAGAAGAGGGGGAGCGCACCCCGCGTGACCTCGTGAAATGTTTACAAAACCGCGTTAAGGGGGCCAACTAATGCCGCGCAGAAGTGATTTGCAGTCCGTTCTCGTTATTGGTTCTGGCCCCATCGTTATTGGGCAGGCATGCGAGTTTGACTACTCGGGTTCACAGGCTTGCCGCGTGCTTCGCGAAGAAGGCATGCGCGTGATCCTCGTGAACTCAAATCCGGCGACCATTATGACCGATCCCAACATGGCCGACGCCACCTACGTGGAGCCGATCACTACCAGCTCTATTGAGCGAATTATCGCCAAGGAGCGCCCCGATGCGTTGCTGCCCACCCTGGGCGGGCAGACCGCTTTGAATGCGGCGATGAACCTTGCTGAAGCCGGGATCTTGGAAAAGTACGGGGTGGAAATCATCGGCTCCAGTGTGGAAACTATCCGCGCGGGTGAAGATCGCGATGAGTTTAAAGAGATCGTGGAGCGTTGCGGCGCAGAGGTGGCAAGGTCGCGGATAGCCCATTCGCTACAGGACGCGTTGGATGCGGCCAATGAGCTTGGATACCCGTTGGTGGTTCGCCCCTCGTTCACGATGGGCGGCCTCGGTTCTGGATTTGCACACACGCAAGCAGAGTTGACGCGTTTCGTTGAGCACGGCCTGCGCGATTCGCTCACTAACGAGGTGCTGCTCGAAGAGTCGATTCTGGGCTGGAAAGAGCTCGAACTTGAGATGATCCGCGATCGCACCGGCGAGACGATGTTGGTTACAACCATCGAGAACGTGGATCCCGTGGGAGTACACACCGGAGATTCCATCACGGTGGCGCCCGCGTTGACTCTCACCCAAAGCGAGATCGAAGATCTTGTGCGCATAGGAGCCGACATCATTAAAGGCGTGGGCGTGAACCAGGGTGGTTGTAACATCCAGTTTGCGATTAACCCTGCGGACGGACGCATTGTCGTCATTGAAATGAATCCGCGCGTTTCGCGCTCATCTGCCCTCGCGTCGAAGGCGACGGGCATTCCGATCGCGAAGATCGCGGCCCGACTTGCGATTGGCTACGATCTTGCAGAAATCAAGTCGGATATCGCCCCCACTCGCACGGCCGCACAGTCACCATTGATTGACTACGTGGTGGTGAAAGTGCCGCGTTTTGCGTTTGAGAAGTTCCCCGCTTCGGATAAGACGCTTACCACTTCCATGAAGTCGGTGGGTGAGGCCATGGCGATTGGCCGTACATTTTCCGAAGCTCTACTTAAGGCGCAGCGTTCGATTGATAAAGCTGGCGTGTCGTTCCACTGGGACGGGACGGCGCCGGACGCAGCCGAGGTGGACGCGCTACTCGAGCAGATCCAAACGCCTACCGAGGCGCGTCTCGTGCAGTTGCAGCAGGCGATTCGCGGCGGCGCCACCTGCGAACAGATTAATCGCGCAACCGCTATCGACCCGTGGTTTATTGACCAAATCCAACAGGTGGAGGACGTAGCGCGCCAGATCATGGATGCCGAAGCACTATCTGCAGGCGTATTGCGCGAGGCAAAGCGCCACGGCTTTTCTGACGCTCAGATTGCGTCGTTGCGTTCCATGCCTGAAGAGGTCGTGCGAGAAATCCGCCGCGCCTACAACATTCACCCGGTGTTCAAGGCAGTGGATACGTGCGCGGGCCTGGATTACGCAGCCACCCCGTACTACTACTCAACGTACGAGGAGGTCTCGGAAATCGAACAGCGCGAGCGCCCTGCGGTGATGATCCTTGGATCTGGCCCGAATCGGATTGGGCAGGGAATCGAGTTTGACTACTCTTGCGTGCACGCCACGATGGCGCTGCGCGAGGAGTATGACACGATCATGGTGAACTGCAACCCGGAGACGGTTTCAACTGACTATGACATTTCGGATCGCCTCTACTTTGAACCGCTCACGCTAGAGGACGTGCTCGAAGTATTCGAAACCGAGCAGGCGGCCGGCCCCATTGCGGGTGTGCTCGTCCAACTGGGTGGGCAAACCCCACTGTCGCTTGCAGACGCGCTTGAACGCGCGGGAATGCCGATTGTGGGTACCACACCGGCTTCGATCAATCTGGCTGAGGATCGCGAAGCATTTGGCCGTGTCCTTGACGAGGTAGGACTGCCCGCTCCCGCGCACAAGACGGCCACCACGGCCAGCGCGGCACTGGTTGCGGCGCGCGAGGTGGGGTATCCCGTGCTCGTGCGCCCCTCGTTCGTACTTGGCGGGCGCGGTATGGCCATCATTTACGAAGAGGAAGGCCTGGCCGAATACCTGAAAAATGCGGGCGCCGGCGTATTCGCTACCGGCCCGTTGCTGATCGACAAATTCCTTGATGACGCGGTGGAAATCGACGTGGACGCGCTCTACGACGGTAGTGAACTGTTTATGGGCGGCATCATGGAGCATATCGAAGAGGCCGGCATTCACTCGGGTGACTCCGCGTGCGTGATGCCCCCGATGTCGCTGTCTGAACGTCAGATTGACCGCATTGTGAAATCGACGGAGGCAATCGCAAAAGGTGTGGGCGTGCGTGGCCTGCTGAACATCCAGTTCGCGCTGGCCTCGGATGTGCTCTACGTGATCGAGGCAAACCCGAGAGCTTCTAGGACCGTACCGTTTGCTTCCAAGGCGTCCGGCGTGGCACTTGCGCGGGCGGCGGCAAAGATCCAGATGGGTCAAACCATCGCCCAGCTACGCGCCCAGGGTGACCTTCCCGCGTACGATCAGGCGGTGCAAGACCTCGATGAGCCGATTTCCGTTAAGGAAGCCGTCCTCCCGTTCGACCGCTTCCGCGATGGTAATGGCGAAGTGGTTGACACCCTGCTGGGCCCAGAGATGCGCTCAACCGGCGAGGTCATGGGGCTTGATGAGTCTTTCCCCGCCGCGTACGCGAAATCCCAGATTTGCGCCTACGGTGGTCTGCCTGCCGCCGGTACGGTGTTCATCTCGATAGCGGATGCGGACAAACGCGGCATTATTCTGCCCGCTTCCAAACTGGTTGAGCTGGGTTTTAAGATCATGGCTACCACGGGCACTGCCTCGGTTCTGCGCCGAAACGGAATCGACGTGGAGGTAGTGGCCAAGGAATCCGAACGCAGCGAGGGAGGCGTTGCAATCACCGACCTCATCCACTCGGGCAAGGTAGACATGATTGTGAACACGCCGCAGGGCGAATCTGAACGCCGCGACGGTTACAAGATTCGCGCGGCCGCAACCTCGGCTGGAAAAGCAATCATTACAACCCTGCAGGCGTTTAACTCGGCGGTACGCGCCATTAAAGCAGCCAAGACGGAAGAAATGCACGTGAAATCCTTGCAAGAATGGGACCGCGAGCGGGCGGAACGGAGGCAGACGAATGCCTGAGAGTTTTGGCACGCGCCTGGGCAGGGCCCTGGCAGCGCGCGGGCCGGTCTGTGCGGGTATTGATCCGCACGCCGGACTGCTGGAAGCTTGGGGTTTGCCGGTAAACGTGCATGGTTTATCCGAGTTTTCAAAGCGCTCCCTTGACGGGCTAAGCGAAGCGGCGGCCATCAAACCGCAGGCGGCATTCTTTGAGCGTTTTGGAGCGGCAGGCGTGGCGGTTTTGGAGGAGCTTCTTCGCAGTGCGCGCGAGCGCGGCGTGATCACTATTTTGGATGTGAAGCGAGGTGACATCGGCTCGACAATGGCCGGTTACGCGGCCGCCTACCTGCCGCCGGGTGCCCCGCTGGAAGCCGACGCGATTACGGTTACGCCCTACATGGGGCCGGCAGCCTTCGATGAAACCGCGCAGCTGGCAGCTGAGCATGGCAAAGGCCTTTTTGCGCTCGCGCTTACCTCGAACCCGCAGGGGGCTACTTTGCAGCGATCAGTGGGGCAAGGTAAGACGGTTGCGAGCCAGGTAATTGAGTGGACGCGCGCTCAGAATGAAAAGTTTGATGCGGGTCAAAAGGTCGGTTCATTTGGCGTGGTGATTGGGGCAACCATTGCGGACCGAGCACAGGTGGTAGGTGAGGCGCTAGCCGGATACACCGGGCCGATCCTGATGCCCGGATTTGGTGCGCAAGGCGGTAGCATTAACGCCGATGATGCCGGTTTGAACATTGTGGTGTCATCCTCGCGAGCGGTGCTAAAAGCCGGCCCGAATCCGGCAGATCTGGCTACCGCGTTGAAGACTACGAACCGCAAAATTATGCGCGCGCTGGAAGGCGTCTCATAATGGAGGCCATGAATCACCAGCGTCTTACGGTTTTGTTAGGTCCAAGTGCGGTTGGTAAAGGTACTGTGGTTGCGCGCCTAATGGAGTTGCACCCGCAAATTTTCCTGTCGATCTCGGCAACAACTCGCGATCCGCGCCCCGGTGAGGTTGACGGCCAGCACTATCACTTCCTCTCGCGTGAACGCTTCCTTCAGCTCGTTAACGAAGGCGCGTTTTTAGAATGGGCTGAGGTGCACGGCATGAACTATTACGGCACTCTCAAAGCCCCAATTGAGGAAGCGTTAGCTAAAGGGCGTCCCGCACTGCTCGAGATAGACCTTGCCGGGGCGAGGCAAGTGCGCAAGCAGGTGCCTGACGCGCAGTTCATTTTCCTCGCGCCTCCCTCTTGGGAAGAACTGGAGTCGCGCCTGCGCGGGCGCGGCTCCGAGACTGAAGAGCAGATGGCGCGTCGCCTCGAAACTGCGCGCGTTGAAATAGATGCGGCGAACGAATTTGACCACATTGTGGTTAATGACGAGGTGGATCACACAGCCGCGAAGCTGGCTTGTCTAATGGGCTTAGCGTAGGATTGTTAAGTTACGAAGCTAGGAGGATTCATGACGGGAATCGTTGCCCATCCTGAAGGTATTACGTACCCACCGATCGACGATCTGATGGAGAAGGTCGATTCGAAGTACGCGCTAGTTGTGTTTGCTGCCCGCCGCGCAAGGCAGATTAACTCTTACAATCTGCAGCTCGAGTCGAACATGGTTCAGTTTGTGGGCCCGGTTGTGCCGGTTGAGGCTGATGACAAGCCGCTAAGCACCGCACTTCGTGAGATTAACGAGGGCCTACTGATTATGGAAGAAGCTCCGGACGCCGAGTAACAGATTGACAGTACTTGAAAATGCCGGCACGCCGCCCCGGCGAATCATTGTTGGGGTGGGGGCCGGCATTGCTGCGTATAAGGTGACGGGCGTCGTCCGCCAATTTACGAAGGCGGGCGATACTGTGCGAGTCATTCCCACACAAGCCAGCTTGAACTTTGTGGGCCAAACCACATGGCAGGCGCTTTCGGGTGGCCCCGCTCATACTGATGTTTTTGACGGTGATACCGGAGTGGATCATGTGGAGGCCGCCCGCGACGCGGATCTGATCGTTATCGCGCCGGCAACTGCTGATCTGATTGCAAAGATTCGCGCCGGTATTGCCAGCGACTTGCTGACCACCACGGTGCTGGCCGCAACTTGCCCGGTTGTGGTCGTCCCGGCTATGCACACCGCAATGTGGGAAAATCCCGCAACGCAGGACAACATCGGTGTCCTCAAGGACCGCGGCATGCACGTACTAGATCCCGAAGTGGGAGACCTCTCGTCGGGAGACACGGGAGCGGGCCGCATGCCCGAACCTGAAGCAATTTGCGAGTTTTGCGAAGCTGTACTTGCGCAAAGTAGCTTTGGCGGTAAAAAAGACTTGACGGGCGTGCGAGCGTTTGTCACTGCAGGAGGCACCCGTGAGCCCATCGACCCCGTGCGATTCATCGGCAACCACTCCAGTGGCAAGCAAGGCGCTGCTATTGCCCAAGCTCTCACTGAACGCGGCGCTGACGTTACCGTGTTTGCGGCGAACATCGACCCTGGCATACTACCTAGCGGCGTTACTGTGATAAACACTCCCTCTGCTATCGACATGTACGAGACCGTCCAAAGCGTTGCCGGTGAGTTTGATCTCGGCTTCTTTGTTGCCGCAGTTGCTGACTTCCGCCCTGCGCAAGACTGGGATCAAAAAGTGAAGAAGAGCAGCGAAAACGCGGACGGCTGGGCTTTGCAACTGGTTAGAAACCCCGACATTTTAAGGGAAACTGCAAGCCGATATCCGCATCTACTATGCTTTGGTTTCGCCGCAGAAACTGGCGATGAAGCACAGGTTTTGGAGTTTGGTAAGGCCAAGGCCCGCCGCAAAGGAGCCCGCTACATCGCAATCAACCAGGTGGGCAAAGATCAAGGATTTGGAACTGACACCAACCGCGTGAGTGTGGTGGATGGTGCGGGGACAAAAGTTTTGTCCGTGGCTGGAACTAAGCTTCAAGTGGCTCGAGCACTAGTAGATCTCGTTGCCGTGCAGCTAGTTAAGAAAAACTGAGGTAAAAATGAAAGCCGCTCCACTATTTTCTTCTGAGTCCGTCACAAGCGGACACCCGGATAAGGTTTGCGATCAGATTGCAGACGGCATCTTGGATGCTGCTTTGGCGCAGGATCCGAAAACCCGATCGGCGGTTGAGGTTATGGCCACCACCAACCGGGTGATTGTGGCGGGAGAACTTTCAACCACCGCAGATTTGGACATCGAGCAGATTGTGCGCAGCACGATTGCACAGATTGGCTACACGCATGAAGGGGTGGGATTTGACTCGCGCACCCTGCAGGTGATGAACATCCTCGATCACCAGTCTCCCGACATCGCGCAGTCCGTGGAACGTTCAATGGAAGCTCGAGAAGAAGCTTCTGCTGACCAGCTTTCCTTGCAGGGCGCGGGCGACCAGGGCCTCATGTTTGGCTACGCGTGTGACGACACGTTGGCGCTAATGCCCGTGCCTATCTACACAGCGCACCAGCTCGCTAGCCGCCTCGAACACGTGCGCCGCACCGAAATGCCGGGGCTACGTCCGGACGGCAAAACCCAGGTGACGGTTCGCATGGAAAATGAGCGCCCCGTCAGCCTCGAAACTATCGTTGTCTCCACCCAACACGAAGATGCATTGTCACTGGGCGAGATCCGCGAGGGCGTGAAACGCCTCGTAATAGACCCGGTACTCGGCCAGATCCAGGAGCGTTTCGATACTTCCGATGTGCAGCTACTGATCAACCCGTCTGGTCGATTTGTGGTTGGTGGCCCCGCCGGAGATACGGGCGTTACCGGACGCAAACTCATCGTGGACACCTACGGTGGTTTTGCCCGCCACGGAGGCGGCGCGTTCTCTGGCAAGGATGCGTCCAAGGTGGATAGATCTGCGGCGTACGCAACGCGTTGGATTGCGAAAAACGTGGTGGCAGCTGGCCTTGCTCGCCGTTGCGAGGTGCAGGTTTCCTACGCGATTGGTCGTGCGGAACCAGTTGGATTGCACATCGATACATTCGGTAGTGGCTCAGTGTCTGACGCGAAGCTACAAAGCGCGGTGGAACAGGTATTTGACCTGCGTCCAGCAGCGCTCATTGAGGCGCTAAAACTCAATCAGCCGGGCTTTCAAGCCGTAGCGGCGTACGGGCACTTTGGGCGCGAAGGCGTGACTTGGGAGGACACATCGAAAGTGGATGAACTCCTGTCCGTTCTAGGCTAACCAGGTTTTCGACAAGTGTTAGAACCCCCAGCAATGGGGGTTCTAACACTTTGAGCAAAATAAATGTCCGTGGTGCAAGATACGATTAAGCCATGTCGAACCAGCCTGAAGCACTGCGAGAAAAACGAGTAGCCCGCGTGCTCGTTGATACTGCGGTGCCTCACTTGGATAGATTGTTCGACTACGAGGCAAGTGGGCAACCGGTGCAGGTGGGCTCTCTGGTCCGGGTAAAACTCGCAGGGCGGCGAATAAACGGGTTTGTGCTTGAGGTGGGTGAAGACTCTGAATTCAAAGGCAAACTCGCGCCGATAGAGCGCGTCGTATCAGCTATACCTCTCGTCGATAAGCCAATGATTGGCCTCGCACAAGACCTCGCTAAACGCAACGCCACCACAGTTTCCAAAGTACTTACTGCCATGGTGCCAAGTCGGCACGCGGGCGCGGAAAAAGCATTTCTTTCTACTTGGAATAAAGAAATCGCCGGGGTGAGCCAAGCAACGGGAGGCGAGTTTTCTTCCTCATGGAATTATTATGCGGGTGGTCCCGCATTTCTTGAGCGCATCAGTAGGGGCGAATCACCGCGCGCCGTGTGGCTGACGCTACCGGGAGTGTTCCCCGTTCGAAAGGCCCAGCATCCGCTGTTAGATCTGGTGGAGGCAACCGCGCGGTCGGGGCGGCGCACTCTCGTTGTGGTTCCTACGGCTCGGGACGTAGACGCGATGGAGGCTGTTTTTACCCAGACCAACTGGAAGGTGGTCTGTCTGCGGGCCGCGGATTCTCAGTACAAGAAGTACCGCTCCTATCTGGGGATTAGGGCCGGTGAGGCTGACGTGGTGATCGGCACGCGGTCAACGGTTTATGCGCCGGTGCCAAACCTGGGATTGATTAGTGTGTGGGACGCCGGAGATGATCGGCTGGCCGATCAGCAGGCACCCTACCTATCGGCGCTGGAAATCGCGATGCGCAGAGCGCACCTGCAAGGCTGCGCTTTGCTGAGTGCGGGAGCCTCGATCTGTGTCCCCGAAGCACAGTTGATTCGCTCGGGCTGGGCGGCTCCATTGGTTGCCGACCGAGAGGTTACCCGCGCGAAGACGGCGATCATCCAGGTGCCCGACGAGTTCGATATGGAACGGGAAGGCCCGGCGGGACACTCCCGTATTCCGCCCTCAGTGCAAAGCTTTATCCGCACCTGCCTGGACGTCGGGCCAGTGCTCGTACACGTGCCCACCAGTGGTTACGTGTCTGTCATCGCGTGTAGCCGGTGTGACCAAAGTGCGCGTTGTGGCGCCTGCCATGGGCCGCTACGTGCGTTTGCCAGCGGAGGGCTGTCGTGCATGTGGTGCAACCGTCCGCAGGTGAACTGGCGGTGCGGGAAATGTGGCAGTCAGAGTTGGCGCTCAGCGCGGGTAGGGTCTGCGCGCACGGCGGAGGAATTTGGACGCGCTTTTCCAGGCATAATTATTGAAATGTCGAGTGCGGATACACCCGTTACCGAGTTTACGAAGCCGAGCGGAATAGTTATCGCCACACCGGGCATGGAGCCGGTAACGCCTGGCGGCTATGCCGCAGTGGTTGCCCTAGATGCTTGGGCTATCTTGGGGCGCCCCGAACTGTGGGCCCCGGCGGAAGCGATGCGTAGGTGGATGAACATTCATTCGTTGGCGAGGCCGGATGGGAAGATGATAGTGGTGGGTGTTCGCGACCAGATGGTTCGCGGCGCCCTCGTGCGTCGTGACCCTCTGGGATTCGCCATGCACCTGCTGGATGAGCGGGAGCTTTTGAGTTTCTTCCCTGCGGTTTGCATGGTGGCGATCGATGGAGATAGAAGGAACGTTGCTTCATTTATTGAAGAAGTGAGTGTGCCGCGCCGGTGTGAGCTGGTGGGTGTAGCTGCTCGGGAAGGGCGCGACCTGCAAAAAACCTACGGGAACGATCAAAGTCGAGCGATTTATCGGTGTCCCTGGGATGCGGCCGGGGCTTTTATCGAATCGGTTAAAGCCACCCAGGTTGCGCGTAGCATGAGCCGAAAAGGGGCGGTAAGCGTGCGCGTCAATCCTGCCGGGCTACTTTAGGAGGCGGAGTGAAAACCGTTGTTTTCGACCTCGGTCAAGTGGTGATTAAATGGGACCCCTACCTGCCCCTCGAAGGATATTTAACCAGACAGGAGTGGGACGCATTCACGTTGCGAACAGGCTTTTGGGCGGCAAACCATGCGCTAGATGGTGGCGCCAGAATTGCCGAAGTTAGGCGGTGGTATCAGCGCCATCACCCCGCCGATGTGGAGATTTTTTCGCGCTATGTCCAAAACTTCCGCAAATCTCTGACCGGCCCAGTGCCGAGGGTACGCGAGATTATCGCGGACCTGCACGCGCGCAACGTGGAGACCGCAGTGCTTTCAAACTGGTCTGCCGAGACCTTTCAATACGCTCTTGAATCCATGCCGATCATCGAATGTTTAGGCCCGCGCATCGTCTCTGGTGTGGTGGGAGTAGCAAAACCTGTTCCACTGATTTTCCAGCTTCTGCTGGAAAAGCTTGGGGCTAAACCTGGCGACCTTATTTTTATTGACGACGCCGTTGCTAACTGTAGCGCGGCAAGCCAGCTTGGCATCGATGCAATCAGATTTGAAAATGCCGCTCAGCTACGAACAGAACTTGCTTTGCGTCGTCTGATCCCCGCCAGCTTGCTGCGTGTGTAGCGGCGCCAGATTCACAGGCCAATCAAGATAGACTATTAGAGTGAAGATCCTATTTGCTGGTACTCCAGAAGTTGCAATCCCAACGCTGGCTGCCCTCGCTGAGTCCGATCATGAAATCGTGGGGGTTCTAACGCGTTCTCCTGCCCGGCGCGGGCGCGGGCGCACGCTCTACCCGTCGCAAGTGGCCGCCTGGGCGAGTGAGCGAGGCCTGATAGTTATCGAAGCGAACTCGTTTAAAGATCCACAGGTTTTGCTGCAAGTACAGCAAACTGGAGCCCAACTTGGCGTGGTTGTGGCATACGGAGCCATCATCCCGAAAACCGCTTTGGAGGGCCTGGAGCACGGTTGGATAAACCTGCACTTTTCTGCGCTCCCACGCTGGCGCGGAGCTGCGCCCGTCCAACGAGCTATTGAAGCTGGTGACACGGCTACAGCCGTTGACGTGTTCCAACTGGAAGAAGGCCTGGACACCGGTCCGGTGTATTCCACGCGGCCGGTAGCGATTGCCCCGGATGTTAGCGGCGGCGACCTGCTTACCGAACTTGCCCAGATTGGAGCTAAAGACGTTGTAGACGTAGTTGATGCTATCGAAATGGGTGTTGCGAACCCCCGCGTGCAAAACTCAAACGGGCAAACCTACGCTCACCGAATAACTCGGGAAGACCTCCCAATTGATTTCACCCAAACCGCGCAGCAGGTGCACAACCAGGCGCGCGCATTCGCCCCCGCTCCCGGTGCGTACGCCGTGCTCCCTGACGGGAAGCGTCTCAAAGTTCTCGCCACCAGACTGACGGGGCAGAAAGGCGGAAAACCAGGTGAACTTCGCATCGAAAAGAACGCCGCATTCGTGTCCGCCGGCGACGCGTGGCTAGAACTCGTTACCGTTGCGCCGGCAGGGAAATCACACATGGCGGCGGCTGACTGGGCAAGAGGCTCTCGACTAGAAACAGGAGCGATCTTGACGGGCAAGGAGAACTGATGGAAAAACACCACGAAAACAGGCCTCCGCGCGGATTTCGGGCGCGCGGCGTGGAAGACTCCCGCCGCGTGGCCTACGAAGCCCTGTTAAAAATCGAGACGGAGGGAGCGTACGCAAACCTGGTGCTGCCTCCCATGCTCACCAAGGCACGGCTCTTACCGCGCGACGCGGGCATGACAACCGAGTTGGTTTACGGCACGCTACGATACCGCGATCGCATTGACTGGGTGTTAAGCCAATGTATGAACCGCAAGATCAGCGATGTAGATCCGCAGGTGCGTGTCATTTTGCGGATGACCGCCCACCAAATTCTGCACATGCGCGTGCCTGACCATGCTTCGGTTGCGCAGGCGGTGGAACTTGCAAAACAGGTGGCTGAACGAGGAAGCGAGAAGTTTGTAAACGGTGTGGCTCGCTCCGTGGCCGAGCATTCCGCCGCCGAGTGGGAGAAGCGAATGCAACGCATTGACAATGATACGGAGCGTCTTTCTATTATCTACTCCCACCCGCAGTGGATAATTCGGGCTCTCGCCACCGCACTACAGGCACATGGACGCGACCCGCGCGAACTTGAGGATCTGCTCGCCGTGAACAACGTGAACCCGTCCGTCACGCTATGCGCCCGCCCCGGCCTGATCTTGCCGATCGATGTGGCCGAGGACGTCGAGTATTTCCTGAAAACCAGCGCTCGTCCTGGTGACTACTCCGAATGGGCGGTAATGATTGGGGGAGGAGACCCGGGCCGACTGCCGGAGATCCGCGATGGGCGCGCAGCAGTGCAGGATGAGGGCTCGCAACTCGTGGCTACGGCTTTTGCTGAAACCGAGGTGGAAAACTACGACGTGCGCTGGCTGGACATGTGCGGTGGCCCGGGTGGCAAGGCGGGACTGCTTGGCGCAATGGCCGATGCGAGGGGAGCACACCTGGTTGCTAACGAAGTGTCAGAACACCGTGCGAAGCTAGTTGAGGCCACCACTCGCCAGCTCAGCGGAATCACCGTGCAAGTGGGCGACGGGCGAGATCTTGGCGGCGAAAAGTTTGACCGCATAATCCTTGATGCTCCATGCACGGGCCTTGGAGCCCTTCGCCGCCGTGCAGAATCACGTTGGCGAAAGAACATTACCGACGTTGCCGATCTTGTAAAGCTTCAGGCTGAACTGATCGACTCTGGCCTGGACGCGTTGAACGTAGGTGGCGTGCTTGCCTACATCACTTGCTCGCCCCACAAGCAAGAGACCATCGATCAGATGCAGCGCATCAAGGGCCGCGAAGATATTGAGTTCCTCTCGTCGGCCGGGGCAATTGCCGAGATTTCAATGACCGAAATTGAACTAACCCCCGTGAAAATGGGCAAGGGAGACGTCGTGCAGCTTTGGCCGCACGTGCATGGCACGGACGCCATGTTCCTGGCCCTAATCAAGAGAATTAGGTGAGAAAAATGAAACCAACCATTAGCCCCTCGATCCTTAACTGTGACATTGCAGATCTTGCCGGGGAACTGCACAAGATTCGCAACGCCGACTTCGCGCACGTGGACATCATGGACAACCACTTCGTGCCCAACCTGACGTGGGGCCTACCCGTTGTGGAGGCCGTGGTTGCCAAAGATATCATGCCGGTGGACTGTCACCTGATGATCGAAGGCCCAGACCAGTGGGCGCCCGCATACGCCGAGGCGGGCGCCGCTTCGGTAACCTTTCACGCCGAAGCTGCGAAAGCACCGCTACGCCTCGCAAATGAAATCCACAAGCAGGGCGCCAAGGTTGGGCTGGGCTTGAAGCCAACCACGGACATTCACGACTACGTCGATCTGCTACCGGCGTTCGACATGATTCTGGTCATGACCGTAGAACCCGGTTTTGGTGGGCAGCCGTTCCTGCACTCGCAGATGAAGAAAATCGGTAGGGTTCGTGAAGCTGCGAAGCAGGCTGGTGCAGAGATCGCCATCCAGGTTGATGGCGGCGTGAACCGCGAGACCATCCAGATAGCAGCTGAGGCCGGAGCAGACGTATTCGTCGCAGGTTCTGCAGTATTCCGTGCAGAAGATGCATACCAAGAGGTCGAGCAACTTCGCCGCATTGCGTCCGAGGCGATGCACGCGCACTGAGAAAATGTGCTGGGCAAGTTTTTTCTGTGCTTGCCATGTAACATTGGAATGTGCTCCGGGGTCGGTGTAATTCCGAGCCGGCGGTTAAAGTCCGCGAGCCGCTACGGCGGTTGAGCTGGTGAAACTCCAGCACCGACGGTAAAAGTCCGGATGGGAGGAGCTCGCTTTTTGAGCTGGCTTGTGCCTTGTCTGCCCGGACGAGTTAATCGAGGAACGGACAAGATAGCGTGTCGACCCGGCGAGCCTACAAGCGCCCAGCAGTGCTCACATTTGGAGCCCCCTTCATGTTCGGGCTCTTCTTGCTCTTGTGCTGGTGGTTGATCACCGTCCAAGAGGGTGTTGAAAGCTGGATGCTTCCCAGCCCCGCTGAGTTCGCAACCCGCCTCGTCTCATCGTTGTCTAGCACCGCCTTATGGCAGGCGCTTTGGGTGACGTTGAAAGAGGCCGCACTGGGTTCGCTTTGCGGTGCAGTTATTGCACTTCCCATGGCTTACCTGATCTACAAGTCCAAGGTATTTTCCGCTGCGGTTGAACCTTTCCTCGGCGCGACGCAGGCGATCCCGGCGATTGCTCTCGCCCCACTACTCGTCCTTTGGGTCGGTTACGGCACGAGCGCCATAGTTGCACTATGTACACTCATGGTTTTCTTTCCCATTTTGGTCTCGACCACAGTTGGACTTCGCCACCTAGACGTAGATGTCATGGAGGCGGCGCGGCTGGACGGAGCATCTGGGCTTACGTTGCTACTGCACATGGAAATCCCCCTCGCATTGCCTTCCATCTTGGCCGGCCTGCGCAACGGCTTCACACTGTCAGTGACCGGCGCTGTGGTAGGAGAGATGGTTATGGGAGGGGCTGGACTGGGAACTGTCCTCACCATACAACGCAACAGTTTGGATACTAGCGGCATGTTCGTGACTATTTCCTTGCTGTGCGTGATGGCAATGACTGTCTACTCCCTGATTTACACGGTGGAGCGCAAATCTAAGCTCGTTAACACATCTCGTCGCTAGTATCAGAGAGGGAAAATAATGTTTTTGAAGCGGCTTGCACTACCAACGTTGGCACTTGGCGCTCTAGTCCTTGGCGGATGTTCGTCACCGGCCGGACAAGAGGCACAGGATCCAACGGGTGGTAGCGAAAATACCGCCAACCAAGTTACGTTGGGCCTTACTTATATTCCGAACGTCCAGTTCGCGCCCGCTTACGTGGGTGTTGAAGAAGGCTTTTTTGCCAGTGAAGGCGCCGATGTGAAGATCCGCCACCACGGCTCTGACGAGGGTTTGTTCACCGCGCTATTTGCCGGGGAAGAGCAAATGGTGGTTGCAACCGGCGACGAGATGGCTATTGCCCGATCACAGGGCATGGATCTGGTATCCGTGGGGCAGTATTACGCCAAGTACCCGGTTGTGGTGATCGTCAAAGAAGACTCCGACATTAAGACTTTTGCGGACCTGCGCGGGCATAAGGTTGGCCTGCCCGGCGAGTTCGGCTCTAACTGGTACGGCCTACTGTCTGCCCTTGCTGCTCACAACATGAGTGTTAACGACATCGAACTAACCTCGATTGGGTTCACTCAGCTTGCTGCCCTCCAGGCGGGAGAGGTTGACGCGGTTGTGGGTTTCACCAACAATGACACGGTCCAGTTTGAGCTGGCGAACGTGGGCGTGCGCGAACTTGAAATGTCACCCGCCGGGGAACTACCACTGATCGGAGCTAACGTAGTTACGACCTCGAAGTTTGCGAGCCAAAACCCCGAGCTGGTTAAGGCGGTCCTGGAAGGCTTGCGCCAGGCCAAGCAGCTGTGTGTGGATGATCCTGACAAAGCTGTGGAAGTGACGCAGGGATATGACCCGAATCTGTCGGCGCCCGGGGCAACGGATGCGGCAAAGGCAACGCTACTTGCCACGAACAAGCTGTTCGAAAAGGACGGGGAAGTGACGATGCGTCAGGATCTGGATACCTGGGCGGCGATGCTTGACTTCTTGGCCACGCAAGACGGCCTGCTCGCGGATGATATTAAGCTTGATGAAACGGTAACTAACGACTTCGTTAAGTAGTTAGGGCAGTGTTCTATAGGTGGGCGCGGACTCGTTCCGCGCCCACTTTTCGTTATCATCGATTCCATGAAAACATTTGCGGAACTATTTAACGAACTATCAACCAAGGCGGCGACCAGGCCGGAAGGCTCGGGAACGGTCGCAGAGCTGGACGCGGGGATCCACGCGATCGGCAAGAAAATCGTCGAAGAAGCTGCTGAGGTGTGGATGGCTTGTGAGTACGAGTCTGATGATGACGCTGCGCTGGAGATCTCGCAGTTGCTCTACCACACCCAGGTCATGATGGTGAAAAAAGGTATTTCCCTAGAAGATATTTACAGGAAGCTCTAATGCTGAGAATCGCTGTTCCTAATAAGGGCTCGTTACACGAAGCAGCAGTGCAGATGCTGCGCGAGTCCGGATACAAGGTGAATCGTCGTGGTAGAGAGCTGGTGCTCGTTGACAACCTTAACGATGTTGAGCTGTTCCTTCTGCGCCCGCGCGACATCGCGGTTTACGTAGGTAAAGGAACCATCCAGGTGGGCATTACGGGCCGTGATCTCCTGCTTGACTCAGCTGCGCCAGCCGTTGAGTTCCAACAGCTTGGTTTTGCTAAATCGAAGTTCCGCTTCGCGGCTCCCGCAGGCAAAATGAGCAAGCTCAGCGACATTGAGGGTAAACGCGTGGCATCCTCCTACGACTATCTGGTGGAGCAATTCCTTGAAAAAGAAGGCGTTAATGCCGAGGTTGTCCACCTGGATGGAGCCGTGGAATCCTCCATTCAGCTCGGTGTTGCGGACGTGATTGCCGATGTTGTAGAGACCGGCTCAACGTTGCGCGCGGCGGGGTTGGAAGTGTTTGGTCCAGTACTGCTACAGTCTGAGGCGATCTTGATTGGCCGTGAGGAATACCGCGATGACCCGCAGGTGAAGGTGCTACAGCGCCGTCTCGATGGGGTGATGCGCGCGCACGCCAACGTGTTGGTTGATTACAACGTGCACGAGCGTGACATGGCGGCAGCGGTTGGGGTGGCGCCAGGCTTTGAATCACCCACTATCTCGCCGTTAGCTGATTCGAGCTGGCTGGCTGTTCGCGTGGTGGTTCCGCGCGGCGACATTAACCGCGTGATGGATGAACTTTACGATGTGGGTGCCCGCGGCATCCTGGTGACAGAACTGTCGGCCTCGCGCCTATAGGGCGTTTCCGGTCGAGTCAGCGCAATCGCGACGCAGACTCGCTGCGTAAATTCCGGCGGCGCTAGCAGCCGCAAATGCGAGGGCGTCCTCGTCTACTCCTCGACCCATCGTCCGCAGAACAACGGAAGTGTTTTCGAGGCAGGCGAGGGCGCCCTTGCTATCTATCCGGTGCACGCTGTGGCGCTTTGCGAGCGCTCGGGTTCCGTCCTCGAGCGCGGTATAAGCGGCCTCGGATAGGTTCAGAGACCTGTTATCGACGATGGGTACGTCCAGTTGAATAAGTACGAGTTGGTTCAGCACGGACAGCGTGTGGTGGGAAATCCCCAGGTGCTTGGGGCGCGGGTCTGCCTGGGAGGCACGCACTACGGGAATGGGATTTCCGCCAAGGGCGTGGGCCACGTGGAGGGCCTGGGCGGTGGCAGTGCCAGAAAAACCCCAGGGGGTCGCGGTTCCCAGGTTTCCTGGGCCTTGGGCCACCACTATGTAGTCGGCCTTAGCCACGTGACGGGCAGCCAGAAGAGCGGATGGCATAGAGGCAGCTTCCAGGTCTCCGCCAAAGCTTTGCCCGCTCGTGATAGTGCAGTCAAGGTCGCCGCAAGCGCGCATTTGCGCGATGATCATAGAAAAGGCGAGGGGAAGCGCGGCCGTGTCGTCCCACACGTACGCAATACGTGCGCGGCGATGTTGGTTGCGAATACCGGCAACTACGGCTGGGACTGCAGAGTGTAGGTCAGCTACCAGCACGGGAACGCCGCCCAGTGAGGTAACCTCAGCCATCACCTGATGATGCAGTGAGTCCGGCTCCTCAACACCTTGCACCACGTGCTGGTGGGGCATGTAGCGTGCCTTCACGATGTGGCCCGCCGCCGGAAGGGAATCAGTGGGCAGGCGCGAACCAGCTAAAACAGTGGCGTATCCGCCCGTACCCAGATTCTTTGCAAGCGCGGAACAGTCAACGCGAATCTCATCGCCCACCGCGACTTTCCCAACTAGATCGAACAGCGCTACTGCGCGAATGGGCTCACCGGGCAGAAAACATTCTGCCCCCACAGGTGCAGCTGTGATTTGCGCTTCCAGTTCGGCTGCGCGGCCCCAGGATCGCGCGAGTTTTAAGACCTTGGCATTTCGTTGCAACACACGCTTAGCATAGCCGTTAGGGTGAGAACATGAGTGTTGATACATCGCGAGGACAGCGCCTTCTTGGGCTGGTTCTGGCATTGTCTAAGCGTGAGCTCGGACTCACCGCAAGCCAGATTTTTGACCTCGTTCCCGGTTATGAGGAGCAGGGGCTGGCCCGCGAACGCCGGTTTACCCGCGACAAGGCTGATTTGAAAGATATGGGTTTCAACCTCAAAACCGGTGTGAATCATGAGGGCGACGAGATTTACATTCTGGAAAAGGGTACGGGGATCGAAGCGGATTTGACGCCTGCGGAGGAGCTGTTGGTACACGCGGCCGGTGGCCTGTGGTCACAAGATAGGGAGCCAAACTTCGCCGCCCGCCTGCATGCGATCTTGAATAATCCGGGAAGCATGCCGCAAACCAGTTTGAGTGGCCTACGCGCAGTAGCGGCTTTCGCCCGGGCAGTGACAGAGGGTAAGCAGGTGGTTTTCACCTATATGAAGCCCCATGGCGATGCTCTTCGTCGAACCGTTGAACCGTGGTACATGTTCTTGCAAGACGGCAACCTATACCTGTGCGGGTTTGACCGAGGGCGTCAGGAAAAACGCACTTTCAGACTGTCACGAGTTGACGAGAGCAACATTGAGATATTAGATGAGCCCATCACCACCACGCCTTGTGCCGATGATGATCGCGGCCTCTTCCTTATCACCCCAACACTTGCGATTAAAGAGGGGGCGGCTTTGCTGACCCGGCAGCATACGAGCGTTATCGGCCAGGAAGCACCCCGGGGCTGGGAAATCCACGAGGGGAGGGCCGGTTCCCTCGGTGTTTGGCTGGAGCGGGTGCTGGGGGAGATAGAAAATATCGTGGTATTGGGCCCGCCCGCTTTGGTACATGCTGTGGATCGCAGAATTGACGCGTTGGGGGAGTAGTGGCTAATCCGAGCAAAGATACCTTAATGTTCACGATTCTGGCTTGGTTGCAGGAAGTCGGTGGCGCTGAAGTTAGCGAAATCGCTCAGCACTTCGGCGTTAGTGAACAGGCCGTGCGAACTACAGTAACGACTTTGGGGGAAGCGTGGTTTGGTGATGGGGCCCCGGATGAAGATCTGGGGTTGGACTGGTTCAGTTTTGAAGAAAGCAACTACGTCACCTTCCAGGACATGAACCGGGTAAGTGAGAAAATTGGATTGTCTGACGATGAAGCAATCGGTTTGGTAACCGGCCTCATCTTCCTATCGCATCTACTGCCGTCCGACATTCGCGAAACCGCGTTCAGTGCCGCGCTTAAACTCTTGGCCCCGCGCGGCCTCAAACTGGATTTTTCGAAACTGGTTTCGTTTGAGGATGAGCAGGTTGCGAATCATCGGCAAGTACTTCAAGAAGCGATAGGCCAAAACACTTCGGTTCAGTTCAAGTACGTGTCCAACGCGAGCCACGTCAGTGAACGAAATGCTTTCCCGCTGGGCCTGCGTCAGGCTGGGCCACACTGGATTGTGGAAGCGATCGACCTTGACAAGGGAGAAAAGCGAGCGTTTCGCCTGGATCGCATGGAGAACATTCTGGCGGGTTGCAAAGTTGAGCCAACAGGGGCAGGTGGAGATGAGCGCGGCAAGAAAGTTTGGATCTTCATCGAGCCGCAGGGCAGGGCAGTGGTGGAAACAAACGCGACTATTAAACAGTACAACCAGATGATGCGCGCTGTATTCGAAGTGTTTGACGAGCAATGGATGGCTACCCAAATGCTCATGGCGAGCCCGTGGATAAGGGAGACGAACCGCCCCGATATTTTTCAGGCGGCAAAAGAGCGGGCGCAAAAGGCGCTCGCGAACCGAGACTTCTTTCGCGCCGAGTGGAATCAGTAAAGTAGAATGAACGTGGTGTTGCGTATTTTGGAGGAAACATGGGTGCATTTAAACCCTCGCACATTATTGTGCTTCTGATTATCCTGATCATTGTTTTTGGTGCGTCAAAGTTACCTGACATTGCAAAGAATCTCGGTAAGTCCGCGAAGGTTTTGAAGAAAGAGATGAAGGAGCTCACCGAAGATGAGGAACCGACAACAAAATCTTTAGATGCGGATGAAGAAGGTAAATAGAACTACAGGTTATGGCCAAGCTGACGAAACGTGATCCCGAGGGGCGAATGCCCCTCGTTGATCATTTAAAGGAAGCTCGGCGGCGCCTCATATACATCCTTTTGGGTATCACGGTGGGGGCGGTGGCCGGCTGGTTCCTCTACCCCTACATTTTTGATTACATGTCGCAGCCTCTCCGCGATCTTCGTGCCCGTGGCGTGAGCGCCGACCTGAACTTTGAAACGGTTTCCGCCGCATTCGACTTGAAACTCAAGATTTCCCTGTTTGCCGGTTTCGTCCTCACTACACCGTGGTGGGTCTACCAAATTTGGGCTTACATTGCACCCGCCTTGAAGAAGCGGGAAAAGATCTACGCGGTTATCTTCACTATTTCCGGCGCTATCCTTTTCGCTGCGGGAGCCGGATTTGGTATTTGGATCATGCCGCACGCGGTCAGTATCCTCACGTCGTTCGCGCCAAACTCCGCCGTGATGCTCATGCGCTCCTCCATGTACTTCAGCTTCTACATGCGCCTCGTAATCGTGTTTGGCATATCGTTCCTCGTGCCGCTGGCAATGGTGGGTTTAAACCAGATGAACGTGTTGCGCGCCTCCTCCATGTTGAAGGCATGGCGGTGGGCGGTGGTTTCCGCATTCGTGTTCACCGCACTCGCTAACCCGCTCCCAGACCCGTGGAATATGACATTCCAAGCACTGGCAATGCTCGCCCTCTACTTCGTGGCAGTGGGAATTTCCTACATTCATGATCATCGTCATGATAAGAAGATGGCAAAGGAAGAGGCCGAACTTGACGCCGCTCTAGCGCGGCTGGAGGCGAAGGAAGATAACGCCGAATGAATCAGGATTTGTCCGCCGCTGAACGCTACCGGGCGGCAAGAAAACGTAGCGAATACGCCCGCACTGCGCGCGCTCAGTTTGCCAGCCAGTTTGATTTCGAACTGGACGACTTCCAACACGCTGCGTTAGAAGTCGTCGAGTCAGGAGGGAGCGTTCTCGTTGCTGCTCCAACGGGTTCGGGAAAAACCGTGGTGGGGGAGTTTGCGCTCCACATGGCGTTACGGAGGCAACAGCGCGCGTTCTACACCACGCCTATCAAGGCGCTTTCCAATCAGAAATATCTCGAGTTCGCGGCCGAGCTGGGCGAAGAAAACGTTGGTTTGCTAACCGGTGACACTTCGATTAATGGCGATGCACCCGTGGTGGTTATGACCACCGAGGTGGCGCGTAACATGATTTATTCGGGCACAGACCTCACCGATTTGGGTGCGGTAGTGCTCGATGAGGTCCACTACCTGGCAGATCGGTTCCGCGGCCCGGTATGGGAAGAAATCATCATTCACATGCCAAGTCACGTGCAGATTGTGGCTCTTTCGGCAACCGTGTCGAATGCGGAGGAGTTTGGCGCGTGGATCGATCAGGTTCGCGGTGGCTGTAGCGTAATCGTGTCTGAGGTGCGCCCCGTGCCGCTCTACCAACACATGATGGTGGAGCGAAAGCTTTACGACCTGTACCAGCCCACACGCGAGGGCGGCCCGGCGCTACGCGGGAAAATCAACCCGCACCTACGTCACGCTATCTCCCGCTCGCAGGGCATCCAGTCGCGTTCACCGCATGAGGCGGCGCGCGGGCTGGCTGGGGGACGGAGAATGCGTGAGGCCGGGCGAAGGGCCAGCCGCGTGTCCAAGCCGCAGATCGTTATTTCACTTGCGCAAGCCCATCTGCTTCCGGCGATTTTCTTCATCTTCTCAAGAGCGGGGTGTGAGGACGCCCTCGACGCGGTTTACAGTGCCGGGGTTAGTTTGACCACTCGGCAGGAGGCGCAGGAGATCGCGGCGGCGGTAGATGAGGCCGTGTCCTCACTGTCGGCTGAGGATCTTGGCGTTTTGGGAATTGCGCGGTGGGCTGCAGCATTGGAGGCAGGGATTGCGGCCCATCATGCGGGAATGCTTCCCATTATGAAAGAAACGGTGGAGAAGCTGTTTGCAGCGGGCCTCATCAAGGTTGTTTTTGCAACGGAAACGTTGGCGCTGGGTATCAACATGCCAGCCCGCACGGTGGTGCTTGATTCGCTCCGGAAGTTCAACGGCATCGCGCATGTGGATCTTTCCCCGGGAGAGTATACGCAACTCACGGGTCGTGCAGGTAGGCGTGGCATTGATGTTGAGGGCCACGCGGTAGTGGTCTACGGCTCCGACATTATGCCCGAAGAGGTGGCTTCGCTCTCTTCCAAGCGGACATTCCCGTTAGTTTCTGCCTTCCGCCCCACGTACAACATGGTGGTGAACCTTGCGGCGGCCGGAACACTCGCGCAGGCGCGCGAAGTGATGGACGAATCCTTCGCTCAGTTCCAGGCGGATCGCAAGTTGGTTGGGGTAGCGCGCGAAACCCGCCTCGCGAAGGAACGGATGAAAGATCTCGATCACGGGTTCGAGTGCGAACTTGGGGACGCGCACTCATACTTTATTGCGCGCGATGATTTAACCAGGTTACAAAAAGAGTCGGCAAAACTGCGAGTGGTTAACCAGGCGGCTGACACTGCCCGCGCTATCGCGAAACTGCGCGTGGGCGAAGTGATAGCACTGCCTGGACGCAAACTAAATATCGATGCCATTGTGGTGCATAATCCCCGGCCGGGGCGGAACGGACCTTCCGTGCAGGTGATTGGCACGGACGGGCGCGTACAGATTGTCACTGCGGATTCATTTTTGTATGGCGTGTCGGTTTTGGGCCACATGCGTATTAAGAAAAACCATGTTCGCCGGCCTTCACGTTTCAAAGCGGCGATCGCGTCCGAGCTTCGGGCTATGCGTAAAGAGGGCCGCCTTGGCGAGCCCAAACGCAAGAAGATACCTATTCCACGCGCGGTGCAAACCGAGATTGATCGTCTGGAAAGTAAGGTGCGTAACCATCCGGTGCATTCTTGTCCTGATCGTGATGAGCACGCTCGCGCGGCGCGGGCGTGGCTGAGTGCTCGCCGGGATTACCTGCGTTTGGCGGACAAGATTGAGACAGACACGTCCTCACTGTCGGATCGGTTTGATCGCATCGCGGAGGTTTTGGATCGTGTGGGGGCCCTACACGGCGAAGAGATAACGGAGGCTGGGCAGATCCTCCGCCGCATCTACGGCGAGCATGATCTGGTTACGGCTTTGGCGATTCGCGCCGGGATCTGGGATGAGCTCACTCCTGCGGAGCTAGCCGCAGCCGTTTCAACTTGCGTGTTTGAGCCGCGTAAGGACCATGACCCGGAGGCTGATATACCCGGTGGCTCATCCAGCGCGCTAGCACAGTCTTTGCGCGACTTGGAGCGGATTTTACAAGACGTGAACCGGGCGGAAAATGACGCGCACGCGCCTACTACCGGGCCGTTGGAGTACGGCATAATGCCGGCTATCTATTGGTGGGTGATGGGCGATGACCTCGCTTCAGCTGTGCGTAGCGCTGATCTGCCTCCCGGCGACTGGGTGCGCTGGTGCCGCCAGGTGATTGACGCGCTCGGACAAATCGCATCTAGTGCGAGCGAACCGCTGCGCAGTAACGCGCATACGGCCGCTGACTCGATCCGCCGTTCCGTGGTGGCACTGGCCGAGGAATCCGCATGAGCGGCTATCTTCCTAAACGGCGCCGCCTTCTCGATTATGCACAAATCTTGGTTGCAGCGGTTTTGATGTGGGCATCGTTTCCTGACCTCGCCTATTGGTTCTTGATATTCCCATCCGTAATCCTCCTAGTTTCGGCCCTCGATCGGTCCCGGGCGGGGCGCGCAACCTGGTATGGCTTTGTATTCGGCTTAGGGTTTTTCTTGCCCCACATTTGGTGGGCCACCGTCTCGGTGGGCAGCTATTTGCCCTGGTTGGCTTTAGCAACCGTGCAGGCTTTGTTCTTGGCCCTGTTTGGCCTGTCCGTGGCGTGGGTGCGCCAGATTAGCGCGTTGCAACGTTCACCCTTCCTCTACGCACTGTGCGTGGGCGTGCTTTGGGTGGCAGTTGAGCAGTTGCGCGGCCGCGTTCCATTCGGTGGCTTCCCCTGGGGTTATATCGCATACTCGCAGGTGGATTCGCCCTTGCGGACGCTCGCTCCGTGGGGATCCGAGGTTGCGATTGGCCTCGTGGTTGTGACTTCCTGTGTTCTGGTTCGCCGTGCATTCGGCTTCGTGCCCGCATTTTGCACCAGCCCGATCAGGCGCGTCGGCGCGGTCGCCATTGCTACGTTGATTGTGGTTATGCCTTTTGCCCTTACTCTGGATGCGCGCGCGGAGGGAGGGAGCCTGCGCGTTGGCGTCATCCAAGGAAACATTGAGCTACCTGCGGACGCCACGTTCGCGCAGTACTTGAAGGTTACGAAGAATCACGTCCAGACCACCGAGGAGGCCTTGGCTTCGGGTATGAAAGCCGACATTATCTTGTGGGGTGAGAACTCGATGGATCACGATCCGCGCAGCGATGCCAAAGCAAAGGCCATGCTAGACGGGGTGGCAAAGCGTGCGGGAGTGCCGATCGTAGTTGGCGTACTGCGCTATGAGGACGATGCTCGCTGGAACGAAGCCGTGGTTTGGTATCCCGATGGATCCGTTGGAGAGGTGTACACAAAGCAGCTGCCCGTGCCCTTTGGCGAATATATTCCGATGCGCGAGTACCTGTCAATCTTGTCAAAGGAAACCGCGAAGGTTTCCACCGACATGCTGCCCGGAATCGAGCCGGGGGTGATGAACGTTGATTTGGCCGGGAGACAGCTGACTATGGGCGTTGGAATATGCTTCGAGGCCGCTTACGAGCGCATTTTCAGCGAAGCAGCGCAACTGGGCGCACAAATGCTGTTTGTGCCGACCAACAACTCGTCTTTTGGTTACACACCCGAGTCCACCCAGCAGTTGCAAATGGTGCGCCTGAGAGCGATGTCGATGTCTCGTACCGCCATGCAGGTGTCCACCAATGGAGTATCCGCTATTGTGCGGCCCAACGGGACAATGCTCAAGGTTACAGATCTCTATCAGCCCGATTGGATTGTGGAGGACGTGCCGCTTCGTACCAGCCTCACATTCAGCGCAAAGTGGGGCGAGTACTTGAACTACACGGTTATGGCGTTGGGTGGCCTGTTGCTCGTTATCGGTTGCATCCGAACCATTGCCCGGCACAGTGAAATCAACTACGCCCGTTAAGTTCAACAAACTGTAATCTGTTAGCAGTTGCGCCGTAACTTAACCGCCATGTTTACTTAGAACAACGAAGCGATCATGATGATCTAGCACGGCGGAAACCACGGGGGAATCGCAACATGGCTGAGCAGCATCCATTTTTCGCCGATTCCACGGTGCTTGCACGGATTGAGCAGATCGAGAATTCGCCTAAGAAGCAAGCCGTGTTGAACGAGATAAAGGCGGGCATGGTTTCCAGCGTGTCCCAGCAGTATAAAATGTTGTGGGTTGGCATTCCGGCACTGATTATCCTGATGTTTTGGCTTCGCGATGAAGCTTTGATTTTGGTGGCTATCGCAGTATTCATCTTCGTCTGGAATAAGCAGCGCACGGCGATCAGAAATAAAACCACGGTGTCCTATGTGGAGAACTTCTTGCTCCCCGTGTTGCAAGAAGTGATTCCAAACGCTGAAGTCAATTATGACGGTGGGATTGACCGCCGGGTTTTGAAGGAAGTTATACCGAAAACAGAGAGTTTTTCGCCCAACTGCCACATTAGGTTCAATGACGAAAAGCGGACGGAGTTTTGTAACCTGTGGGCCTATCACACGTATGAGGATTCCGATGGTAATACTCATACCGTCGAGGACTTCAATGGGCAGGTGCTGAGCGCCCAGTACCTAACTGGATTGCGTGGCCACATTCGCATCGTACCTACAAAAAGAGGATTATTTGGTCGGGAAAGACAGCCAGGTTATGCCAAGGCCCGCAACGGTGAGTCCAAGATTGAGACGGAAGACATTCAGTTTAACGAGACTTTCAACGTCTACTGCAGTGACGAGGTTTCTAGCCGCACGCTGCTTAACCCGTACCTGCTACGCACGCTTGTGGAGTATAGAGAAGGTTGTCCCATCGCTGTAACGATGGACGAGAACACGGTTGCGGTCTCGTTTTACACGGACTGCCATATTCTACGCCGTCCTAGTAACCGAAAAGAGATTGAAAGCCTTTCACTCAGCGGTGAGTATAAGAAGGTGCAAAATCAGCTCGGTCAGTTCTACACGTTGTTAGATAAAGTTAATTCGCAGTTGTGAATGGAGAATCAATGAATGCTTACGTGTACATGTGGATCGCGGTTGCGGTCATTTTAATGTTGATTGTCTTCTGGTTCATCGCTAAGAGCAACCAGATGTCGCGCTACCTGGTGATTATTGAGGAGTCGAAGAAAAACGTCGATATTGCTCTGACTAAGCGGTATGACACGATCATGGAAATGTTGAAGGTAGCGAAGTCTTACGCGGAGCACGAAGAGAAGCTTTTTGTAAACATCGTGAAGCTACGCCGAGGTGCCTCGGTGGCGGAAATGAACGACGCGCTCGTCTCGCAAGACAATGCGCTACGCAGCATTTTTGCAGTGGGGGAGAGCTACCCGCAGATGCTCTCTTCCCAGCAGTTCCTGAACCTCCAAAGTGAGATCGCGAAAGAAAACGACCAGCTGGCTGCCTCGAAGCGAATTGTGAACTCCAACATTAGTTTGCTGAACCAGATGGTAGTTACATTCCCAATCTCGATCGTGGCAGCGATACGCGGAATCAAGCAGGTGGACTTCCTGCGCGAAGATGACGTGAACGCAAAGAAGGACATCTCCGGCTTCGATTACTCGGTGTAACACAAACCCCGTGATCGTATAGGATCACGGGGAGGGTGCGGACATAAAGCAGCGCTGAGCGGCAGGAGCGCTGACATGCATAGAGGGGTACTTGTGCTTTATCGAAGCTTAGAGCGACCTTAAATTTACCACCGCTTTAACATCTCTTAGCGTCTGTAGGCCACGCCGTTGCGTAGTTCGCCGCGACGAAGAACCTCAAGCTGTTCCTGAAGCAAAACTTCGAGCTCTTCTTCGGTGCGACGCTCAAGGAGCATATCCCAGTGTGTGCGCTGAGGCTTTGCCGGTTTTTCTTCCTCGGGTTCAGCTTCGCCCAGATACTCGGCGGGCGAACCGCAGCGGCATTCCCAGTTTGCTGGCGGCTCAGAATCGATCGCCATAGTTACCGCAAAAACGTGTCCGTTTTCGCACTGGTAGCGACGTTGCTGGCGGTCTGCAAAAACAATGCCATCTTCGGTCTCAAGCGACTTGGCGCCAATCTGCATTCCACGTAGTGCGCGATCTGCCATTTGTTTTCCTTTCTATAAACGCTTCGTAGTCTAAACGCTTAAACGCATTCAAACTGGCGTTTATTTCCCAGTAGCTGGCAAAACGGGCCAGCTCAAGCGAAAAGAACCCTGAGCGTGGGTTTCTAATTTCATAGCCCGATCCGATAATGTACATTATGTCATAATTAAATCTGCTTTTGTAGGAGCTTGTTGGGCACCCCTCTACCCCTTTGCCGCGTTCACGCAAACACTGGAGTAGCGGTTGCCGCCGGGAAGCAGAATCTGCCTGGCGTGGTAGCGTTGGAGCCGCACTCCAGCTCTTCATGACCGGCCAATAAATAATAGAATCGGTTGTAGTACTGTATCCAGCTTTTAGGAAGCATCGTGTCATCGGTTCTGTTTCGGCTCGCTACCTCCACGGTTAAGCATGCAAAGACAGTGCTTCTTGTTTGGATTCTGATCCTGATCGCGGTTTTGGCAGCTATGTTTGGGCTAGGCGGCAAGCTGACCAATGACTTCACCATTCCCGGCACTGAGGGCCAAGACGGTCTTGACGTGATGGCCGAGCGGTTCCCAGAACTGTCAGGTACTGCGGGGCAGGTTATTTTTGGCGCTCCCGAAGGCGAAAGTATCTGGGATTACCGCCAGCAGATCACAAGCGTTTTGGAGCAAGTAAAAGGTATCAAGTACGTCACGGCGGTGGCCGATCCGTTCGATGATTCGATTATGGATCCCCTGATTTCGGCTAACAATCGGTACGCGATGTCGCAGGTGCAGTTCTCATTTGGCTTGGACTCGATTGATGATGAATCAGTATCCCAACTGGTCAGCATTGCCAAGCAGGCAGAGGATGCCGGTCTGAGCGTTCACGTTGGCGGCCAGATTATGTCGCTCACCGAGATTCCCCTCTCCCCTCATGAAGCTGTAGGCGTAGTCCTGGCTCTCGTGGTTTTATCGGTGGCATTCCGTTCGTTCAAGACGGGCATTGTGCCGATCGTTTCCGCACTGTTTGGCGTTGGTATGTCGATGGGAATCACGATGATAGTGGCGGCATTCGTGCCGATCTCCACCACTACCCCAACGCTTGCCATCATGCTCGGCTTGGCTGTGGGCATTGACTATGCTCTTTTTATTGTTTCGCGCCACCTCGATCAACTGGCCGCAGGTTACACCGTTGCAGAGTCGATTCCGCGTGCCATCGCCACTTCGGGTGCTGCAGTGCTGTTTGCCGGTACGACCGTTGTAATTGCGCTTATGGCGTTGTTCGTGGCCGGTATCCCATTCCTTACGGTTATGGGCCTTGTAGCGGCGCTGGCAGTTGCTATCGCGGCGATCATGGCGGTTACGGGCCTGCCCGCGTTGCTTGCCGTACTCGGCGACCGCTTGCGCCCCAAGCAGCGCAAGTTGGATAAAACCGATGATGAGGTTGGCGTTGAACGTAAGCGCCACGTGTCGGCCTGGTGGGTCAAAACCGTGACCTCGCATCCCTGGCTGACCATTTTGAGCGTGAGCGCCGTGGTCGTGGTCATGACAATTCCCGCAATAAATCTGCGTCTTGCTCTGCCTGACAACGGCGTGGAAGATGAGTCCACGATGGCGCGGCAAACATACGACCTCGTCGCCTCGGAGTTTGGGCCCGGTGCTAACGGCCCCTTGGTTGTCATCGGTGACATTGTCACGTCGCGGGACCCACTGGGACTCATGTCCGACATGAAATCTGAAATCGAGCGCATGCCCGGCGTTGAGCAGGTGCAACTATCCACGCCCAATCGCAGCGCGGATCTTGGCGTCGTGGTTGTTATCCCGAAGACTGGGGCAGACAGCATCGAAACTGAGCAACTCGTGCACGCTCTTAGGGATGCGGCGCCCGGTTGGGAAGCCAAATATGACATCTCTAACGTCATGGTTACCGGCTCAGCCGCTGTTGCCATCGACGTATCAGAAAAGCTCTATTCCGCGCTAGTACCATTTGGAGCGGTTGTTGTCGGCCTATCGCTCATCATTTTGCTCATCGTGTTTCGCTCGATTTGGGTGCCAATCAAGGCAACACTCGGCTACGTGTTCTCGGTGGCAGCCGCGTTTGGGATGACAACCTGGGTATTCATTGACGGCGTAGGTAATGACCTGTTGCGAATCGGTCAAGTAGGTCCGGTCATTTCCTTTATGCCAATCATGCTTATGGGCGTACTTTTTGGCCTCGCGATGGACTACGAGCTGTTCTTGGTTTCGCGCATGGCGGAAGAATATGCCCACACCGGTAACGTGCGAGAATCGATTCGCACGGGATTCATGGGCTCGGCCCCGGTAGTTGTGGCGGCGGCACTCATCATGATGTCGGTGTTTTCGGGCTTTATCCCCGATGGCTCGTTCTACGTACAACCGATCGCGTTCGGCCTACTGGTAGGCGTTGGCGTGGACGCCTTCCTGGTGCGTATGACGCTCGTGCCCGCCGTCCTACAGCTTCTTGGCGACAAGGCATGGTATCTGCCAAGATGGCTTGACCGCATGCTCCCCCTCCTTGACGTAGAAGGCACCGGCATGGACCTGCACTTCAGACACGTGGACTGGCAACGTCAATATGGCGAGGTGGTAGCCCGGGCCGAAAACGTGAGTATCGGAGATCGGCGCGGCGACCTCGTTAGCGGCGCGGAACTGGCTGTGCGTCCAGGTGAGATTATTCGCCTAACCGGTGATCCAGCGGCTTGCAAGGCAATGCTCGCGGCGTTGGGAGGCCGGCTCGCGCCCCACACAGGATCCATTTACGTGTTCGATATTTCTAGCCGTGACGAAGCTAGTCGAGTGATCGCGCGCACTGTCTTTCTCGACGACCCGGCAACGCAGATCCCGCCTATTTCCAAACCCCTATTGCTCCTGGTTAATCGGCCCCTGCGAGAAGTTGAGAAGGTCAGAATCGAGGAAAACCTCCAGGCGGGTGGCGCCCTCCTACTCGGACCGGACAACGCGGACGAATTTGCAAACGAACAATCATACGAAGTACGCGCTAAGTTGGCGGTGAATGCGTGATGAAACTTACCGGACGAGACATACGGGCCCTCGTGGCTGTCCTGCTACTACCCATCCTCGCAACCGCGCTCACGCTATGGTCGCTTCCAGGCCGGCCCAACAACTTCAACAA
The DNA here is from genome assembly GCF_000411155.1 of Gleimia europaea ACS-120-V-Col10b. Lineage (GTDB taxonomy): Bacteria > Actinomycetota > Actinomycetes > Actinomycetales > Actinomycetaceae > Gleimia > Gleimia europaea_B. The sequence continues at coordinate 247,542 of NZ_KE150266.1, forward strand.
GATTCCCGCCGCAATCGTCAATTTGGACGAGGGCGCAAAAATGGTGGTTGATGGCAAAGAAGTGATGGTTCCGATCGGACGCGAGCTTGCCGGCGGCCTCATGTATCCCAAAGAGCCCGTGGATTTCAACCTGAACTGGCAGCTTGTCACCGAAGAAACAGCACGCAGCGGGCTCGAATCTGGAAAGTTCCAAGCGGTCATCACGATACCCAAGAATTTTTCTCAAAACGTAACTTCGATTGGAACTGCCGAGGCTTCGCCGGCACTTATTACCGTCACGTCAAATGATGCATCATCTGAACTCATGGGGCGGATATCTGCCCAAATTGCAGCTGTTGCAGCCACTACGATGGGCCATACGCTAACAGAAACGATGCTTGACAAGATCTTTCTGGGCTTCAACGACATGAAAGACCAGCTTCTCCAGGCCGCAGACGGGGCGAAGCAATTGGATGATGGTGCGGGCAAACTTGGCGAGGGAGTCGGTCAGCTCTCTGCTGGCGCGCGGGAGCTCGCCGAGGGAACGGCGCAACTAGCGGCGGGCCTAAACCAGCTGTATGGCGGTGCGGGCGAACTTTCAGGTGGTGTAGGCCAATTGCGCGGTGGCGTGGACCGGCTCGCAGATGGCGCCGACCAACTCGCCGCAGGCACCAAGCAACTTCGCGACGGATTTGTGGGCACACCGGGCACTCTCGGCTTGAAGTCCGGTATCGATCAGTTGGAACGCAGCGTGAATGAGCCGGGCGGGCTTGCGGAAGGAACGAGGCAACTGGCCGACGGATCCAAGCAACTTAGCGATGGCATAGACCAACTTGTGGAGGGCTTGAACCAGGTGCTCGAACCTCTCTCAAGGATTGAGAATGCAATCCCTGAAGGCGCGCTTGATAACGTTCCCTCCTCGGCGGAGATCTCTAGCGAGGTTGAAAAGATCCGCGACATTATCAAAGACTCGCAAAACTTGCTCGATTACGTGCGTGGACTTATATACGGTACGGATGCGAACGTAGGAGCACTCCCCCGCCTCAAGGAGATTGTTGCCCAGTGTGACGCAGTACAAACGCCGCAATACTGCACTTTGCTTGCCGGGGCTGTTGCTGACCTTGAGAATGCCGTTGCAAATATTCCCCAAAATGATCCCAACTTGGATCAAGCGCTGGCTAAGCTCAATGAACTACTTACTCAGTCGGGCATGAATGAGCTCGTCGATCAGATTGTGGAGGTCACTGCTCGCATAGAGGCATTGGTGAAACAGCTACAGGATGCCGGTGGCTTTGCCGGAATCAGTGCGGATCTGGAGAAGCTTCGGGAGGGCGCAAGCCAGTTAGCTGCGGGCACCGCGCAGTTGGCCGACGGGGTGAACGGTACGCCAGGTAGCCTCGGCATGTCTCAGGCTCTGGCCCAGCTGGCCGATGGTGCGGCCAAACTTCAGGAGGGGCTAGATGGATCGCCAAGCCAGCTCGGCCTCGTGGATGGTGCGGGTCAGCTTGCCGGCGGTCTCAGGCTCCTAAAGCCTGGCCTCATCCAGCTGGAGGACGGTTCTTGGCAACTGGCCGAGGGCGCGGGGCAAAGCGCTAGCGGAGCTGACCAGCTGGCGGCGGGAACGGATCAACTAGCCGGGGGCACCGGCGAGCTCTATGCCGGTATCGGCCAGCTAATAGATGGAACGTCGCGGTTTGCCTCCGAACTCGAGGGCGGTGCCGAGCAGGTGCCCAGCTACACGGACGCCCAACGCACGCGCATCGTGAATGTGGGGGCGATCCCCATCCGATCGGAGGACGCGGCCCTGTACAAGACAAGTGAGGCTAACACGTTATTTCCGTGGGCGGCGGCGATAGTGCTGTGGCTGGGAGCGTTCGCAACGTATCTGGCTATGCCGGGGCTACGCAGGCGAGAACTGGCATCTTCCTTGCCACCGCTACGCGTGGCGTGGAACTCGCTTCGCCCGGCGCTAGGATTCGCACTTGCACAAGCCATTGGTGTTGCGATTATCGCTAGCCTCTTTGGTGTTTCCCCAAAGCGCCTGGTTGCAACCTCGATCATGATGATCATAGGCGTGGTGTCTTTCACCGCGATTAACCAAGCTCTCCTCGCCGTGTTTGGAGCGCGGGTTGGACGCATCGTGGCACTACTATTCCTTGTTGTGCAGGTAGTTTCTCTTGGCGGAATAATTCCGATCCAGACCGCGCCAGGAGCCTTCCAGCTTATTTCTGGTCTGTTGCCGCTTTCTGCCCTCACGGATGGTCTGACCCACACCGTAGTGGGAGGTAATCTGACCAGCATTTTGGGTACTGCTATCCCCCTGCTTCTTTGGGGTCTAGCTACCTTCTTGTTCTCAGTGATCGCAGCGAAAAAGGCGCGCAGTTTGGGCGTGTCCCAAATTCGGCGCCAATACGCCGATAGTTAAAAGAACGCGGACAAAAAGTTGTGGGTGGAAACAGGAAAGCTGTTCCACCCACAACTGTCGAAGCGTTTTAAGAAGCGTTACGGCGGGCGCGCCTAGCCTTCGCAAGCTCGTCTTCAACCGGTAGAATCGGCTCGGCCTCTTCGCTGGGAAGCTCTGCCAAAGATCCCTCGATCTCGCGCCAGACGTGACCAACCGCAATGCCGAACACGCCCTGGCCGCCTTCAATCAGGTCGATCATTTCATCTCGCGAGCGGCACTCGTAAACCGAAGCGCCATCGCTCATCAGCGTAATCGATGCGAGGTCATCCACTCCCCTGTCTTTCAAATGAGTGACAGCGGTACGGATCTGCTGTAGCGACACGCCAGTGTCCAAAAGGCGCTTCACAACCTTCAAAACGAGGATGTCGCGGAAAGAATAAAGCCTTTGTGAGCCCGAACCCTGGGCGGTGCGAATAGATGGTTCCACGAGTCCGGTGCGTGCCCAGTAGTCGAGCTGGCGGTACGTGATGCCAGCTGCTTGGCAAGCGATGCGGCCGCGGTAGCCGGTTTCGGGTGTGATGTGCGCGAGGACGTCGCCAAACAGCATGCCCTGCCGGGCCTCGGCAGCTCCATTATCTGCTATCAACTGAGTATCTCCTCGCGACTATTAGGTTGATGGTCAAACTGAGATCAACGCTAGATCGGAATAGGCGCGGCGTCAATGAAACGCGCGGCGTGCCTTACCTTCAAGTTTAACTTGAGACTATTTTGTTATCGAAACGGTCTAACTATCTGAAAGCTTATCAATTGCCAACCGCAAAAACTCCCTATGCAAATCGGCTGTAAGTTCTGCAAGCTCCGCACTTTTTGCTCGCGCCCGCTCAATGTCAGAAGCGCGATTGCGCGCGCGAAGCGGTTGCGCGGTAGTGTCGATGAGATCCGCATGCCTCTCGGCAGCCTGTCGTACCGTGCGCAGGTTTCGCGGGTTGATCCCCTCGTTGCGGATCTGGAGCAGAAGTCCAACTACCTTGACCGACTTTGCCGGGAAATATCCGCTGAGGTCCGGTGAAAGCAAGCCCAGGGTGGTGAACTCTTCGATCTCTGTTTTTGACGTGCCCGTGAGGTCACAGAGTTCTCGAAGTGACACGTGTTCGCGGGCGGGAGCTTTGGTGACTCCCTTGTCGGATACGACGCGTGCGGTGGGCACCCGTTCGATTTCGTGGCCCGCGTCGAGCGCGGCAAGTTGCTCGCGGATAACGCGAAGTGGGCGGTACGAGTCGCGTTGCTCGGTCAAAATGAAGCGCAGGCGCTCAATATCTGCGCTGGAGTATTTGCGATAACCAGATTCAGTGCGTTCAGGTTCGAGCAGGCCTTCGGACTCAAGATAGCGGACTTTAGACACGGTAAGGGCAGGAAACTCAGGTTTTACCTGCTCGGTCACCTGCCCAATAGAGAACCTCGCCTCATGAGAAACATCACGCGGCCAGGTTATTGGTGTCTCATTTTCTAAACGGAGTTGTTTCGCGTTCATGAAGCTTTGTTCGACGGATGGTATGTGAGGCGGTACTTGCCAACTTGCACTTCATCACCCGTGTGGAGCTGCGCACTTTCGGTGCGTTCACGGTTCACGTACGTCCCGTTCAATGACCCGGAATCGCGCACAATGAAGCCCCCATCAACCGCGCGGAATTCGCAGTGGCGGCGCGAAACCGTGACATCGTCGAGGAAAATATCCGCTTTGGGGCTTCTACCTGCCGTGGTCACTTCTTTGTCGAGGAGGAAACGGGCACCGGAGTTTGGGCCACGCTGCACGATGAGGAGCGCCGAACCATACGGAAGCGCATCTACCGCAGCTTGATCGGCAGGGGAAAGCGGCCGGCGGGTAAACGACTCTGCTGGTTCACTAGGCGTGTCCAATGCGCCAAAAATGGCGGTTTCATTGGGATCTGGCGTGTTGTTTGGGCACATCGCCTTCTCCTTCGGCAACGGGGATCGAATTTCTATCTTCCAAGTTTAGTTCTGTTGGCAGAAGTTATCCACCACAGTGAAACGCTAGTCTACGGGCTTAGCGTAACGGTATGTTTTGGGGGTTACAGTGCTGTTAATCTCGATGTTTTCAACACGCGTTATCTGTACCGTCGCGTCGGCTGCGCGCAATTGCGAAGTGGCGCCGCGGGCAATGTCCAGTGCCGGCTGTATCGTGTCCGCATCGCCAATTACCTTCCACACGTATGGAGCTGTCAGCTCCGTTCCAGACAGGCTCAACACGCCGTTTTCATCAGCGGTTATATACGAGGAGGCCACAACTCGGTTACCGTTTAATTCGATAGCTTCAGCACCCGAGTTACGAAGTTCTCCAAGCATGGTGACAAACTTTTGGGCCGGAATCGGACCACCGCCCTGTTTCACAATGATTACGAGGCCGGGCCCGTGAACCGGTGTGGTGCCTCCCAGGATGCGGGCAAGCTCGCGCTCCTTCTCAGCTGCTTCAACGGCGGCTTGACCTTGCGAATGGGCGGACTGGAGTTTGTAAATTTGGTCGGTTAGTTCGGCTTTCTCATCACGTAGTTGTGTCTCAGCGTCGGTCAGCTGGTCCAGAAGCAAAACCAACTCGTCTTCGTTAAGCCCATCTAAGGGATCTGAACGCTGAATCTTAATTTGGGCCACGAACGCGAATCCCAGCGTGAACAGGAGCACACCAATGAGCAGATGAATGGGGCGAAACCTCACTGTGAGCAGGTCACGCAGGCGGCGTTTAGATAGGTCTCTTTCTTTCACTTTTATGCCCCGAAAATATGCCTGCGGATGGCTGCCGCGTTAGAGAAGATACGGATGCCAAGAACAACCACGATTGCGGTGGTCATGGCGGCTCCCACGCCCAGTTGCGCGCCGATCAAAACCAGAAGGGCAGCAATAAGAACATTCCAGAAGAACGAGATAATGAACACGCGGTCAGAGAACTTGCCTTCAAACCAGGCTCGTGCCCCACCAAGGAGAGCATCCATAGCTGCGACAACGGCAATAGGCAGGTACGGCTGTAGCGCGTAAGGAATCGTCGGGTCAAGAAGAATACCAAGGATGATGCCGAGCACTAGGCCAAGTATTGCGATCATTGCGGCTCCTGTTGAACGATCTCAGTAAGGTTCACGTTGCGGACGCCGGCGGGGCGCAACGCGATTTTTTCTTCCGATTGGATGGATGTCTTGATTCCGTATTTTGAGTCCAGTGTAGACAGATAGGTCGCTACCCCACCGGATCTTAGCTGCAGTTCTAAGGACTCGTCGTCTCCGATGGCGCGGATATTGTACGGCGCAACTACCGGTTGGAAATTAACCAAGATGGCGCTACCTGCGGTACGTACGGCCGTAGTGGGCCCCACACGCACGCCGTTTATCTCCACGCCCTCGGCGCCGCCCGCCCACAGCGCGTTGATGATAAAACGAAGGTCGGTATCCAAAACGCGCTCAATTGATTCTGCTCCCTCGCGCTCGCTAACCGTCACGAGGACACCGCTACCTTCGATCGCATCCAACTGCGCATTTTGCTGCGCCGGCTGGTCGGCCGTCACCGTATTCTTGAGGCCGGCGGATAGGAGTGCGATACGAGCGGCGTCCTCAGCGTTTTCAACTTCGAGCTGATTAACAATTTCTTGCTGTCGGGCAACCTGCTCACTCAGATTGGCGCGCGTTTTCTCCTGCGTGGTTTTGTGTCCCAGCAGGTTTTTCACCGCGACGGTTACCCCAAACGCTAAGGCAATAGCTAGTACGAGGGCGATGAGGGTCTCAAATGGGCGCCGTCGCCCTCTTTGCAGCGCCGATTCGGTTCCCACACCGTAGTTGAGCGGGTCGAAGAGGAGTTCACCCAGCAGTGAGGACGACTCTGCAAACGCTCGATCATCCGCGGACGCGCGGCTAACCGGATCTACTTGGTCAGCCATTTGGTTTGAATCCTGAAGCTACGTTCCAAATTATCTGCGGCTTCACGCATGAGACGCACGAGCGCAGGCGGTGCGCTTTCGTTTGCACTGATCCACCACGACGCCATGTAGCGAAGCGCAGCGGCCTCTTCGGGGCGGTTAGCGTCAATCACACGCGGGTAGGCGCCGGCAACGAAGCGCCGGCCCATGCCAATCGTGTGAGAGTTCCAATACTGACCAGCAAGGTCGAAAAAGTCGCCCGCGAAACCGGTGGCGTCATGACCGATTGCCCCAGCGCTGAGACCGGCAAGGATCGCACTCATCTTTTCGTTAGCTAAATCTTCTTCCAAAATGCGCGTCCACGCTTTTTGTCGCTCGATTCGCCCCGGAAGGGCGGAAATGGCCTGGAGGGCAAATACTTCGGCTTCGCCAGAGGGATCGGCTTGCAAATGGAGTGCGATGTCTTTTCTAGTGATCGCACCGAGCGCAGCAAGAGTGATGCGGGCCCGCCAGGCAAGGTTTGGCCCAACCGTTAAAAGCGGCGAATTTGCGGACTCGAGGTCGCGCAGGAACTGCATCTGGTCATCAGTGGGCGATCCAGCTATGTTCAATGCACGAGTTGCCGCAACCGCCCATTCACGCTTGCGATCTTGGGACTGGGAGCGCCCGATCGCGTCGATCGCGTGGTTGGCAAAACGCTTCGCCTCGATTTTTCGCTCCGGCGTCGCCATGTAGTACAAAAGGGCATCGAGAGCGTTCGCGATGAGGTCGCTAGCAACCGCGTCATCGTTTTCAGCTGGCACCTGTTCGGCCACCGCATTAACGTAGTCGCGCGGGTTTAATCTTGCCCCTCGCACGCCGGCCCACAGTGCAGACCACACCACTGCGCGGGAGGTAGCATTCGCAATCGTAGACACGTATCGAAGCGCCGTGCTTACCTCGTTCTCATCGAGTTCGACAAGTGCATAAGTTAGGTCATCATCATTTGCTAAGACGAGGTCGTAGTCACCCTGCGCGGCGAGCGTGAGAGTACGTCCGGCGAGCGTAACCTCCTCCAGCCTCGTGCGCACCAACGCGTCGCCCTGCAACTCGTAGAAGCCGACATTCACCCGGTGTGGGCGCAAAGCAGGCTGCCCGCTAATCGCGTCGATCGACTCCTGTTCGAGCATGAACCCGCCTTCACTGCGCTTAACCCGCAGGGTTGAGGGGCCGGCAGTTTCCAACCATGCCCGAGCCCAATCTTGCAGGTTATCGCGATCTGAGGCTTCCTGAAGAGCGCAGAGGAAGTCCTGCATCCGAGTTGCACCAAACGCGTGCTTCTGGAAGTATTCACGCGCTCCGGTGAAGAACGCTTCCTTTCCTACGTAGGCAACCAATTGCTTGAGCACTGCCGCGCCCTTCGCGTAGGTAATGCCGTCAAAGTTGTTCTTCGCGGCCTCCACGTCGGGAATATCCGCTGCGATCGGGTGCGTGGTGGGGAGCTGGTCCTGCTTGTATGCCCATTCTTTGCGACCCGAAGCAAACGTGGCCCACTCGGTTTCAAATTCCGTGTTCTCGGTCAGTCCCATGGAACCCTGGTTGTCCGCAAACGATTCCTTGAGCCACAAGTCATCCCACCACTGCGGCGTTACGAGATCCCCAAACCACATGTGACACATCTCGTGGAAAATAACGTTGGCGCGAGATTGCCGCGCTGCCCTGGTTGGGGTGTCGCGAGAAATCATCTTTTCGTTAAAAGTGACGCACCCGGGGTTCTCCATTGCCCCAAGGTTGTATTCGGGGACAAAAACCTGATCGTACTTCCCCCACGGGTACGTGAAGCCGTAATGCTCGTGATAAAAGTCCAAACCCTGGCGCGTTAGCGTCAAAATATCTTTGGCGTCCAGGTATTGCGACAGTGAAGCGCGGCAGTAAACACCCAGGCTAATGTCGGTGTTGCCCCCATCGCCCGCTCCCCCGCTCCACTTGCCACCATCAACGCGAGCGTAAGGGCCGGCAACCACCGCAGTGATGTATGACGATAGCGGCGGGGTGCGCATGAACGTCACCTCTGCGAAGGCACCATCTAACGTGCGCGACTGCTCGGGCTGGTTAGATAGAACGATCCATTCCGAGGGGGCCTTGACCCGGAACTGCCACCGAGGCTTCAGATCCGGCTGGTCAAAGCACGCCCACGCGCGGCGTGCGTCAGTGGGTTCAAACTGCGTGTACAAGTAGGTGGAGCCGTCCTCGGGATCAACGTAGCGATGCAACCCTTCCCCGGTGGTTGAGTACTTACAATGGGACTCAATTTCCAGGCTCACAGGGCGCCCGGTTGGAAGATCATTTACTACAACCCGCGTATCTGTCACCTCAAAGTTTGCGGGCATTCCATCAACTCGCACCGCCTCAACATTGTGGGCAACAAGATCGACAAAAATGGACGGAGATTTGGTTTGAAAACGGATCGTCGATTTCGAGTAGAAGGCGACATCATTTGATATCGCGTTTGCGAGGTCAACGTACACGTCAATCTCATCCGGTATTACATTGGCGCTGCGATCCAGTGCCTCTTCACGGGTCAAAGTCTCCACCACTTCAGTGTATCGAAGGCGATGACTAAACCGTTACTGACGTGACTCGATCCTTGCACCAACGGGAAATGCAGGCAGTTTAGGGCATACCCCACATCCGTCCGCCCGATTAGGCATGTGCACAGCGATTAAGTTAGAATCGTTGTTGCTGAAAAGCACGGGCTGTGGCGCAGCTTGGTAGCGCACTTGACTGGGGGTCAAGGGGTCGTGGGTTCAAATCCCGCCAGCCCGACGATGTGAATCCCGCGACAATGTTAGTCATGTCTCGGGATTTTTTCACATCTATCCCCTCAATTACGGCGTCTTTGTAGATTGGTGTGCCATGGCTGGTCGCGGCGTAGTAGTTTCACTTCTCTCCTCGGTCATGTTTGCGGGTATCGCACTCTTAGCTGGCCATCTGCCAGCCTTGTCGGGCGGGCAAATTTGGGCGTGGCGGATCGTGCTTACAGTTCCAGGTATCCTCTTTCTTCTTGCTGTTAGCGGCCGTTATTCCCATCCCCAGTGAGCGGAACAAAGACAGCTAGGCCGATCCAGGCTCCACAAAATGTTAGCGATGCTTCTTTTCTCGTACGCGCACACTGATCTTGATGGGTGTGCCCGCAAAGCCGAAAGTTTCCCGCAGGCGCCGCTCAATAAATCGGCGGTAACCCGGATCCAGGAACCCGGTTGTGAAGATCACGAATCGAGGCGGGCGGGCAGACACCTGCGTTGCAAACAGAATGCGAGGCTGCTTACCACCGCGCACCGGGTGAGGTGTGGCCGCAACGAGTTCGCCGAGGAACGAGTTCAGCTTCGCGGTAGAGATGCGCATGTCCCAAGAGTTCAGCGAAGTATCGAGCGCCTTCACAATGCGGTTGGTGTGCCATCCGGTGCGAGCAGACAAGTTAATGCGCGGCGCCCAAGAAACGTGGGCGAGGTCGCGTTCCTGCTCGTGCTGGATCTCCCAGCGGCGATCCTCATCAACCAAATCCCACTTGTTGTTAACGATCACCAGGGCACGGCCTAAGTCAAGTGCTGCTTGCACGATACGAACGTCTTGCTCAGACAGCGGCTCCGTGGCGTCGAGCAATACCATGGCCACTTCAGACTTTTCAATCGCGGCCTGTGTGCGGATGGACGCGTAGTAGTCGGCGCCGGAGGTGCGGTGCATTTTGCGGCGGATACCGGCCGTGTCAACAAACCACCATTGGCGTCCGTCCATCTCGATGAGCTCATCAACCGGGTCACGAGTTGTGCCAGCAGTATTGTCAACTACCACGCGGTTTTCGCCGGCCAGCTGATTTAACAGGGAGGATTTGCCCACGTTGGGTCGCCCAATGAGCGCAACGCGTCGAGGCCCGCCCTGGGGTAGTTTTTGCACAACTGCGGACTCTTCGGGCAGGATCTTCATAACGGCGTCAAGCACGTCGCCCGCCCCGCGTCCATGCAACGCTGAAACCGGTAAAGGCTCGCCCAAACCAAGGTTCCACAGAGCGTATGCATCCGCCTCTTGCGCGGCGGAATCAACCTTGTTCGCGGCCAGCACCACGGGCTTGCCACAGCGGCGAAGGATCTTCACGATGCGCTCGTCCGTGTCGGTGATCCCCACGGTCGCATCGACAACAAACAGCACTGCGTCAGACATTTCAATGGCGATCTCAGCCTGCTCGGCAACCGAACGATCCAGGCCGCGCACATCAACTTCCCAGCCGCCCGTGTCTACCAACGTGAAGTCACGCCCATTCCAGTTTGCCGGATAGGACACACGGTCGCGCGTGACTCCCGGCGTGTCTTGAACAACTGCTGCGCGACGCTGCAAGATGCGGTTGACGAGCGTTGATTTGCCCACGTTTGGTCGACCCACGATTGCCAGCACCGGATTGCCAGAACTGGAAACTTCGCTCTCTTCCAGCGGTACCTCGCCCGCCAGCACGTCCTTATCTTCGTCGTACAGTTCGTAGCTTGACAGGGCAGCTCGCATGGCGCGCACGCGGGCGTCCTCAACCTTAGCCTGCTCGGCTCGGTCAGCCAGATTCTGCCCCACGTATCCCAGTACAAGCGCGAGTGTTTGTTGCGCATCGAGCGCGGAAGAATCAACTAGGATCTGCCCCTCGGTGGCCTCCTGGAAATTCACTACCGTGGAGTCTTTTGCATCACGGCCAACCACCTCGGTGCGCATCGATTCGATGGCCGCTTCATCCACGCCCTCACCGAGCAACTGTACTGCGCGCCGCTTCATTCGGGCTTCGGCTGAAGCGGTAAGTAGTAGGCGCACATCCGCGTCAGGTGCCACCACAGTGGTGATATCCCGACCTTCGGTAACCATGCCGTTGCCACGCTGGCGGGCAGCGTTAATAATTTCACGCTGTTGGCGCACAAGCGATTCGCGCACGTCCAGATTAGTGGCCGTCTTTGACACTACTTTGGAGATGCGGGACTCACGGATCTGATCCGTCACATCCGTATCCCCCACCGTGACGCGAAAATCGTCAGGTGAGGTGGTGATAGATAGGGGGAACGAGTCCGCTGCGCCAGCTACGGCTGCGTGATCATCCAGCGGCAATCCCACGTCCAAGCAGTACCAGGTGAGGGCCCGGTACATTGCTCCAGTATCGAGGTAGCCGATACCGAGTTCACGTGCGAGCGCGCGTGCAACCGTTGATTTGCCCGAGCCGGAGGGGCCGTCGATAGCAACGGACAGTCCCAGCTCGCTTATAAGCGCCTTCATCTGCTCTACGCTCATATTTGCTGTTTCTTCCACGTTTCCTCCGAGCTCACTGATTGACAATGCGCCAGCCGCGCATTTCAAGTTCCTTTTCGGCTTCTTTTGCAACAGCCGGGTTTACAAAAATTTGGGCCAGACCAACGCGCTGGTGCGCGGAATGATCCATGGTGAGGTCTTCAATGTTGATGCCGGCCGCTCCCAGTTCGGTGAACAGGCGGCCGAGTTCGCCTGGCTTATCGGGGATAAGAACCTCCACGATGGCCCAGCGTCGTTGCACTCCCCCGTGTTTACCGGGAATGCGTGAGACTCCCTCGTTACCCTGTGAAATCGCGGTGTTTATCGCGGCCACGGATCCCGGGGCGCCAAAGCCATCGGCAGCACCTGATTCGAGGCCGCGCACGAGGTCATCGAGTTCACGTTGATACTGGCGAAGCACATCTACTACGGGTCCACAGTTACCGGACACTATAGACGTCCACAATCGTGGATCCGAGGCGGCGATGCGCGTGGTGTCGCGCAAGCCCTGACCAACCAGGCTGAGCTCATCCTCGGTGGCTTCACGTAGCCGGGAGGCCAGTAGCGAGGAGATTAGCTGGGGCACGTGTGAGACGATAGCCACTCCCCGATCATGCTCCTGCGCACTCATTTCTAGCACGGTAGATCCAAGGTCTACAGCGAGGTTGCGCACCACCACACGCGCTTGTGGCGAACAGGTGGGGTGGTGAATGACGGCCCACGGCCGGCCCACAAACAGGTCTCGGTCCGCGCCGGCAACACCGGATCGCTCTCGCCCGGCCATCGGGTGCGATGGCACGTACCGCGAGGCATCCACACCGGTTGCTTCGACCTCTTTCAAAATAATCGACTTCACCGAAGCAACATCGGTAACTACGGCGTCAGGGTGAGTGACCAGTGCGTCGACAACGCAACTTGCCGTGACATCTGGCGGCACTGCCACGACAACTAGCGACGGCTGGGGGCTGGAGGAGGTGTACTCTTGCCCGGCTCCAAGGTCACGGGCCAGGGCCAGGGACACGGGTGAAATGTCTTGCAAGAACACTTCAATGCCAGCGGCTTTAAGTGCCAGCGCTGCGGATCCGCCGAGGAGGCCCGAGCCGATCACTAGGACCGGCCCCGTGGTTTGAATGGGCCGGCCGTCCGGGTTAGTTGAAATCTGCACGGTGAGTTCCTACAGGTCTACTGCTTTGTACAGTTCTTGTAGTACGGGGCCGTCAATCTTGCGGGTAACTCCCGGGTGAAGGCGGCCGATCTTGACCGGCCCAAACTGGGTACGCACCAGTTCAACTACGGGAAAACCAACGCTTTCCAGTAGCCGGCGCACAATGCGGTTGCGGCCCTCGTGCAAAGTCAGTTCCACAAGGGTGAGGTCGCCGTACTGGTCTTTAATGCGGAAATCTTCAACCTCAACCGGGCCGTCCTCGAGTTCAATGCCGCGCAACATTTTCTTGCGCAGGCCGCGCGGAACCTCTCCGGGAACGGTAGCAACGTAGGTTTTGGGAATCTCGTAGGAGGGGTGCATGAGGCGGTGCGCAAGCTCCCCATCATTGGTCAGCAAGATCAGACCCGCCGTGTCAGTATCTAGGCGCCCCACATGGAATAGGCGCTGTGGGTAGTCCTGGGTGTAGTCGGCCAGACAGGCGCGTCCTTCGGGGTCATCCATCGTAGAAACGACTCCCACGGGCTTGTTGAGGGCGATGGTAAGCGAATCTGTATCGAGTAGAAGGCGCTCACCGTCAACGTGGATCACCTGCCGGCTGGGATCAACCCTGGTTCCAAGCTTGCGCACTACTTTGTCATCAACGCGCACGCGGCCGGAAGTGATGAGGATTTCCGCATGCCGGCGCGAAGCTACACCGGCTTGCGAGATAACTTTTTGTAGGCGGATTCCCGATTCTACGTGGGGATCGTTTTTCATTATTTCTCCAAAGATTGCGCTAGTTCGAAAAGTTCGTCTCGGTGCGGAAGGTGAGGCGCAAGAGGACTTAACTCGTCAAGTGAGCGCAAGCCCATCCGTTCAAGAAATTCGGTGGTGGTTTGAAACAAGGTTGCGCCGCTCGCAGTTTCGCCGGCGCTCTCGATAAGACCACGGGCAAGGAGGGAACGGATAACTGAATCCACGTTAACGCCGCGAATGGAGCTAACTTTTTGCCTGGTAACCGGCTGCCGATACGCGATAACCGCAAGCGTTTCTAGAGCGGCCTGGGACAGCTTTTGCAGGCGGCTACCGCTAACAAACTGCGATACGAACGGATCGTAGGTAGGCCGCGAATAGTAGCGCCATCCCCCACCCACTTCGCGAAGTTCAAAACCGCGCTCATCCCGGTCATATTCAGCGCGCAACTGCACTAGCACGGCTTCCACCTGATCGGTGCTAACGCTAAGGGTACTCGCGATATCTGCCGCTGCCACCGGCTCGGGCGCCACCATGAGGATCGCTTCTACTACTCTGGCGAGTTCTTCATCGCCAAAGATTTGGGGTATTGCCTCTTGCATGTCGACCTCCCGTCAATACTGAAACTATTGTACCTAAAGTGGCGAGACTACTGCGGTTTCCTCGTCCTCCATCCGCATGTCGGCGATACTGGCCTTTGAACCCGTCCAGTGGATGGTAAGTTTTGCAAGCGGCGACTCCTGTTTGAAGGTCACCGCTCCCTCGCGGTATAGATCCAAGATGGCGAGGAAACGCGAGACGATCGTGTTCACATCCGGGGCATCAGCGCACAGCTGTTCGAAGCTGGTATCCCCCAGCACTTTTAGCCGTTTCAAAATGTATTCAGCCTGCCCACGCACGGGCACCAACGGGTCGTGCAAATGGGTGGTCGTGACCTGCGGGGGTGCCGCATAGATTGCCTCGGCCGCAATCTTCGCCAGATCGAGCACAGTTGTGGACCAGCGTAGCTGCGGTAAAAGAGCGGCGAACTTGGGTTCCATTTCAGCTTGCCGGGGGTGGGCGGCGCTGTTCGCTTCCCACAAGCCGGAAAAAATTTGCGCCACCTGTTTGAAAGCCCGGTATTGCAATAGCCGTGAAAATAGCAGGTCGCGCGCCTCTAGATATTCGAGGTCGGCTTCCAGCTGTTCATCATCAACCGGTAGAAGCGAGCGGGCCTTCATGTCCAGTAAGGTTGCGGCAACAACCAGAAACTCGGATGTGCGCGATAGATCAGAGTCCACGCGCATGTAGGAGATGAACTCATCCGTTACCGACGCGAGGGAAACTTCGGTAATGTCCATCTCTCGTTTCGAGATGAGGCCGAGCAAAAGGTCGAACGGCCCTTCGAAGTTCTCTAAGGAGACGGTGAACCCGCCGCCCTCGGCTGTGGTCACTACGCTACGTCTCCCCGCGATATCACCTCGCGCGCCAGCCGGCGGTAGGCTTGGGCTCCCTGGTGGGACGGGGCATACGTGGTGATCGGTTCGGTGGCTACGGACGCGTCTGGGAATTTCACCGTGCGCCTGATTATCGTGTCGTAAACCTTGTCCCCAAATGCTTCCTGAAGCCGTTCCAGAACTTCGCGAGCGTGTAGCGTGCGCAAATCAACCATCGTGACCAAAATGCCATCAATCTTAAGACGGGGGTTAAGACGGTCATGCACCATGTCGATCGTGTCGATGAGGAGGGCGACGCCGCGCAGGGCAAAGAATTCGGCCTCGAGGGGAACCATCACTCCGTGGGCAGCGGTCAAGGCATTAACGGTGAGAAGACCAAGGGAGGGTTGGCAGTCGATGAGGATCACGTCGTAATCGTCCATGATGGGACGTAACGCCCTGGTCAGAGCCTGTTCGCGTGCCACCTCGTTCACCAACTGAACCTCGGCGGCAGACAGGTCAATGTTGGCAGGTACCAAGTCAAGGTTTTCGATCTTCGTGTGCGCGATAACATCTCGGATGGAAACCTTTGCGGACATCAACAAGTTGTAGATTGTGAGATCGAGATCTTGCGAGTTGATGCCAAGGCCTGCTGACGCAGCGCCCTGTGGGTCAAAATCGACGATGAGCACCCGCCTACCGTACTCAGCCAATGCTGCGGCCAGATTTATCGTGGTGGTGGTCTTACCCACCCCGCCCTTCTGGTTACACATTGCGATCACCCGGGCAGGGCCGTGTGATGGTAGGGGGCGCGGTACGGGAAAGTCATCGTCGCGTCCACCCTCTGGGGGTACGGGAACTAATCCTGGTTGCATCTCACTCACCCCCATAGAATATGTCATCTAGCCCCCTCTTGCGCCGCCCGCTCGAAAATGCGCTCCGTAAGCTACTGGCAGGTGGCGCGCGGATGCGTAGTTGCGTGAACCTCACGCAACGTCGAAATCGATACCTTCGTGTAAATCTGGGTGGTTACCACTGACGAGTGGCCGAGCAGTTCTTGTACATCGCGAATCGAAGCGCCGCCCTCCAGCAGGTGGGTGGCAAAGGAGTGGCGCAGAGTGTGCGGAGAGACGTCCTCGATTTCTGCCTTCGCCGCCGCGTTCTTTATGATCTCCCACGCGGACTGGCGTGATAGCGCTCCCCCGCGTTTATTTAAGAATAGGTGTTTATCTTTGCCTTTCTTGGCTGCGAGTTCAGGCCGGCCTTCTTTGAGATAATTCAACACGGCGTCCCGGGCGTAACTTCCCAGGGGGACGAGGCGCTCCTTCCGGCCCTTCCCGAACAGGCGCACTACGGGGACATCATCATCGAGCAGCAGGTCTTCCGGATACAGGCCGGTCAGTTCGGAAATGCGAGCCCCTGTGCCATACAGCATTTCCAATACAGCGATATCGCGCAGACCGATGGGGCCGGGCGTTTCAGTCACGGCGTCTATTAGCTTTTGCACCTGATCCAAAGTTAAGGCCTTCGGCAGTCGCGTAGGAGGCGCCATTGACTCCACTTCGTCCATCGGGTCGCTTTGGATCGCGTCCTGCTCGATCAAGAACTTAACGAATCCCGAGATTGAAGATCGGGCGCGGGCAATGGAGGAGCGCGCAAATGCCCGGCCGAGCTCCCCAGTTGACAGCTCGGTCAGGTGCGCATTGATGACCTTGGCGTTTAGTTCTTCAGGTGATTCAAGGTGTGTGTCTTCAAGGAACCGAGAAATATCGGAACGGTATGCGCTGATCGTGTGTTCGGACGCGCCGCTATCAACGCTCAGATAATCCAAAAAATCAACGAGATGCTCCTGCAAAGCACTATTGACTAAAGGTGTCATATTCGTAAGTGTTCCCTATTTTCGTGTTAAAATAAACACGGAACGCGTTAAAACGATCAAAACGATACAATTGTGACCGATTTCAAAACCAACGACAAGGGAAGGCTCTACTTTCATGACTTTTTCGTGGAACGAACTCGACGATCGTGCGGTTAAGACAGCAAAGATGCTGGCTGCCGATGCCGTCGAAAATGCAGGATCTGGCCACCCGGGCACCGCAATCTCTCTCGCGCCGCTCGCGTACCTAATCTTCCAAAAGCACCTAAAGATGGATCCGCAAGACAGCCTGTGGCTGGGCCGGGATCGTTTTGTGCTGTCAGCTGGTCACTCGTCCTTGACTCAGTACATCTCTTTGTACTTGGCTGACGCCGGCCTCGATCTTGAGGATTTGCAGGCGTTTCGTAGCCTTAAGTCGAGGACGCCGGGGCACCCCGAGTACAAGCACACTGACTTTATTGAGATCACCACGGGCCCGCTCGGCTCGGGCATCTCTTCGGCAGTTGGTATGGCAATGGCACAGCGGCGCATTCGCGGCATGTTCGATCCGGACGCCGCTGCCGGCGAATCCCCGTTCGACCATAACATTTGGGTAATCGCGGGCGACGGTTGCTTGCAAGAAGGCATTTCTTCCGAGGCCTCCTCGCTGGCGGGCACGCAAAAACTCGGCAACTTGATTGTTTTCTGGGATGACAACCACATCTCCATTGAAGATGACACTTCGATTGCGTTTACCGAAGACGTCATGAAGCGTTACGAGGCCTACGGCTGGCACACGCAGCACGTGGATTGGACCAAGGGCGGCGAATATAAGGAAGACGTCCAAGCTGTTGAAGAGGCCATCCAGAACGCGCTGGCGGAAACCGACCGTCCATCGATCATTGGTCTGCGCACCATCATCGGCTGGCCTACCCCGGGTAAGCAGAACACGGGCGCCATTCACGGTTCGAAACTTGGCCCCGAGGCCCTAGCGGGCCTGAAGGAAGCGCTTGGCCTTGATCCGCAGAAGATGTTTGCTGTGGACGAGGAGTCCGTTGCTCATGCGCAGGCGAATATGAAGCAGCGCGGCGAGAAGGCTCGCTCCGAGTGGGACGCGAAGTTTGCGAAGTGGCGGGAGGCTAACCCGGAGCGTGCCAGGTTATATGATCGTCTCGCAAAGCGGGAACTGCCCGAGGGCTGGGAAGACGCACTCCCGAAGTTTGAAGAGGGCAAGGCCGTTGCGACGCGCTCAGCCTCGGGCAAGGTGCTGAATGCTCTGGCTCCGGTTCTGCCAGAACTTTGGGGTGGCTCGGCCGACCTGGCCGGCTCGAATAACACATTCATGGACAGCGAGCCTTCGTTCCTGCCACAAGAGCGTAGCTCTGCAATGTTCCCGGGTGATAAGTACGGCCGTAACCTGCACTTCGGTGTTCGTGAGCACGCCATGGGCGCGGTTATGAACGGTATTGCGCTTGAGGGACTCACCCGCGTTTACGGCGGCACGTTCTTCGTGTTTGCTGACTACATGCGCGGCGCTGTGCGTTTGGCTGCCCTCATGGGATTGCCGACGACGTTCGTGTGGACGCACGATTCGATTGGCGTTGGCGAAGACGGCCCCACGCACCAGCCGGTAGAGCACCTGACTGCCTACCGCGCCATTCCTAACCTGTCCATTGTTCGTCCGGCAGATGCCGCTGAGACTGCGGAGGCGTGGAAGGAGATCTTGAAGCGTGATGCCACGGCTGGCCTCATCCTGTCCCGGCAGAACCTGCCCAACCCCGAGCGTGGTGGCGAGCTCGCACCCGCAAGCGGCCTGGCACGCGGCGCTTACGTGCTACGCGACACGGAGGGCAGGCCAGACATCATCTTGATGGCTTCCGGTTCGGAAGTCCAGCACGCACTTGGTGCAGCACAGCTCCTCGCAGATGAGGGCGTAAAGGCTCGCGTCGTATCCGTTCCGTGCATGGAGTGGTTCGACGAGCAGTCTGACGAGTACAAAGAATCTGTACTCCCCGCAGCTGTCACCGCACGCGTTAGCGTTGAAGCTGGCCTGGCAGCCCCTTGGTACAAGTACCTGGGTGCCAAGGGCCGTGCGGTTTCGCTGGAGCGTTTCGGTGAGGTAGGTTCGGGCGATGACCTCATGGAAATGTTTGGCTTCACCAAGGAAAACGTAGCTAAGGTTGCCCGCGAGGTTCTTGCCTAACGTTTAACTAATCTGGAGGCCAGCGTAGCTGGCCTCCAGATTTTTATGTCCCCAATCTCGTAAACTGAGCACAGTTGGAAGCAAGGCGGAACGATGCTGGAAACAGATTTGCAGGTTCACAGAACAGTTGATGAACTCCACGCGAAGGTGGCGCTCTCTCTGGTCCGTAAAATCACTGAGCTTTCGCAGCAGCGTAGCCGTATTCACTTAGGTATCGCCAGCGATATTAGTAGCACTTTGCTACACAAGATAGCAGATATCATGCATCACCACCCCGACCTCGTAGACCAGTGGTCCCCGGTTCACATTTGGATGGCCGATGAGCGCTATGTGGATCACGACCATGTCGATCGTGCGGATACCCACATTGATGAGGCATTGGCATCGCGCTTCCCCATCGTTCAGCTACACCGGCCCCCTTCGCCGGCAAACAGTAAAAATTTGCAGGCGGCAGCCCGCCAATACGAAGAAGAAATGGTGGCGGTTTATTCCGTGCACACCTTGCTGGATCCGCGTTCAATCGCGCTGGATCTGAGCCTACTGGGGATTGGTCAGGATGGGCATTTTGCATCCCTGTTCCCTTCGCACAACACGCTCGATGCAACTGGCTTGTACGTGGCCGAACCGCACTCCCCCAAACCTCCGGCGCAGCGGATCTCGATGACTATTCCCGTGCTACGACGGTCACGAGCGTCATGGTTTGTAGTCGCAGGTAAGGAGAAGGCTACGGTGTTTGCGCAAGCGCTGCAGGGAGCGAACTTTAGAGAGGTACCCGCAGGCGCCATGAATCAGGTGGGCACGCAGTGGTGGGTGGATAAGTCGGCGGCCAGCCGGATTGACCGAATCTTCTAACGCTCACTTTCACGCAGTCGCCGTAGCGCGTCTGCAAGGATCGCGTCTTGTTCAGCGGCAGTTCGCCTGGCCGTGGCCTCTTCTAAATGTCTTGTTGCGAGTGGATCTTTGCGTAGAACGGGCGCGCCTGCCGGTTCCACCTTGGGAGGCGTACGGAAGGCATCCTGGTGACACGTGCCGCATGGGTGGGTGTTAGGAACGTCGAATAGTGAGGTTGCAGAATAAGAAACGCGCGTGACATGGCCACGCGCGCAAAAGAATTCGATATTCGCTATCGCATCCAAACTAGGCGAACTTCGTCAAGATACCGATCAGCACGATCACGGTAACCCAAACAACAAGGGTGCCGATTGTGATGCGGTTAAGGTTGCGTTCGGCAACACCGGACGAGCCGGCCGTTGATGAGAAACCTCCACCGAACATGTCGGACAGGCCACCTCCTCGGCCCTTATGCATCAAAATGGTGAGGATGAGGAACAGGCTCGAGATCACGAGCAACACGTCCAGGATGATTTTTACAGCTGTCACGCTAATCGTTTTCCTTCACGCCACGGCGTTTCAACAAACTTTTCTAACCTTTTAGATTCTAGCGTGGCATCGCGAAAGTTCATAGCCGGGCGCGCGAGCATGGTGGCTTTCACTAAAAATGTGCCTCCACCGGACTCCTAGCCGGTGGAGGCACACTAAGAGGTTAGGCGTTGAAGCGAGCGATCTTTGCGAACTCGTCAGCCTTAAGCGATGCACCGCCAACGAGGGCGCCATCGACGTCCTCCTTAGCCATGATGTCGGCAACGTTCGCCGACTTCACGGAGCCGCCGTAAAGGATTCGCACAGCGTCAGCAGTTGCTGCGTCGTACAGTTCTCCTACGCGTACGCGGATTGCGCCGCAAACTTCCTGAGCATCCTCAGGGGTTGCAACCTCACCGGTGCCAATAGCCCAGATCGGCTCGTACGCGATAACGCTCTTCTTGACGTCATCAGCGGACATACCCGCTAGGGCACCATCGATCTGCGCGAGTACGTGCGACACCTGGTTGCCAGCCTTGCGAACGTCAAGGCCCTCACCACAGCAGATGATCGGCGTCATGCCAGCGGCGAGTGCAACGCGTGCTTTTTCCCCCACCAGGGCGTCAGACTCGCCGTGGTATTCGCGGCGCTCCGAGTGGCCCACAACGATGAAGCTGCAGCCAAGCTTGGAAAGCATGGAAGCAGAAATCTCGCCGGTGTATGCACCGTTCTCGTGAGTGGAAACGTCCTGAGCGCCATACTTGATCTTCATCTCGTCGCCCTCAACAACCGTCTGCACCGAACGGATGTCAGTGAAAGGCGGAATGACAGCTACCTCAACAGCTGAGAAATCAAAGTTAGCGTCGGTCAGTTCTTGGTTTAGGCCCTGGACCAAGTGGATCGCCTCTAGGTGATCCATGTTCATTTTCCAGTTGCCAGCCATAAGCGGCGTACGTGCCATATAAATCAGTCCTCCAAAACTGCGATACCCGGAAGCGTCTTGCCCTCAAGGAGTTCGAGGGAAGCGCCACCACCGGTGGAAATGTGAGAGAAAGTGGATTCGTCGAAGCCGAGCAGACGCACAGCAGCGGCGGAGTCGCCGCCACCAACTACCGAGAAGCAATCGCCCTCAGATAGTGCGCGAGCAACGGCCTTCGTGCCCCCGGCGAAGTTTTCAAACTCGAATACGCCCATCGGGCCGTTCCAAGCAACGGTCTTCGCCGAAGCAATCTTCGAAGCGTAGAGTTCCTGCGACTTCGGACCAATGTCGAGGCCCATTTGGTCAGCGGGAATCGCGTCCGCATCAACTACGGTTGGGGTCGCATCCTTCGAAAACTGGGGCGCAACCACGATGTCGATAGGAAGAACGAGGTCAACACCGCGCTCCTGTGCCTCATCAATGTAACCCTTTACGGTGGCTAGCTGCTCTTCTTCCAGTAGCGACTTGCCAACTTCGTAGCCCTTCGCCTTAAGGAATGTAAACGCCATGCCACCACCGATGAGGAGCATGTCGGCCTTCTTCAGCAAGTTAGCGATAACGCCAAGCTTGTCGGAGACCTTGGAGCCGCCGAGTACAACCGCGTAGGGGCGCTCCGGATTGTCGGTCGCCTTCGACAGGGACTGGATCTCCTTGAGAACAAGGAGGCCAGCGGCGGACGGGAGCTTCTTCGCAATGTCGTAAACCGAAGCCTGCTTGCGGTGTACAACACCGAAACCGTCGGATACGAAAGCGTCAGCAAGCTCAGCGAGTTCAGAAGCGAACTCTTCGCGCTCCGCGTCAACCTTTGAGGTCTCACGCGGATCAAAACGCACGTTTTCTAGCAGAAGGATGTCACCGTCGTTTAGCTTGGCAACCTCCTCCTTAGCGGAGGGGCCGGTAATGTCCTTGGCCAGGAACACGTTGCCGGGAACAAGTTCGCCCAGACGCTTCGCAACCGGGGCGAGGCTGAACTCAGGCTTAAACTCGCCCTTGGGTCGGCCAAGGTGAGCCATGACGATAACCTTTGCTCCGCTTTCTACCAGCTTGTTCAAGGTGGGTAGTGCCGCGCGGATACGGCCGTCATCGGTGATCGTCTGGCCATCTAGTGGCACGTTAAAGTCCGAACGAACCAGGACGCGCTTTCCTTTAAGGTCACCTAGACTTTCGATCGTTCTCATAAATTCTTCCTCTCGAAGTTCAATGCTTCAGGCCTAAAGAAGACGCCCGCGCACGCGTCAGCATGTGCGGGCGTCCAACTTTTACGCTCGACTCTTAATTAGAGACGCTCACCAACGTACTTGGTCAGGTCTACTAGGCGGTTCGAGTAGCCCCACTCGTTGTCGTACCAGGAAACAACCTTCACCTGGTCGCCAATAACCTTGGTTAGCGGCGCGTCGAAGATCGACGAGTGCGAGTCGGTTACGATGTCAGTCGATACGAGGTAGCCATCGGAGTACGAAAGGACGCCCTTAAGCGGGCCCTCAGCAGCAGCCTTCATCGCAGCGTTGACAGACTCGATCGAGACCTCGGACTTCGTGGTGAAGGTGAGGTCGGTGACCGAACCGGTGATTACCGGAACGCGGAGTGCGTAGCCGTCGAGCTTGCCCTTGAGCTGCGGGAGCACGAGAGCAACAGCGCGAGCAGCACCGGTGGTGGTCGGAACAATGTTGACCGCAGCGG
Organism: Gleimia europaea ACS-120-V-Col10b; assembly: GCF_000411155.1. Taxonomy (GTDB): domain Bacteria; phylum Actinomycetota; class Actinomycetes; order Actinomycetales; family Actinomycetaceae; genus Gleimia; species Gleimia europaea_B. Next base: position 270,521 of record NZ_KE150266.1, read on the forward strand.
CGCGTGCACGGCGAAGATCCTTGTGCGGAGCGTCGTGGATGCGCTGGTCGCCAGTGTAAGCGTGGATCGTGGTCATGAGGCCGCGCTCAATGCCGAAGGCCTCATCGAGAACCTTAGCCATCGGAGCGAGGCAGTTCGTGGTGCACGAGGCGTTCGAAATGATGTTGTGCTTAGCCGGATCGTAGTCAGTGTGGTTTACACCAACAACGAAGGTAGCGTCTTCATTCTTAGCCGGTGCGGAGATGATGACCTTCTTAGCACCACCATCGATGTGTGCCTTGGCCTTGGTTGCATCCGTGAAGAAGCCGGTGGACTCAATCACGATGTCAACACCGAGGTCGCCCCACGGAATGTTGGCGGGGTCGCGCTCAGCGAAAGCGGCGATGCGGTGGCCACCAACGGTGATGGACTCGTCATCGTAGGTTACGTCTGCGTCAAGCTTGCCGAGAATGGAATCCCACTCGAGCAAGTGTGCGAGGGTCTCGTTGTCAGTTAGGTCATTGACGGCAACAATCTCAAAGTCCGCACCCTGCTCACGAGCTGCACGGAAGAAGTTACGGCCAATACGACCAAAGCCGTTAATACCGACGCGGAAAGTCACAATGTCCTCCTGTAATGCGCTACGGCGCATTTTCGTCTGATGAAACTGAATGCCCAAAATTCGTGGGCATGCAGTCCGCAGTTTTCTGCGGTTCCAGCAGTACTAAATTTACACCGTTTCGACTGATTTAGCATGCTCGCGAGCCATTTTTACTTTATTACCAGGAAAACTCCTGGTTTTGGAAAGGTTTTTGGAGGTAAAAGCTAGGCAAATACAGCATCTAGGTTCGCTATGAAAACGCTATTTTGTTTAACCTTCGAGTAAATCAGCGCTCAGGCTTGCTTCCGTGTCCGGAATCCCGTCTTCATGGGCGCGCTTATCCGCCATTGCAAGAAGCCGACGAATACGGCCCGCAATTGCGTCTTTCGTTAGCTGCGGGTTGGCGAGTTTACCAAGTTCTTCCAGGGAGGCCTGCGGGTGTGCCACGCGAAGTTCGCCAGCCTCACGCAAGTGCTCGGGCACCTCGTCTCCCAAAATGTCGAACGCGCGCTTCACCCGTGCGCTTGCCACCACGGCGGCACGCGCAGACCTGCGCAGGTTAGCGTCATCAAAGTTAGCCAGCCGGTTCGCACTCCCCCGAGCAACGCGGCGCTTTCGGCGTGCCTGCCATACTTCGAGGGTTTCTGGCGCGTCCAGTGCTTGCAGGATCGAGGCGATCCCGTCTGCTTCGCGCACCACAACTCGCTGCGCGCTACGAATCTCCCGCACCTTAGCTTGCGCGCCCATACGCCGAGCAAACCCCGCCATTGCGAGCGCGGCCTCCGGGCCGGGCGCCGTGATCTCCATTGCCGAAGACCTCCCCGGCTCCATCAGCGAACCGCGTGCAAGGAACGCTCCGCGCCATGCCGCGATCGCTTCCCCGTCGCCCGAAGCAACAATCCGGGTGGGCAGGCCGCGCACCGGACGTCCCTGCGCGTCAATCAGGCCGGTCATGCGGGCCAGATGGTCAGCGCGTTCCACCACGCGCACCACATAGCGGTCGCCCTTCTTCAGCGCTCCCCCAGAGACGATCACCACCGAAGAGTTCACCTTGAACAGCTTCGCCATGAACGTGCGCAGACGCGCGGCCGTGGCGGGTAAGTCAACCTCGGCCTCGATAATCACGCGGCCCGAAACCAGGTGCAAACCGCCGGCAAAGCGCAACATCGCGGCCACCTCGGAAACCATTTCCGACGGGGTGGCAACGGGTTTTCTAACCAGTTCCTCTTTCAGAGCGAGCGTCAGCGACATAAACCTTCCCAAAAATCTAAGCTAGCCAAGCCTCGCGGCGGCCCACTTCACCCAAGAAACCATCAAACGCGTCGCGTAGCGCAGCAGCAAGACGGAGCGGGTCATGCAAGGGCTGAGCGCCACCAATCGACACCTGTCGAAGAAGTAGTCTAGCGCCAACATCGCGAGCGGCGTTTTCAAGATCTTCAATGTCATCCACCGTGGAGGGCTGAGCAATCACCACGTCCAGTGCCAAATCAGGAGCATGCTGAGCTAAGACGCGCACGTGATCGCCAGCTGAGAGCATCTCTGTCTCTCCCTCTTGCGCGGCAAGATTTAAAACGAGGGCGCGGCGAGCCGGCGTAGAAACGAGGGCGTCATGCAGTTTTGGCACGAGCAGGTGGGGAAGCACCGAGGTGTACCACGAACCGGGGCCGAGCACTACCCATTCGGCCTCGGCAATCGCATTCAAAACCTCGGGGGCAACCGGTGGATCTGCCGGGTTGAGGCGAACCGCGCGGGTCTGTCCCTCGGCAGTGGCCACGGCGCATTGGCCTCGCACAACCCTGGTGACACCGTCGAGGCCTTCCACATCGGCCTCAATTTCTAATGGGGACTGCGCCATTGGGAGCACGCGGCCGTGGGCGCCAAGGAGGCGTGCGATCCAGTCGAGGCCCGCCACCTGGTCATCCAACAGCTGCCACAGGGCAACAATCAGAAGATTGCCGAGGGCGTGGTCATCCAATGGCCCCTCGGTATCGAAACGGTGTTGCATGACGTCACGCCAAGTGAGGCCCCACTCGGAGTCATCGCAAAGCGAAGCGAGTGCCATCCGTAGATCTCCCGGGGGTAACACGTCCATTTCTTTGCGCAGCCGGCCAGAAGATCCGCCGTCATCGGCAACGGTCACCACTGCCGTAAGCTGATGCGTTATGTGTTTCAGGGCACGCAACGTTGCAGATAAGCCATGGCCACCACCAAATGCAACCACTCGCGTGCCGGCCTCTCCCCTGCGCGGCCAGCCGTTTGCGTCCAGTAAACCCGCCACAATTACTCCCTACCCAGGTCCCTGTGCAGTACACGGACTGGGAAACCTTCGTTACGCAAAGTGGCGGCAATCAGTTCGCTCATGGCAACTGACCTGTGTTTGCCGCCAGTGCATCCTACCGCGATGGTAGTAAAAGGTTTCAGCTCATTCACGTAGCCGCGGATCATTGGGGCCAAAAGTTTGGCGTAGTTAATGGCAAAATCGCGGGCTCCGGGTTGTTCGAGCACGTATTTCGCAACCGGCTCATCCCGCCCAGTCAGGTGGCGAAGTTCGCTAACCCAATACGGGTTTGCCAAGAAGCGCACGTCCAGCACGTGGTCCGCGTCAAGCGGCAGACCGTATTTGAAGCCGAAAGACATGACCGTGAGCTTCAGTTGTGTGTCGGCCTCACCTGCAACGATATCGCGCATGTGCCGAGTGAGGTCATGCACAGACATTTTCGAGGTGTCGATGATCTCGTCCGCGCGAGCGCGCAGCGGGGCCAGCATCTGCTTTTCCTTGCGAATTCCGTCCAGGATGCGTCCATCGCCCTGCAATGGGTGTGGGCGCCTGTTGGACTCGTATCGGCGTACGAGTGTGGGTTCGTCCGCCTCTAGAAAGATAATGCGGTAAGTCACCGAATCTTCATTCAGTTTCGCGAGCACGTCCTCGAAGTCATTGAAGAACTCCCGGCTACGAACATCTACCACAGCGCCCAGGCGGTGCACGCCCGCTCCATCCACGGTCATCATGCCGGCGAGGGCGGGCAGGAGCGCGGGCGGAAGGTTGTCTACGACGTACCAGTCGAGGTCTTCCAGTGCCATCGACGCTCGCGTGCGGCCAGCACCCGACATTCCGGAGATGATGATGAGCTCCGGGTCGCGCGCTTTTGGAAGCCGTGCCATTTCATCAAGTAGCGGAATGCCTGCGGGCACGGTTGGCGGGTTGTTTTCGGTTACCGACTTCGTGTCTTCACTCATGTGTCTAGTCTGCCAGCCTTTTGGCCGCTCGTCTCGCTTTCATTGGGGCGGGTCGTATTCGCGTCCGCATGGAAGAAGTCAAAAATGGTTTGTGCCAGCACCGGACCAACGCCGGGGGTGGTTTGGAGTTCTTCCACACTGGCCTCGCGGATCTTCTTCACTGATTTGAACTTCTTGAGTAGTTCCGCCTGCCTACCTGGCCCGAGCCCAGGCACTTTATCGAGAACGGAACGTTTCATCGCCCGGGAGCGTTTTTGGCGGTGATGGGTGATGGCAAAGCGGTGCGATTCGTCACGCAGATGTTGCAGTAGGTACAGCCCGGGTGAGGTGCGCGGCAGAATTACCGGGAAGTCGTCACCGGGGATCCACACTTCCTCCAGGCGTTTTGCTAGGCCCACTACGGACACGTTTATACCGAGATCTTCCAGGGTTGTTGAGGCGGCGTTTACTTGCGGCAGGCCGCCGTCAACTACCACCAGGTCGGGCCGGTAGGAGAATCTGCGGGGCAGGCCGGTGTGCGGGTCTACCGGGCCGGAGGCCAGTTCAATGCCGTCATCGTCGTAACCGGACTCCCCCGCCTCTTCAGCAAGGAGCCTTTTGAAACGGCGGGTAAGAGTTTCACGCATCGCGGCGGTATCATCCGCCACGCCCTCGCCGTCCTCGCCCCGGATGGTGAAGTGGCGGTAGTCGGTTTTGCGGGGTGCGCCATCTTCGAATACAACCATGGATGCCACTTGGTTTGTGCCCATCGTGTGAGATACGTCGTAACATTCGATGCGTAGCGGTGCGGATGAAAGATCCAGGTAGTCACGCAGTTCTTCGAGAGCTTGGCTGCGCTGGGTTAGATCACCGGCCCGCTTGGTTTTGTGCAGGCGCAGGGCGTGCTCCGCGTTGGCGTGTACGGTTTCCATGAGGGCGCGTTTTTCGCCGCGTTGGGGGATGCGTAGGTCTACGTTGGCGCCGCGAATCTCGGTGAGCCACTGGGTGACGGCGTCGGCATCAGCAGGTAGGACTGAGACGAGAACCTCGCGCGGAACCGCCGAGGTTGGAGCGTGTTCGACGTCGTCTACCGAGACAGCGGCGACGCGTTCGTACACATCTTCGCGCGTGGCTTCGGCGTACACCTGTTGGAGGAGGCGCTGCATGAGTTCAGCTTCGCTGGTGTTGTCGGGGCGATCTACTACCCAGCCGCGCACGCCGCGGATGCGGCCACCACGCACGTGGAACACTTGGACTGCGGCTTCGAGTTCGTCAACTACTTGGGCGAATACGTCTGCGTCTGTGCCGTCGCCGAGTACCACAGCGTTTTGTTCGAGGACTTTTTCGAGTGCGGCCACTAAGTCGCGCAGGCGGGCGGCGCGTTCAAAGTCGAGCTTTGCGGCGGCCTGTTTCATTTGGGTTTTGAGGTTGCGAATGTAGGGGCCCACTTTGCCGGACATGAATTGGCATAGTTGTTCGGCTAGCTCGTAGTGGTCTTGCTCTGAGATTTTGCCAACGCAGGGTGCAGAGCAACGTTCGATGTAGCCGAGTAGGCAGGGCCGTCCGGAACGCTGTGCGCGCTGGTAGACGCCTGTGGAGCAGGTGCGGATGGGGAATACTCGTTGGAGTTGGTCTACGGTTTCGCGGATGGCCCACACTTGCGAGTAAGGGCCAAAATAGCGGGTGTCGTTCCGCCGCGCCCCGCGCATGATTTGCATTCGGGGGACGTCCTCCCCCATCGATACTGCAAGATAGGGGTAGGACTTGTCGTCGCGGTACATGACGTTGAATCGTGGATCGTACTGTTTGATCCACGAGTATTCGAGGGTGAGCGCTTCAACTTCAGTTGCTACAACCGTCCACTGCACTGATGCTGCAGAGAACACCATCTGTTGGGTGCGCGGATGCAGGTTCGCTGGGTCCTGAAAATAACTGGTGAGGCGGTTACGCAAGTTCTTGGCTTTACCCACGTAAATGACGCGGCCCTCAGCGTCACGAAAACGATACACCCCAGGTTCAGTGGGGATCTCAGACGTCTTCGGACGATAAGTTACAGGGTCAGCCACGCCTCGATTCTACGAAGTTTAAGCAACGAGGGCGACAGGCGCGTCCGCTATTATCGATTCGCTTACTTGCACGGCATTGCCAATCAAACCGGGAAGCTTCGGGCGCTGATATGCCCCTTTAGGCTCGCGCGCAGTGCTTTCAGAAAGCCGGTCAAATCCCAGTTAACAAGTCCGGCTCGTGGGTATCTAGGCCTCGGGCGTGGGCCACGCGGTGTTCCAACTGCAAAAGCGAACGTTTACGATCCACGCCGCCCGCGTAACCCGACAGCGTGCCATCCGACGCGATTACCCGGTGACAAGGCACAACAAGCGATAACGGATTATGTCCCACAGCCGTTCCCACTGCCCGATACGAGCGTGGCCTCCCCACGGCCTGCGCAACTTCCTTATAAGTTGAAACAGCGCCGTATGGGATCTTTTGCAAGCACCTCCAAACCTGCGTGTAAAAACCCAGATCAGGTAGTTTAAAAGGCACGGTGAAGTCCAAGCGCTGCCCTGCCAAATAATCGTGAATCTGATCCGCAGCCGCGCTAAGCACACTGTCTGCCGGCGACACCCACGCACCCAAATCCTGCTCACTCGGCGCCGGATGATGATCCGGAAAATACACGCCCACCAAAAACTCGCCTTGCGCAACCAAACTCAGTTCACCCAAAGAGGTGACTGTCAGAGTATGGCGCAAAACCAACTCACTATCCCCTTCAACCCAGTAACAACAAAACGTTTGCGTAATAGACACTGGTCAAAGCAATTAATCACGCCGAAACGAAGCGGTTTTCTTAAACATACAATTGTGTATTCGACGCGCACAAAACCTATTGGAATCATTATCGAAACCGAAAACTTCCAAAGGAGCGCCGATGAGCCGCCTAAACTACCAAACCCGCACTGCGAAGGCCGAATACACAATTAGCCAAAACGAAACAATCCTCACTGCGCTACGCGAACGCGCCCGCCGCCGCCCAAACGATGTAGTGATGGAACGCCGCCGCGAAGTTGGAGGATGGTACAAGGTCACGGCCAAACGCTTCGTCACAGAGATTGACGACATCGCTCGCGGCCTGCTGGGCCTGGGTCTAAAACAGGGCGATGCGCTCGCAATCATGTCATCCACGAGGCCAGAATGGACTCTCATAGATCTGGCGGCGCTATCCCTTGGTGTGATCGTAGTTCCCATCTACGAGTCTGACTCAGTGCAACAAATCGAGTGGATCTGCAAAGACGCGAGCGTGCGCCTCGCCATCTGTGACACCCATGCGCGCGCCCAACTAATCGAACACGCCAACACGCCAACCGTTAAGCGAATCATAACATTCGAATCCGGCGCCATCCGCACGATTCTTGAGGCCGCCACCTCTGTGGCCGAAGAAAACCTGCGCGCTGCACAAGCCGAACTTCACGTAGATACCATCGCCACCGTTATCTACACCTCGGGCACCACGGGCGTTCCCAAGGGCGTGATCCTCACGCACCGCAACTTCGTGGGCACCACCAAATCCATCGCCCAAGTAGTGCCGAACATTCTTTACTCCACCCAAACACGCTTCCTGCTATTCCTCCCGCTCGCACACGTGCTCGCCCGCTTCGTGCAACTCGCGGTGATTTCTGGGCGGGGCGTGTTCAGCCACTCCCCCGACACCAAGAACCTACTTTCCGATATCGAGAGCTTCCAACCATCCTTGCTTCTACTGGTGCCGCGCGTGCTTGAAAAAATATACAACTCCGCCGAAGCCAAAGCTGGCAAAGGCGCCAAGCGCAAATTGTTCCGCTGGGCAGCGCAGGCGGCGATCGACTACTCGAAAGCCATGGAAACAACGTTTGGCCCCACCGTTGCCCAGCGCCGCAAGCGCACGTGGGCTGACCGCGTTGTGCTCAGCAAAATCCGGTGTCTGCTTGGCCCCAACATGAAGTACGTCATCTCCGGAGGAGCGCCGCTTTCCCCCACCCTCGGGCATTTCTTCCGCGGCATGGGCCTGACCGTTTACGAAGGCTGGGGACTATCCGAAAGCACCGGCCCAATTAGTCTGTCTGACCCGCGCAATCCCATCATGGGTTCCGTAGGACAAGTCCTGCCCGGCAACACTATTACGCTTGACGACGAGGGGGAAATCCTGGTTAAAGGCGTGTCCATTACCCCCGGTTACATGAACAACTCGGAGGCGAGTGCCGAAGCATTCGACAAGGACGGCTGGTTCCACACCGGGGACATCGGCCACATGGATCGGCGCGGCAACCTCTACATCACCGGCCGGAAGAAAGACATCATCGTCACCGCCGGAGGCAAGAACGTAGCTCCCGCCGGCCTCGAAGAATCGCTTGTCACCCACCCGCTCGTCTCCCACGTCATCGTGGTTGGCGACCAGAAGCCTTTCATCGGCGCGATCATCACTCTTGACCGCGAGATGCTTCCCACGTGGCTGGCAAATCACGGCCTGGAAAACATGGATGTGACGCAGGCTGCCCAGCATCCGCGCGTCATCGCGTCACTGGATAAGGCGATTGCCCGGGCGAACAAGTCTGTTTCCAAAGCCGAATCGATCCGCAAATTCCGCATCATTAACGCAGAATTCACCGTTGACAATGGCTACCTAACCCCCTCCATGAAACTCAAACGAGCCGACGTCGCGCGAGACTTCGCCGACGAGATCGAAGTGCTCTATGCCAAGTAAAGCCGGACGCGCAGGGATCCTTTAGGGTGGAGTTATGAGCAGAAAAACAGTACTTGTCACCGGCGGCACGCGCGGCATTGGGCGCGCCATTTGCGAAGACCTGGCTAAAGATTGGCACGTTCTTGTAGGAGGTCGCAGTGAGGTTGCCGCGCGCGTGGCTTCCAGCCTCGAATCGGCAGAGCCTTGGGTGGTTGATATTACGGACGAGGAGGCCGTACGCGAAGCATGCGCGAAGATCGACTCGCTTGACGCGCTGGTGCTGTCCGCTGGCATTTCCATGGGCAAACCCATTGCGGAAGCCACGCGTGAAGACTGGGAAACGATTCTGGACGTGAACGTGATAGCCCAAGCGAGCCTAGTGAAGCACCTGCTACCCGCACTGCGCAATGCGCGCGGCCAAGTGGTGGCAATCAACTCGGGGTCCGGGTTCAACTCAAAGCCAGGCTGGGGCCTGTACTCCGCCTCGAAGTTCGCCCTGCGCGCGCTGACGGACGCGCTACGCGAAGAAGAGCGCGGCACTGTTCGGGTCAGCTCCGTGCATCCGGGCCGCGTCGACACCGACATGCAGGTGCAGATCCAAGAACAGGCTGGCCGCGATTACAATGCCGGCGATCACGTGCGCCCCGAGTCGATTGCGAAAGCCGTGCGACTCACCCTCGATGCAACTGAGGATGCCACCGTTGAAGTGATCTCGGTGCGTCCCATTAATCAAATCTAAACACCGCCCGCCCGAAGGCCGGGCCTGGGCGTGGTGCCGCGTTGGGCACGCCGTATTTGGCGAGGTTCGGCCCTATTTGGCGAGGATCTTCGCTAAATACTGGCCGGTGAAAGAGCCTTTAACTTCACAGACCTGCTCGGGAGTGCCCGTTGCAATTACTTTGCCGCCGCCAGAGCCTCCCTCAGGCCCCATGTCGATAACCCAATCAGCGGACTTAATCACGTCCAGATTGTGCTCAATCACGATCACCGTGTTGCCCTTATCAACCAAGCCCTGCAACACCAGGAGTAACTTGCGAATGTCCTCACTGTGAAGACCCGTGGTGGGCTCATCCAACACGTACACCGTGCGGCCACGCGAACGTTTCTGCAACTCAGCGGCCAGCTTCACGCGTTGCGCCTCACCACCCGATAGCGTAGTTGCGGACTGGCCCAGGCGCACATACCCCAGGCCCACCTCAACTAGCGTGTTCAAATGCCGGGCAATACGAGGAATGTGCGCAAAGAACTTCGCGCCCTCGGAAATAGGCATGTCCAAAATGTCGGAAACGTTTTTGCCTTTATATTCGATTTCCAACGTCTCGCGGTTATAGCGTTTCCCACCGCAAACCTCGCAGGGTACGTACACGTCGGGCAGGAAGTTCATCTCGATCTTGATGGTGCCATCGCCCTTGCAAGACTCACAACGCCCGCCCTTCACGTTGAATGAGAACCGGCCCGGCTTGTAGCCGCGCACCTGCGCCTCTTGCGTCTGTGCGAACAGTGTGCGCACGTGATCCCACACGCCCGTGTACGTGGCGGGGTTTGAGCGCGGCGTGCGCCCAATCGGTGATTGATCCACGTGCACAACCTTGTCCAGATCCTCCACGCCCGTAATGGTGCGGTGACGGCCTGGCACGATCTGGGCGCGGTTCAGTTTCGACGCCAAGGAGCGGTACAAAATCGTGTTCACCAAAGTGGACTTGCCCGAGCCCGAAACACCTGTAACCGCCACAAAAAGCCCGAGGGGGAACTCAACCGTTAGGTTCTGCAAGTTGTTCTCCACCGCTCCGCGCACCGTTAGCATGCGCCGGGAATCCACGGGGCGCCGTTCCTTTGGCGTGGCGATCGACTTGCGCCCCGAAAGGTAGTCTCCCGTGATCGACTTCTTATTCTCCTTTAGCGCCTGCAACGTGCCGGAATGAACGATCTGCCCGCCATACTCACCCGCGCCCGGACCGATATCCACTATCCAATCTGCGGCTTCCATCGTCTCTTCATCGTGTTCAACAACGATGAGAGTATTTCCGAGGTCGCGCAGGCGCATCAGCGTGTCAATAAGCCGCCTATTGTCGCGCTGATGCAGGCCGATGGACGGCTCATCGAGCACGTATAGCACGCCTACCAGACCGGATCCGATCTGGGTGGCCAACCTAATGCGCTGGGCTTCACCTCCAGAAAGCGTGCCTGCGGAGCGCGACAGCGTCAAATAGTTCAACCCCACGTCCACCAAGAAGTTGAGGCGCACCAAAATTTCGGTGAGCACCGGGGCAGCGATCTGTTTCGCCCTGCCCTGAAGGTGTACGTTCTTCAAGAAGTCGCGCGCCTCTAGGATTGACAGATTCGAAAGCGCCGCGATCGAAAGATCACCAACCGTGACCGCGAGAACCTCCGGCTTCAGCCGCGCCCCCTTACAGACTGGGCACGGCACCTCCCTCATGAAAGAATCGAGACGCTCCAACTGGTTCTCAGATTCCGTTTCAGAACGTTTACGCTCAATGTAGTTGACGGCGCCCTCAAAGCCCGTTGTGTAGGCGCGTTGCCTTCCCCACCGGTTCTTATACCGAACGTGCACCTCGTAGTCATTGCCGTATAAAACCGCCTTTTGGATCTTCTTCGGCAAATCCTTCCACGGTGTCGTCATTGAAAAGTCGAGCTTTTTAGCCAGTGCTTTCAGTAGGTTCGCATGGTACTTGTTGTTGGCCGTCCACACGGCAATCGCGCCATCTTGTAAGGAAACGTCCTCATCGGGTACCAGCAGATCCGGATCCACTTCCAACTTCGAACCAATCCCCGAACATTCCGGGCACGCACCGTAGGGCGCGTTGAATGAGAACGTGCGCGGCTCAATCTCCTCAAGCATCAACGGGTGACCATTCGGACACGCCCTGGCCTCGGAATAACGGCGCGAGCGGTGCGGGTCATCCTCATCTAAATCAATGCGTTCGATCACCAAAATACCGTTGGTTAGCTCCAGGGCTGTCTCCACCGAATCCGTAAGGCGCTGGCGCAACCCAGCTTTAATCACCAGACGGTCCACCACCACATCGATGGTGTGCTTCAGGTTCTTATCCAGCTGGATATCCTGGTCGAGCCGAAGCTGCTCACCGTCCACGCGAACGCGCGCAAAGCCTTTCTGGCGCATCTCTTCAAACAGATCCTGATACTCGCCCTTGCGGCCCCTTACAAGGGGTGCAAGAACGAGGAATCGGGTGCTTTCGGGAAGTTCCAACACCGAGTCCACAATCTGCTGGGGTGTTTGCGCCGTAATCTCCGCCATGCACTGCGGGCAGTGTTGGACGCCCGCTCGCGCATACAACAAACGCAAATAATCGTGAATCTCCGTGATTGTGCCAACCGTTGAACGCGGGTTGCGCGACGTGGACTTTTGATCAATCGATACCGCCGGTGACAATCCCTCAATGAAATCAACGTCCGGCTTATCCATTTGGCCTAAAAACTGGCGCGCATAGGAAGACAGCGACTCCACGTACCGACGCTGGCCCTCCGCGAAAATCGTGTCAAAAGCCAGCGAGGACTTGCCCGAGCCCGAAAGACCTGTGAACACAATCATCGATTCCCTGGGCAGATCCAGGTCTACACTTTTCAAATTATGCTGGCGCGCACCGCGGACAATTAGCGAATCATTCACACCTCTACCCTAAATAGCGCGGCGCGAAAGCGCACATTTGTTCGATTACAGCAAAACCGGTGTCATCCGGACCTTTAGCGCACCCACGTCCGTACAAATCGCGGAGAAAAGTGAGATCTGCGGCTTGTCCAGCTGAAAAACTCTCGATTACGAGAGAGAATGTAGTTATGCACACATACGCCGTAATTTATGAATATGAGCCGCAGCTTCTTGCCCTGATTGACAACTGGCGCCCCGCGCACCGCGAGTACCTTCGCAAACTGCACAAGCAGGGAAAGCTGTTCACCTCTGGCCACCTACGGGAGGCCAGTCACGCGGGTGCATTGCTAATCATGCGCACCGAAACCGCCCAGGAGGCACGCGACCTGCTAGAACAAGACCCGTTCTTCGCACACGGCCTCGTAACCAACATCATTATTCGAGAGTGGAAGCCGACCATTGGCGATCTGGCTGAACGCTTCTCTAACGTCTCCGACTTCCCCATCTCAAACCCGTAGAGGCAAACGCTAAGTGCGGGGCTGTTTCTTCCACCACGCCCCGCACTTTTCTGTGCCTCAAGCTTTATAGACCGCGTTTAGGCGTATTTGCGCAGATGCGCGAGGAGTGCCTGCAACACCTGTTTGGGTTGTTCGACAGCGGCCAGGTGAGCAGCGCCCTTCACGTATTCCAAATTCACCTGCTGATTTCCGCCCTCGCGAAGAGAAGCTACCAGCTCAAGCGCAGCATCTTCCGGTAACGTTGTGTCAAACTCCGCCCTTACAACGGTAATCGGTTGAAATAGAGAGACAAGGCCTGCGCGATTGTCCATATTTGCAATAACCTCACAGCACTTGGCATAACCCTCATCGGCGCAATCCAAGAACGTCTGCCGGGTTCGCTGCACGCCCGGCCCATTTAGCTCATAGAACGAGGGCGTGAACCAGCGCTGTAGCGTGGCCTCCACCAGGGCGCTCGTACCCTGCTCGCGCACGAGCTCAGCCCGCTCTACCCAAGCATTAGAAGGAAGCAGGACCGGGCCAGAGCACATCATGACCAGGCTTTGGACACGCTGCGGGTGGTTAATCGCCATCCACAGCGCCATCATGCCACCAAGGGACAGGCCCGCAATGTGGAAACGTTCCACGTTTAGCTCGTTAGCAATTTCGAGAATGTATTCTCCCAGCTTTGCGGGAGTTAGCTGCCCCGCAACATCGGGTACGTGCGAGTGACCGTGCCCGGGGAAATCGAAGCGAACCACGCGGTAATCGCTCAGTCCCGGTGCCACCTCATTCCACATCTCGCGGTCTGCGCCGAGCGCTGATCCAAGGAAGACGACCGGCGCATCAGCCGGCCCAAAGACGTCATAACTAAGTGTTGTCATGTCTCCACGATACTGCGAACGCCCGGCCATGGCGTAGCATCGTGGCGTGAAGGTATTACTGCGCTACATTGATCCATTTATCGTCAGCATCCTCGCTATCCTGGTCATCGGCATCCTGGTGCCGATCCCCGCGCAATGGATTGACCTGCTCACCATCATGGGCACCGTAGCCGTCATGATCCTATTCCTGGTCTACGGTATGCGGCTTCGCACCAGCGAAATAATTGCAGGTCTTACAAACCTGAAGCTACAGGCCAGCGTGCTTGCTTCTACCTTCATTGTGTTCCCCATTCTCGGAGCCGTCACGCAACCGCTATTTCGTCCCTGGCTTGGTGCGACTTTCGCCCTCGGTCTGCTTTACCTGACGCTACTGCCCTCAACCGTGCAAAGCTCGATCTCGTTTACCTCCATTGCCGGAGGGAACGTGGCCGGCGCCGTATGCGCCGCCACCATCTCCAACATTCTGGGCATGGTGCTCACTCCCCTCCTGGTCATGATCGTCATGGGCGCATCCACGGGTGTTGGCTGGGGCTCAATAGTTGACGTTCTCGTCAAACTACTCATCCCTTTCATAATCGGGCAGCTACTGCAACCCAAACTGGGTGACAAAGTGCGCGCCAACAAGTGGCTAACCAAAACCGTTGACCGCGGCACAATCCTCATCGTCGTTGCCTCCTCCGTTGCCGGCGCAACCGCTCGCGGACTGTGGAGCACGCTTACCTGGGGCGACGTCATCGGTCTCGTCATCGCCTCGGGCATTTTGCTGGCAATCATGATGACCGCCTCGTGGAAGACCGGGCACCTCTTGAAAATGAATCGCGGCGACAACATTGCGCTACTCATGTGCGGATCGAAGAAGTCTTTGGCCACCGGCCTACCCATGGCCGCGATCATTTTCCCACCCCACATTGTGGCGGCTGTAACCGTGCCGATAATCGTGTTCCACCAGCTGCAGCTCATGGCCGCTGCGGTTATCGCCAAGCGCCTAGCTACCACCTCCGCACAAACGGGTGAAACCACTTGGTGAGCCAGTAAGCGTTATCCGCTTGCGGCCGAACTATTCGTCTATGTCGCCAACTATGCGCGTCAGATCGCCGAACTTGCGTGAATAGTTGCGGAAGATCAGCTCAATCAGGAACGAGCAAACCCCCGCTAGTATCATCACACCGAGCCATTGGTTCGGGGTGGGCCAGGTGAGGGCAAAAAACGTGCGCACCGGCTCAATAAGTACTACCGCCACTCCCGCGCCCAACATTGCGAACAGGATCATTGCCCGGTAGGCAACAATTGGGCGAGACATCACGGACAGCAGGTAGAGCGCGGCCATCAGGACGGCGAGCGTGGCCACAGTAGCCCCAACCTCTAGCGACTCAGCCGCATAAAACCGCTGCGCCGCCAGCGCGGTCAACGCCAAAGCAATGCCGGACGGTATCGCGATGTGAAGTGTGCGCTCTAAGAACCCAGGCCGATACCTGCGGTAATTCGGTGTCAAGGAAAGGAAGAATGCGGGAATCCCAATCGTTAAGCTCGAAATAATCGTCAAATGACGGGGCAAGAATGGGTACCTCCACGCAAAAATAGCCACCACCACCGCAAGTAGCGCCGACATCGCTGTCTTGGTGAGGAACAATGCAGAGACTCGCTCCATATTGGCAATGATGCGACGGCCTTCTGCCACAACGCGCGGCAGTTTAGAAAACTTCCCATCTACTAGCACGAGCTTTGCCACCGCCCTCGTTGCGGGCGCCCCCGAACCCATGGCAATACCAAGATCAGCGTCCTTTAGGGCGAGCACGTCATTCACCCCATCGCCGGTCATAGCAACCGTGTGGCCGCGCGCTTGGAGCGCTCTCACCATCTTGCGCTTAGCTTCCGGAGTGACGCGTCCAAACACGTCATACTCGTCTACCGCATCAGTGAATGCCTCGTCCTCTTGGGGCAGATCGCGCGCATCTACAACCCTAACCGGTTCGCCGCGCCGCACTCCCACCCGGTTCGCAATCGCCGCAACCGTGCTGGGATTGTCACCCGATATCACCTTGATCTGGACTCCCTGGCGCAGGAAATAAGAGATGGTTTCCGCAGCGTCCGTGCGAATCTGCTCCGCCAAAACCACGATCAAAACGACCTGCAAAAGCGGCGGCAGTTTTGGATCGTCCTCATCAATAGAGGTTTCATTTGCGTGTGCCAAGCAAACCACACGCGCACCCTGCGCGGTGAACTCCGAGACCTGGTGTAGCGCTTCAGATGCATTTACCGCGTGGCTAGCTACAATATCGGGCGCCCCAAAAAACCAGGAACCCGATTCAGTCACTGCCGCCGACCATTTGCGCGAGGAATCAAACGGAATGTTCTGACGCAACTGTGCCGGTTCCACGCCGGGCAAGCCCGCCATCGTCGCCTTCGCGGTCTGGTTCTCCCCGCCTGCAACCATTGCCGCAAGAGCAGCGCGAGCAGCCTCCTCCATCGAATCATCCAGACAAATTAGCTGTTGCGGCTCAATTTCGCCGGTAGTTATTGTGCCCGTCTTGTCCAAACACAAGTGATCCACGCGAGCCAATACTTCAACCGCACCGAGTTCTTGCATAAGGACGTTACGTTTAGCCAGACTTGCACCGGCCAAAGCAAAGTTAAGAGACGTTAGTAGTACCAGTCCCTGCGGGATCATGCCCACCACTCCCGCGACTGCGAGCACCACCGCGTGCTGCCACGTGGTGCCCTCATCCGAACGCAACTGCGAGGCAACTAGCAGCAGTACGACTGGAAGGATCACCCACGAAATCCATTTCAAAATCGTATTTATGCTCTGCCCGATCTCAGACTTAACCTTCTGAAACTGTTTTGCCTCTCTAGTTAGCCGATTCGCGTAGGAATCCTCGCCCACCTTGGAAGTCTCAAACAGGGCCTCACCCGCCACCACAACCGTGCCGGACAGCACTGAGTGACCCTCGCGCTTACGCACGGGCACGGACTCCCCCGTCAGCATTGATTCATCCACCCGCAAGCCGTAACTCTCCAGCACCATGCCGTCGGCAGGCACCTGATCGCCAGAGCGCAACAACACTAAGTCACCCAAGATCAAATCAGCCGATGGAACCTGTATCTGCTTGCTATCACGAATCACCCACGACCTCGGCGACTCTAAAATAGCTAAACTATCTAGCACGTACTTAGCGCGAATCTCAGAGTAAATCCCAATCACGGCGTTGGTAATCATCACGATTCCAAACACCGCATCACGCCAGTTGCCAACCAGTAGCACAACCACAACTGCCGTAGTTAAAATCGCGTTGAACAGCGTGAACAAGTTAGACCTAATGATGACCTTAATCGGCCGCGAAGTGGTGCTTTCTACCCGGTTGGTTTTGCCCAGTTGCTTGGCCCGCACAACCTCTTGTGCGCTGACACCGTCGCGGCCCAAGTAGCGGTCTTTCGTCACGGCTGATTCACTCACGGTTAAATCCTATTGGGGAACGCTGATCGTTGCCTTAAAGGCGCCCTAAACCCATTTTAAGAGTTGGACTTATTGTCCGCGCGCGTCTTCAATATCGATGCCACAACCGTAATAATCAACGTGCCGCCAATAAAGCCGAGTGAGGCGGGAATACCGATTTCGGGAACGTTAAACGGCATGCCGGAGTTAATGAACGGCAGATTGTTCTCGTGCAGCGCGTGCAAAATGAGCTTCACCCCGATGAACCCCAAAATCGCAGCGAGGCCGTAGTGAAGGTACACCAAACGCTCAAGCAGGCCGTCAATCAAGAAGTAGAGCTGGCGCAATCCCAAAAGAGAGAAAGCGTTCGCCGCGAAAACCAGGTACGGCTCTTTGGTAAGGCCAAAAATTGCCGGGATCGAGTCAAATGCGAACATGATGTCCGTAGTGCCCAGGGCAATGATCACCAGAAGCATGGGAGTCAAGTATGTGCGGCCTGCGTGGCGGTGCAGCAACTTGTCCGAAAGGAAACCGTCCGTAACCGGGAAAACCTTGCGCACGAGGCGCACGAAGCTAGGTTCGTGGTATTCGTCTTCTTCCTCATCTCCCTGGATGCCTTCACGAACCTGCGAATAGGCCGTGTACAGCAACCAAATGCCGAAAATATAGAAGATCCATGCAAACTTCTCGATTATTGCCGCGCCTATAAGGATGAAAATAAGGCGCATCACCAGGGCCATGACGATGCCGTACAGCAGCACTTTCTGTTGGTATTTTCGCGGAACCCTAAAAGCGGCAATGATCAGCACAAATACGAACAGGTTGTCCAAGGACAATGACTTCTCCGTAATGTAACCAGCCCAATACTCGCCGGCATAACGCAGATCCCAGAAGAACCAGACCACGAAGCCAAAGGCAACGCCGAGAAGAACATAAGCGATGGACCAGACCGCAGCCTCTTTAAGGGTCGGCTCATGCGGCGTGCGGACGTGCCCGACGATATCAATGATGATCAGGGCAAGAATGATGACGGCCAGCATAATCCAGCCAAGAGCATGAACGTGCAATTGCAAACCTTCGGTAGTCCTAATAGGGCTTATCCGAAGGTCTTCTCCACCACCTTAGTGGCCACAACACCGGGTTTTCACCGTGCTGACGATGTTGTGATTGTGGGAGTACTCCCCCTCGTCAAACCTATTCTATCCAAAACTGCCCGCCGCGCCGAAAGGGCTACAGTGGTTTTACTCACCGGCTAGTTCGCTTCGCGCATCTGGCGAAGCTCCTGCTTTAGTTCCTTAAGTTCATCGCGCAAGCGGGCGGCAACCTCGAACTGGAGATCTTCGGCTGCCAGGTGCATCTGTTTCGTCAGTTCATCGATCAGCCCAGCCAGATCCTCTTCAGCGGCAGAAGCTAAACGTGCCCTCGCCGAGAAGTTTACGTCACCCGCCCGGCGTGAATCGGCCACCGCCTTGCGGTAGCCGCCCTCCAAAAGCTCCTCTGTGTCGATATCCTCACGCGCCAACATGTCTGTAACATCCTGGATCTTTTTGCGCAGTGGCTGCGGGTCGATGCCGTGCTCCTCGTTGTAAGCAATCTGCTTCTCGCGACGCCGCTCTGTCTCATCAATCGCACGTTTCATCGAATCCGTGATGTTATCGGCGTACATGTGCACTTCACCGGCAACATTTCGGGCGGCGCGCCCAATCGTTTGGATCAGCGACGTAGTGGAACGCAAGAACCCTTCCTTATCCGCATCCAAAATCGCAACTAGTGACACCTCCGGCAGATCCAAACCCTCACGCAAAAGGTTAATACCCACCAGCACGTCAAACTTGCCTTGACGTAGCTCACGCAAAAGCTCCACGCGGCGAAGCGTGTCCACATCCGAATGTAAGTATTCCACCCGTACTCCGCGAACCGACATGTAGTCCGTCAAATCTTCTGCCATCCGCTTGGTCAAAGTAGTGACAAGCACGCGTTCACCGCGCTCCACACGCGCATTCACTTCGCCAAGTAGGTCATCAATCTGGCCCTCCGTCGGCTTTATTACGATCTTTGGATCCACGAGGCCGGTTGGGCGAATGATTTGCTCAACCACGCCCGTAGCCTGGGAGAGCTCATAGGGGCCCGGGGTTGCAGACATGTACACGGTTTGGCCAATGCGCTCCAAAAACTCCTCCCACTTCAGCGGACGGTTATCCATTGCGGAAGGCAGGCGGAAACCGTGGTCAACTAGCGTGCGCTTACGCGACATGTCACCTTCGTACATGGCGCCGATCTGGGGCACAGTCACGTGTGACTCGTCAATGATCAGCACAAAATCATCCGGGAAATAATCGAGCAAAGTGTGCGGGGGTGTGCCCGGCCCGCGCCCATCAATGTGCCGTGAGTAGTTCTCAATACCCGCACACGTGCCAATCTCGCGCATCATTTCCAGGTCGTACGTTGTGCGCATGCGTAACCTTTGCGCCTCGAGGAGCTTGCCTTGGCTCTCAAACCACGCTACGCGCTCGTCAAGTTCCTCTTCAATCGTCTTGAGGGCGCGTTTCATGCGTTCCTCGCCTGCAACATAGTGAGAGGCCGGGAACAGGTACACGTGATCCGTTTCGCGAATGAGGTCACCCGTAAGTGGGTGCAGGTAAGCCAGGGCATCGATCTCGTCGCCAAACATTTCGATGCGGATCGCAAGTTCTTCATATACCGGAATAATCTCGATCGTGTCGCCGCGCACCCGGAAAGTTCCACGCGTAAACGCCATGTCATTGCGCGAATACTGCATGTTCACAAACGCGCGCAAAAGGTCATCTCGCGAGACCTCCATGCCCACACTCAGCTCGACCATGCGTGCAACGTACTCTTCGGGCGTACCCAAGCCGTAGATGCAGGAAACCGACGCCACAACAACCGTATCCCGCCGAGTCAAAAGCGAGTTAGTTGCCGAGTGGCGCAGCCTCTCCACCTCGTCATTGATTGAGGAGTCTTTCTCGATGTACGTGTCAGTTTGAGGCACGTACGCTTCGGGCTGATAGTAATCGTAGTAGGACACGAAGTACTCAACCGCATTGTTGGGCAGCAGATTTCGTAGCTCCGCAGCCAACTGTGCGGCCAGCGTCTTGTTTGGCGCCATCACGAGGGTGGGCCGTTGGATTTGCTCAACCAACCAAGCTGCTGTTGCGGACTTACCGGTGCCCGTGGCCCCCAGTAGTACGATGTCTTTTTCACCAGCGTTAATCCGCTCAGTCAGCTCCCGAATAGCCGTCGGCTGGTCACCCGACGGGGTGAACTCAGAGACGACCTCGAAAGGCGCTTCCTGACGAACAACAGTCTGGTTTTCCATACCTTCTAGTCTAAGCTTCTGTGCCTGCAGTAAGCATTTGGTAGAGTTCGCGGGCCACGCAATCGAGATCTGCCAGTGAGCCCTCGTTTTCGATGATGATGCTGGCATGCTCGCTCCGCTCCGCATCGCTCATCTGGTTCGCAATCCGGCGTCTTGCGTCCTGCTCATCCATTCCTCGCATGTCCGTCAAACGAGCTACGCGGTCTTGTTCATCTGCCAAAACGACTGCGACCGCATCAACCATGTGCGTCATATTTGCCTCTATCAAAACAGCTGCGTCATACACTGCCAGGCCGTCAATAGGCGCCGACTCCAAGATTTCTAATGCGCGCGCCCGGATGCGTGGATGGGTTATCTCATTTAGACATGCAAGGGCCGCCTCATCATGAAAAACGATGCTGGCCAACGCTGCTCGGTCCAAAACTCCGGCAGGCGCAACCTGCGTGCCAAACCGCGCAACTATTTGCGCCAGGGCCTGCGTACCGGGCTGAACGATCTGTCGCGCAATCACGTCGCCATCCGCGATCGTTGCGCCCATTTCTCGCCAAACGTTTGTCACCGCAGACTTGCCGGCCCCAATACCGCCGGTCAGTCCAATCCAAAACGGCCGCGATTCGCAAGCCCGAGAACTGGGAACCAATGCAGATTTCTCAATCGGCGTTTTAACGAGGGCAAGCGCTCCCCCAATCCGAATCTCTTCCCAAGCCATATGCCCCTCCTCGCATTAGATCGAATCGCCAGCCTAATAAGATCTCCCAGTTTGACTATAGCGAGCAATAAAGAGGTGGCCGAGTGGAAAACCACTCGGCCACCTCTTGAACGTCTAGTTCAAGCGCCTAACGGCAACAAGACCATTAGTTGTTCGTTAGCTTCTCGCGAAGCGCGGCGAGCGCCTCGTCAGAAGCGAGGGTGCCTTCCGACTCAACCGAGGTCGAGTAGGATGCCTGCTCCTCGATCTTCGGAGCCGCCTCGGCGTCCTCTTCCATAGCACGAGCAACCTGAGCCTTGTGGGACTCCCAACGAGCGTGAGCCTCAGCGTACTGGGACTCCCAAGCAACGCGCTGCTCGTCGTAGCCTTCCATCCACTCCTGGGTCTCCGGATCGAAGCCCTCGGGGTACTTGTAGTTGCCGTTCTCGTCATATTCAGCAGCCATGCCGTACAGCGACGGATCGAAGTCCGCGGAGTTCGGATCCACACCCTCGTTAGCCTGCTTCAGCGAGAGCGAAATGCGGCGACGCTCAAGATCAATGTCGATGATCTTAACGAAGACCTCATCGCCAACCTTCGCGACCTGCTCCGGAGCGTCAATGTGCCGCTGGGCCAGCTCGGAGATGTGGACGAGGCCCTCGATGCCATCCTCGACGCGAACAAACGCGCCGAACGGAACGAGCTTGGTGACCTTGCCCGGTACAACCTGACCGATAGCGTGGATGCGGGCAAATGCCTGCCACGGATCTTCCTGGGTGGCCTTGAGCGAAAGCGAAACACGCTCACGGTTCATATCAACGTCGAGAACCTCAACGGTGACCTCGTCGCCAACCTCAACAACCTCGGACGGGTGATCGATGTGCTTCCAAGACAGCTCCGAAACGTGAACGAGGCCGTCTACGCCACCAAGATCAACGAACGCACCAAAGTTAACGATCGAGGAGACCACACCGGAACGAACCTGACCCTTCTGGAGGGTGTTAAGGAAGTTAGTACGAACCTCAGACTGAGTCTGCTCTAGCCAAGCGCGGCGAGAGAGAACAACGTTGTTGCGGTTCTTGTCAAGCTCGATGATCTTAGCTTCTAGCTCGCGGCCAATGTAGGGTTGCAGGTCGCGAACGCGACGCATTTCTACGAGGGAGGCCGGCAGGAAGCCGCGCAGACCGATGTCGAGGATCAGGCCGCCCTTGACGACCTCGATGACGGTACCGTTTACGACGCCATCTTCTTCCTTGACCTTCTCGATCGTGCCCCAGGCACGCTCGTACTGAGCACGCTTCTTCGACAGAAGCAAACGGCCTTCCTTGTCTTCCATCTGAAGAACAAGAGCCTCAATCTTGTCGCCAACCTCTACAACGTCGTCAGGATCGACGTCGTGCTTGATCGACAATTCGCGCGAAAGAATAACGCCCTCGGTCTTGTAACCGATATCTAGCAGGACTTCATCGCGGTCAACCTTGACGACAGAGCCTTCGACGATGTCGCCTTCCTTGAAGTACTTGATGGTCTCGTCGATAGCGGCGAGCAGATCCTCTTCGGATCCAATATCGTTGACTGCAACCTGCTCAGGCTGCGGGGTTGAGTTGGTCATAAAGTTTAAATCCCCGAATACGGATAAATAGTAGTGAATACGGACAAAATGGCGCTTATGCGCACAGTCTCAAACTGTACTACAAAGAGCACCAAAGGCAATGCTATCAGTGAAGCACCGGCCCATACGTAATAAAAACGAGACCCTGAGAGTGAGAGTTTGGTCGCATTTTGCGCTAAACGCGCACCGGTTCGCCGTTTCTAGGACTAATGGCCGGCACTACGCCAGTTATCACCAATGCCCATGGACACGTCCAGAGGGACATCCAAAGCTACCGCATTAGACATCGCGTGCTTCACGAGCTTTTGAATCTCGTCCTTCTCACTGTTTTTAATCTCGAGCACGAGTTCATCATGTACCTGTAGCAGGACTCGAGAGCTGAGGCCAGATTCCGCAAGCGCACTATCCAGATGGATCATCGCCACCTTGATGATGTCAGCCGCAGATCCCTGGATTGGCGCATTCAGAGCGGCGCGCTGCGCCATCTCCCTTCTTTGCCGGTTCGTTGAGTTCAGATCCGGCAGGTAGCGGCGCCTTCCAAACAGCGTGGTGGTGTAACCGACCTTACGGGCATTTGCTACCACGCTTGCGAGGAAGTCCTGCACTCCCCCGAAGCGTTCAAAATACTTATCGCGCAACTCGCTGGCCTCACCAACACTGATGCCCAGTTGCTGAGACAATCCATATGAGGACAGTCCGTAGGCCAAACCGTACGAGGTGGCCTTTATTCGACTACGCAGATTCGAATCAACCTCTTCAACGGGCACGTGGAAAACCATGGAGGCCATGGTCTTGTGCAAATCCTCACCCGAATTGAACGCTTCAATCAGCGCCACATCTTCAGACATGTGCGCCATAATGCGCATTTCGATCTGCGAATAATCCGCCGTCAAAAGGGCATCGAAACCATCCCCGGGTACGAACGCCTCGCGAATCCGCAGGCCTTCTTCCGTGCGGGCCGGAATGTTCTGCAAGTTCGGCTGGGTTGAGGACAGACGCCCCGTGGCGGCCTTCGTCTGCTCGAACGTGGTGTGAATACGCCCATCAGACCTCACCGAACCGATCAGGCCGTCAACCGTTTGATGTAGCTTGATCTTGTCTCGATGCTCCAACAGGTGCGCGAGGAAGGGGTGTTCCGTTTGCAGGAACAGCTTTTCGAGGGCATCTGCGTTGGTGGTATAGCCGGTCTTCGTCTTCTTCGTTTTCGGCATGTCCAACTCGTCAAACAGCACCGTCTGCAACTGTTTAGGGCTGGATAGATTGACCTCGTGTCCGATCACCTCATAGGCGGCCTCGGCTGCTCGATTTACCATGCCGCCTAGTTCATCCGACATTGCGCGCAGTGAATCCATGTCCGCGCCAATCCCCACGCGCTCCATCTTCCACAACACGTTTTGGACGGGCAACTCCATTTGCTGGAAAAGTTCCCACGCATCTTGCTTTTGCAACTCCGCCCGCATCGGCTGTTCCAGATCAAAAAGGGCTTGCGCAAGCTGGACTTTTTGCGCGTGGTCACTTAGCAATGACAGCTGTCCGTCCGACTCCGCGTCCGCTACTGTACGCTCCAGGTAGCGCCGTGCCAGCGCGGTAAGCTCATACCCGCGCTGATCGGGACGCAACAGGTAGGCGGCAAGCTCGGCCTCAAGCCAAACATTTCCAAAATCAATGCCGCGCTGGGCAAACAGGTGCCGCCACTTTTTTGCCTCATGCGTGACAATACGGGTTCGGTCAAACAATGCCTGGAGCTCGGCAGCGCCGGCCTCGTCTAGCTCCACCGGGTCTACAACCAGCGCCTTACCGGGCGCATACAGCACAACCACTTCAATGTCACTGCCGGCAAGCGAAGGTAGCACCGCGAGAAGATCGTCGTCCGCAATGGACTGTGCCCACTTATCGATCCCCACCTGCGGGTAAGTTACCGTTTCTACCTCAGTGGCTTCACTCACGGGTTCCGCTGGGGCCGCGACCTCATCCGCCACGTCTACAGCAAAAACGCGGGAGCGAAGCGTTGCGAACTCAAGGGTGTCAAATAGTTCCTCAATCCCGTTACGGTCAAACGGCTTGCGTTCTAAATCATCTAGCGAAACGTCAAGCTCCACGTCGCGCAGTAGCGCATTCAAGCGGCGATTACGGCGCACGTCTTCCAGGTGTTCGCGTAGCGCTTCCCCCCGTTTACCACCGACCTTCTCCGCATTTTCTAGCAGCTCATCCAGGCCACCGAACTTCTGTAACCACTGCGCGGCCGTCTTATCACCCACACCGGGAACGCCCGGCAGATTATCTGCCGATTCGCCTACGAGCGCGGCGATTTCAGGATACTGCGCCGGTACCACGCCGTAACGATCCGTTACCGCCGGCGGATCCATCAGCCGCAAGTCAGACATCGACCGACCCGGGTAAATCACGAACGTAGAATCCGTAACCAACTGGAACGTATCGCGGTCCCCAGAAGCTAGCAATGTTTCCATTCCCGCCTCTTGAGCCATAGAAGAAACGGTTGCGAGGACGTCGTCAGCCTCCACGCCCTCCTTCACCACCACCGGAATGTCGAGTTTCTTCAGCACCTCTTGAATGAGGGGCACCTGGCTCTTAAACTCTTCGGGAGTTTTTGCACGCCCCGCCTTATATTCGGGGTACTCATCAGAGCGGAAAGACTTCTCTGCCGCGTCGAAGGCAGCCAGCACATGCGTTGGTTCATAATCGGCCAGCATTTTCACCAGCATTGACACGAAGCCATACACCGCGTTCGTGTGCTGCCCCGTACTGGTCATGAAAGATTCCACCGGGAGCGCATAGAATGCGCGAAACGCCATCGAATGGCCATCTAGAACTAAAAGTCTTTTCTCACTCACGTCTTCAAGCCTAAAGCAGAGGCGCGCAATTCACAGCACCTACACCGCCGCTATTGCGCAACGAAGCACCCATTTGGGCAGCGAGTGCGCGCCAGGTTGAACAGGCCCGTAAGCTGGGAGTTACTTATCGCGAAAGGAACGATGGTGCACAATTTCGACAAACAGACCCTTATGGCCCGCACCGAAATGGAAGTTATCGAACTTTCTGCCGACCACTGCGTAATGCGCATGCCGGTGGATGGCAACAGACAGACCGCAGGCGTATTGCACGGAGGGGCGAGTGCAGCCCTGGCAGAAACTGCAGGTTCTTTAGCTTCGCGAGAACAGGCTCGCACGTTCGGAAAAGAGTTTGTTGCGGTTGGCGTGGAACTATCCATCCAACACATTCGCCCGGCCCACGACGGCTACGTGACTGCTACGGCTACCGCCATGCATTTAGGGAGCACGCGTTGTGTGCACCGCGTAGACATTACAGATGAGGACGGCAGATTAGTTTCCACCGCCCTCATCTCAAATCAGATAATTAAGAAGTAGTGAAAACTACTCTCCTACCTGATCCACAACCGCATCTGCAACCTCGCGCATGGAAAGGCGCCTATCCATAGATGTCTTTTGAATCCAGCGGAATGCCTCTGGCTCCGTCATGCCCATGCGCTCCATGAGCAATCCCTTTGCACGATCGACGACCTTGCGAGTCTCAAAACGCTCGGTCAGATCGGCAATCTCATCCTCCATGGCGAGCATTTCCGCCTGCCTCGAAACCGCGATCTCAACAGCGGGAAGCAGATCTGTAGGCGAGAACGGCTTAACAACATACGCCATAGCACCCGCGTCACGCGCCCGCTCAACTAGTTCGGTCTGCGAAAACGCCGTCAGCATAACCACAGCGCAAGAAAGCTCCTTCAAAATCCGTTCGGCCGCAGTAATGCCATCCATCTTCGGCATCTTCACATCGAACACACAAAGATCTGGCTCCAGTTCCAGTGCCTTTGCAACCGCATCCTCACCATTATCTACCTCAGCAACGACGTCGTAGCCAGCTCCCTTAAGCGTTTCAACGATATCGAGGCGAATCAGAGCTTCGTCTTCCGCGACAACAACCCTGCGCGATTTACCTTCAGTGTTACTCATAACATCCCTAAATTTTGGTCCAACTAATATCTATGGATATTCTAGTCCTTGGTTACGTGCAAACGGTAACAATGCCCCGGTGGCCCAACTGGCAGAGGCGGTCGACTCAAAATCGGCATGTTGTGGGTTCGAATCCCACCCGGGGTACTTTTATTTTCTGTTTTTCATCAGGCGTCTAAACGCGTGGCGAAAAATGGGAGCTTGATAGCTCCTTAGAACTTCTCAAACTCCCAACGAAATACCTACCAGACTGGGCAATCCAACAGGCACAGTCTACTTTCAGGCAACCTGCACGAGACTAATGCCCAGGTAGTCGGCTGCCTGCTTACGCGTGGCCGGCACAGCCAACGCGTCAATGGCGCGGCTGACCTGCATTGAATCAACATCTTTAAACCACGGACGCACAGCCTCAGCAATGTTCATCTCGCTAAGGTTGCGGGCCTGACGGCTAGTGTGCATGTCGTAAATGCTAAACATCTGCATAGCTATCTCCTTCCTATAATCCGGCCGGATATGCGCAACGGGAGCGCAGGTAATCCAGCCCCACAAAAACTGAAATCTTCATCCGCTGAGCGCCTGGGAAACCGGAAAGCCGGCCTGTAGAAAATGCTCTACGACGCCCCGCAAGTGCGGCGAATAGAACATTTAATCATATTAATGCCGGGATTGCAAGTAGCAACCCCGGCATTACAATTCGAATCCGAACTGGTCTAGAT
Source organism: Gleimia europaea ACS-120-V-Col10b (assembly GCF_000411155.1). Lineage (GTDB taxonomy): Bacteria > Actinomycetota > Actinomycetes > Actinomycetales > Actinomycetaceae > Gleimia > Gleimia europaea_B. The sequence continues at coordinate 297,809 of NZ_KE150266.1, forward strand.
TCCGCCACCAATCGAATAATCGACGTCATCACCAATAGTGTGGATACGAAGCGAGTTGGTTGAACCCGGGGTGCCCGGCGGCATGCCCGCAACAATCACCAGCACATCACCGACATCAGCCAGCTGTGAAAGTCGCAGAACCTGATCTACCTGCCACACCATATCGTCTGTATGCTTAACTTCCGGCACCCGATAGGTTTGAATACCCCAGCTGAGGGCCAGCTGATTGCGAGTGGTCTCTAGTGGCGTGAACGCCAGCATCGGAATCGGGGAACGCAAACGCGACATTTGACGAGCCGTTGAACCCGACTGGGTGAAGTTCACCAAGAACTTCACGTCTAGACGCTCACCAATCTGGGCAGCCGCCTGGGTTAGAACCGAAGAGTTTGCAACGTTGAATGCGCCGATCGGAGCGATACGCTCCCCGCCGTTTTCCTCAACGTTTTCAATAATGCGATCCATTGTGCGAACGGCCTCAATCGGGAAAGCCCCAATCGACGTCTCACCCGAAAGCATGACCGCGTCAGCACCGTCCAAGATAGCGTTAGCGCAGTCGGACGCCTCGGCACGGGTTGGCCGCGGATTCTTAATCATCGAATCCATTACCTGCGTTGCCACAATTGCCGGTTTTGCGCGGCGACGAGCAAGCTCAATAGCACGCTTTTGCACCAGCGGGACCGTCTCTAGCGGCACTTCAACACCCAAATCACCACGTGCGACCATAATGCCGTCAAACGCTTCCACGATCTCAAGTAGATGCTCAACCGCCTGCGGCTTCTCGATCTTGGCGATTACGGGGCGGTAAATCCCAACCTCTTCCATGACCGCATGGACATCGTTAATGTCCTTCGCATCGCGCACAAAGGACAAGGCAATGAAATCAGCACCAATGTTAAGTGCCCAGCGGAGGTCTTCTTCATCCTTTTCCGTCAGCGCCGGCACGGATACGGCTACGCCCGGAAGGTTAATGCCCTTGTTGTTCGAAACATTACCGGGAACCTCAACGCGAGTTTTCACGTCCGTATCGGTCACCTCAATGACTCGAACCGCCACGTTGCCATCGTCAATCAGCAGGCGGTCACCCGGGCGGCAGTCACCGGGCAAACCCGCAAACGTAGTGGAAACGAGTTCCTTCGTACCCGGCACGTCGCGGGTAGTGATGGTGAACGTGTCACCCACGTTTAAATAATGCGGGCCATCCGCAAAACGTCCCAAGCGGATTTTTGGGCCCTGCAAGTCAACGAGAACCGCGATCGCGCGACCAGAAGCACGAGCTGCCTTCCGCACGTTCTTGATCACGGCCTCGTGGCCTTCTACATCACCGTGGCTACGGTTAATACGGGCCACATCCATGCCGGCATCCACCAACGCTTGAATCTGATCAGGACTCTCTGTTGCCGGGCCAATAGTGCAAACAATCTTAGCTCTACGCATATAACTACTCTACGTTCTCCTCAGTGCGTTCGGGAGCTTCCACGCGAGTCGATGCTCCCCGTTTACCCGCTATTAAGAATCCAACAATCCCAATAATAATGATCACAAGTGCAGACCAGGCATTCAACCGCATACCCAGGAAAATCTTCGCCGGATCAATGCGAAGATTCTCAATCCAGAACCTGCCGATCGCGTACAGGCTCAGGTACAAGAAAATCAGCTGGCCACCCTTGAACTTCAACTTCTTATCAAGGGCAATAATGATAAAGGCCATCGTCAGGTTCCAGATCACCTCGTACAAGAACGTTGGGTGGAACAAAGTACCCGAAGCGTATCCGGCAGGCAGGTGACGATCGTCAATCTCCAAGCCCCACGGAAGCGTAGTTGGCTTTCCAAACAGCTCCTGGTTGAACCAGTTGCCAAACCGGCCCATCGCTTGGGCGATCAGCATCGTTGGGGCCACCGCGTCAGCAAATGGCCCCATCCGCTGGCCCGCCCGGTGCAGTGCGATAGCAGAACCGATCACGCCGCCAATAATGCCGCCCATGATCGCTATTCCGCCCTCCCAAATCCGGAAGATCTCAAGCCACTGACCATTCGGACCAAAATACTGGTATGGCGAAGTGATCACGTGGTACAGGCGAGCGCCCACGATTCCACATGGGATTGCCCACAAAGCGACATCGTAAACCAGTTCTGGATCCCCGCCGCGCTCTTCATAACGCTTCTTCGTCAGCAAAACTGCTACAACCATGGCGCAGGCAATAATGATTCCGTACGCGCGAAGAGGAACCGGCCCCAAATACCAAACGCCCTGAGGCGGTGATGGTATTGAAGCCGGTAGCAGGGAAATAACACTCATGGGTATAAGTTTATCCAGAACCTACCCCGATACGTAGTTGAGAACCTCAGTGCGCCTGATAAAGCTCAACCTGACGCTCATGAATACCCTGCTGAATGCGCTTCTTTCGATCAGCAAGCAACGCGGGATGCTGGGCTGCGGATACCATTTCGGCCACCAACGCCCGCGGATCACTAGCCGAAACCAGGGACTTACCTACCAGCACTGAATCTGCGCCCGCCCTCGCGTACACAAAAACATCCCGCGGATCACGCACACCAGATTGGGCAACCGCGATCACATCGGAGGGAATCACATCGACGATCTCATCAAAATTCGAGCGGTCAATCTTCAAATTGTGCAGATTACGCGCGTTCACCCCAATCGCTTTTGCGCCTGCATCTAGAGCCCGAACCGCCTCAACCCGCGAATCTACTTCCACCAGCGCCGACATGCCCAAAGACTCGATGCGCTCAATGAAGCCTCTCAAATGAGGCTGATCTAACAGAGCCGCGAATAAAAGAACCATGTCGGCACCGTAGGCCCGCGATTCGTGGATCTGGTAGGGAGAAATAATGTAATCCTTGCGCAGTATCGGCAAATCAATAGCGCGCCTAACCGCCTGCAAGTCAGCTAATGAACCATCAAAATGACGGTTCTCCGTGACACAGGCGACCATAGTCGCTCCCCCATCCACGTACTGACGCGCCAATGCGCCAGGGTCTGGGATCGGAGCAATATAACCATCGCGCAAGTTACGACGCTTAATCTCTGCCATAATCGTCACCGCGCCGGGACCTTTCAAAGCGCCAAGAGCGTCACGCGGCGACTGCGCCTGCAAAGCACGACGCTTCATATCTTCCAAACTGACGCGCTGCTCGCGATGGGCAAGTTCTGCGCGGACATCGGCAAGCACAGATTCTAGGACGCTCATGGTCTCCTCCTTCCCACAAAGAGTGTCGCAAACAGTGGGACTGATCACCAAATCTGTTTAATCAGTAAACACATATTTGACTGGAAAGGCGGGCAGGACCCAAACCCTGCCCGCCTTCAATGAACATATAGGAGCGTGATTTAACCTGGAACGGCCGGCAACTGCCCGCCCTCAAGAAAGCATGATCGCTTTCCTGTATGGCACGCGGCACCAACCTGATCGACTTCAACCAAGAGGGCGTCTCCATCGCAGTCAATGCTCACGCGCTTTACAAACTGGAAGTGCCCAGACGTGTCGCCCTTTCGCCAATACTCACTGCGAGAGCGCGACCAGAACGTCACTCTGCCTTGCGTGAGCGTTCGATGCAAAGCCTCATCGTTCATCCACCCGACCATAAGAACTTCACGCGTGTCGAACTGCTGGATAACAGCGGCAAATAAACCGTTCTCGTCCCGCTTCAACCTGGTTTTTATGACCGGATCAAGCTGCGAGTGTGATGGTGCCTTCACTTGAATCTAAAACTCTCCGCAAACCTTGAAGCCAGCGTCGGCGAGGCCCCTCTTCACCTGCGCGATCGAGACCTTACCGAAATGGAACACCGACGCTGCCAGCACGGCGTTAGCACCGGCGCGAGCAGCCTGCACAAAGTGCTCCACTTCGCCCGCACCACCAGAAGCGGTAATCGGCACATCCACTGCCTCACGAATCGCGCGCAGTAGATCCAAGTCAAAGCCGGTTTGTACGCCGTCCGCGTCCATGGAAGTCAGAAGGATCTCACCAATCCCTCGCGCCGTAGCGTCCTTTGCCCATCCCACCGCATCAATACCGGTGGACTTTGACCCACCGTGCGTAGTTACTTCGTAGCCAGAAGGGGTAGAAACACCGTTCGCGCAACGACGCGCATCCAAGGCAAGAATGATCTTCTCAGAGCCAAAACGCTCCGCCAGCTCATCCAAGACATCCGGACGATCAATCGCAGCTGAGTTCACCGAAACCTTATCTACTCCGGCGTCGAACAGGCGCTGCGCGTCCTCCACGTTACGGATTCCCCCGCCCACCGCAAACGGGATTGAGACCAGGCCGGCAACCTTGGCTACCAACTCAACCATTGTGTCGCGACCCTCGGTGGTGGCCGAAATGTCAAGGAACGTCAGCTCATCGGCACCTGCCTCAACATAAGCTGAAGCAAGCTGCGCGGGGTCACCAGCATCCTTCAGATGAACAAAATTGACGCCCTTCACCACGCGCCCATTCTTAACGTCCAGACACGGAATAACTTTAATGAAGTCGTTCATGAGGTGACCTCCTCTGATTTTGTAGTTGACGGCGTAAGTGTACCGCCTTCACCCTCCGCCGCGATAATGTCTATCACCATCGTGACAGTGCCATCACCCAGCGCTAACTCCGGTGGAATCGTGAGGGCAATGCGCGAACCCACCCGCTGATCGGTAAGAGCAACCCTCACCCCCGGCATCGCTTCGGCCAAATTAATGGCTTTTGGAATGCCCTTCCACCAAGTTGAATCCGCCACCACGGAATCGCTCCAGTCAGCGCGTACAAATTGGACGAGAACGCTGTCTGTATTTTTGACCTGAATTCCATCGCCGCGTACCAGCATTTGGACTTTCAAATCATCTGGCGGCGCACCCGGCTCATGCGAAATGTTTGGGCCGGTGTCGGTCATCGTCACCTTCAGAGGACTGTCCTGCCCCTCCACTACTTCCCCAGAGGCAGCCGAATGGAGCACATCCACCACATTCACTTCTGTTCCCACATCGCTCCCGCGCGAAACCGGGCGAACGAAGAGTACGCGCGAGCCTTCGGGCTTGCCCACAACACCGGCCAAGAGTGCCTCGTCAAAAGAATCTGGCGAAGCCAAGCCCACTTGAACGGACGGGCGACCCGAGTCATTCACCGCCTTTCCCGTTGCCCCATCGAAGGACCAGATCGCGACGATAAGCGGGGAATCAGGAGTTATTTCCCGGCCCGTTCCCTGCTCTAACAACTCCACTTTTTCTGCCGAAACAGACACGCCGCCAGACACAGAAACCGTGGGAATACGCCCAACTGTTCCCGACACCGAAATCTTGTCGCGCCACGTCTGCGCCGATTCGGCATCCTCATCCGCACGGTAGTGCCGCACAATGAAAATGGTGGCTACGATCACAAGCAGGAACAAGACGCCAAGAGCCTCGCGCCAATAGCGCAATACGCGCCGATGTAACTTATTTCGCTGCTGTATTCGAGACGGTAACTGCTCCGGCGCGCTCGCTGCCTCTTCAGCTTGATTTTTACTCATGCGAAACTCGCTAACCCAGTGTCCTGCTCGGCAATCAACTCCAGAATCCTATCCGCGTCCCTATCGGCAACGGCGAACGGATCAGACAAAACCACGTGAGGCGCTCGATGATCATCCAAACGCAGGTGGATCCAGTCCACCCCGAGCTGCCGTCCCGCATCCTCGGCTGCCGCAATCACGTGGCCGCGAATATGCGCGCGTGTAGTGGCCGGAGGAACCGTCTTAGCTCTTTGAACGTCTGTCGGATCCGTGAGGCGAATCATCTGGCCAGATTCTTCCAAACGCTGTCTAAAACCGGCAGTGACGTCGTGATAGGCAAGCTCGAGGCGAGCCACGCGCGGATCATCAAGAGAGCAGTTAGAGCGCTCCATGAACCGGGTGAACAAGCGCTCCTTGATTGCCCAGTCTAGTTCCGTGGCAACGCCGCTGTGATCGCCTGACTCTACCGCATCTAACGCGCGATCCCACAGGTCCAACATGGCCAAAGTGAGCGGGGCGTCGTCCTGCACATCAACTACTGCCAGCGCCCGGCGCTTCAGCTCACGCTGAACTTCGACCACGCTCATCTTCTTGCCGTTAGTCAGCTCCACCTCGATATTGGAGCCCAACTCGTAGTCAATCTGAGCGATCACCGCCATCGGATCTTTCAGCGCCAAGTCCGCGATGTGCACGCCCGCCTCAACCGCGGACAAAATGAGGTCCGTCATCACGACTTTTACTGCAGTTGAACTTTCCGCAACATTCGTATCGCCCACGATCACGTGCATGCGCCGATATTCGCCAGGATCGGCAAGCGGCTCATCTCGCGTATTAATGATCGGGCGGGAATTCGTAGTGGCCGCAGATACGGGGTCATCCATAAATCGAGCACGCGGCGAATACCCCAGGCGCGGCTTTCCCTCCCGATGCACGTGCCCCGCACCCGTCACAATCTGCCTCGTCACAAAAAACGACACCAACGCATCAGCCACGTCCCGAAAGTTACGGTTACGGCGTAGCAAATAGTTCTCATGACAACCAAAAGAGTTTCCGGCGGCGTCCTCATTCGTGGAAAATAAGTGAATACGACCGCTAATTCCGCGTTGCACCAGTTCCTGATTTGTGAGGTTCGCAAACTCGGCGAACAGGGATTCACCTGCACGAACCTGCAGCAGTAGATCTTCCACGTTGTCGCACTCCGCAGTGGCATACTCTGGATGCGCGCCGACATCCAAATACAGCCTGCCCCCATTGCGCCAAAACACGTTTGTTGAACGTCCGGCCTTAATCAGCGGCTCGAACAGTAGATGCGCGGCCTCCTCCGCCGACAGCGGAAAATCACCACCGCCAGTGGGAGCGCACGTAATGCCGTACTCGGTCTCAATCCCGAAAATTCTGCGATTCAAAACAGCACCAGCCGATCCGGTCTACTCGCCACCCTTTTGCACAAAACCCTGCACAAACTTCTGTGCGTCCGCCTCTAGAACCGAATCGATTTCATCCAAGAGGTCATCAATGCTGGCTCCCTGAGCCTGCACCTGGCCGGCCTCGAAAATCTCATCGTCATTACTTCCGCCTGCCGGCGCGAACTTTTGTGCCATGACTATTCCTTTCCTCCATCAAATAAACCGATAAGAGCATGAGCTCCCTCATCCAACGCGCACATCAAATCCTGATCGCCGGCCTGATTCGGATCCGGCAGCGGAATCCGCACCAACCGATCCTGGCCCGGCTGATCTACCACCAGTGACGTCCAAGACGCCTTAACCACCTCTGGAACCAAACTAATCGCCTTGCCCCGCACCCGCGCCCGCGTATCCTCAGGGGGCTCAGTCAGAGCGCGAGCAACCTCATCGGGTGCAAACAGCCGGCGCACTCGGCCCGCTCGATCCAGCGCCGCCACGAGGGACTTGCTCGGGCGCAGATCCGCCCACTGCAGATCCATCGCGCGAAGGCGCGGATCATCCCACGCAACGCCCAGTCGTTGGCGTTGGCGCTCAAACAGCAAGTACTTCCCCACCCACTCGACGTCAGCGGCCACGCTCGCCAAATCGGTTTCTAAGCCACCCAGCACCCGCTCCCACTCCTGGCAGATTGCCTCATCAGCCTCGTCAAGTTGAAGATGTGTGCGCACAAAATGCAGATACTTGCGCTGTAGCTGCGGCGCGGTCACGGCCTCTCCCGACCGCAAACGAATCAGCCGGGTCATCGACACGTCGTGGGAAACGTCCCACGCGGTCTGCACATCATCTTGATCCAGCGCCAGCGAATCAATGCTGAGATCCAAGTCGCCCTCGAGTGCGCGAAGCACCAAAGACGTGGTGCCAAGGCGCAAATACGTTGACATGTCGAACTGATTTGCGTCCCCATTAATCACGTGAAAACGCCGGAACTGGTGATGGTCAGCGTGGGGCTCGTCGCGAGTGTTCACGATTGGACGATTAAACGTGGTTTCAAGACCAACCGAGTTCTCCACAAAATCTGCGCGTGCAGAAATCTGGAAACCGGGCTGGAGCGAATGCTGGCCCAGGCCCACGCGTCCCGACCCGCAAATCACTGGACGCGTCACCAGGAACGGAATCATCGCGCGTGTGATGTCATCAAAATCGACCTCGCGGCTCACCTGATAGTTCTCGTGAGTGCCATAAGCCGCACCCTTGCCATCCGTGTTGTTCTTATACAAGACCAAATCCGTGCCCGCCTTCGCGCATACCTCCATCACGCGCGTTGCCAGCAAATCTCCCGCCCGGTCAAAAAGCACCGCGTCCAACGCCGACGCCGTCTCGGGACTTGAGTACTCCGGATGTGCATGATCTACATAGAATCGGGCGCCATTTGAAAGCACTACGGAAGTTGCACGCTGCATGTACCGCTCGTACTCGCCCGGGCGATCCTCAAAGCTCACGCCCCCGGGCGGCGCCAACCGGTAGGGATCATCTGTGAGCATCGAGGGGTGCGCCGCCGCCCGCTGCAATCTATATCCGCGTGCATCATTTAGTGGATCCTCCCCCGAATAGTCCCAGCGCACTACCTCGCCAATGGAAACCGAACCGGCGTATTCTTCAACAGCGGTAGCCGAAAGTACCACCGGATTGGCCGCCGGATCGTTAGCATCCGTAATGCCAAACTCGGTTTCCGTTCCCAAAACCCGCCTAGTCATCGGATGCCTCCCCCGCTTGTAGCGCACGTACCGAAACCACATCATCGCCGTGAAGGCCGGTGACTCTCGCCCACTCTCGCGGCGTAGTAGTTGCCGCCAGATCAGTGGTCTCCATCAGTTCTTCCGTGAATGCTCGCTGCAGGTGGTTCTGGGTAAGGCCCGGGCGGCCGTGCAGTGCATCCTTGACCGCGAACTTTTTCGCGCGCTCAACAATGGACGCGATCATCGCGCCAGATACCAGATCCGAAGCGTAAATGATCCTCGAATCCCCATTTGCGAGTGCAAGCTCAAACAGGGCGGTTTGCGAACTGTTCTCATAGAGTGCGTCCACCAGTTGCGCCATCATTTGCCGGGCTGCCTCTTCCCCCGAACCGAACTGGCTGAGAGTGGCCTGCGCATAAGGCAAATCAGAAACCAAGTACTTCGCAAACACGTCGAGCGCTCCCGCGCGGTCCGGGCGATCAATGCGGATGCGAACATCCAACCTACCGGGGCGCAAAACCGCTGGATCAATCATGTCCTCCCGATTCGACGCGCCAATCACGATTACGTTATCGAGCGTCTCCAAGCCATCCATCTCCGCTAAAAGCTGCGGCACAATCATTGTTTCAACATCGGAAGAAATTCCCGACCCGCGCGTGCGGAACAGGGCCTCCATCTCGTCAAAGAAAATCACCACCGGCACATTTTCAGAGGCCAGCTGGCGAGCGCGACCAAAAATCGCGCGAATGTGGCGTTCGGTTTCTCCCACATACTTGTTTAAGACCTCGGGGCCTTTAATCGACAGGAAGTATGGTTGGCCAGTGGCCCCTGCTAACGAGTTTGCAACTGCCTTCGCAATCAACGTCTTACCACATCCAGGCGGGCCATATAGGAGGACGCCCTTAGGGGCCCGCAAACCGTATTCGCGGTACAGATCCGGATTCTTAAACGGCAGTTCAACCGCGTCGCGCACCTTCAAAATCTGTTCATCAAGGCCGCCAATATCAGCGTAAGTGACGCCCGGAGCCTCGGGTTGTAAAAGCTGCTCTACATCAGAGCGCACAACCTTCTCCAGGGCCACGTGAGCTTTGGTATCCACAAGCAGTGAATCGCCGGGACGGACGCCGCCGTGCCGTAGCGAACCGGCAAGCAGTACCATTTGCAACGCGCCGGCATCCGCGTTGACCAGCGCCCTATCCGCTCCCACGAGCTGTACTACCGACGCCATCTGCCCCACCCGGGCTGGGGCCAGTGGCGCAGACACAATCATGTTTTCGCTGATCCGTACGCCCTGCCCAACCCGTAGCCCCAGCAAGTCAACCGAGGTTGCAACCGAGAGCCACATGTGGCGGCCACCCAGGGCAACCTCTGCCTCACGCGCCGCAGAATCCACCGCCAAGACCGTGCCCACTTGGGCCGGCGGTTTACCCGTAGCCTCAACCTGGGCGCGCATCGAAGCAATCTCTTCACGGGCAACCTGGAGGGTGCCCGCCAAGCGCTCATTAGCACTACGAAGTTGAGTGATCTCGGCCTGCAAATCTGGGAGTGAATTAGACACTAAAGGTTCTCTCCATACTCATCGTGAGCCAGCCACTGACTGGACTTGCCCGCCACATCGCGAATAGAGCGACGCACCTTCTTCGCGGAAATCGCGGGATTCAGCTCGCCGTTTTCCTCCCACGCATCCTCGCCGTCCCACTGGCCCGCTAAACCCTCGGCTGCCTTAGCAGGGCGCGAGCCTCGGCGCTGCGGAACCGAAGCGCGCTCAACCTTGCGGGTAGTCATCAAAAAGCCCGTGTGGGCCACCATGCGATGGTCTGGACGCACCGCCAACCCATCCAAATGCCATCCCCTAACCGCAGATTCCCATGCCTGTGGCCGCGTAAATCGGCCAAAATTACTCAAATCTTCGCGCATGCGGGACAGTTGCGTCACCGTAGCCACATACACGGTCAGTACCCCTCCGGGAGCAAGCACGTGTTCCACCGCTTCAATACACTCCCACGGGGCCAGCATGTCAAGGACAACGCGATCGATAGACTCAGCGGGAAAACTCATCGCCACATCCTTGAAATCGCCAACCGAGACCTGCCACGCCGGGTGACGCCCACCAAACCAAAGATCCACATTACCTTGCGCGATCTTCGCAAAATCCTCCCTGCGTTCAATCGAATGTAGCGAGCCCGTAGAGCCCACCGCCTGCAGGAGCGACATCGAAAGTGCGCCCGAGCCAACTCCCGCCTCGAGCACGCGAGCACCGGGGAAAATATCGCCAAATGCAACAATCTGCGCCGCGTCCTTTGGGTACACGATCGCCGCGCCACGTGGCATCGACATCACGTAATCAGTAAGCAGAGGCCGTACAACTTGGAACTCCTGTTCCCCGTCGTGCATCGTCACAGCCTCGGGCTGGCCGATAATGTCGTCGTGGTGCAGCGAACCGCGCGAAGTTTGAAAGTATCCGCCCGGAGTCAGCATCACCGTATGCAAGCGGCCTTTCGGGTCCGTAATCTGAACGAACTCGCCCGCCTGTAACGGGCCGCGACGAGCTGCCATGCCCATCGGGTGGGCTACTTGGCTTGGAATCGGGTATTCGAGGGAAGAAGTCACATGCCCAGTCTAGTTGCCATGAGCTCTGATCTTCGACTTCGCCCTTTGGAAAGGATCTGAGGACATCGCCATACTATGTCCGTCCCTCGCGATACTGTTAAGACATGAGTGAGACAAGCAAACGCCGCAAAGCATTATCTGCAACCTCCACCAAAACGTGGTTGCAGTGCCCCATGAAGTTCCGGCTTACGCAAGTAGATGGTTTCAAAGAACCGCCCTCACCGGCTACCACCCGGGGAACGCTCGTGCATGCGGTGCTTGAAGACCTCTTTGACCTGCCGGCGCAACAGCGCACTGCGGAGAATGCGAACGAGATGATCGGCCCGCTGTACGAAAAAACTATGGCTCAAGACGAAGAGTTCCTGGCTATGTTTACAGACGACGTTTTGCTTGACAAGTGGAAAGAAGAAGTTCGCGCGCTGGTTCGCCAATACTTCGCCATGGAAAATCCCACGCGGCTGGAACCGTACGCGCGCGAAAGGTTTGTTCGCGTGGAAATCACCGACCAGATTGCGCTTCACGGCTTCATCGACCGGATTGATAAGGCACCCAATGGCGCTATCCGCATCGTTGATTACAAGACCGGTAAATCACCGCAAAAGCGTTTCGTAGAAGACATGCTTTTCCAGATGCGTTTCTACTCGCTACTTCTTCGTAACACCGAGCTCGGACTACCTGCCCGCACTCAACTCGTGTTCCTGGGAGATGGACGAACCCTCACAATGGATCCAACTTCGGAATCAATCGAAGCGTTCGAACATCAACTAGTTAGCATCTGGCAAGACATCGAGACCGCAGCCCACCAAAAACTTTTCCCACCCAAAAAGCAAGTGCTTTGCAACTGGTGCGGCGTGCAAAAATTTTGCCCGCTCTACTCATCGGATACGCCCGAGGTTTCCGAAGAAGGCTTGACGCGCCTGCTGGAAATTAAAGGTGCAACCCGAACTATTTAAAGCGCGCAAGCCTTTATTTGACAGTGCCTTGACACAGATTGTGGCCAGGCGGCGAATCGCCTGGCCACAACATTGCAACGGGTGCATGTCAACGCATTCGACGTTGACTTCTCACGCCAGAGCTGTGCCCATTGGGCTCAAAATGCCGCCCGCAAGCAAGAATCCAATCACGATCGCGATCACGATGCGGTAAATCACGAAGGGTTGGTAGGACTTGGTTGATACGAGCTTCAAAAACCAAACGATAACCGCGTAACCAACACCAAAAGCAATCAGCGTGGCCACAATCGTTGGGCCCACATCCACGCTATTGCCCCCCACTGCTACCCGGTAAACCTTGTACAACCCGGATGCGAATACTGCCGGCATAGCTAGCAGGAATGAGTAGCGCGCGGCCGCCTCACGCGTATACCCCAGCAACCGACCCATAGTGATTGTTCCGCCCGACCGAGAAACACCGGGAACCAGCGCCAGTGCTTGCGCGAATCCGTACAAAATCGCATCCGACCAGCGCATTTTGTCAAGCGTCATTCGCTGCGGCATCCACTTATCTGCCGCGCCGAGGAACAGTGCAAACAAGGCGAGCATAGTAACCGTGATCCACAGGTTTCTAAATGATGTATCAATCCAGTCTTCCAAAAGCAGACCCAGAACAGCGATTGGGATTGAACCGACGATAATCATCCAACCCAACCGCACATCAGAATCTGATGTGGAAATGCGATTCTCCTTGGCAACCCAGGGCAGCGAACCGAACCACTTGGTGATGATGCGGACGATGTCCTTCCAAAAGAAAATCAACACCGCCGTTTCCGTGCCGAGCTGCGTGATTGCCGTGAATGCCGCTCCTGGATCGTCCATCCCGAGCAGTTCGCCCACAATACGCAAATGCGCCGATGAAGACACCGGCAAAAATTCGGTGAGGCCCTGTACCAGTCCCAAAATTATTGCTTCAAGCCAGTTCATAGTTTCAAACCCTATCTTTTAACGCCGTGCGCTACTGTATGAGACATGCGACATCGACTAGGCAACACCGGCCTGAAAGTATCCCCGGTTGGAATCGGCACACTCACCTGGGGGCGCGACACTACCATCATCGAAGCTGAAAACATCTGGAATACTGCTGTTCAAGCTGGCATAAACCTAATCGACACCTCACCGACCTACGGCGAAGGTAGCGCCGAATCGACAGTTGGAACCGTGCTGGAAACCACCGGCACCTCGCGTAGCGACGTGGTGATTGTCACCAAAGGCGGCTATATCCCCACCGACGCACGTTTTCACTACTCCGCTGCAAAAAACGCGATACTGCAGTCCATTGACAGGTCACTTGAAGCGCTCCAAACCGACTACATCGACGTTTTTCTCCTTGCCCGGCCTGACCCGGAAACGCCTTTCGATGAAAGCCTGGAAGCGCTCAGCATGGCGCTTCGGTCCGGGGTGATCCGTTACATTGGCGTCTCTAACTTCAGTGCGTGGGACACAGCAAAAATACATTTCCTTGCCAAAGAGTTCGGCACGAAGCTAGCGACTGTCAGCGCCGAATACTCGCTCCTCGAACGCGGGGTGGAAAGAGAACTGCTGCCCGGTCTGCGCCGCGACAATATCGGATTCATCGCCTGGTCAGCGCTCGCGCGCGGCGTGCTCACCGGAAAATACCGCCACACTACTCCACCAGATTCCCGTGCGGCCTCGCCAATTCTCTCCGGGTTTGTAGAGCCCTACCTCAGCAATGAATACAGCGCGATAACCGAAGCAGTCCTGGCCGCCGCTTCCGGACTCGACGTATCTGCAACCACCGTGGCGCTCGCATGGCTCACCAGCCAACCCGGCGTCAGTGCCGCACTCGTAGGTCCGCGCAGCGAACTCCAAGCAAAACAAATAGCTGAGGGAATGCAGTTTGCGCTCCCCCAGCCAATCGTTGATGCACTTAACGAAGTATCCGCACCAAGGCGCGGCTACCCCGAGACAGAAGGGCTCTAATCGTCCTCGTCATCTAGATCATCAAAATCTAGATCGTCATCGTCTGACGCGTCTTCCTCATCCTCGTAGTAGTCGTCGAAATCGTCCACATCGTCATCAAAATCTGCATCGACGATATCAAACGGCAAATCGACCCCGTAGTTGTTAAACAACACGTCGTCATACGTGAAAAAAGCATCGCGAAGACGCGCCTCAGCGGCCTCAACAATGCTCGAGTCGGCCATGTCGGCCGCGCGCGCAGCCTGAGCGTGCGCTTCAAACGCTGCAATAAGACGATTCAATGCGTCCGTCGGATTCATTCCCATGCTTATACTCTACAGGCCTCGGCGGGAAAGAATGGCCGCAGCCGAAGCTTCATGACCAATCAACTCCCGAAACGATTCGCGCGGATCGCGTGACGAACCGCGCGACAAAATCGCGTCAGTAATCTGGCGGCCAGCCTCCCGGTTCAAACCGCCATCACCGTCAATAGTAGCAACGGTGCGGAACCAATTCTCACACTCAGCAACCAGAGCCTCCGCCCACATGTACGAGTAGTAGCCCGCATCGTAACCAACCGTGAAAGCATGCGGGAAATACGTGGAACGATAGCGCGGCGGAATCAGATCAGAGGCAACACCAGCTTTCTCCAGCGCCGCGGCCTCGAACCGAGCAACGTCTTCACCCTCACGAATATCGGAGGAATACCACGCCTGATCCAAAAGGGCTGACGCGCAGAACTCGACGGTGGCGTGAGCCTGCCCAAACGTCTTCGAATCACGAAGTTGGACACGCATCTGGTTCGGCATGACCTCACCGGTGTCAAAGTGGCGCGCAAAGTTCTCAATAACCGCAGGATGATATGCCCACATTTCGTTCAGCTGGCTGGGAAGCTCCACAAAGTCACGCGGCACAGCCGTGCCCGCAGTCGAAGCGTATCGAGTTTTCGACAAGAAACCATGCAGGGCATGGCCGAACTCGTGGAACAGGGTCTCAACCTCATCCCACACCAGGAACTTCGGACCATCCTCCACCGGCTCAAAATTGGCGCAGTTGATAATAATCGACTCGTAGTCGGTTCCCAAGTATCCCTGCACCAGCGAATCCATCCAAGCTCCGCCGCTCTTACCTGCACGCGTAAACGGATCGATCAGGAAGATACCAAGCGACTTGCTAGCTTCATCCTCAATCTCATAGACACGCATCGACGGATCCCAACCGGATAAGTCAGTGCGGCGCTTTACGTTCACACCGTAAATCTTATTGGCCGCGAAGAACACGCCATTTTCTAATACGTTCCACAGCTCCAAATAGGGTTTTAACGCTTGCGAGGACAGGCCGAGGGCATCATTCTTCTGTTTCTCTTGGTAGTAGAGCCAGTCCGAAGCCTGGAACTGCTCCAATCCATCGTCCAGCGCGCGGCGTGCGAGCTCCACTTCCTCGACCTGGGAAGCCTTAACAGCAGCCTTTGATACGTCCGAAAGCAACTGGTACACGGCCTGCGTGGAAGGCGCCATTTCCGCCGCCAGAACAACTTCAGCATGATTGTTGAAACCCAGAAGCTTTGCCCGCGCATTACGCTGCCTTGCCATCTCAGTCAGGATGGCGCGGGTATCAAACTCACCTCCAAAACCGCGCTCCATCGACTTAGCCAACAACTCTGCACGCGCCTGCGGGTCATCCAACTCCGTGAGCGCAAGTTGGTTCGTGAAGTTGTTTAGCGCGTATTCCTTGCCGGCAACAGTCACTGGCGTAGCGAGCATCTTCGAGACCGTCTGACCATACCTAGTTGCGAGCTGCGAGATCTTCAGATCGGCTTCTTCAAGTGCTTTCCGCCCGTCAGCATCTAGGTCGATGCCGCCAAGCCTGAACTCCTTGATCTGTTCACTGACCATGTAGGTCGACTCAGCGTCCAGATCCTGCTTCGAAAGCTCTACGAACTTCGCGTACAACGCCTCATTGGTCATCAGCCACGTCTGGAGCTTGGTGAGGGGCTCATCCAACCTCTCCTCCAAAGCGTCCAGGTCGGGGCCACCAACCGCGCTGATCAGCGTGTACACCGGGCTAATCGCACACTCGAACTCAAAATCAGCCTTATCAAATGGGATTAGAAAATCTTCGATCGAAGCTGGTGCTTCTTCCAACGAGGTTATCGCAGCGCGATATGTGTCGATGGCTTCAAACGCTACCCGCTCACACTCAGCGGCATCGTATTTGCTGAAATCAGGAAGCACCTTCTCGATATTGCTCATTTATCGTCTTCACTTTCTAGCCCGAGCACTCGAGCGATATTCGGGTTGAAAAAGCCGGGGCCCTTCAAAACCTTTCCATCCTCCCGGTAAATCGGTTTGCCATCAGCGCCCAACTTCGACATATTCGAGGCCTGAACCTCACGCAGCACCTCATCAAGGTCAATGCCGCATTCCAAAGCCATGCCGTACGCAACATACACGAGGTCAGCCAAAGCATCAGCCACCTCGATGGTATCTCGAGTGCCGTCATCTGCCTCGCGCGCGGCGGCGACTGCCCGTCCAATGATCTGGCCCGCCTCACCGCCGTATAGGGCGGTCGTTAGCTCAGTGAACTCTTCGGACACGAGGCTCATACGCATGTGTACGCGCTCCGTGTTAGCAGTCGGCTTCTGTCCAAGCTTCACCGGCAACCCGTACACCTCGTGGAACTGGCGTACCAAAGCCTGCGGGCGGCGCGGGTCATACGGGCGCTTTGCAGGCGGAAGATCGCAGTGGTCAGATAGATCAAAGTAGTGCGGCAGGTTGGGGTCACAGGCCGGCTGCATTGGCTCACCGCGCAAAAGACTCGCCGCCCACATGTGCACTACCCGACCGTTCGGCTCCCGTACCTGTCGCGTTACTCCCTCGAAGACAAAACCAAGCTTCCACGCTAGCTTCCATGATGCGTCATTACCCACGTGTGCGTGCCACACGATCTTATCGACGGCGCGGTTTTCAAATGCGTGTTGGATCGCTAGCCGCGTTGCCTCGCCAATATAGCCTTTGCCTCGAGCCAGCTCACTGGCCCAGTATCCAACCTTCAGTGAGCGTTGTGACTCGTCGTAGTTCTCCAGGCCAACGCAACCCACCAGTTCAGAAGCAGCCCAGACCAACCACACATCGTTAGGTGCCTCAAGCTGCCTGGAAGTATCAATCCACCACTTCGCATCATTCAATGAATACGGTTGCGGGATCGCAGTGTAATTCGCGATCAACGGGTCATTGAGAACTTTTATCAACTGTTCGGCGTCAACCGGCTGTGGGCTGCGCAAAACAACTCTGTTACCTTCTAAAACGTTCATGTCTAATCTTCCACCGGACTATCTGGATTCGCGTGATTCCATGCGGCCTGCAAGGCGTTTTCAAACGCGAGACGCGGCTGAGCTCCCTCCATCATTAATGCCTTATCGAAAATGAATACTGGCACCGCACCGATACCCATTTGCACACCAATCTGGAAATCAGAAAAAACTTCGCCCGCGCTGTCTTGTGATTCAAGCGTGGCAAGCACGCGGTCTCCCCGAATGTCAAAATCACGAGCGATAGCGATCAAAGATTCCGGATTAGACACGTCCATGCCGAGTTGGAAGCGGGCGCGTTGCAAAGCCTCATGCACCTTCAACTCCAAGGTGTCACTACCAACCGTCGTGTCTCGCTCCATGTCGATCTCGCGGGCTAACCCAACCAAACGGTGCGCGGACGTTGTGGGAGCAACCTTCACTGCTTCCCAATCAACATCAATGCCATCCTTGCGGGCAAGTTCGGTAAGCGAGGCTAATACCTGATCTACTTCCGCCCGCGACATGCCCTTAGTGCGCGCCAGATAATCGGGCTCTGACTCCTCCAGCGTCTGATCCAGCTCTGGCTGCAACAAGTAGGCGTGCAAACGTACAGAAACTTCCGATCTGCGCTCGAAGGTGGAAAGTGCCTGCCGTAAATGGCGCACCCCCAGGTAGCACCAAGGGCACGCGATATCGCTCCAAACGTCAATGTGCATACTCAAAACCTTTTCCGCTTAATGCCGGGTAACCGCCTACCTACCACCTGTGACTAACGTCGTGTAGACATCACGTGGGCAGACAGAAAACACCCGTCAGGCACCACCAATAATACCCGGCGACGCAGTAGCCGCGATGCGCACGCAAACTCCCCGAAAGATCGGCCCTCATCAGAACCGGCTTTCGGGGAGTATCGCAAATGGAGGCTAGTCTTCTACCAGCACAATACGAAGATTACGCGGGCCGTGTACGCCATCCACACGTACGAGCTCAATATCAGAGGTTGCCGATGGGCCGGCAATCCATGTGGTAGGACGCGTCGGGTTCTCTGCGAGAACAGCCACGGCCTCAGGAAGGGTAGCCTTGACGTCTTCACTGCGCAACACAATCACGTGAGTATCGGGCACGAGCGTGATAGCGCGACGCCCCTGATCGGCCGTGCCGTCCAAAATGATGGTGCCCGAGTTGGCAACCGCCACTCTCGATGCCGTGACCACTGCGTCAGTTTTGTCCAGTTCGTCATTAGTGAGGGCCGGATCATCTACCCGCACCTCACGGCCATCACGCCCAGCCGCGTCCATCCACTCCTGGGGCAGACCAGGAGGAACGACGACACTCTTGGTATCGGCTAGAAACTGCGCAATAGCGTCCTCAATGCCGGGGGCCTTCACACGCTTAACCTGCGCTGTGTAATCAATGAGAGCAGCGACCATCTCATCAACTACATCGGAGCGCGGAGCATCGCTACCGAAGCGGTAATCACGCGGGATTTGTGGAGCATCGATGTTGCCCGCAGCGCGGATACGCCTAAAGATCTCGCTTTTCGCGCTCATTTGCCTTCTCCTTCATTCTTGCCTTCGTCCTCCCACCAGTCTCTAAACGATTGCGCTGGCGGAGCAGGCACGTCGCGGGTACGAGTCCAATCCTTCACCACGGGGAACGGGAGGAAACCAATCTTGCGATCAGGTCCGGCAACAACGCGACCCGCGTTAGCGGCCTTTCCTCCCATTTCCATGCCCTTACCGGAGGACATGACCTTCGAGCTCACCTTCATCGCCACATCCCACTTGTCAGGAATGCCGCCCCGGTTAGCTTCCGTGTACTTGTGGCGCAAATGCACCAAAATGTCAGGAATGTTGATCTTTACAGGGCACACGTCGAAACACGCGCCACACAGTGAAGATGCAAACGGCAAAGACGCAGCCGGATCCTTACGATCCATCGCGTTCAAAAGCTGCGGCGTCAAGATCGCGCCGATCGGGCCTGGGTAAACTGAGTTGTAAGCATGGCCGCCGGCTACACGGTATACGGGGCAGATATTCATGCATGCCGCACAACGAATACATTTAAGCGCTTCGCGACCAACCTCATCCTGAAGCACGTTGGTGCGACCGTTGTCCATCAAAATGATGTGGAACTCCTGCGGCCCATCGCCTTCGGTAACACCCGTCCAGAAGGAGGTGTACGGGTTCATGCGTTCGCCGGTGGCCGAACGCGGAAGGAGCTGGGAAATAACCTCAATGTCTTGATAAGAGGGAACCAGCTTCTCAATTCCCATAACGGTCACCAGAGTCTCCGGCAAGGTCAGACACATGCGGCCGTTACCTTCGGATTCAAAAATTGCCACCGTACCAGTCTCGGCAACACCAATGTTCGCACCAGAAATCGCGACCTTGGCCGAGAGGAACTTCTTACGCAGGTGTGCACGTGCAGCCATGGCAAGCACGCGCGGCTCATTTGTGAGGTTATCGGGCACATCCTCCATGCGCTTTTCGAAAATCGCCTTCACTTCAGCGCGGTTGCGGTGAATCGCCGGCACAACGACGTGCGAGGGCATGTCTTCTGACAGCTGCACAATCATTTCTGCCAGGTCGGTCTCCCACGCCTGAATCCCCCTCTCGTTAAGGTATTCATTCAGGTTAATTTCCTGGGTTGCCATGGACTTAACCTTGACGACCTCGTCAACCTGCTTCGACTTAACGATCTCGTACACAATCTGATTTGCTTCAGCGGCATCACGTGCCCAGTGCACAATGCCTCCGCGCGCGGTCACGTTCTTCTCAAACTCTTCCAGCAGATCTGTCCAGTTTGCCGCCACGTTGCGCTTGATGTTGGAGGCCGACTCGCGCAAATCCTCCCAGTCCGGCATTTCTGAAACGCGCACATTGCGCTTGGCACGAATCTTTCCGGTTGCGTAACCAAGGTTGCGACGCATCTGCGTATTGCGCAGCGTCTCCTTAGATCCTTCGGTAAAGTTCTTGCCCCAGCGCAAAGGATCTTGCGGGAGCGGATGGCCCGGCACCCAACCAAGCTCCTGTTCTTCAAGATCCTTACTAGACCAATCAGCCGGGTTCAGTCCCAGCTTCGAACCGAGTTCTTCAATCTTGTCAAACATTTAGGCACCTACCTTCGTGTTCGTGGCGGGAGCAATCCACGGATCCTCCTGGCTACCGGCAAGCACTTCCGCTAAGTGCATAGCGCGAATACCGGACCGGGTACGGGAAAGCCCGCCCGCAATGTTCATCAGGCACGAGTAGTCTCCCGCAACAAGGATCTCGGCTCCAGTGGATTTGATGTTGCTCATCTTGTCAGCGAGCATTGCGGAGGAAACCTCCGGGTTTTTCACCGAGAATGTACCTCCAAAACCACAGCAGACATCCGCTTCTGTTAGCGGGATGTACTCGATACCATCAACGGCTTTAAGCAGTTGGAGCGGACGATCCCCCACCTTGGTAATCCGGAGTGAGTGGCACGTTGAATGATAGGTGACGCGGTGTGGGAAGTATGCCCCCACATCAGTGGTGCCGAGCACGTCCACGAGGAGCTCTGTCAGGTCATACGTGCGTTCGGCAATCTGTTCCGCCATGCGTGCCAAGCGCTCATTGCCCAACTCGCGTGCCACCATTGACTGCTGGTGACGGATAGAACCCGTGCAAGACGAAGACGGAACAACGATCGCATCCCACGTTCCGTCAAGAACGGGTGCGAACGTGCGAACGTGGTTTTCAATCAGGGGCAACGCCTCCGGGTAGTACCCCGTGTTGATATGCATCTGTCCACAGCACGCCTGGTTCTTTGGGAAGACCACCTGATGACCAAGACGCCTGAGCAGGTGAACCGTTGCTTGCGCGGCCTGCGGGAACATCGCGTCATTTATGCAGGTTGCGAAGATCGCGATTTTCATTAAGGATTCCTTTCTTTAGTAAGCGATAAGGAATCCGAGGATTCCATTTGAAGCGAGCACAGTGATAAGGCCGAGGAGAACCAATAGACCCAGTGAGTAAGGAGCTGCTTTGCGCAAAATCTCAGACTCGGAACCCTCCGACTTGACGGCACCAGCTGCGATCGCCAGGTTTTGCGGCGAGACAATCTTGCCGATACCACCACCAACCTCGTTCACACCGAGGAGAAGACGAGCAGGAAGATCTGCGGTTTGCGCAGCCGTTGCCTGCAAGTTGCCAAACAGCGCGCCAGCGGACGTAGCTGAACCCGTGACTGCCGTGCCGATGCCGCCCAGGAATGGCGACAGGAACGCGAACGCCGTTCCCGTGGCCGCGAGCCAAGCTCCAATCGCAACGGTCTGGCCAGAGAAATTCATTACATAGGCCAAAGCCATGACCAGGCAGATAGTCAAAATAGCAATACGCAGGTTGTAGATCGTGGACAGCAACGTCTTCATCCCCTGTTTGAAAGGCAGGTTGAAACGTCCGCCCGATGACTTCTGCGAATAAACAATGGCTACGACCACACCGGTTAGTAGAAGCATTGTGCCCGGCGAGGAAAGCCACGGGAGAGTGAACGTGACCGATGCATTCGGCTGGCCATCTACTCCCAGCACTCCCGATAGGCCCGGCCACGCAAACTTAATATCCGTTGCGCTCAACGCTACCGGGACGTTGACTCCGAACTTCCACAGTTTTGCCACTGCAAAAACGATGACAACCAGCCAGTACGGCAACAAGCCGAGTGCAATCCGTGAACCTGATAGCGATTCAGCCGGCTCAGGCGAGCGGAACTCTTCCGGCGTTTCCGGCGTCCAAAAGCGCAATAGCGTAGCCAATAGCGCGAATGACAGGAGGGACCCGACGACAGCGGTCAGCTCGTAGGACAAGAAGTTCGACGTCAGATAAACGCCGGTGCCCATGCCAACCCACGCGACTAGGGCGGCCAGCCAACCCTGTTTAATTCCGCGCCAACCATCCAGGATGAACAGCATCAAAAATGGGACGATACTGAGCAAAATAGGGGTGATGCGCCCCATCGTGGCACCCACCAGGGCCGCATCATCGCCGCCCAGCTTCGCAACCGTTGTAACCGGGATAGCCATTGCCCCGAAGCCAACATTCAGGGCATTACCAACCATCACCGCGATTGCCGCGCGAATAGGGTGCAATCCCAGCGCCCACATCATCGTGCACGCAATGGCAACGGGGGCACCAAAACCCGCCAGGCCTTCAAGCAAACCACAAAATGCGTATCCGATAAGCAGTCCCTGGATGCGCATGTCCCCCTTGCCCACGGCGGAGAATACTGCTTGCACATCCTTTGCTCGTCCGGAACGATCCGTCAAGTTATAGAGCCACACGGCCATGACAACGATGTAAATAATTGGGATCAGACCGAAGGCAGCGCCTTCGACGGCCGACATGCCGGCCATTGACAACGGCATGTGGAAGCCAAAAAGACTTACCAGTAGCGCAATTACGAGTGCTCCTGCCGCACACCAGTGAGTTGGTAGCGAAAATGCTCCCAGCGCAACAAAGAAAAATACGAGTGGAAGTAAGCTGACGAGGGCGGTCACAGTCAACGACCCACCCATCGCTGTAATAGACGGCATAAAAGTATCCGTCATTGGAATTATCATCGAGCAGAAACCTCATTGTTTGGTTAAAGTTGCATACCAACTTATCTAACGTTGGAGTTTTCTCAGAAAACACTTTCGCACAACGCACGAAATGCGCGACATTACAGGAAAAACGCTATCTCCAACACGCCGGGTTCATAAATGATTTTCAAACCGGTGGCGTTCCGAAATACAAAGAGTCTGCTTAGGAAGCCGCTATGCTTCGTTTCCTGGTAGTGATTTTTGCTTTTGCACGTAGACATTTTAGAAAACAACAACCGCTGTTTTTAGGGCAAATGCGGTGACCCACTTGCAAGCTAATACCCCTCGGGGTATATTCTTTTGTAGGCAACTTCCCCTCATATCGACAAAGACACAGGAGAGAACATGTGCCGTCCAGTTGAATGCAAGGTATGCCATAAGACCACATGGGCTGGTTGTGGCCAGCACGTCGCACAGGTCAAGGCTTCGGTTCCCGCAGGCCAGTGGTGCAACGGCAAGCACAGCGCCGAAGAGATTGCCGCCGCAAAATCCAACCGCCGCGGATTCTTCTCTCGCCTCTTCAAGTAAAAACTTCAAGAAGGCTCCCTCACTGCCGTGGTGAGGGAGTTTTTGCTGGGCAAGAAATATAAAAAGTGAGGCAACCTTTCGGCTGCCTCACAACTGTGCGCGAAGCGGGACTTGAACCCGCACTCCCGAATAAGTGGGAACTAGCACCTCAAGCTAGCGCGTCTACCAATTCCGCCACCCGCGCATCGGGGCTCCTTAGAGCAACGAGGAAAACTCTAGCACGACATCCACATGCAGTGTCAAATCACCTCCCTGCGCCAAATGACACCTTTTCGAGCCTCGCGGGAGCCCTACTAAACGAAGCACCGTCCTTAGATAGGCTTAAGGCATGAACACCAACATCGTGCTTTTTGACTTTGACGGAACGATCGTGGACTCCGCCCCGATCATCATGCAAGCAGTAGTAGACACCCTCGATGAGCTGGGCCTGCCGCCACAGTCAGATGAGCAACTGCGAGCCTGGGTTGGGCCTCCCCTATTTCACTCTTTCCGTGACTTCGCGAAAGTAGACCCCGCCCACATCGACGACGCCATCGCCACCTACCGCCGCCACTATCGTCAAACCATGTATGACGCCCCATTTTTTCCGGGCGTTCGAGAAGCCATCCAAGAACTTCACAAACTTGGCTTCCCCCTAGCCATCGCAACTTCAAAAACCGAGACCATGGCAAAGCCCATAGCAACACACGCCGGTCTCGACCCCTACTTCAAACACGTCGTCGGTTCCACCAACGATTCCGCCCACCAATCCAAGGCGGCGGTAATCGCAGATGCCCTAAACCTTCTCGAAGCTGACGGCTACAACCGTGCCGGTGCCATCATGATTGGAGACCGAATCCACGACGTGGAGGGCGCGATCGCCAACCACCTCGACGTAATCGGCGTCCTCTGGGGCGGAACCGACCCACGCGAATTTGAAACCGCAACGACAGCCGTTGCCACACCAGACGAACTAGTGGAAACAATCATCCAGCGCACCAAGAAATAATCAGCGGAACGCACTAGGCTGAAACAGTGAGCAAAGACGAAAACTCCGGTAACATCAGACGACTCGCATCTAGAGCGGGAGCCACCGCGCGCTCAATCATGTCGCGCAACGCCACCGCAAAACACGCCACCATTCCCGCAGAGGCGCCACGGCCACTCTCCCAAGAAGTTCTGCCGCGACAGCACCGCCGAAACCAAATGCGCGGCTCATCTAGGGCTATTCCGCCGCGTTTTTCCAAGGCTCACTCTCGCGGCAACATAAACGACATTCCCACATGGCTACGGAAAGCCGGAACCTCCGCCTGGATGATTCTGGGCATCCTAATCATAGTTGCCCTCATCGTTTGGAGCCTTGCCGAAGTTGCCGCCGTCGTAGTTGCAATCTTCATTGCGCTCGTGGTCACCTCTATTCTTGACCCCATCGTGACCTGGCTCGAACGCTACATGCCCAGATGGCTTGGCGAAATCATTGCCCTACTGGGTAGCACAGCCTTCTTTGGCGGCCTTATCTTCTACGTCATTACATCCGTTGCCGGACAATGGAACTCGCTGAGTAAACAGTTTGGAAACGGCATCGACCAGATCATCGAGTTCGTCAGAACCGGCCCGTGGGCCGTTGACCTCACCTCCGATGAGATCTACAACTGGATCAACCAAACCATCGAACAGGCACGCAACTACATCGAAACCAACGCGGGCCGAATACTTCAAGGAGCGCTTTCCAACCTCGGGTCCATAGCAATCGGATTCACGATCATGGCGCTCGCCCTATTTGCCACAATCTTCTTCCTTTACTCCGGCAAGAACATGTGGATCTGGTTCCTTAACCGACTGCCGGAAAGACACCGCGAATCCACACACAAGGCCGTAGCCGCTGGATGGTACACGTTTTCTGGCTACGCCCGTGGCATCATGATGGTTGCACTAACCAACGGCATCTTCGCGTTCGTTTACCTCACTGTCCTCGGGATTCCCCTTTCCGCTCCACTCGGCGTACTCGTGTTCATGGGCTCATTCATCCCCCTTATCGGCGCTCCCACCGCCATGGGCATCGCCATGATCGTAGCTCTGGCCTCAAAGGGCGTGTGGATGATGATTGCTGTTGGCATCGGGATTGCCCTAATCGGACAATTTGAAGGCCACGTCCTCCAACCGCTCATCATGGGCGCACAAGTTTCGCTACACCCCGTAGTTGTGGGCATCGGCGTCACCGCCGGAACCCTACTCGCCGGCATTTTCGGCGCTGTGCTTTCCATCCCTCTAATCGCTTCCGCCTGGGCTATCTACCAACAGCTGCACGAAGAAGACCCGCCCCTTGAGGGCGACCTTCCAAGCCCTAAAGAAATCGTTGAAGGACCATCAGAAAGCTGACCGATTTCAATACCTGCGGCGCTATCTGAAATCGCGGGACCTACCCGCCACAGGAACAGGTAGCGCCTCAAGTTTGTCCGCCACCAAAGCCGACGCCCCACCCGGCGCGCGCTCGACAACCCCACGCACCACAAGCGCCGCCTCAGTCAAACCAACTTTGCGAAACCTCTTCCAAAGCCCCGGCGCGCAAACCACATTCGCATACCCCGTCTCGTCCTCCAATGACAAGAAAATCGTCCCTTTAGCCGTGTGCGGACGCTGCCGGTGCGTCACCAATCCTCCAACGCGAATGCGCCGGCCCGCTTCCACACTTGCAACCTTGCCGCACGGTAGCACGCCAGCAGAATCGAGTTTCCGCCGGACGAACTCCATCGGATTCCCGTCCACGCTCACACCACTAGCCTGATAGTCCGCAACCACTGCCTCCACCGGCGTAAGAGGCTGCAAATCCGGTATATTCCCCCACTCCAGCGGCAACGTAGGCTGGTGAGCTTGCTGCCCCACAAACGGTGCCACCCACATGGCCTGCCTGCGCGAATCCGCAATCCTCCCAAGCGCGCCAGCCTTAGCGAGCCTCTCCACTTCCTTCGAACTGAGCGTAGCCCGCCTCGCTAAATCCTCCACCGACGCGAACTCACCCTGCTCGCGGGCACGAATAATCCGGCCAATACTCGCGTCTGAAAGACCATGAATAGTTGCAAAGCCCATGCGGACACGTTTGCCTGACTGCGGAGTCACCGGGGGGATCCGCTGAGTCTGATTTGCGCCCATAAACCGCTCCACACTGGTATCACGCAACGAATAATTAACGTCTGCACGCTCTACCAACACACCATGCCTACGCGCATCTTCCACCAGTGAGGAAACCGAATAGAATCCCATTGGTTGTGAAGAAATGATTGCCGCGTAGAACTCCTCGGGAAAATGCACCTTCATCCACGCCGATGCGTACACAATATAAGCGAACGAAAACGAGTGAGATTCGGGGAAACCAAATTCTGCGAAGCCGCGGAATGAGTCAAAAATTTGATCCGCAACTGTACCGGTAATCCCATTCTTCGCAAACCCCGCATACAGGGCCGGACGCAGGCGCGCCATCTTCTCAGCGCTGCGCTTAGACCCCATCGCTTTACGTAACTGATCGGCCTCGTGTGGTTTAAAACCGGCGGCATCCATCGCTATTTGCATGAGTTGTTCTTGAAAAATTGGGATCCCAAGCGTTTTTTCCAATGCCGGTCGGAGTAGCGGATGCCAGTAAGAAACGGGTTCGAGGCCGCGCCTGCGCCGCAGATACGGATTGACTGCCTGCCCCTGGATTGGCCCGGGGCGAACCAGAGAAACCTCAATCACAATGTCGTAAAAACAACGTGGTTGCATTCGCGGGAGCGTGCTCATTTGAGCACGCGATTCAACTTGGAATACACCAACCGTATCTGCAGCGCACAGCAGGTCGTACACGAGCGGATCCTCGTTTGGCAGGTTGTACAGGTTAAAAGGTTTACCGTCAGCGCCCACGTGACCTTCATCGCGAAGCGCAGCGAACATTTTTCTAAGTGCCGTGAGCATACCCAAACCGAGGAGATCAAACTTCACGAGCCCAGCTTCAGCGCAGTCATCCTTATCCCACTGGAGAACGGTACGCCCCTCTTTGCTGGCCCACGCCACCGGGCAGATTCTTGAAACCGGTTCGCGAGTTAGCACCATCCCTCCGGGGTGAATCCCCATATGCCGAGGTAGCTTTGACATTTGCGTTGCAATGCCCGCCACCTTCGGATCCGGCTTAGCTCCTTCTAGCTTCTTCACCCAAACCGCCGCCACTTCCCCCGGATACCCAAACGCTTTTGCCGCATCTCGAAGCGCCGAGCGCGGCTTATAGGAGATCACATTCGCCACCTGGGACGCATACCGACGACCGTAGCGTTCATAAATATGTTGAATCACCACCTCACGCCTACCTGCCTCGATATCGATATCGATATCGGGAGGTCCACTACGCCCCTCGGATAAGAATCGCTCGAACAGCATCTTGTGTTTAACCGCGTCTACAGCCGTAACACCGAGCGCAAAACACACGGCCGAATTCGCTGCCGACCCGCGTCCTTGGCACAAGATATTCTCGGCAACGCAAAAATCTACGATCTCTTTAACTATCAAGAAATAGCCTGAAAACCCCAGCTTTGCGATTAAAGATAATTCGGAATCAATCTTCTGCCATGCTTGCGGGTTGCGCGCCCTACTGCCGTATCTTTCTTGCGCTCCCGCATACGTGAGGTGACGTAGCCAGCTGTCATCATCAAACCCGACGGGAAGATTTGCACGCGGTAAATGCGGTGCGACGAGCCGCAAATCAAAAGCGAGTTCTTGCGCTAACTCGGCTGCATTCTCTACCGCCTGCGGATAGTACCTGTGTATTCGAAGCATGTCGCTGGCTGAACGCAGGATTGGCGGAAAAGCCTCCAGGTAGGGCTGTGCCTGTTCTAACGTGGCTCCCAGGCGTATCGCACGTAGCGCGTGAGCAAGCTTCAAAGAACTAACGTCCGCTACGCGCGCCCCAGTTGTTGCCACCAGTTGTAGTCCCGCAAGTTCAGCAATACGCGCCAGGTCGTGAGCTTCGCGTTCTTCTTCATCCGGAGTTGAAAGAGCCGACTCTATAACCACGTTCCCAAACAGGTCACGAAACCTACCGGTCAGCTTAACCGCTTGATCTATACCATGCCTGCGCAAAGTTTGACGGATCGGCCCGCGCGCAGTTCCGGTAAGAATCGTCCAGTTTCCCGCCGAAAATCTTGCGAGCTCTTCAAGGGGTAAAACCATGTTTGCGCGCCCTGTTTTAGACAGTTGGAATGCCGATAGGGCGTCACAAAGCTCGTGGTAGCCGTCTACATTATTGGCAAGGATTGGCAGATGATAACCATCCGCAACCCTGATTTCTGTTCCTTGTACGCTCGCGATCCCGTTTTCTCTGGCAGCAACGCTTGTTTGTACCGCCGAGAACATGCCGTCATAATCAAGGATTCCAATGGCATCCAAACCCAGCTGCGCTGCACGCTGAACCATTACTTCGGGCAGGTTAGCCCCGTGAAGGAAAGAAAATGCGCTGTGCGCGTGAAGTTCTGCGTAGGTTACCACCCACCAATCATATCGAACAAGTGTTCGATATTCGCGTTCGGCCGCGCCTTTACAGGTCGGAAGACAGCCGCCCCTTTGACTCTTCTAAATAACAGTTTCCACACAGTGACTCATAGGTTACTGACACCCCGTCAATCGCCACCTGATCTCCATCGAAAACGAACCGATCGTCCACTTTACGACCGTTAAATACTGCTTTTTTACCGCACCGACAAATCGTTTTAAGCTCTTCAACCGAGTGCGCGATCTCCAATAAG
Source organism: Gleimia europaea ACS-120-V-Col10b (assembly GCF_000411155.1). Lineage (GTDB taxonomy): Bacteria > Actinomycetota > Actinomycetes > Actinomycetales > Actinomycetaceae > Gleimia > Gleimia europaea_B. Next base: position 327,129 of record NZ_KE150266.1, read on the forward strand.
CGCCGCGCCCCAGGGAACGCAATGGTTTGAAAATCAGTTCGAATACCGTACGCAAGTACCGGAACATTATCTAGCACCGCAATGCGGAACATGTCGTCAACCTGTTTTGGCGTAAAAAACTGGGCTTCATCTACGAGTAGCGCAGACACGGGCTTGGCCGCTAGATTCTGCACCAGAGCATTAGGGTCAACTCCCGAAGCTACATCTAAGAAAACGGCGCGCAGGTTCTCATCTTTGCCAACCAGCATGTCCACTTCGCGAGTAACCCCCAGGCGAGAAACAATCTGCGCATCTCCTTTGGTGTCAATCGACGGTTTTGCGAGCACCACTCTTTGCCCGCGTTCTTCGTAGTTGTAGGCGGCCTGTAGCAACGCCGTTGATTTACCGGAGTTCATTGCCCCATACCTGAAGTAAAGTTTGGCCACAGCACGCACCTTTCTAATGCCTCTACTGAACTAATACCACAATGCGGCGAGCATCCACTCACCCGAAAACCATTTAATAAGCACCTGCGGTAACCCTTGAGGCAATGCCACAAGCCACGCTCTGGGCGCAGCCGTTTCATCCTCCGCGTCCCACCACCTGCCAAGGATAGGCCATGGGCCGCGCACGTCAGAGAGGCTGACCTCCTCTGCTGCACACAACCCCACATTCAGCTCCGCCACTTCCACAGCGTTCACAACCATGCTTCGTGGAGTAGCGTTCAGCGTGCCGTCTGGCCGCAAGCTAACCATGCTTCCGCCCTCATCAAAAAGACTCACAGACAGAGGATTTTCCAGCACTGTCGCCGGAGATTCTTCCTGCAAACCCCCAACCCACGCGTTTTGAAACGAGGCGTGATCCTGCCATTTGCGAGGCACGCTCCAGCCCTCCCATGCGGCTATTTCCGGGGCGGCGCCCCACTCGGCTTGCACTGCCCTACTCAGCGGATCAAACCCCGGCCGCACTCGCGGTTGCAAAACCCCGTCTAAACCGACTAGCGCTTGAAGTCTAAAAGCCACCGTACTGGCGCGCACGTCCTCTTCGCTACGATCTGACCACAATCGTTTTGCAAGATGATCTATTGGAACCAGATTGCGGGCGGTTAGAACAATTTTCTCCACCCCAAAACGCTCTTGCGAATACTCACCCTCCAAAGAAACTCCAGATCTGGCTATCTCGTCAACCCAAGACTGGACTTGCCAACGCGTTCTATCAACCAAATCACGCGGCGCGGGAAAATCGATTATCGCCCACCGCCGTAGCCTCTCAGCCCTTCCCGTGGCCCCAAAAATAGTTGCGGTTATATCGATTTCATTTGTAGCCACTTGCTTTGCAATCAGTTTTTCCACAAGACTTCTGGACTGCTCCAGCAAATATCCCAAAGCCACCCCCAAATCTGGCACCGGGGCTGGAAACACGACAGTTTGCTCGATGAATTCATCTGCCGTACGCTCAACTTTACAAATCGGACCAGCCTGCCAGATCAGCTTATGCAAGCTCTGACCCACCTCACCAAAACGAGCCAGCACATGCCCCGCACCAAGAGTTTGCAGATCACCAACCGTCCTCACCCCTAAGGCGGCAAGAGAATCCAACACTTGATCCAGATCGCTTTCCTTTTGAGACATAAGCGGTTTTAAGTGCCTTAGCGACAAATCGTTCACGCGAGACTCGCTGGGATCTATAACGCCATGCAGTGCCCCCACCCAGGCTTGCAACAATCCTTCACCTATCCCCACGTAGCACTCACTCCCCGTCTGCGCTGCGACCACATCGATCACGCGCTCACACAGCGCCTCTTCACCGCCAAAAGTGCGTGCCGCAGAAGCAGGAACCCATGCTATTCCGGGTTTTATCATGCAAACGGTTGCTGACACTTCATCCAAAGAGTCAAGAACAACATTGAACGCCCGCAGCGAACGACCCGGATCGTTTGGCATGACTAGAAGCCCATCACACAAGTGCTCTGCAAGAGCCCTCCGCATTCCCACCGCCACGCCCACCGCCCGAGCCTCACGAGTCACGTGAGTTATCCGCCCGGCGGCAGACACCAAAGCAGCCGGGGCCCCAGGAGGGCAATCAATTGCTAGCGCACTCGTTTCCCAATCTGGAAAAAACACCACTGCCAAACGCGTCACACTGCCCTCCCAATCAAATCGAAAGAGCTATCAACCCCGCCGTTTTGCGACCGCGCATACCAAGGTTTAGAAACAGAAAGCCAGGGCACAGTCGTTAGAACAGAAGATCTCCTTAACCTTGCCCGCCCCGCAAGAGCTCTTTGGTTTTGCGGTGACAACGAAAGCGGGCCCGCCACTACCAGATCAACCCCATCGATAAGAGCAGCTAAAACCTTAAGAGGCCGCCCCTTCACCTCGGGAATAAAAATAACTTTTTCAAGCGCAATCCCCTTCTCTGCGGCCGCGCGCCAACCGATGTTTTTAACGCCTACAAAGCCTATCCACTGCCCGTCTTTGTGAAGGCTTAACGTAGCCGCAAACAGTGCCTCATTCCCACTGTCTACATGCCACACACTGCCCGCGCGAAGAGGCGCTGGCAAAACACCTACCGCAGTTTCCGCCCGCACAAGACTCAAACGCGCTTTCGCTAAGCGTTGTTTCCGATCTCGCTCAAGTATTTGCGCCTCCACCACTTGCTCGCTTCCTCCCCCAAGAGTTTCGAACATCTGTTCGATAGTGTATTGCAGGAGTGGGACAAGAAAAGTGGAGATGTTTAATTTTGGTTTTAACCAACCGTGAAAACGCCGGTAAACTCCGCCCTATCGCACTAAAGCTAGTGTAGAGATAAATTGAAAGTGACCTTGGCAACAGTAGATTAGGAGCTCCAAATGGATCTTAATTCACGCCCGGTAGCACCCCATCCCGACGAAGCCCTACCAGAACTTCCGACTTTTACGCTCAAGTCCAACACCGTGGGCGCCAAGCAGGCTATGCCCGCCGCTCAAACCGCGCCCGGCGGTTCCATCTCGCCTCATCTTTCTTGGAGCGGTTTTCCCGAACAAACTCAGTCTTTCTTCATCTATTGTTTTGACCCCGACGCACCTACGCCCGCAGGCTATTGGCATTGGGGAATCGTTGATATTCCCGCTGAAATTACTGAGCTGGAGGAGGGCGCTGGCGCTTCTGATCTGCATTTGGAAGGGGCGGCTTTCCACCTGCTAAATGACGCGGGTCAAGCCAGCTACTATGGGGCGAACCCGCCGAAGGGAGATCGGGAACACCGGTACGTTTTCACCGTCTATGCCCTCGATACCCCTACCTTGGGATTGGACGAGGAAACCACTATCACCACGGCCTCGTTCAACGCTCTATTCCATGCGCTTGCCAAAGCGTCATTAACTTTGACCTTCAAGCAGTAAACCGCTCTGGTTTTCGTATCGTGGGGCACGCGCCTAAAATGAGGGCGTGCTCCACGTAGTCTTTTTCGAACCCAGAATCCCCGGAAATTCGGGCGCCGCAATCCGCCTGTCCGCATGTACCGGATCCATGCTCCACCTAGTTGATCCCCTGTTCGACATGGATGACACGAAGTTGAAGCGCGCCGGCCTCGACTATCACGATCTGGCTCACGTTCGCGTGTATGAAACTATTGATGAAGCACTTGCACAGGTGCCCGGTTCGATTTATGCGTTTACGGGGCACGCCACTACCCATTACAGCAACGTTCACTACCGCGATGGGGATGGTCTACTATTTGGCCCCGAACCCACGGGCCTGCCCGAACAGGTTATGGATCACCCGCGTGTAACTGAGCGTGTGCGCATTCAGATGACGCCTGGAACTAGGTCACTAAACCTTGCAAACTCGGCTGCTATCGGACTGTACGAGGCTTGGCGTCAGCTCGGTTTTCCCGGCGGTATATAGGCCGTGTTTTGCCCCGGCGGATAGAGACGGCTTTCCGGGGCTACCAAATAAATACCGTCTACTTGCGGTCGAAACTCTCGGCGATCTCCACGATCCGGCGCGGGTTTGTGAACCAGATCCACACCAGTCCAATCACAGGTAAGATCAACGGCGCGTAGTAGTAGCCGGCACCAAAATTTGCCCAGACGTTTCGAATCGCACCAATATCAGCAACACCAAGACCCATGATGCCGGTGGAGAGAACGCCGGCAAGTTCAACTAGCAGAGCGGTCCATCCGATGATGCGCATACGCCTACCGTTGTGAGTGATCGATATTGCGATCAAAATGTAGCCGAGCGCCGCAATGAGCGAGAGCACTCGCGGGCCGATAGGCTGATTGGAGAAGGTAACGAAATCAACGAAAGCTGTGTACGTAAAATAGACGGCACACACCCAAAATACCGCCATAACAACGCGCCCGCCCCCGTAGGAAGCACCCCGGTTATCAGTTGCCGGCCGGGGCTCAGCTCCCGCCGCCCGCATATGATTACGCATCGAAACACCTCACCTTTCGCATTTATTTTAGCGAAAACGAAGTTCTTGCGTCGATTTACCTTGCAGATACGATAGGGGCATGACAGATATCGAATTCATTTGCGAAAGCGTAGCAGACATTGAAACAGACCTCCTGGTTACCTATTACTTTGAAAACGGGCCAAGCATCGAGGTTCCCGGCCTCAATGAGGCCGCCAAGGCGGTAGACGCGAAATCTTGTACCGGCGCTCGCACAGTGCTTCCGGGCACTGGAACTAAAGCCCGAAAGATCGCCCTCGTGGGAGCCAAGGCTGACGAGTTGCATTCGCGTCGCAACTCCGACTTTTCTAACGGCATCGAGCTTGAAGGCACCGGGATTCACCGGCACCTCGCCGCAATCGGTACGCGCGGCTTAGAAGCAAAGAATGTGGTGCTTGCTGGAAAGTATGAAAACGAGGACGATGTTATCCAGGCCGGCATTGGCGCCCTGCTTGGTTGCTACACCATTCAAAAGTACGGAGATGAAAAGGTAACTCCTCTTGACCAGCTCACGATCTGCGTACCCCAAGGTCTGAACACGCACACCATGGCGAAGCGCATCAAGGTTCTAGCTTCTTCCATGATGATGATCATGGACCTGGTGAACCGCTCGCCCAATGACCTCTACCCCGCCAAGTTCGCTACCTACGCGCAACAAGCTATCGCGGGCCTGCCCATCGAAGCGGAGATTTGGGACGAAAACAAGCTTGCAGAAGAAGGGTGTGGAGGCATCCTCGCTGTTGGCCTGGGTTCTGATCGCGGTTCCCGACTGGTCAAACTCAGCTACGCACCTCAAAATGCCAGCAAGAAGATCTCCCTGATCGGCAAGGGCATCACATTCGACTCCGGCGGTATTTCCATCAAACCTGCCAAGGGCATGGAAGCTATGAAGTCAGACATGACCGGTGCCGCCACCGTGCTTGCAACCACCGTTGCCGCGGCGGTACTAGGCCTGAACGTGAAGATCGACACCTACCTGGCGCTGGCAGAAAATATGCCTGGCGGCCGCGCCCAGCGTCCCTCCGATGTCATCACTATGCGCGGGGGAAAGACCGTTGAAGTGATCAACACCGACGCTGAAGGCCGCCTGGTCATGGGAGATGCCCTCGCGCTTGCGGCTGAAACTGACACGGACGCAATCGTTGATGTTGCTACCCTCACCGGCGCGCAAATCGTCGGTCTAGGGGAACGCACCGCCGGCGTTATGGGCACTGCCAATATGCGTGATGCGATCGTAGCCAGCGCCGCGCAGGTGGGCGAAGCCATGTGGAGCGCCCCGCTACCCTCCTACCTGCTCGACTCGCTGAAGTCTGACGTAGCTGACATTGCGAACTCGGGTACGCGAGCAGGCGGAATGATGGTTGCGGGCGTGTTCCTGCAAGAGTTCGTAGCTGACAAGCCTTGGGCCCACATCGATATTGCCGGCCCCTCCTACAACGATGGCAGCCCGTGGGGCGCCAACAACAAGGGCGCAACCGGCATGAGCATGCTCACGCTCGTGAACTGGGCGGAATCACTCGCCTAAGACAGCGACCCCTAAATCCTGCCTCGCCCAATCGAGATTAACTTCCTTTTAATCTCGATTGGGCGGGGTTTTTACGTGTCTATACCTGGCATGATTCTTGTTGCAAACGGCACAAAACCGGGGCCGAAAAATCGTTCACAAAACAGGTAATCGTAGACGATCAGTGCGACAATGAGCGGTAAGTAATGACCCACGGTCAAAACTCGCATAAGGGGAGAATCACGTGAGTGAAGAAATGTACGATGTAGTCATTCTCGGTGCCGGTTCTGGCGGCTACGCAGCCGCCCTGCGCGCTAGCCAGCTTGGGCTCAAAGTGGCCTTGATCGAAGGTGACAAGCTTGGCGGCACCTGCCTGCACCGCGGCTGTATTCCAACAAAGGCATACCTGCACGCTGCAGAAGTTGCCGACACCGTCAAGGACTCTGCCTACTTCGGGGTAAATTCCAACTTTGACGGAATCGACATGAACCGCGTTGCACAGTACCGTGACCAGACGATTAACCAGCTCCACAAGGGCCTGCAGGGTCTTATCAAGATGCGCAAAGTTGATTACGTGCAGGGCTGGGGCAAGCTCACGGGGAAGAACACCGTCACCGTAGACGGTAAAGAATATCGCGGGAAGAACATCGTGCTTGCTTCCGGCTCCTACTCTAAGACCATCCCCGGCCTCGAAATCGAAGGCAACGTGATTACCTCCGAGCAGGCGCTGCAGATGACCTGGGTTCCCTCGAAGGCAATCGTGCTTGGCGGCGGCGTGATCGGCGTTGAGTTCGCATCCGTGTGGGCATCATTCGGCGCTGAAGTGACCATCATTGAGGGCCTGGATCGCCTCGTTCCTGCTGAGGATGAGGCCATCTCCAAGAACCTGGAGCGCCAGTTCCGCAAGCGTGGCATTGACTTCAAGACCAAGACCATGTTCGAATCCGTCACTCAGGATGAGTCCGGCGTTCACGTAAAGACGAATGACGGTAACACCTACGACGGTGACATTCTGCTGGTAGCAATCGGGCGCGGCCCGGCTACCGCAAATCTCGGTTACGAGGAGCAGGGTGTCAACATGGAGCGCGGATTTGTGCTCACAGATGAGCGTCTGCGCACCAACGTTGAGGGTATCTACGCGGTTGGTGACATCGTCCCCGGCCTACAGCTGGCACACCGCGGCTTCCTGCAGGGCATGTTCGTCGCCGAAGAGATCGCTGGCTTGAACCCCGAACCAATCGTCGAATCCGGCATTCCTCGCGTAACTTTCTGCGAGCCCGAAATCGCCTCCGTTGGCCTCACTGAAAAGCAGGCTAAGGACCAGTACGGCGGCGACAAGATTGCCACGCAAGAGTTCAACCTTGCTGGCAACGGCAAATCTCAGATCCTCAACACTGCTGGTCTAGTAAAGCTCGTGGCCCTCAAAGACGGCCCCATCGTTGGCTTCCACGCCATTGGCGCCCGCATGGGCGAGCAGATTGGCGAAGGCCAGTTGATTGTAAACTGGGAAGCGTACGCTGAGGACGTGGCCAGCATCATCCATGCGCACCCAACTCAGAACGAGTCCATTGGAGAGGCGGCTCTGGCCCTCGCTGGCAAGCCGTTGCACTCAGCCTAAGACCCACTACTTAAGGAGATACGTAAAGTGGCACAAGAAATTAAGATGCCAGCTCTCGGTGAGTCCGTCACCGAAGGCACTGTAACCGAATGGCTTAAGCAGGTGGGTGACACCGTTGAGGTAGACGAGCCCATCGTCGAAGTTTCTACCGACAAGGTTGACTCTGAGGTTCCCTCCCCCTACGCAGGCAAGATCGTCAAGATTTTGGTTGAAGAGGACGAGACTGTTGAAGTTGGCTCCGTCATCGCCCTAATTGGTGACGAGGGCGAAGCGGAAGCTCCCGCACAAGAGCCAGCTCCAGCCGAAGAAGCACCGGCTGAAGAGGCCCCGGTAGCTGAGCCGGCACCGGCCGCACCAGCTGCGCAGGAGTCCCCGGCCCCGTCGCAGGATGGCGAACTTATCGAGGTTAAGATGCCTGCCCTTGGCGAATCAGTAACCGAAGGCACCGTTTCTGCGTGGCTAAAGGCAGTTGGCGACAAGGTTGAGGCCGACGAACCCCTACTGGAGGTATCGACTGACAAGGTTGATTCCGAGGTTCCCTCCCCCGTCTCTGGTTTCCTCGCCGAGATCAAGGTGGACGAGGACGAGACGGTGGACGTTGATACCGTTGTTGCGGTCATCTCCACCGGTTCACCCGTTGCCGATGATGCTGTTGCCCAGCCCGAACCCGAGGCTGAGCCCGCACCGGCACCAGCTCCTACGCCGGCACCGGCACCAGCTCCTACGCCAGAACCAGCTCCAGCTCCTACGCCGGCACCAGCTCCAGCTCCTACGCCAGAACCTGCGCCTAATGCGCAGCCGGAACCGGCTGGCACAAAGAAACCGGAGCCGGCCAAGCCCGCACAGACTGACATTTCCGCCTCCGGCAAGTACGTCACCCCGATCGTGCGTAAGCTTGCGAAGGAGCTCGGCGTTGACCTCGCTAACGTAACAGGCCAAGGCATTGGCGGCCGGATCCGCAAGGAAGACGTCCTTGCCGCGAAGGAAGAGGCTGACAAGCGCGCCGCTACAACCGCCGCTCCAGCGTCGAGCGCTACACCTGCCGCACCGAAGAGCACGGTAATCGAAGACACCACGCTGCGCGGCACCACGCAAAAGATGACTCGCATGCGTCAGGTAATTGCCGACCGCATGATGAGTTCACTGCAGGGCTCGGCTCAGCTAACCACGGTTGTTGAGGCCGATGTGACCCGCATTGCTGCGCTACGCAAGCGTGCAAAGGCGTCGTTTGAAGCTCGCGAAGGCACCTCACTGTCCTTCCTGCCGTTCTTCATCAAGGCCACCACGGAAGCGCTCAAGATGTACCCGAAGCTCAATGCCGAGATTAAGGGCAAGGAAGTTGAATACTTCAACTACGAGCACATCGGTATGGCAGTTGACACCGAGCGCGGTCTCATGGTTCCAGTTATCAAGGATGCTGGCGACCTAACGCTCTCGGGCATCGCCCGCGCGATCAACGATCTAGCTGCCCGTTCACGTGATGGTCAGGTCAAGCCAGAAGAACTTTCTGGTGCTACGTTCACCGTCACGAACACCGGTGCGATTGGCGCCCTGTTCGACACGCCGGTTCTAAACGCGCCGCAGGTTGGTATTCTTGGCGTTGGCCGCATTGTCAAACGTCCGATGGTAATCAAGGATGCGGACGGCAATGAAACCATTGGTATTCGCTCCATGGTTTACCTTGCTCTCACCTACGATCACCGCCTCATCGATGGCGCTGACGCAGGTCGCTTCCTCACTGCGATTAAGAACCGCCTCGAAGAAGCAGAGTTCGAGGCCGAGCTTGGTCTCTAGCCGTAACTAACTACGGGGTAGTCCGATTATCATCGGGCTGCCCCGTTTTCATTTTGGTTTTTCGCGTTAGCAAAGGCGAACACGAATCGCGAGCGGCTTACTGCCTGGCGAACTCGGCTAGAGGTGTTCGGGATCCACCGCAGTCACATCGCTAACGCGCCAAGGCGGGCCAGTGAAAGTAAGCTTCAACCGGCTTGCCGGCTGCGCTTCCACCACCTCGCAAACATCCCCCTGACACCGTTCGTGTTCGTTTTGGGTAAAGGTTACGAGGACTTCTAACGGAGAGCATTCCACGACCTTCACACCTGTTACCGAAGTTACTAGGTTCCGGATTTCTATTCCCGACTGCTCAATACTTTCAATCAGCTCAATATCTTTTTCAAAAACTTTGCTGTCGGTATCGACTACTGTCTCCAGCAACGCTCTATCAGATGTCGCTATCGCCCGATTTCGTTTTGTAGTTAGATCCGAGACGACTGCCTGCGCCTCGCCCGATGAGGGGCATTTGATTGCCGATGTCTCCGCTTCGTCAACAGAGGAGGCCATGGGCGCAAGAGAGGTTGGGTGAATCCACCAATATCCAAGCGTGGCCATGCCGACAACAACGAGCGTTGCAGCAATCGCAATCCGAACGCGCCCTTTTCTTCGCGCTCGCACGTGACGACCTGCTGGGCGATCCTGCCAAACTGTTTGTGCCGTAGAGGTCTCCAAACGAAGCAGATCGCCCGCATTCAGCATGGAAACGTCTGCCTCCATTGGTATCGCGGCGCTACCCACATTTCCCGTAAACTCTTCTGACTCTAAAACTTGAGCTATTGAGATCCGCGTAGCGGGGTTTGGATCCAATGCTCGCTCCACAACACCGTCGGTAAATCCGAGTTCGCGAGCTAAAACTCCCCACGCCCACACATCGGCCGCTCGCGGGTCCCCGGTCTGTCCATCCAGCTTCTCCGGAGCAGCAAACCCCGGCGTGAAGCCCGTGCCGAGCACGTGGTCAACTAAAATCGCCCCGGCACTTCCTACGATCACGTTGGTACTGGACACGTCACCGTGTGCCAGCCCCGCCTCGTGCAAATCCTTCAATCCCAAAGCGATGTCACGCAACAGTGCACGCACCCGATTCTGTGTATTTGTTCCCGGAAGATGCGTCCATTGGTTGAGCGGCAGGCCCTCCACGAATGAAGTGACGATCCCAACTCGCGCACCATCGGGCACAACCTCAATCACTCGCGATACAAACGGGCTGTCGAACTGCGAAAGAGTCTGTAGGCGATCAGAAAGAGCGTGGGCCTCATCAACCGAAATGAAACGAATCAAGCAACCATCACCAGTTTTTGTGGTTGCCTGCCAAATCGTGCCCGAGGAAGACACGGTAAACGGCTGAATGATTTCGTAGCCCTTCATGCTCATGAGATAACTCAACCACATTGCGGCAATCCCCTCACCCGCATCAGCGCGCCTGTGGATTACTTGCGGTAAACTTGGAAAGCTCACGCGCAAGCGTGACGCCCATCTGCTTTTTACTCAATGGGGACCCCACTGTTTTAGTGAGTGCCAGTTTGGCCGGTTGGATGAGCAAAAACCCGGGTGGGTAAGCAACACCGGAATCAAGAAAAATGCATTCATCCCCTTTCCGAGCACTCGGACACTACCGTGTGCTCCCCCAGCTAACGGGCTGGAAAGCACTCGTTATTGCTTTTGCAGCCAGAGCCCCCTACGCCATGCTTCCCCTGGGCGTTATGACCGCAGTCACTGCTAGCACAGGATCCGTAGCGCAAGGCGGCGCAGCCACTGCAACCACGGCAATTTCAACTGCAATCGCAGGACCACTGATTGGCAAATGGGCAGATCGAAAAGGGCAATTTTTACCACTACGCCTCCTCACCCCGATTAACGCGCTAGCGTTACTGCTCCTATTTTTGGCGGTACAGTCCGCAACGGTTGGACTTGCGCTGTATCTTGCCTGCATGGCCGTGGGCTTCACCTCCCTCCCCATCGGATCGTTTACCCGCTCCCGGTGGATCCACCAGACGAACACACCACAAGAACTCAATGCCGCCCTCTCATATGAATCCATGGCAGACGAGCTCGTATTCGTCCTTGGCCCCGCCCTCGTTGGCATTGCGGCCACCACTGCGTTCGCATCCGCACCCCTATTCCTCGCATTCATACTGGTTGCCACAGCCGGCATTGCCTTCGCGCTTCTCACACCAAAAACGGGGCCGGCGACGCCAAGCACAACTAAACAGGGACCTGGCGTTGGGAAGGTTCTCCTTGCCGTCACACCCGCTATTATCGCCATGACCGGCATTGGCATTCTGTTTGGCACCACTCAAGCCGCAACCACAGTGAGGTCGGAACTCTTGGGGCATCAGGGCATCGCCGGCCTCGTATATGCAGCTATGGGCGTCGGATCAGCCGTCATGGCCATCTTGACCGTCGCCATCCCAGAACGGATCAATCTGCCCACTCGTCTGCTTATCGGCGGTCTTGGCATCGCCACGGCGATGAGCCTGGTTGCGCTCGTAAACGGCCTTGTATTCACGGCGATTCTGCTAACGATTGCGGGATTCTTTGTGGGTCCCGCGATGGTAACCGCGTTCACCCTGGCTGAATCACTCGCGCCGCGAGGCGGTATCGCAATCGCGATGACTTCCATGCAGTCGTCGGTGGTTATTGGCGTTTCCATTGGATCGAGCATGGGCGGCGTCATCGCCCAAAATTTCAGCGACAAGCCGACATTCTTAGCGTCGGCTGGCGCGGGGATGCTCGTTGCATTGGTAGGCTTTATTCTGAACATTCGTCAGCTGTCCAAAAGGAGGTAAACTGGGGCCATCATGGCTGAAAAAGAAAAAGAATCCCGCGCGCCTGTTGCGGAGAATAAACCGAAGAAGCGCCGGTGGTACCACAACCTTCACGACGCTTACAAGATCACCAAGCGGACGTTCCCGTGGGTAGGCTGGCTCATACTTGGCGCCACCATTGGTGTAACTGGCCTGTTCGTGGCCTTTGGCATCTGGGTGAAGATGAATATCTACATCCTCATCTTCTTGGCCGCTACCCTCGTCGCATTTATTCCTATGGTGATCATTGCGGCGCTGGTGAAAAAGGCTATGTACCGGCAGGTATCGGGTACGGTTGGTTCCGTTTATGCGGTGCTCTCCCAGGTCCGCAGAGGTTGGATAGTTACGCAAGAGCCTATCGCCGCAAACCGCAACCAGGACATCGTTTGGCGCCTTATTGGCAGACCCGGCGTTGTCCTCATCACCGAGGGGCCAAACGCGCGGGTTCGTGATCTGGTTGAACGCGAGCGCAAACTCTCTCAAAGGGTTGTAACCAACGTCCCGGTGCACGTCATCCACGTTGGCGAAGGCGAGAATCAGGTGAAGCTGGAGAAGCTCGAGGCTGAATTGCGTAAACTTCCCAAGTCGCTACACCGGAAGGAAGTTCCCGAAGTTGCGAATCGCATCCAGGCGGTCTCCTCTATCGCCAAGCAGGGCGGTGGCATGCCCCACGGCGTTGACCCAACGAAGGTAAAGATGTCAAGACGCGCCCTACGCGGAAAGTAAACCTCTCTCTAACCGTATATTTCTAATCTGCCGCCGAGTTTCTCGGCGGCAGATTTTTTCGCGACGCGTATCACAACTCACATCTCAATAAACATTCACCAGTTTGCATATTCATTCACTAATGACGATACTTATACACGTTATAAGTTTTCCCTCTAGGAGTTTCGCCATGAAAACACAGAAGATACTCAGCATGGTTGCGGTTGCAACCCTCGCCACTCTTTCCCTCGCCGCCTGCTCTGACCCAGACCAGCCCAGCGACGACGCGACCGCGCCGTCCGATTCGGTGGCCAAGTTCTACGACATTGACTCGATTGAAACCCAGGCAGACATTGCTGCCCTCGTACCTGAAGAAATCAAGTCGCGTGGCGAGCTACGAAATGGCGCCTCGACCGACTACGCGCCCGCTGAGTTCCGCGACACCGACGGTCAAACTCCCATCGGTTACGATATTGAACTTGTCAAGGCGCTAGCCAAAGTAATGGGTCTATCGGAAGGAACCACTACCCACGCGGAGTTCGCAACCATTATTCCGGCACTCGGAACCAAGTTTGATATTGGAGCCTCGTCCTTCACAATCACGCCAGAGCGAATCGAACAGGTCAATATGGTCTCGTACGTCGAGGTGGGATCCTCCTACGCCGTCAAGGCTGGCAATCCTTCTGGATTTGACCCAAGCAACCCGTGTGGCAAGACCATTGGTGTTCAAACCGGCACCTACCAGCAAACCTTCGTAACTGAGCTGTCCGCCGAGTGCGAGGCAAAGGGTGAACCCGCGATTAAAGTCATGCCTCACGACCTCAATACCGATAACGTGACGAAGCTCATTGGCGGCCAATACGATGCGGTGCTGTCAGATTCGACTATCACCGGTTGGGCAATCAAGTCGACTAACGGCCAGCTTGATCAGGTGGGCGAAGTTATCGAATCCGAACCGCAGGGCATTGTCATCAACAAGGACGACGCTGCCCTTACCGAGGCCGTCCAGAAGGCGCTGCAGTACCTCATGGATAAGGGCATTCTTGAGGACATCTTGAACCTCTACGGAGCGGGCGACGCGGCCCTTTCTCAGGCCGAGGTAGACCCGGGTAAGTAATCCATGGATAACGTAAATCTCATCCACCCCCGGCCGGTCCCCCGGCCGGGGCGCTGGCTGTCCGCAGCTGTAGTAGCCGTCCTCGCCGCAATGGCGATCAACTCGCTGGTCACAAACCCTAATTTCCAGTGGCCCGTAGTTTGGCAATGGCTCTTTTCTAACACCATCATGACGGGCGTGTTCTACACGCTCATCCTCACCATTATTTCCATGACGGTTGGCACGGTGCTCGCGATCACCATGGCCATCATGCGCCAGTCGCCAAATCCAATTCTGCGTTACGTAGCGTGGTTCTACATCTGGTTCTTCCGGGGCACCCCCATATACACGCAACTTATATTTTGGTCACTCTTACCCACCCTCTACCCGCGGTTGTCACTGGGCATTCCTTTTGGCCCCGAGTTCGTCTCTTTCGAAACTGCCACGGTGTTCACCGCGTTTTGGATGGCCATCGTGGGTCTTTCCTTGAACGAGGGTGCCTACCTGGCAGAAATCATTCGTTCAGGCCTTAACGCCGTAGACAAAGGACAGTGGGAAGCCGCCACTGCACTTGGCATGAAACGCGGTCAAATTCTGCGCCGCATCATCTTGCCGCAAACCATGCGCGTAATCATTCCGCCTATTGGCAATGAGACTATATCTATGCTTAAGACTACTTCCCTGGTGGCAGCTATCCCGTTCACGCTCGAGCTCACCTGGGCAGCTCGCGACAAGGGCATCCAACTGTTTGCCCCGGTTCCGCTACTCGTGGCAGCCGCCATCTGGTACCTGTTTATCACCTCCGTTCTCATGATCGGACAGATGTATCTGGAGCGTTATTTCGGGAGGGGATTTGACGAGCAAGCCAATAAGAACGCCAAGCGCAAGCCGTCCAAGCAAGATCTCATCAGCAGTGCCAATACCACGCAGAACAACCCATTTATGGACGTGACACCATGACAGCAATGATTGAGATCAAAGATGTACACAAGTTCCTTGGCGACCTCCATGTGCTCAAAGGTGTCGATATGAACGTGGAGAAAGGTGAAGTGTGCGTGCTCCTGGGCCCCTCGGGATCCGGCAAATCAACGCTTCTTCGCTGCATCAATGGGTTGGAGAAGATCTCTGCTGGTCGCGTCTACCTCGAAGGCGAACTCATGGGAATGCGTGAGGTGGAGCGTCGCGGCAAGATCGAGCTTCACGAGCTTCGTGACAAGCAAATCACCGCGCAACGCTCGCGCATCGGCATGGTGTTTCAGCGCTTCAACCTCTTTCCCCACATGACCGCCCTTGAAAACGTCATGGAAGGGCCCGTGCAGGTTCAACGCGTGCCAAAAGAGCAGGCAAGGTCTGAGGCGGTCAAACTACTCGAGCGCGTCGGCCTTGCGGATCGGACTGACCACTACCCCGCTGAACTCTCTGGTGGGCAGCAGCAGCGCGTGGCCATCGCTCGCGCGCTAGCCATGAAACCTGAACTCATGCTGTTCGACGAGCCTACTTCTGCCCTCGACCCAGAACTTGTGGGCGAAGTCTTAGAAGTGATGAAGGATCTCGCTAAAGACGGCATGACGATGGTAGTTGTCACCCACGAGATCGGGTTCGCTAAGGAGGTGGCAGACCATCTCGTATTCATGGATGACGGCAAAATCGTTGAAGACGGCGATGCTCGATCCATCATAGAAAACCCGCAGCATCCGCGCGCCCAGGAATTCTTTGGGAAGGTACTGTAAACCCTCAGTTTTATCAATAGAAAACCCGGTGGCATGCTGAAATTCTCGCCACCGGGTTTTTCGTTAATCAGCTGGGTCGAAGCCCCGATTCCTTCGGAACTACCGGGCCACCCGTCAACTCGTAGGAGTCCAAAGGTCTATCAGACCAGGTTACCCCCTGCCACAAAGAGCGATCCTGCAACCAATCCTGCGCCTCGCCCTTCCACTCCAGCACGGTAGTTGCCGCGTTTTCCATCGGATAGCGAGCCACCAGCTCCCGATTGTAGTCACCCGAGAGCGTCGCAGAGATCACGCGAATAATCGCCCCATGGGCCACCAACACCACCGTCGCATCAGGCCCAAACTCCTCGTTGGCAGCGCCTAAAGCTTCGGCAATGACCGCACCAAAACGCGCCCGCGTCTGCCAGCCGTCCTCACCTCCGGGCATCTGCCAATCCAGATCACCGTCTATCCACGCGAGCACTGCCTCCAAATAAGTGCGAATATCTTCGCTCTTCGTGGACATCTCGATGTCCCCCGCGATCACCTCCCGAATTCCTTCACGCACCAGCGGCTCCAGCCCATACTTTTGCGCGAGCGGAGCAGCAGTTTGCAAAGTGCGCTGTAGCGGCGAAACGTAGATCGCCGACGGTTTTGAGCCCACAAGTTGCTCAAAGTTATCCGCGAGCTCCTGCGCCTGCGCCGTGCCTGCCTCATCGAGGTCAGCTCCGGGCATCGCGGTATCTAAAGCGTGTGAGATATTGGACGAAGTCTGGCCGTGACGGACCAAAACGAGACGCAATTATCCTCCTTAAAGACTATTTTTCTTCGCCTGTGAAACCGGTAGAGATAGCACTCAAAGCAGCAGTCAGCTCGGTGGGAACAACCCACACCTTCGAGCCCTGCCCCTTCGACAGCTCCGGGAGCATCTCCAAATACTTGTAGGCAAGCAACTTCGGATCTGCGTCCCCCCGGTGGATAGCTTCAAACACCTGCTGGATAGCGCGTGATTCGCCCTCCGCCTCAAGGACTCGGGCCTGCGCGAAACCTTCAGCGCGAAGGATCTCGGACTGTTTCTCACCCTCAGCTTGCAAAATCTGCGACTGGCGCACGCCCTCTGCGGTCAAAATAGCGGCACGCTTGTCGCGCTCCGCGCGAAGCTGCTGTTCCATTGCCTGCTGAATCGACGGGGGCGGATCAATCGCCTTCAGCTCCACGCGATTGACGCGAATCCCCCACCTACCGGTTGCCTCATCCAAAACGCCACGCAAACGCGAGTTGATATCGTCGCGCGACGTGAGCGTCTGTTCAAGATCCAACGAGCCAATCACGTTACGCAAAGTTGTTACCGTGAGTTGCTCAATAGCGGAAATATAGTTCGCGATCTCATAGGTTGCGCTACGAGGATCGGTTACCTGGTAGTAAATAACCGAATCGATCGAAACTACCACGTTATCTGCAGTAATCACGGGTTGTGGAGGAAACGAGGTGACCTGTTCACGTAAGTCAACCTGCGAAGCAATACGATCAATAAACGGAACAATCAGGTGCAAACCGGCGTACATTTCCGTGTGAAAACGGCCGAGGCGCTCAACTACAAGTGCGCGCGACTGGGGAACAATGCGGATTGCCCGCACCACAATCACGACGACCAGCAGTAGCAAAACTATAGCTACATAGGGCATGGGTGCCTCCTAAAAATCAGGACTTTAACGCTACAACGGCAGTAGCACCATCGATTTGGGTGACGATGACACTAGCGCCAATGGGAATCTCCCCGCCGCTCGTGCGCGCCGACCAGACTTCCCCGTCCAAGCGGATCCTGCCATCATGTTGATTCACAGGTTCTACCACCGTTGCGGTTTGTCCCACCAGAGCACGAACATTGGTTTGAATATTTGGAGTATGACGCTCCATGAACGACTTCGCCCACGGTCGCACCAACAAAAGCAGAAGGACAGCTACCACACTAAAGGCAACCAGCTGACCTACCAGACCAAAACCGGCATATGCAAATAGGCCCGCAGCAACTGCCGCGAACGCCAAATTAATGAAAATTAAATCGACAGTTAGGACCTCGACCACGCCAAGACCAAGCGCGATAACAAGCCACCAAGCAAGGGTCATGTGCAATCCTTAACTCTCTAGTAGTCTGCCCTGGCACTCCACCGGCCATCAGTCGAAGATACCTTGAGGGGCAACCCGAATGCTGACGATACGACGTCGTCAACCAGAATCTGCGCAATCGGACCGGCTGCAACAATAGAGCCTGCGTTCATTAGCGCCGCGTGCGTGAAGCATCGGGGAATCTCCTCGACGTGGTGAGTCACTAAGATCATGGCCGGAGCGTTCTTGTCTTTACCGATCTCCTCCAACGCCATAACTAGCAGCTCGCGAGCCCCAAGATCTAATCCCGCCGTTGGTTCGTCAAGAATCAACACCTCCGGATCCGCCATCAAGGCTCGGCATATCAGTACGCGCTGGCGTTCGCCCTCTGAAAGAGTACGAAATGTCCGCTGGGCAAGGTAGCCCACTCCCATGATGTGAAGCAAATCTGAAGCGCGGCGCAGATCCTGCTCCTCATATTCTTCTCGACCACGGACAATCTTGCCGTAAAGCGCGGATAGAAGAAGATCCATGACGGAAAGCTTGGTGCCCACCAAATGTTCTTCCCCGGAGCTTGCCATTCCCACGATAGTGCGAAGATCCTTCAAATCCACGCGGCCAAGCTGATAGTCAAGAACCTTAGCGATATGCTGCGAGTCCGCCGAAATGGAGGGGAACACTCTGCCAGTAAGTAGATTTACAAGCGTCGTCTTTCCCGCCCCGTTGGGGCCCAGGATCACCCAGTTTTCACCGGCATTAACCGTCCACGAAACATCCTTCAAAATCGGATTATTGTTGCGACGGACTTCGACATTACGCAAATCTACAACGTGTTCCATGAAATAAAGTTTACCTTGCAACTGTTCTGGGCGCGGTATGAGAATGCCCGGACTGACACGGCTATCAGTCCGGGCGAACAACGTAGAAATTAGCCCTGCAAAATCTTCTGGTAGAGCTCAACAGTGCGCTCACCGATAGTAGTCCAAGCGAACTGTTCCTCTGCCCGGCGTCTCCCGGCCTGCCCCATTTTTGCAGCCAGTTCCGGGTTCTCCAGTAGCTTTGTGAGTCTTAGCGCCAAATCGGCGTGGAACTGCTTCGGGTTAAGCGGCGTGCCCGTACCGTCCTGTTTTTGCTCGATCGGCACGAGATAGCCGGTCTCCCCATCGACAATCACATCTGGAATGCCACCGGTAGCAGTGCCAACCACCGGGAGGTTCACCGCCATAGCCTCCAGGTTCACAATGCCGAGTGGCTCATATATCGAGGGGGTTACGAAAACTGTTGCGGCATCGAGAATGGCTACAAGTTCGGCGCGCGGAAGCATGTCAGTAATGAAGAATACTCGGTCACGCTCAGCCCGAAGCTCCTCCACCAGACCAGTGACCTCGTTCATAATCTCGGGCGTGTCAGGCGCTCCCGCGCACAGCACAATCTGCGCGTCCTTCGGAATATCACGGAGCGCACGAAGCAGGTGGGGAAGCCCCTTCTGTCTCGTAATTCGACCGACGAACACCACCGTGGGGATAGACGGATCAATTCCGAGTCGGTCAAGCGCTGCACGCGCAGCCGCCTTCTCTTCATCCGTCTTTGGCTTTGCCCACTCGTCTAAGTCGATGCCGTTATGGATCACGTGTACTCGGTCCGGATCAATGTTTGGATAGGAGCGCAAAATATCTGCCCGCATGCCATTGGACACAGCCACGATGCCATCGGCGGCCTCGTACGCGGTCTTTTCCGCCCATGACGACAGGCTGTATCCGCCGCCCAGTTGCTCCGCCTTCCACGGACGAAGTGGTTCGAGAGAGTGCGCCGAAATTACGTGTGGGACATCGTGCAGGAGCTTGCCGAGGTGTCCGCCTAGATTCGCGTACCACGTATGCGAATGCACCAGATCCGTGCCCTCAATGCCACTGGCCATCAAAAGATCAACGCCAAACGTTCGAAGCGCGCTGTTCGCCCCCTCTAGCTCGGGAAGGTAGCTGTAGCCGGTAACGCCGTCTTCACCGCCGGGCGCACCGGGGGTACGCGGACCATCAAACGTGTGCACCCGAAGATCCACCATGGGTCTTAACACTCGAGCTAGCTCATTCACGTGCACACCAGCGCCACCATAAATATTTGGTGGATACTCACGGGTAAGTAAATCAACGCGCATATTAACCATCCCCTAGATCTAACGAAACAAGTCAACAATGATCGCCAACTCCAGAATATCGAAGCGAATGTGCTGACGAGAGTGGTTCGTCACAGATACTCTTAAGACATGGCTAAACACGTACTTGCAATTGTTCTTGCTGGCGGCGCAGGCAGCAGGCTACGCCCCCTCACCGACGACCGCGCTAAGCCGGCCGTACCATTTGGTGGACACTTCCGCCTCATTGACTTCGCACTGTCGAATATCGTGAATTCTGGTTACTTACGGATCGTGGTTCTCACGCAGTACAAGTCTCACTCATTGGACCGTCACATCACCAAGACGTGGCGTATGTCCACCCTTCTTGGCAACTACGTGGCACCGGTTCCCGCTCAGCAGCGTCGTGGTGAGCACTGGTACCAGGGCTCGGCAGACGCCATCTATCAGTCGCTCAACACCATAGAAGATGAGCGCCCCGATTACGTGGTGATCGTTGGGGCGGACAACATTTACCGCATGGACTTTTCGCAGATGGTGGATCACCATATTGCCTCGGGCTTGCCATGCACCGTTGCAGGTATTCGCCAGCCGCTCGAGCTGTCCTCCTCTTTCGGTGTCATCAAGGCCGAAAATGGTCGCGTGTCCGAGTTCCTGGAAAAGCCTGAGACCACCGAGGGTCTGCCGGATGACCCGAACAGCTTCCTCGCCTCCATGGGTAACTACGTGTTCACCACCGAAGCACTTGAGAAGGCCCTGCGCGAGGACGCGCAGAACCCCGACTCGAACCATGATATGGGCGGTGACCTCGTCCCCTGGTTTGTTCAAAACGGTGGTTGCGGCGTTTACGACTTCATCGACAATGTGGTTCCCGGATCCACAGAGCGTGACGCGGACTACTGGCGTGACGTTGGTACTCTCGACGCGTTCTACGACGCGAACATGGACCTGATCTCAGTTCATCCGATTTTCAACCTGTACAACCTCGATTGGCCAACGCTGACGCAAATCCCGGGCCACCTTCCCCCGGCGAAATTCGTGTACTCCGAAACCAGCCGCCTCGGCCACGCCCTCGACTCGTTTATCTCCCCCGGCGTGATCATCTCGGGCGGCGAGGTAGTTCACTCGATTCTCTCCCCCGGCGTGTACGTCCACTCTTGGGCGAGGATCCTTGACTCTGTGGTTATGGACGGGTGTCGTATTGGTCGCAACGCTATCGTTTCAAAAGCCATCTTGGATAAGAACGTGATCGTTGAAGACGGCGCTGAAGTGGGCGTTGACCTGGACTACGATCGCGAGCGAGGCCTGACGGTTACAGAGTCTGGCATCACCGTGGTGCCGAAGGGTTATGTGATCAAGAAGAGAGCGTAAGCGTAAAAGTGGTGGAGAGTAGCTCGCTCTCCACCACTTTTGTGTCTTTACATGTCAGCTGCATGCGAAGTTAAGGCCGCGCCTGCGCGAATTTAACTACTAGGTAAGTCTGGTCAGTTTTTGCGCTGATCCCATTTTTGTTGCTGGCGTGTCATGAAATCTGACTTTGATTTCACGGACTTCCCCTGCGAGGTTCCACCTTGCTCCGTAGGAACGGCGATCATGAGCACACCCACAAGCATGAGTGCAAAACCTGCAACACCCAGCAAGACAGCAAGCCAAGTAGGACCAACTGAGATGCCCACCAGGGGAAGGATCAAACCCACCACGGCTATGACAATGCCCGTAGCAACGCGACGCGGAGAATACGATTTGTGTTCTCGAATAGCCTTGGGCGCAGGCTGCGAAGACATGGTCGATGCAAGATCTGGATCCTGGATGCGAAGTTCGCGTTCCATCTGTTCAAGAATCTGACGCTCTTGGTCTGAAAGTGCCATTTTTCACCTCCGTGTCATCGCTGTAAACGATCAACTCTGATTGTCTAGTCCAATACTAAAGTGTGCCCGCAGCATTTACTAACTGAAGTTGGTTACAACGCGGTTTAGGGAGCACTTCCAGCGCTATTCGCATCCTTTTCGCGAGGGCGTTTTGCAATCAAGGTGGCGGGACGCAACGCATCGATTCCGAACTTCTCTTTAACCGCATCCATGGTTCGCTCAGCAGATCTCGCCCTGCCATCGTCGTCTAGTGTGACCGCGACTCCCTGTGTACGTTCCTGCAGGTTCTCGGTGCGCACACCGATGAGGCGAACCCCATCACTTGGCACCCCGTAAGCGCGAAACAGGTTGTGCGCTGCCTTCGCAATCTCCATGCCCACATCGGTTGGACTCGTTAAAGTTTGAGACCGTGAAACCGTGTGGAAATCAGCCGCGCGCACTTTGATAGCTACTGTCCACGCAACCATTTTTGCCGCCCGCAGGCGCCTGGCATTGTCATGAGATTGTTCCAGGAGTACCTGCTCCAAAATATTCGGATCGAAAATGTCTTCGCCAAACGTCGTTTCTGTACCAATCGACTTTTCTAGCCGCTGCACTTTCACTTTGCGCGGGTCGATTCCCCACGCGAGGTCATGCAAACGCCGCGAAGACGCTACGCCAAGTAGTTTATCCAAACGAGTCAGTGAGTAATGTGCCAAGTCGGCCACCGTTTCTATACCGTTTACAGAAAGGACTTGCTGCGTGCGCCCTCCCACACCCCACAGGGCGCCAACAGGAAGCTCTTGCAAAAAATCAACCGTTCGCTCCTGCGGAATAAGTAGGACGCCATCCGGCTTGGCGTGGCTGGAAGCGATCTTTGCCACCGATTTAACACTAGAAATACCGATAGAGGCCACCAAGCCAACCTCACCGCGCACGCGCTCACGGATAAGTTGCGCAATTTTAGTTGGACTACCTAAACGTCGGATGGAACCCGAGACATCCAAGAACGCCTCATCAATACTAATCTGCTCCACAGCCGGCGTGACTGAGCGCAGGATCTCCATCACCCGAGACGAATACTGCGAATACACCTCCCTGCGGCCTGGCACCACAACTGCACCCGGAGCTCTGCGGCGTGCCTGCGACATCGGCATCCCCGCGTGCACTCCGAGGGCGCGCACATCATACGTTGCAGAAGTCACCACGCCGCGGTTACCTCGCCCTCCTACAATCAGCGGCTTGCCACGCAAACTGGGATCTTCTAAAACCTCCACGAGCGCGAAAAAGGAATCCATATCGACGTGCAAGATATTGCAACCCGTATCGTCACTACCCCAGTCCCGCTTCGCAGCGGCGGAACGTGGCGCCTTCGACATGGCCCTCCCTCAAAATGTTGTAACGTCTACAGCATGGCGAAAAAACACGGTGTTCAAAACCATGAGACCGACAAGCTCACCCTCAAAAACGGACTGACTTTCGATGCCGGCGGCACTGAAGTTGAAATCGTTGTAGACCAACAACTCGCAACCGTTTACCTGGACACCTACGAATCTTCTTCTATCAACCTACTTGATCCAACGCTGCTTGAATTCGAATACATGCAGCAAATCACCGCTGCCATTGACGCGTTCGTGCCGGGTCGCCCCCTCGAAGCCCTTCACCTGGGCGGAGCCGCCTGCGCTCTTCCCCTCGCCTGGCATCATCTTCGACCCGGCTCAAAACAAACCGTGGTAGAGCTCAACGGGCAGCTATCCGCCGCCATGCGCGAACTTTTTGACCTGCCGCGCGCCCCATACCTCAAGATTCGCGAGGGCGAAGCCTGGCAAGAGCTACAAGCTATGCGCTCCTCCCGCTTCGACGTCATCGTGCGAGACGTGTTCGTCGGCGCGCACACCCCCAGGCCGCTACGCACCCTGGAGTTCTACCAAAAAGCATACGAGGTGCTCCGGCCTGGCAGACTCCTTCTCGTAAACTGCGTGCACGGGGGCGGCGGCGATGACGCGCGCAACGACCTATCGGCAGTGCTCGCTGTTTTCGACCACGTCTGCACCATCGCGGAAGGACGGATCTTTACCGGGGGCAGACACGGCAACGTAGTTATCGTTGCCTACAAGCCCGCCGACGCGGGCGAGGACGTGGCCGCAAAATGGAACGAACTGCAACGCCTCATCCGGCGCCTTCCCCTCACCCCGCGCTACTTCAGCAAGAAAGACAGTGCGTACTGGGCTCGCCACGCGCCACCACTTGAGTTGCGGTAGAGCTCGGCAGCCCTACCGCAACGATTTGGATTGAGACTTTGCGTTTCGTAACAAAGCCAGATTCTCCCGACTACGCCTCTTTCTCCCACGGTTTTGCAGCGCGATGTCGCGGCTTTGGTATCGACGGGTCTTCCTCCACCTGCGCCGGAGCATCAACGTTTTCTGTGCGCGCCAAGAACTGTTCGATCGTGGCTGCCAACGCATCCGCATCAACCACCTGATCCGAGTCTGTAACGGATTCGCCAGAACCAAACACGAAATCAGCCGGCGTGGGGAAACTGCCGATCTTCTTCACCGAGTCGTCAATCTCCTCGTCAAAATGCTGTTCCAGCTGACCAACCAGACCCACGACCTCTTCGTTCTCCACGACGAGATTGGCGAGCTGATCAGTCACGATCTGGGCACTAGCCTCGATGTTGCCAGTAGGTAGCGTGAGACCAAACACTGACGACATGCGCTCCAGCAAAGCTAGTGAAGCCTGCGGATACTCCATGTTCGCCATGTAGTAAGGCACAGCTGCGAGGAATGACACGCCCTCTATCCCCTGCTGGGACAAAGAATGCTGTAAGAACGTGTTCGCCGAGGAGGGGAACTGAACCGGCCCGCCCGCAAGCTTGGGCTGTCCCCCAACCAAATCCGCATCCGTAGACTGCAGGTGCACCATAGTTGGGCGAGTGTGCGGCACCGCAGCGGGCATACCGGTCAGCGAAACCAGAACCTCCACGCCGGCTTCGCGAGCAAACTCAGCTACCTCATTGGCAAACGCCTGCCACTTCGTGTCCGGCTCTGGGCCGTGCAACAACAAAATGGGCGTCCCCTTATCATCTTGCACAAGATCAATAGCAATCTGGGGCACGTCAACGCCAGCAACATGCCAGTTGTCGATTGTTACCATCGGACGGCTAGAGCGGTAATCCAGCAAACTGTCCGCGTCAAATGTGGCAACGCGCGTAACTGGCAAAGACGCAAGCATCTGGGACACCACCAGGCCACCAGCATCCCCCGCATCCGTTGCCCCAACAAGGTGGCTGAGCAAAATCGGAGCATGGAAATTTGCATCCGGTTCAAAATTCAGTAGCTTAAAATCCTTATCTTCCAACATTTGCCCTCCTCCCTTTTTGGCGACCTCTAAAACCAAGCCTAGCAACTGCTACCAAAATTCGTTTCCTCAAACTAGTAACGCGTTTCGCACACGGATATTCCCTCGCGACTGACACACCAGTTCAGCTATTCGCGTAAATGCTGAACCATCCGAGTCCACTACCGCGAACCGAGTCGAAAATAGCGGCAAATTGAGCGATAATTGTCAAACGCCCAAATCAGCACCAGGTAAGGAACACCCGTTGCAATCTGATGCCCTAAGCGAGGAACTGCGCAAAGAACAAGAGTTCGTTGACTCCGCCTACGAAGTACTCGACGATCTGCGCAAACGCTATCGTGAACACCAGCGCAACGCAGAAGCCTCGAAATGGCGCAACACGCCGCAAGCCCTCACTGAACGTGACGCATTTGCCGCGCACTGGGGAGACGAAGCTAGCCGCCTCGAATCCATCGTAGACGGACTTGTTTTTGGGCGCATCGACGACATCACTGATTCCACTCACTATATTGGTCGCATTGGATTACGTGACCAAAAAGGCGACCAGATTCTAATTGACTGGCGCGCCCCGGCCTCGCGCCCTTTCTACCAAGCTACGGGTGCTAACCCACAGGGCGTGGTGCGCCGGCGTCACATCCGCACGCGCGGACGCACCGTTATCGGGATTGAAGATGAGCTTTTGAATACCGAATCTAAACCCGATGGGAAGCTCGTTTTCCAAGGCGAGGGTGCCCTCATGCGGGCACTATCTGAAGCACGCGATGGACAAATGTCCGACATCGTCTCCACTATTCAGGCAGAGCAAGACGCGATTGTTAGGCGCGACTCAGAAGGACTGCTCGTTATCCAAGGCGGCCCGGGCACGGGCAAAACTGCCGTTGCGTTGCACCGCGCTGCATACCTGCTCTACGCTGAACGCGCTCGCCTTGAAAACTCCGGCGTGCTGATCATTGGCCCATCCAACATATTCCTGCGCTACATCGATCAGGTTCTCCCCTCGCTGGGTGAAAACGGAGTTGTCTCCACCACCATCGGACAACTTCTGCCCGGATACTCGGCTAAAGCCCACGAAACCGCGCAAATTCAAGAGATCAAAGGACGTATGGCGTGGGTGGACATCGCAAAACGTGCGGTGCGTAGCTTCGAGCGGATACCCGAAGACACGCCCCTGGCCATCTCTTCCTACCGGGTCACTCTGCGAGCCGAAACTGTTAGGGCCGCCCGCGCATCCGCCCGCCGCTCCGGCAAGCCTCACAATGAAGCGTGGGAAGGCTTTGCTCTCGAACTGATGGATGATCTTGCCCGCCAAATGAATGAGCAGGTAGGAGCGTCCGAACACCTCTCTTGGTACCACGATTACATTCGCGGGTCTAAAGACGCGCGGCGGGCGATTAACCTCGCGTGGCTACCCGTCTCCGCCCTCCAAGTGCTAGAAAAGCTCTACGCGAACGAAGATTTCCTTGCGCGGATGGCACCAGAACTGAGCCAGAGTGAACGCGTCGCGCTTAAACGCCCGCGCGGCTCTGCACTAACTGAAAGCGACATCCCGATTCTCGACGAGCTGGAAGAATTACTCGGATCGCTACCCTTGGGGTCTGGCAGCGCGCATGCGCGCGAACGGGACCGCAAACGACAGATCAATGCGGCAGGTGAAGCTATTGCCGCCATGGGACTTGGTCACGGCATAGTATCTGCCTCCATGCTCGCTGAACGCGCAGCCGCCGCAGACTCCGACCTCACGCTCAGCCAACGCGCCCTACGCGACCGCACGTGGGCATACGGGCACGTGATCGTTGACGAAGCTCAAGAGCTGAGCCCTCTCGCGTGGAACTCGCTGCTCCGCCGGTGCCCCTCGCGCTCATTTACCGTGACTGGCGACCTCGATCAGCGTTCCTCTATTGACCGCGCAAGGTCATGGAGCGACGTGCTCGGACCAGCCATGCGCGCATACCAAGGCGAAGAAATCCTCACGGTTTCTTACCGCACGCCCGCCGCGATCCTCGACCGCGCAAATACGCTCATGGATGAACTTGGCACCCCCGCGCACTACCCCCTCGTAGCCGCCAGAGACGTAGATGACGCGTACACAACTACCGAGACGGACGGCAGTATTCAAGAGCTCAAGACCATTGTCGAGACGGAAGAACATGCCCTCAACGAGCGAGTTGGCATCGGTAATGGACGCATGGCAGTCATCGCCTCCCCCACCAGTATTCGTCGCCTACGCGAAACCTGTGGATGGGGTTCAAGCTTGGACGAGCGGATCGTACTAATCACTCCGGCACAGGCAAAAGGCCTCGAGTTCGACACCGTGATTCTGTGGGAACCAAACGAGATCATCACCGATTCACCCGGAGACATATACGTTGCGCTCACGCGCCCTACCTACAGGTTGCACGCAGCCTCGTCCTCACCGCTACCGAACGCGCTCGCATAACGTCCACCTATCGGCACTTTCTGACAACCGGATTTCGAAAATGCCAAGATGGGAACATGAGACGCGCACTTCTACTTGAAAACCCACATTCGGTTGCCGAAGAAATTTTTACGGCCCACGACATCGAAGCCGTTTACCACACTGGAGCCATGGACGAAGACGAACTAGCGTCCGCGCTCAAAGACTTTGAAATCCTCGGCATCCGATCCAAAACCAACGTCACCGAAAAGGTGTTGAAAGCAAACCCGCAGCTGTGCACGATCGGCGCATTTTGCATCGGCACCAACCAGATCGACGTGAAGCAAGCGTCTGCCCAAGGCGTCACGATTTTCAACGCACCATATTCCAACACGCGGTCGGTTGTTGAACTTGCGATCGCTGAGATCATTGCGCTCACGCGCCGCCTAACCGTTCGCAACTCGTTACTACACCGGGGCGTTTGGGACAAATCAGCAGCTGGTTCCCACGAGATTCGCGGCCGCACACTCGGCATTATCGGCTACGGCAATATCGGGACGCAGCTTTCAGTACTTGCTGAAGCCCTCGGTATGAAAGTCATCTTCTACGATATTGCAGAAAGGCTCGCCCTTGGCAACGCCCAGCCCATGGCTACGATGGAGGCCGTGCTTCGTGAGGCCGATATTGTTTCGCTACACGTAGATGGCTCACCGCAAAACACCGCCATGTTTGGCAAACGCGAGTTCGACATGATGAAGCCCGGTTCGCTGTTCATCAACCTGTCGCGCGGCTTCGTATCTGACATCGACGATCTTGTGGAAGCCCTGGAGAGCGGCCACCTTGCCGGCGCCGCAGTAGACGTGTTTCCCGCTGAGCCTAAGAAGAACGGTGATCCATTCTCAAGCCCGCTTGTAGGTATGGACAACGTCATTCTTACCCCGCACGTAGGCGGATCCACCGAAGAGGCACAGCTGGACATCGGCCGTTTTGTTGCCAATAAGATCGTGGATTACGTGAGGTCTGCATCGACTGATATGTCGGTAAACATGCCGAACCTCGTCCTCACCCCCTCCCAGTCCTCCCGCTACCGCGTGGCGCTCATTCACCGCAACACGCCCGGCGTGCTTGCACTCGTCAACCAAACGTTTGCAGAACACGGTGCCAACATCAACGGCCAGATTCTAGGCACCAACGGTGGCATTGGCTACGCAATCACAGACATTTCTTCCGAACTACCAATCGAAGCTGTTCGCTCCATCGACGAGATGGAAGACACTATCCGGATGCGCGTCCTGCGTAAACCAACGCAAGACATGGCACCAGCGGCCAACGCTTAAGCAGGCGCTACAACGGGGCGGGTTTTTTATTCCGCCCCGTTTCGCTGTTTTCCTCGTTTGAACTCAAGTACCACCCAAAGTTACGGTAACGTAAGTACAGATAGTGTTGCCGAAGGAATTGAGCAATCGTGAACCTAACTGAGCAGCTGCGCAAACAATATCCAGCGGGCGTCGCCTACACCGTTCCCGAAGCGAACCAGACTTTACCCGAGGTGTTGTTTGCCACGGCTGCCCGATACCCGAATCGTACCGCTCTCGATTTCCTTGGCTCCACACTTACCTACGCGCAACTGGCCCGCAAAGTGCGCCAAGCCGCGCGAGTGTTTACCCGTAGCGGGGTGAGGCGTGGAGACCGCGTAGGCATCACTTTGCCCAATTGCCCCCAGCACGTCATCGCCGTATTTGGGGCCCTTACTATCGGGGCGATTGTGGTGGAAACCAACCCTCTGGCGCCCAAAGCAGAACTTTCCCGCCAACTTCGCGACGCCGGATGTGACGTGCTGGTGATTTGGGAGAACTCGCTCAAGTCGATCGACATAGAAAGCGTTGTTCCACATCACGTCTTCACCGTTGACCTTACAAAAGCTCTTCCAATCGGGCCGCGCATATTGATCAACATGCCAATCGCAGTCGCCAAACGCAAAAAAGCGCAAATGAGCGCAAAGACCCCGAAATGGACCAAAGACTTCGATGCTTCCGTGAACAACGTTGCGCCCCTACGTTCGGCCCCGGTGGCTCAGCTAGAGGACACGGCCGTGCTCATGCATACCGGAGGCACCACGGGCGTGCCGAAAGCCTCCATGCTCACTCACCGCTCGATCGTTTCTAACATGTTGCAATCGCGCGCCTGGGTCACTCCTCTACGCGACGGCTCCGAAGTATTTTACCTCGTTCTCCCCCTGTTCCACGCATACGGGTTCACCATTGTCATGTGTTCGGGAATATTACTTAGCGCCACCCTCGCACTCTTCCCCAAATTTGACGTGGAAATGGTGCTAGATGCACAAAAACGCCTCCCGTGCACGTTCTTTGTTGGCGTTGCACCCATGTTCTCCAGGCTTCTTGCCAAAGCCGCAGAAAAGAATGCTGACCTAAGTTCCATCCAGTTCACGCTCTCTGGGGCCATGCCACTATCGAAAGAACTTGCAACGCAATGGGAGAAAGCCACCGGGGGCTACATGATCGAAGGCTACGGAATGACTGAATCTTCACCCGTAGCTGTAGGCTCCCCCTTATCCGCTGCGCGCCGCCCCGGCACCCTCGGCCTGCCCTTCCCTTCAACGCAGGTACGGATCGCTGACCAGGACAACCTTGACGTTGACGTTCCCGAGGGTGAGGTAGGCGAACTGCTTATTCGCGGTCCGCAAGTATTCAAAGGTTACTGGAACAACCCAGAAGAAACCGAAGGAGCCTTCCACAACGGCTGGCTACGAACCGGGGATCTGGTGCGCGTTGAAGATGGTTTCATAGTCATGTCTGACCGCAAGAAAGAACTAATTATCTCCGGCGGGTTCAACATTTTCCCCTCCCAGGTTGAGGATGCAGTTCGGGGGATGCCGGGCGTTGATGACGTCGCGGTTGTGGGATTACCCGAGGCGCAACGGGGCGAAGAAGTGGTTGCCGCACTCATTCTTGAAGCCGGTGCTACCGTCACTCTCGAAGACGTGCGCAAGTGGGCCGAAAAATCACTTGCCCACTACGCATTGCCTCGTCGAATCGTTGTCATGAGCGAACTTCCCCGCTCGCAAATAGGCAAGGTCATGCGACGCAAAGTTCGCGAATACCTTGAAGACGCGGGCGAGAAACTCGACTTTCCGAGTCAAGATCTGGTTGAACAAATCCGCGAAGGCGCCACCGTAGCTTCGACTGAACTTAAGGCCCTATCAGGGCGTTTGGAATCCCAAACTAAGGAAGCTGCGGGGCGCTTACGTGAACGAGTTGAAAATCTTACCTCCCCCTCTTCGCCCGAAGAGCCCAAGCCGGAAGCAACAGAAAAACCAACGGAAACTAACCGAGACTAAACGGGGATTGCTGACAGCAAATTTTGCCAGTAGCAACATTAAGACTTGAAAGATATAGGTTTTGCAGTTTGATTACGGCGCCGCCCTCTTTATTTACCTTCCGCGCGAAGAGAATCGATAGCTTCTTGGAAGTCATCCAAGGACTGATACCCGGAGTAGACCGACGCGAAACGCAGGTATGCCACTACATCTAACTCTCGCAAAAACGGCAGGATCGCCTTACCAACTTCTGCAGCTTTTACGGTAGCTCTACCCGACTCACGAAGCTGCTCCTCAACCCTTTGCGCAAGGAGAGCAAGCGCATCATTGTCTACCGGACGCCCCTGGCACGCCTTGCGGACCCCGATGATCACCTTCTCTCTTGAGAACGGTTCAACTACGCCGGAGCGTTTTTCCACCAGAAAGCTTGACGTCTCTAGAGTGGAGAATCGGTGTTTGCACTGCTGACATTCGCGGCGCCTGCGGATTGAAGCGCCGTCCTCAGAGACGCGAGTATCAACCACTCGAGTGTCCTCAAAATGACACAGCGGGCAGTGCATAGGCGTGTTCCTATCAGCTAGACCAGTAGAACTATTTTCCCCTGATCATATAACACGCAAATGAAACACTCAGCCACTCACCCTTGAAAACGCACCTATCCTGCGCTCGACTACTTGGTGGGCACCGTTAGCATCTGTCCAGGAACCACCGTGTTTGCATCAAGACCATTCAGCATACGAATGTCGGTGACCACATCTTCAACTGATCGATCGCTAATGCCCAATCCGCTTGCAATCGACCAGAGCGAATCCCCCTGTTGAACCGCAGCGATCCGAGTATCCGCCGGATCGACTGAGGTCTGAAATAGGACGCCAACGCCCGCCCCAATACCAGCAAGCAAAGTAGCTACAGCGACGTACGCTGCCGTTTTAATAGCACCGACGGAACGAGTATCCGCTAGACCCGTAGCGCTTGCCTTGGGGGATCGCTTTGCCACGGGCCTAGCGGAAGATTTAGCACTGTCATTAGAAGACCGGGTAGATGCTCGTGGAAGATCCGGCACCACGTACAGGCGAGGCCGCGTTGGCACCTCGCGACCGAGAGCCGGCTCCGGCTGGATTTGCAATGCGCTCATGTCAATCACCTTCCATTCGAACACCTGTTCGTCGAACACTTGTACGATATCGCAAAACAGGTGCGATGTCGAGACGCGCTCGAACATATGTTTCAAAATCGTTATCTTTTGTCTAAACTGACTACAAGTATTGGAACAGGTGCCACGGACATTTATTTTGAATAGGAGAACCATGACTAGCGACAACACCCGCAAATCACGGGATATTACCGACCGTCAACGTCAGGTTCTTGAGGTGCTGAAAGAGTCAATCGCTACGCGCGGCTACCCGCCCTCGGTGCGTGAAATCGCTGAACTGGTTGGCTTATCCGCCCCTTCATCCGCTAAGCACCAACTGGACGCACTTGAAAAACACGGCTTGATTCGACGTACTCCGGGATTGCCACGTGCAATCGAAATCATTACTGACGAAGATGACGAGACGCCTATCGAAAACGTGAACACCCTGTTTATCCCAATTGCGGATTCCAGCGAAGGCGACACGACAACCGCTCCCCTGGTTGGACGCATCGCAGCGGGGACTCCGATCACTGCAGAGCAAAGCGTGGACGATGTTTTCACTCTGCCGGAGCGGCTTACCGGCCGTGGCGAGCTGTTCGCCCTCGAGGTATCTGGAGACTCTATGGTGGAGGCCGCTATTTGCGACGGAGACTTCGTGGTAGTGCGCAGACAGCCGTCGGCCGAAGACGGCGAAATCGTTGCCGCGATGATCGACGGCGAGGCTACCGTCAAGGTACTATCGCACGACAAATCTGATGTTTGGCTCCTACCCCGCAACAAGGACTTTGATCCGATCCCTGGTAACAGCGCCACAATTCTGGGCAAGGTAGTTACCGTTATTCGCGCCGTCTAGCGCGCGAGCCGTGAAGAAGCACAAAAGTGGGCGGATCATTTAGATCCGCCCACTTCAATATGTGATTGCACTAACTGCAAAGCTACATCAAACTAAAGCCCCAAACTCTTCGCTACCGAACGAAGTTGCTCTGCAGATGCAGTCAGTCCGTCACGCTCACGAAGCGTTAGCGGCGGTTCGAGAACCCGGCCAGCACCATTGCGATCGACAAGCGTTGGGGCTGCCATTACAACATCTGAAATGCCGTGCCAATCTTCGAGTAGCGAGCAGATGGTCAGAACCCGGTTTTCATCACGCAAGAACGCGGTAGCAATATTCGAGGCAGCAAGACCAATCGCGTAGTTTGTTGCGCCCTTACCCGCAATAATGCGGTACGCAGAGTTCACAACCTCATGGGCAATTTCATCGCGTAAATCCGCATCAAACAGCTCTCCATCCAAGGTTGGCCCCCAGTGACGAAGAGGAACGTTGCCAATCTCTGCCGAGGACCACAGGGCAACCTCAGAATCGCCATGCTCGCCGGCAACATAGGCGTGAATGTTCTTAATCGCTACGCCCGTGCGCCGAGAAACCAAGTAACGAAGCCTAGAAGTATCAAGCACCGTGCCCGAACCGAACACGCGATTACGGGGCAAGCCAGAAATCTTCAAAGCCGCATAAGTCACGATATCCACCGGATTGGTGATGTACATGTGGTACGCATCCGGCGCGGCCTCAAGGATCTGCGGGACGATGGTTTGCATAAGATTAACGGTGGATTCCGCCAAATCAATTCTGGTCTGGCCCGGCTTCTGCTTTGCCCCAGCCGTTACGATCACAAGGTCTGAGCCACGGATAATCTCAATATCGTCAGAACCCTCAACGGATCCGGCAGGCGTGAACTGAATACCGTGCGCAATGTCGAGCGCCTCGGCCTGCGCCCTCGCCTTATTAATGTCGTAAAGAACGATATCGCGCGCATCGCCGCGCATCGCACAGGCGTAAGCAACCGCAGTTCCAACCGCGCCGGCACCAATAATCGCGATCTTCGAAGGGCGTCCGCCACCGGAGGTGGGGTAAAGGGATTCAACCGCTGCGTTCAAGGTATTACCTTCCTGTATTTTTCTTCCTATCCAACATTCAAACACAGTTGCTTGGAAGCGAATAGAAAAACTCTGAGAAATAAGTGATAGTGCGGCTAAAGGCACACAAATTCATGCTTCTTCCCAGGCATGAGGACCTACGCGTGGGCCTGCAGATTCTCTAGGCTCCGGCGGGCAATCTCCCCATCGCGGGTAGGCCACATCTGCGGCAGTGATCGCATCAGGTAACTACCATATGGGCGGGTTGCGATGCGAGAATCAAGAATCGCCACCATTCCCCTATCGTCGCTAGACCGCAGTAGGCGGCCAGCGCCCTGGCTAAGCAGAAGGGCCGCGTGGTTCAACGAGACCTCACGAAACGCGTTTCGACCCGCCTTCGCCACGTGAGCAGTTCTTGCCTGCACAACCGGATCAGAAGGAACCGGGAAGGGAATCCGATCAATCGTAACGAGCCTGCAAGCACGGCCTCGAACATCAATGCCCTGCCACAGCGAAAGCGTGCCTACCAGACACGAGTCCTCATCCTGCGAGAACTTCTGCAAAAGATTGCCGAGCTGGTCATCACCCTGCAAATACACCTCTTGATCAATCTCTTCACGTAATACGCGTGCCCCCTCCAGCGCGGCAGCGCGCGAAGAAAACAGGGCGAGCGCCCCTCCCCCAGAGGCCTTCACCAAATCGACCAGTTCATCCAAGACCTCGCTACTCACCCCACCGCGCGAAGGAGGCGGCAGATGCGAAGCGACGTACAAAATTCCCTGGCTCGCGGGATCGAAAGGACTTCCCACGTTCTTCGTGCGCACCTCCCCGCCCGCAAATACCGCACCCGTCTCATAAGAAATGCCGTCAAACGATCCGCCGAGCTCCATTGTGGCTGAAGTCAAGATTGCGGGCTTCTCATTTAGCAACCGACTCGCAATCGGACCGGCCACGTCCAACGGCGCGCAGTTCAAAAACGTGCGCGAATCATCGTTTCGGGAAATCCAAGTAATTACCGCTTGCGGATCCATGTCCCAGCGATCCATAAACTGTGACAGGTCAGCCACCGCGGCCAGCGCCAACTTGCGTTCGGCGCCCGTAACCGTTGACTGCTCCAGATCTGAAAGCGCGTCGCGGATTCCCGAATCAAGCACCCGCATTGCCTCAAGCAACTGCTCTGGGCGCGTTCGGATCAGCCCTTCGTCGAGGCCATCCAGCACTGCCTCGAGACTGCGGGCAGCGCCCTCCAACCGGCTCGTATCAATCTGGGCGTACCTGGCTGCCCGTCGAGCCCGATAATTAACCATGGCGCTTGACAAAGACAGTGTTGCCTGTCCCCTGATAATGCGGGCGAGGTCGTGAGCCTCATCAACAATCAGCGCATCAAACTCGCCGCACACCATGTTTTCCGTTGCCGCGTGGATGCCCAGCATCGAGTGGTTTGTCACCACCACGTGCGCCTCATCAGCCTGCGCGCGGGCACGCGCCGCGAAGCATTCCTCGCGCATCGGGCACGTCTGCCCCAGGCATTCTAGGGTATCCACCGAAACCTGCTGCCATGCCTTATCCGACACTCCCGGAACCAGATCATCACGGTCACCCGTTTCAGTTTCTTTTGCCCACGCACGCAGCCGCACTACCTCGGCCCCGATGTCGGATGCCACGTCGGCCTCGTCAAACAAGCCTTCATCGGGATAACCGCCCTGCGCTTTTTGCAAACACAGATAGTTGCGCCAGCCCTTCAACACCGCAACACGAACGTCACCACCCAGCTGCTCATTCACTTGTGGCGCGTCCTTCATAAGAATCTGCCGCTGCAGTGCAAGCGTTGCCGTAGAAACCAGGATGCGCTCATCATTCTCGCGTCCGCGTCGCATTGCAGGCACCAGGTAGCCCAGCGACTTGCCCGTGCCCGTTCCCGCCTGGATTAACAAAGTTGCATCATCTTGGAGGGCATCCGCGACGGCCTCAACCATGATTCTTTGTCCCTCGCGAACGTCGCCGCCGAACGATTCAATAACGCGACAAAGGAGCTTAATATCGTCATTCACGATACATCAACGAGGGAAAGCTCATACGCCAAATCCGCATCAACGCGCCCAACCATATGGGTGCCGGCCGGCAGATACTCCTCTTTTAGAATCTCACCCATCTCGTGGAAACGATTTACGAGGTCACCATCAGCGTACGGCACCACCACGTCCACGTATTTGCTTGGGCGCGGCAAAGTGGTGGAAATGAGCTGCTCGAGTGCATCGATGCCAGCACCTGTTTGAGCCGAAACTGCGACAGCTTTAGCGAACTTGGAACGCAAAATTGCAACCTGTTCCGGGCTTGCCAAATCCGCCTTATTCAACGCCAGAATCTGCGGAATGTCACTAGCTCCCTCAATCTGGCCCAGCACTTCCATAACGGTATGAACCTGACCAATCGGATCGGGGTGCGCCGCGTCAACCACATGCAAAATCACGTCAGCATCCGCCACCTCTTCCAGCGTTGAACGAAACGCCTCAACCAGCTGAGTAGGAAGATTGCGTACAAAACCAACCGTATCTACCAGCGTGTACACGCGGTTATCCGGCGTGATCGCCTGCCGCACAGTTGGATCCAACGTGGCAAACAGGGCATCTTGCACCATCACGTCGGCTCCCGTGATGCAATTTAATAGCGTCGATTTGCCCGCATTAGTGTAGCCCACAATCGCAACCGAGGGGACGCCGCCCGCGCGACGCGAATGCCGCTGCGTTTCACGCGACGGCTTCATCTCTTTGATTTCGCGACGCAACTTTGCCATGCGCGTGCGGATACGCCGTCTATCCAACTCGATCTTTGTCTCACCTGGGCCGCGCGAGCCGATACCCTCACCGCCCGCCACGCGGCCACCAGCCTGACGAGACATCGACTCGCCCCAGCCGCGCAAACGCGGAAGCAAATACTCAAGTTGAGCGAGTTCCACCTGCGCCTTACCCTCGCGGGACTTCGCGTGCTGGGCAAAAATATCAAGAATCAAAGCGGTGCGGTCAACCACCTTGACCTTCACCACGTCCTCGAGGGCGCGGCGCTGAGACGGCGCAAGTTCACCATCAACGATCACCGTATCTGCGCCCACTGACTCGACTATCCGCGCGAGCTCTTTTGCTTTACCAGACCCCAGGTAGGTGGCCGGATCTGGAGTTACCCTGCGCTGCAGCACGCCGTCAAGCACCGTAGAGCCAGCTGTTTGCGCAAGGGCAGCAAGCTCATGTAAGGAGTTTTCGGCCTCCTCCGCGTCGAAACCGTAGATTCCCACCAAAACCACGCGTTCTAGACGGAGCTGGCGGTACTCAACCTCAGCAACGTCCTCAAGCTCGGTAGAAAGCGAAGCCACCCTGCGGGTGCCGGCCCGGGCTTCGCGTTCCAGGGCGCCAGCGCTATTTTCTGCCTGGCCGCGCGTGGACTGGAGCGATGTTGCCCGCTCCGCAAGGCTCATGCCCTCCACCCGTTGCACCTCTGGACTCCGGTTACTGCGCGCTAGCACCCTGGCCACAACGTCTTCGGCGCGCTGCACATCCAGATCTTGATCGCGTTCTTTCACTTGTTCTCCCGTTAGACTCACCCCATTTTCCCATTACGCCCGCCAATATGCTACGCAGTTTCCACAGGCCCGCCTCGTCCCTTACGCTATAAGCGTGACTAAGCATTATTTTTCGAACAGCCCCGTTGCGACCGCCGACGAACTGCGCCCCCTCGCCATGGATGTGCGCGGCGTGCACCTTGACATGGTTGTATCAGATGCCGTGTTCTCTTCCCATAAACTCGACCTGGGTACCAAGGCACTCCTGCTTGAAGCACCCGAACCGCCCGAAACCGGCACTTTCCTTGACCTTGGATGCGGGTGGGGGCCCATTTCTATCACGCTCGGCAAACTTAGTCCGCAAGCCAACATTTGGGCCGTGGACATTAACCAGCGCGCCCTCGACCTCACGCGCAAAAACGCGAAACGTAACCACGTAAAACTCTTTGTAGAATTTGCCGATAAGGCCCTTGAAAGGGCCACCAACGAGGGGGTTAAGTTTGACCTCATCTGGTCAAACCCTCCCATCCGCATCGGTAAGCTCGCGCTACAGGAAATGCTCACCAACTGGCTTAGCCTACTATCCGATACGGGCGAAGCCTGGCTGGTAGTGGCACGCAACCTGGGCGCCGATTCTCTCATCAAATGGCTTGGCGAGCAGGGTTGGCAAGCCGAAAAGGCTCACTCGAAGAAGGGCTACCGCATTATTCGCGTTCGCCGTTAACCCTCCCGCGCTACAGCCAGTGCCTGCTCAAGAAGCTCACTGGAGCTACCCTCAATCCACTTAATCCGCTCGTCCCGACGGAACCACTTCATTTGTTTTCGCACCAACTGGCGGGTTGTCAGCTCAATCAGTTCGCGCGCCTCATCCAGCGTGATTTCGCCGCCCAGGTGGCGCATAACCGGCTGGTATCCAGTTGCTTTCACCGCAGTTGGAGTATCAGCAAGCCCCTGCCCCATTAGGTCTTCCACTTCACGCACAAAACCGGCCTCGAGCATCTTTTCCGTGCGAACCGCGATACGTTGATCAAGCTCTTCCAGGCTCCTGCGCACGCCTAACAAGATTGAGGGGCGCACAAACTCACGCTTGGGCATAGTTGCGGAGAACGGCCTGCCGGTCAGCTCAATCACCTCTAAGGCGCGCACCGTACGCCGCTGATCGTTTGGGTGAATCGATTCGGTTGCCTTTGGATCAAGTTCGCGCAGCTTACGGTACAGCGCCGCCTGGCCGCACTGTTCCAGGCTATCCTCTACTCGTGCGCGCACCGCCGGATCCGTTCCGGGAAACTCCATCTTGTCAAAGAGGGCATGAATATAGAGCGCGGAACCGCCCACCGCCACCGCCCGGTTGCCTCTCTGTTCAATCGCTTTTACGTCCTTACGCGCCGACACCTGGTAGCGCGCAACGGAGGCTTCCTGGTGAATATCGAGCACATCGATCTGGTGATGCGGAACTTCGGCCCGCTCCGCAGCTGACGGCTTCGCCGTGCCAATATCCATGCCCTTATACAGCGAAAACGCATCCATCGACACGATCTCTGCGCCCGCCAGCTCACGCGCCAGGTGCAACGCCAAGCTCGATTTGCCAGACGCCGTGGCGCCCACGATTCCTATCAGCACCATGACGCCCTAGCGCAACAGGGGAATGCCCAGACTTACCCGATTAGCCATGTCGGGATTGTCTTGCCGTTCATGCCACACCTGGCCAGCGCGCGTAGGAATGATTTCAAACAGGCCTCCTTGGACACCTGAATCTGCAACCAGATGGTGGGGAGCCGCGTGCGTTACCGCCGCGCGTACCATGTCTCCCGGGCGGAGCTCCCTACCGTACTGGACGCCATCGGGAAGTGCTAGGTGTACCAGCCTGTTATCGCGGGCGCGGCCCGACACGCGATTGCGCGCCTCATCCTTGCGCCCGCCATCCTCAGCGATCAACACCTCGACTTCGCGGCCCTCAAACTTCTTCGAGTCCTCGGTTGTAATCCTCTCCTGCAGTGCCACCAAACGCTCATAACGGTCCTGCATCACGTCGTGAGGCACCTGATCTTCCATATCAGCTGCTGGCGTGCCCGGGCGCGGCGAGTAGAGGAACGTGAACGCCGAGCTAAACCGGGAGTTTTCTACCACCTCAAGGGTCTGCTGGAAATCCTCCTCGGTCTCACCGGGGAAGCCCACAATGATGTCCGTTGTGATTGCCGCGTCGGGAATCGCCTCACGCACGCGCTCCAAGATTCCTTCAAACTTTGCGCGCCGGTATGAGCGGCGCATCATCCGCAACACGCGGTCCGAACCGGATTGTAACGGCATGTGCAGGCTCGGCATAACTGTAGGGGTCTGCGCCATCGCTTCGATTACATCGTCAGAAAATGCCGCCGGATGCGGGCTTGTGAAGCGCACGCGCTCCAATCCTTCAACGCGTCCAACCGCACGTAGCAAGTCGGCAAACGCGCCGCGCTCACCAAAGCTCACGCCGTAAGAGTTCACATTCTGTCCCAGGAGTGTCACTTCCACCGCGCCCTGAGCCACTACAGCCTCAACCTCCGCCAGAATCTCTCCTGGCCTGCGATCTCGTTCCTTGCCTCGCAAATGCGGCACTATGCAGAAAGTACAGGTGTTATTACAACCCACCGAGATGGATACCCATGCCGAGTAAACTGATTCGCGCTTAGTGGGAAGCGTGGACGGAAAGACTTTGAGCGATTCTTCAATCTCCACCGCCGCCTTGCGGTTATGCTCGGCGCGACGCAGTAGCGCGGGAAGCACGTCAATGTTGTGCGTACCGAACACCACGTCCACCCACGGTGCACGCTCCACCACCTTTTCGCGCATCTGCTGCGCCAAGCAACCACCTACAGCAATCTGCATGTCGGGGCGCTCGCGCTTGACTTGGGCGAGCTGACCGAGATTACCAAACAGGCGGTTGGACGCATTCTCGCGCACCGAACACGTGTTGATCACAACAATGTCGGCTCCCCCATCACCCGCTTCAGTGGCGCGGGCCGCCGCCTCGGGAACGGTCTCAACCGGCACGTACCCCTCGGTTTCAAGCAGGCCGGCCATACGCTCAGAGTCATGAACATTCATCTGGCATCCGAGCGTGCGAATCAAATAAGTGCGTGACGTAGTATTCATCGTTCAAGATTGTAGTTAATCAGCTTGAAAGTAACGAACTGACAGGCCTGTGGTTGCACTGGGCGGCGCCGGGCGACACTCGTTGGTGGCCGGTAGGATTGTTGCGGATCACGAAGGAGAGATATGCACCCGGTTCAAACTGTGTACGGCAAGGTCGCTGGTAGCCCCCATCCACTGGATGGAAATGTTTACCGATTTTTAGGTATTCCGTACGCGGCGGCGCCCGTCGGCGAACTTTTTCTGCAGGCTCCTGCACCTCACCCCAGTTGGGAAGGCGTGCGCGATTGCACCACATTGCCGCCCACACCGCAAAAACGACCCTACTCCGACGACGCGATTTTAATTGACCCATCAATCGCGGGTGACGAGATTTTGAACCTCAACATTTTCACTCCCACCAACGCGCAAAATCTGCCGGTTCTGGTATGGATTCACGGAGGCGGTTTCAAATCCGGCGTTGCCGCCTCACCGATGACGGATGGACGAAAATTTGCTGCCCGAGGAGTAGTTGTAGTCTCAATCTCCTACCGCCTTGGCTTTGAGGGATTCGGCTGGCTTGAGGACGGGGCTGCGAATCGTGGTTTCTTGGATCAGCAGGCTGCGCTGAAGTGGGTTCGCGAGAACATCGCCGCGTTCGGAGGCAACCCCAATCAGGTAACCATTGCAGGACAAAGCGCGGGCGGCGGCTCAGTTCTTGCCCACTTGACGGCACCATCATCGCAGCCACTATTTGATCGCGCCATCAGCGAGTCCGGAGTCCTCCCGCCCATGAGCGAGGATATGGCACGTTCCCGCACTAACCTGGTTACCGAATACTTGGACATAGAGCCAACCATCGCTGGGATCAAGAGCGCAAGGGAGCGTCTTATTGAAGCTGAGATAGAAGCTGAACACCGCATCTATGCGCAGTGGCCAGGGGCGGCTCAGTTCGTTGCCGACCGTCTAGCGGGCGGGCCCATGTCGGATTTACCGTTCACGCCCTGGCAGGAAGAAAGTGTTTTGCCGTACACGATTGATGAGGGGGTGGATCGCAGCGTGGGCGCCGACAAACCTCTACTGCTTACGGTCACGACGGAGGAATTCACTGACATTTTGGCGCCTATCGCTAGCGAGCTTGACCCTCTAGATGCGATTGCAGTGCTCACGGAGGGCGGGTTAGCGAACGCGCGCGAGTATGTGAGGGAGCATCCGCGGGCAAATACCACGTCGCTCATCATGGGCCAGCTTGTTTACGACGCAATTTTTGTGTGGCCAGCACAAAGGATCATGCAACGTCGCCGCGCCACAGGAGCGGCCCATACCGCCCTGTATCTATTTGACTGGTGTCCAGCATTAGATGATCCGAGTGTGGATGAAGTGCAGCAGTGGTCTCGGCACTGCATTGACATGGCGTTCGCCTTCGACCTGCTAGAAGAGCCGATGGCGACCCCTCTAGTTGGGGCCACTCCCCCGCAGAGCTTGGCCGACGATATCCACGGCCAGTGGCTTGCCTTTATTCAGGGCGCGGAAGTATCTGGGACACAGGGCTAGAGGAGCTTTAACAGCTCCGCTAACGCCGCCTCGGTT
Organism: Gleimia europaea ACS-120-V-Col10b; assembly: GCF_000411155.1. Taxonomy (GTDB): domain Bacteria; phylum Actinomycetota; class Actinomycetes; order Actinomycetales; family Actinomycetaceae; genus Gleimia; species Gleimia europaea_B. The sequence continues at coordinate 369,290 of NZ_KE150266.1, forward strand.
GCGCGGGCCCGAACGCTCGCGCGATTACCCTCGAAGTGGTACAAGCATGCGTGAGACCGTGCCGGTGACCACACCGCGACATACACGGTTCCGGCCGAGTGTCCGTCCGCAGGCCCGGGTCCGGCAACACCGGTAGTTGATACGCCGTAGGTTGAGCCAAACAGACGCGCCACTCCCGCTGCCATCTGGAGCGCAACGTCCGGATCTACCGGGCCATTAGTCTGTAGCAAACCATCATCAACACCAAGAACACTTGCTTTAGTGTGAGTCTGGTAGGTGGTCACGCCTCCGCTCAGACAGTTCGACGCGCCGGGTATATCTGCAATAGCCGCGCTGACTAGTCCGGCAGTGAGCGATTCCGCGGTAGCTACCGAATGTCCTTTACAGGTGAGCTTTTCTACTATCTGAGAGGCAAATGCCATATTGTCTGGGTGATCACCAGATAGATCCGCGAGGACGCCATCCGTATCGCTAATCGGACTTGTATCTAGAAGATCTGGCTCGGCGAAAGTACTTGCGCCGCCCTTGTGGTGTTCTGTGTCATTCATCTTCATCTAGCTCCTGCAAGACCTCGTTCACTACGGAGTAACACACGCTCATTGGGTAGCCTTTACGCGCCAACATGGAAGTGAGGCGACGCACCTGCTTCTGTTTTTCTAAACCTATCGTCGCCCGGGCGCGGCGAGTAGCGATCTCGCGTGCCGATTCTTCCAGTGAAATGTGTTCGACTTCTTTTAGCGCGACATCGATGATCGCAGACGGGATCTGTTTCTTGCGTAGCTGCTCCACGAGGGCTCTGCCAACAAGTCCGCGCTCGTTAAACCTGGTGCGCACAAGCATCTTGGCGTAACGTTCATCATCTACTAAGCCGGCCTCTTCCAGCCGGTCTATGGCAGCCTCTATAGCCTCGGAGGCAAAACCGCGCTCTTTAAGTTTGCTAACCAGTTCTCCGCGAGAACGATCTTGCCTATCCAGTTGCTTTAGAGCCGCCTCTTTTGCCGCCGCAATAGCGTGCTCACCTTCGAGGTTCGCGGCCCATTCACGTCTCTTTTCGCGACGCTTCAGGGCCGCTTCCCGATCCCCACGCTTCTTCTTGCGGCCCTCATCCGGATCGTAAAAAGAAACCATTAGAATCCGGCGTCTTCAGCAGGATCTATTTTTGTACTGGCTTTCTTGCCGCCATTATCGGCCTGCGCATCATCATCCTTAGCGTCTGGAGATGCCGGGTCTTCCTCTTGCCTAATACCAAGCTCAACGAGAATGCGATGCTCGATTTCGTCGGCAAGCTCCGGATTGTCTTTCAAGAACGTACGAACGTTCTCTTTGCCCTGCCCGAGCTGGTCTGAACCGTACGTGAACCAGGAGCCAGACTTCTTAATAATGCCGGTCTCCACGCCCATATCAATGATGGAACCTTCCCGCGAAATACCCAGGCCGTAGAGGATGTCAAACTCCGCCTGCTTGAACGGCGGCGCCATCTTATTCTTCACGATCTTTGCGCGCGTCCGGTTCCCAACCGGGTTGCCCTTTTCTTTCAGCGTCTCGATGCGACGCACATCGATTCGCACCGATGCGTAGAATTTAAGGGCCTTACCACCCGTAGTGGTTTCCGGAGACCCGAAAAACACGCCAATCTTTTCGCGCAGCTGGTTAATAAAGATAGCCGTGGTGCCCGTGGCAGATAGCGCACCCGTGATTTTGCGTAGCGCCTGCGACATGAGGCGAGCCTGCAAACCCACGTGTGAATCCCCCATCTCACCCTCAATCTCCGCCTTCGGAACCAAAGCCGCAACAGAGTCAATAACGATGATGTCAATGCCGCCCGAACGGATCAGCATGTCGGCAATCTCCAGGGCTTGTTCGCCAGTATCCGGTTGGGAGACGAGGAGCGAATCCGTATCCACGCCGAGCTTCTTTGCATATTCAGGATCCAAAGCGTGCTCGGCGTCAATAAACGCAGCGTTTCCACCAGCCTTTTGCGCAGAGGCAACCGCGTGAAGAGCCACCGTGGTCTTGCCAGAGGATTCTGGACCGTAAATCTCAATGACGCGGCCCCGTGGAAGGCCCCCAACCCCAAGCGCAACATCGAGCGCCAACGATCCTGTAGGGATAACCTTGACTGCCGGACGATTATCGTCCCCAAGTCGCATAACTGAACCCTTACCAAACTGCCTATCAATCTGGCTTAGGGCAAGTTCCAATGCCTTATTTCGATCGGGTGCAACAGCCATTTAAGCTCCTTCAAGATCGTGCGCTCTCCGCGCGTTTTACCGGGCTGGTCGAAAAAACGTGTTCCCTCTCCGGGTACGTAAATCATGCTACGACCGACCACGGACATCCTTTTTAAAAGGCACCCGGATGTGGATGCACCCAGGCGAGCATGACCTGTGCACAAGCTTAACTGCCGAACACGTGTTCGACACCTCGACGCGCTAGATAGGGTTGGGATCTACCCCACTATTTCTTTGCGCACACACTTCTTGGCCGCGAAGAGCTTGCCCCTAACCACTTCCCCGCGCCTCAGTCTGCTTCAAAAGCAGGTGGAAGGCCCCAGCTTCGCGGTAGTGCTACACGTAGCACACCGGGCACGGTGTCCACATGGATACGATCGGCGTAGTAGCCTTCCCCATCCAAGGTAAGGACAAGTTCACTGTCCACTGCTTCGATAACGAGGGACGAAGCCTGTTCGTAGGTAGCGATGTGTGCAGGAATGGTCTCTCCGCGGCGGAACTTGCCGAGCAACTTAGCGATTTCAAAAACTTTTAAGGGCCGCGCGGTCAAAATGTTTGCCAGGCCATCATTTAGCTTCGCATCTGGATGCGGCAAGAATCCGCCCCCGTAATACTGCGCATTCCCAATTGCGCACAGCACGTAATCGCGCTGGATGACATCCAGATTGCCATCGCGTTCCAACTTGGCTCGCATGCGCCAGGAACGGTCGGAAGAAAGCGCGTTAAAAACGCCGATCATGTAGCTCATCCCCAAAGTGTTTGGGAACTTTCGCTGGATCTTATCCGCCGTTATCGCGACCTTAGAATCCAAACCTATCGAAATGACATTTACGCTGAAGCGAGAAAACTCCCTTACCTCAACGCCGCGATTATCCCGCACGCTTCCCTGAACGCGGAGCGCATCCATTTTCGTAGAAAACGCGCCGTCCTTTTTGAACGCATCCAAGATCACGGTGGGAGTGGGTGTTCGCCTGCCATAAAGGGTGCGGGCAAGGTCGTTTCCCGAACCGAAGGGCAAGACCAGCATGGCCGCCTCCGTACCGATCAGCCCGTTGGCGGCCTCTGATACGGAACCATCACCACCCGCAATGACAATGAGGACATCACTACCGCTCTCCTTTGCTGCTGCGCGGGCAAGATCGGTAGCATCACCTGGCCCCGTAGTGGGGTTTATGCGAATGTGCGCATAAGGGAAAATCTCGGCGAGGTTGCTGGCTACAACACCAACATTGCGTCGAATTAGGCGGTTGCCGGCCTGTGGATTGTAAATGAATTCAATGCGATTCCATGACCTGTTTTCTGCAACATGCAACTGTGGAACCTTTCCGGAAATACCCGAACTAGTTATCGCAGGACTTTCTCACGCCTGTGCACCCAGCGGGCTTCCTCGCCCATGTCGGTTTCCCTAATCAGTTCATCCCAAATAACTTCGGGGTCCAAACCGCTCATCAGCGCCTGTTCGGCGGTGCCACCCAGTTTTGGGAGGAAGAGGTCGCCCACTATTGACCTGCCGTAGCACGATCCAAAAACAGCTTCGATACTCTTCCAGAACTCTGAGACGGTCATTTAATCAACTCAACAACGTGATCCGGTCACTCAAACTACCATCAACGAGCACGGCAGGAGTAGCCGTTGGAACATCCACAAACTCCAAGGTAGCGATACGGCTTGCAACTTCACGTAGTACCAGTGCAAGTGGCACGCCAAGAGCCTCGCAAATCGCAATCAGGAGTTCTGAAGAAGCTTCCTTCTGGCCTCTCTCAACCTCTGACAGGTAGCCGAGTGAGACTTTTGCATCCGCGGAGACCTCTCGAAGGGTGCGTCCTTGGGTGCGGCGAATTTGGCGCAAAACGTCACCAATCTGCTCCCTCAGGAGCGGCTTGGTGGCACTTTTGTTCTGCATACCTGTACCGTACCTTGCTTCGTTACCCTCTTGCAGTATGGGAGCCCTCATTGTGGATGCGGTACTGCCCACACTACCTCGATTCAACGCGCGCGGAATTACACTATTTGCCGTCATATCAAGGTAAACCAGCGGGCACGAAAATATATTCCAAGCTTAAAAGTGGCGAATACCTCTCCACAGTTTGAAACGCGTTCTACTTTTGCATCTTCATGGCTGCGATCACGTACTGCATCCCCGACCAGACGGTGAGGAACAGCGCAATAGCAAGCAAAATCCAACGAATCACCGCAAGACCAGTCACGTCGAAGAGGGCATTACTGACTCCCAAAACGCCATCCCACGGGAAAACGAGGAAGACGATGAGGAGCATTTGTGACACGGTCTTAGCCTTGCCGCCGGAATTCGCCGCAACTACTACGCCCCGCTTCAACAACCTGGAGCGCATCCAGGTGATGCCGAGCTCGCGCACCGCGACAATCACGGTGAACCACCAGGGCACAAGCCCCGCGACAGATAAAACCACGAATGCGCCTAGCGTTAATGCTTTGTCCGCAATCGGATCCCAAATCTTGCCCCAGTCCGTCACGAGACCGCGTTCGCGCGCAAGCTTGCCGTCAAACAAGTCAGTAAAAGCAGCGACGATAAAGACCACCAGGGCAGTCCACATGGCGCCAACCGACCCGTTTAGAATCAGGATGATAAAAACGGGCACCAGAACAAGACGGATCATTGTCAAAACATTTGGCAGATTCCAAATGTTCTCGCCCTCGTGTACACGCGAGACGTTGTCATCCATCTGCGCCCTGTTCATCATGACTCCTACGCTCTACCTGTCAACTCCCAGGCGTCTTCTGATTCTTCTTCAATAGTATCTGCAGGAACGTCCTCGCCGCGGAGCATAGCCAACACTCGCGGCAACTCTTCTGGCGGGACCAGTACCTCGCGCGCCTTAGAACCCTCAGATGGGCCCACGATTTCGCGTGATTCCAGCAAATCCATGAGGCGGCCGGCGCGGGCGAAGCCGATCCGCAACTTGCGTTGCAACATCGACGTGGAGCCAAGCTGGGTTGAGATCACCAGTTCCGCAGCTTGCAGAAGGTCTTCGAGGTCGTCGCCAATGTCGTCAGCTATCTGGCGCTTCTTTGCCGGAACGATCACGTCCTCACGGTAGACCGGCTTCATCTGCGCCTTAACGTGCTCTACAACATCGCGGATCTCGGATTCGGTGACCCACGCGCCCTGCACGCGCTTTGGCTTACCCTCCCCTTGCGGAAGGTAGAGAGCATCACCCTTACCAATCAGCTTCTCCGCACCACCCTGGTCGAGAATGACGCGCGAATCCTGCATTGAGGATGTGGCAAAGGCCAGGCGTGACGGAATATTCGACTTAATGAGGCCGGTAACAACATCCACAGACGGTCTCTGGGTGGCGAGGACGAGGTGGATGCCTGCGGCGCGCGCCAGCTGCGTGATTCGCTGGATGGAGGCCTCCACGTCGCGCGGGGCCACCATCATCAGGTCGGCGAGCTCGTCAACTACCACGAGCAGGTACGGGTAGGGAGCGAGCTTGCGTTCAGATCCTGCAGGAAGCTCCACTTGACCAGCTAGTATCGCCTTGTTGAAATCATCGACGTGTTTGAAACCGAACTGGGCGAGGTCGTCGTAGCGCTGATCCATCTCTTTCACAACCCATTCGAGAGCCTCGGCAGCCTTCTTTGGATTGGTAATGATAGGCGTGATGAGGTGCGGAATACCCTCATAAATCGTGAGTTCCACGCGCTTGGGATCAACCAAAATCATGCGCACCTGCGCCGGCGTTGCACGCATCATGATCGACGTGATCATGGAGTTAATGAACGAAGATTTACCAGAACCCGTGGCGCCAGCAACCAGCAGGTGCGGGGTCTTCGCAATGTTGGTTACCTCGTATCCACCCTCGACGTCTTTACCCACGCCAACAACTAGCGGATGGTCATCGCTACGGGCCGCGCCAGAGCGCAAAACATCGCCGAGCGCAACAGTTTCCCGGTCCGTGTTGGGAATCTCCACGCCAATCGCTGACTTGCCGGGGATTGGCGACAATATACGCACTTCGGCGGAAGCAACCGCGTAACGAATGTTCTTCTCAAGTTGCGTGATACGCTCCACCTTCACGCCTGCACCCAACGTCACCTCGTACCTAGTTACCGTTGGGCCGCGCGAAAAACCGGTGACCTTCGCATCCACACCGAACTCGTCTAACGTGCCTTGCAACGCGTCCACAACCCAGTCATTTGCAGCCGAACGCTTCTTGTGCGGCGGCCCCTTAATCAGCAGGTCTTCCGGGGGAAGGTTGTAAACCGCCCCATCTTCCAATTCCATCGCCGTTGTGGTGGGAAGATCAGTGGCGCCAGCCGGCATAACCGCAGTCTCCTCCGCCGGCTCATACACTTCGGGTTCAATCAGTTGCGTCTCGTAAGCCGGCAGAGAATTCTCGTAGGCGTCATACTGTTGTGACTGTTCCCCGGAGTATTCCTCTAGGTCAGGTTGGTGCACGTTGGGGGTAGCAAACGCCTCATCGCCGTCATAAGAGTCAATGCGCCCGCTTTTTTTACCGCCCTCGCCGCGGCGGGAAATACGTTCTCGCAGCGCCCTAACACGCTGGGGAACTTCCTTTACCGGCGTTTGCGAATAAACCAGAATTGAATAGGCAAGTAATAGCACAAGCATGATTGCGGCGCCCCAGGTAGAAAGCAACGTCGCCAGCGGATATCCCATGAACCAGCCGAGCACGCCGCCTGCCTCTTCAATCAAATTGAAATCCTGAATTCGCGGATTTCCGCTACTTACATGCACGAGGCCGGTGAGGGCAATCGAAATCCCTAAACTTCCAGCAAACCGGTGCGGCAAGCGGTTGTGCTTGCGCGCGCGGAAGAGTTCAACGGCCCACCACACGAGGGCGATCGGCACCACCACCGAGAAAATACCCACGGCTCCGGCGGCTACGTGGTGGAGGAAAGCACCCGCGCTACCAGAAATGTGGAACCACTCGCGAAGCGCAAAAACTGCGGCCAAAGCGAGTAGTACAAACGCCAGACCGTCACGGCGCAGCTGCACATCGATCGCCAAAAATCCGCGCCAAGCGTTCGCAATACCTCGCCCCATCGAAACGAACATTTCCATCAGCGGCGAACGGTTCGAAGCTACCAACTTCGAAGACTTACTAGTTTTACGCGTGGAACCCTCCCCACGGTTTGATGCTGGAGTCTTAGGCATAGTGATTCCACGCTATCGCAACGAAGGTTTTTGCTATAACGACTCGCCGCCATCTTCCCCAGCAAACGTCATGACATCCGCAATCTCACGCATTGTGGGCACGGGGAAGGCATACGCGTGGGAAACCATCACCGCACCCGCCGCGTTTGCCATTAACAACGCTGCGTGCATGTCTTGGCCCCGAGCCAACGCGCCGCACATCACCGCGATATGGACGTTACCCACACCCGACGTGTCTACCGACCGCGTAGCATATGCCGGCACCTGTTTCAGCTCGCCGGCCACGCCGTCGCGATACTGGCAACCGAGGGACCCCATGCGCGTAACCTGCACGCATTCGGGCTTCAAGTACTCCTCTAGGGTGCGTGCCGGGTCAAGTTCCTTCAACAGACGCGGCAACAGACCCGCCTCGCGCAAGTTCATAGTCAAAACGTCAGCGCGCTGAAGCAGCGGCTCCCACAACTTCGGATCAATGCTATCGAGCATTGGTGAGGGAGCAAGCACCACCTTCACCTTCAGATCAATGCCGCTCACCCAGTTTGCGAAACGTTGTCCGGCCGCACCACCGCTGATTACCGACCCGTGAACAAGCAGGACGTCCCCATCCTCGAACTCGATTGTTTCAATCTGGTCAAGGAGCAGGTCAGATTCGACTCCCGCAGAGACAATCACGGTGTTGTCGCCTTCATCTTCGACCAGCTGGATTGACACGCCAATGTCACCAATCACTTCACCGGTCAGAATCTGAACCCCATTTTCTTCCAGATCCTTACGAATCATGTAAGAGTTCGGGCCGGTGCCTAGCATTGACAACATGCCGGTGGTTACGCCCATGTTGGCCACCGCCACCATGCCAAGGTATCCCCCACCCGGGCTTGAGAGAACCGAACGCGCCGGAATCATAGAGCCACGCTCAGGGAGCTTCTCAATAGCGATCGGCAGGTTCAATACCACCGGCTCGGTTGACAAAAAGCGCGCCAAGTCCCCTCCTACTGCTCTACTACCACGGGGACAATCATCGGACGTCTCCGCAGTTTGCGTCCCACCCAGCGGCCAATCACGCGGCGCATCGCCTGCTGGCACGAGTAGGTGTCAGCCTCAGGATCTTCAAGAGCCGTCGCTAGCGCGTCTCTCACGTCCTGTTCGATCTCTGCAAACACGGAGTCTTCTTCAGCCATACCCACCGATTTGATGGTGGGGCCGGACAAAATCATTTCGTGTTCCAGATCCACAACCGCGTAAATTGAGATGAACCCTTCGGATCCCAGAACGCGGCGGTCTTGTAACTCGGATTCGTCCAATTCGCCCACACTTCGCCCATCCACATAGATGTAAGAGCAAGGGATTGCCCCAACCACGCTGGATTCCCCGTCCTTCAGGTCAACCACCACGCCGTCCTCAGCGAGCATCACGTTGCTTGCCGGCACCCCGGTTTTTACCGCGAGGGCACCGTTAGCAACCAGGTGGCGAACCTCGCCATGGATTGGCATAACGTTCCTCGGCTGAATGATGTTGTAGCAGTATAGAAGCTCACCCGCCGCGGCGTGGCCCGACACGTGAACCTTCGCATTTGCCTGGTGCACAACTTTCGCACCTAGCCTGGTGAGCCCATTGATCACGCGGTAAACCGAGTTTTCATTCCCCGGAATAAGGGAGGAGGCGAACACCACGGTGTCGCCCGGGCCAACCTCAACAAAGCGGTGCGTTCCCCGCGCAATACGACCCAGGGCCGCCATCGGTTCACCCTGCGAACCGGTAGCCATGTATACCCGCTGCTCGGGTCCCAACTGCGCGATCTGTTTGCTGGTCACAATCACGTCATCTGGAATGTCAAGGAACCCCAGTTCCGACGCAATCCGCATGTTGCGTTCCATGCTTCGTCCGATCAAAGCTACCTTGCGGCCCGTCATCACAGCGGCGTCAAAAACCTGTTGCACGCGGTGCACGTGCGACGCAAACGAGGCCACCACAATCTGTCCCGTAGCACGCAGGAACACGTCCTCAAGAACCGGACCAATCTCACGCTCCGGAGTAACAAAACCAGGAACCTCAGCGTTAGTTGAATCTACTAAGAACAAGTCCACGCCCTCCTCGCCAAATCGGGCGAATGCTCGCAGATCCGTCAAGCGGCCATCGAGTGGAAGCTGATCCATCTTAAAATCGCCGGTAATCAGTGCAGTGCCCGCAACCGTGCGAATAAACACCGCAAGAGCATCTGGAATGGAATGCGTGACAGACACAAACTCAAGGTCAAAACCGCCCAGCTCCACCCGATCGCCCGCAGCAACCACGTTCAGATCAAAACCCTCAATCCGATGCTCATCCAGCTTAGGACGTACAAAAGCGAGAGTCAGTTCCGAACCGTAAATGGGAATATCGCCCCGCAACTTCAGCAGGTACGGAACCGCCCCAATGTGGTCCTCATGTCCGTGAGTTAGCACCATGCCAACTACGTCATCCAGGCGCTCCTCAATGTAGCTAAAATCGGGTAGAATCAGATCCACGCCCGGCTGAATCTCTTCGGGGAAAAGTACCCCGCAGTCAACGATCAAAAGCTGCCCATTCAGCTCAAAAACCGTCATATTACGGCCGATGTCCTTTAACCCTCCCAAAGGAACAACGCGTAAAGTATCAGGTTCTAGGTTCGCTGGCTTCGGAAGAGAATCGTATAAAGACATCATGCTTCAATTGTGCCACGACTTAGCCGCAGCGGCTAACCACTCACAAAAGCTCGAGGTTCTCCATAGCGCGACGCATGCGGTCTAGTTCCTCGTCCAGGGCCGGAACGAGCGGCAAACGCAAGCGATCACTTTCAATGATCCCCATCATGTGCACCGCAGCCTTCGCCATGACCGCGCCCTGACCTCCACCCATGATCGCGTCAATCAGCGGCGTGAGTGTGCGCTGAATGTTTCGAGCAGTGACGATATCGCCCTCGTTAATCGCATCGATCTGCTTCCTAAAGAACGCGCCAGCAACGTGGCCAACCACAGAAATGATGCCCGAAGCACCCTGCGCCATCAGCATGCAGTTCAAACCGTCATCGCCCGAATAGTACGATATACCCGTGCGGTTCATTCGCTTGATAGCCTGCTCCGGCTTGCCGGTGGCGTCCTTCACTGCAACGATGCGTTCATTTTGCGCAAAGTAGTCAAGCGTCTCATCTGAAAAAGCAAGGCCGGTGCGCCCCGGAATGTCGTATAGGACCACGGGAAGAGTGGTTTCGCTCAGGATCGCATCAACGTGAGCGCGCAAACCCCGCTGGGACGGGCGATTGTAGTACGGGGAGACCACTAACAGGCCATCCGCACCGTGCTCCTGCGCATTCACAGCCATGCGCACCGCGTGAGCCGTGTCATTAGAGCCGGCACCGGCAAGCACAAACGCGCGCTCGCCCACGGCTTCAACAACCGCGTCAGTCAAATCGTTCTTTTCCGGCTGGTACGTGGTTGGAGCCTCGCCGGTAGTGCCGGAAATGAGAATACAGTCCACGCCTGTATCAACCAGGTGCTTGGCGAGGCGCTGCGCGGAATCAGTATCTAAAGAGCCATCCTCGTGGAACGGCGTAACCATCGCTACGGACTGCTGACCAATCGGGTGCTTAACTTCACTCATGATGCCATGCTAGCCATCACAGTTTCGAAATCCAGTAAGTGTCCGCTAATTGAACTAACGATTACAATCGTTGGTTAAAACTTTGCCCACCACAGGTGTTCAACCACGTGGTGGGGGCCCACCTTTAGCTTGCGCATAATGCCAGCCGGTCCAAAGCCGGCCTCCTGGAAGAAACGAATCTTCTGGCCGTCTCCCGCCACAATCCACACGCGAATGTTCTTCGCGCCTTCTTCTTGCGCCAAATCGGAAACCGCCGCGAGGAGCCTCGACCTGTGGCCCTGGCCCTCATACTTAGGATCGACCTCCAGAGCGATGATCTCCGTGCCCCCCTCATCTAAACCGTCCACGCCCGGCACGGGCTGCGCGGGCACAGCCCCCGCAAAACCGGCTACGAGGTGGGAATCCAGGGCCGTCAAGATCCGAAAACCAGGCGTGGGAGGGGCCGCGATAGACTCGCGCCATGAGGCCGCCATTGCAACTTGATCCAATGCGGCACCAACTTGCGGATCGAGAGGCCCGCCTATGCCTTCGGCTAACGAAGTCAACATTCCTGTAGCTTGGATCCGCGCGATCGCAGGGGCATCATCGGGCGTACTTGGCCGCACCGACCTATCCGCGTTCAACGCACTCTTGTGCTGGAAGCTATCCAAATTTCGTACCCAAACTACAGGTCAAGCAAATGTTCGAGGCCAGCTGTTACGCCCGGCGTATCCGCGATCTTACGCACAGCTAGTAACACGCCCGGCATGAATGATGCTCGATCAAACGAGTCGGTGCGAATTGTGAGAACCTCGCCGGGATTGCCCAACAGAACTTCTTCCGTTGCGGTCATCCCACGCAAACGCAGAGCATGTACAGGCACACCCTCATAGCGAGAGCCGCGCGCTCCTTGCGGATCAGTTTGCGTGGCGTCCGGCATCGGCGCGCAACCAGCCTGCTTGCGCGCCCGCGAAATCTTCTGCGCGGTAGCAACAGCTGTACCGGAGGGCGCATCAACCTTATTTGGATGGTGTATCTCCACGATCTCAACTGACTCAAACAGGGGCGCTGCCTTGGCCGCGAACTCCATAGCTAAAACAGCTGACAGTGCGAAGTTCGGGGCGATAAACACGTTCGCGGCGCTCTTTGCCTGAGCCGCGCGTACCCGTTCCAACTCCTCATCGCTCCAACCGGACGTGCCCACCACTGCGTGGACTCCCGCTGCCAGCAGATCAAGAACATTTTGCAACTTTACGCTCGGAACCGTGAACACCACGGCCACGCTCGCACCGGCCAGCGACTGCTCGTTAATCGCATCGCCCGCATCTAGCCTGGCCACGACCTCCATGTCGCCGGCAGCCTCGACGGCTGTACACACCGTGGAGCCCATCCGGCCCTTCGCACCAATCACCGCAACTTTAACCATGACAACAGCCTATCTTTACGCCCAGATTTCCTCGACCACAGGCCACTAAATGGGCATCACCACAGATCGGCACGTGGGCTGATCGAGGAGCAACTGAGCCAGATCAGCCACGTCAGCGCGCGTGATCGCATTAATGCGAGACAGCGTAAGCTCCAGTGGGATGAACCTACCGTGCACCACCTCCGCGCGCCCCAGGCGCGCCATGCGGGCACCCGAATCCTCCAAACCCAGAGCCATAGCCCCGCGCAACTGGCCCTTCACCCGGGCGAGCTCCGCCTCAGTTGGGCCGGCCGTAGCCAGATCCACCAGCTGCTCGCGCATAAGCTGCTCAACCAAATCCACATTCTTCGGCGCGCAACCTGCGTACATCCCAAAATGACCGTAATCAACATAAGCCGTGTCAAACGCGTACGTGGTGTAAGCCAGCCCACGCCGCTCCCGAATCTCTTGGAACAGGCGGCTGGACATCGACCCGCCCAAAATACTCAGCAATACGGCCATCGTCGGGCGACGGTCATCGTTAGCGTTGATAGACCGGCCCCCCAAAAGAACGTGGGCCTGCTCCCCCGGCTTTTCCTTGCGTATCTCGCGATCATCGAATTCCGGCTGGCCTTGATTGCAAGTACGCGTAGACAGCGGGAGCGCAGCCGGATCCAAATCCCAGCCCGCTGTAGCTAGCGCCCCGCCAACGAGTTCGCACAGCTCCGCATGATCCACAGCTCCCGCCGCGACAATCACAAGCGAGGACGGCTGGTACTTATCGTGGTAATACCCCACCACGGCATCGCGCTGGGCAGCCGAAACCGTCTCTATCGATCCACCAATAGGACGGCCAAGCGGGTGATCGCCGTATATCGCCTGCGCAAAATTCTCATGCACGATCTCCACCGGATCATCATTACCCATCGCGAGCTCATCCAAAATCACGCCCCGCTCGCGCTCAAACTCGGCCTCGTCAAGCAGTGAAGACGACATCATATCCATTAGCACGGCCACCGACATTGGCAGATCTTCTGCCAGCGTCCGCGCCCAGTAATACGTGTACTCCTTCGTTGTTGCCGCATTCGACTCGCCGCCCACCTCGTCAAACGCATTTGCAATATCCTGCGCTGAACGGGTGGGGGTGCCCTTAAACAACAGATGCTCCAAGAAATGCGTCGAACCGGCCTGCGTGGGATCCTCATCGCGCGAACCAACCGGACACCATGCCGACAGCGAAACCGAACGCTGCGCCGGCACGTGCTGGGACAACACCCGAACTCCACCGGGCAAAATGGTGCGCCGAATCAGAGTCTCATCATCGAGCAACGTAATAGCTGCGCGCTCATCAGTAGAACAAACCAGCGGAAGATCAGAAATCTCAAGCACCCGCGAAATCCTATCCAACTATTAGAACTGCTACTTCAACGCCTACAGGCTCGGGCTTTCCTCGCCCGCCTCAGCCTCCGCGTCATTTCCGCCGATCACCTTTCGCGGCGACGCGCTCGCGGCAGTTCCCGGGGTTTGCGTGCCAGGCGCTACATCGTCTCCCTCCAACGCTGCCAAGCCATCTGCGTCGCTGCCTGCAACGGTGGCGACCGAATCGACCGGCTTGGGATCCTCATTTTGTTTCGCAGAATCCTTCAGGGAAGCGCCGAATACCTTTGCTGTGGGGACCGCCCCCGTGAGTCCGAGAATGAGGCCAACCAGGGATGCGACTGCCAGAACTACCATCGCAAAAATCGCATTCCCAAACGAAACGACCGCGCCGGCACCATCTAGCGCCAATGAAGCGACCCACGTGAGACCAGCCGAAAGGCCGGAGCCGAGTAGCACTACCAAGTAGAACGAGCGCGGCGCTAAATTCCACGTGGCCCTACCAAGTGCCAGACCAGCGGCCATTGCGATACCGGGAATTGCAATCAAAGTGAGGCTCATAATCATGTACCCCAACGATGTTGAATTTGGATTCAACGCATCATCCACGGTGTTCCACATGATCACCGCAATCAAAAAATCGAGCACCAGCAGTGCGAGCATTACGAAAAAATCAGTGTAGCGGCGCATTTCGCCCTCCCAACGATGTCAACAAACCTAATCATATAGGGAATAAAACGGGCATAAACAAAGCGCGGAGAATGCCTCAGCACTCCCCGCGCCTCGTTTAGACGCTATTAGTCGTCCTGGCCCTTGCGCGTACGCGTGCGGGGGCGACGACGGTTGTTGTTCGAGCGGCGACGCTCCGAGTGCTTCTCATCGCGCTGATCGCCGTCCTCTTCAACCTCGCCTGCAGCCTCGCCAGTTTCGCCCTCGATAACCGCGTGTAGCGAAAGCTTACCGCGATCATCAACTTCAGCGATTTCAACCTCAATCTGCTGGCCAACCGCAAGGACGTCATCAACCGAGTCAATGCGCTTGCCCCCTACCAGGCGACGCACCTGGCTGATGTGGAGCAGGCCGTCCTTACCCGGGGTGAGGGAAACGAACGCACCAAACGACGTGGTTTTTACAACCGTGCCCACGTAGCGCTCGCCAACCTCAGGAAGCTGCGGGTTTGCAATTGCGTTAACCATGTCGCGGGCTGCATTTGCCGCCTCACCGGTCTCCGCGCCAATGTAAACCGTGCCGTCGTCCTCAATGGTGAGTTCCGCGCCAGTGTCTTCCTGAATTTGGTTGATCATCTTGCCCTTCGGGCCAATGACTTCACCGATCTTCTCAACCGGAACCTGAACCGCAATGATGCGCGGTGCAAACGGCGACATCTCATCCGGCTCAGAAATAGCCTGGTTGATGAGGTCAAGAATCACGAAACGAGCCTCACGGGCCTGCGCCAATGCTTCCTTCAACACCTGTGAATCAATGCCGTCAAGCTTGGTGTCAAGCTGGAGGGCCGTGATGTAGTCACGAGTACCCGTGACCTTGAAGTCCATGTCGCCAAAGCCATCCTCGATGCCAAGAATATCGGTTAGCGTGACGGCCTTTTGCTCCCCATCAACCTCACCGGTGATAAGACCCATCGCGATGCCTGCAACCGGGGCGCGCAACGGCACACCGGCCTGTAGTAGTGACAGCGTGGACGCACACACTGAACCCATCGAGGTCGAGCCGTTCGAGCCGAGCGCCTCTGACACCTGACGGATCGCGTACGGGAAGTCCTCACGCTTGGGAATGACAGGAACCAGGGCGCGCTCCGCGAGTGCGCCGTGGCCGATCTCGCGACGCTTCGGCGAGCCCACGCGACCCGTCTCACCAGTTGAGTACGGCGGGAAGTTGTAGTGGTGAATGTAGCGCTTCGACTGTAGCGGCGAAAGATTGTCAAGTTGCTGTTCCATACGGAGCATATTCAGCGTGGTAACGCCCATAATCTGAGTTTCACCGCGCTGGAACAGGGCCGAACCGTGAACGCGCGGAAGCACCTCTACCTCAGCTGCGAGCGAGCGGATCTCCGTGGGGGTACGCCCATCGATACGCTGACCGTGACGAAGCACGCGATCACGCATAAGCTCCTTTTCAATCGCACGGAACGCAGCCTTCAGATCCTTCTCTTCTTCTTCCTCAAACTTCGTAGCCAGATCCTCAAGCATCTTCTCCTGGATCTCGTCAATGCGATCCTCACGCTTGAGCTTCTCCGCAATCGTAAGAGCCTCGGACAGGTCCGCCTCAACAGCGGCCTTCACAGCGTCGTAATGCTCGTCCTGATAGTCGAGGAACAGCGGGAACTCAACAGTTTCCTTACCAACCTTCTGCACGATCTCAAGCTGCGCCTCACACAGCTGGCGAATGATCGGCTTCGCCGCCTCTAGACCGTCAGCAACAACCTCTTCGGTCGGGGTGGTACCACCATTTTCAATGAGGTCGATCATTGCGTCACCGCCGCCGGCCTCAACCATCATGATCGCAACATCGCCGTCAACAACGCGGCCAGCAACCACAATGTTAAAAGTGGAACGCTCCATCTCGGAGTAACGCGGGAACGCAACCCACTGGCCGTCAATCAAAGCCAGACGAGTACCACCGATCGGGCCCGAGAACGGCAAGCCCGAAATCTGGGTGGACAGCGAGGCTGCGTTAATCGCCAGAACATCGTACGGATCCTGCGGATTCACAGCGAGCACCGTGCCCACAACCTGAACCTCGTTACGCAGGCCCTTCACGAACGCGGGGCGAAGCGGCCGGTCAATCAGACGGCAAGCGAGAATAGCCTCCTCGCCCGGACGACCCTCGCGGCGGAAGAAACCACCTGGGATGCGCCCAACTGCGTACTGGCGCTCCTCGATATCAACCGTCAACGGGAAGAAATCAAACTGGTCACGCGGGTGCTTGCCAACCGTCGTAGCCGATAGGATGGTGGTCTCATCATCCAAGTATGCAAGCGCGGAGCCTGCAGCCTGACGAGCCAAACGGCCCGTCTCAAAACGAATCACACGCTGACCGAACTTACCGTTATCAATCACGGTTTCGACTGCGGTGATGTCATCTCCCTCCATCATGGGAAATCTCCTATTCACTAGAGACTGCCCTGGACCGGCCTTCGATTGAGACCCACGGAAACTAAGCTCCGGGAGCCACTACCGAGGACCGCGCTCCAAGCGGCAGTCCATCCATCTTCAAAATGTGGGGCGCACACGCGAACGCCAAAACTATCCTAATACGGAAAAGATGGCCCGGCTCCCTGCGGGAGTCGGGCCACGAGACGCTATCGGCGCAGACCCAGACGGGCGATCAGCGCGCGGTAACGCTCAATATCAACATCAGCTAGGTAGCCGAGCAGACGACGACGCTTACCAACCAGCAGCATCAGGCCGCGGCGAGAGTGGTGATCGTGCTTGTGCGTCTTAAAGTGCTCAGTGAGGTCACGAATACGCTGCGTCAAGAGCGCAATCTGCACCTCTGGCGAACCCGTGTCGCCCTCGTGAGTTGCATACTCTTTGATGATCTGTTCCTTGACTTCCTTCGACAGGGCCATGGGTTCTCCTTCATAAACTCGTTGCACGGCGCTCCGGGGCCTGTTCACCCGGGCATAACGCGTCCGTGGCCGATTCACGGCAACCTTTACGATACCATGCACCCGGTTAGCATCTGGAAAAAGGCCCGAAATTCCGCGCCTTCTCCGCCGTGATATTAAACACCTAACCGGCAGTAACTGCCTCTGGATCCACCCGACCTGCCACCGCAACGCCCAAAACTGATGCGGAATCGCGAATATCTTCATCCATTTGTTGGAGCAGCTCGTCAACCGAAGCGAACTTCTTCATACCACGCAAACGTTTAACAAACGACACGGCGATCTTCTCTCCGTACAAGTCCAAATCTGAGCGGCCCAGAACATGCGCCTCAACCGTGCGATGCACCCCGTCAAACTGGGGATTCGTACCCACCGAGATAGCCGCCGGCAAGAACACCCCCGCCGGCGCATCCGCCACCTGACGGGTAAGCCAGCCGGCATACACCCCGTCAGCTGGGATCACGCCATCGCAATCTTCCTCCAGATTCGCGGTTGGGAAACCAAGCTCGCGTCCTCGCTTATGCCCGTGTTTCACCACACCACGGATCCGGTGCGGACGCCCCAGCACCCGGGCCGCCTCCGCTACTTCGCCCTCTTCCAAGAGCTCGCGCACCCAGGAAGATGACCAGCGAGTACCCGTCTCGTCAACGATGTCAGGAAGCGCCACCACGTCGAAGCCAAACTCGCCCCCCAGGCTTCGCAAAGTGGAAATATTACCGGAATTACCTGCACCGAACTTCATATCCTCGCCCACCACAATGCCCTGCACGCCCAAAGCCTTGCTAATGTTCGCAATGAACTCGCGCGGCGTTTGCAAATAGAGCGCCTCGTTGTAGTTAAGAACCAGCGTTGCATCAATGCCATACCCGGCGAGCGCGTCCAAGCGGTCAACCAGCGTAGTAATGAGCTTTAGGTTGCGTTGCGGGGCGTGCACCTGCACCGGATGGGGAAAGAAGGT
The DNA here is from genome assembly GCF_000411155.1 of Gleimia europaea ACS-120-V-Col10b. Lineage (GTDB taxonomy): Bacteria > Actinomycetota > Actinomycetes > Actinomycetales > Actinomycetaceae > Gleimia > Gleimia europaea_B. Next base: position 387,644 of record NZ_KE150266.1, read on the forward strand.
AATGGCTACGGCGAGCGCATCTTTTTTACGCGCCAAATCAGAGCACATGCGGATCAACTGCTGATGCCCGCGATGAACGCCATCAAAATTTCCAATAGTTACAACCGTGCGCAACCCCTCGGGCACTTCCGCAAGATCGCGCCACACGCTCATCACCATGAATTAAAGCCAACTCCCCAAAATGGTAGGAAAACGAGACTACTTTGCCTGTTCCTGCTGTTCCTTGTGACGTCCGCAACCGCAACCGCCGCCACCATGACCATGTCCGTGACCCCTACCACGTCCCTGGCCGCGACCCTTACCACCGCAACCGCATCCACCGCCGCCGTGGCCCTTACCGCCACAGCCGCAAGCCTTCTTCTCTTGGCCCGCCGCAGAGACGTCGCGTAGCCCCAGCTCATTCATCGGATTATCCATGGTTTTACCTCCATCGGTTTTTCACAGTGGGTCTGTGGAAAATACAAGCACAGGTTGATACTTCTTTCCACTTCTGGTTACGAGTGCCCGCACTTGCCCTTTCCACGTGCAAGCCGTTATCTGCCCATCTGGCGTGCGCACCGCTACCTTTGTAGCGTTGCCGTGGCGCATGGCCTCGGCCTCATCCTCGCTAAGTTCGATAGTGTCAAACTGCTGTGACGCGGCCTGTGTCAAAGAAAGCACGGAAATGGGATGCGGGTTTTCTTCCGGCTGGCTCGCAACGAAGCGCGCGAGGCGGTCTAACGTCACCGCATCATCCAGCGTCCACTTCCCCACCCTGGTGCGGCGCAACGCAGTTAGATGCGCACCCGTTCCGAGCATTTCCCCAAGGTCGCGAGCAATTGCCCTCACATACGTGCCGCTCGAACATTCCACCACAAGATCGAACTCCACAGTAGGCGTGCCGTCGCCAAGTTGGGTTGCTACCAAATCCGAGGTTCTTTCCAACCGCGAAATCACAACCGGGCGCGCCGCTAGCTTCACATCTTTACCTTCTCGATGCAGGGCGTGCGCCCGCTTGCCATCGACCTTGATCGCCGAAACCTTAGCCGGCACCTGCATGACCTCACCCCGCATGGAAGCCAGTGCCTCATCTATGCTCCCCACATTCAAATCACGAGCTCCCATGCGGGAAATAATCTGCCCGTCAGCGTCATCCGAATCAGTAGCGGCACCAAGTTGAACCCGCGCGCGATATTCCTTATCTGCTCCGGTAATGAACGTCAGTAGCCGCGTTGCCTTACCAATTCCGAGCACGAGGACGCCCGTGGCCATTGGGTCAAGCGTGCCGGCGTGCCCGACCTTGCGGGTTGCTGCCAGGCGACGCACCGCCCCCACCACGTCGTGACTAGTTACCCCCTGCGGTTTGTCAACGATCAGGAGCCCATCGGCCGCGCTTACCCGCGCACGGGGCACATCCAACGAAGGTTTCACTCTTCTTCAGCGCGCTTGTACGGATCCTCGCCGCCGGCGTATTCAGCGTTCTTAGCGACCTGTGCCAGTTTTTCATCCGCCTTACGCGCCCTTAGCAGAGCATCTTCAATACTAGCTGCGGCCTGTGGCAAACTATCAGCCTGAAAATCAATAGTTGGAGTGAGGCGAATACCGAGGGCCTTACCCACCTCCGAACGGATAAGCCCCTTCGCAGACTCCAACGCTTTTGCGCTCTTCGCCGCCTCATCTGCCGAGCCTAAAACCGTGTAGAAAATCGTTGCGTGCTGCAAGTCGCCCGTCACTCGAACATCAGTTACCGTCACAAAACCCAGGCGCGGATCCTTGATCCGTCGTTCAAGCAAACGAGCTACCGTCTGCTGAATGCGATCCTCCACCTTACGCTGGCGATTAATGTCAGCCACTGCGCCTCCTAAAAATAGAACCGGCCTCAAATTTAGCAAAATAAACCGGCTCCCACCTTTTTCGGCGGGAGCCGGCACTACTTGGAAATGGCGCTAGTCGCGTGGCTTCTCGCGCATCTCCCAAGTTTCGATGGTGTCACCAACCTGAATGTCCTTGTGGCCCAGCGTGATACCACACTCGTAACCCTCGCGAACCTCGGTGACGTCATCCTTCTCGCGGCGAAGCGATTCGATCTTAAGATCCTCCGCAACCACAACGCCGTCACGGACAAGCCGTGCGTTCGTGTTGCGCTTGATGATGCCCTTACGAACGATCGAACCAGCAATGTTGCCGAATTTACCGGACTTGAAGACCTGCAAGATCTCGGCCGTGCCAAGCTGTACCTCTTCGTAAATCGGTTTCAGCATGCCCTTGAGGGCCGCTTCAATCTCTTCAAGCGCCTGGTAGATGACCGTGTAGTACTTGATCTCCACTCCCTCTTCATCGGCCAGGCTTGCGACCTGCTCATTCGGACGGACGTTGAAGCCAATAATGACAGCGTCATCAACCGTTGCGAGATTAACATCGTTCTGCGTAATTGCACCGACACCGCGATGGATGATGCGTAGCTGAACTTCTTCTCCCACATCAATCTTGAGTAGCGAATCTTCAAGCGCTTCAACAGCACCCGAAACGTCACCCTTAATGATGAGGTTGAGCGTGTCAACCTTGCCTTCCTTAAGGACCTTATCGAAGTCCTCAAGCGTGACGCGCTTGCGCCTGCGAGCCAGCTGAGCCTGACGTTCTGCAGACTCGCGCTTGTCGGCAATCTGACGGGCCGTGCGGTCATCGGGTGCCACCAGGAATGAGTCACCTGCGCGCGGCACGGACGTTAGGCCAAGCACCTGAACCGGACGTGCCGGGCCAGCCTCTTGAACGTCATTGCCCCACTCGTCGAACATCGCCCGGACACGCCCATAGGACGAGCCTGCGACAACGGCGTCACCAATGCGTAGCGTGCCCCGCTCAACCAGCATTGTTGCAACCGCTCCTCGACCCCGATCCAGGTTCGCTTCGATCGAAACGCCGCGGGCGTCCGTATCCGGATTCGCCTCCAGATCGAGGGCCGCGTCAGCGGTGAGCAGGACTGCCTCAAGCAGGTCACCAATGCCCTTGCGTTGTTTTGCGGATACATCGACGAACATGACGTCGCCGCCGTATTCTTCAGCAACGAGGTTGTATTCCGTGAGCTGCTGGCGGATCTTGTCCGGGTTCGCAGTATCCTTATCAACCTTGTTCACCGCCACGACAATCGGCACGTCAGCGGCCTGTGCGTGGTTGATCGCCTCAACGGTCTGCGGCATCACGCCGTCATCTGCTGCGACAACCAGGATCGCAATATCCGTTACCTGCGCGCCACGAGCACGCATTGCCGTAAACGCTTCGTGACCGGGCGTATCGATGAACGTGATCAGACGGTCACTGCCGTCGTGCTTCACGTGCACCTGGTACGCGCCGATGTGCTGCGTAATACCACCGTGCTCGCGGTCCACAACATCCGTGTGACGGATGGCATCAAGAAGCTTGGTTTTACCGTGGTCAACGTGACCCATGACGGTTACAACCGGCGGACGCGGTGCAAGGTGCTCCACGTCGTCAAGCTCTTCTGCCTCGAGATCGATGTCGAAGGACTCAAGGAGCTCGCGGTCCTCATCCTCCGGGGAGATCACCTCAACCTTGTAGCCGATCTCTTCGCCCAACAGGGTGAAGGTATCTTCATCGAGCGACTGCGTTGCGGTTGCCATCTCACCAAGGTGAAACAAAACGGTTACGAGCGATGCGGGATTCGCATCGATCTTCTCCGCTAGGTCAGCAAGAGAAGCACCCTGGCGGATACGAATAATCTCACCGTTGCCACGCTGAATCTGCACACCACCAATGACAGGTGCATTCTGCTGCTCGAACTCTTGCCTCTTCGCGCGCTTCGACTTGCGTCCGCGCTTACCGGTTCCCCGACCAAACGCGCCCTGCGTTGCGCCGCGTCCACCGCGACCTCCGCGGGGAGGTGCGGACATTGGCGGCTGCTGGCCAAAGCTGGGGGCCTGTGATTGCCGGGCGCCCGAACGGTTAGAACGCCTGCTCTGGCGGTTGCCGCGCTCGGGAGCGCTATTGGCGTCCGGCTGCGCAAGCGTGGAGTGACCGGGCATCATCATCGGCGACGGACGAGGTCCGCGCCTCTTGCTGCCGCGCGCAGGTGCGGCCTCGGACGCATTGCGTCCGCCTCGCTGACCGCGCTGCGGCTTGTCATTGCGATCCGCACCACGACCTCCACCCGGCCGGGGCATCCCCTGCTGGGTTGCAAACGGGTTGTTCCCCGGGCGAGGTCCCGGACGAGGCATCCCCTGCTGGGTTGCAAACGGGTTATTTCCCGGGCGAGGTCCCGGACGAGGCATACCCTGCTGCGAAGCAAATGGGCTATTGCCTGGGCGCGGCGCGGCTTCATCCGTGGGCTTCGGCTCTTCTGCCTTCTTCACAGCTTCAGATTCTGTAGGCTCTGAAGCCTCCTTTTTCACGGCACTTGGCTTAGCTACCTGAGCTGGGCCGGGAATGACGTCAGCAGGACTTGGCGCCGGCGCCTCCGGCTTTGAAATCTTAGCCTTAGCCTTCGCCGGTTCCTTCTTGGTCTTTGCTTCCTTGGCTTCAGTCTTGGCCGCAGATTTCGCCGCCTTGGCCGACTTCTCGGCCTTTGGTGACTCTTTACTTTGCTCAGACTCGAGCTTAGCGCCAAGGGTCTTGCGAACTCTTCTCACAACTGGGGGTTCGATCGTGGACGACGCCGACTTTACGAACTCACCATTTTCTTTCAAGTGCGCAAGTAGTTCTTTACTCGTGATTCCGAGCTCTTTTGCGAGCTCGTGTACACGCAATTTTGCCACAACTCTCCTGTTCAGGTCCGCCCCGAACAGGACGGACGTTTATTTCTGCTGGTAGCTCATCGCTGGGTACTCATCGGGTGCCCATCAGCTTCCAACCCGCTTCCATTTACTCGTCCGCAACGCGCTCCCTGCGCGTTGGTTGGTTTCCCTCTCGAGCGGAAATACTTATCGAGAAGGAAACACGGCTTTCACCCCCAGGCAAGCGAAGGGCGCGGTGAAACGCCTTCTTTTTCACTGCCCGATCTAGACAGGATTGCCGAGGATGGATCCAGGCTCCTCGCCCGGACATGCTCCGGCGCGGGTCACTAACAACAGTTCCAAGAGCCTCACTGTAAACGCAGCGAAGCAACTCATTAGGGGTTGCTACTTCCCGGCACCCTATGCACGTGCGCCGCGGTGCATTCGCGAAACGGCTATGCATGAGCACGCTTGCCTTTAAGCCTATCGTTATTTTTAGTCCGTTGGTTCTATATTTTCTGAGCCCTGCCTCACGTCAGGACGTGAAATGTCACCCGTCATGACGCCCAGACCGGCCTCAGTATCGGAATGAATATCAATGTGGAAGCCAGACAGGCGCGCGGCAAGACGCGCGTTTTGGCCTTCCCGACCAATGGCGAGAGAGAACTGAAAGTCAGGTACAACTACCTGCGCATTCTTAGCTTCAAGGTCAGTAATTGTGACCGAAGATACTCGCGCGGGAGACAGTGAGTTAGCGACAAAACGAGCCGGATCCGAGGAGTAATCGACAATATCGATCTTCTCGCCCTGTAGCTCCGTCATTACCGCACGTACTCGCCTACCCATCGGACCAATGCAAGCGCCCTTTGCGTTCACACCCTCCCGAGTGGCCGCAACCGCAATCTTGGTGCGGTGACCGGCCTCGCGCGCAATCGATTTAATTTGCACAAGACCCTGCTGAATTTCCGGCACTTCGCGCTCGAACAAGCCTTCAACAAGGCCTGGGTGGGTGCGCGAAACCGTGATCGCAGCGCCCTTCTCTCCCCGCGAAACATCCACTACGTATGCGCGGAGCACGTCACCGTGGTTGTACACCTCGCCCGGAACCTGTTCGGACTGAGGTAGCCGTGCTTCGAACTCGCCCACGCGCAACATCACGAAAGCAGGATTGCGCTGAGCCTCTACCGTACCGACCACAACTGAACCGGTACGACTACGGAAATCACCGAGCACCTTCGAATCCTCGGCCTCGCGGAGCCGCTGCGCAATCACAGAACGAGCAGTTGCCGTAGCGATACGTCCAAACTCCTTAGGCGTGTCATCAAACTCGCCAATCGGGTTATCGTCCTCATCAATCTCGGTTGCCATCACGGCAACCTTTCCGGTGCGCTGATCAATCTCAATGCGAGCCTGATCCATAGCTCCAGGCATCTTGTGGTAAACCTTCAGCAAGGCTTCCTCAATTGCGGCCACCAACGTGTCACCGTCAATTTCGAGCGAGGCACCCACTTCCCGAAGTGTACGCATATCGATTTCCACGCGAGCCTCCTACTTACCTAGCGAACCGAAGTCAATGCGCGAATGCGCCTTCGTGATCTTATCAAGAGCCACAGTTGTTTCGCGCTCAGGCTTACCTTTCTTGCCCGGGATGCTAAGCGTCACACTCTGGTCATCAGAGCTGACTACTCTGCCCTTCAGGCGCTCGCCAGCTTCCGTTTTGATCTCCACCAGATGACCGATACAGCGCGAGAAGTGCCGTGCAGTTTCAAGTTTACGTTCGGCGCCCGGCGTTGAAACTTCTAGCGTGTAGGCACTTTCAATCGGATCGTCCTCATCCATGACCGCCGAGATTTCCCGCGAGACCTGCAGGACGCTGTCCGCATCAACCGAACCCGCGCCCTCCTTCAAGTCCACCGTCACACGCACCAGGGGTTCCTTGCCCCTAGTTACAGTCACGGATTCCAAGAAAAGATCCGCACGGCTCACAATCGGAGCGACGAGCGCTTCAATCCGAGCCTCGATGGCTTTTGACATCATTCTCCTTAAAGAGCGGGACTGGTTCGAGCCTGAGCCCTCAATCAGACTATTATGCACACATGGCTTCAATATCGCACGAATCCGTGGCTAGCGCGAAGATCGACACGAAAAGTCAAACTACCGTTGCGAAACGAATTGTAGTTCCAATCTTCGCAGCCGCGATCGCTGCTGCGACCCTAACCGGTTGCTCCGGCGTTTACATTGAACAAGACGGACCGCAACTACCGCGCGTGTCCAAGTCCGTTGCGCTCTTTCAACAACTCGTTCGTAACGACACCGCGGTGATTGACAGCCTTGCGAAACCCGGAGACGACTGCAAGCCCTGCATGGCTTTCTCAGCCAGTCTGAGCGAAAAGTCGAAGCAACGCGCCGATCTGTTGGGCGGGCTGTGGGATCCGTGGGGGCAGGACGCTCCCGAAGGCGCTCCCCTACCTGACCCGGTGCCGCCGGCCAGCACAACCTGGGCCGAGCTTACCGACTTCATTATCAGCACTGCCACATCTGATCTTGCGGCGGCAAGTGACCTAGACACCGAAGAGGACCGGTTGGCCGCCGCCTCCGTAGCTGCCGGAAGACTGGCCGATGGCCTCAAGTTGGCACGCCTTCTCGAAGTGGAGCCCAGCCTCCCGGCTTTTGCCGCGCCTGCGGCTGAACCTCGCCAGGACGTCGCTGGACGCTCCGACCTCAAAAATCTTGGCGAACTGGCCGCACAATGGGACTGCGCTGCGCAGTGGATTGCCTACTACGGAGCGGGAGATGATTCGGACGGGCCTTCCGCTACCGAGGTAGCTGCCCGCACGCAGGTGGAAGACCTCGTTGCTTTCTCCCAGCGCGCCATCAACGCTGGGGCTCCAGACAAACGCACTGTGTCATGTTTGGCCCCTGCAAATGACGGGCGTGCAACCGGCCTTACACGCACGGAAAATGAGCTGTTTGCCACCAATCTGGCGTTCCTAGTTGCACACCCGTACCTCACCCTGCCCGGTGAAGACGATCCGGAGGGCCCCTTTGCTTTCGAAGTGCTTACCGCGCAGCTGGCCTCCTGGGGAAACATTGAGAACGTTCCCGCAACGCCGGGAGTTACCGAATCTGCGGAGCAAAAGCAGGCGCCAACCGAACCCACGCAATTTGCGCCGTTCTACAACACGGGTGAGGAAGGCGAAGGAATTGCCCCGTTCTACAACAAGAGCGGCGAAACAAAATAAGCGCGGGGCAAACCCGCGCAGAAGTGCCCCGACCGGGGCTCGAACCCGGGACCGGCGGATTATGAGTCCGCTGCTCTAACCGACTGAGCTATCAGGGCCTGGGTAAATCATGCCAGCTAGGCGAATCTGAATCAAACCAATCATGCCGGCCACCGCGGATAGTTTCTCACGAGGTGATGAGACAAATGCGTGGTTACCGTACAGTGAAGGCTATGACTCCAGCTATGAAATTTAAGCTTCCGAAATCCTTAGTAAACGCACTGCACGCGAGCTTCTTAACGAAGACGGACGCCAAGCGTCCCGCTATCGAGCTTGCGGACGGAGCCTGGCTACTTCTGGCGAATCTTGGCCCTGTGGTGGTGACGGACGAAGGCGTAGCTTTTATTGGCCACTGGCATGAGATCCAACACGCTGTGTGGGAAGCGAACAGCCAGATGCTCATCATCCGCTGGGTAGATCCCGCCCGTGAACCTTGGCACTGCGTTACCGTGGAAGACGATGTGCGTCGATTCATGTCGCAACTCGAAGAGTTCGTTGAATACACGTATATTTCTACAGCCTCACGCCAAACTGCGGATGGAACGTGGATCCGCGCCTCCATCCGGCGCTCCAGCAACGGCAACCTGTTTTCTACGCTAACCGCCGGTGGTGATCTTAATAACGAAGGGGAAAAACTGGCTTTCGAACTGGAGAAAAACCTGCGTGAATCTGTTGGATTAGAAGGGTAATTGGCGCGCTTAAAACCCGATTTGGCACGAGGAGAAAAAGTATGTAAAGTGTATTTCGCGCTAAGCAATCCCGCGTAGCTCAACGGCAGAGCATTCGACTGTTAATCGAACGGTTGCTGGTTCGAATCCAGCCGCGGGAGCAAACGAGGCCCGTCTGTAAAGGCGGGCTTTTTGCATGACTCGGTACCGCTGCTTTCGGGCAACGAGCCGTTGTTGGGGGTGCGTACCTTAATCGGCCTGGGCCACGACCGACTGTTTAAAGGTCTTCTGTGAGAGCCCGCCGTTTTTCTTCTAGCCGCAACAACTCGCCAAACGCTACCTGGTATTCGTCGGAGTCAAATGAATAGCGGCCCAGCGAGGCCTTTAGCGAACCAATCTGGCGGTTAAGCCCATTTCGCACTAGCGCGCGAACCATTCCAAAGCAGTAGTCGCGCAGTCGGTCCGGATCATCTTGCGGTAGCGGCGCCACTGCAAGCTGCGTAATCACCTTTGCCACCACTTCACTGCCTGACTCGATCAGGCTCTGATTCCAATGCGCGGTAGCCCTGCGCGTAGCCTCCTCTCCAACCCCAACCTCAGCTTCAGTGATTTGCAAGTAATCCAAGTAAGAGGCGAGCCCTCCTCCCGCACGGATCGCATCATGGACCGCGCGGTAAGCCGGCGTTGAGAAGGCATCCCCATCAAGCTCATCAAAACCCGAGCCCGAAACGTAACCCGGGTGCTGCACGATTGCCTCCAGTGCCTGCCTCTCCAAGCGCACAATCGGATCAGCCTCATTACCAACCCGCATCGCAGCGGGAGCCTCTTGCACGGGTGCGCCATGACCACGATCTGCCCGCAGATCGACGCGACGAGCCTCACGCGCGGCCAAAGACACGGCGTGCAACACCTCGCGCACATCCATGCCCAGCCAACCCGACAGCTGCCGCGCATACTCACGTTGCAGTGCGCGATCGCGAATCCCCGCCACGATCGGAGCGCTTGCACGAAGGCCGTGCACACGCCCCTCCGCAGTAGTGAGATCCACGGACGCAAGCGTTGAGCGAATAACGAACTCAAACAGGGGCACGCGCGATTCAACCAGCTCGACAAGAGCCGCGTCCCCCTTGTTCATACGCAGATCGCAAGGATCCATGCCAGAGCGCTCCACAGCGACGAATGTTTGCGTCGCGAAACTCTGATCCTCGCCAAAAGCTCGCAGCGCGGCTTTGCGGCCAGCCTCGTCACCATCAAAAGTGAAGATAACCTCTCCCCCAAGACTAAGACCCGATGAGAGCTGCACGCCCGCAGCCGGGTTAGCCACGTCCCCCAGCAGGCGGCGAATTATTTTCACGTGGTCTGCACCAAAAGCTGTCCCGCAGGTTGCCACGGCAGTATCAATACCAGCCAGGTGTGCGGCCATAACATCCGTATAGCCCTCCACGATTACAACCTCACGTTTTTTGGCGATATTACGCTTGGCAAGGTCTAGCCCGTACAACACCTGGGACTTGTGATAAATGGGGGTCTCGGGCGTATTCAGATATTTCGGCCCCTGATCGTCCTCATGCAACCTGCGCGCACCAAACCCAATGGTGGCACTCGTCAAATCCCTGATCGACCACATAAGACGGCCGCGAAAACGATCATAAATTCCACGATTGCCGTTACTAGCCAGGCCCGCCTTCACAATCTCTTGATCTTGAAATCCGCGTGAGCGAAGCAGATCAGTGAGGTTATTCCACCCTTTAGGCGCATACCCAATGCTGAAGGTGGCAGCGGCGTTTCGATCAAACCCGCGCTGAGCTAAGAACTCGCGGGCAATCTGTGCTTCCGGAGAAGATAGCGAGCGGATGTAAAACTCCTCCGCAATCTTATGCTGGTCGATCAGACGCTGGCGTCTGCCGAACTCGTTCGGGCCCTTCGCCCCCTCCTCGTAATGAAGCGTGATGCCTGATTTTTGCGCCAGGTGCTCCACGGCCTCGGAAAAGCTTAAATGATCAACCTTTTGCAAGAACGCGATCGCGTCACCGCCCTCGCCACACCCAAAACAATGCCACAATCCCAGGTGGGGACGAACGTGGAAGGATGGGGTCTTTTCATCATGGAACGGGCACAGCCCCTTCATTGATCCGGTTCCCGCAGGACGAAGCGTCACGTAATCATTAACGATGTCTTCAATCGCGGTGGCCTCGCGAACCTTCGCAATGTCCTCTTTCCGAATCAGCCCAGCCATGCCCTATATCCTAATCATTCGCAAGGAAGTGCGCTTACAGGTGAAGCGTATCGAACATGCCGCACAGCGATGCGTGCATGCGTGCGGCCGAAAGATCCGTCAGCGAGGCAACCTGGTCAATCACAATGCGTAACCGAGCATTATCGTCGGGGGTTTGACGCCAAAGCGAGGCGAACGGCTCTTGCAGGTGGCGACCCGACGTTTCATACAGCACGTGCACCAGGTCCACCAACACGCCACCCTGGTGGTGATACGACCCCTCCATCTCACGTGGAGCCATCACGTAGTGCGCGGCAATCCCCTTCAGCAGCATAATCTCAGTAGCTGTTTCATCAGGAACCACTAGGTCAGCGTCATACCTGCCCAAGCCTTCCCCGCGCTGGCGGTTCGCCGCCGCGCGAGTGGCCTCCACCGCCTCAGAACAAAACTTTCCGATCAGCTGCGACGTCATATCCTTTAAACCCGCACTGTCCGCATATGTTCCATCGAAAGAGGACAACCAGTACGGCATTGCCAAGAGGCGTTCACGCGCAGCCTGCAGATTATCTTCCTGCAAATCCTTGTCGTACCACTCGCGGGTACGCTCCACCACGTTTGCGAACGCAGCATCATCACGCAGCTCCTCAAGGGGAAGCTTGCCCGTCATTACCGCGTCCTCGATATCGTGCACCGAGTAGGCGATGTCATCGGATAGATCCATGATCTGCGCTTCCAAGCAGCGACCCTTCGCACCCGAACGCATCCACTCGAACGGCTCGCGATCATCCTCGTACACCGAATACTTCCGCGCCGAATACTTCACATCCGGCCCCTCGCCACGCGCCCACGGATACTTACAGATCGCATCCAACGAAGCCCGCGTTAAATTCACGCCGCGCGGCTCACCCTCCTCGCCCACAACCTTCGGCTCCAAACAAACCACCAGGCGAAACGTTTGCGCATTGCCTTCAAAACCGCCTACATCGCCAGCAATTGAATCAAGCGCCTTCTCTCCGTTGTGCCCAAATGGGGGATGGCCTAGATCGTGCGCCAGGCATGCGGCGTCCACAACATCCGGATCCGCGCCGAGCTCCTTACCGATCTCGCGACCAACCTGGGCGACCTCCATCGAATGGGTGAGGCGCGTGCGCACAAAATCATCTGAAGCCGGGCCAAGAACCTGGGTTTTCTCCCCCAAGCGCCGAAATGCCGCCGAATGCAAGATTCGCGCGCGATCACGCTCAAAATCGGTTCTATTGGGCGACTTTGGGCGTTCTTTCACGAAACGCTCGCGATCAAAATCAGAATACGCATGCCTGGTAACACTCACGGGCCAATCATATCGACAACCGCAGACAACCTCTCCTAACCAACGCACATATTTGGCACAATAGAGCCATGAGCACCCAGCAGGCACCTTCCCACATTCAGAAAGAAACCGCGAAAACCGTTCAAAACTCGCGGTATGTGCGCACGCATCTCATTCACAGGCGCTCACCGCTGCCAGGCTCGTGGTGGCACAACCCCGTCATCGCTGAAATCCCCGGCATTATCGACAAAGTCGGCGCGAAAACGCTTGCCACCCTCATGCCCACCATTAAGGACACTGGCTTCGACGGCGTTGTATTCCGCCCCGCCCTCCTCGACTTCTACACGTCCAAGATCTACCTGGATCGGATCATCGAAGCAGGAAAACAAGCCGGCCTGCGCGTCATCGTGCGCCTCTCCGGAGCCGACTACGCCCCGGACCTGCCCTCCTCGCTAAAACCCTTCTACGGCGCCGAAGAATCTACGGCCACTACAATCACAAGAGCCCGCGAAGCCCTCAAGAGCGGCGCAGACGGTATTGACCTCGGCCGCATCGCAGAAAACCCGAACCTGCCCGACGCGAAACAACGCGCCGAAGAATTTTCCAACCTGGTTCGCCTCCTCATGTTCGAACTCGCGGACTTCGCCGAAGAAAAAATCCTCGTTGCCGAAGCACGCACCGAACTGCGAGAGCAGTACCAGTACCACCTGCAGGAAGACTGGATCCACAACTTCATAGACAACCGACTGCAACGCGCGCCGTTCTGCGATACTGCCATCATTGAGGCGATCGAAAACTCGCTTTTTGAAAGAGACAAGATTGGCGTGCCACCCGCGTGGAAAGCTGTCAACTCGCGCCTGATTATGGAGCCCGACCGGCCCAACAACTACCCCGGCTCTTGGGAAGATGACACCAACACCACCAGGCGTGCCTCCATGCGCGTCATCCTTGCCTCGCTTCCCGGCGCGGTCTATCTGCCCTTTGGGTTCTCCGGCGGACACGTTACCTACAAGGGCGTAGCAGTACGGCCCCTGGCGCCCATCAACTCTATCGAACAACGCCGCCTTGCCCACACTCAGCTTGCCTTGCGCCTACGCAAGAAGTACGACTTGGGCAACGCGAACCTCGCGTGGGTCAGCGGTCTGCAATGGCAAAACCCCGGCGTCGGCATATTCACCAGCGGCAGTGTCATGTGCGTATTCAACACGTCCAACGAAGACGTATTCGTGCCCCTGGACAACGAACTACTGCTGCGCTCAGACTCCACCCGCGAATGGGCTCTTCCCGGCGCCGAAACCGTGCTGCGTACCGGGCCGCCGCAAATCTTCTCCACCGCCGAGCGCGAGGAACAAAACACGCTCACACCCGGCACCACCGCCTGGTTTGTACCGCCCGTAGTCAAAGCCACAAACAGGTAAAGACCAATGCTGGTGGCCTAGATCATGAACAGGCCAGAGTCCACTAGTCTATGGACAAGCACCCCGTTGCTTTATCGAAAGCCACCAGCGCATCCAAATCGATCTGCCCCGGGGCGGAAACCTCGCCCAGGGAGCTGAATGTAGCCGCAGACCCAAACTTCGCGGCAAACGCGCGAGTAAACGTACCTGCCTTGCCCATCGACACAGCAATCACCGGAACACTCGCAAACGTATCCACAAAATGACGTGCGCAAGCGGCGAGGCGCAACGAATCCATTACTGAACCCGGCATGTAAGCAACCTTCACTAAGCCCGCTGCGCGCACTCGAACAGCCACATCATCGTCAGCCTCGCCAACAAAGTGCTCGATCCACTCCAGCAACTCACCTTGCATCTGGCGCAAGCCAGCAACAATCTCGTCGGGCCCTGGCGTAGAGATGAAATCATGATTTGAAAGCACCACCGGAACTCCAGCTGCAAATGCGTTCAACGCCACGCGGCGACGCTGCTCTAGCCCACACTCCACGTCAAGCAGATCCGCTGCCCCAGCTCCCAACACCGCACTCGCCACCCGTTCAAAATCTGCTGCCTTTCCGCGCCCTCCTTGCTGTTCAGTACGGAATGTAGCGAGAATCGGCAAGTTGACCTCGCGGCGAAGGACCTGCGCGCACCCGGCAATAACCGGGTTGGAAATATCACTTAGGTGATCCACTCGCCACTCAATGAGGTCTGCAGCACTGCCCGCAACGGCGCGGGCTTCCTGCGCAAGTTCAGACGCATTCTTGCCCATCAGGGGCACGATAATCGCCGCCCTATCTCCGCCCAGTTCAACGCTTCTGGCGCGTACTGTCATCTGCGACATCTCAGCCCCCATCTGCAACCGATTCATTAGCTACAACCCGTGCACGTTCGACGTCTTGAATCACCTGCGAATCCAACCAACCATGGGGCAGATGAGGACGGCGCTCATGTCCCTTTCGGCCGCGCGGTCCGTCCGCCGACTTCGGGCACGGCTGATCCAAATCTAAACTGTCCAAAAGCTCATCAAGCTCTGCCAAGCTACTCACACGCCCCAGCTTCAAGCGCGTCTGGCCGCCCACCTTGTAACCGCGCAAATACCAGCCAATGTGTTTGCGCATGTTCCGACACGCATCAAACTCAGAACCAACGTGATCGCTCATCAGTTGTGCATGCTCGCGAATGATCCGGGCAACCGTGCGCAAATCAGGCTCCATTTTCGCGATCCTGGCGCCCGTCAAGTCGGAAGTGATGTCCGTGAAAAGCCACGGCCTGCCCTGACAACCGCGACCAATCACCACCGCGTCGCAGCCCGTTTGCTCCATCATTGCGCGCGCATCCTCGCCCTTGAAAATATCTCCATTCCCCATGACTGGAATCGAGATCGCTTCTTTTAGGGCCGCTATCGGTTTCCAATCTGCCTTGCCCGCGTAATACTGGGCCTGCGTGCGCCCATGCAAAGCGACCGCAGCGACGCCACTGCGTTGCGCGATAGTGCCGGCGTCCATGTATGTCTGGTGCCGGTCATCAATACCGATGCGCATCTTCATCGTCACAGGTACATCGCGGCCAATCAACTTCGCGCCCCTTTCGGCGCCAGTCACGACCGCCTTCAAAATATCTTCAAGTAAGTCCCGCTTCCACGGTAGGGCCGCTCCCCCGCCTTTGCGAGTAACCTTTGGAACCGGGCAACCAAAGTTAAGATCAATATGATCCACAAGGTCGCGCTCCACAATCATCTGCGCCGCCCTACCCATCGTGTCTGGATCAACCCCGTACAGCTGGGCCGAACGCACCCTATCGGTAGGGTCAGGCTCAAGCATGCGCCACGTCTTTGGTGAGCCTTCCACGAGAGCACGCGCAGTAATCATCTCGCAAACAAACAGCCCGGCCGGCGCGTCCACGCTCTTCTTCGCCTCATGGAGCTTGCCTGCCAGCCCCTCGCCCAACCCTCGCTCAGCGTACTCCCGACACAACCGGCGAAATGGAACATCCGTAACGCCGGCCATCGGGGCTAAAACAACCGGGATCCACAGATTGATAGGACCAATCTGCAGACCACCGGAATGCGTGTTTACTTCCAACCCTGTGCTCGTTAGCTAATCGGAAGACGCTGCGCGAGGTACGCCTCAACCTCGTCTAGCGGAATGCGAACCTGCTCCATGGTGTCGCGATCACGAATCGTCACCGCATTATCGTCAAGCGTGTCGAAGTCGTAGGTGATGCAAAACGGCGTGCCGATCTCATCTTGACGACGGTAACGACGGCCTACAGCTCCCGCATCGTCGTACTCAACGTTCCAGCGACGACGCAGTTGCATCGCCAGATTACGAGCCGGCTCGGTGAGCTGTTCCTTGCGCGAAAGCGGCAAGACGGCGGCCTTCACTGGAGCTAAACGCGGATCCAGCTTCAAAACCGTACGTTTATCAACGCCGCCCTTAGTGTTGGGAGCCTCGTCCTCACAATATGCCTCTACGAGGAACGCCATCAGCGAACGCGTTAGGCCAGCGGACGGCTCCACAACGTAGGGCGTCCAACGCTCGTTCTTCTGCTGATCGAAATAGTCAAGCTTTGCGCCAGATTCCTTCGAATGCGTGCCCAAGTCATAATCGGTGCGGTTCGCGATGCCCTCAAGCTCGCCCCACTCCGAGCCCTTGAACCCAAAGGTGTACTCGATGTCTACAGTGCGCTTTGAGTAGTGCGAAAGCTTCTCTTTCGGGTGCTCGTACAGGCGCAGGTGGTCGCGGTTAATACCCAGATCTACGTACCAGTTAATGCGCTCATCAATCCAGTACTGGTGCCAGTCCTCGTCCGTGCCCGGCTCGACAAAAAACTCGAGTTCCATCTGCTCAAACTCGCGGGTACGGAAAATGAAGTTGCCGGGCGTAATCTCGTTGCGGAAAGACTTACCAATCTGCGCGATACCAAACGGCGGCTTCATACGCGAGGTGGTCATCACGTTCGCGAAGTTCACGAAAATACCCTGCGCAGTTTCCGGGCGCAGGTAGTGCAAGCCACTCTCATCATCCACGGCACCCAGGTAGGTTTTCATCAGACCCGAGAACGCCCTCGGCTCCGTCCAGTTACCCCGGTTACCACAGCTTTCGCACGCCACCATGTCGAGTGTAACGTCAGCCTCTTCAACGCCGTTCTTCTCTGCATAAGCCTCGATCAGCTGATCTTCACGCTGACGCTTATGACAAGAAAGGCACTCTACAAGCGGATCGGTAAACGCCGTCACGTGACCCGAAGCATTCCACACCGCCGTTGGCAAAATTACCGAGGAGTCGAGGCCAACAACATCGTCACGCTGGCGAACCATGCGCGACCACCACTGTCTCTTAATGTTTTCTTTGAGCTCAACGCCGAGTGGGCCGTAGTCCCACGCTGAACGCGTACCTCCGTAAATCTCACCGGAGGGGAACACAAAGCCTCTACGCTTAGCAAGGTTGATTACGGAATCTAGACGCGATGGGTTTGCCATTTTTCTCCTTTAGTCATGCGCACCTGGCTGGTGCGTTCCACTATTCGCTTAAACGAATCACCTCAAGTTTAGTTGGGTTTGCGGAAATATCGAAAGCACCGGCTTGGCTTTGACTTGCATTGCGTCACATTCAAGGATTGCGCTTGATCAACAGCTAACCGATAGCGATAATGGTTGTCATGAACATTCGAAAAAGTCTGATTGCAGTAGGTGCCGCCTGTGCACTGGCCTTAGCCGGTTGTTCCAGCAGTGCGACCAAGGAAAGCGGCATGAAAGATAGCGGTGACGCGTTGATTGTAAAGGCATCGTTTTACCCGCTTCAATACCTGGTTGAGCAGATCGGCGGCGACCTTGTGTCCGTAGATTCGCTAACTCCCCCAGGCACCGACGCACACTCCCTCGAACTATCCCCCAAGACCATCTCCGAGCTATCCGGCGCCGATGCCGTCGTTTACCTGCGCGGCTTCCAGACCGCAGTTGACGAGGCCGTAGACCAGGCGAAGCCCAGCCACGTCCTCGACGTCACTGAGAGCGCAGACCTTATGGAAACCGGTGCGCACCACCATCATCACCACGATAATGAGGCCGACCACGACCATGAGGGCGATGATCATGATCATGAGGCCGAAGGGCACGACCACGAACATGACCATGACCACGAAGCTGAAGGCCATGATCACGAGGGTGAGCACGATCACGAGGGTGAGGAGCACGACCACGAACACAACATGGCCGGCGATCCGCACTTCTGGCTAGACCCGGCACGCATGGAACAAGTTGCAAAGCAGATCAACGAGTTCCTGTCTGAAACCGACCCGTCCCACGCGCAGACCTACAAGCAGAACACGGACACCGTGGTTGCCAAGCTCAAGGAGCTGGATGATTCCGTGACCAGTAGCTTCGACAACTGTGCTCTCGACACCTTTGTGGTCTCACACGAAGCATTCGGATACCTTGCCGCCAAGACAGGACTACACCAGGTGGGTGTTTCCGGCCTCGAGCCTGAAGTCACCCCCTCGCCCCAACGCCTCAAGGAAATCGGCGACGTGGTAAAAGAAAATGGGGTGAAGGTTATCTACGCGGAGGCCAACGTTTCCCCGAAAGCAATCGAAGTTCTGGCGCATGACCTGGGCATTGAAACTCTAGTGCTCGACCCGGGTGCCACGCAGAACGATCCAGACGTAGACTACTTGCAGATAATGACCAAGAATCTTGACAACCTCAAGAAAGGCCTCGACTGCAAGTGAGTTTGCAAAACACCAAGCAAGAGTCGCACCGCTGCGGTGCGGCTCTTGCCGTATATACCCACCACCTGCACGTCGCGTATGACACCAACGTGATCCTGCACGGCCTCGATATCGAAATTCCGATAGGCCAGTGCGTAGCAATCACGGGTGCAAACGGGTCTGGCAAATCCACATTCGTAAAAGCGCTAATGGGTTCAGCTCCCGTGACCGAAGGCGAGCTGCAGATTTTTGGTAAGAACGCGCGAGGAAAGGGCCTGTTTGGACGCAGCGACGTGCCGTGGAACCGGATTGGGTACGTCCCTCAGCGTCCCTCCGCCGCCTCCGCAGTGTCATCCACTGCTCTCGAAGTTGTGCGATCAGGTCTGCTCGGGCCAAAACAGTGGTGGTACACAGCCGGCTCCAAACAGATTGCCGAGGACGCCCTGCGCCGTGTTGGCCTCTTACACCGTGTACAAACGCCCGTACAAGAACTCTCCGGTGGCCAGCACCAGCGCGTGCGTATCGCCCGGGCACTCGCCCGCAATCCCGAACTACTAATCCTCGATGAGCCGTTGGCCGGCATCGACCGTCATTCGCAAGAAAAACTTGCACAGCTCATCGAGCAAGCCAAAGAACAGGGGAAAACCATCGTGCTCATCCTGCACGAACTCGGCCCCATCGAGCCGCACATCGAGCGGATCATCAACCTCGCCTCCGGACACGTCAACTACGACGGCCCCGTTGCGACCGCGCCCCACACGCACACTGAAGAGCACCATCACTACCCGCACCCGGATGACCTCGAAATCGACATTTACAGTGGAGGCAACGATGAATAGCGCCATTACTCCCACACTCATCAATGAACTGGGCACCATGCTGTCTTCACCGCTAATGCAACGCTCATTCATCGCCGCTATTCTCGTTGGCCTTGCCGCTCCCATTGTTGGCACCTACCTCGTGCACCGCCGCCTAGCCATGCTCGGCGACGGCATCGGACACATCGCCCTCACCGGCGTTGCCCTCGGTTGGCTTGCCGGAACCGCGATGGGTGCCATGCAACCAGAAAACTATGCCCTGCCCGGCGCATTCATTGTGTCAATACTCGGCGCCGTCACCCTTGAAGTTATCCGCATTGCCGGACGCACCTCCTCTGACGTTGCGCTCGCCATGCTCTTCTACGGTGGCATCGCCGGTGGCGTACTGCTTATGGGCTTAGCTGGAGGCACGTCTTCCCAGCTGAACTCCTACCTCTTCGGCTCGATCGCAACCGTTACCAACTCCGATATTTGGGCGATCACCGTCCTTACCATCATCGTGTTACTCGTAGGCATCGGCCTGGCACCCGCGCTCTACTCCGTGTGCAACGACGAAGAATTCGCCCGCTCCACGGGCCTACCAGTAAACCTCCTCAACCTCATCATCGCCATCATGGCCGCAACAACCGTGGCCGTCGCAATGCGCGTTGTAGGAGCACTACTCGTCTCCGCCCTCATGATCGTTCCTGTCGCGATATCGCAAATCCTGGTACGCTCATTTAGATCAACAATAGCGCTAGCAATGGTGATTGGCGTGCTCACAACGGTCAGCGGACTTACGATCACGTACTTCCACAACCTCTCCCCCGGGGCAGCCATCGTGGTACTCGCAATCCTCATCTACGCTATCGTTTTTCTCGCGCGCCCCCTCATCGACCGCGTTCCACGCAAGCGCAGAGCCGTAGCCGAGCCGCCGGCAATAATGCATCCCGAACGCAAGCAACAAAGGTAAACCCATGGAAAAGCCCAGACGCAACACGCGCCAACGCCAAGCCGTAATCGAAGCGATGAGTGAGGCAACCGAATTTCGGTCCGCGCAAAAGATCCACGCCGATATGGTTGCCGCCGGTGAATCGATTGGCCTGGCCACCGTCTACCGAAACTTGCGCAGCCTCGCCGAAGAAGGCTATATCGACACGCTCATGGCGCCGGACGGCGAATCACTTTACCGCGCGTGTGGCCACGAATCACACCACCACCACATCGTGTGCAGGCGCTGCCTATCCAGTATCGAAATCCACGAATCCGACCTAGAGTCGATATTGCAAGCACTCGTCAAGAAGCACGGGTTTTCCGATGTGGAACACTCAATCGAAATTTTTGGGCTCTGCCCCCAATGTCAAGCCGAGGAAGGTAAGTAGATAAATGCCTGGAGTTCCCCAATGGATTGCAGATGGACCATTCGTTGGAATCGCCATATTCCTCACCATAGTGGTATTTCTTCGCTCGCAAGGTACCTACTGGCTTGGCCGCCTGGGCACATGGGGCTTTCTCACGAAGTCGGAGCATTCGGGAAAACCGTGGGTGCGTAAAGTTCGTGTGTGGCTTGAAGGTGCCTCCGTTCAAAAAGGAATTGACGCCGTGGACAAGTGGGGCCTGCTCATCATTCCCCTGTCCTTCCTCACCATTGGTTTCCAAACCGTGGTTCATGCCGGCGCTGGAGTGCTTCGCCTGCGCTGGGTGACCTACACCCTCGCAGCCATTCCCGGGTACATAGCGTGGGGTTGCCTCTACGCCTCCATCGGCATTGGACTATTCAAAACCGGGCAGGCCGCCACCGCCGGGAAAACATGGGCGCTGGCAGTTTGTTCCACGATGGTAGTCATCATGGGCCTCGCTATCTTAAAGCGACGCAACCGCGCCGCAGAAGTGGCTGCCGACTAGCACTCCACCCTATCCACCGCAGAACCGAACCGGCGCTCGCGACCCGTGAACGTAAGCACGTCATTCCAAAGCTCCTCGCGACAATACTCGGGCCACGGCATGGGGTTGAACGCGAACTCAGCATAAGCGCACTGCCACAGTAGGAAGTTAGAGATGCGTTGCTCGCCTCCCGTTCGGATCAGCAGATCCACATCCGGCGACGAGGGGGCGTAAAGGCGTCGGATAACCGTGTCTTCCGTGATCCCAGTGGGCTTAAGTTTGCCCGCCTCGACCTCGTTCGCGATTTGTCGCACGGCATCGGCAATCTCGGCCCGCCCTCCGTAGTTCACAGCCATGTTGAAATGCAGCTTCGAGTTAGCCTTGGTGAGCTCTTGCGCAGCCTCCAATTCCGTGATTACCGACTTCCACAGACGCGGGCGCCTACCCCACCAGTGGATTGCCACACCCCACTCGTTTAATTCATCGCGGCGCCGCCGCAGCACATCGCGCGAATAACCCATCAGGAAACTAACTTCCTTAGGCGAACGCTTCCAATTCTCCGTAGAAAACGCGTAGACGGTCAGATGCTCCACACCGATCTCAAGGGCACCCGCAATCGTATCCATGAGCGCAACCTCGCCGGCCCGATGCCCCTCCGTGCGCGCCAAGCCGCGCGCGTTCGCCCACCTGCCGTTGCCATCCATAATGATCGCAACGTGGCGAGGCACCCCTTCAATCTGCGGAGCCTGATTGTTGCCGGCTCCAGGCGGTGCGACCCTCATACGTCCCCCAAATGTGAGTTGATCAAACTATACGACTTGATACGCCGCTCAACATGCCACTGCACCCACGCGGCAACCAAGCCCGCCGCCTCTCGCCGCGCAAAATCCGGCGCCCCATCCGCACTTGCCCAATCCCCCGAAAGCAAATCACCCAGCAGCTGCATCGCTTCACGCGACGGCGCTAACGAGCCGGGTGGCCGACATGCCTCGCACACCGCACCTCCGGCCACCACGTTGAATGAGGATAAGGGCCCGGGAGCGCCACAAACCGCGCAATCCCAAAACGACGGCGCCCAACCGCTCATAGAAATCGCGCGAAGCATGAACGAATTCATCACCAAATCAGGCGAGTGACGCCGATTAGCGAGGGCATGCAAAGCGCCCAAAAGGAGCAGGTACATGGACGCGTGTGCTTCGTCCTCCGACAACCTCTCCGCAGTTTCAACCATCACGTTCGCACGAGCATAAATTTCAAAATCACGTGCGATTTTTAGGCCGTACGGGCGAAGCGTTTGCGCCTGCGTCAAAACGTCAAGGCTACGCCCCCTATAAAACTGGGCGTCCACAATAGTGAACGGCTCAAGGCGGGCACCAAACTTTGACGAAGTGCGACGAACATCCTTAGCAACTACCCTTTTCAGACCGTTCGAGCGGGTCAGTACCGTGATTATACGATCAGCTTCACCAAGGTCTTGCGTACGCAAAACAATGGCTTCATCACGGTAAGTCTTCACGCCCTCTATTATCCCACAGCGCGCCCTGCGCCACGCATGCAGCTGACCCTAGAAACCTAGACGCCCCAGCATCTTCGGGTCCTTCTGCCAATCCTTTAAAGTGCGTACATGCAGGTGTAGATAGACCCTGCGGCCCAAGTATTCCTCAATCCCGCGCCGGGCCCTCATCCCAACGTGCTTAAGACGCGATCCGCCCTTACCGATGATGATTGCCTTTTGCGAATCTCGCTCTACAAACAGGTTCACGTGAATATCGAGCATCGGCGGGTAATTCTGGCCCGGCTTCTTCGGCCGCTCGATGATCTCCTCAACCTGAACAGCCAGCGAATGCGGGAGTTCTTCGCGTACTCCCTCCAAGGCGGCCTCGCGAATAAGCTCTGCGATCATGACATCGCGAGATTCGTCCGTCACCATGTCGCGCGGATAAAGCGGCGACGACAACGGCATACGGCGCGCAAGCAACTCCTTCAAACGGTCAACCTGCAACCCCTTGATCGCAGACACCGGAATTATTTCGTCCCAATCCCCCAGCTTGTCAATGTCCAACAAGTGCTTCATTAAGCGCTCGTCAGAGACCGTATCCGTCTTCGTTGCCACCGCAATGATTGGCGCCTTAGTGCCGCGTAGCTGGCGCGCAATGAAATCATCACCCGGCCCCACCGTCTGGTCTGCCGGTAAGCAGAACAAGATCGCATCAACGCTAGATAGCGTCTCACGCACCTCACTGTTCAACCGCTGACCAAGCAACGTGCGCGGGCGATGATACCCGGGAGTGTCCACAAGGACGAGCTGGTAATCCTCGCCTTGCACAACGCCGCGCACAGCGTGGCGTGTGGTCTCCGGCCTCATCGACGTAATCGCTATCTTCTGCCCCACGAGCGCATTTGTGAGCGTAGATTTACCCACGTTAGGACGGCCAACGATCGCAACGAAACCAGCCCTAAAGTTTTCGTCATAACCGGCATCGATCAGCCCCGCATTCTGCTCACGGGATTTTGCGGGGCCAGATTCCTCGTCGAAACTATTTTCTATAGATGCCGCGTCCGTAAAAACCTCATCTTCGAAGTCTACAAACGCGTTCGGGCCGTCCATCAACTCATCATCGGAGGGGAAACGCACGTTTAGCTCTCTTCTTCTGGTTCATTCTCTAATCTAGTGGCAAGAATAGTGCCCACCTGCCGGCGGCGCCCAATTGCCTCCTCTGCCACAAGCTCAAGGCCAAGTGCCCGCGCTTTAGCTCCTGGCAACGGCACCTTTCCCAGCGCCTTTTGTAGGAGGCCGCCAACCGAATCGACGTCCTCATCCTCAATCTCAAGGCCCATAAGTTCCCCCAACTCGATCACAGGGAAACGCGCGGGCACGCGCCAAACACCCGGCTCAACCTCTTCGGGTTCAATGACTCTACGGTCATGCTCATCCATCACTTCGCCAACAATTTCTTCAATCAGATCTTCGATTGTGAGCAGGCCGGCAATGCCGCCCCACTCATCGACAACCATGACCATGTGAACGCGCAGTTGCTGCATGTGGCGAAGCTCATCATCTGCATACAACATTTCTGGCACGAAATGCGCTTCCCGGCAAATATCTCGCACCAGCTTATGACGATTTTCGGGCCTATCCACCGCGCGACTGACCAGATCCTTGAAATACAAGATTCCCACAATGTCGTCGGACGACTCTCCGATCACTGGAATGCGCGAATAGCCAGAGCGGATGAACAGGCGAATCGCTTTATCTAGCGTGGTGTCTGCTTGGATGGTGACCATGTCGGTTCGCGGAACCATCACCTCGCGAACGTAGGTGTGGCCCAGTTCGAAAACCGAACGGAGCATCTCGCGATCCTCGTCCTCAAAGCCTTCGGTTT
The DNA here is from genome assembly GCF_000411155.1 of Gleimia europaea ACS-120-V-Col10b. Taxonomy (GTDB): domain Bacteria; phylum Actinomycetota; class Actinomycetes; order Actinomycetales; family Actinomycetaceae; genus Gleimia; species Gleimia europaea_B. The sequence continues at coordinate 412,033 of NZ_KE150266.1, forward strand.
CACCAACCTGATCCACCACTTCGCGCATCTCTTCGGTCATTTCCGCCCGCGCCTGCGCCTCCGTTTGCTGCGCTGCGGGAAAGATTTTGCGAAGCCAGCGCACTACCGGCGCACCCAAAAGTCCAATCGAAGTAGTGAGTTCTAGGAGACCAACCGTGCGCAGCGCGGTTTTCTCGGGATTACGCCACGCTATCTGTTGCGGGAACACAGAAATAACCGCAAACGCTATCAGCCAGTTAATGGCCAGCGAAGCAAGCAAAACAGCCCACCAGCGCCACCCCGTCTGCGCAAACGCAATCGTGATAGCCACGGCGGCACCGGTTTGCATCGCAATACGACCCGCGCGCGCAGCCAGAACACTCCGGCGTCGCTCTTCCACTAGCGCCAACAGGCGCTTGGCGTTTTTGTATCCATAATCAAGCAGGTCATCAACCGCCGCTCTTGAAAGCCGCGCCACAGAGGATTCAGCGGCCGTCAGCACCGCTGCTGTGATGACGAAGAAGATTGTTAAAATAAAGAGCAGTCCGATGGGGATACTACCCATTTGCGTTCCCACCTGGGTGTGTTGCCAAGAAAGTTAGCAATAGTTTGCGCTGCAGGCCGAACATCACCTGCTTTTCCTCCTCCTCCGCATGGTCAAACCCGAGCAAATGGAGTAGCCCGTGCACAGTCAGAAGCAACATCTCCTCAACGGAAGAATGCCCTGCCTCCAGTGCCTGCTCATGGGCAACCTGCGGACAGATAACAATGTCACCCAAAATACCGGCAGGCGTTTCCTCCGTTTCCTTACCGGGGCGAAGCTCATCCATGGGGAAGCTCATCACGTCCGTAGGCCCGGGCAGATCCATCCACTTTACGTGGAGCTCTTCCATCGGCTCTGGATCAACGAACATGATCGAAAGCTCGGCGTCAGTGGAGACATGGAGCTGAGCTAGAACGAACTCAGCGATATCGCGAAATTCGGCAATCTCGATATCTACACCGGTTTCATTAATAACTTCTACGCTCACGCTTGCCCCGCCTAACTTGCTCATTTGCCTCGTCAAAACGCTGGTATGCGTCAATTATCTCACCGACCAAACGGTGGCGAACAACGTCAGCCGAGGTTAGCTGACAAAATTCGATTCCCTCAATGCCCTGCAATATGCTACGCGCGCTCGCCAAGCCCGAAGACGCCCGATTCGGCAAATCCACCTGGGTGGCGTCACCCGTCACCACAACTTTCGACCTGAAACCAAGGCGCGTCAAGAACATTTTCATTTGCGCCGGCGTAGTGTTTTGCGCCTCATCCAAAATGATGAACGCATCATTCAGCGTTCGCCCACGCATGTATGCCAGGGGCGCCACTTCGATCGTTCCTGCGGCTAGCAATCGCGGGAGCGCTTCCTGATCGATCATCTCGTTTAGTGCGTCATACAGGGGACGCAGGTACGGATCGATCTTCTCGGTGAGAGTACCGGGCAGGAAGCCAAGTGATTCTCCAGCTTCCACAGCCGGTCTCGTCAAAATAATGCGTCTTACCTCGCCCGTCAGGAGGGCGTTTACCGCCATCGCCATAGCCAAGTAGGTCTTGCCCGTGCCTGCGGGGCCAATGCCAAACACCACGGTATTTTGCGCAATCATGTCCACGTAGCGCTGCTGCCCCGGAGTCTTCGCGCGAATGTCACGGCCGCGCACGTTCAAAATTGTTTCCGCACTGGCACTCGCCGTGCCCGTCTTCGCCAACAAACCAACTGCATGTTCAACCGTTTGCGCACTCAGATACTGCCCGGAACGCGCTAGGGAAACCAGTTCTCGCACCAAATCCGATGCAAGCGTTACAGATTCGGCCTCACCCGCAACCGTTATCTTATTGCCCAGCACCGACACGCGGATCCCGCTGAAACTATGCTCCAGACTTCTTAAAACCTCATCCTGGGCTCCCAGCACCGTCACCGGATCAAGGTGCTCCGGAATAGTTATTGTGTTCGCAGTGACCGCCTGCTCATCCGTTTGCTGCATGTTTGAAATACGAGGCTCCTTGTCAGCTTCTTTCGTTTCAAATCCTACCGGTTGCAATGTTAAGCGAAGTGAGGCCGGCAGCAACCGCTGTGGACACGCGCATCACAGTGTCTCCCACTAACACTATGTCCGCACCAGCCTGTCTGAACTGCTCTATCTCCGCTTCGGTGATTCCCCCCTCTGGACCGACAACCAGAGCGTACTCTTTAGCGCCCAGATCTGTAAGGCCAGTTATGGGATAGGTAGCACTCTCGTGCATGACGATCAGCCTCGCGCCCCCTACCTGCGCGATAGCTGCGGAAGCATTTGCGGCAAAGACGAGGGAGGGAACCCGAGCGCGCCGCGACTGCTTGGTGGCAACTTGGAGCACGTTTGCCCACTTCTGCAGGCCCTTTTCCTGCTTCTTGCCCTGCCAGCGTACAATAGAGCGCTCCGCCTGCCACGCGATCACTCGGTCAACACCAAGCTCGGTAGCCATCTCTATTGCCAGCTCGTCTCGCCCATTCTTTGCCAGCGCCTGGATCAGCGTGATGCGCGGACTCCTCTCCGGTTCGGATACTACCTCCTCAATCTCAACTAGGACGTACCCTGGGGAGGCCTCCAACAGCCGTGAACGCACCCTCGTTCCTCTTCCGTCCACTAGGTCTAGACGCTCGCCCTTTTCAATGCGCTTTACCATCACGTGCTTCGCATCTGGCCCGGTGAACTCAAAGCGTTGCATCCCGCGAGCTCCGTTGAGGTCATGGACGAAGAAAACCGGCGCGGTCATTTAGTGAACTTTTCTTTCAGATTGCTAAAGAATCCCTGCTGAGTAGATCCGGTTTTAGCCTCCACAGTTTCCTCCCCGCGCATTTTCGCAAATTGCTCCATCAGCTCCCGCTGTGCGCTGGTCAGCCCGGTTGGGACTTCCACGTTTACACGGACGCGAAGATCGCCACGTCCTCGCCTATGAACACGTCCCACACCCAGGCCCTCGACCTTGACTTCCTGGCCCGGCTGCGTGCCCGGCTGAATCTCAATGTCGTGGGCGCCATCCAGGGTTTCAAGCGAAATCGTAGTTCCAAGAGCTGCAGATGTCATCGGCACGTATAGGTCCGCCACAAGATCATCGCCCTGGCGGCGGAATACCGGGTGTGGCTTTTCGCGGATCTCAATATAGAGGTCACCGTAACCGCCCCCACCCGGGCCCGCCTCGCCCTGACCCGACATGCGGATGCGCGTTCCGTGTTCAATGCCGGCGGGAACATCAACGGCGATGGTGCGCTTGGAGTGCACGCGGCCTTCCCCGTTACATTCTTCGCACGGATCCGGGATGATTGTGCCGTAACCTCCACACGCCGAGCACGCTGCCTGGGTCATGATCTCGCCCAGAAGCGAGCGCTGCACCTGGCGAACCGTACCCGCCCCGTTACAGGCGGAACAGGTGCGCGGAGAAGTGCCGGGCTTGGCGCAAGAACCATCGCAAGTAGGACAACGCACGGCAGTGTTGATCGTCACCTCTTCGCGCGAGCCGAATGCGATGGTCTCAAGGTTCACCTCAAGCGCGGTCAGAATGTCTTGACCTCGCCGCCCGCGCGGAACCGGCCCTGACCCCGCACCTGCAGCTGAAAAGAACGTTTCGAACAGGTCACCGAAACCACCAAAACCGCCCATGCCCCCAAAACCGGAGTTTGCGGAACCGCCCATGTCGTAGGCCTGCCGCTTTTGCGAGTTCGACAACGTATCGTAAGCCACGGAAATCTTCTTGAACGTTTCTTCATGCTCAACGCCCGCAATATCCGGGTGGTATTTACGGGAGAGTTTGCGGTACGCCTTCTTAATCTCGTCTGCACTGGCGTCGCGCGAAACCCCAAGAATCTCGTAGTAGTCTTCGTTCACCAAAATTCCTTTAATCTTTTCGGCTAATTTTTACTGTGCAAAAAGTGCGTGAGGTACACACCTACCGCGCGTACCGCCGACATCGCTTTCTGATAATCCATCCGCATAGGCCCTACCACCGCCAAATGGGCGTTAGTGCCCTGCGCCCCATACGCGCCTGCAACTACCGCAGTTTCCGCGAGGCCATCGTGTGCGTTCTCTTCACCAATTGACACCGTGACGTCACCGCGTGGGATCTCAGAGAATAGTCGCAATAGCGTAACCTGTTCTTCCAACGCATCCAGGACAGGCACAATCGAGCGAGTGAAATCAACATTAGAACGGGCCAAGTTAGCCATGCCGGCAACGATGATCCGTTCCTCACCCGATCGGTTAGTTAAATCCACCACTGTTTGGCAAACGGCAGTGCGGAACTGCTGCTCGGTTGGGCCACCCAAAAGCGAAAGCGGAGAAAGCAAGCTCGGCAAATCGCGCAGGTCTTGGCCGTGGCACACCTCATTGATCTGGTCGCGTACAGCATCAATAGCACAACCAGCGACGCCAAAATCAGAAATAACGCGCTGCTCGATAGTTCCGTCATTCATTATGACCACAACCAGCGTGCGGTCGGAACCAAGGTCAACCAGCTCCACGCGCACCAACGTGGCCGAATCGAAATGCGGGTACTGCACGATTGCTACCTGTCGAGTCAGTTGCGCAAGTAAACGAACAGTTCGCTCGACTACATCCTCAACATCCACTGCCCCGGCAAGAAACGACTCCACAGCACGCTTTTCCGGATCTGACATGGGTTTAATCTGCGTGAGCGAATCAACGAACACGCGGTATCCCGCAACCGTTGGAATGCGACCGGCAGACGTGTGCGGTTGATAGATGAGGCCAGCCTGCTCCAGGGCAGCCATATCGTTGCGGATGGTGGCTGGAGAAACACCCAGGTCGTGCCGCTTAGCAAGCGCGTTGGAGCCAACGGGTTCACGAGTAGCCACATAATCAGACACAATTGCCCGGAGCACATCGAAGCGTCTTTCAGCTGTTGCCACGCCCACTCCTCTCACTGCCATACACCGTGTAGCACTCAACCCATCTGAGTGCTAACTCTATTACTTTCAGATCCCATCTTCCACAGCAGGCGGGTGAATCAGGGCACTGGGTGCACGTCGATTTAGCCTTCCCCTCTTCAATCGAAAGTCTTTACCCAAATACGAAAAATGCCCACCGAAGTGGGCTTTTTCGGGTTAACGGCTTAGTAGTGACTCACCACCACATTGCCGATCTCACCCCAGTCATACAGCCACTTGGCTTCGCTAACCGGCATGTTCACGCAACCGTGGGAGCCGCCCGGACCACTCCAACCGAAGCTGGAACGCCACGGCGCTCCGTGAAAGGCGTAGCTACCAACGAAGTACGTAACCCACGGAACATCCGGCGTTTCGTACCTACTTCCGTCTAGGTTTTGACCGCGCATGGTTTGCGACTCGTACTTCAAGTAAATGCGGAACTTACCAGTTACGGTCTCAAGCCCGGGAGCGCCCGGAACCATAGGTACCGGCCCGCGCACAACCGTAGCTCCCTCAAATGCAGTCACCGTGGAATTCGATAGGTTAATGTCCACCCATTTCTCTCCCGGAGCGGCCTGGTAAGCCAAGCTCTCTGCCCCCGGAGCGATAACGCGCGTGGAGAACTTCTGCGGGGTCTCATCGTAGGTAAGCAGGCCCTCGTAAGGCTTTCCGGCCTTCAAGGATTCAACCAGCGCATCGGCGATCGCCTCCATGTTGTTCACCGTGTATCCCGGCGATCCCTCATCTGCGGTAGACACAACGTCACCGCGGGTATTCACGTTATGAACGCCTTCAACTGGCTCATCGTTTGTGGAAGCAGCGGTATTAACCAACCATTCACGTGCCGCTGGATCATTGAACGTCGGATCTTGCATCTGCTGGTCATCAGCCTCGATCGTCACCCAACCGGCACGCTCATTCATCTCGGGCACAATATCGCGATTACCCGTCGAGATGACAACCGGGATGTTAATCATCTCGTTAGCCTTATCGGCCACCTGTTGCGCGCGCTCCGTCGTGATCTTTGGCGCCTCGACGCTGGACTCAAAGGAGCCCGGCTCCGAGTTCAGTGACTTTGCAGTAGCTAGGACGTAGTTGGAAATCGCTTGGGTGTCAATGCCGTGCCCTTCAACGGCTGGTACCACAACGAACTCCTCAGCCTCCTCATCGAATTTCACTGCGGCGTTCTTCACCTGATCACCGAGTTCAGCGATCAGAGAGTCGGTGAACTCCACGAGCTTGTCCTGGTTCACCTCAACGCTCAGAGGAATATCAGTAGCGGAAAACAGTCCCTGGATACGCGACCACACGGTAGCGGACTGGGCCAGCGCGGCCGAGGCGGTTGCATCCTCATCAACTGTGACGCCGAGCTGGGCGAGACTAAGCTCGTGATCCTTGCCGTCAACCGTGATGCTCGTTTTGAACTCTTCGAAACGTTTCTGCACGTCCTCGCTAATCTCTTTAGTAGTCATGCCCGAGACGGATTTGCCAGCCACCTGCGTGCCTGGTACCGCCCGATCGTCGTAGTAGGAAGCGTATGCTACCGACGATCCTCCTAGAATCACGACAACGGCCGCAACTGCGGCAAGAATCCACTTCAACGTGCGAGACATAAACGAAACCTCACGAAGCCTCACTCAAATTTCCACAAACATTCTTTATTGTCTGTTGTAAATGGGTTTCTCTCAAACGTAAAACTCCGGTTTCAGGTTGGTGTTCATCACCTTTTTGGGATTGGCCCGCGCCGCGCGTGCACCTTCCATGCATTATTGCCAGATTTCGCTTAGTCTTCCGATGTGATTGACCGCTATGGATCTGATGTTTTAGCTTCCGACCCGCACCGCGACGGGCCGTTTGCCACCCGACCGCGACAAGTGCCGATACCCGCCGAGTATGGCCTGGTTGTTGAAGACCCTGTTTCCGGGTTTGTTGGCGCTGTTATTCGCGTAGAAAAGTCCGGTGGCATGCATATTGTAGAGCTCGAAGATAGGCGCGGGCGACGCCGTTCCTACCCCCTTGGTGGCGGTTTCTGGGTGGATGGCAAGCCCGTTGAACTGGTGGTACCCGTTCCCAAAGCGGCTGCGGAAACTAAGCTCACAGCCTCGGGTTCGAAAGCCGTGAAGTTGAAGAGGGCGCGCGTGGCTGTGCCATCACGCATTTTTGTAGAGGGCACGCACGACGCTGAGCTGGTGGAAAAAGTGTGGGGCGACGACCTGCGCGTAGAGGGCGTGGCCGTAGAGTACCTGGAGGGCGTGGACAACTTGGAGGACGTGCTGGAGGTTTTTGGACCCTGCGCTACCTCGCGGGCAGGCGTGTTGGTTGATCACCTGGTGGATGGGTCTAAAGAGTCACGCATTGCCAGTGCCGTGATGCAGCGCTGGCCGGGTGACGTACTAGTGGTGGGGCACCCGTTTGTGGACATCTGGCAAGCGGTGAAGCCCGCACGCGTGGGGCTGAAAACGTGGCCCGACATTCCGCGTGGCACCGACATTAAAGTTGGCACTCTACGCGCCTTAGGCTTACCGTGCGAGACCCGCGAAGACATTGGGCTGGGCTGGCAAGCAATTTTGGCGCGCGTGCGAGACTATCGCGATCTTGAACCCGCACTGCTCGGCCGCGTTGAAGAACTGATCGACTTCGTTACGGTTGGCGGCGCCGAACAGGTCTGAGGCAGTCCAGCAAGCCTAAACCGTGAGTTCGCGCGTCACGTAGTCCGCCAAGAGGCGTCCCTTCAACGTAAGTCTAACGACGCCCACAGCCACCGCCCCCTGTTCAATCAATCCTTCATTTACGAGGCCGGGCACCCGTCCTCTAACCTGCGGGGCAAGCTGAGAAGTGGCAATCCCATCGGCAGTACGGATGCGTAGCATGACGGACTCGAGGGCGCGATCTGCCTCCTGCAAAATTTCACCGGCCTGAGCGGGTGATACCAGCTGTGACAAGGTACTGATTCGGGTGCTGACATGCTCATCCATTTTTGCGCTTTCGGGGCACTGACTCAGATTCGCGGTGCCGCCCGCGAGCGCATCGGCCCAGGCGCGCGGGTGTTTGCGGTTCCACCAGCGAACGTCACCCACGTGCGAGTGCGCTCCCGGTCCTATCCCCCACCAATCCCAGTCAAACCAGTAGGCCAGATTGTGGCGCGAAGCGTGTCGCAATTTTGTGGTGCCCGCAGTTTCTCCGGGCTCAATTTTGGCCCAGTTGGAGATCTCATACCACGCGTATCCGGCCTGCGCTAAGAGCGTGTCTGCAAGCTCGTATTTCTCCGCCTCGTCATCCGGGTTGGGCATCTCAAGTTCGCCGCGCCTAACTTGCGTCCACATTTTCGTGCCTTCTTCGATGACGAGGGCGTAGCTGGAAATATGATCAGGCTGCAGTTCGATCGCCGCCTCCAGCGATGCCTGCCAATCGGCGAGTGACTCGCCGGGCGTACCGTAGATGAGGTCAACGGAGGCGTCCAGACCAACCTCGCGCGCCCATTTCACTACGCGCGGCACCTGTTGCGGGGTGTGGGTGCGGTCCAGGGTTTGCAACACGTGCGGTACCGCTGACTGCATGCCAAAAGAAACGCGGGTGACGCCAGCCTTAGCAAGATGTTCAAGGCCAGCCTGGTCGATTGTGTCCGGGTTTGCCTCTACGGTGACTTCCGCGTCAGTGTCGAGGGCGAAGCTACCTTTCACGCTCTGCAGGATCTGGCAGATTTGGCCGGCTTGTAACAGGGTTGGGGTACCCCCACCAAAGAAGATGGATTTCACCGGGTTGTGCTCGAAGGGACGTAACCGGTTTGCGGCCAGCTTTACTTCCTTTTCTACCGAGTGGTGGTAGCTGGCCGTGTCTGCGCCTTGTCCAAACCCAACGGTGTAGGTGTTGAAATCGCAATAGCCGCAGCGAACTGTGCAAAACGGCACGTGGATATACAGCGCCAGGTTTTTGCTCGGCGTTCCTACCAGCTGCGGGTCAAGGTAGCCGTCATTTGGCCACGCGATACCGTCGGGAAGCTGGGGACTCAATTGGCTCCCTCGCGTGCGTTGTCTTCCTCGCGTGGCAAGCGCCTGACCACAAGGTCGTGTGCGCCGCGCCCCTCCAGCTGTCCGCGTTGCTCAAACCGCGTCAGAACGCGCCCTTCAAACCGGGGAGCAAAACCGCCTCTTTCCGGTTGTGGATCTGCCGGGTCGGGACGCTGCCCCAAATGGAGGTTTTCGAAGTATTCGCAGGCTTCTACTACATCGCGCATCTGCCAAGCGTAGTCGTCCCAGTCGGTAGCTAGGCGCCAGACTCCGCCATCTTGAAGTAGGTTCGCAATAGTCAGCGCAAAAGCATCATTAACTAGGCGGCGTTTGCGGTGGCGCGCCTTCCTCCACGGGTCAGGGAAGAACGTCCACACCTCGGCAGCCACGGCCGGCTCCATCATAATGGGCAGAGCCTGCGCGGCATCAACCTCAATAAAACGAATGTTATCTACGCCTTCCGAAACGGCTCGCGAAATCCCTTTCGCAATTCCCTGTGCCCACACTTCTACCCCCAACAGGTTTACCTCGGGGTGCTCCTTGCCGTAGGCAACAATCTGCTCGCCGTTACCCGTGCCGATCTCGACGATTAAAGGCGCTTGCCGGCCAAACTCGGCCGCCGCATCAAAACGGTAGGACTCGTCAATGGTTGTGTATCCGCCGTCACGCGGCACCTCGATCACATACTTATCCGCATGCTTTTCCAGGGTGCGCTGGGTGGATGCGTGGAGCGCGCGGCCACGGCGCGCAAACGACTTGGTGCGCGCCATGTACGGCGTATTTTCCGCCATCGATTCTCCTACGGCGCCTCGGAAGTGAGAGCAGAAATGAACGCTTCTTGCGGAACGTCCACGCGCCCAATCGACTTCATGCGCTTCTTGCCTTCCTTCTGCTTTTCAAGCAGTTTTCGCTTGCGCGAAATATCGCCGCCGTAACACTTGGCAAGCATGTCCTTACGCAGTGCCTTAATGGTTTCGCGGGCAATGACGCGCGAACCGATCGCCGCCTGAACCGGCACCTCGAACTGTTGCCTTGGAATCAGTTCCTTGAGCTTCTTAGTCAGCTGGACGCCGTAAGCGTACGCCGCGTCACGGTGCACGATCGCAGAGAACGCATCAACTTGCTCACCGTTTAGCAAAATATCCACGCGCACCAGGTCCGAAGCTTGTTGGCCTGCCGCCTCGTAATCGAGGGAGGCATAACCACGTGTACGTGACTTTAGCGAATCGAAAAAGTCAAACACGATCTCGGCTAGAGGGAGCTTGTAGTGGAGCTCAACGCGATCCTGCGACAGGTAGTCCATGCCGCCCATCTGGCCGCGACGCTCCTGACACAACTCCATCACGGGCCCCACGTAGTCCGAGGGGGTAAGGATGGTTGCCTGCACCACGGGCTCACGCGTCTCCTGTACCTTACCGTCGGGGTATTCAGACGGGTTGGTCACTTCAATCACGGTGCCATCTTCAGCGATCACCTCGTAGATTACGTTCGGTGCTGTAGCGATAAGATCCAGGTTGAACTCGCGCTCAAGCCGCTCTCGCACAATCTCCAAGTGGAGTAAGCCGAGGAAGCCGCACCGGAATCCAAACCCGAGGGCCGCCGATGATTCCGGCTCAAACGTGAGGGCAGCGTCATTTAGTTGCAGCTTTTCAAGTGCCTCGCGCAAGTTAGTGAAGTCAGAGCCGTCAATCGGGTAGATACCCGAATACACCATCGGCTTGGCCTCCTCATAACCCTCCAAGGCCTCAGTAGCACCGCGAATAGCAGTTGTAACCGTGTCACCAACCTTTGACTGGCGCACGTCCTTCACGCCGGTGATGATGTAGCCCACCTCGCCCGCGCCAAGCCCCTCAGTAGGGATCGGTTCGGGCGAAATCACACCAATTTCGAGGACCTCATGGTTTGTGCCCGTGGACATCATCGAGACCTTCTCGCGCGGCGACAACCGCCCGTCCACCATTCGCACGTACGTGACCACGCCGCGGTACGTGTCATATACCGAGTCGAAAATCATGGCGCGAGCAGGCGCATCTTCAACGCCGGAGGGCGCTGGAACCTGCTCAACAATCGCATCCATTAGCTCAGCTACGCCCTCGCCCGTCTTTCCGGACACGCGAAAGATTTCGCTCTCATCCACGCCCAGGAGGCCGGCGATTTCAGCCGCGTATTTATCCGGCTGGGCGGATGGCAAGTCGATCTTATTCAGCACGGGAATAATTGTGAGGTCATGACCCATCGCCATGTATAGATTCGCCAGGGTTTGCGCCTCAATGCCCTGCGCGGAGTCAACGAGGAGCACCGCTCCCTCGCACGCCGCTAGAGACCGAGAAACTTCGTAAGAAAAATCCACGTGTCCGGGAGTGTCAATCATGTTGAGCGCATACGGCTGTCCATCAACCTGCCACGGGATTCGCACGGCCTGCGACTTAATGGTGATACCGCGCTCACGCTCAATATCCATACGGTCGAGATACTGATCGCGCATGACACGTTGTTCCACAATCCCACTGTTTTGCAACATGCGATCGGCGAGCGTGGACTTACCGTGGTCGATGTGCGCAATGATACAGAAATTGCGGATTCGAGACGGATCGGTATGAGCCGGCTGAATCATTTTGTTTTGGGCTTGTAGGATCTGGGCCACTCGGACCTAACCTTTCTGAACTACAGTTATTCCCAATTGTCGCACTATTGGGAGCGCCAACCGAATTATCGGGCGAACATCACTAAACTAGCGACATTGTGCCTAGCGAACTAGTTATTGCCCGGACTTCGCATCGGACTGTTTTCACGAAATCGTTTTGCGGCATTCAAAATCTCGATTTGCCGCTCGTTGTACGCGCTTGTGGGCTCCATGGGAATGGGGGCATGCAGATCCATGAGGCCATTTGGGCCCGGCTGCGCCAAGATCAGCCAGTTCGCGTAGTTCAAGATCTTCGCTGAAGAGGTGAAGTGCTCTTCCTGCCAAATGGGAAGCTTGGCTTCCTCCTCATGCGCGTGATGTTCTGGGACTTTCACGCCCACGCGACGCGCCCGCACAGCTATCGCTGACGGCATTAGTTTGGTTCCAATCCACGCGAGGACGAGTATGGCCGCGACAACTCCTGCGATAAGGCGGATCGTGGATGCTACGGGCCCAGTCAGGCCGCCAGTTGAAAAGAACGCGAGAAATCCCACCATGAATGCAACTATCAACAACCACTGGCCGTGTGTTTCGAATGACCAGTTCAGGTTCACCATGCGTTGCAAGGTTGGATCAACCGGGGCTTCTTCCTCTTCGTCTTGCGCAAATGCTTCTTCCACTATCTGCAAGGCCGCAGCCATCGCAAATGCGCGGTCGCTCCACGTGTGAAACGCCACTCCACCTGCGGATTGCTGCCACTGCTCGAAATCGCGACGCTCGAACGGCGTCATTTGGGCAACGGCTCCCTCAAAATCGGTGCGGAACTGTGAACCCATGTGCAAAATTGTGGCCGTGTGCGGGTCGTTACGCAGGCCGATTGGGCGCGCCAGCGTGATGGCAGGCGTGTAAATCACTTTCATCGCCGAACGCACGGCCGACATTGAGATTAGATTCAGGTTCTCCAAGTGTCCTCCCAGACAAGAGGGCTTAAAATACAGGCAACACAATCAATGTAAACCATTTGCGAAGCGGGAGTGCAAACCAAAATGGCCGATCAAAATCGCCCCGAAGGTTGGATTCATAACTGGGAGCCAAACAAGGATGATAGCGGCTCCCGCCCCCACATTTACGAAGCGCAGCGAAGTCCGGACGGTAGTTTTCACATTAGTGAGGGCGAGGATGAGGTGGCTCACACCAAGCGGATGACACGAAACATTGCGACTGTTCCGGGCAGGATACTGGTTGACCTCGCGCTCCTTTCTGCGGGCATCACCACCCTGCTGGGCATCATTGGGATTTCCGCTTACGGTTCGTGGGGCTTTTGGATACCCACCATTTTGGGTATTGCCGGGCTGGCCGTGACCCTGTTTTTCGCGATGCGACGCCGGCAGTTGCAAGAGGCGTTCGCGAGATCTGGCCCCAGGCAGGTGTTTGAAGAAAGTTCCGCTTTGGCACGCCCCGGTTCCAAGCGTGATACTTACGCGGATCTGCAGGATATGGCAGAAAAGGAGGGCGCAAAGATTAAGCGCGCTCGAGAGGAGTTTTCTTCGCGTAGCGCCAGGTTCTTTCCGCGCATTGAGGCACTCCAGCGCGCCATGCAGCAAATGGTTGATCCCAGTTACGATGCGGTGTGGTTACAGATCGATATTCGCCCCACCCTCGCCGCGTTTTTGGCTACCGTCCTTGTGATCCCCATCGGCGGGTTCCTGATTGTGGTGACCGCAATGGCGCTGCTACTGGCCGGGTAACGCTGGGACTCGCTGGCTGGGTGCTGAAAAAGATTTGCGTGCGCGGGCAGATAGGATCGTGTGCATCATCACCTTGACATGGTCAAACACGCCTAGTTTGAGTGGGAAACAGCTGGTAACATTGCTAGTTGGTTCGCCCTGGTCGGGGTAAACCAACGCTGAGCTGTTCGCAGTCGAGTGTCCCCCACTTTTGTCCAAGGCTCAGCAACCCCTCACCGACCTTGTAATCGAAAAAGAGAGTGTAAAACTGTGGCAAATATTAAGTCCCAGATTAAGCGCAACAAGACCAACGAGAAGCGTCGTCTACGCAATAAGGCCGTTAAGTCGGAGCTGAAGACGTATGTACGTCGCACTCGCGAAGCGATTGCTGCCGGTGACCGCGACAAGGCTAACGAGGCACTGCAGGCTGCGTGCCGCAAGCTCGACAAGGCAGTCAGTAAGGGTGTTATTCACCGCAACCAGGCTGCTAATCGTAAGTCCAAGCTCGCTAAAGCTGTAGCGAAGATGGGCTAGCGGATCGACCAAAAGATGGAGGCTACGGCCTCCATTTTTTATGCCCAGAATCAAGGCATTCCCAGAAGCCGCTGGGTGGAAGAAGCCTACTTTCCCGCTACCGTTAAGACGAGTTTTTCGAGGGCATATTCAGGGTCATCCGACTCCCCTTTTACCGCCGCATCGGCGGTAGCCACAGCCATGACGGCGCGACGGAGGCGCGCCTCGTTCCAGCCGCGCGCCTCGCGGCGGACTCGGTCAATCTGCCAGCTTTGCATCCCCAGCTTGGAAGCCGGTAGCGACGGGCGAATAGAAACTTTTGCGATCTGCCGGACTTTAAGTGCAATACCTCCAACCAAAGCGGGAGCGCTAGCACCTGTGGCCAAAGCATGACGCAGCAGCGTTAAGGCCTCGCCTGTCTGCCCCGCAACCGCGGCGTCAGCAACCGCGAAAGCAGTTGCCTCCACTCTGCCCGACTGGTACTGGTGCACGTGCTGACTGGTAATATTCCCTTCAACGTCACCGAGCAGTTGCGAAGTCATTGCAGCAAGCTCAGCCAGGTCTGATCCCAACGCGTCTACCAGGGCCTGTACGGCCTCGGCTTCAATACGACGTCCCGCCCGGCGGACTTCTTCACGAACAAAATCCATTTTGTCACCCGGGCGCTTCACCTCGTTAGCCACGAACGTTGCTACATTCAGTCTCTGCGCGGCGGTAAGTACCTTGCGTCCCGCATTGCCTCCGTTGTGCCGTAACACCAAAGTTACGTCCGGTTCGGGATGCTCCATGTACTTCGCAACATCGTCGAAGAGGGCGGGCGAACCGGCCTCTAACTCGGGGATATACACAAACCGGGCCTCGCCAAACAAACTTGGCGAAGTGTGAATAGCAAGCTCGCCAGATTCGTAAGAGCCTGATTCTAAGCGGATCATCTCTACCGCTGGGTCGGCCTTGCGCGCGAGATCACGAAGCTTCGACACCGCACGTTCTCCAAGAAGCGGCTCCTTGGACTGGATAAGTACCACGGGAGCCAGATCTGCCTCAAACCATTGTTTGGAAGCCTTCCGATTTTGCGCCATATGTAAAGAGTGCCACAGGGTACGGACATTTTTCATCCGCCCGGCTCGCTCCGGTTTCTTCTTCGCTCCCGGCCCTCTAATCTAGAAATGAGGAAAGGGGTAACAATGGCAGGCATTCCCACATTGGAACTACTGGACGGCGGCCACATTCCCGCGATTGGACTGGGCACTTCAAAACACAAGGGTGTGGAAGGCGCGGCGCTTTTTGCCCGCGCGATCGAGGATGGCTACCGACTGATTGACACGGCCGCGCAGTACGGCAATGAGCTCAGCGTGGGTCAAGGTGTCAAAGACTCCGGGGTTGAGCGCGGGCAACTATTCATCACTACAAAGATTGCGGGCGGAGACCAAGGCGCGAGTGCCACCACGCACGGCCTGGAAGGATCACTGCGCAGGCTGGGCGTTGATTACGTTGATCTGACGCTAATTCATTGGCCGAACCCGTCGCGCGGCCTCTACTTGGAGACGTGGGAGGAACTTATCGAGCTACGTGAGCGCGGCCTAACTAAGCACATCGGAGTTTCAAACTTCTTGCCCCACCAGATAGAAGAATTGAAGGCGCAAACGGGCGTGCTTCCCGTGTTGAACCAGATTCAGTTAAGCCCCATAATTGCCCGCAAAGACCTCCGCGATTTCCACGCCGGTAGGGCAATTGTGACCGAGGCGTGGCGTCCCCTGGGTCCGATGGAAAACCTGCTGGGGCAGGTTGTAGTTGAGAATATAGCGAGCGAGGTTGGAAAGTCTGGCGCGCAGGTAGTGCTTCGCTGGGCAGTACAAAACGGAATCTTGCCCATCCCAGTTTCGTCAAAACCGCAACGCAATGCTGAGAACTTGCAGGTGTTCGATTTTGCGCTGACCGCCAATCAGATGCGCGCTTTGGACCTATTGGATACCGGGAACCGGTTTGTGTGGGATCCGATGAGCCACGAGGAGTGGTAGAAGTTTCCAACCAATGTAGGTGAGCGCAACAAGTAGCATCACCGCCACTATTACGATCGCTCCCGGGCCGCTGACTTGTGCGCCCGGGAGCTTTGCAAACCAGGAGGTGATCACAATAATCGCCTGCGCGCACCAACCGGCGAGAATAGCCACAAAGCCGGCGTGTCCCATTTGTGCAAGGACGGCCGTCGCGAGTGAGAGCAGAGTTGCCGGAGCCACAAAAGGTGCGAGCGCTACGTTGGTGAATACTGCAAAGAGTGCAACGTTTCCGTTTAGACATAGGAGTGCGGGGCTGGTAACTATCGTGGCCGCGAGCGGAACGGAGGTAGCATTCCACACTCTTTGAGCCAGGCGACGCGATTTAGACCGGCCTGGTGGAGGCTTTTTTCGTACTCCTGCCGTGACGATGAGTACGCCCAGCGTGGAGAGGGTGGACAGTAAGAATCCCACGGAAAGCGCGAGCCACGGGTTCAAAATAATCCATGTGAGCACCACTAGTGCCAAAGAGTTGAAGGGTTGTCCTCTTCGTCCGATTACGGCGCCCCACGTTGGTATTGCCGCCATTGACACGGCTCTAATTATCGACTCAGTGGGGCCAACTATCACGATCAGGCCGCCCACTATGGCACTTACCGCCGCGATCTTGATGCGTCCTCTGCCAGGTAGTAGAGCATTGATTGTGCCTATCAGAATACTGAGGTGCAGCCCCGAAATAGCGGTTAGGTGACTCGTTCCCGTTTTTACCATGGCTTCGCGCACCTGTGGTGGTAGCTCGGAGTAGTCGCCAATACTCATTCCGGCAACGAGGCCACGCCACGCGGGTGGGAAGGGAGCGAGCGCCGCGTTCAGATTATTGCGAAACGAGGCGGGCCAGCCACTGGCCTCGCGTATTTCCATACTGGTCGACTTAAATACGCCGAGCATGGGAGGGGTAAGACCTGGCCGTAGTCGGCCCGAGAGTATGACCTGATCCCCCGTGTGGGCCGCGATCCGACCGCCCGCAACAAGTAGCTTGCCACCTGGAACCGCAAGGTGGGTGACCCAGCGGTCTTTAGCCACTTCGCGACTGGGACGCTCCACGGATGTGACGATGGTGCATCTGATTTTGCACGCTTCTTTAATGTCGTGGTGTGCAAACATGTGCGCGTGAGTGGCCGCAGAAATGATCGATATTGCAAGGATGAGGAAGAGCAGAGCCGCGGCGGATTTAAACGAACCCGGGTCCTGACGAGAATGGGCTGGGTGCCGTGGCTTCTGTGCGACTCCGAGCAAGACGAGAGCGACACTGAACGCCAGGGCTACGAGGATTGCAATGCCCGCACTACCCGATGAGGAAGTGGCCTGTAGCATGAGCGCGGTAGCGAGCCACGCAACGATGGCGGCCGGCACTAAACGCAGGTCAATCGGCGCACGATCCAGCTGTTCATCTAGCGGGGTTTGCGCTACTGGCACAACTGATCCTTAAAACCCGCAAACGTTTTGGGGCCGATCCCGGAAACCGCGCGAACGTCCTCGGGCTTGGTGATGCCATTTTCGCTGCGGTAAGCGATGATACATTCGGCCAGTGCAGCGCCCACCCCGGGCAGGCGTTGCAGAGTTTGACTATCGGCCACCGCCAGATCTATACAGCCACCCGCTCCCGCACCGTCCGACCCACCTCCCCCTGTTGCCTCTGCACCAACTATGCGCGGCATGCCAGATCCGCCACCCTTTTCTAGTTCTTCATTTGTGAGGACGTGGATGTGCTGGCCATCTGACACGAGTTGCGCAAGGTTTACCGACGCCAACGCGGCGTTAGCGGACATGCCTCCGGCAGCCTCGACGGCGTCCGCTCCGCGCGCGCCGGCGCGCAGCTGGACAACCGACGGTTTGTTCACCGCTCCAGTGACCTGCACAAAAATTGCCGTCTCACCGCTCGGACGAGGCCCCAATTCTGCCTCGCTCGGCTGCGTCACGCGCGAGTCCACTCCCTCAGCTTCGATGCGTTCACGCAGCTGGCGAGTACCGTCCTCTAAAATCGCATCCTGCGCTGGCGCAGACGCACTTAACCGCAAGATCGAAAATGCAGTGACCGCAACGAGGGCCACGGCCAGCGCCACCATTGCAAAAGGAGATGGCAATAACCTGAGTGCGGGCGGCCTAGCCTGTTTAGCGCTTCTACTAACCGCACTGTCAAAGGCGCGTTGACGCAAACGCGCCACTGAACTTGTTCGCTTCATGAGGCAAGTGTGACGCGAAAAATACGCGCTCTCTTTTGCCACTAGCGCGGGCGTGGATAACTGTGGGCACGTTAGGCTTGTGGATAGGAAAGGAACGCTATGAAAATCGGTTTTATTGGCGCTGGCAACATGGTTCGTGCGATTGTGCGCGGCGCAGTAGCTGCGGGTCTTGAGGCAAACGAAATCTACCTGACGGATAAATCTGGAAAGTCCGCTCCTGCACTAGCAGGCGAAGTTGGAGCCCACGCCCTGGCAGACAACCGCGAACTAGCGCAAACCGCAGACATAATCGTGCTGGGCGTAAAACCACACGCCGTTGCGGATGTGCTAAAAGAGATCACGCCCGAAATCAGCGATGGCACCAAGCTGGTTATCTCGCTCGCGGCCGGCAAGAACCTCGCGTCCTTGCAGCAGGCAACCGAAAGCAACGTGCCGATTGTGCGCGTCATGCCAAACGTGAATGCCGCCATCGGCGAATCCATGACCGGTATTGCGCGCGGAAGCGCTGCCTCCTCAAAGCACGTGGAGATGACTAAGAAGATCATGGTGTCCGTTGGCCGTTGCCTTGTAATAGATGAAGCACACTTCCCTATTTTCTCTGCTCTTGCCGGGTGCTCACCCGCGTGGATGTATCAAATCGTGGACGACTTCGCGCGCGCCGGTGTCAACCACGGCCTCACAAAACAGCAGGCGGTTGCGATCGTCGCCCAGGCAATGCTTGGCTCCGCGCAAATGATTCTTGACGAGGCCGCAGCTGACGGCGCTACGCCTGCAAACTTGATAGACCGGGTAACGTCTCCGGGAGGAACCACAATCGCCGGCCTGCTGGCCGCGCAACAAAGTGGATTGTCTACAGTACTGGGCCTTGCAGTGGATGCAGCTGTTGCCCGTGATGGTGAGCTCGGCTAAGTTTGCGCCCACCCCACCACAAATCATGTACGATTTTGCCTAACGGTACCGATTACGCGCTCAAATCGCAGGCACCGGACAACAGTAAAGACTCAAGGAGGCGTCATGCTGGATCAGACAGTCCACCAATCCATCGCAGAAGAGCTCGTAAAAGCCAAAGAAACGCGCACCCCAATCCCCCTGCTCACTGCTCGCTACCCAGAGATGACAGTGGAGGACTCCTACGCCATCCAACGCCTTTGGAGAGCCGAGAAAGAGGCGGCCGGACGCGTACTAAAGGGCCGTAAAATCGGCCTCACTTCCAAAGCGATGCAGGACGCCACCGGCATTGATGAGCCCGACTACGGCCTCATTTTTGACGACATGATCTTCGAAACTGGATCCGTCTTTGAGTGGGACGAATACACGCATCCGCGCATCGAGGTTGAGCTTGCCTTCGCGCTTGGTAAAGACGTCAAAGGCCCTGGTGCCACGATCTTTGACGTTCTTGACGCCACCGATTGGGTAGTGCCCGCCCTCGAAATCCTTGATTCACGCATTGAAATGAAGGGCCGCACGATCGTCGACACGATCAGCGACAATGCGGCCATGGGCGCAATGGTCATCGGCGGCCGCCCCGTGCGCGTAGACGAAGTGGACCTACGCTGGGTCAGTGCTGCCCTGTACCGCAATCAGGAAATCGAAGAGACGGGCGTGGCTGCGGGCGTACTCAACCACCCGGCCGCAGGCGTACACTGGCTAGCGAACAAGATCGCCCCGCACAAGGAATACCTGGGTGCTGGAGAAATCATCCTCGCCGGATCATTCACTCGGCCCATGTGGGTCTACAAGGGCGACTCGGTGCTCGCAGACTACGGACCATTAGGGACAATCACATGCCAATTCAACTAGACCCACCCCGCACCCTCATCCAACATATCGACGAGGCCGGCCGCGCCCTCATCGGCATTTGGGCTTGCGCGGCCTCACCGATCACCGCAGAAATCTGCGCCTCGTGCGGGCTCGACTACGTCCTCATCGACGCTGAACACTCCCCCAACGATCTAACCAGTCTGTTGCATCAGTTGCACGCCACCGCCGCATATCCGGCGTCCACAATCGTGCGCGTACCGATCAACGACGAGCGCCTAATCAAGCAATACCTGGATCTCGGCGTGCGCAACCTGCTGGTCCCCATGATCGACAATGTGCAGGAGGCCCAGCTTGCTGCTTCCCGCGTTAACTACCCCGACACGGGCGTGCGCGGTGTTGGCGCTGCCCTTGCGCGGGCATCCATGTGGAACCGGATTCCGAATTACCTGGAACGGGCGCGCGAAACGATCACTCTTATCTGCCAAATCGAATCCACCCAGGCGGTAGAAGACGTGGAGAATATCCTGGCTGTTGACGGCGTAGATGCGATCTTCGTTGGGCCCGCAGACCTTGCGGCGGACCTGGGCATCATCGGACAGGCCGGCGACGAGGCAGTCAAGTCGCGCGTCATCCACTGCATCAAGGCCGCCAAGGCCGCAGGTAAGCCGGTTGGCACCAACGCCTTTGACCCGACAATCGCCCGCGAATACATAGAGGCTGGCGCCGACTTTGTTCTCGTCGGAGCAGACGTCACCATCCTCGCGCGCGGTAGCGAAGCCCTTGTCGAGAAGTTCCTTGGCGCGAACACTTAGACGAACCCGCGATTCCTCTTCAACCAAAGAAAAGGTTAGCGATCAGTGATCCTGGCGCGTTTGGCGAGCGGTCTCGTCCAGCTCCTGAACGCGCCAGTAGTCTTGATGCACCTCAAACTGATCAAGTACGTCGTGGATTAGTGCCTCCGTGGAGTAGCCCATAACGTCGTAATCTTGTTCACCCTGCGGCAGGTGCACTTCGAGCCTGGTGGACATGTGGTTCGCATTAGCCATTTGCCCGCCATACACAGTAGTTGGCGCATCAACTGCCAAAATTCGGTAAACGAATTGTTCTTGCCCCACTCCCGCAACAAACTTGAGGCGGTCGTGAATAAAGATCGACTCATCGAGATCCCCCACCACCTCATCACCACCGCGAATAACCTCAGCCTGATACCCCTGCGAGGCAAGTTCCGCGGCAATAAGGCTAAGAGCAGGCTCAGCAACACGGTCCAAATATCTCTTCGCCTGGGCGGGCGAGACCTGCTCGAAGGTGCGCGCCAGGCGGTCACGCCAAGACGGGTTCACCAACTCCGCACCGGCACCCGTTATCGTGTTGCGCAATGAGCGTTCGCGCGACCGAACACTGCGATCGTCCTCCCGCAGCGCCTTCATCAGGCCGAACATCACCAGAACCATTACCACGCTGAACGGCAGCCCCATCACGATTGTGGCGTTTTGGAGGGCAGGAATACCGCCCACAAGGAGCATTCCGATAGTGAGTACGCCAGTGACACCGGCCCAAAACACGCGTAGCCATCCGGCCGCATCATCGTGAACCGACGGGAGGAACGAAGACAGGTTTGCCATAACCAGGGCACCCGAGTCCGCTGATGTGACGAAGAAGAGCAGGCCCACGAACGTCGCCACCGCCACGAGCAACATCGGTAGCGGATATTGCTGCAGTAGCGTGTAGAAGCCATATTCGGGGATTTCAACCGTCTTTTGTGCATATTCCAGGTTGCCACCGGTGCGGATGTAATCCAGTGCAGCATTACCGAAGATCGAGATCCACATGAGCACGTACAGGAACGGGATGGTCATTGTTCCGGCCACAAATTGACGGATGGTGCGCCCCCGCGAGATTCGAGCCAAGAACATTCCCACAAACGACGCCCAGGCAACCCACCACGCCCAAAAGAACAGCGTCCAGGCGGCTTTCCACGCGGAGGCGTCTGAGTAGGCGAAAGTTTCCAGGCTCATCGCTGGAAAGCGGGTGATGAAGTCCCCCACGTTCATAATGATTGCGTTGAGCAAAAAGTCGGTGCGCCCCGTGATCAGTACCCAACCGGACAGCGCTACAGCTAAAACCACATTCAGTTGAGAGAGGAAACGGATCCCCTTATTAATTCCCGAGGTTGCTGAAATCGTGGCCACCAGCACCGCTAGCACCACCAGCCCAATCTGTGCGGGTAAACCTTGTCCGATGCCGAAGAGGATTTCAAGGCCGACATTTAGTTGCACCACACCAATACCAAGGGTGGTTGCGATACCGAATATTGTGCCCAGCACGGCCGCCCCATCAACCACGTGGCCAAGGGGTCCATTCAGGCGGTCTTTGAAGATTGGAGACAGTGCTGAGCGCACGGCCAGAGGCAAGCCGCGGCGGTACGCGAAGTATCCCAGCGCAATGCCCATGAGGGCATACATGGCCCATCCGGTAATGCCGTAGTGGAAAAGTGTCCACACGGTTGCCTGCCTTGCTGCTTCTATCGTTTGGCCTTCACCAACGGGAGGGTTCATGTACTGCGCAACAGGTTCTGCAACCGCGAAAAACATGATGTCGGTACCAATACCAGCTGCAAAAAGCATCGAGGCCCATGCGAAGGCGGAGAACTCGGGTTTCGCGTTGGGCGGGCCGAGTTTCACTTTGCCAAATCGAGAAATAGCCAATCCAATTACGAACACCACCATGACGGTTGCCATGAGAATGTAGAAAGGCCCGAACCACGTAGCGATCCGATCGACCACAACGGTCAATACGCTGCCCGCTGTAGCTGGCGAGATTACTGCCCACAGTGCGATCGCGATGATGCTAATTGCTGAGCCAGCAAATACCGGCCAGTTAACCGGGATTCGCTCCGTCTTGGTACTCACGTGCTCTCTCCAATTTGGTTTTCCTATTTGCGCCATCAGCGCCTTTGCGAATTGTGACATGTTTTATGCCGCCTTGCATTTTTCGGGCCGCCGAAATATTGTATTTACATGACCGAAAGAAAAGAAAAGATGGCGGCGAAACTAGCTGCCCTTGGCGCCGTTGTAGCGCTCTCCATTCCGTTGTCCGCATGCTCCCCAGAGGCACCCGAAGACTCAAAACCGCAGGTTCTGACCACATTCACAGTGATTGCAGACATGGCTCAAAACGTCGCGGGCGAGCGTCTAGAAGTCAACTCCATCACCAAACCCGATGCGGAGATCCACGAGTACCAGCCAACCCCGGAAGACATCAAACGAGCTGAGAACGCGGACCTGATCTTGAATAACGGCCTCGACCTCGAACGCTGGTTTGAGAAGTTTGTAGCCAACACCGACGCACAAACCGCAGTGCTTTCCGAAGGCATCACTCCGATCCCGATTTCCGAGGGGGACTATGCGGGCCACCCCAATCCACACGCATGGATGTCGCCTGCAGCTGGCGTGAAATATGTGGAGAATATCGTGAAAGCATTCAGCAAACTCGATCCTGAGGGTGCCGACTACTACGAAAAGAACGGCAAGGAATACGCCGCCAAGATCGAGGCGGTAGGTAAGCAGATGGAAGAAGAACTGCAAACCCTGGAGCCCGACCAGCGCGCACTGGTAACTTGCGAGGGAGCGTTCAGCTACCTTGCCCGGGACGCAGGTCTGCAAGAGAAGTACCTGTGGGCCGTAAATGCTGAGGGGGCGCTCACCCCCGCTCGCGTGGCTGATGTTGAGAATTTTGTTAGGACCAACAAAATCCCGTCCGTATTTTGCGAGTCCACGGTTGGCGACAAGATGAAGCCAATCGTGCAGGCTACCGGCACTGAGTACGGGGGTACTCTTTACGTTGACTCACTAACCGGCCCGGACGGGGACGTGCCCACCTACCTCGACCTACTACGCTACGATGCCGAGCTAATCACGAAGGGACTCAGCAAGTGACAATGACAGCAATGCAGGTGGAACAAAGCACGCCTTCGGCCGAGCCGGGCGCTGCCCTCACCATCCGCGATTTGCATGTCTCATACGGTAAGGTTCACGCCCTCACCGGCGTGGATCTTGCCGTAAGGCAGGGCACGATCATGGCGGTTGTAGGCATGAACGGTTCGGGCAAATCCACCCTCTTCAACTCAATCATGGGGCTCGTACCCACCAAATCCGGCGAAATCCGCGTATGCGGAACCAGTAGTTACGACGCGCGCCGCGCCGGCCTCATCGGCTACGTGCCCCAAAATGACGGTATCGACAAGGACTTTCCGATTACCGTTGCCGAAGTTGTAATGATGGGCCGTTACGGAAAAATGAACTGGCGTAGAAAAGCGCGCCCATCCGACGTAAAGGCCGTTGCGGACGCGCTCGAAATTGTGGGGCTTACCGACCTAGCCGAGCGCCCCATTGGAGCACTTTCCGGCGGGCAACGCAAGCGTGCGTTCGTGGCGCGAGCGGTGGCGCAGGGCGCGCGCGTCATCCTCCTTGACGAGCCCTTTGCTGGCGTTGACTACACTAGCGAAGCCCTCATAACCGACCTGCTTAAGCAGTTGGCCGGGGCGGACACCACCCTACTGATTTCCACTCACGACCTCGCCTCGATCCACAAATTCGCTGACGAGGTAGCTCTGCTTAACCGAAAGATTTACACCGTAGACACTCCCGAGCGCGCCCTCGTGGAAGAAAATCTGATTCACGTATTTAGCGAGATCAAATGAGCATTAGCACCTGGCTGTGGCTGACTTTTGGCGAAATGTGGACGCACCCGTTCATGGTTCGCGGATTCGCGGTGACACTTCTGGCCGCTATGGTTTGCGCATTGATGTCTTGCTGGCTGGTCCTGGTGGGCTGGTCTCTGATGGGCGACGCACTCTCCCACGCCGTGGTTCCTGGCATCGTCGTTGCTTACATCATCGGTATTCCATTCTCGCTGGGCGCCTTCCTTGCCGCACTTGCGTGCGTTGGCCTAATTGGCGCTTTGAAACACACATCAAAGATCAAAGAAGACACGGCTATGGGCGTTGTTTTCACCACTATGCTGGCGTTGGGGCTAACGCTGATATCCGTATTCCCCAGCCACATAGACTTACAACACATCATGTTTGGCGACCTGCTTGGCATCACAAATGAGGACATGTTGCAGGTGCTGATTCTAGCGCCCCTGGCCGGCATCACCGTGTGGCTGAAGCGCCGTGACCTAACTCTATTCGCGTTCGATCCGGCGCACGCATCCACAATCGGCCTGTCCACCAAGCGACTTTCCGCTCTCTTGCTTTCTTGCCTTGCCATCACGGTTGTGGTTGCTATGCAGGCGGTAGGCATGATCTTAATCGTGGCATTGCTGATCATTCCGGGCGCTACCGCATTCTTGCTAACCAACAATTTCCGCACCCAACTGTGGGTATCGCCCCTCGTTTCGGCGGCGTGCGTGACCGTGGGAATTTACCTTTCCTACTGGTTCAATATGGCGTCGGGCGCAACCGTTGTAACCGTGTCCGGCCTGGTATTCGCAATGGTGTACGCCTGGTCCACGCTGCGTGCCAAGGCCTCGCTACGCGAAGAAACCAATTCAACGCCCGAGGCCGTCGCCGCGTAGTTTCACGCAGGACGAGCTCCCGGTAGCCTTTAGATCCGCCACACCGGTTGTGCCAGGGCGTAGCGATCATAAAAGAGCCTCGCGCTAGCACTGAGGGCAAGCGAAAACTAGATACGCACATTGAGGGCGCCCGCAACGTAGCGGACGCCCTCGTTACTAGCTTAACGGCCAGCTATCTAGCTAGGCGCGCGGGGTGCCAAGGTAAATCGTTTCGAGGTACTCCTCGATTCCCTCAACACCGCCCTCACGACCAAGTCCGGAGGCTTTCACTCCCCCGAAGGGCGCAGCCGCATTCGAGATCGTGCCAGAGTTTACGCCAATCATTCCCACCTCAAGCTCTTCACCCAGGCGGATGATGCGTTGCATGTCGCGAGTGTAAACGTAGCCGGCCAGTCCGTACTGGGACCTGTTGGCCAGTTCCAGCACCTCCTCCTCGCTCGCAAACGAATAGACGGGTGCAACCGGGCCGAACACCTCTTCTTCGAGCAGCGGGTTGTCGGCCCCCTCCACCGTGAGAACTGTGGGCGGGAAGAAGAATCCGGGCTGATCCAAGCGCTTGCCCCCAACCTCAATTTTCGCGCCGGCGGCAACGGAGCGTTCCACGAGCTCCTCGACCGACGCCAACTGCCTTGCCGACACGATCGGCCCCACATCCACACCATCTTCCATACCGTTACCAACCACCATTTTGCTCATTCCGGCGGCAAACTTTTCGGTGAACTCTTGGGCCACCGACTCGTGTACGTAGAAGCGCGAAGCCGCGTTGCAGGCCTCCCCCATGTTGCGCATCTTTGTGGCAAGTGCGGCCTCTACAGCCAGGTCAAGGTCAGCATCTTCGAACACGATGAAGGGAGCCAGGCCACCCAGCTCCATAGAGGTTCGCAGAACGTTTTGCGCAGCTTCGCGAAGCAGTGCCCGTCCAACTTGGGTGGAGCCGGTGAATGACAGCTTACGCAGGCGCGGATCGCTAATCATCGGGCCGGTCATCGCCGGCGTAGACGAGGTTGGAACAATGTTTACCACGCCCTTAGGCACACCTACCTCCTCCAGCACGCGCACAAACAGGAGCGAGGTCAGTGGCGTAGCCTCTGCCGGTTTCAAGATCGTGGTGCACCCTGCGGCAAGTGCCGGCGCCACCTTGCGAGTGGCCATCGCGAGCGGGAAGTTCCACGGCGTCACCAGTAGGCACGGGCCCACCGGGCGCTTTATCGTGACAACTTGAATGTTACCCTCCGGCGTTGGGTAGTAGTTGCCCATAGTGCGCGTAGCACCCTCGGCGAACCAACGAAGGAACTCCGCACCGTAGGTGACCTCGCCATACGCCTGATCAAGCGGCTTGCCCATTTCTGCCGTCATGACGGAAGCGAAGTCATCTTTCAATTCGGTTACGCGGTCAAACGCATCCCACAAAATCTGAGCGCGCTTTCGCGAAGGGGTGCGCGCCCATTCCCGTTGGGCTGCAACCGCAGCGTCGAGCGCCGCCATGCCATCTTCAGGAGTTGCAGAAGCCACGTCGGCAAGCTTTTCTTCAGTAGCCGGGTTAATAACGGTGAAAGTCTGGCCACTGGAAGAGTCTTTCCACTGCCCATTTACGTACAGTTGGGTTGGGATTCTTCCAATCACTTCGTTGACCTTAATATTCGCCACGGGTAGCTCCTTTGCTCTTGTTTCCCCACTTTGGAATTTGTGAGCCGAGTGGGTAACGCCCTGTTTTACGGCTTGGTTTTCAGCGAACTGAAACCAACATTAAAATCATATACGGTTTTGTGTAGAGTTCCGACTATTTGTCAAAATCTCTCAAAATCAGAAAAGCTATTGACGTACATCACATCTTGGCGTACTGTTTCGCGTAGATCATATACGATATCGTAAGCGCTGACTGAAAGGGGCAACGAGGCCCCTAGTGGACAGCCGCTGGAAAGCAGTAAGAAGGTTTCATTTCATGGACATTATTACTCAAACACTTGGAAAGCGACCGGGAAAGATTTTTGCCGTCCACCTTTCCTACAAGTCACGCGCCGACCAGCGTGGTCGAACCCCAAAACACCCCTCCTATTTCTTCAAAGCACCGTCCTCGCTTACCGGTTCAGACGTCGTTGTGCGTCCGGAAGGCACTGAACTTCTTGGTTTTGAGGGTGAGGTTGCGGCTGTGATCGGTAAAGAAGCCCGCAACGTAAGCGTTGAGGACGCCTGGAGCCACGTCGGTTGGATCACCGCCTCCAATGACCTTGGCCTGCATGACATGCGTTATGCAGACAAGGGCTCCAACGTGCGTTCCAAGTCCGGCGACGGATACACACCGGTTGGGCCCACCCTGCTCGATGCACGCGAGCTGAGCGAAGACCGCATCGGGGTACGCACGTGGCTAGATGGCCAACTGGTGTCGGATGATTCCACCTCCGGCATGCTTTTCTCTATCTCCACGATGGTTGCTGACCTTTCGCGCCTCCTTACCCTAGAAGAGGGCGATGTTATCCTCACTGGCGTTCCAGCTGGCGCATCTGTTGCCGAGCCCGGCCAGGTGATCGAAGTTGAAGTGTTTGACCTGGACCGCCCCGAAGTAACCACCGGCAAGCTCCGCACCGAAGTGAAGTCTGGCCCTGCGCTGGCCGCTGTGGGCAACCCACCCAAGGTTGATGACAAGCAGCGCTCTGATGCGTGGGGCTACCCCGTTGGCGAAGAAGCTGAGAAGGTCGCACAGACCGCGCCTTTGGACTCGCAGCTTCGCGCCCGCCTCGAAAATGTTGCGGTAGCTACCCTTTCGGTACAGCTGCGCTCGCGCGGCTTCAACGAGGTCTCATTCGACGGCGTTGCGCCACTAAGGCCCGGCATGAAAATCGTTGGCACCGCCCGCACGTTGCGCTACCTGCCCTACCGCAAGGACCTATTCGACAAGATGGGCGGCGGCTTCAACCATCAGAAGCAGGCAATCGACTCGGTGGGCGAAGGCGAAGTACTGGTCATGGAGGCACGCCGCGACAACACTGCGGGCACGCTTGGCGACATCCTCGCCCTGCGCGCCAAGATGCGCGGAGCAGCCGGTGTTATCACCGACGGCTCGGTACGAGACGCGGCAGCCGTAGCAGACGTTGGCATTCCCGTGTTCTGCGGCGGACAGCACCCGGCTGTCCTCGGACGCCGTCACGTCCCCTACGAGCACGACGTGACCATCTCGTGCGGCGGCGCAACCGTCATGGTTGGCGACGTGATCGTTGCAGATGACGACGGCGCGATAGTGATTCCCCGCCCCCTAGTAGAAGAGGTTGTTGCGGCGGCGGAAGACCAAGAACGCCGCGAAACGTTCATCGCCGAGATGGTTGCCGAGGGCGCCAGTGTTGATGGCCTCTACCCCATCAAGAAACCCGAATGGAAGACGCGCTACGAGCAATGGCTACGGGAAAACCCGCTCCCCTCCTCGCTTCGCGGGTCAAACTAACCGCTCACGTTCAAAGGAGAAATATGACGAAGCGTCCAGCAAACCTACCCGAGCGCATTCAGCACTACATTGATGGCCAAAACGTCGACTCTGTGAGCGGCGAAACCTTCGACGTAATCGAACCCACCACCAACGAGGCCTACATCAAGTGCGCGTCTGGCGACAAGGCAGACGTGGACCTCGCTGCGGCAGCGGCCCGCAAGGCGTTCGATGAGGGAGAATGGCCGCGCATGCTACCGCGCCAGCGCGCCCAGGTGCTCTACCGCATTGCCGATGAGGTTTCCAAGCTGAACGAAGAGCTCGGCGCTATCGAGTCATTCGACTCCGGCCTCCCCATCCGCCAAGCAAAGGGTCAGGCCAACCGAGCGGCAGAGAACTTCCGCTTCTTTGCCGACCTGATCGTTGCCCAGCATGACAACGCATTCAAGATGCCGGGCCGCCAGATCAACTATGTGAACCGTAAGCCCAAAGGCGTTGCCGGCCTCATTACGCCATGGAACACGCCGTTCATGCAGGAGTCGTGGAAGCTCGCCCCGGCATTAGCCTCCGGTTGTACCGTCATCTTGAAACCCGCTGAGTTTACCCCAACCTCAGCTTCGCTCTGGCCCGGAATCTTTGAGCGCGCCGGCCTTCCCAAGGGCGTTTGCAATATTGTGCATGGCTTTGGGGGAACCGCTGGCGACTCCCTGGTGAAGCACCCCGATGTAAACCTCATTTCGTTTACCGGCGAGGTTGGCACCGGCAAGATCATTTACGGCAACTGTGCACCCAATATGAAGTCCATGTCCATGGAGCTGGGTGGTAAGTCTCCCGCCGTAATCTTTGCAGATGCAGATTTCGAGGCCGCCCTCGACTCGACGCTATTTGGCGTTTACTCGCTGAACGGTGAGCGCTGCACCGCTTCGTCACGAATCCTCGTTGAGCGCCCGATTTACGACAAGTTCGTGGAGGCTTACGCGCAGCGCGCCAAGAAGGTTGTTGTGGGCGACCCGGCAGATCCGACCACCGAGATCGGCGCACTGGTACACCCCGAGCACTACGACAAGGTCATGAGCTACATCGAGATCGGCAAGAGCGAAGCCCGCCTGATTGCCGGTGGTAAGCGTCCCGAGGGCCTCGACAAAGGCAACTACGTTGAGGCAACCGCGTTTGCGGACGTTCCACGTGACGCCCGTATCTTCCAGGAGGAGATTTTTGGCCCCGTCGTTGCGATCACGCCATTCGACACGGAAGAAGAAGCCTTGGAGCTCGCCAACGGCGTGGAATATGGCCTCGCCGCATACGTTTGGACCAAGGACGTGACCCGCGCGCACAACTTCGCGCACGGCATTGAATCTGGCATGGTCTGGATTAACTCGCACAATGTTCGTGACCTGCGCACCCCATTTGGTGGCGTAAAGTCTTCCGGCCTCGGCCAGGAAGGCGGCTATCGTTCGCTGGACTTCTACTCGGATCAGCAGGCCATTCACCTCACCCTCGGTGACGTGCACACCACCCGATTTGGCGCAACGGGATACGCCGACAACGACCTCGGTCTAGGCGGCCCCAGCGCATAGTAGCCTGCTTTGCCGGTCTTCAAGCCGGGGCCGGCAAAGCATATTTCAATGGTGAAACCCCTAACCACCCCGTAGCCAAAGGAGTCTAACATGTCTCAAATCAAGCCGATTGAACTGCCGGATCTGCCCGCACCCGATATCTTGCGGTGTGCGTACATGGAGCTGATCGTCACCGACCTCGCAAAATCACGCGAGTTCTACGTTGACGCTCTTGGTCTTGTAGTCACGTACGAAGATAACGAAGTCATTTACCTGCGTAGTTTCGAGGAGTTCATCCACCACAACCTCATGCTTCGCAAGGGCGATGAGGCCGCAGTTCGCGTGTTCTCGTACCGCGTGCGCACGCCGGAAGACCTTGACAAGGCCGTCGCCTTCTACGAGGCACTTGGTTGCGATGTCCGCCGCGAAAAAGAAGGCTTTGTGAAGGGTATCGGAGACTCAGTGCGCGTGCTTGACCCACTGGGCTTCCCCTACGAGTTCTTCTACGAAACCGAGCATCAGAGGCGCATGTGCTGGGATTACGACAAGCAGGGTGCTGGTGCCCTGGTACGCCTCGATCACTTCAACCAGGTTTTCCCCGATGTTGAAGCGGGCGCGAAGTACCTAGAGCACGGACTCGGTTTCAAACGCACCGAAGATATTGAGGATGAGGACGGCGTCACTTACGCAGCCTGGTTTGCCCGCAAGCAGACGGTTCATGACACCGCCCTAACCGGTGGCAAGGGTCCGCGCATGCACCACGTTGCTTTTTCTACCCACGAAAAGCACAACATCCTCTACATTTGCGACAAGCTCGGCGCACTGCGCATGTCGGACCACATTGAGCGCGGCCCTGGCCGCCACGGCGTGTCCAACGCGTTCTACCTCTACCTGCGCGACCCCGATGGTCACCGCGTGGAGATCTACACGCAGGACTACTACACGGGCGACCCGGACAATCCGCTAGTCACGTGGGATGTGCACGACAACCAGCGCCGCGACTGGTGGGGCCACCAGGTTGTCCCCTCCTGGTACACGGATGCTTCCCGCGTTGTTGATCTGGATGGCAACCTCGTTCCTCTCATCGAACGCGAAGCTCCAAAGGAGATGGACGTGACGATTGGAGCCGACGGCTTCTCCTACACCCGCAAGGGCGACACGGAAAAGGGCTTCAAGGTAGGCGAACAGTTGTAATTCCTTAAATATTTTGCCGGCCCAAAACGCTTGTGTTTTGGGCCGGCAAAACAATTATCTTATTTTTTATACATTCTTTAGATAAGATAAACGAAATAGGACGTTTAGAACACTACCGCTCTTGACGCCTCGTGAATTTTAGAAAGCAGGCACGATGACGGAACATGCTGGAGGATCCATTTCAAAGTCCGAGAAGGTGTATCGGACTTTACGCCAAGGAATCCTCTCCGGCCGATATTCGGCTGGTTATCGTCTAGTCCTTGACCGTATCGCGCGCGAGGTTGGAGTTTCAGCGGTTCCGGTTCGGGAAGCTGTTCGCCGTCTTGAAGCTGAAGGGCTCGTGGAGTTCCAGCGCAATGTTGGCGCAATCGTTACCGGCGTGGACAAGAAGGACTACGCGGTCACGATGGAGACAATGGCGGTTATGGAAGGCTACGCCACCGCACTGTCTATCCCCTATCTGACAGAAGAAGATCTTAAAGAAGCCCACGAGCTGAATGAGCAGATGCGCGAACTACTAGCCGGCTCGTTTGACCCGCGAAAGTTCACCACTCTTAACAATCGTTTCCACCGAGTGTTGACGCAGCGTTGCCCCAACCACAGACTTTTTGACTTACTTGAGCGCGAATGGGATCGGATAACGATCATTCGCCGATCTGCTTTCGCGTTTGATCCAAAGTACTCGACGCGATCCGTGAACGAGCACGATGAGATCTTGAAGTTGATTGAAGAGGGTTCGCCTTCCGTTGACGTGGAACTTTTGGTTCGCGAACACAAGATGCGCACCATGCGCAAGTACATCGCAACGGACCACAAACCCGCCTACTAGATAACACGAGAGCTTTTAAATGGGTGACCGCTATTCGCTCACCTGTTTTAATTTCGGCCACCCACTTAAGAATCGCAACCGCGCGTAGATGATTTTACACAATCGCTCGTTTAGCTGATTTCCCTTGCGTTTTCGAAGGCGCGCGAAGCACAGATGCACATTTTTTCGCGGTTTAGAGCATATTTCCGAGAGCAAAACGTTGCGCAATTGCCTCAGCTAATTACACTATAAATCGTATACGACGTCGTATATGTTCTTGTTTTGATAGTTGCATCGCCGCACGAATCAAGACAACCCGGCCCGCTTACCGAAGCCCCCATCTGTTCCTTGCCCCAGACAGGAGACAATCGTGGCAGATAATCACCTCATTCTTAGCCCCAAAAAGAAGGAAGACCGCAAGGTTGCGGTAGCAACACTTGTAGGCACCACGGTTGAGTGGTACGACTTCTTCATCTACTCCAACGCTGTTGCTCTAATCTTCGGCCCACTGTTTTTCGATCCGCTTGCCCAAGATAACGCGTTCTTGGGACAGATCATTGGCTTTGCAACCGTTGGCATCAGCTTCTTCTTCCGCCCCCTGGGCGCGTTGGTAGCCGGCACACTAGGTGACAAGATCGGCCGCAAATCAATGATGGTCGCAACTTTGATCCTAATGGGTCTTGCAACCGTGCTGATCGGCCTGCTTCCCACTTACCAAACGATCGGCATTTGGGCCCCCATCCTGCTGGTGCTGCTGCGCATTGTGCAGGGATTCTCCGCCGGCGGCGAGTGGGGCGGAGCCGCCCTCATGGCCGTGGAGCACGCACCGGCAGACAAACGCGGCTGGTACGGGGGCTTCCCTCAGGTTGGCGTGCCACTAGGTATGCTTACCGCTACGGGCGTACTCGCAATCGTGCACAACATTTCCGGTGATGCCTTCAACACATGGGGCTGGCGAGTACCGTTCCTGTTCTCGATCGTAATGATCGCCATCGGCATGTTCATTCGCCTTGGCGTTGCCGAATCCCCCATTTTCGAAGAGGTTTCAAAGGATGCGGATCAGCTCCGCCTCCCAATCGTGCAGATGTTTAAGTACAACGGCAAGCAGCTGGTACAGGGCGCCTTAGCCTTCATGGGTAACGGCGTTGTTGGCTACATGATTACCGGCGGTTTCATCCTTGCCTACACCTCCGGCCCTAACGGTATGGGTCTTGACGGCAACAAGATGCTCCACATCATCACACTTGCGTCTGCATCTTGGATCGTCACCACTTTGTTCGCCGCGTGGATCTCAGACCGGATCGGCCGTGTTCGCACCTTCCAGATCGGCTTTGTTCTGAATCTGATCTGGGTATTTCCCCTCTTCATGCTGATCAATACCGGTGAGTGGTCCAACATTATGTTGGCCATCTTGCCGCTAACGATCGGCCTGGGACTCACCTACGGCCCACAGTCCGCTATGTTTGCCGAGATCTTCCCAGCACGTGTGCGCTACTCCGGCGCCGGCCTTGCTTACGCGATTGGAGCGATTCTTGGTGGCGCGTTCTCCCCGCTCATCTCCACCTTCCTCTACGGCAAGTTCGGCACCTCTACCGCGATTTCGACCTACCTATTCACCTTCACCGCCATCGGTTTGATCGCCGTATCTACCATCAAGGACCGCACGGGCCTGCCACTCGGCAAGGATGCTAACGACATCCCCGGCAATGCGGAGCTTGAGGCTGCAGTTGCCGCGCAGAAGGTCACAGGCACGCCAGCAACGTTTGAGCACGGCGCTGGATACTAAGCCGTAAAACGCGTGGCCCCTCGGTGTACTCCGCAGAGGGGCCACGCGTATCTAGGGCCTCCCCTTACACAAACACCTGGTAGATTTATATACGATTCTTTTTACTTAGCCGGTTTTATATGCGCCCGCCGGCGCAGACCGCGACATCACAGGTGGGGAGCTCATCCATGGCGGCACGCTCAGACATTACGCAAACATTGTCTCGCGGTATCTCGATCCTCGAAGTGCTTGCACAATCCCCCACGCCCCCAACCACCACCGACCTGGCCGACTTCTTAGACGTGCCGCGCACCAACGTGAACCGACTACTAAATACCTTGCTGGCGCATGACCTCATTTCTGGATCTTCAAAGGGCTGGAGAATTGGGGCTGGTATTCACAAGCTGGCAGATACCAAGTCACAGGTGGTGGATGAGACACCGGACGTACTAAAACGCATCGCAAATCGCCTCGATATGACAGCGTTCCTCGTTCACGCCCGCAACGAAATGTGCGTCACCTTGGCGTGCGCAGAGATTCCTCGCGAAGGCGCCACGCTTGTGCAGCGCCCCGGAACCGTCCACTCTTTGCAGGTTGGGGCACCGGGCATCGCCCTGCTCGTCTCAATGGGAGACCGTATGGGATCCGCAGGGCTGAAAGAACTTGCCGGGTCAAAGTTTGAGGAAGTGAAACGCGCCCGCAGGCGCGGATGGGCGTACTCCAAAGATGAGGTGATTCCCGGTCTCACCTCCGTTGCCGTCCCCGTGCGAGGCACCTACATGGAGCCCACAGCCCTTGCCATCGTCACTCTCACCGAACCAAACATTGACGAGGTTGTGGCTGTGCTGAGCGAAGAAATACAATCGCTGTGACGTGATACCTCCCACCTAAAACGACACGAATAGCGCCTGTGAATTTCGTAGCTGATAGCATGAGCGATAGCCTTAAAACAGACGCTTAAGCCTGTCTATTTATCGTATTCACCAGGAGACTAAAGCATGTCACCAACTACGCAAGATGCCGGACACAACAAGCTGCCAGCACCGGTTGTTCCGGAACGCGTGAGCGCTGACGGCCTCGAAGAAAAATGGATGACCAAGTGGGATGAACGTGACGTTTACGCGTTCGATCGCGATACCACCCGTAAAGAGGTTTACTCGATTGATACTCCCCCGCCCACGGTTTCGGGGTCATTGCACGTAGGTCACGTGTTCTCCTACACCCACACCGATACGATTGCGCGCTATCAGCGTATGCGCGGCAAGAACGTGTTTTACCCAATGGGTTGGGATGACAACGGTCTGCCCACTGAGCGTCGCGTACAGAACTATTACGGGGTTCGTTGCGATCCTTCACTCCCCTATGACCCGGATTTTAAGCCGCCATTTGAGGGCAATGCGAAATCGGTGAAAAACCGCGACCAGGTACCTATCTCGCGAAAGAACTTCATTGAGCTGTGCCTGAAACTCACGGCACAGGACGAGAAGGGTTTTGAACAGCTGTGGCGCCGGCTTGGCCTTTCCGTTGACTGGGAGCACAATTACCAAACTATTGGCGAGCGCGCGCAGCGCGTTGCGCAGGCTGGATTCTTGCGCAACCTTGCGCGTGGAGAAGCATACCAGGCGGAAGCTCCGGGACTATGGGACGTGACGTTCCAGACCGCTGTGGCACAGGCCGAGTTGGAGGCGCGCGAGTACCCCGGATTCTTCCACTCGTTCGCATTCCACGGTAAGGATGGCAACGTAGTTATTGAGACCACCCGTCCCGAGCTTCTGCCCGCATGTGTTGCGCTGATCGCACACCCTGATGATGAGCGTTACGCCGGCCTGTTTGGCACTACCGTGAAGTCCCCCGGCTTCAACGTTGAAGTTCCCGTTCTGCCCCACCCAATGGCTGAAATGGACAAAGGTTCGGGTATCGCAATGTGCTGTACGTTCGGCGACCTCGTGGACGTGCAGTGGTGGCGTGAGCTAGACCTGCCAATGCGTTCGATTCTGGAAAAGGACGGACGCATTCAAGTTGGTGTTCCCGAGTGGATCGTGGACGAGGATGGCGCACAGCTGTTCCGCGAAATTGAGGGCAAAACTACCTTCTCAGCGCGGGAGGTAATTGTGAAGCATCTTGCGGATACGGGCGAGATGATCGGCAATCCCGAACCAACCATGCGTAACACTAACTTCTTCGAAAAGGGTGACAAACCGCTTGAGATCGTAACGTCCAGACAGTGGTACATCCGTAATGGTGGCAAGGATTTCACCCGCCCTGGCGCTAAAGCGAACTTGAATACCGAACTACTTGAGCGGGGCGAAGAGCTTGCCTTCCACCCCGATTTCATGCGCGTGCGCTACGACAACTGGGTGCAGGGCCTCAATTCTGACTGGCTGATTTCGCGCCAACGCTTCTTTGGCGTGCCGCTGCCGATTTGGTACCGCATTGACAAGGACGGACACGTACACTACGACGACGTACTGGTTCCAAATGAAGCTCGTTTGCCGATTGATCCCACGATTGACGTGCCCGAAGGCTACGAGGAAAGCCACCGGAACCAGCCGGGCGGTTTCGCCGCTGAAGTAGACATCATGGACACGTGGGCAACTTCATCACTCAGCCCCCAGGTTGCTGGCGGCTGGCTTTTTGACGATGAGTTGTTCGAGCAGGTATACCCGATGGATCTGCGCCCGCAGGGACAGGACATCATTCGTACTTGGCTGTTTTCCACCCTGCTTCGCGCACATCTTGAGTTCGATGGCTTGCCGTGGAAGCACGCCGCGATTTCGGGCTGGATTCTTGACCCGGATCGCAAGAAGATGTCCAAGTCTAAGGGCAACGTAGTCACACCCATGGGACTGTTGGATAAGCACGGCTCAGATGCGGTGCGCTACTGGGCAGCATCGGCTCGCCTTGGCACCGACGCAGCGTTTGACGAGGGACAAATGAAGATTGGCCGTCGCCTTGCCATCAAACTCTTGAATGCTTCGAAGTTTGCGCTGACGATGGGCCAGGGCGCGGATCTTGATCTGCACCCGCTGAACGTGACAGAAAACCTGGATCGCGCAGTGTTAGCGCAGCTATACGAGGTTGTAAAGACTGCTACCGAGGCGATGGAAAAGTACGATCACACGCGTGCACTGGAAGTCACTGAGAAGTTCTTCTGGACATTCTGCGACGACTACTTGGAGCTCGTGAAAGAACGCGCATACAACCGTGATGGTAAGTGGACGCCGAGTCAGGCGATGTCTGCCCGCTCTGCCCTCGCTATCACTGTTGATACGGTTGTACGCCTATTCGCTCCGTTCCTGCCGTTCGCAGCCGAAGAGGTCTGGTCTTGGTACCGTCCCGGTTCCGTCCACAACGCGCAGTGGCCAAGCCCGCTCGACCTGCAAAACGTTGATGGCAACCCGAGCATTTTGGAAGCCACCTCGGAGGCCCTAGTTAAGCTTCGCCGTGTGAAATCCGAGAACAAGGTTTCGCCGCGCACCCCGTTCTTGCATGCAACTCTTGAGGTTCCAGCCGGAATGGTTGATTTGCTTGAACTGACGCGCGAGGATCTGTCACTCGTGACCCACATTGAAGGTAAGTTTGTTATTCGCCCGTCAGCAGAAGACGAGGTTGCGGTGGTCGATTACGAGCTTGGGGAACCCCCTGCTCGCAAACCGCGAAACTAAGGTGATCGTATGAGTACTGAGAGCAAGAACCGCAAGCCCGCGCAGGATTCCGCGCCGGAAGTGTTGGAATGGCACGCGCCCGTGCTGGTCAAGATCGAAGAACACGAGTCCGTTCCCTCGATGTTCCGCGAGCGCGTCAAACGGGATCCGCGCGAGGCAATGATCGCCCGCAAGGCACAGATGGGTTCGACATGGCGAGAGATGTCCGCGCAGGATTTCTTGGACGAAGTAAACCTCGTTGCTAGGGGCCTCATTGGCCTTGGCCTGCAGCCGGGCGACACAATTTCTATCATGTCGCACACGCGATACGAATGGACGCTTGTCGATTTTGCCTCCTGGAGTGCTGGGCTAGTGGTGGTCCCCATCTATGAGACGTCTTCGGTAGACCAGATTAAATACATCTTGGAAGATTCTGATGTGAAGATGGTCGTTACGGAAACGATGGTTATGGCCCAGCTGGTGCAGGCAGCTCGAGCAACTCTCGACAGTTCTATCCAGATTTTCTCATTCGACAACTCGGCGATCATGCGGATCACAGAAGCCGGAGCAGGCGTAGATGAAGCAGAGGTTGACTCTCGAATCGCCGGACTAAACATCCACAAGCCGGCCTCGATTGTGTACACGTCTGGCACAACGGGCAAGCCGAAGGGAACCGTTTTAACGCACGGAAACTTCGTGACCCTGGTCAAGAACGGTCACAAGTGGATGCCGGACGTAGCCTACCCACGCTCTTCAAGACTGTTGCTGTTCTTGCCACTGGCGCACGTGTATGCGCGCATGCTGGAAGTTTTCCAAATTACAGGCCATGGCCTCATGGCACACACGCCTAACACGCGCAACTTGCTTTCTGATTTGGAAAGCTTCAAACCCACTTACCTGCTTGCAGTCCCCCGCGTGCTCGAAAAGATCTATAACTCGGCAGACGCGGCAGCTGGCAGTGGTGTTGCCCTCAAGACGTTCCGCTGGGCTGTGAAGATCGCAGTCCAGTACTCTAAGGCTCTTGACACCAAGCTGGGCCCATCGCGGATCCTTACGGCCCAACACCAGGTAGCTGATGCCATGGTCTACCGAAAGATTCGGGCGCTTCTGGGAGGCAATTGCAAGTACATAGTTTCTGGTGGTGGCCCCCTGGGCGAAAAGCTTGGGCACTTCTTCCGGGGCATCGGAAT
Organism: Gleimia europaea ACS-120-V-Col10b; assembly: GCF_000411155.1. Taxonomy (GTDB): domain Bacteria; phylum Actinomycetota; class Actinomycetes; order Actinomycetales; family Actinomycetaceae; genus Gleimia; species Gleimia europaea_B. Next base: position 450,987 of record NZ_KE150266.1, read on the forward strand.
CATCGTTCTCGAAGGGTACGGCCTAACGGAAACGCTTGGCCCGATGGCGGTTAACACACCTACCATTTCAAAGATTGGCACGGTTGGGCCACCGGTTGCGACCGTGGGTGTGCGCATTTCAGATACGGGTGAAATCCTTATCAAGGGCCCAACCATTTTCTCTCACTATCACAACATGCCTGAGGAAACGGCGGCAGCGTTCGACGAGGATGGCTGGTTCCACACCGGCGATATCGGTTCCCTGGACCGTGACGGTTACGTGACTATCAGCGGGCGCCAGAAGGAAATCATTGTTACCGCTGGCGGCAAGAACGTTGTACCCACCGTTTTAGAAGATAAGCTGCGTGGACACCCGCTGATCTCGCAGGTGGTTGTGGTTGGCGACCTTCGCCCATTTGTGGCCGCGCTCATAACTTTGGATGCGGAGATGCTTCCAGGCTGGTTGAAGAATCACAATCTACCTGCGATGACGGTCTCGGAGGCAATGAATCATCCGGAGGTTCTTGCGGCGCTAAACCGTGCGGTTGAACGCGCAAACAAGGCTGTATCCCGAGCCGAGTCAATCCGTAAGTTCAAGGTTTTATCTACCGACTTTACCGAGGCCAACGGTATGCTGACGCCGTCCATGAAGGTCAAGCGTCCCGTTGTTCTGGAAGCGTTTAAGGACGAAATCGACGAGATCTACGGCGGCCCCGTACGCGAAGCAGGCGAATAGTCGTCCCTAAAACAGTTGTGGCGAGCACTTTTGTGCTCGCCACTGCTTTATTTATCTAATGCTCAGCGCTGCGCGGACTACTGGTTTCGGATCTCGTATCCCAGCTTGATGTCCTCGTGATGTCGGATTACTTCGGTAACTATGAAGTGAAGGAACTTCTCCGCGAAAACAGGATCCAGTCCGGATTCTTCAGCGAGGGCACGCAAGCGCTTAACCTGTTCCTTCTCCCGCGCAGGATCCGCAGGCGGCAGATCGTACTGGGCTTTGATATGGCCTACGGCCTGGGTGCAGCGGAATCGTTCAGCGAGAATATGAACGAGGGCGGCGTCAATGTTATCGATCGTGGCGCGAGCTTGCACGAGTTCTTCAGGGATTTCGCTCATGTCTGTCCTTCGCTAGGAGGGCCTTATGCGCTTTGGCTCTTCTCGGAGTACTGGCGCGGCCCGTAATCAGGATCCGCTCCCTCGGTAACAACTGCGGACGTCACGGTTACCTGGCCTACGTGAGGCATCGATGGGACTTCGAACATGATGTCCGAAAGCGTTTTTTCGAGGATTGAGGACAGCGCACGAGCACCGGTCCCCCGCTCGTTAGCGAGCTTCGCGATCTCATGTAGTGCCTCGTTGGTGAACTCTAGTTTCACATCATCCAGGTCAAACAGATGCTGGTATTGGCGAACCAGAGAGTTCTTAGGTTCGGTTAGCACTTTGATGAGATCGGTTTCGTCCAGCTGTTTTGTAGAGGTAACCACGGGCAAACGCCCGATAAACTCCGGGATCATACCGAACTTGTGCAGGTCTTCCGGGGTGACTTGCTCATACAGGTCGCCGTACTCGGAGGCGGACTTGAGGTCGGATCCAAAACCCGTGGTGCGTTTACCCAGACGGGCTTTGACGATGTCGTCCAGGCCGGCAAAAGCTCCCGCAGCAATGAATAGGATGCCGGAGGTGTCGATTTCTAGGAACTGCTGGTGCGGGTGTTTGCGGCCACCCTGCGGTGGCACGGACGCGACGGTACCTTCAATGATCTTCAGGAGGGCCTGTTGCACGCCCTCGCCAGACACATCCCTGGTGATGGAGGCGTTTTCCGCTTTCCGCCCGATCTTGTCAATTTCGTCAATGTAGATGATGCCGCGCTGGGCTTTTTCGATGTCCTCCCCAGCCGCCTGAATTAGTTTAAGGAGGATGTTTTCAACGTCCTCGCCAACGTATCCGGCTTCGGTCAAAGCGGTTGCGTCAACGATGACGAATGGTACGGACAACAGCTTCGCAAGAGAACGCGCAAGATGGGTTTTACCTGTTCCCGTAGGGCCAAGTAGGAGGATGTTGGACTTGGTCATCTCCATGTCGAGCGGCTCACCTGTACGCATGGAGGCGTGTAAGCGCTTGTAGTGGTTGTACACGGCAACGGCGAGGGCGCGCTTAGCTTTATCTTGGGAGATGACGTAGTCGTTGAGAAAATCGTAGATTTCTTGGGGGCGCGGCGGCTGGGTTAGTTCAGCCTGTTTAGTTTCTTGAACTTCTTCTTGGATGAGGTCGGAGCACAGGTCTACGCATTCATTGCAGATGTAAACGCCAGGCCCGCCGATTAGTTTGACGACCTGTTTCTGGCTCTTTCCACAGAATGAGCATTTGAGCAGTTCCGTTGAATCCGTGAAGCGCGTCAAGGATGATCCCCCTTTGTTGGCACTTTATGCCGAAATAAAGCTACACCCAACGATTTTACTTTAGAAGAGGTTGGGCGTAGCTGCGAGCAGACGCGCAGACTAGTTGCCTTTACGCGAGGTGAGCACCTGGTCGATTAGTCCGTATTCGAGGGCATCTTGTGCCGTGAGGATCTTGTCACGGTCGATGTCGCGACGGACCTGTTCGGGCGTGCGACCAGAATGCTTAGCTAGGGTATCTTCCAACCAGGTGCGCATGCGGTCGATTTCTTCTGCCACGATTTCGATATCGGAGGCTTGCCCCTGCATGCCCTGCATGGCGGGCTGGTGAATGAGCACACGCGCGTTGGGTAGCGCCAGGCGTTTACCGGGCGTTCCTCCAGCCAGAAGAACAGCCGCAGCCGATGCTGCTTGACCGAGGCACACGGTTTGGATCTGCGGCTTAATGTACTGCATCGTGTCGTAGATTGCGGTCATGGCCGTGAAGGATCCGCCGGGGCTGTTGATGTACATGGTGATCAACGAGTCCGGGTCTTGCGATTCAAGGACGAGAAGCTGGGCCATAACGTCGTCAGCGGAGGCGTCATCTACCTGCACGCCCAAGAACACGATGCGGTCTTCAAATAGCTTGCCGTACGGGTCTTGACGTTTGAACCCGTAGGCTGTGCGCTCTTCGAACTGCGGCAGGACGTAGCGGGCACTAGGCATTTGGTTGTTCATGGTTGCTTCAAATGGTGTTCTCACGTTTCCTCCTAGACGCCTGCGTTTTCAGTGCCGGACACGGTTGAGGCATTGGTAACGATGTGGTCAAAGAACCCATATTCGCGGGCTTCTTCGGCGGTGTACCAGCGGTCGCGGTCTGCATCTAGGTTGATTTGTTCAACGCTCTTGCCGGTGCGCTCGGCCGTGATTTCGGCAAGTTCGCGCTTCATTTTGAGGATGAGGTCAGCATTAATGCGGATGTCTGCAGCGGTGCCGCCCACGCCACCGGAGGGCTGGTGCATGAGGATTCGTGCGTGCGGGGTTGCAAAACGCTTGCCGGGTGTGCCTGCGGTGAGGAGGAACTGACCCATGGAAGCAGCAATACCCATAGCAACGGTGACAACGTCAGGCTGGATGAACTGCATTGTGTCGTAAATAGCCATGCCTGCCGTCACTGAGCCGCCGGGGCTGTTGATGTACAGGTAGATAGGCTTTTCTGGGTCTTCAGCCGCGAGTAGTAGCATTTGCGCGCAAATCTGGTTGGCACTCTCATCGGTTACCGGCCCACCCAGCCAGATGATGCGTTCTTTTAGCAGACGCCCGTACACGGCATCTCCCATCGCGGCGGGCTTGGTATCTAGGTCCATGCTGACGCCCGTTGAAGTGGTGGTCATTACTTCTCCTACTTCTTGTCTTGAGCTTTCTTCAGCTTAGTAGGACTCGCGCGCATTTTCTTCGCCGGAGCCTGTTTTTCGCTGATGGCGATTAATAAACATTTTGAGGGCCTGGAACAGGTGTTCCAAGCCCTCAAACTAGTGTTCTTATTCGGCAGACTCTGCCGATGCAGAAGAGGCGGAGGACGCCGACTCGTCTACTTCATCAGCTACGGCCTCGGCAAATTCCTCGGCGGACGGATCGCGCGTGAACTCGGAGAGGTCAACGGCCTCGCCTTCGGTATCCTTCACGGCAACCTTACCAAGCGTGAGGGCAAGTGCCTTCGTGCGGGTGAGCTCGGCGACCATGAACTGAATTTGACCTTGGTCAGAGAACATCTGGCTTGCGTCCATGCCGTTCATCTGGGCGGTCTGCATCATGAAGTCAAACAGCTCCTGCTGGCCGATGTTCGGCTTAACCTCAGCTGCGAGTTCTTCCAGCACAACCTGCTCGCTGATGCGACGGATCGCGTTTTCCTTAGCTTCTTTCTTCTTCTTTGCGGAAGCGCCTTCTTCAAGGCCGTGCTTGGCCTGCTCTTCAACAACCGACTCAGGAAGTTCGAGCTTCACAACGTCGATGATGTGGTCGAGGAGGCGGTCGCGTGCCTGTAGGGCCTGATCCGCGCGCTTGCGGGTGCCCGCCTGAGTCTTAAGGTCTTCGCGCAACTCGTCAATGGTGTCGAATTCGGAAACCATCTGGGCGAAGTCATCATCAGCCTTGGGTAGTTCACGGGCCTTCATGGCGGTGACGTTAATGGTTACTTCAGCCTCTTCACCGGCATGCTCGCCACCGGCAAGCTTGGTGGTGAACGTAGTTTCTTCGTCGGCCTTCATACCGGTTAGGGCCTTGTCCATGCCTTCAAGCATGGACTTGGAGCCGATCTCGTAGGAGACATCCGAGACGGAGTCAATCTCTTCATCACCGATTTTAGCAACCATGTTGATGGTTGCGAAGTCACCCTTCTTAGCCTTGCGCTTGATGGGCTTGAGGGTGGCGAACCGAGTGCGGAGCTCTTCGAGTTCACTCTCCACGTCCTCCTCGGTGACCTCGATGGTGTCTACTTCAAGTTCGACGTCGTCAAGCGAGGGCAGTTCGAACGGGGCGATAACCGGAACTTCAGCTACGAACGTGAGTTGCCCGCCGGGGGCGCCGGTAGCGTTCGGGATTTCGGTAACTTCAACGTCCGGCTGGGCCATAACGCGAAGCTCATTCTCGGCAACAACCTGGCCATAGAGGCGCGGTAGGACGTCGTTGATTACCTGCTCGATTACGGCCACGCGACCAAAACGCTGATCGATGACGCGCGCTGGCACCTTGCCGCGGCGGAAGCCGGGGATGTCAACATTCTTCGCGATGTCGCGGTAGGCCGCGTCCATATCTTTCTTGAGGTCTTCGTAGGGAACCTCAACGGTAACTTTCACCTTGGTGGGTTCAAGATTCTCGACAGTGCTCTTCACGTAAACGCACTCCAACGTATATCTAGACTCTGACGGCCTACTTGGCCAATTACAACACGTAAATACTACGTCAAGGCAACAAGTTTTGCGGAACCACAATGCGTAAAAGGTGACTTACTGCATGTATGTGCGAGGTTTGGTGCAGGCGATTTTTGTTTTTCGTCAGCGCTTGTTGCTGTAAAGCAATGACGTAGCATTTTTGTATGACTTTTGAAGCTGATGACCATGATGACGTTTGCGCTGATGAAGATTTTGGTTTTCCTGATGATGAGCGCCTGTACGAGCCGGATTATGACTGGTTGTGGACGAACCCGCCGCACAATGACGGCTCGGAGGCGCGGCTACGCATAACCTTGCGACCTGCTGATGAGGAGGGTGAGGACTCCTCGCTTCCCGATTTAGTTCATAGCTGGTTGGGTACGCTGTTGGCTTTTGAAGAATCAACGTGGGGCGCTGGCGGCTGGGCGGTTTGCTTGGTTTGTGACCGGGGCGATCGTGTTGTGCTGGAGCTGTGGTCCGCTGGCGAGGACGTGGCTGACGGAATTCAAGCTGGCACGGAGTCTCTGTACGAGGGTGTCTTGCACGGTTCTGATGTGCAGGTGGCTTACGAGCAACTTCCCCGGATTCCACAAGAGTCTTAGCCGTGCCCAATCATGCGATGCGCTGCCTGGCAGTCCCATCTCGTTGCCGCCTTGGCTTTCCTGTAGGATGTGGCGTGTGCGCGGACTTTTGATTGTGAATTTAGGCTCTCCGGACAGCCCAGCCCCAAGCGATGTGCGAGCTTTTCTTGCAAAGTTCCTCAGCGACCCGCGCGTGGTTGATTTCCCGCGCGTGGTGTGGTTACCGATCCTGCATGGCATCGTGCTACGAGTGCGGCCACGCAAGTCAGGGGCAATCTACAAAACGATTTGGACGCCGGAAGGCTCGCCTCTGGTGGTTCATACAAAGCGTCAGCATCAGTTGCTTCAAGAGGCTCTGCCAAACTGGAACGTGAAGTACGCGATGACGTACACCAGTCCTTCAATCGATTCGGCCCTGCAGGAGTTTGAAAATGAGGGCGTGGACGACATCACCGTGCTCCCCCTGTACGCTCAAACGACGCCGTCTTCTAGTGGCGCAGTGGTGGATCAGGTAATGGATTATTACCGCAACCAGCAGCATCACCCACATTTGCGGATTATCGGCAAGTGGCCTACTCAGCCCGATTACGTGAACTGGCACGCCAAGCAGATTGCGCAACGGGTTCACAGCGATATCCCTGCTCCGCAGATGATTTTACTGTCTTACCACGGGGTGCCCCAGAGAGCGGCTCACAAGCCGGAGGGTTACCGGCAAGAGTGTCTCGCTACTTCCTCGGCTATCGAAACGCAGCTACGCAAACTCGGTGTTGACACACCTGTTTTGACTACGTTCCAGTCTAAATTCGGGCCGGGAAAGTGGCTTAGGCCGGCTACTATCGACACGATGGCAAGTCTGCCAGACCGCGGCGTCACGTCGGTTTTGGTTGCTAGTCCCGCGTTTGTTTCCGATTGTATCGAGACTGTTGACGAGCTGGACGTGCTCAATCAGGATGCATTCAAGGAAGCTGGCGGCAAGCATTACCAGCGGGTGGCTCCTATCAATGATGATCCGGTGATTGTGGACATCGTGAAGGATCTGTTGGGCGAATAGTTCTAGTTTTCTTTTGCGGGCGAGGTTGGAGGCGCCACGGGCGCATCCGGTGCGGCTTGCGCGTCGCGATGCACTCGCGTTGGGCGGCGACGAAACAGGAGGGAGCGGAAACGCACGCTCCGCAAGCCAAGCGTGACGGCGCCAGGCAGGATCCATTTGAAGCGGCGCGCAACGAGGCCAAACACAGTAGAGAAGATGATCGCTAGTGCCATCCCCAGATTGTAGTGTCCGGAGGTCTGCATGATGACCATGAGCAGGCTGGCAACGATTGACCAGGTGGCGTAAAGGGGCGCGCCCCCGAAGATGAGGGGCTGGCGCCGGGCCAGCAAATCACGGATCACTCCCCCACCTGTTGCGGTGATGACACCAAGAAGGATTGCGGGCGTCCAGTTTAGGCCGGCAAATAGTGCCTTGGAAGCGCCGGTTGCAGACCAGCAGCCCAAGGCGAGGACATCGAACACCGCGATTGAGGCTACGGCAAAGCGCGATCTGAACGGAAAAATGTAAGCGGCAACGGCCGCGAGCACTGCAACCGCGAGGTAGTAGGGGTCGGTCAGAGCGACGGGGAATCCTTGTTGGAGAAGGACATCGCGGATCATGCCGCCCCCGAGCGCAGATGATATGGCAAGGAACAGGAAACCGATCAGGTCATAGTTTTTGGTGCGCGCAAGAACGCCTCCAAGGAGCCCATTTCCGAGTACGCCGACGAGGTCAACAACGCGAAAAACGAGATATGGATCCACACGTGCCCCTTAACCATGACAGCCACGCCCAATCTGTACATGGCCATCTTAGTGCAAATGAATTTCTCAGCCACATACGTCTAATAGTCGGGATGTGCACTTTCGTTTTGTATCTTTCGTGCCTTTCCCAATCTCTGTTTCTTGCTTGGCATACAATCGAATCTATCTATCCACAGCAATTTTGCACTCGAAAAGGTTCGTTATGCGGCGCGTTTTAGGCCTGGCCCTGTCTTTTGGCGTGGCCTTGTCTTTCCTGGGAATACAAGAGGTGGCGTGGGCTGAAGATTCAGTAGGGGAATCCGAAGTCAGTGCCAGTACGGACAGTTTGGCCCCAACCAGTGACGATGACTCTATTTCAGCCCCGGAAGATTCGCCTGAACTTCCTGAGCCAATCGCCCCCTCCGAACCCGACCTAGATTCTCTCGATCCGGTTACAACCTCGACCTCGTCGGGTGAAGACGCGCCCATAGAAGACGACAAGACTGCTCTTATCGACGATGAGGAAGAGTTGTCAGGTGGTGATCTAGAACTTTCTGACGAGGAAGTACCCGAGGCGGTGGGCGCGCCTGAAAGCTCAAGGAGCTGGCAGATTGGGCCGGCGCGCCGGATTGGGCATGGTTGGAACGGCTCGATTTACAACGCGGGGAACTTTGATCGCTACGGCGCCGACGACGTGTTTCTGGTTCGACCTAACGGTGACCTCCACTTTTACCCGCGCACAGAATCCACCTGGTTTAACGGCACGCGCAAGATTGGCCATGGCTGGAACCATATGCGAATCCTAATGACGGGTGTAGATTTTGATGGCGACGGATCCACGGACATTCTTGCGATCCGTCACGATGCAGACCTCTACCTTTACCGAGGTAACGGCGCGGGCGGCTTCAAGAACAGTAAGATAATTGGCTACGGCTGGCACGCATTTCAGTCAGTTGTGCTGGTACCGAAAGGTCCGGGCGGCAACCCTGCTCTGATTGGTCAACGTGGTGACACTACTTGGGTTTACCCAACTAATGGGTCTGGAACATGGGGCACCCCGTATACGGTCGAACTGCCGGGAGGGATTACTGCGGATACTTTCAATGCGGGCAATCTAGCCGGAACTGGATATTCAACGCTGACGAGGGCGAACGGCTCGAATTTAGAGGTATTCTCGACAACCGATTTCAAATCTTTCTCCTCTATGGAGCCTATTAAGCTGAACGGTTCACCTCTTAAATACGCAGCGATTAACGGGTTCTCGTCGGGCGCGTCAGGCTATCTTGATGTGGTTAATTCTGATCGCGATTTCTTGCAGTATCCGTTGACACGCAAAGTAAAGCCAGCCAATCAGGAGTCAGCGCCATCTACGCGTTCGCGAGACATTTCCTTCTCTGCTAGCAAACGGGCCGGCAGTGGTTGGCCAGGTTCTGGCGTATATGGACTTGGCGATTTTGATCGCGATGGCAATCCTGACCTCGGCATCATTAAGGGTGACGGCGCTTTCATCTTCTACCGCGGGAGCGGCACAGGGGGATTCCGCTCACCCTATCCCCAGATAGGTTGGGGTTGGGGCTCTCTGACAGTATTGTCCGGTGTTGATGCAGATGGGGATGGCACCCCCGATGTGATTGCCCGTACGGCCTCTGGCAAGTTGCTTCTTTATCCTGGGTCCGGCCGAGGCGGGTTCAGCTCGTCGCACGTTATTGGCTACGGCTGGCAAAACTTCACCCACATGTGGCTAGTTCGGCAAGGTCCAGGAGGATCCCCAGCTATCTACGTTCGCAATCCTGATGGCACTGTGGGCGTGTCTACATCGAATGGGAAAGGCAGGTTCTACTCAGTTGTTCCAACCACAATCCCCGCGTCTATAGCTTCGGATATGCCCCGCGCCTATGCCAGTGATGATTGGGATAATAATGGCAGGAGCGACCTTCTGGTAATCCGTAGCGATGGCAACCTGGTTCTGCTACCGCAGCTATCGGCGGGCGGTTTTGGCGAACCCCAGGTTATAGGTTGGGGTTGGCACCGTATGCGTTCTTTGCATCCAGGGGCTTTCTCCCCCTCCTCTAAGCAAGTGTATGCAGTGCATGAAGATGGAACGCTCTACTTGTACACCGCAACATATAGGGGCGCGAACCGTGGCTTTTCCAAGCCGATTGGTTATGCACCCAAGGTGCAAGTGAACGGATCCTGGTTGACTCATCCAATCAGTTGGACGGGCCAGCCCGATGATTCAACCTGTGGCCCAACCACGATGTATATGACGCTTCGGTACATGGACGCAGGAAACTCAAGGTACGATGGCAAGCCTTTAACGGTGTGGAATCTAGCCGGGCCCTCGTACGCGAATGTGGGTTCTGGTTACACCGGGGGCACTTCATGGGAAGGCAAACGGTTGTCTATCGGCCTAAACCGTTGGCGCGGAACCAATGATTATCAACAGTGGACGTTCCCATCCGGACGCGATTTTGACGCTAAAGTGAAGAACTCCTTCTACACGGGTCGCCCCGTGCTTGTAGATACGATTGAGAACTATGGGGGCCCACATTACAACGGTCATGTGGGGACATCTTCACACATCGTGGTTGCATACAGGTACAACTCGGATGGAACGGTTGGTTTTGTGGATCCGGGCGGTCCGGGATCTGCGATTACTGGATATTCCGCTAATCGCTACTTTGATTACAGCAACGCCGTTCGGTTTGGAAACAACTTCCTGGGGAACTACGGCGGTGGCGGGCACGGCATGGTGTACTGATGAAACGAAGTATTCTCCCCTACGCTTTCACGGCTGCATTGCTCCTGGCTGGGTGCACCTCGTCAGTTGATAGCAACATCCAGAACGTGCCGGCTAACCCCACCCCGTCTGTTCCCCAAGTCGCTTCGCAGCAGATGAGCGAGGTGCACTTTCGCGATCCCCAAGAGTGCGCTCAGTTCTCGGATAAGCCAGCAGATCTGACGCAAGCTGTCATTGCGGTTAATGGCTCCCCTGTTTCGGGAACGATCCAAGATCTTGCCACTAACCGCCCTGCAGACTGGTCCGGAAAGTTCACCGCGAGTAGCGCTGACGGGGAGCGCCTGCAATTCATTGGAGCAGGTTCTAACGGCGTGGTAGCGAGTTTGCAGGTGCTTCCCGAGGCCCGGCCTGCACCGGCTTCGAACGCAGGAATTTGGCGCGCTGGAGTTTTCCAGCCATTCGAGGCCACCGAACTACTCAGTGAGCAACTTCCAGGCGCATGGTCGCCCGCAGCGCTAGCCGGCTCCTTGAATGATGGACGTGCCGCTTGGCTCGAACAGTTGGTTGATCCGAATCAGCCTCCATCTGCAGGAAAGATGGCGTGGCGACTAATGACAGCCGATCCTGCGGGCAACACGGCGCGCGAGGTGACCTCATCCTGGGCATTGACGGATGAGGCAACGGTTCCCGCCGCTACCCCGTGGTTTTCGCCCGTGGCGACATCCAGCCACGTGTTTGGGGAAGCCTACGTCCGCGATAATGACGTTTGGACTCAGGCCGTTGTAAAAGCCAAGTTGGAGGGATCACCCGAAGTTGAACTAATCAAGCCTGCACGCCTCCCAGTTGCAGTTGGCGAGCAGGTGGCGTGGGTTGAAGACACTACGAATAATGGTTTGGACGCCGACCGTGATGTGTTCACGATCCGTTGGAACGATTCCAGTGCTCCGGTGAAGCTCGAGCTTGGTGATTACTTCAAGGTTCAGTGGCTAGCTGCGGATTCAAACAGCCTGGTTGTGACACTGCAAGATCGTTGCTCTGCGCGCACTTGGACGGGCGCGCTCGACCGCAGCTCCAACACTTTCAAGTCTTGGGTTTACACCCGCGCTGACGGCGTGGCCGCGTCATTAACGGACGGCGTATACGTTTGGGGTAACGGCTCTGGCAACGTTAATGGGGATATGTACGTGTGGGATTTGGCCGCAGATACGATCCAGTATCTAGGTTCTACACCTGGCTTCTCTGTTCCATTCGCACTCGCCGAGGAGATTGCTAAGCCAGGTTTCCCCGAGCATTCAGAAACGCCCCTGGTGGTTTGGCAAGTAGGAAAGTAAGGTTCGGCCCCGTAAGCTCAGCCTGCGGGTTTTCGCCGAAGCGGGCAGCCGGACGTAGTGCCCCCCCTATCCCCCGTGGTACAGGCGGGCGTACACACGAATCATTGCTCCCTTGGGTATCTCGATGTCGCAGGGCATGGAGAAGGTGCGGGCCGGGTGGTTGATGGTTTCAACGGGGCGACCTTTGTCATCTTGCAGACCTGCGGCAGGCACTTTCATTACAATGGGCGCGCGGCCGGGGAATAGGATTTCCATTTCTTTGCCGGGCGCGAGCTTGTTTTTGGAGTGCAGGTACAGTCTGCGCTCATTTGCGTCATAGTCTGTGACGATGCCGCCCAGCACCCATTCGTTGATGTAGCCACCCCTATTTACGTCTTCACTGGCCGGGTTTTCTGGGTAGTAGAAGCCCGTGGAATAGGTGCGATGCGTGACCTTGTAAGGCTCCTCGGCCAGCCACTTCGGGTATTCAATGGGCTGGGCGGGACGCGGGTTTTCGGGCAGGTGGATTTGGTCGTGGAATGGGGTGAGGATGTTGCCGGCCTCGTCTTCGAATCCGCGTTGGATCATGTATTCGTTCACCGCTGTTTTATAGGCGTTAGTCATCGCGGCAACGTAGTAGGCGCTTTTGGCGCGGCCTTCGATTTTGAGGGAGGTGATGCCGGCGTCGAGGATGTCGTGCACGTGCTCGATGGTGTTCATGTCGTTGGAGTTAAACAGGAAGGTGCCTTGGTCGGTGATTTCAACGGGGATGAAGTCCCCGGGGCGGCGTTCTTCAACGACGTGGTATTTGTAGCGGCATGATTGGGCGCAGTCGCCGTGGTTGGCGTCGCGGCCCGTGGTGTGTTGCGAGATGAGGCACCTGCCTGAAAATGCCATGCACATGGAGCCGTGTACGAATGCTTCGATTTCGAGCTCGTTTGGCGTGTGTTTGCGTAGTTCGCGAATGTCTTGGAGGGATAGTTCGCGGGCGAGCACAACACGGCTTGCGCCTAGTTGTGCGAGCGCGTTTGCTGCCTGATAGTTGGTGACGCCAGCTTGGGTGGAGATGTGGACTTCCGTGTTGGGGGCAACTTCGCGGGCGGCCATGAGGACGCCTATGTCAGTGACGATGAGGGCGTCTACTCCGATGTCTCCTAGCTGGCCCATGTAGTTGTTCATGGCTCCTACTTCGCCGGAGCTGGGCAAAATATTGCAGGTGACGAACACGCGCCCACCCCGCTCGTGCGCGTATGCAACGGCCTGTTCGATGTCTTCAAGGGTGAAGTTTTTCGGCGCGGAGCGCATGCCGAAGTCTTTACCACCTAGATATACGGCGTCTGCTCCAAAATCGAACGCGGTTTTAAGAGTGGCTAGGTTTCCAGCGGGTGCGAGCACCTCGGGGCGAGTGCGGCGGCGTACGCCTTCAAACAGTTCAGTCACGTGGCCAAGTGTACCGATAACCGCAGGCAGGCGAAGAACGCAACAAGGCGGCCCGTCTTGCGCGCTCCCAAATCCCAAGGCAATCGTGTTTACAGCCGCATCAGATCAGTCGAGGGAAGGTTTCTCCAGTTCTAAGAACTCCTCACCTTTTGGTGTCAAGGCGAATACTAGCGGACGCCTACTGACTTCTTCGATCAATCCTGCTTCAGTCAACTCTTTAAGCATCGGACGCACGGTGCTCTTCGATCTTTGGAGAAACTTGGATATCTCATCGAGGCTTCCACCACTTCTTGGACCGAATAGAAGAATCTGGCCGAGCATAAACAATGTTTGTAGGTGATATGGCGTAAGGCTCTTGAACTCCTTATCAATCACATCGATGCGTTGCGAAAGATTCTCAAGGCTCACCAGCCGTATGCGCAATGATTCCACCAACCGCATTTGAGCAGCTAGCAATATATCCATCATGTCGCTGATAAAGAACGTTACCTCGCCCATATTCATGGGATCTTCGACCTGGAGGAAGGCTTTGTAGTATTTCCTCTTTTGCCGCATAACCTCTGCAGAAAGAGATAAAGCCGTTGGCGCAGACAGGATGCTCCGCAAATTCAACGCAAGCAAGAAGCGCCCGAACCGCCCGTTGCCGTCGTAGAACGGGTGAGTATGCTCGACCATAAAATGACCGACCAGGGCATTCACGAGCATGGGCTTTTTCTCTGCACTACTGACATCAAGCGCAACGCTTAGCCGACTCTTAATTTCCTCTTCCCCCAACACGCCCTTGTGTATGGATTTCGAACCGTCTGTTACGTGCACTTCGCCGAGACGAAACAGGCTACCATCCAATTTATCTTCGCTGGAAACTTCGGCACCAAGAAGCTGGTCGTAAAGCGCACGCAAATCAGTCAGCGTTTGGGGAAAAGTGATCGTTTCGACGCCGCTATCACCAATGAGTAGCTTGAAAGTACTAGCCATTTCTTGAAAGCGCTTCGGCCGTCCGGGCATATTCTCATCTATTGCCACGTTGAGCGCCTCAGTTACCTCACGCCGAGTTGATTTAACATTCTCAATCTCATTTGTGGATTGTATTTCTTCAACCAGGAGGGTGTAGAAATAGTGATCTTGTGCCACGCCGGGCAACACATTCCACGCTTTCTGGATTTCCTGCTCGGTTTTCCATATGGTTTCCGACAACTCATAGATGTCGCGAGTGATAACAGCGAATAGGGGGTTATTTCCAACGTGGTACGGGTACTTTACGGTCGCAGGACTATTTAGACGGTTTTCGAGTTCCACGTTGACAACGTTGCTAGCGTCCAGATTCGTCTTATGGAACAGAACACGTAGCGACTTGTAGGTTCCCATCATCTTATGCCTAACGCTTCAGTGACCATCTTTTGAAGTTTCAAAAGAACAAGATCTTTAGGAAATAGCATACGCTCAACTAAACCCTATTTTGCAAAATTTGCGTTTTTTGCGAAATAGACCGCGCTTAAGACGCTCTTATTTGTAAAATTCGCCATTTTTGCAAATAAGCCTCCCTTTTTATCGTGGCAAAACGATGATGCGATCACTCTGCCCCATTTATGGCGTGATTTCCCTTGTATTTTGGGGGCTAATCTACAAATAGGTAGTCCCATATCGTAGGATCGCCTTATGCGCACAGTGTCAAAAGTTTTCCTCTCTTTATCCGTGGTGCTTGTTCTTGCGGTGGCGGGAGTTTTCGGGTTTGCACAAACCTATAGTGCGAAGGCGCTCCCTCGCACCACGGTCGCTGGCATGAATGTAAGTGGTAAGACGGCCAAACAGATCGAACAGCAGGTTGAGGCCGCCGCGAGCGAACGCACTCTCGATCTCACTATTGAGGGCGAGGCTGTAAGCACGCCCCTCGCTGATACAGGTTTCAGTGTTGATGCGGCTAAGACAGCGCAGGCCGCCCTTAAGCCTTCCGCTTCGGTTTGGAGTCGCGCTACCGGCCTGCTTTCATCTCGCCACATTCCTGCTTCTGTAGATGTGGATGAGCCTGCGTTCGCACAGTTTGTTGAGTCGTTGAACGCGAACACGTCGTCTCCTACAAAGGAAGCGTCCGTTTCTTGGAATGGCGACCATTTTGTGGCCTCTCCTGGTTCTGCGGGCATGGCCGTTGACGCTGATCAGGTGCGTACGATCGTTGAGAATGCCGCGACGGAATTGAACGGCTCGACTTCGGCAGAGATTTCTGTGGCGCAACGCGACCCCGAGATTAGTATGGCGCAAGCTGAAGCTGCGGCCGGCAAGGCAAACGAGTTGATGACTGTTTCCGTGAAGCTTGGCGACGGAGTTGAATCATTTGAGCCTACTCGCGATGACGTTGCGAACTGGGTTTCTTTTGACGCTACCAACGGTTTAGCTCCCTCGTTTGATGCGGCAGAGATTGAGAAGTGGGTTTCACATATTGCAGATAAGACGAATGAGGATCCCACGCCCGGCATTCAAAACGTTGACGAGAACGGCAAGATTCTAATCGACGCTTTGGAAGGCAAGAAGGGTTGGAAAGTAAACAACCTTGACGCGGTTGCCGGCCAGGTGGTGCAGGCCGTTAAGGAGGGTAAGCCATTCAACGGATCATTTGATTACGACGAGATAGAACCTACTTACGAGCAGCGCAAGATCGCTCCGGGCGCTGAAAACCTCCCCTATCCGGCCGCTCCGGGCGAGAAATGGATTGATATTAACCTCACTACGGCACAGATGACATGCTATGAGGGCACGGAGGTTGTGCGCGGTCCGATTCCGGTAGTTCCGGGCAAGCCGTCCTCGCCCACTGTGGACGGGCATTTCAACGTGTATTTGCAGTATGAGAGCCAGACGATGCGCGGCCTGAATGATGACGGTTCACGCTATGTGGAGCCGGATGTTCCTTGGGTGTCGTACTTCCACGGGTCTTATTCGATTCATGCGGCGCCGTGGCAGCGCACGTTCGGGTGGACGGGGCCGGGTGGCTCGCATGGTTGTGTGAATACGCCAACGTCTGACGCGGAGTGGATTTACCATTGGGCAGACCTGGGCACTTCCGTAATGTCCCACTATTAGAAGCAGCCCTCAAATAGAGGTAGGCCGCAAACACTTTCAATAACACTCCCCCGGCGCGAATCCGTTTCTCGTTTCGCTTCGGGGGATGCTTGTACTGTTAGTAGCCTCGTTTGCACGACAGCCTCACCTGCACAGCAGTGTTATCTGTCTGTCAGCTGCGGTTAATCATCATCGTCGTCGAGTTCCAGTTCGGGGTTTTCTGCCCGAGCTTGTTCGAATACTTCGGCGGCGGCTGAAAGGTTGATTATGCCGATCACGATGCCAACCGTGATGTCTGGCCAGGGGCTGAACCAGAACAGGGTGACGATGCCCGCGGCAAGGATTAATAGGTTTGCGAGGACGTCGTTGCGCGCCGCAAGCCAAGCTCCTCGAACTAGCGCGGTTTCGTGTTTGCGTAGTTGGAGTAGTAGCAGGGCGCTGGCAAGGTTGATGAGCATTGCGAGGATCGCGGTTACTGACAGGGCGAGGGGTTCTGGTGGCTCTCCGGACACCATTTTCCAAATGGCGGTACCAAATGCGGCTACAGCAGGGATAAGGATGAGGCCGGCCAGGCCATAGCTGGCTTTACGTCTGCTCGCCACGGACCATCCAAGGGCGGTGAGTACAAGCATGTTGATCAGGAAGTCTTCGAGGAAGTCAGCTGCGTCAGCAAATAGTGCTGCCGAACCAATAATTGAGGCGACGATCAGCTCGATTATGAAGCCGATGAGATTCAGGATGGCTACCCAGGCAACGATTCGCCGAGCGCGCGTGTCAAGATTTTGAGCGGTATACACAGGCACTGATTCTACCTAAATACTGGTGAGGCTACTGAGTGGGCCTGCGCACTCCTCTCTAACAACACAAACAATCAACTTAGGTTAGGCGTACCTAAGTAATTCTAGTACTGTTGGTGTCATGGATACGAATAAGAGCGCACCCCGCCTCCCGCAAAGTGACAGGTCAACTAGTGTTGCGGCAGGCCATTGGGTGCTTGCCCGCGCAGGCAAGCGGGTTTTACGCCCGGGTGGATTGAAACTAACAAACCGAATGTTGGATGCGGCTGGTCTATCCGGCAAGAAAGTGTTGGAATTCGCTCCGGGTTTGGGACGTACGGCCACGCTCATGCTTGAGCGAGGAATTGCCTCGTATACGGGCGTGGATCAAGATCCGGATGCTGCCGCACGAGTGCAGGCCGCAGTGGGGCCGAAGGGCACGGTTGTGAATGCTAATGCGCAATCCACTGGCCTTGAGGCTGAATCAGCTCAGGTTGTGGTTGGTGAAGCGATGCTGAGCATGCAAGGCGATAAAGGTAAGCGAGAGATCATCGCTGAAGCGTTCCGACTGCTTGAGCCGGGCGGCTGCTATGCGATCCACGAGCTTGGCCTCACTCCTGACAGTATTGGCGTGGAGCTTGCGAACCAGTTGCGCCGGCGCCTAGCCCGCACGATTAGGGTTAATGCTCGCCCTCTCACTCGCAGTGAGTGGTGCGCACTGTTAGAACAGGCGGGTTTCAGTATCGAGTGGGTGGGGTATGAGCCGATGGCTTTACTGTCCCCGCGCCGCAACCTCGCTGATGAAGGTGTAGGCGGTGTTGTGCGGATTTTGCTTAATGTGGCGCGTGATAAGGAGATGCGGCGCCGCGTATTGGATATGCGCGCGACGTTCAACGAATACCGCGATAATCTGACTGGCATCGCTATCGTGGCACGAAAACCCGCTACCAATCTGGAGGAAAAGGAGATCTGACTATGACTGAGTCCAAACCATCACCTGCCGGCTCGCTGGGATTTATCGAAAACCTGGCGCAGCGTGTTGAGTATTGTGCGAACTCAACCACTTCTACAACGGTGATGCGCGCTGAGGGCGTGAACGTGGTTTTGTTCTCGTTCGACGAGGGAGAAGAACTATCCGAGCACACTGCCGCAATGCCTGTGATTGTCCAGGCCCTTGAAGGTGAACTCGAAATCAGTGCGGATGGTAAGACGGTGACGTTGCGCCCGGGCGGAATGGTGCATTTTCCTACGCGCCTTCCTCACGCGGTTAAGGCACTAACCAAAGCAAAAATGGTGCTTTACATGATGAGCCGGCCGCCAGCGAACTAAGTACGCCACGCCAATTTGCGCAGGAGTGGGCCGGTTCTGTCCGCTCCTGCGCATTGATTTTTAGGACTATTGCAAGAGGGTGTGGGCCGGCCAAACTGCATTGCAGCATGTTGTGCACATTCTTTGTCCTACTCCCCCGTTATCCTTATGAAAGCGGCCGGTTGCGGCGTTAAATATTGGTTAGTGGTATTGGGAGTTTGTTGTGGGTAGTGACGCTCAAAGACAAGAGCTACATCGGACTATCTGGCGTATTGCTAATGATTTACGCGGGTCTGTAGATGGTTGGGATTTTAAACAGTACGTGCTTGGGATGCTGTTTTACCGCTTCATTTCCGAACGTTTTGTTCAGCACGTAAACCGGTTGGAGCGTGAAACGGATCCTGATTTTGACTACGTTCATCTTCCCGACGACTTGGCCGAGTACGGTCGCGATAGTTCGGTTGCAGAGCTCGGCTTTTTTATTCGCCCGTCCGAGCTTTTTGAGAACGTGCGTAAGAACGCGGCGGCTGACCCGGATTTGAATGAGCGGCTTGAGCAGGTTTTTCGCAACATTGAAGGATCCGCTGTTGGTTCCCAGTCAGAGGGCGATATTAAAGGCTTGTTTGATGACTTGGATGTGAACAGCGCGAAGCTCGGCAATACTGTGGCGGCTCGTAATGCGAAGCTGGTGCGGATTTTAAATGAGATTGGAAACTTGCCCCTTGGTGATTTCAGCTCTCACTCGATAGACATGTTTGGGGACGCTTACGAGTTCTTGATGACGATGTATGCGTCTTCAGCAGGCAAGTCTGGTGGCGAGTTATTCACCCCGCAAGACGTTTCTGAACTGCTGGCCCGCCTAACTTTGGTGGGAAAGACCAAAGTGAATGGCGTGTACGATCCGGCGTGTGGTTCTGGTTCGCTTCTGCTTCGGTTTGCCAAGATTATCGGGCAAGAAAACATTGATCGAGGCTATTTTGGCCAGGAGATTAACCTGACCACGTACAACCTGGCGCGCATCAATATGTTTTTGCATGGTGTTGGGTTTGAGGACTTCAGTATTGCTCTGGGCGACACTCTTACTGATCCGAAGCACTGGGATGACGAACCGTTTGAAGCGATCGTGTCGAACCCTCCGTATTCCACGAGGTGGGAGGGTAAGAATTCTGCGATTTTGGTAAATGATGAGCGTTTCGCTCCGGCGGGCGTGCTGGCTCCCCCGTCAAAGGCGGACCTCGCATTCACGATGCACATTTTGCACTGGCTTGCAGAAGACGGCGTTGCGGCGATCGTTACGTTCCCGGGTGTTTTGTACCGCGGGGGTGCTGAGGGCAAGATCCGTAAATACCTGGTGGACAACAACTTTGTTGATGCGATTATTCAGCTGCCGGCGGATTTGTTCTTTGGCACAACGATTTCCACGTGCATCATGGTGTTGAAGAAGTCTAAGCAGGACCCTTCAATTCTGTTTATTGACGCTTCCGCCGAGTTTGAACGTCGCAGCACTAAGAATCAGCTTTTGGATGAGCATCGCGAGAAGATCCTGGAGGCGTTCACTGCCCGTAAGAACGTGGATCATTTCGCACGCCTGGTGAAGTATGAGGAGGTTGCAGAGAACGACTACAACCTCTCGGTATCTTCATATGTTGAGCCGGAGGACACTCGCGAAGTCATCAACATTGAGGAGCTGAACGCCAACCTGGTAAAGATCGTGGCCCGCCAACAGGAACTACGCGCACAGATCGACCAGATCGTAACCGACCTGGAGGCCACCAAATGAGCCGCATAGATCAGCTGATTAACGAACTATGCCCAGACGGGGTGGAGTTTGTGCCTGTGGGCGATGTGATCGAAAAGGTTAACAACATCAGGTGGTCCAGCACCGATTCTCCAAGGCAATACATAGACCTTAGTTCGGTGGATATTCGCTCCGGCCGTATCACGGATACACACGTAGTGGATGCTTCGAATGCACCTTCACGAGCAAGACAACTTGTCAAAGTAAATGATGTCTTGTTCGCTACAACCCGACCAACGCAAATGCGAGTATGCGAAGTTCCATCCGACTTTGATGATGCCGTTTGTTCCACGGGATACTGCGTTTTGCGCCCTAAATCTACAAGGGTGAGCCCAAGGTGGCTGTTTCATATTTTGCGAACACAACGCACCTTTCAGTTCCTGAAGGATAATCAGACTGAGGGGAACTACCCCGCTATTTCCGATCGTGCTCTTAAACGTTTCTCCATTCCTCTGCCTCCGCTCGATGTACAAATGGAGATTGTTCGTATTCTTGATGCATTTGCAGAGCTGGAAGCGGAGCTGGAAGCGGAGCTGGAAGCGGAGCTGGAAGCGGAGCTGGAAGCGGAGCTGGAAGCGGAGCTGGAAGCGGAGCTGGAAGCGGAGCTGGAAGCGGAGCTGGAAGCGGAGCTGGAAGCGGAGCTGGAAGCGGAGCTGGAAGCTAGGAAAAAACAATACGAGTACTACCGCGACCAACTCCTAACCTTCCCTGAGGGGGGGGGTAGAACTTAAACCCTTGGGCACGTGTGGGACTTTTATCCGTGGAAATGGGTTACAAAAGAAGCACCTCCGCGACCACGGATTCCCAGCTATCCATTATGGTCAAATCCACACTCGATACGGGATTACTACACATCAAACTATCTCCTTTGTGGACCCCGAATATGCGGCAAAACTAAGAAAACTACTTCCTGGTGATCTAGCAATAGCAACTACTAGCGAAGACGAAGAAGCTGTGGCTAAAGCAGTGGCGTGGGAAGGCACGACGGATGTAGCTGTGGGTGGAGATCTATACATTTACCGTCATCACTTTGACCCAACATATATATCTCTCTTTTTCGAATCCGAACACTTCCAACAGCAGAAAATGCGCTTTATCACCGGTACCAAAGTTAAACGAATCTCTGATAAAGCACTTCAAAAGATAATGGTTCCAGTACCACCCAAAGAGGAGCAAACAGAAATTGCGCGGAAGCTCATAAATTTCGATGCCCTTGTTAATGATATTTCTTCTGGTTTGCCGGCTGAGATTGAGGCTCGGCGTAAGCAGTATGAGTACTATCGAGATAAGTTGGAGCGTGTCAAGTTGTTTGTGTGTGGGGCTTGATTTCTTAGAGGTATTGGTCGAAGCGGTCGGGGTAGGCCACGGCCATTTGGTTGATGGCTTGTTTCCACCCTGAAACCTTTCCGCCTTCAACGAGCCGGCTAGCTGAAGCGGCGGCTCGTTTACCTTCTTTAGCGCGTTTAGCTGCGCGTTTGTCTTCAATATTGCATATCATCAACCACAGAGTCTTCAACGCGGACTCATCATTGGTGAACTGCACCCGGTTACGAGTGGCTTTACGCAGCTCATTGTTAAACGACTCAATCGAATTCGTCGTGTAGATGACCTTGCGGGCTGCCGGCGGAAACTGCAAGAACGGCACGAACCGCTCCCATGCGTCTTGCCAGACCTTCACAGACCTGGGGTATTTCTCGCCAAACTCAGAGGATGCGAACTCAGCCAGTGCCGCTGCAGCAGTGGATTCATCAGGGGCGGTATAGACCTTCTTCAATGCTGCCGACACGGTCTTGCGGTCGCCGTAGGCCACCCACCGGTTGGCAGCACGAATCAGGTGCACGATACAGGTCTGCACCATCGAACCTGGCCAGGTTGCCTCCACTGCCTCAGGCAAGCCTTTGAGCCCGTCACAGCAGACAATGAAGACGTCTTTGACCCCGCGATTCGACAGGTTGGAGCACACCTGCGCCCAAAAGGATGCTCTTTCTTCCTTGGCGATCCAGAGTCCTAGGATGTGTTTGATTCCGTCGATGTCCACGCCGATGGCCATATAGGCGCTCTTGTTGACTACGCGTCCACCGTCACGGACTTTGATGCGCAATGCGTCAAGGAAGATGACGGGGTAGAACTCGTCGAGCTGGCGGTTTTGCCACACCAGTACCTCATCAAGGACTGCGTCAGTGACAGCGGAAATCGTCTCATGGGAGATATCCACCCGCATGGCGGTGGCCATATGGTGCTGAATATCGCGCACGGTCATGCCGCCGGCATACAAGCTCACGATCATGTCATCGACGTCAGTCAAGCGCCTGGAGCCTTTGGGAACCATGGTGGGAAGAAACGTCCCAGCCCTGTCTCTGGGAACGTCTACGGTAACCGGCCCGTAATTGGAATCAACCGTCTTCGGGTAGGTGCCATTGCGGTGATTATCAGTCCCAGCTGCCGCTTTAGCGTCCCGATCACCGGATTGATAGCCGAGGTGGGCATCCATCTCAGCATTCAAACCTCGGGTAATCGAGGCTTGCAACATGCCGCGCACCAGGTCATTGGCATCCGTGGTGGAAGTGCCCAATTCGTCGATCAGCTTAGCGATTTCAGGGTTAGCAAGAAGCTTCTCCTCAATCGCGTCAATCTTGGCCTTATCAGCCGGGTCTCGTCTTGCCACAGTAGTCATTCTGGCTTATCTCCTTATGCGGGATGGATTCCCACACACAAACCATCAAACACTCTCATAAGTTGCTGACGTTCAAAGAGAAAGCTTCCTAACTGTGGAAACGCGCAAGTTTGACCCCGTAGCCCTTTCACCCCAATCAACCGTCGTAGCCGAGTACGTGCCTGACAACAACGATGCCAGTGGCTACCAGTCCGAAGCTCAACTAGAAGCCGAATTCATCCGCCAGTTACAAGCACAAGGTTACGAATACGCTGATATTCGAGACGAACAACACCTCGAAACTAACCTGCGCGCCCAACTCTCAAAACTCAACAACGTCAAGTTCACCGACGCCGAGTGGAACCGCTTCTACAAAACCAACATCGCCAACTCCAGCGACACTGTAGAAGACAAAACCACACGTATCCAAGAAGACCACATCCAACTACTCGAACGCGAAGACGGCACCACCAAAAACATTCGCCTGATCGACAAAGACAACATTCACAACAACCACCTCCAAGTCATCAACCAATACGCCGTAGACAAGGCAGACGGAGCGAAACACTCCAACAGGTACGACGTCACCATCCTCGTCAACGGACTCCCCCTAGCACACATCGAACTCAAACGACGCGGCGTACCCCTACGCGAAGCCTTCAACCAAATCAACCGCTACCGCGACGAAAGCTTCAGCACCGGTGCTGCCCTATTCGACTACGCCCAAATCTTCGTTATCTCCAACGGCACCAGCACCAAGTACTACTCCAACACCACGCGCCTAGCCCACATCAACGAAACCAACAAAAAAGACAAAAAATCATTCGTCTTCACCTCATACTGGGCCGACGCGCAAAACCAGCCCATCGAAGACCTCATCGCGTTCGCAAAAACATTCTTCGCCAAACGCACCATCCTCAACATCCTCACCAAATACTGCGTCTATACCGAAAACCGCCAACTGCTAGTAATGCGGCCGTATCAAATCGTGGCTACGGAGAGAATCCTCACCCGCATACTCACCTCCACCAATGCGGGCACACTCGGCACCACAGCAGCCGGAGGCTACATTTGGCACACCACCGGATCGGGCAAAACCCTCACCTCATTCAAAACCGCCCAACTAGCCACCAAAGTTGAAGGCGTTGAAAAAGTACTGTTCGTAGTAGACCGCAAAGACCTCGACTACCAGACCAAACTCGAATACGACCGCTTCCAAAAAGGCGCAGCCAACGGCAACACGTCAACCGCACAACTCAAACGACAACTTGAAAGCGCTGATCCAGCCAAAAAAAATCATCGTCACCACCATTCAAAAACTTGCAACATTCATCAAAGCCAACCAGGGCCACACCATATACAACGGGCACGTAGTCCTCATCTTTGACGAATGCCACCGCTCCCAATTTGGTGACATGCACGTAGCCATCAAACGAGCCTTCAAGAAATACAACCTCTTCGGGTTCACCGGAACGCCCATCTTCGCGGAGAACGCGGGCTCTGGAAAACACGTAAACCTCAAAACCACGGCGCAAGCATTCGGCGAAAAACTCCACACCTACACGATCGTGGACGCCATCACCGACAAAAACGTACTGCCCTTCCGCATCGACTACATCAACACCATCGAGGAAGGTAGCTTCAAAGACAAAGACGTGCGCGCCATCGACGTGGAAAGCGCCATGATGCACCCCGAACGCATCCGGCAGGTAGCGCAATACATCCTGGGCCACTTCGACCAGAAAACGAAACGAAACTCCGTTTACATGGTGGGTGGCAAACGCAAACAAGGATTCAACGCCCTCTTTGCCACTTCCTCTATCGAAGCAGCCCGCGCCTACTACGGCATGTTCAGCAAACTACAGCTGAACGTGCCCGAGGCGAAAAAGCTCAAGATCGGCATGATTTACTCCTACGGAGCTAACGACCAGCCAGAAGACGGGATCATCGAAGATGAAAGCTTCGATGCCGAAAAACTATCCGAATCAGACCGCGGATACCTTGAGGACGTAATCAACGACTACAACGACATGTTCTCAACCAACTTCGACACCTCCGGATCCAGCTTCCAGGACTACTACGAACACTTATCGAAACAGCTCAAAGACCGCGAGCTCGACCTCGTGATCGTGGTCAACATGTTCCTAACCGGCTTTGACGCGCCCACTCTAAACACGCTGTTCGTGGACAAGAATCTGCGCTCACACGGCCTCATCCAGGCCTACTCGCGTACAAACCGCATCCTCAACACCGTTAAAACATACGGAAACATCGTTTCGTTTAGAAACCTTGAGCAGCAAACGCAAGACGCCATCGCACTTTTTGGCAACAAAGACGCATCCGGCATCGTCATGCTGCGTCCCTACCAGGAATATCTGGCCGAATACAAGGCCAAGCTAGACGAGCTGCGCAAGGTTTACGCCGACCCCACAAGCCCCATACCCGCAAGTGAGACCGCGCAAAAAGAATTCATCAACATATTCGGCGCGGTACTACGCCTGCAAAACATACTCTCCTCATTCGACGACTTTGAAAGCGGCAACCAGTTCAGCGAGCGCGAGCTCCAAGACTACAAGTCACGCTACATGGACCTATACGACCAGTGGAAACCACGCGCAGAAAGCGACCGAGAAGACATTCGCCAAGACGTGCTGTTTGAAATCGAACTCGTCAAACAAGTTGAGATCAACGTGGACTACATCCTCATGCTCGTTGAACAACGCCATGAAGCCGGCACAGACAGCGAAGACAAAGAGATTCGCGCGAAGATTGACAGAGCGCTTTCCTCATCGCCCTCGCTACGTCCAAAGCGTAGGCTCATTGAAGAGTTCGTAGACAACGTCTCTATCAACACCAGCGTGCAAGATGAATGGCGCGAATACGTAAACGGCAAGCGTGAAGAAGAACTCGCAGCAATCATCAACGAGGAGCGGCTCAACCGGGACAAGGCCGAACAGCTTGTCGCAAACGCGCTACGCTCGGGTCACGTGCCCACCGCAGGGCAATCCGTGGCAAGTGTTCTACCACCCATCTCCCGCTTCCGCCCCGACAACGCGCGCGGAGAAACCATGCAACGGGTCTACACCAAACTGCAAGAGTTTGTGGACCGCTTCCGCCCGCTCCTACGCAACGACTTTGAGGACTGAGAGAACGGTGTGGCCGCTGTAAATCCAGCGGCCACACCCTCAACGTCCATCGCCCTATAGAGCGATGATCTACTTCTCCAAGTAGTCGGTGATTACCTCGAAGATCATTGCCAGAGAGGTTGCGCCCGCATCTGGCGTTCCGAGGCTCTTCTCCCCCAGCGGGCGAGCCCTACCAACCTTCGCCACCAAATCCTTAGTGGACTCAGCGCCCTTACGAGCAGCGTCCGTAGCTGCACGCCAGTCGCCCTGCTCCTGCAAAGCCCGAACGGCAGGAACAAATGCGTCGACCATAGTCTTGTCGCCCACGTGAGCGCCACCCAAACGAGTCACCGCTTCAAGACCCGCAGCCGCCGCTTCAGCCAAGTTCGCATCCCCAGCCTCATCACCAAGCACGCGGCCAAAAGCCGTCAACAGCGCACCCCACAGGGCACCCGACGTGCCGCCCGCAGAAGCGGACCAAGAATCACCCGCACCCGCAAGCACAGTGGCCGCGCCACCGCCCTCACCAGCCAAACGGCGAGCCGTCTCCACAGCCGCCTTCGACCCGCGAGCCATACCAATACCGTGGTCACCATCGCCCGCAACCGCGTCAATCTTGCCCAGCTCCGGCTCCTTCTCATGAAGCAAATCAGCGATCCGCTCCAAAACGCTCACAACCTCACCAGCCAGCTTCTGCGACGCCTCACTACCAGGCTGCTCAACGCGAACCTCCTCTGCGGTCACATTCAGCTGGCGGTCATCGACTTCTGCCGGAGCCATATTGCCCACTCGGAAAGCAGGCGTATCCGCCGGCGCCTGCCAGAACTTGAGCAGTTCATCATCAACCCACACCAGCGTGAGCGACACGCCAGCCATATCGAGGGAAGTCACGAACTCGCCAACTTCCTTACCAACCAACTCAAGACCAGCCGCACGAAGACGCTTGGCAATGTCCCTCCACAGGACGAACATCTCCTCATACTTCGTATCGCCCAGGCCATTCACAATCGCCACAACGCGATTATCCGAACCCTCCGGACGCTCATCAATCAGGCCATCAACGAGCAGTTGCGCAATCTCATCCGACGTGCCGATCTCGTCCTCACGCACACCCGGCTCGCCATGAATACCCATGCCAACGCCCATACGGCCCGGCTCCAAGTGGAACAACGGCTCCTTCGCGCCCGGCAACGTACAGCCACTAAACGCCACGCCAAACGAACGAGTCCGATCATTCGCCTTATCAAAAACGCGCACCACCTCATCAATATCCAGGCCGGCCTCAGCCGCTGCGCCCGCGATCTTGAACGTAGGAAGGTCACCCGCAATGCCGCGACGCTTCAAATGATCCTCTTCACTAGCCGAGGCCACGTCATCTGTAACTACCAGCGTGCGAGCATCAATGCCCTCACTACGTAAACGCTCAACTGCCTGGCCGAAATGCAAGACGTCACCCGCATAGTTACCAAACCCAATCAGCACACCGCCACCACGCTCAGCTGCCTTCGCCACCGAATACGCCTGGGCGCCCGAAGGGGACGAGAAAATATTGCCAGCCACAGCACCATCAGCCATGCCCGGGCCAACCCAACCAGCAAACGCCGGATAGTGGCCGCTACCTCCACCAACTATGATGGCAACCTTGCCTTCCGGGGTTTTAGTACTGCGCACCACGCCACCATAAACAGGCTTCACCCAGTTGCTGAACGCATCAGCAAAGCCCTCAATAGATTCCGCTGGAAACTCTTCAGGGTTGTTAACTAGACGTGTCATCTGTATTCCTCCTCGAATGACTACTGACGCCCCTTATACTAAACTGTGTTGTAAGTAACACGCCAGACGTTAGGAAAAGATCAATGCGAGCTGCCGTTCTCAACGCCCCTCAAGACCTACAACTAACCGAAAAAGACGCTCCCGTAGCCGGCCCGGGCGAAGTTGTTCTCAAGATCGAAGCGAACACCCTATGCGGCACTGACTACCGGCTCTACACCGGCGCAAAAACTGCGGGCGTTCGCCCTGGTGCTGTTCCCGGACACGAAATCGCCGGCCGCGTACACGAAATCGGCGAAGGCGTAAACGCCTATTACCCGGACCTGAAGGTGGGGCAACAGGCCACCGTCTCTATCGTTGTTTCCTGCGGTGCCTGCCGAAACTGCTTGCACGACCGCGAACACCTTTGTGAAAACCTTGAGCTGTTCGGCTACGGTTACGACGGCGGCCTGCAAGAATACATGCTGGTTCCCGCCAACGTGGTTGCGCGCGGTAACCTTTTTCCCGTTGCGAAAGAACTCTCCCCTAAAGCTCTATGCCTTGCCGAACCGGTTTCCTGCTGCCTGAACGGCATCGCCAACTTCGGTATCAACCAGGCCGACACCGTGGTCATCATGGGCGCCGGCCCCATTGGCCTCTTGCACGCGCAACTAGCTATGCACGCGGGTGCGGCAAACGTGATCGTTTCTAACCGCGGCGCAGGCCGGCGTGAAATCGCTACCAAGCTGGGCGTCACTGCGGTTCATTCTGACGACCTCGTTCAAACCGTTAATGACGTGACGGCAGGGCGCGGCGCTGACGTAGTCATCGTATGTATTGGCGTGCCGGAACTTGCCAACCAGGCGCTAGAAATAGCCGCTGACGGGGGCCGTGTGAACTACTTTGCGGGCTTCCCGAAGGGCTCCACCTCCACGATGGAGCCAAACCTCATTCACTACAAGGAACTGCAGGTCACGGGAGGTTCAAACGCTCGCCGCCGCGACGTAGCCAAAGCCATTGAGCTACTTCAAGACGGCGTGATCGACGTGGACGCGATTGTGACCCACGAGTTTGCACTCAGTGACGTACATTCTGCTTACACCGCCCTCCGCGACCGCATCGGCGTAAAAGTAGCAGTAATCCCGGACTAGACCGGCAGTTTTTATGGGGCCAGTTC
The DNA here is from genome assembly GCF_000411155.1 of Gleimia europaea ACS-120-V-Col10b. Classification (GTDB taxonomy): domain Bacteria; phylum Actinomycetota; class Actinomycetes; order Actinomycetales; family Actinomycetaceae; genus Gleimia; species Gleimia europaea_B. Next base: position 479,758 of record NZ_KE150266.1, read on the forward strand.
AACGCGAGCTGGCCCCATGAAACATCTCCAGATAAGTAGCGCTGCGCTAGCTGTCCCTCGAATCTCCACTTTGTTAATTAATCGCGTACTGATAAACAGCACGAACCAGCGGCTTAGAATGCCAGCGCTTGAACATTCCTGAAGTATTTTGCCGCATAGCTTGCAACGCGAATTTTCTAGCTCCGTCAAGAACCTCGGGATATTGATTACAAAACTGTTCGAGGTCTCCTACCGCGTAGTTAATCGCATCCGACTCCGCTGACGGATACGTAAAGGTAAACGCCCAAGCATCCAAGAACCCTCCATACGAAGACTCATACTCAAATCCCCAATAATCTTTTGTCCTGCCTGGCAAAACAGTTCCTGGAACTGTATTCAACCAACCGACACCCTCCATTAGTTCCAACTTTTCCGCCTTCGCATCTGGAAACTCACAAGCGCGAGGGAAGAACAAAAGCTCAATAAAGCCCGTACTCAACGTAGCCCAACGGCCTCCACTTGTGCTTGGGCAATCCGTAAGAGTCCAGTACTGCCCCTCAAGCTCAACCGCACTTGGAACCAGCTCCTTCAACGCAAAAGCAATATCGCGCAAAATCGGCTCTTGGTACTCCTTGGGAACTAGCCTTGCGAACTTCGTGGGTTCGCTCTCAAAACTTTCCAAACGTTGCTGTGCCCCTCGCAAATCATAAGGGCCATCACCGAGCGTCCACGCCTGCTGATCCTCAACCGGAATCACCAAATCCAACCCAGACGGCTGGTCATGCCCAACATTCAACATACGGTTACGCAAACGTCTACCGCTTGCCCGGAATCGTTGGATCTCTTGATATTCAATCGAATCCAAGCTCATTGATTCTGGCACCGGCATGAACCAAAGTTTCTCCACATCAGTCCACGGATCCACATGATTAGTGTTACCGTGCCGATGCTGAGCAAAACGCGTCACCACATTCTTTGCCTGACCAACATAGAACTCGCCGTTAGAAAACTCGAGCACGTAAATTCCTCGCCGGTTATGCGGGATAAGGGCTGATACGGAATCCAGCTCTCCCACTGGAAACCGCGCGTATTTGAGTTCAGAGGGCACCTCATTCGCGCCCGCACCAATCTTGGCAACCGACATCGTTTCAAGTTCATCCAAAGGCGTGCGCGAAGCACTTTGAGAATTGCGATCCATCTTGTTCCACCTCTACGACGCTAGAGAAACCAAACAACTCCAGCATTTGAAAGCACTATACCCACAATTGCAACCCGCCAAGCAGGTCTCAAAACCTGCTTAAATATTGCGCGATTGCCGCACTTCACAGAAAACCACTCACGAAAACTTGTAATAACCAACTGTCTGTTCCTGGATTTTGCGCGTGGTTCCAGGCTTGCAGCTGTTGGTCAATAGCGTTATGCAAAACAGCTTCAGCATTTCTGAGGACGGTTTGCACAGCTGCAGTCAATTCTCCATGCATCGGTGAAGGTTAAGGGCCAGAAGGTCTGGCATTCGACATCGCCTGACCGCGCGTATATGTATGAATGCAAATTAATCACCGAAAGAGAGGCACTTGCGGCACTCTACACGGCTATGAAGAACCCTCATGCCCACAACGCTATGGGCAGCAATCGGGCGGTAGCTGCCGTGAAACTGGCGTACTCGCTAAAAGTTAGTTAAACGAAATATCCGTTTAGGGTGGACTATCACAAAAGTGGCGGGTTAATCCCAACAGGAGCCTTAGCCACCCGCAGGAATTAACCCGCCTGAAGAAAATCCACCCGTCGCTAGTACAAAACCAGGTGGCCGTTTAGGCGTTAAACGCCCGCTCTATGCGCTCGTGCGCAGCCCAGATCTGCTCGGGAAGATTCTTGAACTGTGCAAGGTGTTCGCGGCGGTGGCCCATCTCCTTCTTCCACAGTTCAGTGTCGATAGAAAGAAGCTTATCCAGATCGGCGTCGTCACCTTCGAAACCATCCAGATTCAGCTCTTCCTTCTTCGGCAAAATACCTACCGGCGTTTGCACGCCCTCAGCGCGTCCTTCCTTAACATCTAGCAACCAAAGCAGCGCCCGCAGATTATCGCGGTAGCCAGGCCAGAGGAAGTGACCGTCTTCCGGATCGCGTTGGAACCAGTTAACGTGCGCAAAAATGGGCTGTTCCTTCGCGGAACCAATTATCTTCAACCAGTGGGCCGCATAGTCCCCTTCGGGGTAGGACATGAAGGGGCGCATCGACATCGGATCGTAACGCAGCACGCCCTCCTTGCCCTCGGCCGCGAAAGTAGCCTGGGCGCCCAGGGTCAAACCGTCGTAAACGCCCTCAGTCAGGTCGGTGATTGCCCGGATAAGCGGCTCCCGGTCCTTTACTCGCCCGCCAAAGATGATGGCGTCGATTGGCACCCCTTGCGGTTCTTCGTAGTCGGGGGCCACGTTGGGCACGTTATCCAAAGACGTGGTGAAGCGAGAATTGGGGTGTGCCCACTCGTCGCCTTTGGCCTCGGAACGCTGCCGATCGGCCGTGCGGTCGGAAATCTTTTCGCCCTTCCAATCCAGCCAGCCGGTAACATCTTCCGGGTGATCCGGGGTCTTACCTTCCCACCACAGTTCTTGGGTTTCAGGGTTGTAAGCGACGTTGGTGAAGAGCGTCTTAGACCCTTCTTTGATGGCGTCCATGGCGGTGGGATTAGACTGCCAGTTAGTGTCCTTTGCCACGCCGAACGCGCCGTATTCTGGGTTCATGCCGTAAAGCTTGCCGTCTTCGCCAACGTGCAGCCACACGATGTCATCGCCGTAGAAGTAAACTTCGTAGCGCTCACCCAAAGCGTCGGGAGCTAGCATCATAGCGAGATTGGTTTTACCGGAAGCTGAGGGGAAGCCGCCGCACACGTAGTAGGTACGATCCTCGAACTTATCCTTAATCCCGATCAGCATGAACTGTTCGGAAAGGAATTCCCCGGAAGCCCAGCCGTCGTAAGAGGCTTGGCGCAGACCGTGGGCGATCTTCCCGAGTAGCGCGTTGCCACCGTAGGAGGAACCGAAGTGCAAAATTGTGCGTTCATCGGCTACCGTGGCAAACAGGCGCTTGTCCTTATCGGTGCCCTGACCCAAGTTCTCCAGGTCGCCGGTCACGTGCACTGCGCGCACGAATTCTGCCGGATTTTTTAAATTGTTCAAATGTTCTACACCAACCCGGGCCATGCGGATCATGTGAAGAACGACTGTGAGGTTGTCGGTAAGTTCCACCCCGCGAGCCCACTTTTCTAGCGGCGATTTCGGCGGTGCCATCAAGTAGGGCACCACGTACATGGTTTTACCCCGGGAGGCGCCCTTCATACTTTCCAGCTGCCGGGCAGTTACTTCCGTGGCGTCGTGCCAGTTGTTGTAGATTCCGGCTTCTTGCGGATTGTGGGTGGCGACGACGGTGCGTTCCTCGCTGCGCGCCGTGTCCTTGTAGTAGGAGCGGGAGTAGTAGAGTCCATCGCCCGCAGGTGCGATTTCACCGGTGGTTAAGCCCTCAGTGATGAGCCGGTCGTCATCCTTTGCGGAAATGACTTCGATGGCAGCGGGTTCGGTAATTCCGGCCCAGTACGCTACGTACTCAGCTACTGCGGGGTTTTCCAGTCCGGCATTGCTGAGGATCTTGGCAATCTTATCCATATTTATACTCCTAATTTCGGCAGTCCCAACAATATTGTTAGTCTACCCGAAATTTTTGAAGCGACTTGGATTTAAGTCCTACCTGGAATAATTATGGTTTTGCATCGGGATAATTCTTGGCTTGTGAGGAGTTTCACTAGCTCCACCACCATCAACCAGGCGCAACTCAACCGGGGCAAGGCTGAACCTGTCCTGGCTAGCCCATTGTGACCGTGCTGAGCCTTGGCGTAGCTGACGACTTAGACGAGCCATCACCGCCACCAGAAGGAGAAGTAGACATCCTCAGATCTTGGCTACTCAACTGGTGACTCTTCAGGAGACTCTGGCTTGGGCTTGAATGCTAAATCAACTATGAACACTACGGTCCCACCGTCATTCACCTTACAAGCACCTTGCTCAGGACAGATAAGCCCGGGAAAGAAATCACGGTGGGGCTTTGAAAAGAACGCAGGGCGCTAACATTGGATGCAAAATCGGGCTCTAAAAACTTAGAATTCTTTACCTGCCATGATCTTTCGACCTGTCCATAGGGATACTGCGGTAAGCATGATCGTCACGGTCAGTAGCATTCCTGCGCTGGTGAGCGGAGGCAGGATTAAGGTTTTTGCTCCCCATTCGAAGATTGCTTGTTTGTTGGAACCAACAAAGGATTTACTGTTTTAGGGCTTTTAGCGGGCCTGGGGAGTTTTCAAAGGGCACAATTCTTTCTACTTATTTTAAGGCCGGGTTATTTTTCACGGGTTAAATACGTGATTTTATGTCCTAAGGCGAGAGGCCGGTGAAAAAATGTTCAAAGGCGATGACCATTAGTACCCACTTAGGTTAGCCTAACCTTAGGGCTGCTTCGGTTGCTCTAAATCAACTAATACGAATGGAGCTATGATGTTCACAACGCAGTTATCGCCAAGCAGGCGCGAAGAGGCGTTACGCGATATGGAGGAAAAACCGCTTGATATTTTAGTGATTGGCGGAGGTGTTACGGGAGCGGGGATCGCACTGGATGCGGCAAGCCGTGGTTTGCGAGTCGGTATGGTCGAGGCGCAAGACTGGGCCTCCGGCACTTCGTCGCGATCTTCAAAGCTGGTGCACGGTGGTCTGCGATACCTTTATCAACTTAATTTTGCCTTGGTTGCTGAGTCTTTGAGGGAACGTGGCTTATTGCTTACCCACACGGCTCCGCATTTGGTGAAAGCACAGCCTTTTTTGTGGCCCATAAAAATGCGCGTAATAGAGCGGGCTTATTCGGCTGTTGGGGTGGGAATGTATGATGCCATCGCACAGTTTGCACATAGGGGTTCAGTGCCCATTCAAAAGCACTACTCGAAGAAAGGGTCATTGGAGCTTGCGCCTGCGTTGAAAAAAGACGCACTTATTGGCTCTTTGGTTTACTACGATGCCAGGGTGGATGACGCCCGTCTGGTGGTGAATCTGGTTCGCACGGCCGCTCAGTTTGGCGCTTTGGCTGCGAATCGCACCCAGGTTGTTGAAATGCTCAAGGATGGAAACAAGGTGGTTGGCGCCAAACTTCGTGACATGGAAACAGGCGCTGAACATGTGGTTAAGGCAAAATCCATCATTAACGCAACGGGGGTTTGGACCGAGAAAACGCAGTCTCTTTCCGGTTCTACGGGTGGCTTGAAAGTTTTGGCCTCCAAGGGCATTCATATTGTTGTGCCGAAGGAAAAGATTGATTCCAAAGTTGGTTTATTCTTGCGCACAGAGAAGTCTGTGTTGTTTATAATCCCGTGGAAGCGTTATTGGGTTATAGGAACTACTGATACCAAATACCATGAAAACAGGTTGGAACCGGTACCTGATTCTGAGGATATTGATTATTTGCTTGAGCATGCGAACTCGGTACTGGCTAACCCGCTAACACGTGATGACATCATTGGGGCTTTCGCTGGGCTACGGCCTTTGTTGCAGCCAGGAACTTTGGACGGAGATAAGGCTAAGTCAACCAAGGTTTCCAGGGAGCACACAGTTACTGAAGCCGCTCCGGGGCTCACTGTTATAGCAGGTGGGAAGCTTACGAGTTACAGGCAGATGGCTGAAGATGCTGTTGATTTTGCCTTGGGTAAGGAGCTGGCTAAGCGAATACCGTGCGTTACCAGAAGCACTCCGCTTTCTGGAGCTGTTGACTATGAAGCTATGTGGGAACAGCGTGAGGCGCTGGCAAAGAAAAACGGTTTGAGCGTGGATCACGTAGAAGATCTGTTAAACAGGTACGGAAGTGACATTAAGCTGATTTTCAAAATGATTGAGAAGGATCCTTCTTTGGGGAAGGAGCTTAAGGGCGCTGAAGAGTATCTGCGCGCAGAAATAGCGTTCGGTGTTTTGCATGAGGGTGCTTTGCATGTGGAAGACTTACTGGCGCGCCGCACCAGGCTCTGTTACGAGCATCGGGATCGCGGATTGGCTGTTATTGACGAGGTTGCGACAATAGCTGCGGATATTCTTGGCTGGGACGAGGCGGCCAAGGCGCACGAGATAGAAAACTACAAGGCACGGTGTGATGCCGAAGAAAAGGCGGAGGGTATAGTTAGCGAAGCCGAAGCTCAAAAGGTACGTGAGCAGGCGGTGCCTATAACCGAATTTATTGATGTGTCTCCGCAAATTGACGGTTAAAGCCGTGGGAATTTTTGCCTTTTAAATCGCTGACTCTAAGGCCTTGGAGGCGTGCGCTCGTTGCGTCTGTGCCTGAGACTTTTTCGATTTGCTGTTGACCATAACCTAAGGTTAATTCATTCGCGATAAAACCGGAAGAGTTTTTCCGCATTAGCTGTAACAATTCCGTGGTCTTCCGGCAGGCAATTCCGAGAGCCAATAGAAAATTAGTTGCTTGGCAGACAGGCGCCTAAGATTGGCGAAGACCTCCTAGAGCCGCTGGATACGACCATAGGCGCACCAACTAACGGCAGTAGCTAGGAAGAAATTTTAAGCAGGACTAAGCTTCCTCGATCAGTTCGGCCGCCTTAGCGGCGAGCTCTTCATCAAATTTCCCGAAAGCCTGATCTAAGGAAGCACCCAAATCTGCCTTATCCAGCAGCTCTGCACCAGATACGGTCACCACTTGATCCGCAAATTTTGAAAGTTCTGCGTGTGCCACTGCCGCTTTTTGAGCACGTTTTTCCCCTTCGAAAGGAATAGGCATGGTTACCAAGGCAGAAACCTGAGCCCCTAGTTGCTTGCCGATTTCGGCTACAAAAGGTGCCACGCTAGAGCCGGTAAAGCCCCCCAATCCTGAGAGAACTACGACAGCGCTGGTGCCCTCAACTGCCTTGTGAATCTCACCCGCATGCAAGTCAAGGACTTCTTGCCACTGATCGTCGTCGACCTCGGAGACTCCGTCGATATCGAGGCTGGTTAACGCAATCTTTTTTTTGAGCCTGCGCCTGATCTAAACTGTCCTGCGGCCGATTCACGGCCACGGTTCGCATGGAGATTCCAGTTGCTGCGGCTTCCTTCGCAAACTTCTGAGTGAAAACCTCAAGAACCGTGGTGCCCATTCCCCCGATACCAACAACTGCGGTTACCTCGCCCATGACTCCTCCAAAAAGCTAGCTGCAAATGATGTTCCCTTAGCTTATAAGCTAAGGAAATAATGCGGCAGATTACTTCCGCTTTACTGTTTCTCACTTACCATTAGCACTATCCGGCTCCTACTATCCTTATAGAAGGAAATCTATTGTTCGTCACCGCAAAAACCGCGAGCAGTATCATTTTCCCAGTAAGATATTGCCAAGGAGAAAACCATGTTTTACGCGATGAGTGACATACATGGATTCTTGGACGCCCTGGAAGACGCGCTGAGGCGTATTCCCGATTTGGAGGCAACCTTAACTGGTGACCCCGAAACACACAGGCTGATTTTTCTTGGCGATTATGTTGATCAAGGGCCCCACAGCCGCGAAGTATTGCAGCGCATTTTCGACCTGCAAACTACCCACCCCAACAATGTGGTGGTCATCAAAGGGAATCATGACGAATGGTTTATCGAGTTCCTGACTACCCGGGACTCCCTGGCGACAACCACCTATATCCCAGAAACCCTACTGAGCTTTTTAGACGGGACAGACCGCGAAGCGGCAAAAACCGAACTCTCGTCCAGGGATCCCGAGGCAGCCCTGCAGGCGATCCGCGGCCAGATCATCGCCGATCACCCCCAGTTGGTGCGCTGGCTGAAAAACTTGCCGACCTACTGGAAAACCCCCATCCAGGTGTTTGTTCACGCCGGCATTGATGAGGACGCGCAGGAATACTGGGAGCAAGGAACTTCCGAAGACGTCATGCTAAACAAATTCCCCGCCACCACCGGGCCGTTCCCCATCGATATTATTGCCGGTCATATCGGCACCTACGCTTTAGCTGGTGACCCAAATTTCCATGACATCTACTTTGACGGTTCCTCGCATTATTTCATCGACGGCACCGTCGAAGTATCCGGTCGCATCCCGGTTCTAACCTATGACCCCACTACCGGCCGCTATGGATCGATCTAGCAGACTCCAAACAGCTCTAATCTAATGTCATCGAATTCGGTGACATTAGAAAAGTACCAGTCTAAATAGTTTAACTTTGACTCTGGGCATCCGCCCCAAGATCAGAATCCCTAGTCTGTGAAGCGTTATTTGCGAGTCAGAAAGACACATTTTTCATCTCCGTTAGCGAGTTAAACCCCAAAATCCCACCCGAACAGGGAAAACGCGATACTAGGTAACGCAAAACCCAAACCCGCTAACGCAAGCGATTTTGCCCCCTAAGCGATACTCGCTAACGCAAAAGGGTACTTATCAAATCCGACGTCTAAGTGGAGCGAGTGACGGGAATCGAACCCGCACTATCTGCTTGGAAGGCAGAGGCTCTACCATTGAGCTACACTCGCGCGGCGAAGTCGGCATTCACCGCTTCGACAAATGGAGATGTTACCGGAAAACCCCCGAGTTGTGAAATGCAGGCCATTACCCGCTATGATTGTCTCTTGGCACGGGGTGTGGCGCAGCTTGGTAGCGCGTCCGCTTTGGGAGCGGAAGGTCGTGGGTTCAAATCCCGCCACCCCGACAGTTGGGTCCTCAGCAAACCGCTGAGGACCTTCCTCATTTCACCACCCTCAAGATGCGCTACCCCAATATGTTCGAAAGACTATTGGCATGATTAAAACAAAGTACATCGCACTAGTATCTGCCAGCGCTCTCGCATTTGGCCTAACCGGTTGCACTGCCAGCTCGAATGAAGAAGCGCACACAACGGCCCCATCGCAAACAGCCACCCAGGCGCAGGAGACATCTGAAACTACGGGCGATTCATCCTCCGATATCATCCCGTTCGCCGACAACCAGGCCGCTATCGACGCGATCAAGGCCGTTGAAGCTGAATCTGGTGGAAAGGCTGTGAGCCTAGACCGTGAAGACTCCAAGAGCCTGTGGAAAGTCACCGTTATTCACGGCGAAAACGAAATCGAATACTACGCTGATGCGGCCGGTAAGGTCACTAAACACGAAACTGACAACGCTGATGGCGATGACAAGAAATACGGTGCGCAGGCCCTACCCATGATCGACGCGATCGAAAAGGCCTTAGCGGACGTCCCAGACGGCTACATCGACGAGGTAGAGCTTGATGAAGACAACGGCACTGTCACCTGGCAAATAGACTTTGACGACGCTAACGCCAAGGACTACAAGAAGGTCCGCCTAGACTACCAGTCCGGCTCTGTTGTAGAGGTAAAAGACAACTAACTACGCCACCGAGGCAAGTAACCCGTCCATAGGCCACACACCAGCACAAAAGGCTGATTAAAGCCGGCTAGACGCACCGGACTGACGCAGGGGCTGACAGATTGTTCTGTCAGCCCCTGTTCGTTTGCTACTAGTCGCGGACGCGCATCTGGTTCCTGATACTCGCTACTCGCTAGAGCTCCCCATACGGCGTGTCAGGGTGTTAGTCCCCTGCTCAACCGGGCGAATAATCATTGAATCAATGTTCACGTGCTCCGGCAGGTTCATCGTCCAGGCAATCGCCTCCGCCACGTCTTCGCCAACCAGCGGCTTCTCCACGCCCGCATACACCGCATCGGCCGCCTCTCGGCTGCCCAGCCGGTTCAGCGAGAACTCTTCTGTGCGCACCATTCCAGGAGCGATCTCAATCACCCGCACCGGCTCTCCAACCAGCTCCTGACGTAGCGTAAGCGGAATCATGCGCTCCGCGTGCTTAGCAGCAACATATCCCCCTCCGCCCGGATACGTGTCATGCGCAGCCGTCGACGTGACAAACACGAGCGTTCCCCCGCCCTTACGCATCTGCGGCAAAAACGCCCGCGTCATGCCAAGCGCAGTAACCACGTTCATCTCATACATCGACTTCCAACGATCAATCTGAGCATCCGCCACCGCGTCCACACCGCGAGCGCCGCCCGCAACGTTTACCAGGGCGTCTACGTGCCCGATTGTTGCAGCGTATTCAACGAGTTCCCGAATGCGTTTTTCACTCGTTAGGTCTGCGGTGAACGTGTAGCACCCCGTTTGTTTGGCGAGTTCGTTTAGCCGATTTTCGCGCCGGGCTACCGCAATAACTCTCCAGCCCTGCTCGGCTAGTTTCACTACCGTTGCCCGCCCAATACCGGTTGACGCGCCCGTAACGATCGCGAGTTTGCTACCCATCGTGGCCTCCTAAAAACGAGTGTTCTTTTTCGCTTTCAAATTTAGTCACTAGCATCCAGTGTCGCTTCACTAATCCGATTGCTCAGCGGTGAGCCTCGGTTTAGCTTCGCGTGCGGATGGCGCGAATCGTCGCCGAGTTCATCACGGGCAGGCAGAGCCAGAATTCACCCGCCGCCTAGTTTCGTTAAGGTTGAGGCATGGCAAATTCTTATTCAGACTCACTGACTGATCCGAAGATCATGGATCAGTCCATCAAACCAACCGAAGATTTCTACCGCCACGCGAACGGAACGTGGCTGAAGGAACACGAGATTCCTTCCGACCGTCCCAGCGACGGTGCGTTTTACAAGCTGCGGGACGAGGCCGAAGAGCATATTCATACGATTGTTGAGGCCCTAGACCCAGGCAGTGCGGACGTGGAAGAGCGAAAGCTCGCCACACTCTACACCCAGTTCATGGACGAGCAGGCCGTGGAGGAACTCGGCGCAAAACCGCTGGCCCCTGACTTTGCTCTCATTGATCAGGCGGCAACTCACGCGGAGCTTGCAGTCGCGATGGGTAAGCTTGCAGCCACGGGAGTGGGAGGAATCCTCGAGGCCATCATCGATGCGGACATGAACGATCCGGCACGCTACACGGTCTTCACCTACCAGGCCGGCATCTCACTGCCCGACGAGGCGTACTACCGTGAAGACCAGTACGAAGTCGTACGCCAAGGTTTAGTCACCTACCTAGACAAGGCCCGCGAAATCATCGCCACCGATGCTCAGTTTGAGGGTTGGGCTAACGCCGTGGGTGAAGCGTTTGGCGCCGACGTGCTGGAGTTCGAAACTAAAGTTGCGTCCCACCACTGGGACAATGTGAAAACTCGCGACGCCGTGGCGTCCAACAACCCCACCACGTTCAGTCAGTTCGCCGAAACGAACAGCGACTACCCTTGGGCCTCCTGGTGGGAAGCCACCGGTCTGCCCACCACTGGCGATACGCCCGTAAACGTGCGCCAGCCGTCCTACGTTGAGGCTATCCCTTCCCTCTGGAATGACACTGACCTGGGCACCTTGAAGAAGTGGGCGTACGGGCAGGTTATCCAGACGCGTTCACCCTACCTGGCTAAGGCGTTTGTTGACAATGGGTTCGAGTTCAACCGTCTTCTCACTGGCGCCACCGAGCAGCGCCCCCGCTGGAAGCGCGGCGTTTCATTTGTGGAGGGAGCCATGGGTGAGGCGCTGGGTAAGAAGTACGTTGCTAAGCATTTCCCACCCGAATACAAACAGCAGATGAACAAGCTGGTTGAACACCTGTTGGAGGCCTACCGTCGCTCCATTTCGCAGTTGGAGTGGATGGGCGAAGAGACTCGCGAACGCGCCTTGGAGAAGCTAGCGGGATTCACCCCCAAGGTTGGCTATCCGGACGAGTGGAAGGACTACTCAAAGCTCACGCCTGGCGCCACCTTGGTTGAGTCCGTGCGCGCGGTTGCGCAGTTCCACGTTGATGAGGAGGCCGGCAAGCTGTCTGGCCCGGTCAACAAGAAGGAATGGTTCATGACCCCGCAAACGGTCAACGCCTACTATCATCCCACGATGAACGAGATCGTGTTCCCCGCTGCCATTTTGCAAAACCCGTTCTTTGATCCAAGCGAGACTGACGCGGCGAACTTCGGGGCGATAGGCGCCGTTATTGGCCACGAAATCGGCCACGGTTTTGACGACCAAGGCTCGCACTACGACGGGGAAGGCAAGCTCAACAACTGGTGGACTGAACAAGACCGCAAGGCTTTCGAAGAGCGCACTTCTAGCCTCATCGCCCAGTACGACGCGTTCTCGCCCGAGCAGCTTGACGACTCACACAAGGTGAACGGCAAGCTCACAATCGGTGAGAACATCGGCGACCTTGGCGGCCTGGGGATCGCGTGGAAGGCCTACCACATTGCCCTCGAAGAATCCGGACGCACCGAAGCCGATGAGGAGCGCGGCGGCCTGACCGCAGCGCAACAGTTCTTCTACTCGTGGGCGCGCATTTGGCGTTCCAAAGCGCGTGACGAGTGGGCGTTGCAACTGCTGGCCATTGACCCGCACTCCCCCTCCGAATTCCGCTGCAACGGCGTGCTACGCAACGTGGATGCCTTCCACGAAACGTTCCACACCCAGCCTGGCGACGGCATGTGGCTAGACCCCAGTGACCGCGTAGAAATCTGGTAACCAGCTAAGGCATGGTCTTCTGCTAGCGCAAGAAGAGCGCGAAACCAGCTCAAACTTTCCCCGCTGAACAAGAATTTGCGTTCAGCGGGGAAAGTTTTGCAAAAAAGTGTAAGAATTGTATATAAACACGTGATAAATACTTGTTGCGCAAATTTTGCGGACAAACCGGACACAGGAGGCACCATGCCAGGGCAAAACCTGACGCGCGCTGAAGCTGAAGAAAGATCAAAAATAGCATCCGTCCACCACTACGACGTGGAACTGAACCTGGCTGAAAATGATGAAACTTTCACCTCCAAAACTGTGGTGGACTTCGATGCGCACGAGGGTGCCGAGACGTTCCTCGACCTCATTGCCGACGAGGTCTACTCGTTGGAAGTAAATGGTGAACAAAGAGACACTGCGGCCTTCCAAGACTCACGCATCCACCTGGATGGGCTAAAAGACCGCAACCGCGTAACCGTCGTAGCCAAATGCCGGTACATGCACACCGGCGAAGGCCTGCACCGCTTTACCGACCCGGCCGACGGTAAGTCTTACTGTTACTCCCAGTTCGAAGTGCCCGACTCGCGCCGCGTGTTTGCCGTATTCGAACAGCCCGACATGAAAGCACAGTTCACGTTCCACGTGATCACGCCAGCCGACTGGGTAGTCTTTTCCAACTCGCCCACTCCCGCACCCACTGACGTGGATGGGCTTAAGCGGTGGGATTTCACCCCCACCGAAAAAATCTCTTCCTACATCACTGCGATCATTGCCGGCCCCTACGTTGGCAAAACCGGATCGCTCGTATCCACCGACGGCAGAGAAATCCCCCTCGGCGTGTACTGCCGTCAATCCCTGGAGCAGTATCTTGACGCCGACTGGGTCATGGACGTCACCCGCAAAGGTTTTGCCTTCTTCGAAAAGGAGTACGGCCGTCCCTACCCGTTCCGCAAGTACGACCAGATCTTTGTACCCGAATACAACGCGGGCGCCATGGAGAACGCCGGTTGCGTGACCTTCCGCGACCAGTACATCTTCCGCGCCAAGCCCACCGCCGCCGAACTTGAGGGCCTAGCCAACACAATCTTGCACGAGCTTGCCCACATGTGGTTTGGCGACCTGGTCACGATGCGCTGGTGGAACGACCTGTGGCTCAACGAGTCCTTTGCCGAGTTCATGTCCCACCTGTGCCTGGCCGAAGGCACAGAAGAGTGGAAGAACGCGTGGATCGGTTTCATGGCCCGTAAAGACTGGGGCATGCGACAAGACCAAATGCCCACCACGCACCCCATCGTCGCTCCCATCCGCGACCTGGCAGACGTGGAAGTAAACTTCGACGGCATCACCTATGCCAAGGGCGCGGCCGTACTTCGCCAGCTGGTGTCCTACGTTGGCCGTGACAACTTCTTTGCCGCTCTCGGCAAATACTTTGAGAAGCACGCGTGGCAAAACACCACCCTGCCCGACCTCATGGGTGAGCTTGAAGCGGCCTCTGGACGCGACCTTGAAGCCTGGTCTAAAGTCTGGCTTGAAGAAGCCGGCGTCACCCTGCTTCGCCCCGACTTCAACCTGAACGAAGACGGCACCCTGGGTGAACTTGCCGTAGTACAAGAAACCTTCACCCCCGGATCCTCCCTTCGCCCGCACCGCCTAGCGGTGGCCGGATACGACCTCGTTGATGGACGCATTGAACGCACGTTCCATGAAGAGCTCGACGTTGAAGGCGAACGCACCGTCGTTGAAAGTGCCAGCGGAATCAAGCGTCCGGCCCTCATCCTGGTTAACGATGGTGACCTCGCGTACGCGAAGATCCGCATGGATGAAGACTCCCTGGCTTTCGCAACCGCGAACATCGACAAGTTTGAAGACTCGCTTACGAGGTCCATCATCATTGCCTCCGCCTGGGACATGGTTCGTGACGCGCAAATGCCGGCCCGTACGTTTATCAACCTGGTCACGGCCGCCCTGCCCGTTGAAAAAGACATCACCGTCATGGGCCTGTGGCTCCGCCAACTCGACACGGCGGCTACGTACTACACATCCAACGCGGAATGCGCTGAGGTGCTCGAACACCTTGCAGACCGGCTCCTGCTGTTGCTGCGTGCATCCTCGTCTGGCTCCGACCAGCAAAGGCTACTTGCCTTTGCTGCCGCGCGCCGCGCCGCCACCCCTAAGCAGAGTGAAGCGATTGAGCGCCTGCGCACCAGCCAAGACACCCTGGTGGGCCTTGACCTAGACGTAGAGTTGCGCTGGGCACTCCTCACCGCCTCCGTTGTTGCCGGCATTGCCGGTGACGCCGAGATCGACCAGATGCTGGCCGAAGACGCCACTATGACCGGCGAACAAATGGCCACCCAGGCTCGCGCCTCCAAAGTGGATCAGGCCGTGAAGGACGCCGCGTTCGAAAACTTCATGTACAACCCCGACCTGTCCAACGACATGCGCATCGCCGCAGGTCGCGGATACTGGGCGGGTGCCGTTGCAAAGCCCGAACTATTTGCTGCGGGCGCGACGAAGTTCTTCGACGCTGCCCTCGACGTGTGGAACAACAACACGCCACACACAGCGCAGTCCATCATGGCACTCGGCTTTCCCACACCGATTGCTGGACGCCTCGAAAACGTGGACGTCGTAGCCATCGGAAAACAGTGGCTTGAAGCCCACCAGGACGCACCTGCTGGCCTTGTCCGCCTCCTGTCTGAAAGTATTTCTGAGGCGCAGCGAGCCGCCGCCATCCAAAAACTGTGACACCCGGTATTTCCTGACAAGGCGGGCCCGCTTAATCACGCGGACCCGCCTTGCACTACGCGCCGCCAATCAAGCGATCCAGCTAGGTGGCGCGTAGTATCCTAAATAGAGACAAAAAGCATAGGAGTGGAAATGAGTGACCAACACGCGACTCGTGCTGAAGCCATCGTTGCCGGTCTTGGTGGAAAAGAAAACATCGAATTTTTCGAAGCCTGTATTACGCGCCTACGCGTACAGGTTCGCGACCGTGCCCTGGTGAACGACGACGCCCTCAAATCTGCGGGTGCCTTCGGAGTCGTCAAAGTTGGAACCGTCATCCAGGTAGTAGTAGGGCCAGAGGCAGACGAAATCGCCGACGAAATCGGACAACTGCAGTAATGCTAGAAGTCTGCTCTCCCCTGAGCGGGACAATCATCGCCCTTGAAGACGTAGACGACCCCGTCCTCGCTCAAGGCATCGTTGGGTCAGGCCTTGCCGTAGCCCCAGTGGAAGAGCGCTGGCACGACGTCGTCTGCCCCGCCCCCGGCAAACTCCTCAAAGTGCACCCGCACGCCTTCATTGTGTTCGGGCGCTCCGGCATTGGAATCCTCGTTCACCTGGGTATCGACACTGTCAAGCTACGCGGCAAAGGCTTCGAAGTTCTAAAAGCCGAAGGCGAAACCGTGCATAAGGGGGAAGCCATCGTCAGGTGGGACTCCGCCGTTGCAAAAGAGGCCGGCCTGTCCACCTCCGTATCCGTGATCGCTTGTGATCTACCCCAAGAAATGCTCACCCTACACACCTCGCCGGGCAACAAGATTGCCCGCGAAGACCACCTCTACACCGTCAAAAACGGCTAAGCAAAACCGTAGAAGCGGCAAGCTTTAGACTTCGCAGTTTGGTTGCTCCCGCGCATCGCGTGGGAGCAACCAAATCAGATACTAATTACCACTTCAGCTATGGACGGCCGCGTTCATCACATCCGCGAAATGCGCCAAAGAGTCAGGAGTTAGCTGCTCCACTAGGATCTCCCGGCCGCTCTCATCGCCCAGCGGAATCTGCCAGTTCGGATACTGCGTGCTTGTGCCCGGGAAGTTCTGCGGGCGACGTTCACCCACAATGTCAACCAAAGACACCACCAGGAGACGCGACGGCGTCATCGCAATATAGCGGTGCAACGCGTCGATCAGAGGCTGTTCTTCACCCCGATGCTCCTGCGCTAACAGATCGTACTCGACCATGCGCGAGGTGAACATCTCCAACTCTGTAGCATCAGCGGCACGCACCGCTTCCACCGGCTCCACAAGTAGCCCAAGCTCCTCGCGGATCGACGTTTGGATACCCTCTAAATATCCGGCGGTGGGCGGCAAATCGTGTGTATTCACGGCGGCGAGAACATCGCGACGATAGTTCTCCGGGCGGCGCGGCGAGCCGTCATCCTCCCGCTCGAACCACAGGATCGACGTGCCAAGCACACCACGTTCGTTCAAGTATCCGCGCACCCAGGGTTCAACCGTGCCCAGATCCTCACCAATCACAATCGAATTATTGCGGTAAGCCTCAAGTAAGAGGACACCAACCATCGCCTCGTGATCGTAGTTCACGTACGTACCGAAATTCGCGGTCTTGCCGTTGGGGATCCACCATAGGCGGAACAAGCCCAGAATATGGTCAATGCGGATAGCGCCAGAAAAACGTGCTGCGGCGCGAATCATCCGCCGAAGCGGCTCATACCCCGCCTGCGCGAGCGCACGCGGATTCCACGGCGGCTGCGACCAATCCTGACCAAGTTGGGAATACATGTCTGGCGGGGCACCAACCGTCATGCCGCGCGCAAACAGCTCTGGCTGCGACCAGGTCTCGGAACCATACGGGTGTACGCCAACTGCAAGGTCTGACATGATGCCAATACTCATGCCCCCCGCAAGCGCGACCTCCTGCGCGTCATCCAACTGGTTCCTAGCGATCCACTGCATCCACATGTGGAAACGCACCTGCTTGTAGTTCTGCTCCGCGTATGCGGCCACCGCAAGGGAGTCCGAATCTGCGTACTTCTCAGGCAAATGCAACCCGTAACGCTCAACCAATGCGCACCACACCGCGAACTTATACAGTGCAGGGCCGCCCTCGGCAATAAAACTGTTGAACTGCGCCTCCCGCTTCGCGCTACGACCAATCGTGAAGATCTCCCACAGCGCGCGCACCTTAGCCGACCACGACGCGTCGCGATCAATCAGGCCAATGTGATCCGAATCTTCCGTGCGTGAGGCCGCGTTGAGCTCCTCTACGTAAGCCTTCGCGGTCTCGCCCAGATCCGCATACTCAGCAATCAAACGCGGTGCGATGTAGAGAGGAGAAATGAACTGGCGGGTAACCGGCAGGTATGGGGATGCCTCGATCGGCACCACGGGAGCCGACGCATGCAACGGGTTAATCAAGTGGAAATCGGCGCCAATCTGCGCAAACGTGTGATTCATCGCCGCCAGGACGCGAGCATCTCCCATGCCCCAGCTATCATTAGCTCGCACCGAGTAGAGCTGGCTGGAAATACCCCACTTCTTGCCCGCCAGTTTCTCATCCAAATTCAGCGCACTCGGCACCACAATCAGGTGCGATTCGGCTTTTTCACCATTGCCAAGATGCGCGTAAAGCTTGTGATAACCCAGCGGGAAATCTGTCTCTAGAGCAAAAGCGGCGCGCCCGCGCAACACGCCATTGACAGCACGAGGGGGCTCCCAGTTATCCACCTGGCGAAGCTCACGCGCAGAGCCATCCTCAAACACCACCGAAACACTGACGTCTTCCCCATCGGGAACGTGCACCAACAGTTCACCATAATTGCCGCCGCGCAACACCGTGGTGGGTGGCAAAACTGTCAGCCACTTGTCATCCTCGAACCCCGCAATACAGCGATCCAACTCGGCCGCATCCGGCGCATCCGACAGACCCACGCCCAGTACCTGCAGCGTAGTAATCAACGTCTGGGCATTAACGTCCAGCAAGTTGCCATGCCAGTCCCAAAAACTGGTAGAAACACCGTTCAGCGAAGCAAGATGCTGCAAACGGTCAAGATTGGCTGCGTCGAATGAAAGCTGCGTCATTGAAAACTCCCGATGCGATGGGTATCGCACCAATTTTAGTCCGATAATGGCCGGGCCCAAAATTATCGCGCACCCACCAATCCGTGAGGAAAAGTAAGTGCGCGAAAAGTTCAGCAAAACGCCGTTGCTTTAATGGTCCTATTCATTTCGTCCACGAGGTCATCAGAAGATGGGCCAACGATAATCTGCACGTAGCGGCCCGAAGACACAACGCCAATCGGGCTCGTCTCGCGGATCACGGCCTCACTCACAAGGGCCGGCTCCGAAACGATGGCGCGGATACGCACGATGCAAGACTCAAGCTCCTCGATATTTTGGGCGCCACCGAGTCCCTCAACGAGTTTCTTTGCAATCGTCACTTTCATTCCTCCACACATGTAACCCGACTCACATAATAGTGTCTCAGATTACAAATTGGAAGTGGCAAAAGTACTAGCTGGCGTGCACGCCACCTTAATTCGCGCAACAATGAGTGTCATGACTGAACCGATTGGTGTTCCCACTATCACCAGCGAGCCCCTCGCCTCCGTCCTGCGAGTGCTTCAGTTGCGCGACGGAGAAGCGGACCGCTTCGTTGCTGATTCCCTGCCGCAAATGAACCGAGTGTACGGCGGGCAAGTGCTCTCCCAGGCCCTCCTGGCCGCAGCCGCTACCGTCGAAGATCACCACGACCGGCCACCCCACTCACTCCACGCTTACTTCCTGCGCGGCGGCGATCCGGCTCGTCCCATCAGCTTTGAAGTGGCACGCACCCATGACGGGCGCTCATTTGCCTCCCGACAAGTCAGCGCCACGCAAGACGGGCGTGACATCCTCACGCTCATGGCTAGTTTCCAACTGCGTCAACCCGGCGTTGAACACTCCTCCCAAATCCCGGATGTGCCTGGCCCAGAAGAGCTCATCTCCGCCCTCGAATACTTCCGCTCCCTCAAACACCCCGTTGGCAAATTCCTTGGCAAAACCGCAGCTTTCGACGTGCGGCACGTACAGGAAAACCTGTACATCAACGCCTCGCCAGACAAGAGCCGATGCCAGCAACTGTGGATGAAACCCCGCGCGGAAATCGCGGGCGCTACTCCCCTGGTTTCGCGTGCACTCCTCGCCTACGTTATCGATCAGGTAATGATGGAACCTGCACTGCGCACCCACGGACTGTCGTGGCTCACCCCCGGCCTCGCGCTCGCCAGCCTCGACCACGCCATGTGGTTCCACCAAGACTTCGACATTAACCAGTGGCTGCTCTACGACCAAGAGTCCCCCTCCGCGAATGGAGCGCGCGCCACCGGACACGTGCGCGTCTTCACCGAAGATGGCGATCTAGTGGCCGAAGCCATGCAAGAAGCCATGCTTCGCCTTCCCGAAGAAGGCGCTGCCCCCTCCAGTTGGAGTTTTGAAGTCCCACCCGTTTCGTAAACGTAGCGAAACAGTAAACGAGCGAAAAAGTTTGTGCCGCCAAACTTTTATTTTCTGTACACAGGTTTTCTTAAGGTCCTAAGATGGAATGCAACGTATTTTTGCGTTTCACACTCAAAGGAGAAAATTAATGAGGAGATCTGTGAAGACCCTAGCTGCGGGTGCTATCGCAACCGCCGCGCTAGTAGTCTCTCCACTCGCCGCATTTGCTGAAGATCCTGTCAGCGAATCCGAAGCTAACCCGGTAAACGCGGCCAGTAGCGAAGCTGAAGTCGAAAAGACCAATAGCGACAGCGCACCGGCAGACGCAAATAAAGATGTTACGGGTGAGGATAGCGCGCTCGAAGCTGAGCCGGCCAACACCCCCGAGTCTGAAACTCCAAAACCCAAGGATTTTGAAGACGACGTTGTCACCATGAACCTTTTCAACATGACCGACATTCACGGTCATATTGAAAAAGCCGAGCGTAAAGGCAAGGTATCTGAAGCTGGCTTGGCTTCCACCGCCTGCTACGTGAAAAAGGCGGAGGCAGAAAATAAGAACTCCGTGTTCACGCTTCTTGGCGATAACATTGGTGCTTCCCCGTTCACCTCGGGCTCACAAGATGACAATCCGACCATTGCGGCACTGAACAACTCCAGGGTTTTTGCCTCCGCGATCGGTAACCACGAGTTCGACAAGGGCATCGACGTGCTCCAACAGCGCGTTAAGGGTGAGGGCGGATACACCAAGATTGAATTCCCCTACCTAGCCGCAAACATTGTTTCCAAATCCACCGGCGAAACGCTGTTTGACCCGTTCAAGATCTGGGAGTCCCCCTCTGGAGTCAAGGTGGGCTTCATCGCAGCCATTGAAGAGGATGCGCCCACCAAGGTAGCACCCGGCACGTTTGATGATGTCGAGTTCCTGCCCGCAGCTGAGACGGTAAACAAGTACGCAGCGATCCTTAAGGACGGTCAAGAAGGTAACGGCGAGGCCGATATCGTCGTTGCGCTCTACGACAACGACGTTCTGATTTCCGCTCCTCGCCTCTCCAGCGATGTGGATATCCTGATGGGTGGCGACACGCACAAGCCGTACTACTTCTCTGGTGACAATGCTCTAGTGAACAAGGACGGCAAGAAGATCCTCGCTACCACCGCGTCAGGTAGCTTCACGGACAACCTCGCAAACGTGGAACTAAAGTACAACAAGGTTGAGAAGAAGATCGAAGAAGCTAAAGCTGTTCAGATCCCCGCATCCGACGTTGTGGCTTGTGGTGAAGACGCTACTGTCAAGGCCATTGTTGACGACGCTGTTGCCAAGGCTAAGGAAGCCAAGGAAAAGGTAGTTCTAAAAACCAACAGCGCCTTCTACCGCGGCAAGCAGGAATCCGGTGAGAACCGTGGCACCGAATCCACCCTCGGTAGCCTGGTTGCTGACGCGATGAAGGGCTCCTTTACTAAGCTTGACGGCAAGCCGATCGACATTGGCATCATCAATGCTGGTGGCCTGCGCGCCGACCTCGTTCCAACTGACGGCAAGCTCACTGTTGGTGACGTCTTTGCTGTAGCCCCGTTCTCCAACGAAGTTGGCTACGTTGAGATGACGGGCGCCCAGTTCAAGACGCTACTTGAACAGCAGTGGAAGGAAATTGGTGAAAACTCCACGCGTCCGATGCTAAAGCTCGGCCTGTCTGAAAACGTCAAGTACACCTACGATCCGGCGCGCCCGATGGGTGAGCGCATAACTTCGATCCTGCTCGATGGCCAGCCCATTGATCCACAGGCGATCTACTCGGTAGGTTCGGTAACGTTCCTCCTTTCCGGCGGTGACTCGTTTGACGTCCTCAAGGAAGACTCAATCAACGCTACCCTGACCACCATCCCCGACGGTTTGGACCGCGAATGGATCCAGAAGTACCTGGAGGCCAACCCGAAGGTTGCCCCGCGCCAAGCGGTTTCCTCCGTTGGCGCCACGCTAACTCACAGCGTAGACACTGTGAACGGCAAGCCGGTTGTTTCCGGCAAGCTGTCCCTACGCGGACTGTCGTTCTCCGGACCGGATGAGGCAGCCCCGAAGAACGTTACGCTCTTCATCGACGACAAGAACGTGGCGAGCGCCGAGGTAAACAACACACTTGAAGATGAGAATGCGGCAAACGAAAACGCTATCGTCACTGCCGATGGTGTTGGCTACACTAATGCACCGCTAGAGTTCAACGTCTCCGGAGTGTGCGAGGATCGCTCGGGAATAGTGAACCTGCCGCTCACGGTTAAGGCCGGAAGCGCTGACGAACAGGGTTCTGACACACCAGAGCTAATCTCACCAGCTTCTGGTCTCGGCATCAGCGTGGACTGCGGTAGCCCAGCCCCGGACACCCCCGAGGGCACAACTGCAAGCGCCACTAAGGCTCCGAACAAGCCACTAGCTAAGACTGGTGTTTCCATGTTTGGCACGGCAGCTGGCGCCCTGGCCCTCCTGTTCGCAGGCGGCACGATGCTGGCGATTCGCCGCCGGCAAGCGTAGGTTCATCTTACTGAACTAGCTCCCAACAAAGTTTTGGCCCGGATGTTTCCATCTGGGCCAAAACTTTATCTATTTGAAGAGAGCCACCGCGCGGGGTGGAACTCTTTAGTCGCGAGTTAGGCGACGGTGCGTCACGCGGCGCGGGCGCGCGGCCTCTGGGCCGAGGCGCTCAATCTTGTTCTTCTCGTATGCCTCGAAGTTACCCTCAAACCAGTACCAGTTCGCAGGATTATCTTCGGTGCCTTCCCAAGCGAGAATGTGGCTGGCCACGCGGTCAAGGAACCAGCGGTCGTGAGTAACTACAACAGCACAGCCGGGGAACTCCAGGAGCGCGTTTTCTAGGGATGCCAGCGTTTCGACGTCGAGATCGTTAGTTGGCTCGTCCAAGAGCAACAGGTTGCCACCCTGCTTCAGGGTTAGCGCCAGGTTCAAGCGGTTGCGCTCACCACCGGAGAGCACGCCCGCCGGCTTTTGCTGGTCAGCACCCTTGAAGCCGAACGCGGACACGTACGCACGCGAGGGAACCTCAACGTTCCCGACTTCCAAATAGTCAAGGCCGTCAGACACGACCTCCCATAGAGTCTTGTTCGGATCGATTCCTGCGCGGGTTTGGTCTACGTAAGAAATCTTGACGGTCTCACCGATATTCAGATCACCACCATCGAGTGGTTCAAGCCCAACGATCGTCTTGAACAGCGTGGTTTTACCAACCCCGTTGGGGCCAATCACACCCACGATGCCGTTACGCGGAAGGGAGAAGGACAGGCCGTCAATGAGCTTGCGATCCCCGAAGCCCTTTTGCAAATTGGAAGCATCGATCACCACGTTGCCCAGGCGCGGGCCCGGCGGAATCTGGATCTCTTCAAAGTCCAGTTTGCGGGTGCGCTCAGCTTCTTCAGCCATCTCCTCATAGCGGGCAAGACGAGCCTTTTGCTTCGCCTGCCGCCCCTTGGCGGACGTGCGCACCCACTCAAGTTCGTCCTTCAAACGCTTGGCAAGTTTGGCGTCCTTCTTCCCCTGAATCTGAAGGCGTTCCTTCTTCGTTTCCAGGTAGGTAGTGTAGTTACCCTCGTACGGGTACAAACGCCCGCGGTCAACCTCGGCAATCCACTGGGCCACGTGATCTAGGAAGTAACGGTCGTGGGTCACTGCGATGACAGCGCCCGGGTAGGAAGCCAGGTGCTGTTCCAACCAGAGCACTGATTCGGCATCCAGGTGGTTAGTGGGCTCATCCAGTAGGAGCAGGTTCGGAGCTTCAAGAAGCAGGCGGCAAAGTGCCACGCGGCGGCGCTCACCGCCGGAAAGTACGTTCACGGGCGTGTCTGGCGGCGGACAGCGAAGCGCATCCATAGCTTGGTTTAGCTGCGATTCAAGATCCCAGCCGTTCACCGCATCGATCTCGGTTTGCAGTTTGCCCATTTCTTCCATGAGAGCGTCAAAATCTGCATCCGGATTAGCCATCTCTTCCGAAACCTCGTTGTAGCGCTTAAGTTTCGCTACCGTTTCACCAACACCAAGCTCCACGTTTTCAAGAACAGTTTTGTCCTCGTCCAAAGGGGGCTCCTGCTGCAAGATACCAACCGTGTATCCAGGGGAAAGACGAGCCTCGCCGTTTGACGGCTCGTCCAGGCCCGCCATGATTTTCAAAATCGAGGACTTGCCGGCGCCGTTGGGGCCAACCATGCCGATCTTTGCGCCCGGGAAGAACGCCATCGTCACGTCGTCAAGAATTACTTTGTCTCCGTGCGTCTTACGCGCGCGGATCATTTGGTAAATATATTCGGCCATGCCATACCTTCACGTTTAACTAGGCTTAGTCGAGCCTAGTGTACGTGAACCGCCGGCCCGATCCAACGCGAGCCGGCGGATTTTCACGGTTTATCGAGTAGTTGGTTCCCGTACAGAGCGGCTGTATGAGGCCGTTCCATACCCAAGGTCATGACCAATGGTTGTAGCGGTGATAACAAGCTCTGTTCCCCTGCTTCCGCTCTGCGGATTACTCCACTCATTAACTTCGAGTCGGCCAGTTACAATCACCGGCTGCCCCTTTTGCAAAGACTGAGCCGCATTCTCAGCCAACTGACCCCACATTTTCACCGTGTACCAAGCTGTTGACGCGTCATGCCAGTTGCCCGCATCGTCACGCCCACGCCGAGTGACGGCCATCCGCACCCTGGCCAGCTTCGATCCCGACGGCAAAGTTTTCAGGTCTATTTGGGATCCGAGGCGGCCACGAACAGTAATATTCACCGCATCGGCCGAGAATGTTTTCAACCGCGATGAGGTTGGCACCGCAACGGTAGCGACAGTGGTATTGCTATCTGCAACGACGGTATTTGAATTCCAAGTATCTTCCATGATTTCTCCTATGCTTTGCGCTCGCTACGCCTAAACAGCACCAATCCAACGCCCAGGCAGGCAAACCCAAACGCGGGCAAGAACAGGGTGGCGACGCCTGTTTTCGCAAGCGTTGGCGGCTGTTCTGTAGCGGCCGTAGTTGGTGTAGGTGTTGGCTCACTCTCCGGCTGGGTGGGCTGGCTGGGCGGCTCGGACACCGGCTGGGTAGTTGGTTCGGTTTGCGACTGCGTTGGCGGCGTTGTCGCTGGAGGCGTGGGTTCGGTAATCGGTTGAGTGGTGGGCTGCGTGGGCTGCGTTGACGGCTGAGGAACATTTACACTACCGCTGGCCTCAAGTACGCTTTTGCCCGGCTTAACCACCACTAAATCCTGGTGTTTCGGGTGTTCCCAAATGTTGATCTCGTTCGCGGGCAGGCCACTGACTTTAACGCGAACCGATACGTCACCCGGGTCGGCAAACTCGGCTTCGACGCTAATTGGTTCCGATTCGGTTGCAAGGTTCTTTTTCACTTCACCTGAGCTAGCATGTTTAAACATGACTTCCACGGGCAATCCCTTGATCCAACCGGATCTGCCCTTGACCCCCAGGTTTTCGACCTTAACCAGACCATCCTTGTAAGAAACCCACGGCTTTAGCGTGTAAGGCCCAGCAATCTTTTCTGCCTCAGTGATCATCTGGCGGGCAAGCTCGCCACCGTCCTCAAGACCCTCGATGGCGAATCTGCCATAGCTTGAAAGCTGGCTTTGCACCGCATAACTAAACGACTTCGCATGATGCTCACTTTTGGTTACGTCGTTTGCGTAAAGGTGGTAAAGGGTAGCGACTATCCACGTTTTATCCGCGCTCATCACCGTCTTAATATCGGTATTGCCAATGGATGTCACCGCATTTCGCGGGGTGTCTTGACCAACCTGGTAGGCATTGAACGAAGCGTCCTTTGGCGCTACCGGAGCGCCTTTTCTAAGCTGATCATCACCGGCGCAAACCCCGTAGTACTCGCCTGATTTTGCAACGAACAGCTGTCCCTGTCCCAAAATCTGCCAAGGCTCCTCGGCCGCGAGCGCTGCCGGCGCACTCAAGGTTAATGCCGCAAATAGAGCCGTTGAAGCTGCCACTACGCGGCGCCTTTCAGTTTTCATCTGAAGTCCTCTCAACTAGATGGATGACTTCATGATGCGAACCGGGTGCCAGAGCGGAAATCGGGCAAGCTGCGGGTTGTGGATACAGTTTTGCGCGGCCTCCTTGTGGAAACCGCGCAAACTTGGGCTTTGAAACTGGGTTTTGAGTCCGCCTTACTCGATGCTCGGAATTCCCAGGGCTACGACCTCAGCCGCAACTGCTCGGGCCTCTTCCCTACTGGGCCCCTCCCCCTGTGGGAAGAGCACGCGACGGTAGTAGACGAGCTCTTGAATGGACTCGAGGATGTCCGCGCGAGCGCGGTGTCCGCCATGTTTGGCCGGGGCTTCCTCGAACGTGCGGTGATACCAGCGCTTGGCTAGCTCCTTTATTGAAGACACGTCAACCACGCGGTAGTGCAGGTAGTTGATGAGATCAGGCATGTCGCGCTCCAAGAACGCCTTGTCCGTCCCAATCGAGTTTCCGGCAAGTAGCGCCTGGCGCGGTTGGGGAACAAATTTCTTCACGTAGTTCAAAACCTCGCGTTGAGCTTCCTCCAGCGAAACCCCGTTTTCGAACTCATCAATCAAACCGGACTCGGTGTGCATGTTGCGCACAAAATCTCCCATGTTTTCCAGCGCTTGCTTCGAAGGCTTAATGACGATGTCAATTCCGGGGTCTACAACGTTTAGCTGCTCGTCGGTGATGACGACGGCTACTTCAACAAGCCCGTCTTTGTCAAGGTCAAGGCCGGTCATTTCGCAGTCAATCCACACGAGCGGACGACGGGGTTTTTTGCTCATGTCACCTACTTTAGTGATTTTTCGGCAAACTTTTTACTGGTCCTGCCTCCGCGCGGCGTGTGCGCCCTATTTTTACGCTGCGTTCACATTTGGGACGTCCAAACGGCTAGTTCGTATATGTCCATAAGATGTGGGACATGGATTCCGATTTTCAACTCAGCGCAAAAGATATTGACGAGGCCGCGAAGCGTTTGGCTCCCATCGCAAAGAATACTCCTTTGGAGTACTCCCCCAGGCTCAGCGAGGAAGTGGGCGTACCGATTTATTTGAAACGCGAAGACATTCAGCTGTGCCGCTCGTTTAAGGTGCGCGGGGCGTACAACAAGATTGCGTCCCTAACTGATAGCGAGGCGGAGCGCGGGGTTGTGGCCGCGTCTGCTGGAAACCACGCGCAGGGCGTGGCGTACGCGTGTGCGGCATTGAAAATCCGGGGCAAAATCTTCCTGCCTTCCAACACTCCGAGGCAAAAGCGTGACCGGATCGCCACTATCGGTGACGGCTGGGTTGAGCAAATCATTGTTGACGGCACATTCGACGCCGCCAATGCTCAGGCAATGGAGGTATCTAAGCGCGAGAACCTGGTGTTCGTGCCCGCCTACGATGATCCGATGGTTATAGCCGGCCAGGGCACCATCGCGGTAGATCTGGCCGAACAGATTCCTGCCGACACCGACTGTGTATTGCTTCCGATGGGTGGCGGCGGACTTGCTGCCGGAATCGCACTGTGGCTTAAAACCATGCGCCCGTCCATTAAAGTAATCGGCGTCGAACCGGAAGGAGCGGCCTCCATCAAGGCCGCGTTGCGTGCCGGCAAGCCCGTCTCGCTAGACCAGGTTGATAACTTCGTGGACGGCACGGCCGTGGGCCGCGTTGGTGATGTCACTTTCCCCATCCTGCGCGAATACCTTGACGACGTGATTGTCATTCCCGAGGGCGCGGTGTGTTCTGAAATGCTTGACCTGTATCATTCCGAAGGCATTATCGCCGAGCCGGCTGGCGCCCTCGCTTCTGCCGCTGCCCGCCGGTACTTGCCACGCATCCCTAACGGGCCGGTCATAGCCCTCGTTTCGGGAGGAAACAATGACCTGTCCCGTTACGCCGAAGTCCAGGAGCGTTCCTTGCGCCACGAGGGACTGCGGCACTATTTCCTGGTGACCTTCCCGCAAGAGCCAGGCGCACTCCTTGGCTTCCTGCGCGACGTACTTGCCGAAGATCAAGACATCATCCACTTTGAGTACACCAAGAAAAACAACCGTGACACGGGCCCAGCCCTCGTGGGCATCGACCTTGCTCGCGCTTCAGATATTCACCAGCTACGCCGCAAAATGGCATCCTCGCCCCTACACGTGGAGCAAGTACCGCTGGACTCCGAAATATTCCGCCTGCTCATTTAACGCATTTGGTTCACTTCGGGGAACAACCTAGAATAGGCGTGCAATACAGGTGCGAAAGCGCCTAGAGCCTCCGTAGCTCAGTGGATAGAGCAGTTGCCTTCTAAGCAATTGGTCGCAGGTTCGAATCCTGTCGGGGGTGCGCAGGAAAATGAGAATACAAAACGAGCCTGGGAAAACCCAGGCTCGTTCTTTAACTATCTAAGACTAGTCCTCAATCTCGATGGCACCAGCCTTGTAAGCCTTTACAAGGTGACGAGGCACTCGGACTTCGCGGCCCTGCACACGGATAGTCTGAAGCTCCGGGAGCTTAGCCTTCCACGACGACCGGCGAGTGCGAGTGTTCGACCGGGACATCTTGCGCTTAGGTACTGCCATAGCCCGCCCGCTCCTTCACAATCAAAAGAAATCGATCAATTACCAAGGTACACTTTGCCACGAACCGCGCCTAAAACACCACTGCAAACAGTGTGATTCGCGTGATAGGCGCGTTGGCAACTGTTCTAGCTTAGCAAATTCGCCCCCAGCCACCAAAGAACGTGCATAAACTCGCGCGTTTACGGCCCGACAGTCATCGGCGCCCGGGCCGCAACGCCGTCTTGCATACAATGGACGATAAGGAGGGCACATGCGCGGCGTTAAAACGGGAACCTGGGTTCGCAACCGGTTAGAAATCCAGCGGTCAGAGTTCATCACCACTTTGGCACAAACCACTACCGAAGCAGATGCCCGTGCCTTCATTGCTACCATCCGCGAGGAGTTCCCCGACGCCACGCACAATTGCTCCGCCTTTGTAGTCAAACCCGAAGGTTCCAATGAGATCGGGCACTCCAATGACGACGGCGAACCCTCTGGAACAGCCGGCGCGCCCATGCTGGAAGTTTTTCTGCGCGAAAACCTGGTAGGCGTAACCGCAGTTGTCACCCGCTATTTTGGCGGCGTGTTGCTGGGCGCGGGCGGCCTGATTCGCGCGTACTCCTCCTGCGTGTCTGAAGCGTTAAAGCTTGCCCAGATCGTGGAGTTCAAGGACGTGTTGCGCTTCGAACTGGACGCCCCGCACTCCTACGCTGGCCGCATCGAAGCAGACATTCGCGCTCGCGGCTTCAACATCACAGACGTATCGTACGGACAGTTCGCAACGATCACCGTAGCGCTGGATCCTGCGCGCGAAAGCGAGTTTGTAAGCCTTATCGCCCAGCTTTCTGGCGGGGACATTACCCCGCGCGCGATGGAGCCAACAACTGTTGAGGTCGACGCGCCACACTAGCGCCACTATTATGGTCACGTGACTATTAAGAAAATTGTTTTTGCGCGACTTTTTCGCACCCCTGCGTGTACGCAGTGTCTGTAGGGTGCCCGCCTGCCCGGGAAACGATGGCGCCGGCACCCAGCTTTTGTTCGCAAATTTTGAAACTTTAGACTGCAGACACACAGGAGATTTCACATGGCTAATATCGCCAACAATGTCACCGAAACCGTAGGACGCACCCCTCTAGTTCGCATCAACCGCATGGCCGGAGAAGGCGCGAAAGTCCTTGCAAAACTCGAATACTTCAACCCGGGATCATCAGTTAAAGACCGCATCGGCGTGGCTATCGTAGATGCCGCCGAGAAGTCGGGCGAGCTTACACCCTGCGGCACGATCGTTGAGGCCACCTCCGGAAACACCGGCATTGCCCTCGCCATGGTTGGCGCCGCGCGCGGCTACAAGGTAGTCATTGCAATGCCATCCTCGATGAGCGAGGAGCGCAAGAAGCTGATGCGCGCATTTGGGGCGGAGCTTGTACTCACCGACCCGAAGGACGGCATGGCAGGTGCGGTAGAGGCCGCGAAGAAGATTGTTGCACAGCGACCAGGCTCCATCCTCGCCTCCCAATTCTCTAATCCCGCCAATGTGAAGATGCACGAGGAGACCACGGGCCCCGAAATTTGGGCGGACACCGACGGCAACGTTGATGTGGTGGTTGCCGGCGTGGGAACGGGCGGCACTATCTCTGGCGTTACGCGTGCCCTTAAGAAGCTGAATCCGAATCTCAAGGCCATCGCGGTTGAGCCAGCCGAATCGCCACTACTTACCGAGGGCAGTGCGGGCCCGCATGGAATTCAGGGCATTGGCGCTAACTTCGTGCCGGACAATCTGGATCGCAGCGTGATAGACGAGGTAATCACGGTCAAAACTGAGGATGCGCTCAAGACCGCTCGCCGCGCGGCCAGCGAGGAAGGCCTGTTCGTAGGAATCTCCGCCGGCGCTGCCCTTTGGGCCGCCCTCGAGGTTGCAAAACGCCCCGAGTTTGCTGACAAAACCATTGTCACGGTACTGCCTGACACCGGCGAACGCTACCTCTCCACTGCCCTGTGGGCGGATATTAAGAAGTAGGAGCCATGTCAAAGAAAGCGTCCTTGCCCACCCTCTTGCGCGAAGATCTGGAAACCGCGCGGCAACGTGACCCCGCTGCTAGGTCTAACCTCGAGGTAGCATTGGCCTACCCCGGTGTTCACGCCATGTGGTCACACCGAGTGGCACACAAAATGTGGCGGTCGGGCGCGCGCCTTCCCGCTCGCGTACTGTCATCTATCACCAGGTCCTTCACAGGTATTGACATTCACCCCGGCGCCCGCGTTGGCCGACGCGTGTTCATTGACCACGGCACTGGGGTGGTGATTGGTGAAACCACGAGCGTGGGTGAGGACGTGGTGATCTTCCACGGCGTAACCCTGGGCGGTGTGGCCATGGTGAAAGGCAAGCGCCACCCAACCGTGGGCTCTAACGTAATGATCGGGGCGGGCGCGAAAGTGCTTGGGCCCATCAAGATAGGCGACCACAGCAAGATCGGCGCAAATGCGGTAGTGGTCCGCGAGGTTCCAACCGAGCACGTAGCGGTTGGTATCCCCGCTCACAACCAGCCAATTTGTGACCAGTCTCGCGAAGCCGACCTGATTGTGGATCCCACACTATACATCTAAGCGGCTATACCTTTAGGCCTTAGACCAAACGCGCATCCACTGCTTTTTGGATGCGCGTTTGTGTTGCCCGCGTGGTTTAAACCCAAAAATCACGACAACCGAACTAAAGTATAAATATGTCACAGCTCACACTTAATGCCAGACTGAAGTCGTTAACCGACTTTGCACGCCCGGCCGGAATTGAGCTAGCGACCATTACCCGCTACGACATTCCGGCCCTCGCAGCCCTCAACGTGGTTGCATATGACCTGCCGGAGACCGCTGAAAACCTGTATGAGTCCATCGACCAGATGCGCATGTGCTTTGGCGGCGAGTTCGGCACTCCCCTCGACAATTCCTTCATCGGCGCGTGGGCCGATGGAGACCTCATTGGCGCGATCTTCGTGACCATCGGAACGCCGTGGGACGATGACGATAAGAGCCCCTACATTCTTGACCTGATGGTCCACCCCGATTATCGCGGGCGAGGCATTGCCACCGCCCTTATCGGTGAAGCCGCCGAGCGCGTAGGTGCTGCCGGCTATGAAGACATGTGTTTGCAGCTCGATATGCGCGAGGCTGCGGGCGCTGCCCGGCTCTATGACTACCTGGGGTTCCAAGAGGCCTAAACACCGCGCACGTGCGAGGCTGCATGTCTACCGCTGGCAGGAGGCGCACCAAAATAGGCGCCTGCTAGCCACACGCTTTTCCTGCACGGGCGCCCCGCAGCGGAGGCACGGCCTGCCCGTGCGGTGGTAGACGTAAAAACGCGAAGCCTCCGGATCCGCTTCCAGAGGCGGTTTGGGCGCGTCCTGGGGATCAACCGTGGTGATTATTCCCGTCTGCACGCCATCTTCCATGAGAAAAACGAGGTCATCCCACAGCTGGCCGATTCGCTTTACCGAAGTGCTGGTGCCCTTGCGAAACGGGGAGATGCCCACGCGAAACAGCGATTCTGCACGATATATATTACCCGGCCCCGCGATCACCGACTGATCCATCACCAGCTCTCCGATATCGCGTTTACGGGCACGCACGTTAGCGATGAACTGGCTACGCGCATTTGGCGTGGGATCCAACGGATCCGGTCCCAGGCGGGCGATCACTTCTTCCACTTCACCTGCAGATACCAGCGCACACCGGTTAGGGCCAGCCAGATCCGCAACCTCACCCGCACACGCTACGCGCAACCGCACCTGTCCGATCGGAGCAGGCAGATGCCCGTCCACCTCGTGAAAACGCCACTTGCCATAAAGCCCTAAGTGGATGTGGATGAAACGCTCGCCCGCAAACTCTAAAAACAGGTGCTTGCCGTGGGCTCGCGCCCCAACCAGTTTGCTCCCATTGACCAGGTTCGCGCCGGCCTCGAACCGTCCTTGCGGGGATTCCACCAACACGTGTTGGCCCGCGAAATCGCGGGAAAACTGTTGGGCAAGGCGATGCAAAACGTGTCCTTCAGGCATGACACATTGATATCAAGGCCACCGGCCGGGCTCAAACGGGAGCGCGAAATGAGATGATTAAAACATGAGCAGTTTCAGTTCTAGCGCAATCTTGTGGCAAGTATTCCCCCTCGGCGCCCTGGGCACACCGGCGACAAACCCGGAGGTTGAAGGCGAAGATTACTGCCCTCCCCGTACGCTCCGCGACCTCGAACCTTGGCTGGATCACGCAGTTCGCATTGGCGCTAACGTACTGTCTTTGGGCCCAATCTTCCACTCTTACTCGCACGGATACGACACGATCGACTACTACCGCATTGACCCGCGCCTGGGCACGCTCGAGGACTTCAAATCACTTGTTGAGGCCGCCCATGCGCGCGGCGTGAAAATCGTGCTGGATGGAGTGTTCAACCACGTTGGTTCGCGCCACCGGCTGGTGGAGGGACTGCGCAATGGCCCGTCCGAAGACGCGCAAATGCTTGTGCCCAACTGGGACGAGTGGAAAGAGGGCGAACTGCCTGCGTACCACTGCTTTGAGGGGCACACCGGCCTCGCCACGCTAAATCACGCCAACCCGCGCGTGCGCGAAGAAATTACGAACGTGATGAACCACTGGCTGGACTTAGGAGCCGACGGGTGGAGACTGGACGCTGCTTACGCAATGTCTCCGAGCGTTTGGAGCGACATCTTGCCAAAGGTGCGAAGCCGTCACCAGGAGGCATGGATCGTGGCTGAGGTTATTCACGGCGAGTACGCGGACATGGTCAGCCAATCGGGTTGGGATTCGCTCACCGAATACGAACTGTGGAAAGCAACCTGGTCTGCGTTAAACGACGCAAACTTCTACGAGCTTGACTGGACTCTAGGGCGCCACAATGACCTGTTAGACACGTTCGTTCCGCAAACTTTCATCGGAAACCATGACGTGACGCGCATTGCCACCCAGCTTAACAACCAGGAGCAGGTTGGGATTGCCGCTGCCATCTTGTTCAGTGTAGGAGGAGTTCCCTCTATCTATTACGGTGACGAGATGGGCTTCACCGGCCGCAAAGAGGAACGCCTGGGCGGCGATGATGCGATCCGCCAGCCCCTACCAAGCTCACCCGAGCAGGCCATGCAAGACCCACGCGCGCAGCACTTCTTCCACTGGTATGCCTCCCTATGTGCCATGCGGCGCCAGCGGCCCTGGCTGTGGCACGCAAAAACCAAGGCCGTACACCTGGAAAATGAGGTGATGCGTTTTGTCAGTTACAACGGCGACCAGGCGATAACAGTTGTGCTGAACATTTCTGACGCGCCCCTACCTCGCGGCAGTGAAGTTTTGCAAGGGTGCGGCGAGCCCATTGCCGGTCAGTTTGACAACAATGCGCTACGCCCGAACGCCTACGTTATTTTTGATGGGGAGTGTGGATCAGACTTAGGTTCATGACTGCAGATTTGTTCGGCTCAACGAGTAGCTCTTCAGTAAACTCGGGCCGGTTGTATGCGTTGGTCATGAACTGACAGAACTCCAGAGCAACGGCCTCACACGGGCGGTGCTTCAGCGGCTCGCCAGTAAATACGTGGAAGAGGCCGTAGCCACGCGCTCCTGAACCCGCGATTGCCGCTCGCAGTTGCGTAGTTGCCCCGCTGGCGTGATGCAGGGTGGCGGTGGACGTGGCTTCACCGCCCGTACTGACGGTGAGGTCGGTGAACGCTGTGTCCATGCCACGCAGATCATCTAAGCGCAGCAGGCCCGAGTTCGGGTCGAATGTTGGCGCCAGAGCGAAAGCCTCGGCTCCCTCTAGGGGGATGAGGACGTCATCTGTCAAAATCTGGCTGCGCGCCGGCATGGTGATGGAGGCACCCTCAAGCGGGCCGTCATAGCGCAGGTAAGGGTGCCAGCCAAGCCCAATCGGAGCGGGAATCGTCCCTCGGTTCGTTGCCGCAAGCCGCATGTTCAACTGCCAGCTACCAAGCGTATGCGCGATCTCATACCGCACCTGCAGGCTCAGCGGGCAAGGGTAGGCAACGCCATCTGCATACGAGATGGCAAGCTCGTCCTCCCCAATCTCCGCCGACATCGTGATCCAGCCCGGCCCCGTGCCGCTCACCTCGAAAATGCGATCCAAGAACAGGCCGTGCAAGCCCTCGCGAACGCCCTCTTTATCGGGGCCGAGGTCGAAGTTTATGCCCTGCCAAGAATACTTCGAGTCTTCAATTCGGTTAGACCACGGGGCTAAGAGTGCCGCCCGCGCGCCGTTTGCCTCCGCAGCCTCTTCGGTGCTTTGATAGCCGTCAATTACATCGAAGCTCTGCCTCCCGGCGGGCACTACCCACGAGGTGATAACTCCCCCGCGCGTACAAAACGTTGCGGTGGATTCCCCGGCCTGGATTTCAACAAACTCGATGTTATTCACTCCTCCCCCTTACTGGTCGCTTATAAGATATCGCGCCCCGAGCAACATGGCACCGGGGCGCGGATCTTTACTTCGGAAGGACGATGCTGACGAGCTTCGGAGCCCGCACAATCACCTTCAGCGGGTCACGCCCGTCCAAGGCCTTAACTGCGGCATCAGTTTGCAAAGCCAGCTTCTCTAGTTCTTCGGCGCTGATCGACGGCGGCACCTCAAGGCGCGCCTTGACCTTGCCCGCAATCTGGACAACGCAGGTCACCTTCTCTTCTTCAAGCAGGGATTCATCCTCCACAACCGGGAACGGCTCACGCGTAAGCGTGCCCTCATGGCCGAGCTTTTCCCACAGCTCCTCCGCGATGTGCGGGGCGAGCGGCGCGACCATCAGCACCAGCGGCTCAATGGCTTCGCGCGGCACGCGATCAATACCCGTCAAATGATTATTGAGGACGATCATGCGCGCGGCCGCCGTGTTCATCCGCATGTTGTCATACTCTTCAGTCACGTCCGCGATGGTGCGGGCAACCAGCTTCTTCGTTTCGAGGTCGGCTGGCTCATCCGTCACGGTCACCGCGCCGGTTTCTTCGTCAATCACGTTGCGCCACAGGCGCTGCAAGAAGCGGTAGGAGCCCACCACTGCGCGCGTATCCCACGGGCGCGACACCTCGAGAGGTCCCATCGACATCTCATACATGCGGAATGTGTCCGCACCGTACTCTTCACACATGTCGTCTGGCGTCACGATGTTCTTTAGCGACTTACCCATCTTGCCGTATTCGCGGAACACCTCACGGCCCTGGTAAGTCCAGCCAGTTTCCTCATCACCTTCAACCTCATCGGCCGGCACATACTCCCCGCGCACATCCTTGAAAGCGTAAGCCTGGATGTAACCCTGGTTAAACAGCTTGTGGAAAGGTTCAGATGAAGATACGTGGCCCAGATCGAACAGCACCTTGTGCCAAAAACGAGCGTACAGCAGGTGCAGCACCGCGTGCTCCACGCCACCAATGTAGAGGTCTGCGCCTCCCGACTCGCCCTTGCCCTTCGGGCCCATCCAGTAGGCCTCATTAGCTTCAGACGAAGCGTACTGCGTGTTATTGGGATCCGTGTAACGAAGCTCGTACCAAGACGAACCCGCCCAGTTCGGCATCGTGTTCGTATCGCGGTGGTACTTCTTCACCCCGTCGCCCAGATCCAGCTCCACCTCAATCCACTCCGTGGCACGCGAAAGCGCGGCCTCCGGCGTGGTATCGGCATCGTCGGGATCGAACGTGCGGGGCTGGAAGTTATCCAGCTCCGGTAGCTGCACCGGCAGCATCGACTCTGGAAGAGCATGCACGCGCCCCTCCTCGTCGTACACAACCGGGAAGGGTTCACCCCAGTAGCGCTGACGGGAGAACAACCAGTCACGCAGGCGGTACGTAACCGTCGAATGGCCGACACCCTTTTCTTCTAGCCACTTCGTGATCCGGGCGATCGCGTCAGCCTTGTTAAGGCCGTTGAGGGAGATCTCGTCGTTGTGGGAGTTCACAATCAGACCGTCACCAGTCCATGCACCCTCACCATCAAAATCCTCATCCGGCTGGATAGTGGTCACCACGTCAATGTTGAAGCGCTGCGCGAACGCGAAGTCGCGGTCGTCGTGGGCCGGCACAGCCATAATCGCGCCCGTGCCGTAGCCCATTAGGACGTAGTCCGCGATGAACACCGGAATTTTGTTTCCGTTAACCGGGTTGGTGCCAAAAATACCGGTGAATACGCCCGTCTTTTCGGTGCCCTCCGCGAGGCGTTCATCATCGGTGCGGGACTTCGCCCACGAACGATACGCCGCCACGGCCTCGCGCGGGGAGGCATAGCCACCTGTCCACTCTTCGCGCGTGCCTGCCGGCCACTGACCGGGAACCGTGAGCTCTTGGGCCGGCGCGTCTTCGCCTCCCACCAGCTCGTGCTCGGGAGCAACCACCATGAAAGTTGCACCAAACAACGTATCGGGGCGGGTGGTGAACACCGTCAGCTCGGTAGATTCAGTTACCTGACCATCCGCGACCTCAAAATGTACGGTTGCGCCCGTGGAACGCCCAATCCAGTTACGCTGCTGCGCTACCACCTTGTGCGGCCAATCAACCGTGTCCAAGTCTTCTGCCAAGCGGTCAGCATAAGCGGTAATGCGCATCATCCACTGGCGCAGACGCGACTTGAAAACCGGGTAGTTGCCGCGCTCGGAACGCCCGTCTGCCGTTACCTCTTCATCTGCCAAAACAGTTCCCAGGCCCGGGCACCAGTTCACCGGGGAGTACGCCACGTACGCCAAGCGGTACTCATCCAAAAGGTCACTACGCTCCGCTTCGCTCATCTGCGCCCACGGCTGGTGCGGCGTTTCGCGTTTGCCGGACTCGAACTCTGCAACGAGCTCGCTAATGGGGCGGGCGGAGCCGAGCTTGCCGTCGCGACGTTTAGCCTGCGGGTCGTACCACGAGTTGTAAATCTGCAAGAAGATCCATTGTGTCCAGCGCACAAACTCGTCATCGGTTGTTGAAATCGAGCGACGTTTGTCATGAGAAAGGCCAATGCGGGCGAGCTGGCGGCGCATGTTCGCGATATTGTTCTCGGTAGTGATGCGCGGGTGCTGGCCCGTTTGCACGGCGTACTGCTCTGCCGGCAAGCCAAACGAGTCGAAGCCGAGCGTGTACAGCACGTTCTTATCCTGCATGCGCTTGTAGCGCGCAACCGTGTCCGTTGCGATGTAACCGAGGGGGTGGCCCACATGCAGACCTGCACCTGAGGGGTACGGGAACATGTCTAGCAGATAGAACTTTTCCTTCTTGGCTAGCGGACCTTCAAGATCGCCTTCCGGGTTATCAGCCGCGAACGTCTGATTTTCCTGCCAGTATTGCTGCCAGCGGGC
This sequence comes from Gleimia europaea ACS-120-V-Col10b, assembly GCF_000411155.1. Classification (GTDB taxonomy): domain Bacteria; phylum Actinomycetota; class Actinomycetes; order Actinomycetales; family Actinomycetaceae; genus Gleimia; species Gleimia europaea_B. Next base: position 517,339 of record NZ_KE150266.1, read on the forward strand.
CTCAATTTTGCCCGCGAGCGCCGCGTCGTAGCGGTAAGGATTATCCCCTGCGGTTTCCATGCTCAATTTGACCTCGTTTCATATGTCAATCCGACATTTACACTACCCCACTAATGGGGGTTCTTTAGAATCGGGTGGGGCGAAAAATGAGCAGTCTTGTACCACAATGGAGACATGACCATTTTTGAAAAAATTATTTCCGGTGACATTCCCGGCAAGTTCATCTACGCAGACGAAACTTGCGTGGTTTTTGCTGACGTCTCCCCTGTTCGCCCCGGCCATGCCCTCGTGGTTCCGCGTGAGGCGATCAGTGAGTGGACTTCTCTCTCCGACGAGGTTGCTGCGCACCTGTTCACCGTGGCCAAGCGGATCGGGGAAGCACAGAAGAAAGCGTTTGGCGTGGAGCGGGCCGGCCTGTCCATCCTGGGGTTTGAAGTTCCCCACACGCACCTGCATGTAGTTCCCCTGCGAAGCGAAGCCGACATGAACCCGGCAAACGCGAAGCAGGCAGCGGAAGAGGAACTGACCGAGAGCACCGAAGCTCTGCGCGATGCTCTTCGCGCCCTCGGGTATGGAAGCAATGTTCCCCCGCGCATCGACAGCGCAGAACTTGCCTAAGCCTTACCCAATCCAAACAGTTCGGCCGGTCAGGATATTTCCGACCGGCCGAACTGTTTCAAACTGCTTAGGCTGACTCAGCATGTTCTGGCGTCACTTTGATGCGCGCGGCCAGCGCCGTGGAGATGTCTATCCGAGTGCCGTTCAGTTCAACAGTCACCTGGCCGGCAACGTCGGCCCGTTCCACTACGCGCAGTTTTGCTCCGGGCAGGATGTCGCGCTGTTCAAAGTAGCGCAACACTTCAGGCTCCCCGTCGCGAATACGCACAATCTGTAAATCCTCATCCAGCGGCGCTCCGGGCAAAGTGAAGCACGAACACCTGTGTACAGAGCCGTCCTTACCTGGAATCGGATCCCCGTGCGGATCAAAACGAGGGAAGCCCAGAGCCTCATCAAGCTTGTCTATAAACCGGTCAGAAACCGCGTGTTCAAGCTCGTGTGCCTCAAAATGCAACTCGTCCCAGGAGTAGCCGAGAGAGCGGTGCAAGAATGTTTCTAAAATGCGGTGGCGGCGCACCATCTCAATGGCCTCTTTACGGCCCGCCTCCGTTAGCCGCACCTTCTGATACGGCTGGTGATCCAGCAGGCCTGCGTCCCTCAGTTTGCGCACGTTTTCTGAGGCGGTGGAAGGCACGACCTCCATAATCGTTGCGAGTTCGGTTACGCTAACGCCCTGATCGCCCCACTCCTGCACCGAGTAAACGGCTCGCAGGTAGTCTTCCCTAACGGTTGACAGCTCACGTTTGCCGGTCACAGGAGGCCTCCGATCTGTTCGGTCATTGTAAACAGCACGACGATAAACACCACTAGGTGCAAGCATACGATGGTTGCCCACGAGTAGCGCAGCATGGTTTTACCCGTCGCGCGCGTGCCCTCAAATGCGGTCATGGCAGCAGGAATGAGGATCGCGCTCACGACGATTGTTGCCGACCACACCACCATGCAGTACGGGCACAGCGCAAAAAAGCTTGTGGCGGACTGGTACAGGAAGAAGCCCACAAATGTAAGGCCTCCGACCGATCCTAATCCCAGCAACACTGCCGCTGGTTTGCTCAGGCGAGTGCCAAGCAACATCAACACACCAACTGTGGCAAGCGCGCCAAAAGCCGCGATTCCGAGAGCGGAGTTGGGAATGGTAAGCAGGTGGGCCTGCGCCGACATGAGGGAACTGCCGCAACTGATCAGCGAATTCAGGTCACACCCCAGCGCGCTATCGGGGTTTCGCAAATGGTTAAGTTCTGTTTCAAGTAGCCCAAGAGAGGCCAGCAACCCCATGGCCGCGCCCAAAACGACCACAACAGTATTTATAAAGCCAACCGGAATGGAATCTTTTGCAACCGCTTTATCCACGTGTGTTCCTTACATCGACCATCAAATACTACGAGACCGAGTGCTTCCCCCCGCCTCTTTTGTACCAAACTACAGGTGTGTCTAAAACCGCATTGGACGATTTTGCAGTCTTGCCAAGAAACGCGTAAGGTTTTTACCTGCAGGCGCCGTTAGCTCAATTGGCAGAGCAGCTGGCTCTTAACCAGCGGGTTGGGGGTTCGATTCCCTCACGGCGCACCAAATTTCCCCGACTCTGGTCGGGTTTTTTATTGCCCACGTAGCCACATACGACGCAAGCCTTGTTGGCCCTTACACAAGAGCCGGCGTGTGCGTCTTAAAACCTGAGCTATGCCGCTACCAGCGCGGCCTCGCGTCTGCGCTGAATACGCACAGGCAAAAGTTCAGCTCCAACCATGGCCGCCACGATCAAGGTCCCACCGAAGACCAACCTAAAGGTTACACTCTCGCCACCAAATGCCACCGCGAAGATTGCGGCGAACAACGGTTCCAACGTAAAGATGATCGCCGTTGAAGCCGGATTTATATGTGCCTGCGCCCAGGTTTGCAAGAACAACGCAAGCAAGCTTGCCACAAACGCCATATAAAGCAGTGAGGCCCACTGACCCGCAGTAGAAGGCAAAGTAACACCGCCAGGCAAAGCAAATAGGAACCCGAGGCCGCCCATACTAACCAGCTGTATCACCGTAAGATCTAGCGCGTTTTCCTTACTGGTCCAGTGCCCTAACACCACGATATGGAGCGTAAACATGAGAGCGCCGAGCAACGTCAGAAGCTCGCCAAAGCCAACCGCTAAACCATCCAGAGTGAGCACCATCAAACCACCCGTGGCGATCGCAATGCACACCCAGGTTGCCCGAGAAATCTGAACCCCAAACATCAGCATCAAAACGATGGGAGTAAGAACCACATACATGCCGGTAATAAATCCAGACACCGAGGCGTCCGTGTACTGCAGGCCAACCGCTTGGAACAACTGGCCCAGCATAAATATCGCTCCGAGCAACATCCCCTTGCCCCACAGATCCTTCGAGACCTTTTTTAAGGCACGATATCGCACCGCCAATACCACAACTGCGGCAATAACGAAACGCGTTCCAAGAAAATCCAGCGGCGGAACAGCGCTCACAAGATCCTTTATCAGGAAGAACGTAGAGCCCCACACGGCAGTAATAAAAACAAAGGCCAAGACAGCAAGAACAGTGGCAATCTTTTCCGAATCGAATCCTCGCCACCAGAACTTTTCACCGGAATCCCAGTTAAGTCCCATAAAAGTTGTAGTTGCTGTTTCTAACCTGTTTTCACCCTGCCTCAACACAGCTTCCCTTCAACTCATCGCAGAAAACACTAACGACTAAGTGATTATATCCAACTTAACGGGCATAAAATAACCCCTTCAAAGCCACCAAACCTAACCGCTTCGTCTTATTCTATGAATCTTTCGAGCCCATATTTTGAACTATTTTGCATGGTTTCTCGTTGAAAAGTGTTCCTAAGATCGCACTTTGCAGGTTTGTGTTTTCAACTTTGGCAGTGTTATTATTTTCAAGTTGCATTCAAGAGCGTTCTTGACAACATGCGCCGTTAGCTCAATTGGCAGAGCAGCTGGCTCTTAACCAGCGGGTTGGGGGTTCGATTCCCTCACGGCGCACTTTACATATACCCATTAACATCCACATCTTTCATTGAGAGCAACGATGGTGCGCCGTTTAACATCTGATGAAGAACGCCTCATTCATGCCGTTCGCACACAGCTGGCCTCGCGAAAGAAAACCCACATTAGCGACGACGTCATTCAACAGGTCACTCGCCTCGTAAAATCTCTTACCGGCGCTTGCAAATCTATCACCGATGTAGTCGGGCCAGTATGCTCCACCGCAGACCTCGTGGACTGGATGGGAATCTCCCGCCAAGCGGTAAACAAAGCAGTCAAAGAATGCCGCATTTTTGGCGTCCGCGAAGGAAATGGCTCGTGGATGTACCCCACTTGGCAAATCACTTCTAACTTTCAAATCGTGAACGGCCTGCCCGAGGTTCTCGGGCGCCTCGACGGGATCATCAGCACGGTTGAGATTGGCCGCTGGTTCATTTCTGCACACCCCGACCTAGAGGGCCTCTCGCCCGCCACCTGGCTACAGCAGGGCCGCGATGTGAACAACGCCGTGCGGGTTGCCGAGCAGCTGGCCCGCAAGCATCGCTAAACAGACCCGGGCCAGCCACAGCCTCGACAACAATAAATCACTGCAACGGGCAACCTTTACGCCGCTACTCACAACCAAGTTCGCTGCGCAGGCGAGCCACGTGACCCTTTGCTCGCACGTTATACATCGCGTGCGTAACCTTCTTATCCTTGCCAATCACCACCGTGGAACGAATAACGCCGCGCACAAGCTTGCCGTAGTTCTTCTTCTCTCCAAAAGCACCCCACGGCTCCATGACACTCTTATCAGGATCCGAAGCGAGCGGGAAGTTCAGGCCCTGGTTGTCGCGGAACTTCTCCAACGCCGGTATTCTATCTGGGCTTACACCAATCACCGTATAGCCGCAAGACTTCAAAGAAGCCAGACTATCGCGAAAATCGCACGCTTGCGTGGTGCAACCCGGCGTGGAAGCGCGCGGATAAAAGTAAACGACCACGCCCTTCGCTGACTTCTCTAACTGGTCGTACAGGCTGATCTTGCCTGCCGTGGAATCAAGTTCAAAATCTGGGGCCACCTGGCCCACCTCAAAACGTGTCATGCTTCCATTGTGCCCAAAGCCGGCGCCACCGGCGCGTTGAAAGCAAGAACCGGTCGCTATACGAAATCTTCAGTACGGCCCCACTGGGCCCGGCCCAGCTTAGACAGCGGGTTTAACTTCGCGAAATCAACTAAGCCGTCCTCGGCCATAATTTGGCTATCCGTATGGATCGCCTTCACCTTGCCGACAGTGAGGATCGCCGTTTCCACTTCCACAAATGAGTGCACCTCGCACTCAATCGCAACGCGCGCGTCGTCCAGCATTGGCGCATTCACGTTCGGAGCCTTCTTCCACGTCATGCCCACCGCGTCTGCCTCGGACACCCCAGCGGGAAACTCCTTGGACGTCACGGCAACCTGCGGCTGCTGATCCACACCAGCAATATGTACGGTAAAGGCCCCCTCTCGCTTAGCGTTGCGATAGGAATCCTTCGGAGCGCGCGAAGTGAACTGGAGCATCATTGGATCCGTACAAACCACAGAAAACAGGGCATACGGGGCGAGGTTTACCGAACCGTCCTCGTTAAACGTCGCCACCCACGCGATGGGACGCGGCACGATCAGGCTCATAGTGAGCTTGTAGGTATCTAAAGACGTCTCATCTTCCGGCTTGAAAATAACGCGCTCCATGAAAACCCCCGTCCCCAAAAGCAACTACCCACACAGGCTACATGGTTGGCCGGCTACCCGGTTATACGTTGTCAGGGAAGCGAAAAGCCTCGACTCAAAGCCGAGGCCAAAACGTGCCCGAGAAGGGACTTGAACCCCCACGTCGCTAGGACACCAGAACCTAAATCTGGCGCGTCTACCAATTCCGCCACTCGGGCAACAGGAAAAAGCATACCAGGCGCGAGGCTAACCTCGTCAAATCAAGAAGGCGTGATCTCCGCCCCGCATCGCGCTCTTGCCGCTACATCCCTGAAAGCACGCTATTTCCCGGGCGAGGCAGGCCTTAACTTGCGGCAGGAGCGGCCCTATCCAACCGCTGTGTACCCTCAATAATCGACTGCGCTAACACGCGATTACCCCGGTAAAGTACCAGGGTCTGCCCCGGTGCTATGCCACGCACCGACTCCGCCAGCGCCACCCGCAGGCCTCCCTCAAAACGCTCCAACTGCTTGATTGGGGTGGGACGGCCATGGGCGCGCATTTGCGCATACAGACACTCGTCATCATCGGTGCCGAGGGGCTGAGCTACCGTTGTACGCACATCACCCTCATCGTCGCTAGCATCCCACGTCAAATCGGTAGTGATTACAACGTCAACGCTAAGCAACTCAGAGGGGCCCACCACAACCTGATTCGCATCCGGGCGCGTTCGCAAAACGTAGCGAGGTCGCCCATCCACAGCCGGTCGGTCAATACCAAGCCCCTTACGCTGTCCCACCGTGTACTCAAAGTAGCCACGGTGCTCGCCCAGCACATTGCCGTCCGTATCCACGATCTCGCCCGCAGATTCACCCAGGCGACGGCGCAAAAAGCCCTGCGTATCGCCGTCGGGAATGAAACAGATATCGAACGAGTCGGGCTTGTTGGACACCTCGAGGCCACACTGGTCTGCTTCCGCCCTCACTGCCGCCTTCGACGGCATATCCCCTAACGGGAAAATAACGCGCGATATCTCTTCTTCCCCCATCACTGCAAGAACGTAAGACTGATCCTTTGACACGTCCCGCGCACGTAGCAGCTCGTAGTGATCACCGTGTTTTTCTGCGCGCGCATAATGGCCCGTCACAACCGCGTCAAAACCCCTGTGATGGGCACGCACCGTCAGCTCGCGGAACTTCACGAACTCATTACAGCGCACGCACGGATTAGGAGTGCGGCCAATGCGATACTGCTCCACGAAATCTGAAATCACGTTCTCTTCGAACTCGTCAGCCAGATCCCAAACCTCGAACGGGATGCCCAGCAACTCGCATGTCCTTGCTGCATCCGCGCGATCTTGCGGGTTTGCGCATCCGCGCGAACCCGCACAGCTAACGCCCTCGGTTTTCAATGCCATGTGTACGCCGGTGACGTCGTATCCCGCCTCCACCGCGCGCGCGGCAGCAACAGCTGAATCAACCCCGCCAGAAAGTGCTGCAATAACCTTCATCCGCGCCTACAGACCCTTCTGCCTCAGCGCGGCAAGCGCCTCGGGAACAACCTCATTAATATCGCCCACAACACCAAAATCTACGATCTCAAAAATCGGTGCGTCCGGATCATCACAAACTGCCACAATGTGGCGCGAGGCCTGAATTCCACACGCGTGGTGTACCGCTCCTGACACGCCCAGACCGATGTACAAGTTCGGTGCCACACTCACACCCGTTTGACCGATCTGAGTGGATCGATCAATCCACCCCTCATCGGCCGCCACGCGCGTCGAACCCACGGCGCCACCAAGTGCGTTAGCGAGCTCATCCACCAGCGAAAAATTACCATCGGTGCCGCGCCCGCCGCACACTACAACCGGCGCTTCCGTCAAAGACACGCGGCCCTGGCCGCCCTCCTCAATCGATTCAATAACCTCAACGCCAACAGCGGGTTGAGAGTAGCTGACCTTTATGGGAACAATTTCAGGCTCGGTAGGCTCACCTACTTCCTTGGCCTCCACCGCAGAGGGACGCAAACCGATTACGGGGGTTCCACGCGTAACTTTAAACTTCGTGGACCACGTGCCCGCAAGAACGCTCTTTTGCGCCTCAAACTGACCATCGGCAACAACGCAAGACGTCACGTCTACAACCGCGCCTGAACCCAAGCGAACCGCGAGACCCGCAGCCACTTCCCGGCCGCGATAATTCGAAACGTTAAGCACCGCAGCGTACTGCGCCTCCTGGCGAGCCACCTCGAATGCCGCATCCGCCACAACAGCCGCGACCCGCGGTGACAACCCTTCTAAATCAGGGGTAAACACTCGCGACACGCCGTATTTGGCAAGCTCGGATACCTGCGGAGCCGGATTGAGTGCAATAGCGTCAATCCGACCGGTAGTGAGCGAACCCGCTAGCGTGAGCAACTGCTTGGATGGCTCCGTCAGCACAAAACCATCATCAACATTCCCCGTGTGATCCGTGATCACCAAGATCGGAGCTGAAATCTTCTCCACTACTTCAACACCTTCTCAATGTACTCAGCCAGCTTTACGCCGCCGCCAACACCAGAAACAACTTCACCGCCGGCGCGCTCGGACTGCTCACTAGCCTCCAGCACCATCGTGCCCGCACCCTGCTTTCCGATTACCATCTCGTTCGGATCAGCAACGTCCAAAAGATCGTCAAGCGACCACACGTCTAACGGCTTCTTGCGCGCTGCGCGCATGTCCTTGAAATTCGGGAACCGAGGCTCATTCACCTGGTCTGTCACCGAAACCACGGCCGGGAAAGCACAGCGCAACGTGTCCGTAAATCCATCCGCGTGGCGCAAGGCCTGCACCGCGTCCTCAGTAATCGAAAGCTCCGACGCCAGCGAAATATAAGGCCATCCCAACCCAGCAGCCACAGCCGCCGGAACCATCGACGTCATACCGTCCAAACTGGCCATACCCGTAATGAAGAGGTCGATCGGCTCCTCTTGCGCGAGCTTGCGCGCCACTGCCGAAAGCACCTGCGCGGTACCGATCACATCTGAACCAGCCAAACGATCATCCGTCACAACAATCGCGCGATCCGCGCCCTTTTGCAAAGCAAGCATCGCCGAATCCTCAGCGTCCTGCGGGCCCATCGTTACAGCAATGACCTCGCCGCCAAACTCCTCAACAGCTGCTACGGCCGCCTCAATCGCATTCTCATCAAGCTCATTTAGAGTGTCATCCTCGCCACGAACCAAACGCCCATTCTCGATCCGGCGCTCAGACATGACATCAGGGACATGCTTAATACTGACCAAAATCCTCATACCCAATACAGTGCCACAATTTTCCCTACGTTGCCGTATCCAAAATGCACTTGTGAGCAACGTTAAGGGCCTGCAAACACTCCAAAAGAGCGGGCTTGCGCCCGAGCGGGTATCATCTGTGCGGATATACGAAATCAGTGACACCCAAGTCATGTGCCACTAACAAGGAGACGTGGAATCACAATGCCACAGCACAAAACGCACGCAGCCCGAGAAAATTGTGGTTGCAGGGGCGACCTCGCACCCTCCACGCAGCACCCCACTATTCTCGGAGCCACACCCGTGTCAGGCGGCGTGGACTTCGCAGTAGCCGCGCCCGATGCGAAAAACGTTGAACTGTGCATTTTTGCTAACGCCTCCCGTCAAAGCAAAGAAACCCGCTACAAAATGACGCCCCACGAAGGTGGCATCTGGTCCGCCCATCTACCCGGCGCCGGCGTAGGCACCATTTACGGATATCGCGTTGATGGCAAGTGGGACCCAGAAGGCGGCTCCACGTTCAACCCAAACAAGCTTTTGCTAGACCCCTACGGCAAAGGAATTGAGGGCGAGGTGGTGCTCAGCCCCGCCATCCATGCACACGAAGTAGACGACGACTTGTTGCCGTCTACTGCCCCGTACAAACAATCGAAAACCGACTCCGCCTCATACATGGCTCGCTCCATCGTTGTCCAAACCAACGAATTCGCGGTATCTGCCAAACCGCGTACCCCGTGGAACGAATCTGTCATCTACGAGCTCCACGTCAAAGGCTTTACCAAACTCATGCAAGCCGTCCCCGCTGAGCTACGCGGCACCTACGCTGGCCTAGCCCACCCCGCCGCAATCGCACACCTGAAAGCACTCGGGGTCACCGCAGTGGAGTTGCTTCCCATCCACGCCTCCTGGCACGAACCCTTCCTCCAAGGCAGAGGTTTAACTAACTACTGGGGCTACTCCACCCTGTCCTACTTCTCCCCCGAACCTCGCTACGCCACAAAGCAAGCCCGCCAGCTCGGCGCCCAGGCCGTACTGGACGAAGTGCGTGGCATGGTCTCGATTCTGCACGAACATGGCATCGAAGTGCTCTTGGACGTGGTCTACAACCACACGTGCGAGGGCGGCCTGCCCGGCCAAATGATATCTTGGCGCGGTTTTGGGCAAGACCTGTACTACCGACACACCAACGAACGCCCGGTGCAGATGATTGACGACACGGGCTGTGGCAATACAGTGAACTTTGACGAATCCCTCGTCATCCAACACACCCTCGACTCGCTGCGATACTGGTCCGAAGAAGTAGGCGTTGACGGGTTTCGCTTTGACCTTGCCCCCACTCTCGGCCGGCACACGCACGGTTTTGCCTCGGATCACCCGTTCTTCATGGCTCTTGCCTCCGACCCCGTCCTCAACAAACAAAAAATCATTGCCGAGCCGTGGGACATCGGCCCGGGAGGCTGGCAAACTGGTAACTTCCCCCTGCCCTGGTCCGAATGGAATGACCGCTACCGCGACACGATCCGCTCGTTCTGGCTGGCTGACTTTGCCCACCTTGAGGCTGGCCGCCAAAGCCAAGGCCCCAACGAGCTTGCAACGCGTATCTCCGGCTCCGCTGACCTCTTCGGCGCAACGCTGGGCCGGTTGCGTCCCGTGCGCTCCTCGGTTAACTTCATCACCGCTCACGACGGCTTCACCCTGGCTGATCTCACCGCCTACAACCACAAGAATAACTTCGAAAACGGCGAAGGCAACATGGACGGCACGTCCCAAAACCTCTCGTGGAACCACGGGGTTGAAGGTCATATGAACCGCATGCCGCGTCCCTCCGACACGGAGCAAGACACCCCACTGGGCCTGCTCGACTCTGTGTTCTACGCCCGCGAGCGCTCCATGCGTAACCTCATGGCCACGCTCCTCATTTCTGCCGGCACGCCGATGATCACAGCCGGTGACGAGATTGGGCGCACGCAGCATGGCAATAACAACGCGTACTGCCAAGACAACGGCATTTCCTGGGTGAACTGGGACATGGACTCGTGGCAGCATGACCTGCTCGAATCAATACGCTACTTGATCGCCCTACGCAGCAATCACCCGGTTATGCGACCTGACTCGTTTGCCTCCGGTGACGTGAGGTGCGGGGATGAAATCGCTGACCTATCTTGGCACACGGCTGACGATCGTAAGTTTAAGTGCGAAGATTGGCACAAGGTTAAGCACCGCACCCTCCAGATGTTGCGTTCGGGCGCTCCCTACAACGACAGTGATATGCTCGTCATTTTCAATGCGACACTGAACTCAAAGACGGTCAAGCTTGCCCAGGGGCGCGGACGTAACTACCGTCTCGTGTTTGATTCATCCTGGACTAATCCGGACGAGGGCGGGGTTATAAGCGCTACTGACCACAGTGGATGCGACGTTGTGAAGCCCGGTTCCGCAGCACACATCGAGCCACAATCCCTCCAGATTTATCTATCCGAGTAGTGCGATAGGATGAGGCGCGTGAGCAACAAAGCTGAAGAAACCTTAAGTAAGAGTACAGATTCCGCGTCTTTGGCCCGCGCTGTGGAGCGTTCTGCCGAACTTGAAAAAGAGATCGACAAGGATCCTAGCCGGTTCCGCATGTTGACAGGTGACCGTCCAACCGGACACCTGCACCTGGGGCACTACTTCGGAACGATTAAGAACCGTGTCGAGCAGCAGCAACGCGGTATCGAAACTTGGCAGCTAATTGCTGACTACCAGGTGATTACCGACCGCGACGGGGTGGGCCCGTTGCGCGAACGCGTACTGTCGCTACTCACCGACTACATTGCGGCCGGAATGAATCCGGAGAGTGCAACAATCTTCACGCACTCCGCTGTACCAGCGTTGAACCAGCTGATGCTCCCGTTCCTGTCTTTGGTGACCGAGTCTGAACTGCACCGCAACCCTACCGTCAAAGCTGAACTTGACGCCACCGATGGGCGCGCCATGTCCGGTCTTCTCCTCACCTACCCCGTCCACCAGGCCGCAGATATTCTTTTCTGCCGGGCAAACATCGTTCCGGTGGGGCAAGACCAATTGCCCCACCTCGAGCAGGCGCGCGTGATTGCCAACCGCTTTGATCGCCGCTACGGCAGGGCAGATAAAGACAAGCCCGTCTTCAGGCGCCCCGAAGCGCTACTGTCCAACGCTTCGCACGTTCTTGGCCTTGACGGCGAGAAAATGTCCAAGTCTCGTGGCAACACCATTGAGCTACGAATGAGTGCCGACGAAACAGCGAAGCGCCTCAAGCGGGCAAAAACTGACGCTGACCGCGTCATTACCTACGACCCGGTCAAGCGCCCCGAAGTTTCCAACCTTCTGCTCATGGCATCCATGGCATGTGGGGAAAGCCCCGAAGCGATTGCCGAGCAGATCGGAGACGGTGGTGGCGGCGCCCTCAAAGCCCGCGTAACCGAAGACCTCAACACCATGCTCGCCCCCATTAGGGCGCGTCGCGCTGAACTAGTTGAAAACGAGGACTACCTGCTTGAGGTCCTGCGCAAAGGCAACGAACGCGCAAATGAAGTTGCAAACGAGACCCTCAGCGACGTTTTAACCGCTATGAATATGAAGTACTACTAAAACTTTTCCCAGCCTTCGACGAGTCTAAGGAGCCGGACCGATGCCAGCAGTCAAAGCGAAGAACACCACTTCGACAATGAAGAATCCAGTTCCCCCTCGAGCACGGATCACGCGTATTCCTGCAACCGAGGTGTTCCCCGTAATAGAACAGGGACTTTGGCCCGCAAAGGCGACGGAAGGCGAGTCATTCCCCGTGCGCGCAACCGTATTCCGTGAAGGACATGAGGCGCTCGGTGTTGAGGCCATTTTGATCGACCCCAAAGGCGATGAGCACATGCGTGCCTACATGCATGACATTGCTCCGGGCCTCGACCGCTACGAAGCATGGCTCATGCCCGACCGTCCCGGCGAGTGGAAGTTCCGCATCGACACCTGGTCTGATCCCTACACCACCTGGGCGCACGACGCCGCTATCAAGATCGCAGCCGACACGGACGTTGAACTCATGCTTGAAGAGGGCGCCCGCCTAATGGAACGCGCCGCCGAAGGGCGCCCCCGCCCCAAGGGCAGCCGCAAGCAAAAGGGACCGGACAAGGCCGGCCAGGCGGTACTCCTCGAAGCAGCAAAGCTACTACGCGATGATAGCGCTTCTGCGCAAACCCGCCTGTCCGCAGGTCTTTCTTCCGCCGTGCGTAACGTATTTCGCCACTTTCCCCTACGGGAACTGTGGACGCGAACCCGCACCTATCCGCTGAAGGTAGACCGCAAGGCAGCGCTGTTCTCCTCCTGGTACGAGATCTTCCCGCGCTCCTACGGCGCCCACCGCAATGAAAAGGGCGACTGGGTGTCCGGCACGCTGGCCGGGGCAGCCGAACAGCTCCCCCGCATTGCGAACATGGGCTTTAGCGTCATCTATCTAACTCCCATCCACCCGATCGGCACCACCTTCCGCAAGGGACGCAACAACACCCTCGAAGCCGGCCCGATGGATCCGGGTTCGCCCTACGGTATCGGCGCATCAGAAGGCGGGCACGACGCCATCCACCCCGACCTGGGCACGTTTGAAGACTTCGATAATTTTGTTGCCAAGGCCCGCGAGCACGGCATGGAGGTAGCTCTTGACCTCGCCCTGCAATGCTCGCCCGACCACCCGTGGGTTACGGAACACCCCGAGTGGTTCAGTGAACGCGCAGACGGCTCCATCGCCTACGCGGAGAACCCGCCTAAGAAGTACCAGGACATTTACCCACTGAACTTCGACAACGATCCAGAAGGCATCTACCGGGCGGTTCGCGACGTTGTGCAAAAGTGGATCGACCACGGGGTGACCCTGTTCCGCGTGGACAACCCGCACACCAAGCCGCTGAGCTTCTGGCAACGCTTCCTCGCCGAATTTAACGAGAAGCATCCCGAAGTTATCTTCCTTGCCGAGGCGTTCACGAGGCCCGCCATGATGCGTACGCTTGGCGCTATCGGCTACCACCAGTCCTACACATACTTCACGTGGCGAACCACTAAGCAGGAGCTCCTCGAATACTTCGAAGAGGTCTCCAAGGACACCGCTCACGTGATGCGCCCGAACTTCTGGCCCACCACGCATGACATTCTCACCCCGCAGATGACTACCGGAGGAGCCGCGATCTTTGCCCTGCGCGCAGTTCTTGCTGCCACGGCCTCACCATCGTGGGGCATCTACTCCGGATATGAGTTTGTGGAAAACGTGCAGCGTCCCGGCTTTGAAGAGCAGATCGACAATGAGAAGTACGAGTACCGCCCCCGCGACTGGGAAGATGCAAACAAGTACGGCCTCGAAAACCTACTTACCCTGCTGAACAGCGCCCGCAAACGTCACCCTGCCCTCCAGCAGTTGCACCGCATTCAAGTGCATGAGACATCGGATGACCGGCTGGTCTGCTTCTCTAAGCACGTACCCGCAAAGTTCAGCCCCAGCGGTGAGGAAGACACCGTCATTGTCGTTGTAAACCTCGATCCACACAACACCGTTGAAGGATCCGTAGACATTGACCTGTCAAAACTTGGGGCCACTATCAACTACGGGCCCAACGGCCCCGTATTGAACGTGGTAGACGAACTCGATGGTGTTGAATACCAGTGGGGTGAACACAACTACGTTCGACTCGAACCCTCAATTCGTACCGCGCATGTGCTGGCCGTGCGTCCCTCCAACAACTAAACACCTCGGGGGCGCGGTTTTTCGCGCCCCCAACGTATAAAAATAGCCAAAAGGATAGCCATGACCCTATCTCCGCGAGACAACGCGCCCACCGGCGCTATCCCTCTGATTCCTCGGGATGGCGACGACGCCACTACGCGCGAAGTTCCCGAAGAACGAGTTGTCGCCACGCTACCCACCCCCGCTGAGGATCCGCACTGGTATCGCACCGCCGTGTTCTACGAAGTGCTCACCCACTCGTTCTTTGACGCCAACAACGACGGTACGGGCGACTTTAAAGGCCTGACGGAGAAACTAGATTACTTGGCATGGCTGGGCATCGACGCTATCTGGATTCCCCCGTTCTACCCCTCCCCCATGGGCGACGGCGGATACGATATCTCGGATTACACCAACGTCGATCCTCGCTACGGCACGATGGATGACTTCCGCACGCTTATGGAAGAGGCTCATAAGCGCCATATCCGCGTGGTGATCGACATGGTCATGAACCACACGTCCTGCGCCCATCCCTGGTTCCAAGCCTCCCGGCACGACCCAGCCGGCCCGTACGCAGACTTCTACGTATGGCGTGACCGCCCCGCTGAATACCTTGACGCGCGCATCATCTTCATCGACACTGAAGACTCCAACTGGACTTACGACGAAGTTCGCGGGCAATACTTTTGGCACCGCTTCTTCAGCCACCAGCCCGACCTGAACTTCGAAAACCCGGCCGTGCGCGAAGCCATCAAGAACACAATCCGGTTTTGGGCAGACACGGGTGTGGATGGCTTCCGCCTAGACGCCATCCCCTACCTGTACGAAGAAGACGGCACCAACTGCGAGAACCTGCCGCGCACCCACGATTTCATTGCCGAGCTACGCGACATGGTTGACGAGGAATACCCCGGCACTGTTCTCATTGCGGAAGCCAACCAACCCCCGCACGAGGTAGTTGCATACTTCGGATCCGATTCAAGGCCCGAATGCCACGTGTGTTTCCACTTTCCAATCATGCCCAAGATATTCGCTGCACTACGCGAAGAAACCTCCAAGGGAGTGCGCGAAGCCTTCGCCGCAACCCCGCCCCTACCCAAGGGCGGCCAGTGGGGAACGTTCTTGCGCAACCATGACGAGCTCACCCTCGAAATGGTTACCGACGAAGAGCGCCAAGCCATGTACGGCTGGTACGCACCCGAACCACGCATGCGCGCCAACGTGGGTATCCGTCGCCGCCTCGCCCCGCTACTGCGCGGCTCCAGGCGCGAAGTTGAACTGGCCCACGCCATGCTCCTTTCATTCCCCGGCTCCCCGTTCCTCTACTACGGTGACGAGATCGGAATGGGAGACAACATCTGGCTCAAAGATCGCGACGGCGTGCGCACGCCCATGCAGTGGGATTCCACTCCCGGTGCTGGCTTCTCTAAGGGCAACCCAAATACGTTCTACCTGCCCCTCATCGAAGACGGCCCGTACGCACCGGCCGCCATCAATGTGTCGGAGCACCGCTCCCGCCCCACCTCAATGCTCAACTGGCTACGCGGCATGCTGGAAGTGCGCAAACGCTACCCCGTGTTCGGCATTGGATCCCTCACGCTACTATCCACGTCAGATGACGCGGTCCTCGCATACCTGCGTCGCGACGAACGCCAAACCGTGCTGTGCGTAAACAACCTTTCCACCACTTCGCGCTCGGCCACCATCCAACTACCTGGCATGGGCGGATGGCGCCTATACGACACAGCCTCCGGAAACCGATTCCCCGACGTGCGTGAAGATGAAACCATTGACATCACGCTTGGACGTCACGGTTTTTACTGGCTCGAAGCCACATTCCTAAATGAAGAAGACGAAGAGGAGTAACCATGGGCGCTTCATGGCCAGCCGCCGTTAACCTACTAGACCAAATCGACACCTGGCTGTACAAGCAACGCTGGTTTCCCGGCAACACCGGCGATTCCGTTCGCCTGGTAGCCAACATTGACCTCTCCAGCTACTCAGCCGACCCTGCGGCTAGCGGAAGTGACGAAGCGCTTGAGCCGGTGTGGATTTCCATCGTCCAAGTGGGCGAAACTTTCATTTCTATACCGCTTGCCTACACCGCGACTAAACCCGACTTTGGCCTCATCACCGAGCTGCAGGGAGCCTACCTGGTTGACGGAGCATACTCCCCCGCGTTTCTGCGGGCGTGGCTACGCAAAGCCCACGCAAACGGCACTCTCAGCCCCATTGAGCCACAGCGAGGCGATGAGGCTCTAGCGAGTCTACTAGAAGAAGCGGCAAGGGCGTTTGTGCTCACCGGAGAACAATCCAACACCTCCGTGCGTTTTGGTGGCCCATTCGCCTGCGTGCTGAAACTACTTCGTGTTCTCCACCCCGGGTTGCATCCCGAAGTGGAAGTTACGGTAGAACTTGCCAAACTGGGCTGGACGCACGTACCAAAGCCCATCGCCTACCTTGAAGAAGAGTTTCAACTGGAGGGACTGCGCGGCGACGTAGTACTAGGCTTTGCCGGTTCGCTAGTTAAAAACGGGCGCGACGGATTTGAACTCTTCGTTGAACTAGCAGGTAAAAATGAAGATCCTGCCCCCCTGGCGCGCGAACTTGGCACCGTAACTGCCGGACTCCACGAACACATGGCAAAAGCCTTTGGCGAGTTCGCATCCGCACCGTCTGATCAACTGAAGGAACGCCTGCGGGTAAATCTCAGCGCTGCCGTGGCCGAAGTTCCACGCCTTCGCGAAAGTGACCTCATTGAACCTCTCGAAACCAAAATAGAGCGCATCGGGGGTATTGAGAACCTGCCGCCCATGATCCGCATTCACGGCGACTACCACCTGGGCCAAACTCTGCTTGGCGAGGACGGGTGGGTGATCCTTGACTTCGAAGGTGAACCGCTACGCCCGCTGGAAGAACGCCGCGAACCCGACTTTGCACTACGTGACGTAGCCGGAATGCTCAGGTCCTTTGACTACGCCGCCGCGAAGGGAGGGGCGGATCAGGCCTGGCTACATGCCGCACGCGAAGCCTTCATCGACGGTTACACCAACGGCGGAGGCCTGGGCGAAACTGAGAGCGAACTCAGCGCCGTGCTAGAGATCGAAAAAGCTGCCTACGAAGCCGTGTATGAGTACCGGATGCGGCCCGACTGGATCTGGATACCTGAGAATGCGCTCGCTCGACTTGCAAAATAGGTCAGCCCCATAAGCGCAAAAACTGGCCACAAGCATGGAAGAATTGCAAATATGAACGCGACACCTTACCCCGTAGATCCAGTAACCCTTTCAGCAGTTGCTAATGCAACCCATCACTCACCCCATTCGGTGCTCGGCGGCCACATCCACGATGGCGTGGTAACCATCCGCACGGTCCGCCACCTCGCGGATTCCGTTACCGTTGTCACCAAAACCGGTGAGTACGAAGCCACCCACGAACAGGATGGCATCTGGACAGCAGTCTTACCCTTCTACACTGTTCCCGACTACCGCCTGCGCGTCACCTATGGGGACCAAGTCGTTGACTCTGACGATCCCTACCGGTTCTTGCCCACCATCGGCGAAATGGACCTGTACCTCATTGGAGAGGGCCGCCACGAAAACCTCTGGGAGGCCCTTGGTGCACACGTTCGCACCTTCTACAGCGAGCTCGGCGAAGTGCACGGCGTATCGTTCACCGTCTGGGCACCCAACGCTCGCGCCGTGCGCGTAGTTGGTGACTTCAACTACTGGGATGGCACTGGTAGCGCAATGCGCACGCTGGGAGCCTCAGGTGTTTGGGAACTCTTTGTTCCCGGCGTTGAGGTTGGTGCTCGCTACAAGTTCGAGATCTGCGGCCCCGACGGCAACTGGATGCAAAAGGCAGACCCAATGGCTCGCGCCACCGAAATTCCGCCTGCAACCGCCTCTGTTGTCACCGACAAGTTCCACGAATGGGCTGACAATGAATGGATGGAAGCTCGGGCTGCGAAAGACCCGCACACCAGCCCCATGTCCGTGTACGAAGTCCACATCGGCTCGTGGCGTCAAGGCCTGGGATACCGTAGCCTCGCTGACGAGCTAGTGCCCTACCTGAAGCGCATGGGGTACACGCATGTTGAGTTCATGCCCGTTGCAGAACACCCATTCGGAGGATCGTGGGGCTACCAGGTGACCTCCTACTATGCGCCAACCTCCCGGTTTGGAACTCCAGATGATTTCCGCTACCTCGTAGACAAACTGCACCAGGCCGGCATCGGCGTTATCCTCGACTGGGTGCCCGCTCACTTCCCCAAGGACAGCTGGGCACTCGCCAGGTTCGATGGCACTGCCCTGTACGAAGACCCAGACCCAATGCGTGGCGAACACCCCGACTGGGGCACGCTCGTGTTCAACTTTGGACGCCGCGAAGTGCGCAACTTCCTGGTGGCCAACGCCCTGTACTGGCTCGAAGAGTTCCACATCGACGGACTTCGCGTAGACGCTGTAGCGTCCATGCTATACCTCGACTACTCGCGAAACGATGGTGAATGGCGCCCCAACCAGTACGGCGGCCGCGAACACCTCGAAGCCATCGAATTCATCCAAGAGGCCAACGCCACCGCCTACCGGCGCAACCCCGGCATCGTCATGATCGCTGAGGAATCCACCGCGTGGCCCGGCGTTACCGCCCCCACCTCTGGTGGTGGCCTCGGCTTTGGCCTCAAATGGAACATGGGCTGGATGAACGACACGCTGCGCTACATGCAGGAAGACCCAGTAAACCGCCGCTGGCATCATGGGGAACTCACGTTCTCCCTCGTCTACGCATTCTCTGAAAACTACGTCCTGCCGCTCTCACACGACGAAGTTGTGCACGGCAAGGGCTCCCTCATTTCGAAGATGCCCGGCGACAAGTGGCGCCGCCTGGCCGGCCTGCGCTCCCTGCTGGCCTACCAGTGGTCGCATCCCGGCAAGCAACTGCTGTTCATGGGTCAAGATTTCGGCCAAGAATCCGAATGGTCAGAAGCGTACTCGCTTGACTGGTGGCTCATGGATGACCCGGGCCACCGCGGCGTGAACCGCCTCGTTGCCCGCTTGAACAACATTTACAAGAACTCCCCCGCCCTGTGGGACGACAACTACACGGGCTACGAGTGGATCGAAGCTGGCGACGCTGACCACAACGTCATCTCCTTCATCCGCAAGGGCAAGGACGAAGCCGGAGACACCGACATTTTGGTGTGCATCTCTAACTTCGCTGGCAACCCCCATGAGGGCTACCGGGTAGGCCTGCCCTTCTCCGGCAGGTGGGAAGAAGTGCTAAACACCGACGCTGAAATCTACGGCGGCTCTGGCGTTTGTAACATGGGCCCAATCATTGCCGAGGATGTTCCCTGGAACGGACGTCCCGCCTCGGTTGAGCTACGCGTGCCGCCACTAGGCGCCGTTTGGCTCCGCCCAGTGCGTGACTAAGCGCAAACAATAATAGTGGTGGTGGGAACAGTTCCAAATCGTTCCCACCACCACTTTCGTTATCAATAGCCCTGCCGTTAGAACAGCAAGCTTGACAGACGAGCGCGGGCCGCCTTCACTCGCGGGTCGGCCCCCAAAACCGTGAACATCTGAAGCAAACGCTCCTGCGCGGCCTCGAACGCCTCATCATCACTGCCCTTCGAGCGGGCAATCACATCAAGCAACGTATCAAACGCGGCCTCCACGTTGCCCTCCACAAACGCGGCATCCGCGCGCGAAAGCTCCGACCCGTCAGATTCTGCGCGCACCCGCTTCGCCAGCTGCAAACGCGCAATCGACTCCTTGGCTACCTGATCCTTAGGCGCCTGCGCTAAAACCTTTCCCCACTGCTCAATGGCGCCCTCCAGATCCCCCGCATCCTCAGCCGCCATCGCGGCCTCATGCAGAGGATTCGTTTTTGGCCCGGTGGAACCGTCAACCATGCGACCCGTCAAGCCAGCATTAGCGGCAACCTTGAGTAGCTCATTAAAGACGGCGACAATCTGATCCTTAGGCTGCGCGCCCTGGAACAGCGGCACCGGACGGCCACCAATCAGCGCCACCACCGTAGGGATAGACTGCACACCGAACATTTGCGATAATTGCTGGTTGGCCTCGGTGTCGATCTTTGCGAGCACCACCCGACCATCGAGTTCGCGGATCACATCCTCCAAAATTGGAGTCAGCTGTTTGCACGGCTGGCACCAATCCGCCCAGAAGTCGATTACAACCGGTAGGGTCTGCGACAAGTCAACGAGCTCTTGCAAACCCGCCTCGTCCACGTCCCGAATAATCGGGCCGTTAAGGCCCGCGTCAGAAGAAGCCGGAGTAGCCGCAGGTGTAGAACCGGGCGCCGCCCCCTCCAACGAAACTGCACCACAAGTATCGGCAGGCATAGACTCACCGGACATCACAAACCTCTTTCACTCACCAAACTACTCAACAACGCGATACGAACCGAGAACCCGCTCAGCACCAATCGCATGAATCAACTCACTCGAACCCTTAGGCGGCAAAATCAGGGCCACCGAAGCAAGGTATGTAACCTCCACAGGCTTGTCATGAACCTGGGGATCTTCCATCAGATCCGCAATGGCACCACCAAGCTTGATCTTCGCGTTCTCTTTCACACGCTCGTACGTCACCGTAAACGAGATGTTGCCCGCCACGAGTGCCGAACCGTCAACCAGAGCAACCGCCGTTAGTGGCTTTTCAGCAGGCGTCGCAGCAATCGTTACCTTGCCGTTCTCCCCCAATGAATCGTTCAGCTTCAACTGTTCCTTATAAGCCTTGGCGAACTCATCATCAGCAAACAGATCCGGCTGATTTGCCTTGTCGTCAAGCCGCGCCGTCCACTCAGTCAGCGCCTCCTGGGGTGACAACACAAAACCATCCGCATCAGCAGCCACCACCGGGGAGCCCTCGGAAACCGCAATGGTTTGCAGTGACTCACCCGGGAACATACGCACCCAACTGGTCAGCTTGTAATCATCGCGGGGATTGTCTTGGGTAATAAACCCGATCTGCGGCAACTCGTCTTCCGTGGCCTTCGTCGGCGCAATTATTGCGCGTGGCCAAGTGTGTGACTGGGTAACCGTGGCTGCTGTCTCATCCATATCAAGCCCCGCAACCGTATCTTGGCGCGCCTTTGTCAGCCGGTACATCGCCGCGCGCATAGCCAACGCGGGGTCCTTCACGCGCGGTTGCAACATGCTTTCATCCAGCGCCTCATCGCCGGCAACCAAGGCTTCCTCAACCTCAGAAATGAGCGTCGATACTTGCACTTCGTCCAAGTTCGGCTGCTCCGACTCACTCGGGCTAGTTCCGGTAGAAGGAAGTTGGGGAACCTCGTTTGAACACGCTGACAACCCCGTAGTGGCCAACGCTAAAATCATCAGCGCTGCAGGTAGCGTTTTCCTCATTTGCCCTCTCCCTTCTTTTCAGCTTCAGCATCGTCTGGTCGCGGAATGACCGGGATGAGACCCGTGGCGAAGGTCTGCCCGCCCAGCGATACCTCGGCTTCACCGCGAGCGCGTGCCTCACGCATCGCGCGCCGGGATGGAAGCACGTGAGTTTTACCGCCGATTGTGGTTGTGATCTCTGTGCGCTCCTCAGTGGCTGGACGCGCCTGGCGCTCAAGCATTGAAACGCGTTGCTGACGCGCTTCTTCCTTCGCGCTCTTTTGCGTATCCGAGGCGGCGTCCTCCCCCTTCTCACTAACCTGTTCAGACTTCGACGTGGCATCCTTGCCGAACGGCGACTTCAAACCGCTGAACTTTTGCAAAGTGTGCCGCCTACGCACACGAGTCTCTTCGCTACGCGCATCCTCCTTACGCCTCCTTTGGAGCGCTAGGTAAGGCACCAGACCAAGCAACAACAGGATTATGCCAATGACTGTGAGCGCAATGATCCACGCGGAAGAAGTGTCGCGCTGCCACGTCAAAGAAATCTTGGGAGCTGGATCCACACCGTTAGTGGCCGCTAGGAGCACCACGCCAGAACCATCCGTCGTGATATCCCACGACAACGAGTTCTTGCCCGTCTTTACGTCCAACCACATGTCTGACTGCGCCAGAGTCTTGTCGAACTGGTCAGCTAAGAACTCTTCTGGATCAGCCTCGGGCATCTCCCCGTTGTGCTTAGTGGAAGCAATAGCCTTCCACGACGACAATCCCGTCAGCTGCGTATTTGGAAGCTCGCCAATCCACGCATGCGCATCAGCATCACGTCCAAGCGCCAACACGATCGGCTGGCCGGGCGCCTCCGCGTGGACCGTCACCTTGGTGTCAACCAGCCCGAGCAGGCCTGCAACCGTAGTCTCGTAAGGCGTGTCGGGACGCTCCGCCTGCGCGGTGACCGTCGGATCCGGACGCAACACTGTTGCAAACAGCAAACCAGCAATCACCATTATTAGGCCGAGCACCGCCAGCGCAATCGGAATGCCCTGCCTTTTAGTTGGTGTGTTCACCACTTATCCTCCGCGTAAATGGACGTACTTACCTTCCAGATTAGGGGCAATCGCGGCGCCAGACCATTTAGATGGTGAAGTAGCGACCAAAACCACGAAATATAGGGTATTTCCCATACGGCCACCGTTCACGCTCACCGCCTCGTTTGATTTACACTAGTAACAGTGTGATTTTTTGGGGCACTTTTATTTCGAGGAGATTTCGTGAGCGAAGAGCAGACAGATTTTCCAGTTGTCATGCGAGGCTACGACCGCGTTCAAGTTGATGAACAACTGCAGACTCTGATGACCGCGCTATCTGAGGCGCGCAGGCGTGCCGAGGTTGCGGAGAACCGGGCCAAGAGCCTCGAAAGTGACCTCGAAGACTCCCGTAGCCGTTTAGAGGAGCAAGAACGTGCCTCATTCTCCGGGATCGGTGCGCGCGTTGAACAGCTTCTGCGCTCCGCTGAAGAGCAAGCACTGGCAGTGACCACGAAGGCGCAAGCAGAGTCCGACGCCCTCATGGAACGCACCCGCACCGAAACCCAACGTCTTTCCTCTCGGGCACAAGCCGAAGCTGAAGCCCTCCTCTCCGAGGCTCGCCGCGAAGCCGCCGAACGCGTATCGCGCGCCCAGACCGAAGCGGAAACCCTCCTCACCAACGCGCAACACCGCGCCGATGAGATGGTTGCATCCGCCCAACGAGACTCCGCGGCCCTGCGGTCCGAAACCAACACTTACGTCAACGACGCGCGCGGTGGTGTAGAACGCGAGGTTGAGGTCATGCGTGCCCGCGCGCAAAAAGACACCGTGGAAATGCGTGTTGCCTGCGAACAGGAAACCGCTCAGATGCGTGCCGACGCGGGTGCTGACGCCCAGGCGGTGCGCGAAAATGCCAACGCGGAAGCCAAACAGACTCTCGAATCTGCGCGTACCGCCGCTGCAGCCGCCCTCACCGCCGCGCGAGATGAAGCCGACAAGGTTACGCGCGAGGCCCGTGCCTTCCTTGACGACGCGAAAGCAAAAGCCAGCCTTTCGCGCCAAGAAGCCGAGCAAGAAATTGCCGACCAGCGCGCCAGCGCACGAGAGGCCGACGCGGCTGCACACGAACAGGCGCGGGAAGAAACCACCGCGATGGTAACCGCCGCGCGCACCCAGGTGAATGAGGCCGAAAAGCATCTGGCAGAAACACTAGAGCGCGCCGAGCGCCTGCTTACCGACACCGACGCCGTTGTGCGCCGCCGGCAAGAAGATGCCCGCCGTAGCGCGGAAGCTATCATTGCCGCCGCCGAGGCCGAAGCTGAACAGCTGCGTGAAACCGTGCGTCAAGAAGCTCTCAGCGAGCGTGCCGCCGCGCAACGCACGGTTGAAAAGCTCACCCGTCAACGCGAATCCGTTGCCGCATACCTCGACGAAATGCGCGGCTTGCTTGGATCCTCCGCTGCTCGCAACATTGCCGGGCTGGCCGAATCCGAAGAAGACGCGGACGCTGGCTCCCCCGTCCTCTTTGATGACACGGACAAAGAGTAGACCGCTGGTGGCAAGCCAATAACGAAATCACTCTGAATTTGTTTGGTGCCCGGCGCTTTTGCCGGGCACCAAACAAATTGTTTGCCTCTAGTAGAAGTTAGAAACCCCACTATCCCAACAGTGCGGGTGCCAGTGGCGGCGCGCATCAACGCCAACATCAAGGCCAAATGCGCCCTCTTCGCGCCACACAACCACGTGCGCAGATCCAACGGTAATCGGCCGGTGACAGCCCGGACACGTGTATTCTTTTGACGCGCGAGACAAACGCTGAACACTGAACGTGCCCGAACTACGCTCCACCTGACGTGGCATCGACGCCAACCTATCCATGTTGAGCGGACGATGCGGCTGATTATACGGACGCTTACCGCTGCGACGAGCCATAAAACCTCCTTCAAAAGTAAAGTGCCCCGGCAAAAGCCAGGGCGACTTTACCCACGCGTTACACTGCCAGACCGCGACGATACACGGTAATCGGCTCCAGGCTATCACTGACAACCACCACGTCAGCCTTCATGCCCTCACGCAAACAACCGATCGTCTTATCCCCCAGGATCTTCGCACCTTGAACGGACGCCATGTAAACTGCGTCCACCACTGGCACATAACCGCCCTGCGTGAGAAGGCGAACCTGGTCAAGCAGGTGCGATGTGCCTCCCGCGATCGCGTCACCACCGCTGAGACGAGCAACGCCATCCTGCACGGTCACTGCCTGCGGGCCCAGCTGGTAGGAACCATCGGGCATGCCGGCGGCAGCCATCGCATCCGTTACCAGTACCAGGCACTCTCGCCCAAGCGTCTCATACACCGCGCGCACCATATCGGGGGCCAAATGCACACCGTCGCCAATCAGCTCCAAAATTGCACCATCGCGCGCCGCATCAGAAATAAACTCCGGAACCGGGCCCGGATCACGATGATGAATCGGCCTCATCCCGTTAAACAAGTGCGTAGCGGTAGCCTTCGGCGAACGCGGTGCCACCTGAGCGAGCTTCATCCGCGAGTATTCCAGAGCCTCCCGAACCGCCTGTGGGCCCGCGTCCGTGTGGCCCCACGAGGGTAGTGCTCCGCCCTCGATTAGTGCCTCCGCGACAGAGCCCTCACCGAACGCGCCCCTCTTTTCCGGCGCCAGCGTCATCGTCACGCAGTACCCTCGGGAAAGCTCAATGAGTTCTTTGGTGAGCTCCACGTCCGGCTCAATAATGTAAGTAGGATCCTGCGCGCCCTTGCGCTCAACCGAAACGAACGGGCCCTCAAAATGAATACCTGCCAACTCATCCTTCTCGCACAAGTTAGCCAGCGTAACCGCACGCGAACGGAGTACATCCGCAGCTGCTGTTACCCCCGACGCTACGAGTGAAGTTGTGCCATGCCTGCGGTGCTCCATCACCGCAACCATCGCCTGCTCCTCAGTCTGCGCATTCGGGAACGACTCACCTCCACCACCGTGGCAGTGCACATCCACCAAGCCAGGCAGAATATAGCCGTCAATCCGCTCCGCGCGCGCGGCCTCGCCCTCGCACAAAACCTTCGATGCGGCGCCGCATTTCAAAATGACCTCGTCAAAAACTATCGCGCCATCAGCAATAACTTCCGATTCGGTGACCACTCGCCCGCGCAAAACCCGAGGCTCGCTCATTTTCAAGCGCTCCTTTGCATATGTTCAAAACCAGAAAACTAAGCACTCCCAGTTTAATAACACATCACTTGTCTGACGAGCTATTAGTCAGAAAAGTCGCGATTCAGCATCATCCATTCCCCGCATCGCATCGTAGTCGAGGATGACGCACCTGATCCCCCGGTCTTCAGCAAGCGTACGAGCCTGACGAGTGATCTCCTGCGCGGCAAAAATGCCGGTAATCCCCTTTAAGAGTGGGTCGCGCGAAAGTAGCTCCAAGTAGCGGGTCAGCTGCTCCACCCCATCAATACCGCCGCGACGTTTGATTTCCACTGCGACCGGATCACCCTCATTGGTGCGTACTAAGATATCCACCGGCCCGATAGCCGTTGGGCACTCACGGCGAACCGTCCACCAGCCCTTCCCCAAAATCTCCGGCTGATCTGCCAATAGCTCCTGTAAGTGCGCCTCCACCCCGTCCTTCGTCAGGCCCGGATCAATCCCCAAATGTTCCTCGTGATCCAAAAACACCTCGCCCACGCGGATCACCAGCGTGTCATCCGTCTTCGTAGCTTCCACCACCCAGACTTCGCTCACACCGGCCTCGACCTCGGTGCTCGTTGGCTCCTGCACGCGGAAGTTACAAGGCGCCGTCATCCAGTTGAGCGGCTTATATGATCCCCCATCCGAATGAACCAGTACGGAACCATCACCTTTAAACATGAGCACGCGCTTAGCCATCGGCAAATGCGCATCTAGGCGGCCAGAATAATCAACAGCACACTCAGCAATAACAATTCGCACCCACCTACCCTAACAGCGTCTCCAGCTGCAGGCACAAAAAAGCGCACCCTTCGGTGCGCTACATCAGTACTCTAGTACTCCTCCCGCGGCCGTGGCGGGCCGGACTCAATCCACGAAATGAGGCCGTTGTACCACTCTTCCCGCATGGCCAGATGGCGAACACTGTCACCGTACGTGAGGATTACCTCAACCACGCCCTCCTGCCGGTGAATCGGAGCAGACACGTTCAGTCCCTCGCGCGGCATTCGTAACTGCGGTCCAACAAGGAAACCAACTAGGCGAAACCACTGTAAATCCCGCTGTCCAAAACGAGCCATGCCAGAAATCCAGCCCGCAGACGCGTCTGGCCGGTACCAGCACTCAAACGTGCCCACGATGCGCCCAATGCGGCGCACCCGAATCACCAACACCAACAAAGCGATTAAAGCGAGCGCAAGCAAAGCAATAAGGAGGGCAACCAAGATGCCGCCTAGAACATTCATGATTGCCCTCCTTCTGTTTTCAAATCCTACTGCGCGAAGTTGCCCTCTTCGACAACAATCGTCACGAAGTCGGAGTCAACCGAGGCGAAGCCGCCCGATACTTCCACAATCTTACGTCCTTCAGACTCGGTTTCAATTGCAACCGAACCAGGACGCAACACTGCAAGAAGCGGAGCGCGGCCAACCAACACGCCCAGGTCACCTTCAACAGATGGCACCACCACGGAAGAAGCCAGACCATGCCAGAGCTTTTCCGTGCGGCTCACCACCTCGACTTGGAGCATCTTAGACTTCGCCATCTACTTACGCCTTCTGCAGCTTTGCCCAAGCGCGCTCAAGATCATCGATACCACCGATGTTGAAGAACGCCTGCTCGGGGATGTGGTCATACTTACCCTCAACGATGCGCTTGAAAGCCTCAATCGTTTCGTCAAGCGGAACAGTGGAACCCTCAACACCAGTAAACTTCTCAGCCATGTAGGTGTTTTGGGACAGGAACTGCTCAATACGGCGCGCGCGAGCAACCGTAACCTTATCCTGCTCCGAAAGCTCATCCACACCAAGGATCGCAATGATGTCTTGCAGTTCCTTGTTCTTCTGCAGAATCTGCTGTACCTGCGTAGCCACGTCGTAGTGCTCCTGACCAACGTAGGCCGGGTCAAGAATGCGCGAGGTGGACGCTAGTGGATCCACAGCCGGGTAGAGGCCGCGTGACGCAATATCACGCGAAAGCTCAGTGGTTGCATCCAAGTGCGCGAACGTGGTTGCCGGAGCCGGATCCGTGTAGTCATCCGCCGGAACGTAAATGGCCTGCAATGAGGTAATCGAGTTACCACCCGCAGAGGTAATACGCTCCTGAAGCTGACCCATTTCATCAGCGAGGTTCGGCTGATAGCCCACTGCTGAAGGCATACGGCCAAGAAGCGTGGAAACCTCCGAGCCTGCCTGCGTGAAACGGAAGATGTTATCGATGAACAGCAGCACGTCCTGGTTCTGCACGTCGCGGAAGTACTCCGCCATCGTCAGACCTGTCAGAGCAATGCGCAGACGCGTGCCCGGCGGCTCATCCATCTGTCCGAAGACAAGTGCGGTCTTATCAAACACACCCGCCTCGTCCATCTCGTGAATCAGGTCGTTACCTTCACGGGTGCGCTCACCCACACCGGCGAACACCGACACGCCGCCGTGGTCTTGCGCCACGCGCTGAATCATTTCTTGAATCAGAACGGTCTTACCAACGCCCGCACCACCGAACAGGCCAATCTTACCGCCCTGCACGTACGGGGTGAGAAGGTCAATAACCTTGATGCCCGTCTCGAACATCTTGGTCTTTGGCTCAAGCTGATCAAATGCCGGAGGCTGGCGGTGGATCGGCCAGCGTTCCTTCACCTCGACCTGATCGGCCGGGTAGTTCAAGCACTCGCCAACAACGTTGAACACCTTACCTCGGGTCACGTCACCAACCGGAACAGAGATCGGACCGCCCGTGTCGTGAACCTTCGCGCCACGAAC
Source organism: Gleimia europaea ACS-120-V-Col10b (assembly GCF_000411155.1). GTDB lineage: Bacteria > Actinomycetota > Actinomycetes > Actinomycetales > Actinomycetaceae > Gleimia > Gleimia europaea_B. The sequence goes on from NZ_KE150266.1 coordinate 545,992, forward strand.
CAAGCCGTCGGTGGGCTTCAATGCGATGGCGCGAATGAGGTTGTCGCCAATGAACTGGGCAACTTCCAGCGTCATCGTGAACTTCTGCCCGCCTTCACCAGTCGAAGACAGGTCAACATCCACCTCAAGCGCGTTGTACATTGCGGGCATCTGATCCGGTGGGAACTCAACGTCCACAACCGGGCCAATCACGCGGGCGATGCGCCCAACGCCCGTAGTGTTAATAGATTCTGCAGTCATGTTTATTCCTTGTCCCTGCCTCAGCCGTTCGATAGAGCGTCGGCACCGGAAACTATCTCGCTGATTTCTTGCGTGATCTCCGCCTGACGGGCCGAATTCGCCAAGCGAGTGTAATCTGTGATGAGGTCTTCCGCATTGTCGGTAGCGGTGTGCATCGCGCGTTGGCGAGACGCAAGCTCCGAAGCAGCAGCCTGAAGTAGCGCGTTGCGAATACGGTTCTCAACGTAGAGAGGCAACAGCGCGTCCAACACGGCTTCCTCACTCGGTTCAAACTCGTACTCGGGGAAAGCTAACTCAGGATGATCCTCAAACCCGAGTTCCTTCTCTCGCTCCTCATCGCCCTGCGGCGTGTCCACAACCGTTAGCGGAAGCATCTGCCGAACCTCGGGAACCTGCGTCACCATGTTCTTAAACCTGGTGAATACGAGGTATACCTCAGAAACACCCTTCTTCGGATCCTCCTCCAAGAAGGCCTTCAGAAGTTCCTTACCAATGGAGTGAATGATTTCCTCTGACGGAGCATCAGACTCGCCCTCCCATGCTTTCGCGGCGTCAATACTGCGGAAACGGAAGTACGAACCCGCACGCCTACCAGCCGTGTAGAGCACAGGCTCCTTGCCCTGCTCACGAAGCTCCTCGAAAAGCTTCTCAGTTTCGCGAAGAATCGTTGCGGAGTAAGCGCCCGCCATGCCCCGGTCCGACGTCACCGCTAGAACCGCCACCCGGTTCGTGTCCTCACGCTGATGCGTGAGCGGGTGATCCATTCCCCCGTGGATTGCTACAGCGGCAACAGCCTGCGTCAGAGCCTTCTCATAAGGCCCCGCCTGTGTCGCCTTAGCACGCGCCGCACCGATTCGAGAAGCAGCGATAAGCTCCATCGCGTGAAAAACCTTCTTCAGCTTTTCCGTTGAAGCTATGCGCTGTTTAATCTCTCTTAGACCTGCCATTGATCAGGCCTTCTTACCGCGAACGATCTGCTCTTGCGTGCGCTCAGCTTCCGCCTCGCCATCCACATCTTCAGGCGCCAACCCCTCTGCGGAAATAAATGAACTGTGGTAGGCCTCAACGCCTTCCTTCAGCGCTGCCAGAGTGTCGTCCTCCAGCAGTCCCGTCTCCTTGATGGTCTGTAAAACACCGGTGCGTGAACGCAGGTAGTCCAACAGGCCCCGCTCAAAGCGAGCAACATCAGCAACCGGAATGTCATCCAAGTAGCCGTTGGTGCCCATCCAGATCGAAGCCACCTGATCCTCAATCGGATATGGGTTAGCCTGCGACTGCTTGAGCAACTCCATGAGGCGCTCACCACGAGTTAGCTGTGCCCTCGTGGCTGCATCCAGGTCCGAGGCGAACATCGCGAAAGCTGCCATCGCACGGTATTGTGCAAGCGTGATCTTGAGGGTACCCGAAACCTTCTTCATTGCCTTAATCTGTGCGTCGCCACCAACACGCGACACAGAAATACCAACGTCAACTGCCGGACGCTGGTTAGCGTTGAAGAGGTCGGACTGCAGGAAGATCTGGCCGTCCGTAATCGAAATAACGTTCGTTGGAATGTAAGCGGAAACGTCGTTTGCCTTCGTCTCAATGATTGGCAGGCCCGTCATAGAGCCGCCACCAAGCTCATCGGAAAGCTTCGCGCAACGCTCAAGGAGGCGCGAATGCAAGTAGAAGACGTCACCGGGGTACGCTTCACGGCCCGGTGGACGACGGAGAAGGAGCGATACCGCGCGGTATGCTTCCGCCTGCTTCGAAAGATCGTCAAAAACGATAAGGACGTGCTTGCCGTCGTACATCCAGTGCTGGCCAATTGCCGAGCCCGTGTACGGAGCCAAATACTTAAAGCCTGCCGGGTCAGATGCTGGGGAGGCCACGATCGTCGTGTACTCCATCGCGCCAGCCTCTTCGAGAGCGCCGCGAACAGCTGCGACCGTTGAACCCTTCTGGCCAATAGCCACGTAAATGCAACGAACCTGCTTCTTCGGATCACCCGACTCCCAGTTGGCGCGCTGATTCATGATCGCGTCAAGAGCGATCTGCGTCTTACCCGTCTGGCGGTCGCCAATGATCAGCTGGCGCTGACCGCGACCAATCGGAATCATCGAGTCAATGGCCTTAAGACCGGTTTCTAACGGTTCGTGCACCGACTTACGCATCATCACACCGGGAGCCTGGAGCTCCAGCGCACGAATACCCTCGAAATCGGTGATCTCCCCCAGGCCGTCAATCGGGTTACCCAGCGGGTCCACCACGCGACCGAGGTAGCCATCACCTACCGGAACCGACAGGACCTCGCCGGTGCGGCGAACCTGCTGGCCCTCCTCAATGTTCGTGTAATCGCCGAGAATGATCACGCCAATCTCACGAATATCAAGGTTGGACGCGAGTCCAAGAGTTCCATCTTCAAAGCGGAGGAGCTCATTGGCCATAACGCCAGGTAAGCCTTCGACGTGTGCAATACCGTCAGCAGCTAGGGTGACGTGGCCGATTTCCTCCACAGCGGATTCCGACGGCTCGTAGGATTCTACGAAGCTGTCCAGAGCCGCCCGGATTTGTTCGGGCCGGATAGAAAGTTCAGCCATTGAGCTTTTCCTTACCGTTTAGAAATGTTAAAAACATAGGGTTCAGCGCACCAACTCTCGTTTAGCTTTAGCCAAGTTGGATTTCACTGTTGCATTAATACCGTCGCCATCTACCTCTATGTGAAGACCGCCAAGTAGTGACGGATCCACTTCGGTATTAACCGCAACGGCGCTTTGATACCTAGCCTCGAGAATCTTTTGCAGACGCTCGATCTGGATTTGAGATAGCGGGGATGCCGATGTGACCGTAGCGAACAAACAACCGCGACGAGAAGCCGCCTGGTGCGTGATTTCGCGGATCAATGACAACAACCTGCCATGAATTGAGAGACGAACCTGACGTCGCAAAAGCCGCGACGAGTACGGGGTGAGCGCGTCCCCAAAGAACCGGGCCGCGAAATGAGCGCGGTCATGAGCAGAACCAACCCCCAGATCAGACAGGTTGATGCGAAACTCGCGATTATCCGCAAGGAAGTTATGCACCGCGAATAGTTCTTCTTCAACCTGCTTCAACTGGCCGGCATCTTCAGCTGCGCTAAACACCGCTTCATTACCGAGCTGCTCCGCCGCAACCTCAAGATCACGGTAGCTCGACCAGCGGTTGCTGGCCAGAGTCTGCATGATCTCGATAGTTTGGGGCTCAACTCCGTTGGCCAGAAGATCATGTGCAAGCTGGCGCTTGTCCGCCTCGGTTCTACCCGGATCGGTTAGCGCGTGTGCCACGCGCCCTGATTCACGCAATAGGTCCGAAATACCGTAAAGATTTTCGGCAACCGCCATCGCATCAGCGTCCGAGCGCAAGGCATCAGTTAGCACCCTGAGTCCAGCCTGGTAGCTGTTCTCACTCGCTGCACGCATTTAAGACTCCTGTACTGTAGTTTCAGATTCGAGATCGTCAAGGAACCTGTCAACAATACGAGCCGTAAGCTCGTTATCCTTCAGGTGCTCGCCAACAATCTTCTCTGCAAGTTCGGTGGCAAGAATCCCGATCTCAGACTTGAGCGAGATTTCCGCCGCCTGGCGCTCCGCCTGAATCTGCCGCTGCGTGTTAGCCAGGATGCGTTCAGCCTCCGTCTCGGCCTCCTTGCGCGCTGCCGCCACAATCGACTTAGCGTCTTCACTAGCGTCGGAGCGGATACGACCTGCATCAGCATTCGCAACCTGGATCAGCTCTTCAGCCTCACGCTTTGCCAGCGCCTCGGCTTCCTTCGCACGATCAGCTGCGTTCAGCCCTTCTTCAATCTTTTGTGCACGCTCATCTAGGATCGCGTTGAACTTAGGGAGTGCGTACTTGTAAAGAACAAGTCCGATGATGATCAACACAATCAGCTGCCATACGATGTCGTATAGCGGCGGCAACAAAATGTTGGGCTCTTCTGCCGCCTGAGCTGTTGCGGGTAGGAACGTCATACTAGAAGATCAATCCCGGAACGAGGCCGATGAGGCCCAGCGCCTCAATAAGAGCTAGACCAATGTACATGTTCGTTGAGAGCTTGGATGCGACCTCCGGCTGGCGGGCGGTAGCTTCCTGCGTCTTGCCAATCATGTAGCCAAGGCCAATACCCGGACCAAGCGTTGCGATACCGTAGCCTACTGCTGCGATCGAACCAGTCATGTTTGCTTTCCTTCTCTATGTTGCCAAGGCGCTTTTGCGCCAAGGAGTCTGTTAGTGGCTTACTGCCTAATGGGTCTCAATTGAAGTCTTAATGTAAACGGCCGTCAGGATCGAAAAAATGAACGCCTGCAAGCCGGCCACGAAAATTTCGAACAAGGTAATACCAATCGCGCCCGCGAAAGTTAGGACGCCAACGCCCTTCACCGCGCCCGCAGCCTCGAAAAACAGGAAGTGAGTTCCAAAGAACGTCAGAGCAAGCATCAAGTGCCCCGCCAGCATGTTTGCCAGCAAACGAATGGTAAGCGTTGCCGGACGAATGATGAACGTTGAGAGGAACTCAATGGGTGTAAGCAGAATGTACAGCGGCCAGGGCACGCCCGGCGGGAAAAGCTGATTCTTGAAAAACTGCCCCGCACCCAGGTGCTTGATTCCCGCCCCCACAAACACCACGTACGAAATCAGTGCGAAACCAAGCGGCACAGCCACAACGGACGAAGCCGCAATGTTCAATCCCGGAATCACGCCCGTAATGTTCATGAACAGAACACCGAGGAAAATCACCGTAAGGATTGGCGCGTACTTGCGGCCGTTCTTTTCTCCCAAAGTCTCAATCGCGACCTTATCGCGAATGAACACAATCAGACCCTCGAGAATCGACTGTCCCTTAGAGGGAACCAGCTTTGCCCGCGACGCCCCAATCGAAAACACGAGCACCAAAAGCACCGTGGCAATAAGACGGACGAGAACCAAACGGTTCATTTCAAAGATCGTGCCCTCAAAGGCAAAGGCTGGAGGGAAGAAGTCCCCAATTCCCGGCATCGCTGAAACTGGTCCTTGACTAAGCATTGTCAAAGTGGACGACACTGTTGCGGAGAACAGGATGCACCCCCTGGTCGAAGTGTTACGGCCCTGCACCGTACACGAGGAATATACCCCATACTGTATACGGTTTGAGCTCGCCTAATGGCAAAACCTAGATAATGGTATCAGGATTACTCGGGACCGAACGCAGATTTTACTATTCTTTTTCTTCCTTAGGCAGATCTATGGTTGGGACTTTAGAGCTTGCTAACGTCCACGTTTGCGCACCCGCCTGCGCGATCACCGAAAGGATGAGGGCAAGGCCCAGCGCCGTGTGGTCAAGCCCCGTCAGATTCTTCACAATCAGCACGGTTACAATCACCACAACGACCTTGAAAAGGTAATCACCCACCATCAGAGCTGCCTGCGAATCCAGATTTTTCATCGCCAGCGCCATGGTGAACCAGGTGACCAGGGCAAGAAGAATCCCTACCACTCCCCCGATGAGACCCGAAAGGCCCGCCAAGGAGCCGGCGAAAATATACGCAACCACGCCCGCCAGAACCGCGATAATCACGGAGACCTTCAACACATTTTTCACAGTCTTTGAAACTGCGGCGCGAAGCGCATCGGTAGGTACGAGCGGTGGAGACATTCGCGTCACTTCCTTTGCATCTTCTGCCGCAAGCCCGGCAAGAATCGGACGGTAAACACAATACTAGCTATCACTGCAGGAATCGCCACGGCAGCAACCTGTTTGGGGCTAAACACGATAAGAGCGACCGCAGAAAACGTAATCACAGCCGTCCACAGGTACATGATCATCACGACCCCCACCTGACTGTGTCCCAGGTTGAGTAAGCGGTGATGCAAGTGCATTCGATCAGCCTGGAACGGTGATTTACCCGCCCGTAAACGCCGGAAAACCGCCAGAGTCATGTCTACCAGTGGGATGACTATCACCAGCAGGGGCAGAACTATAGGGAGCAAACCGGTAATAACCTGCTCTGTGCCCAGCACACTCGGATCAATCTGACCCGTCACAATAATGCCCGCAGCCGCGACAATAGTGCCCAGCGTGAGAGCACCAGAATCACCCATAAAGATAGATGCGGGGTGGAAGTTATGCGGCAGGAAACCAACGCATATCCCCACCAGGACCGCAACTATCAGCGACGATGTCGTAGCGTAGGTCAGCGCCCCGGTAACGCGGGTAAGCATGTAGGAATACACGAAGAAAGAAAACGCGCCAATGCCCACCACCCCGGCGGCGAGTCCGTCCAGACCATCCACAAAGTTCACTGCGTTCATTATCGCGACAAACATGAAGATAGTGACGAACAGTGACAGGTTGGAAGAGCCAATAGTAATGCCGAAGATGGGGAATGAAATCAGCTGCACGCCAAAGTAGGCCATGAAAACAGCAACCAGGATCTGGCCCGCCAGCTTCGCCAGCCAGTCCAGGTCCCAAATATCATCCACGAGGCCAAGCAATGCGATAGCTAGCACGCCAATCATCACCGCCCAGGGGGTGCCCGTTTGGAACACCGGGTTGAAGTAATCGAGCCGCGAGGCAAAGAGCATGGCGATAATGAACCCTAATGCCATCCCCACCCCGCCGAGGCGAGGCGTTGGCACAGTGTGCACGTCCCTCTCACGCACGGGCGTAAGCACACGCCATTCTAGCGACAAGCGTCGCATGATCGCGGTCATCACAAACGTGATTCCCGCCGCTAGCACCATCACTAGAATGTAGAGCTTCACTGATTAATTCGCACTTTCTGACCGCAGGCTGCCTCGATGTCCGCGACCGAAATCATGCCGGTTCGCAGGAGAACCGGAACGTCGTCGGTAACGTCGATAATCGTGGAAGGCACCGGGCCCGGAGTCGGCCCAGAATCGATGTAGCAATCAACGCCCTCACCAAAATATTTTATTGCCTCTTCGACGCTTGTTGCGGCAGGCTGTCCGGTCAGGTTCGCAGAAGTAACTGCCAGAGGGCCCACCGCGCGCAAAACTTCTAACGTCGCCTCGTGGTTAGGCATGCGGATCGCAATCGTGTCTTTAATATCGCCCAGATCGAAGCGGATCCCTTCTTCGGCCTTCACAATCAGCGTCAGAGCGCCCGGCCAAAACGCCTCGATCAGGCGGTGTGCGGCCTCGTTCAACTCCGAACTTACCCTCGCGGCGTCCTGCGTATCTGAAATGAGTACCGGAGGAGGCATCTGCCGCCCCCTCCCCTTCGCAGCTAGAACTGCATTTACCGCGCTAGTTGAATACGGGTCTGCCCCAATGCCATACACCGTGTCCGTGGGTAGCACCAGCAAGCCACCGGTCTCGACAATCTTCTTTACGGCCTGCGCATCAGACTGCGAAATACCCGCGCGCGCATCCACTTTCATGCTTTCCATTATCTACATTCACCTAACGGTTTTTGCGCTACAACAAACCGGGGGCGCTCATTCAAATCTGCGAGCGTGCGCACGTGCACAAACCCGGCGTTTCTCGCGATTTCAAAGGCGGCTTTACCCTGCGTGTCATCATGTTCCATGCCGAAGCATCCGCCCGGTTTCAAATACTGGTAGATCACAGGAACTAGACTGCGCACAAAATCCAGGCCATCATCGCCCCCGCCCCACAGGGCCTCGGGCGGATCAAAATCGAGTTCGGGCGCCAACTGCCTGGGCGGCACATAGGGAGGATTAGATATCACCAGATCGAAGTTGGCCTCCCACTGTGGGTTAAACACCAGCGCGTCGCCCTGTACCACCTGCATCTCTAGCCCGAGGGCCTGCGCATTTGCGTGCGCCGCCACGCAAGCCGCCTGCGACTTTTCCAGCGCAACCACGCTCGCCGGAGTATTCGCCGCAATCGCCAGTGCGAGTGCCCCCGAACCGGTACACGCATCCAGTACCACGGCGGCCTCGCCCGCAATCGCGTCAATTGCCCACTTCGCCAGAACCTCTGTTTCGGGCCGCACACAAAACACGCCGGGACCGGCTTCAAGCTCAAGGCCGTAAAACCACATTTTCCCCAACACGTGTTGCAACGGTTCACGAGACGCCCGGCGCGCAATCAGCGCCTCTATTTCCCGTGCATCGTCCGGCTCGATCTCGCGCGGCCACATGTAAATAGGCGCCCCAAGCACGGTCTCGAAAATCGCGCGCGCATCGGCCTGCGCGCTCTCAACACCCGCTTGCGCGAGGGTTTGTATCCCCTCGCGAAACAACGTCAGCGGATCCACGGCTACTCTTTCGACTGGCCTGCCGCGTCCATGCGCTCCTGCTCATCCATAACGATGGCAGATTCAATCACCGGGCCCAAGTCGCCATCCAGCACGTTCGACAAGTTATACGCCTTGTAACCCGTGCGGTGATCCGCAATCCGGTTCTCCGGGAAGTTGTAGGTGCGAATGCGCTCGGAGCGGTCCATCGAACGCACCTGCGACTGACGCACTGCAGCCTCTTCCGCCTCGCGCTCCTCCCGCTGCTTTTGAATCAAGCGCGCCTTCAATACGCGCATAGCGGCCTCACGGTTTTGGATCTGCGACTTCTCGTTCTGCATCGACACCACGATGCCCGACGGAATGTGCGTAATACGAACTGCGGAGTCCGTCGTATTCACCGACTGGCCACCCGGACCCGACGAGCGGTACACGTCGATGCGAAGATCGTTTTGATCAATTTCGATCTCTTCTTCATCATCCTCGACCTCGGGAACCACAATTACGCCCGCAGCGGAAGTGTGTACGCGCCCCTGCGACTCGGTAACCGGCACGCGCTGCACGCGGTGCACGCCACCTTCAAACTTCAAGTTCGCCCACACGCCATCCTCCGGCGCCACGTTACCTTTCGAAGCAATAGACAGCGAGATTTCCTTCAAACCGCCAAGACCCGTAGGCGTGGAGGACAGCTCCTTGACCTTCCAATCCTTTGTCTCCGCGTAGCGCGTGTACATGCGGGCAAGATCAGCTGCGAACAGCGCAGACTCTTCGCCGCCCTCGCCGGCCTTCACTTCCAAAATCACATCATCAGCATCAGACGGATCGCGTGGAACCAGCGTGCGTACCAGCTTGTCATGAGCCTTCTGAAGCGCCTGCTCCATAGCCGGCAACTCAGCCGCGAACTCCTCATCAAGCTCCGCCATCTCCTGCGCCGCCTCAAAATCTCCCAGTGCTTGCGTGAAACGGTCCGCAACCGCTTTCACCGCGCCAAGCTCTGAAAAGCGCTTCGCCAGCTTGCGCGAACGCACCCTATCGCCAAGCACCTGAGGGTCAGCAAGTTGAAGCTCAACTTCCCGATATTCCTGAAGCAACGGCTCAACCGCCTGCAACTCGTGGCTGTAATCTTGACCCACTTGGTCCTCGCTTTTCATTAACCTAGCCGACTTTGCGGCTCCCTACGTCCAAAATACAGTAGCGGCGCCACGCCCCAAACCTGGGCGCGGCGCCGCCAAAGAATACCTAGCGCTTACGCTTGCCGTAGCGAGCCTCGAAGCGAGCCACGCGACCACCGGTATCAAGAATCTTCTGCTTGCCGGTGTAGAACGGGTGGCAGTTCGAGCAAACATCAACGCGAAGCTCGTCTTCGCCCAGAGTCGATGCCGTATCAAACTCGTTGCCGCAAGTGCACGTCACGTGCACTGCCTTGTAATCGGGATGTACACCCTGCTTCATGGTTTTCTCCTTAAGGAATTCGAGGATGCCGGGTCCAGACGCTTAATTCGCTGGTGAACCGGAACCGCCGTTTAGTTTGCCAGGTTTAGACGCTAATTGCCAGGTGGCCGGCCGTACAATAGATCACTATTTCCGGCCGGCTCTCCATTAATCTTTTGGCGTTGTCTTCGCGATCGCCATTAGGAACTCCGCGTTGTTTTGCGTGTCCTTCAACTTGTCAAGCATAAGCTCAAGCGCCTGCTGCTGGTCGAGCTGGCCCAGCACGCGGCGCAGACGCCACATGATTGCAAGCTCTTCCTTCTTAAACAGCATCTCTTCGCGCCTCGTACCCGAAGCATTGACATCAACTGCCGGGTAGATGCGACGCTCAGACAGCTGGCGCGACAGGCGCAGTTCCATATTGCCCGTGCCCTTAAACTCTTCAAAGATAACCTCATCCATCTTCGAACCCGTCTCTACAAGAGCCGAAGCGATGATCGTTAGCGAACCACCCTCTTCGACGTTGCGCGCAGCGCCAAAGAACTTCTTTGGCGGGTACAGTGCCGAAGCATCCACACCACCGGACAGGATGCGGCCAGAAGCCGGTGCCGCCAAGTTGTAGGCTCGGCCCAGACGCGTGATCGAATCAAGAAGCACAACCACGTCGTGGCCCAGCTCAACCAGGCGCTTGGCGCGCTCAATCGCGAGCTCCGCAACAATCGTATGATCCGAGGCCGGACGGTCAAACGTTGAGGCAATCACCTCGCCCTTAACCGTACGGCGCATGTCCGTGACCTCTTCCGGACGCTCATCAACGAGGACAACCATGAGGTGCACGTCCGGGTTGTTCTGTGAAATCGCGTTGGCCATCTGCTGCATGATGATCGTCTTACCGGCCTTAGGCGGCGAAACGATGAGGCCACGCTGTCCCTTACCAATCGGGGCTACGAGATCAATGATGCGCGGCGTGATTGCCTTCGGCGTGGTTTCAAGGCGTAGATGTTCATCCGGGTACAGCGGGGTGAGCTTTGAAAACTCGGGGCGTTCCCCGGCCTGTTCAACTGAAATACCATTGATCGAATCAACCGCAACAAGGGCGTTGTACTTCTGGCGCTGCCGCTCGTTTTGACGCGGCTGACGAATAGAACCAACAATTGCGTCACCTGGACGCAGGTTCCAGCGCCGCACGTTACCCAGGGTCACGTATACGTCATTCGGGCCAGGCAAGTAGCCGGAAGTGCGCACAAACGCGTGATTGTTCTGCACGTCCAGGATGCCCGCAACCGGAATCAATACGTCGTCTTCTTGCAATTGTGGCTCTTCGTCATCGCGGCGACGCTTCGTGCGATCCCGACCGCGACGCCTGCGACCGCGATCATCACGATCCTTGTCATCGCGGTGATGCTCTCGATTGTTATTGCGGTTATTGTCGCGGTTGTTGTCCCGATTATTGCGTTTGTTTCGTTTGCGATTCGAGCCATCTTCACTATCGGAACCATCATCTTGGTGCGCATCGTCCGCCGAAGGAAGTTTGATCTCATCAAGCAGGCTTGTAGCACTAGCACCGTTGTGCGAATCCTGGGGCTCGCCCAGTTCTGCCTTCACATCCAACTGGATGGCCGCTGGAGTTCCCCCATTGCTCTCCGCGCGACGGCGCCTACGTCGAGGCTCCGACGAGTCGGTCTTACTGGCCGGCTCGCTCTTGGAAGCAGAAGTCGACTCTTCGCGCTTTTCTTCCCCACGGTTCTGCGCGGATTTAGTCTGCGGCTGAGGCTCCGCCTGCGGTTTCGAATCCGCCTGTGGTTTTGCGCCCTGCGCACCTCGAATCGCCGCGAGAAGCTCGGCCTTACGCATCTTCTCCGTGTCTTGAAGTCCCATTTCAATGGCAACTTCGCGCAATTCGGCAAGACGCATCTGCGACAGTGGACGCTTTTTAGTAGTTGGGTTTTCGCTCAACGAATTTCCTTACTTTTACCGGCCAAAAGCCATGAAAGACTGCTGTTGAAGCAGGAGCGTTCCATCGTGAAACACAGGAAGAAAGAGACATCAAAAGGATGAGAATGCATTCTTCCCGGCGTTAAACGCAAGATGGAAGATTTAGATAGCTAACAGGTGTTAGCAGCGACTCAATGAGTCGCCCTTAATGCTACCAGCAAAACACGCGTTTTGAAAATATACACTGCCCGCGTGGCCTAGAAGCGCTCTACCGGGCTCTCCCCACCCTCGCGCGAAGCCTCCATTGACGCACCGACCGCTGTAATACCGGGATTCTTCACCGACCAACCGGCTGCCCTCGCCTCTTCCACAAGCTGCGGATCAAGCGTTCCAAACACGAGCACAGACGGGCCCGCGCCCGAAACCACGGCAGGTAAGCCCTGACCTCGCAAATACTGCACCAAATCATAGGTTGAAGGCATAGCCTGGGCGCGCTGAGCCTGGTGCAAGCGATCCTCGGTTGCATCCATCAGATACTCCAAAGGTGCCTGACCCGAAAGAATCAAAGCCAGCAACGACGCCCGCGAAAGATTAAACGTCGCATCTTCCAACGGAACTTGCTGCGGTAGGGCCGCGCGCGCCTGCTTGGTTGAAACCTCAAACTTAGGTGTCAAAACCCACGCGCCAAGATCCTCTCGCGGCGGTCGCACAACAGTCTTCGCACTCTTGTCCATCCACGAGAACGTGACGCCACCAAACACCGCTGGGGCAGCATTATCCGGGTGGCCCTCAATATCCGTGGCAAGCTGGAACACCTCGTCCAAAGACAACGACTGTTCTCCCACGAGGCCACGCGCCAACATCAGCCCCGCCACCGCAGCTGCGGCCGACGATCCCATGCCCGCACCATGCGGAATCCGATTGCGCGCCACCATCCGCAAACCAACCTGCGGCATATCCAGGTATTCAAGCCCCTTGCGCACCGAGCGAACAATCAAGTTGTCCTCACCCTCGGGCACCTTTCCGGCGCCATGGCCCATCACCTGCACGAATGTTTCGCCCACAACAGCGTGCATCTCGACCTCGTCGAAAATGCCAAGTGCCAGCCCCGCGTGGTCAAAACCCGGGCCCAGGTTTGCCGAAGTTGCCGGCACCTTCACCCGAACAAAATCATTCGTGAGGCGCATCAGGCCTCACCCTCAATCCGAAATACCGACGCCACCTCAACCACCACAGGCAGATCGCGCAACTTCGCGAGGACACCGTCCATGCTCTTACCGGACGTGGCGCTGGTAGACAAAGTTACACGCGTGGCCTCCCCCGGCTTCGCCATCTCTTGTGAAACGGTGATCAGCGAAATGCCGCTTTGCCCAAATACGCCTGCAACTTCAGCAAGCACGCCCGGCTTATCTGCCACAAGGAGGGAAACCTGGAAGCGCGAAGATGCAATACCAGGGCTCAAAATCGGCAGCTTTGCGTACCGCGACTCGCGCGGCGCGTGACCACCCAAAACGCGATGCGAAGCGCCCGCCACCAAGTCAGACAGCACTGCCGACGCCGTGGGGGTGCCGCCAGCTCCCTGGCCGTAAAACATTAGGCGGCCAGCCGACTCGTTGTCCAATAGAATCGCATTAAAAGCACCAGCAACCGTAGCCAGCGGGTGCGAAACCGGGATCAAAGCAGGATAAACCGCTGCGGTGATTCCCTCTTTCCCCTCCGCATTAGAACGCTCCGCCACCGCGATGAGTTTAATAACCATGTCTGACTTCGCAGCCTGGGCGATGTCCTCCGCCGTGATGCTACTAATGCCCTGCGCCGTTACGTCTGCCATCGAAACGCGGGTGTGGAACGCGAGCGAAGCCATAATCGCGCACTTCGCGGCCGCATCTAGTCCCTCAACGTCTGCCGTAGGGTCGGCCTCGGCAAAGCCGAGCTCCTGCGCCTTCTTCAGCGCATCCTCATACGTCGCGCCCGTTGTGGTCATCTGATCGAGAATGAAGTTAGTAGTGCCATTCACAATGCCAACCAGTCGATTCACCCGGTCACCCGCGATCGACTCGCGCAAACCGTACACAATCGGAATTGCGCCGGCCACGGCGGCCTCGTAATAAAGATCCGTATCGTTTTGTTCCGCCAGCTCATAAAGCTGTGCGCCGTGCTGGGCCAGCAAAGCCTTATTGCCAGTAATCACCGTTGAACCATTGCCAAGCGCGCGCTTCACGAACGTGAATGCAGGTTCAATACCGCCAATCAGCTCGATCACGATGTCGGCGCCATCGATCGCTTCATTCGCATTTGTGGTAAGCAGAGCGGGATCAACCTCAAAATCGCGCTTCGCGTTCACATCGCGCACCAGCACCGACTCAACCTGCAAACGCGCTCCCGCCCGCGCAGCCAGATCCGCCTGATGCTCCTCAATCAGACGAATCACCTGCGAACCAACCGTGCCCGCACCTAGAACGGCAATCTTTTGAACGCTACTCACTTTTCCTCCCCGAGTTCAGCGGCGTTTAGCGCGGCGTCGCGCGCAAACAAATCCTCTAGCTTTTCCGGATAAATCAGCCAATGTGGCTCCCCCATGCCTACGCCGAGCGTGCCCGGGCGCGTAAGCATGTTGTAGTTCGACGACATCGAATGACCGTAAGCGCCCGTTGCGGGAACAGCAAGCACATCACCCTCGTGGATGTCGCCCGGTAACGCCACGTCAGAAACCACGATGTCACCAGACTCGCAATGCTTACCCACCACGCGAGCCAAACGCAGCGGCGCATCCGACTCTCGGTTGGCCAGCAGGGCCGTGTACTTCGCGTCGTACAGGGCGGGACGGATGTTGTCCGACATACCCCCATCAACCGACACGTACAGGCGCGAGCCGCCCTCAATCGGTACATCTTTAACTGTGCCCACCCGGTACAGCGTCACCACAGTTGGACCGATTACCGACCGCCCCGGCTCCACTGATACGTGCGGCACTTTAAGATCAAACTTCTCGCACGCCTCGCGTATAGCGCCCGCGAGCGTGCGAGCGATTTCCTTTGGCGCGAGGGGCTGCGGATCCGCTCCCGTGTACGTGATCGCGTAGCCGCCACCCAAATCAAGTTCGTGGCAAACCACACCCTCATCAGCCAACTGCTTGGCCAGGGACAGCAGGCGTGAGGCGGACTCGGCGAACGCCTCGAGGTCCCGGATCTGGGAGCCAATATGGGCGTGCAATCCCATGAACTCAAGCGATTCATGCGCCGCAATCTTGCGGGCAGCCTCCAGAGCCGTGCCTGACGCCAACGACAAACCAAACTTTTGGTCTTCATGCGCGGTGGCAATGAACTCATGACCACCGGCATGTACGCCCGTAGTCACGCGTATCATCACTCGGGCGCGGCGGCCCAACTCGCTGGCAATGCGAGTAACCCGCTCCACCTCGCCTATTGAATCAACCACAATTCGCGCAATGCCACGGGTTCCAGCGTTGATCGCCAAACGTAGTTCTTCATCCGACTTGTTGTTGCCGTGCAACCCCACCAAATCAGGATCCGCTCCCGCACGAAGCGCGAGCGTGAGTTCACCCAAGCTCGCCGTATCCACGCCCATGCCGGCGCTAGTGACCAGTTCAATCACGCGCCCGCTCATCAAGGCCTTTGCCGCGTAGTACGCCGAGCCTCCGCCCATGCCGTAGCCGTCCCAGAATTCTTCGGCCATAACCGTTGCCCACACGTTCGCGCGGCCATGCAGGTCGGCTTCGTCCAGCACATACAACGGCGAACCGTATGATTCCACCAGCTGCGAAGCACTGACTTTACCAAGCGAAAGCTCAGTTCCATCGTGCCTTGCACTCCACGGCCAGAGATCGGGCCGCTCGCTTGGGCGCGGCGCCAAGAGATTTTCGAGGTCGTGGCTCATCCCTACAGTCTCCTACATGCGCTCTGGGGCGGACACCCCAAGTAGGTCTAAGCCGTTTCGTAGAACCTGCGCTACCGCATCGTTCAACCAGCGGCGAGCCACGTGGCCCGCATCAACCTCTTCGTTCGCACGCGGCGTCACGCGGCACTGTGCGTACCAAGTGTGGTAAGCCCCCGCAAGGCTTTCGAGGTAGCGTGCTACGCGATGTGGCTCCAAAAACTCCGCTGCCTGCGCAACCACCGTTGGGTACTGCGCGAGTACACCCAAAAGCTGTCCGTCAGCTGGGTGCGAAAGTGCGGCCGGATCAAACTCAGCGCTACGAGTTACACCGTGTTCCTCCGCATTGCGCGCCACGTTAGCCGTACGGGCATGCGCGTACTGCACATAGTAAACTGGGTTGTCATTCGTGTTCTGCGACAGCAGGTCAAGATCGATGTCTAGGTTTTGATCCATCGACGCGCGAGTAAGCGAATAACGAGCCGCATCCACGCCAACCGCATCCAGCAGATCATCCAGCGTGACGATCGTGCCCGCCCGCTTCGACATGCGCACCGGCTTGCCCGAACGAACCAGGTTAACCATCTGACCGATCAAAATCTCTAGGTTCTTATGCGGAACGTCGCCAAACGCCGCACACATCGCCATCATGCGGCCAATGTAACCGTGGTGATCCGCGCCCAGCAGATACACGGCCTTATCAGCCCCGCGCGCCCTCTTATCCAAGTAGTAAGCCAGATCACCTGCAAAATACGCTGCGTCGCCATCAGACTTGACCAACACGCGGTCTTTATCATCACCGAAGTCGGTGGTGCGAAGCCACAGCGCGCCATCTTCTTCAAAGATGTGGCCGCGCTCGCGCAAAATCCGAATCGCCTCATCCACCGCGCCCGACTCATGCAAGGAATCCTCGTGGAAGAACACGTCAAACTCAGACCGAAACTCCTTTAGCTTCACCTTAATCTCGGTGAACATAAGCTCCACGCCCCGAGCACGGAACGCCTCCACGGCCTCGCTTTCACTAAGCTCAAGCGGATTTGGCTCCCCGGCTGCAAGTGAGTCAGCGATCACCTGCTTCGCGATGTCCTCAATATACTGGCCGCCGTAACCATCCTCGGGCGCCGGCTCTCCTTTTGCGCGCGCATACAGCGAGCGGGCAAAACGATCAATCTGCGCGCCGTGATCATTGAAATAGTACTCGCGAGTGACGTCCGCCCCAGCTGCCTTCAATAGGCGTGCCATTGAATCGCCAACCGCCGCCCAACGTGCGCCACCAAGATGAATGGGTCCGGTGGGGTTAGCCGACACATATTCCAGATTCACATGCTTACCCGCCTGCGACTCGTTACGGCCGTAATCCTCGCCCGCCTCCAAAATCGTGCGTGCAAGCTCGCCGGCCGACGCCGCATCCAAACGGACGTTAATAAAGCCCGGGCCCGCTACCTCAGCCTGTGCAATACCGGCCTCCGATACCAAACGATCCGCAATGATCTGCGCGAACTCACGCGGATTCATCCCCGCCTTCTTCGCCAGACGCATCGCAATGTTCGTTGCCCAATCACCGTGCTCGCGGTTCCGCGGACGCTCCACCGTCACATCCTGGGGGATGTCCTCGGCGTCCAAACGAATTGCACCGTCGCTCACAGAGCCGGTCAGAACCTCATGGATAAGCTTTTCTAAATCTTTAGGAGTCACGCCCCCAATCTTAAAGGCAAACCCCCGCCCCGCGTAACCAGAGCCCACCGAGCGAACAAAGCCACCCGAAGTCAAGGCATGCAAAAGGGCAGGCCCGCGCCTGGGCCTGCCCTCGAGCGCCTTATATCAGTGGTTCTTCTCGTACTCGCTCATCAAACCAATCCGGTAAGCATGACGAGAATCGCCCGAGAACTGCGTGGCAAGGAACACGTTCACAAAGTGAGCGGCCTCCTCCATCGTGTGCTGACGGGCACCAATCGCGATCACATTCGCATCATTGTGCTCGCGAGCCAACACCGCGGTGGCCTCATTCCACACCAGTGCGGCGCGAACACCCTTCACGAGGTTCGCCGCCATCTGTTCGCCGTTGCCGCTACCACCGATCACGATGCCAAGTGAACCCGGTTCAGCCGCCACGGCCTCGCCACATGGAATACACATCGTTGGGTATGCATCGAGGGCATCGTACTGCGTTGCACCATGGTCAACGACGTCGTGGCCCGCCTCCTTCAACATTTCAATCAGGTAGTTCCGAAGCCCAAATCCAGCATGATCAGCTGCGATATGCACGCGCATTGCGACCTCCAAAGAAAGATTGTTTACCTAATTATTACACGAAGCCGTAAAGCATAGTTGGAAAGCAAAATATGACCCATCAAAAGGGCCTTTACCCGTTCACACCACAAAACGAAAAGCGCCCCGAACAGGACTCGAACCTGCGACCTTCTGCTCCGGAGGCAGACGCTCTATCCGCTGAGCTATCGGGGCCTGGCTATCTCAAATGCCGTTGTAATCGTACCAGGGAGGTTAAGAAACCGGTAAACGCAGACGCGAACTCACATGGATTTGCGGGCGCGAATAATCTCACGAACCAGAACCGGATCGTCCGAAATAATCGCATCAACGCCAGCATCTAGTGCCTGCACGATCTCCTCCGGCTCATTCAGCGTCCACACGTGCACCGCGACGCCAAGAGAGTGTGCAAAACTGACAAAGCGCTTAGTAGCCAAACGCAGCGGGCCAACCTTTAGCGGTATCTGCGCGGCCACCACTCCGCGACGCCGCCAGTTCTGCCGCGACACCAGGCTGCGCGTGCGCGTTTGTGCAGCGAGGAACAAGCGCGCAACTTCCAGTTGTCCCAGTGAAGTATTGATTTCCGGTGCCGCCTGCCGAATACGCTGCAGACGAGCCGAATCAAATGAGGCTAAACATACTCTGCCCATCGCTCCATGAGCGCGGATGACCTCAATCATTGGGAGCCAAACGTCCTCTTCTTTTGCATCAATGTTGAGCTTCAAATGAGGAAAAGTTCGCAAAACATCCGCGAGCAAAACCGGGCCGCGCGCAGAGCCGTTAATAGTCACATCTTTTAGCTCGTCAAAGGTATGAGCAGACACGAGACCAGAACCATTCGAGACGCGATCTAGCATCGGATCGTGAATTAACACCACCTGGCCGTCAGCCGTCAAATGAGCGTCCGTTTCCACAAAGTGAAAACCGAGCCTGTCGCAATTTTCGAACGCTTCCCAAGAGTTCTCCGGAGCCAAGTTAGCTCCACCTCGGTGAGCTACAACCAGCGGGGCTCCCCTACGCGGAATGTCATACATGGACTAGTCGCAACCCTGGCCCGGCTGGCGCGCGTTGTTCTCCTGCAACCACACCATCGGATCCACTAGCTGATCGTCTTTATCGTGCACCTCGAAGTGCAAGTGCGGGCCGGTAGATGTACCCGTATTTCCCACCGAAGCGATCCGCTGACCGGCGTGCACCTGATCCCCGGCTTTCACCAAAACGTCCTCGGCAAACATGTGCGCATAACCGGTGTAAAACACCTCGCCGCCCGGCTTGGTGTGTTTAATGAGAATCCAGTACCCATAGCCCGCCATCGGCTCCGAAGCCTGCACCACCCCATCGGATGCAGCAAAAATCGGGGTACCAATCGGACCGGCCAAATCGAGACCCTCATGCAACTTGGAATAACCCAGAACCGGGTGGAACCTATAGCCAAATGGGGATGCGATATTGAAAGTTCCCTCAAGCAGCGGCCAAACAATGGGGGCGGACTCTGAAACCGAGCGGTTTCCGTTAGCCGGCATGCCTTCCAAACACTGCGAAATCTCCAGTGGAGTGCGTAACTTCGCCCGCGAGGCTGCACCAGCAACCTGACGCAACCCCTCTGCCTCCGAAACAACGACGTCCGTGTTCTTCGCCCACGAAGACTGTGTGGCCGGGGAAGCTATCATTTTTGAAGGTAGCGCAATCGAAGTTTCCGGCCCCACAAATCCGGTGATCGGAACAGCAACCGTCGCTGCCGCAACTACGGCAACAAGACCGCCCTTCAAAAGGCTTAACCAACTAGGCCTACTAATCTTTGGATTGCGCGGCTTGCCTGTTTGCTCACGTAGCTCACGACGCGTAGGGAAAGACGAGCCATTTGAAGAACCATTTGCAGGCAAAATAACTATTCCCTTCCAAAATTGCGCAAAAGAGAATGACTTACACAAAGTCACGCGGCGGATACGTAACGAACTTATAACGCCAAGCCGCACGGATCAACCCGTTTGAAACACCTGTGCACAGATTCACGTTCGCGTTTTCAAATCGGGGCACGAGTTGCAAAGATCCATGATCGGCTCACATATCCAAATTACGCTCAATGAAAATATCCTCGCGTTGCAAGGAGTCACGAACCTCTCCGACCAGTTCCTCGATAACGTCCTCCAAAAAGAGAACGCCAACCGTTAGGCCGTCCTTCACCACTTCCGCCAAGTGCGTGCCCGAGCGTTGCATGATGCGTAGCGTATCCTCCACCTCGTCACTGGCTTGAACGACCGGCATCTCGCGAAAACGCCACTCATCCAGTGGCAGATCACGCTGATCCGGGCCCGCGAACAAGACGTCCTTCAAATGAATGTAGTAGATTGGCAAACCGTTTTCATCCACCACCGGATAGCGCGAAAAACCAGTCTTTGCTACCTCGCGCTCCAGCTGGGCGGGCGTCACGTCGCGCGGCACGCTCACCAGTTCTTCTACTGGCACCATCACGTCACCAGCGCGCTCCTCTGAAAATTCAAGCGTGCCACTCAGCAGGCCGATCTCGTCATGAAGCGTGCCTTCCTGCTGGGATAGCTCAACAATGGACGCAACCTCTTCAGCCGTGAAAGAAGCGGCAACTTCGTGGCGCGGCTCCAAACCAAATAGGCGGACGAACCAGTTCGCCATGTGATCCAGCCCCACAACGATTGGACGGAACACGTGCCCGATCGCAACCAGTGGAGGCGCGAGAATCAGTAGCGCCTTATCAGGGGCCGAAACCGACATGTTCTTCGGCACCATCTCCCCAAAGACCACGTGTAGGTACAGTACCAGCAGTAAGGCCAAAATAAACGCAACCGCATGCGCGGATGCAGCTGGAAGCCCCACGGCTTGCAAAGGGCGCTCGACAAGTCTTGCGATCGCAGGCTCTGCAACCGCACCCAAAGAGGTCGATGCGATCGTGATGCCCAGCTGGGAGATCGACAGCATTAGCGAAACGTTTTCAATCGCATACAGCGCCGTCTTCGCGCCGCGTTTACCCTCATCTGCGAGCGGCTCGATTTGCGCTCGGCGCGAAGAAGTCACCGCGAACTCGGCAGCCACAAAAAATGCGTTAAGGAGCAACAAGAACAGCGTGATTAGAAGACCGGCGGTGATACTCATTTTGTATCCCCCTCCTCCTCATTCGACTGTTCCGGTTCCGTGACGCGAACCAGGATCTGATCGATGCGGCGCCCATCCATGCGCAAGATTTCCAGCGTCGTGTTTTCAACCTGCACCCTGTCATGGACCTCGCCGATGCGGCCAAGCTTAAGCATCATGAACCCGCCGAGGGTTTCGTATGGGCCATCCTCGGGAACAAAAATGCCGGTACGCTCCAGCAGTTCATCGGGGCGAAGGGTGCCGGGCACCTTCCATGCACCATCGTTTTGGCGGCGAATACCGTGGCGGCGGCGGTCGTGTTCGTCGGCTACCTCGCCAACGATTTCTTCCACGACGTCTTCCAACGTGACAATTCCCGACGTACCGCCGTATTCGTCCACAACTACGGCGATTTGCAGGCCTTCTGCGCGAAGCATAAGTAGTAGCGGAGCCAGCGCAAGCGTTTCTGGCACGCGCAGCACTTCAGAAGTGAGGGAGGAAGACAGCACCGACACCTCGCTTCGCTTATCCCAAGGCACCGCGATCGCGCGGCGCAGCGAGACGAAAGCGACAATATCGTCCGAATCATCGCCTACGATCGGGAAGCGCGAGTGGCCCGTGGTGCGCGCAAGTTCAACAACGTCCGCTGCTGAAGCCGACTCACTTAGGTACACCATGCGTCCGCGATCCGTCATCACGTCAATCGCGGTTAACTCACCAATACCAATCGACTTGGTGAGCAGCGTCGCGGTTGAGGTATCCAGCGTGCCCTCTTGCGCGGAGTGGCGCACCAGTGCGGCAAGCTCGGACGCTGAGCGCGCGGACGAGATCTCCTCCATCGGCGTGATCCCCATGGCGTGCAACACCGCGTTAGCAGTATCGTTCAGAACCTTAATTAGAGGATGCAACACCTTTGTGAACGCCGCCTGTATCGGTGTCACGAGCCCCGCGGTGTGCAACGGGTCAGCAAGAGCCATGTTCTTTGGGACCAGCTCGCCAAACAGCATCGAAAACGCGTTAATGAAGATAACCGACAGCACCACCGCGATAGTGGTGGAAAGTGTGAGGGCAAGCCCAAAACTTGCAAACATCTTGGTGAACAGATTCAGCAAGGAGACCTGCGTGGTGTAACCAAGCAGAATCGTGGTTAGCGTAATTCCCACCTGCGCACCAGAAAGCTGGGTGGACAAGATACGCAACGCTTTGACAACCTGTTTAGCTTTTTTGTCACCTTCGTTGGCGCGTCGCTCCACCGACGCAACGTCAAGGGCGACGTATGAAAACTCGGCGGCAACGAAAATCGCGGTGCCCAGCGTGAGAACAACTCCAAATAGGAGCATGAGGACGTCATATATCACCGGCTCATCACCGGCCAAAAACTTCGCGGAGGTTCATCTTTATGCATCCATCCCAGCTTAACCGGATTTTCAAGCACTCGCTCAAATAGGTGTTGAGAGCCTCATTTACCCCGGTGTCCTCCCCTACTCACCCCCTTACAGGCCTTGAATTCCCTTCGACTTTTAAGGTCTAAACCATAGGTGATTATCAGTTGGGCAAATAACCGTAAAATCTCTCCATATCAAGAGAAAACGGGGATTATTCGTCTTAAACTGATTGAAGTTGTAGCGCCCGATCACCATCGAAGCGATCAACTGGAATCGTTGACAACAGTGCGAGCCCAAGGAAACAGGAGCGATGACAGAATACACACCCGGCCCGATTCAAGCAGCCCCCCGCCCGCCGGCCCCGCCTGCGCCCAATGATCCATCGAGAATTTCCGCAGATTCTGCTCCCGTAGATGTCTCTGCTCCGATCGCCGCGTCCGCGTCGCGTTTCAACCCAAATGCCATCGACGAGACGCGCGCTGACCTCCCTCCCATCCCTAAATCAAAGGTCGCTGAGGCAACGTCGCCCTACACCCGCCTTACCAGGTCACGTGCCGCTTCAAAACTAAACAGTGAGGCGCGCGAAGAGGACGAGATCGAAACACTAAAGGGAGCGTTCCGCGCCGTTGCGAAAAATATGGAGAGTTCTCTCGAGGTTCCCACCGCAACGTCGGCCCGGCAGATTCCAGCCAAACTTTTGATTGAGAACCGCGCAGTAATCAATGGTCACCTCGCCCGCACTCGCGGCGGCAAGGTCTCTTTCACCCACCTCATCGGCTACGCACTCGTTGAAGCCCTGGTAGAGATGCCATCAATGAACGTTCGCTACACGTTCGATGAAAAGGGCAAACCCGCCGTTGAACACCTCGCACATGTGGGCTTTGGTCTTGCGATCGACATTCCTTTGAAAGACGGAAACCGTATGCTCATGGTGCCCGTCATAAAAGAGGCTGACACGCTAACGTTTGCCGAGTTCGTTGCCGCCTACGAAGACATTGTGAAGCGGGCGCGCGAAGGCAAGCTCGGCGCCGCTGACTTCCAGGGTGGCACCGTAACACTCACAAACCCGGGGACGATCGGCACCACGCATTCGGTTCCTCGCCTCATGAAGGGACAGGGCTCAATCATTGGTGTGGGTGCAACGGACTACCCCGCCGAGTGGGCGGGCGCTTCACCGCAGCGCCTAGCGAAGATGGGCGTTGGCAAGATCATGACGATGACCTCCACCTACGACCACCGCATCATCCAGGGCGCGGCTTCCGGAGAGTTGCTACGCATCGTGTCGCGCAAGATTGCTGGTCAAGATGGCTTCTACGACCGCGTGTTTGACTCTATGCAGGTTCCCTACGTTCCTTACCGTTGGGAGCGCGACAAGGAGTACAACGAAGAGCGTGAGAAGGGCAAGCCCGCACGCATTGTTGAGCTGATTCACGCCTACCGCGTTGCTGGTCACCTCGCCGCTAACACCGACCCGCTGGATTACAAGGTTCGCCGCCATCCCGACCTCAACTTATCGACGTACGGCCTGAACGTTTGGGACCTTGACCGTTCCTTCCCAACCGGCGGCTTTGGCGGCCGCGACCACATGACGCTCCGCGAAATCCTGGAACAGCTTCGCGACACTTACACTCGCACCACCGGTATCGAATACATGCACATGGTTGATCCGGCGCAGCGCGAGTGGATCCAAGAGCACGTGGAAAAGCCTTGGGAAAAGCCCTCGCTTGAAACTCAGCGCCACATCATGACGATGCTAAATAAGGCCGAGGCATTTGAGCACTTCTTGCAGACCAAATACATCGGTCAGAAGCGATTCTCTCTGGAAGGCTCCGAATCGCTGATTCCCCTCCTCGACCGAGTGCTTTGGGTGGCAGCTCACGATGGCATCGCTGAGGTTGCCATCGCAATGGCGCACCGTGGCCGTCTGAACGTGCTGGCTAACATTGCCGGTAAGTCCTACGGCCAGATCTTCTCTGAGTTCGAAGGCAACCAGGATCCCCGCTCCGTCCTCGGCTCCGGCGATGTTAAGTATCACCTTGGAACCGAAGGCATTTTCACTGCCGAAGATGGCGCGGCAACAAAGGTTTATCTTGCCGCGAACCCATCTCACCTCGAGGCCGCGGACGGCGTGCTCCAAGGTGTTGCGCGCGCGAAGCACGACAAGTTGAACGAGCCGGGCTGGCCGATCCTGCCGATCCTAATCCACGGCGACGCGGCATTTGCCGGTCAGGGCGTGGTTTACGAGACACTAAACATGAGCCAGGTACCCGCCTATCGCAACGGCGGCACCATGCACGTGATTATCAACAACCAGATTGGCTTCACCACGCCAAACACGGTTGCGCGCTCCACAAAGTATGCAACCGATATGGCCAAGGGCCTGCAGATCCCGATCTTCCACGTAAACGGCGACGATCCGGAAATGGTTGTGCGCGTTGCCAAACTTGCTTTCGAGTTCCGCCAGAAGTTCAACAAGGACGTCATCATTGATCTCGTTACCTACCGCCGTCGCGGACACAACGAGGGTGATGACCCGTCAATGACGCAGCCGGTCATGTACTCTTTGATCGACCGCACACTCACCACACGCGACCGCTACACCAAGGATCTCATCGGCCGTGGCGACATTAGCGAGGAAGAGGCCGATAAGGCACTGGCCGAATACAACGAGCTGCTGGACGAGATCCTGGAAGAAACGAGGAGCGCAGAAACAACGCCGGTTACAGACGAAGCCGTTGCCGGTCTGGAGCGCCCCGAGGCGCAACGCGCCGGCGAAGGCATGATGATCGGTTGGGAATCTCCCGTACCGCGCGAAGTTGTTGAACGCATCGGCGATGCTCACCTCGCCATCCCGCAAGGCTTCACGCCGCATCCGAAACTTGCAAAGCTACTGGAAAAGCGCCACAAGATGTCGCGCGAAGGCAAGATCGACTGGGGCTTTGGCGAGTTGATCGCCTTCGGCTCACTGCTAATGGAAGGCACCCCCGTGCGCATGTCTGGTCAGGACGCGCGCCGCGCCACCTTCGTTCAGCGCCACGCCGTCCTTCACGATCACAATGATGGCCGCGAGTGGACCCCGCTGAACTTCCTGGTGGATGAGCAGCCCAAACTCGACATCCACGACTCGACGCTTTCTGAATACGCGCCGATGGCATTCGAGTACGGCTACTCGTTGGAACGCCCCGACGCACTAGTCCTGTGGGAAGCCCAGTTTGGTGACTTTGCAAACGGTGCACAGACCGTGGTTGATGAGTTCATTTCATCCGCGGAACAAAAGTGGGATCAGCGTTCCTCCGTGACGCTACTTTTGCCCCACGGATACGAAGGCCAGGGGCCGGACCACTCCTCCGCACGCATTGAGCGCTACCTCCAGCTAGCGGCGGAAGACAACATGTGGATCGCCCAGCCCTCCACTCCGGCGAACTACTTCCACCTGCTCCGCACGCAGGCGTACAAGCGCCCGCGTAAGCCTCTTATCGTGTTTACGCCCAAGCAGTTGTTGCGCCTGTCCGCCGCGTCTTCCGAAGTTGAGGATTTCACCTCCGGCCACTTCCAGCCCGTTATTGGTGAAGCCAACGAGGCAATCACCGCCAACGCGCCGGCAGTTAATCGTGTGATTATGTGCTCGGGCCGCGTCTACTACGACCTCGTGAAGGAACGCCAACATCGTGGCGACAACAATACCGCGATCGTACGTGTGGAGCAGTACTACCCGCTTCCACTCGAGGAGTTGAAAGCAGCGATTGCACCATTTGGCGATGCCGAACTGGCGTGGGTGCAAGACGAGCCGCAAAACCAGGGTGCTTGGCCGTTCCTGGCGCTCAACCTGTTCCCCCAGATCGACCGCAAGGTCAAAGTAGTGTCCCGCCCAGCGGCCGCCTCTCCGGCAGCTGGCACTATGGCGCTACACAAGTACCAGCATGAGATTTTGATGGACGGCGCATTCGAACACTAAACCCGTGCAAAGCGGGGCTGGCATTAGCCGGCCCCGCTTTGCGTGTATTGTGAGGGGCTGAAGGAGACGATTGTGAACGACATCAGGCTTTGTGTGATCGGCGACGAACTCGTGGCCGGAACGGGTGATCCTCGTGCCCTCGGCTGGATTGGACGAGTGCTCGCACGCACCAACATTCCAGAAACCATGCACGTGTTTGCCTTGGCCATGCCGGGCGAATCTACTACCGAAATGTCACAGCGCTGGGAAAGCGAATGCATGCCGCGATTCAAAGACGGCGCCGACAATCGCCTCATTATCGCCGTTGGTAAGCAAGACGTGGAGACCGGGCTTTCCACGCCCCGCACCCGCCTCAATCTTGCAAACATGGTGGATCTTGCCACGCAGATGGGCATCAAGGTAATGATTGTGGGCCCTCCCCCGCTGCAAACCTCCGACTCGCGCCAACTATCTGAAGTTGTGCGAGCTTGCCGTGAAGTTGCTGAGCGCAGGTCTATCCCGTTTGTAGACACGTTCTCGCCCCTCCTGACGCACGACCAGTGGCACGACGACATCGCGATGTCTCAAACCGGTCTGCCAAACCAGGCGGGTTACGGGCTGCTGGCTTGGATTGTGTTGCACAACAACTGGTTCGAGTGGATAGGCCTCCCGCCTCGTGCTTAGAATCGGTTAATCTGATTTTCCGTGTAAAGATTCGTGAGAGACATGCAGGCAAATAAGCAGTTCGGGGTCTTAAGTGACAGGTTTGGTCGCGTTGCTCGCGATCTGCGTGTCTCTTTGACGGACCGATGCAACCTGCGCTGCGAATACTGCATGCCCGCCGAAGGCCTAGAGTGGCTTCCAACGGAACATACTTTGAGCGACGAGGAAATCCTGCGGCTAATACGTATCGGCATTGAAATGCTTGGTATTGAACAGGTGCGCTTCACCGGCGGGGAGCCACTACTTCGCCGCTCCCTTGAACAAATCGTTTCGCAGACCAAAGCCATGACCACCCACCTGGGCAAGTCGCCGCAAATTTCGATCACCTCGAACGGCCTCGGCCTGGACAAACGCGCCGAAGCACTCGCCGAAGCGGGTGTGTCACGGGCGAATATCTCACTTGATTCTCTGAACCGGCAGCGCTACGCGACTATCGCGAGGCGTGACCGCCTAGCTGACGCCCTGCGCGGCATTGAAGCAGCAGACGCTGCGGGTATGAGCCCAATCAAAATCAATGCCGTCGCTATGAAGGGAATTAATGAAGAGGACATCGTTGATCTGCTGGCTTACTGTCTTGGCCACGGGTATCACCTGCGTTTCATCGAGCACATGCCACTTGGCCCCGCTCATTCGTGGAAGCGCGACCAGCTACTGACTCAGGCCGACATTTTAGAGCGGCTTGCAACAAAGTTTGAACTATCACCGTCTGCAAAACCACGCGGATCAGCGCCGGCAGAGCTTTGGAACGTGGCGGCGAGCTCTAATCACCCCGCTGGAGACGTGGGCGTGATCGCATCGGTGACGAATCCATTCTGCGATGACTGTGACCGCACACGTCTCACGTCTGACGGACAAATTCGCACCTGCCTATTTGCAACCGAAGAAGCAGACTTGCGAACCCCACTAAGGTCTGGAGCCAGCGATGAAGAGCTGGCGACAATCTGGATGGGAGCCACCGCTGAAAAACTGGCTGGGCACGGCATGGGCCGTCCCGATTTTCAACCGCCGGAACGCACAATGTCGAGGATTGGTGGATAGTGGCTACGATCCGTTTCTTTGCCGGCGCAGCCGAAGCCGCCGGAGCTTCATCCGTAAGCGTCGGATCCGCACCAACGGTTGCCGACCTGCTCAGGCAGGTTAGCGAGGGCAACGTCGTACTCGAAAAGGTGATCTCCAGGTCACTTCTGCTAGCTGATGGTAAGAAGGTTCTTCCCGCCGATTCTGCCGCATCGATCGACACGCTTGACGTGCTTCCCCCGTTCGCGGGTGGATAAGCAGATGCAACATTGACAGGCGTTACTCGAACTCCGAGTAACGCCGTTTTTGTTCGCGTAAAGCCCCTGCAAGACCGATTTGAAGCTGTCTCCTGCGCAGCTCTGAAATAGTTTATTAACGCAACCGTTTTTAATTTCAACACAGTTTCCTATATGCAAAAATGGAAAACGCGGCTTTCCCCCGTAAACAAGGCGATCCAGGTCACACCGAACTGCATTCCCATAGCATTTAGTAAAAGCCACATACTTGAGGAGGCAGACGTGTCCTTGGCCGACGTAAAACCACGAGAGGGTACACAAGGTCCCTCTCGCCGTTCATTCTTAAAATGGAGCGCCGTCGCCGGAACCGCGACCGCGCTAGCCGCATCCCCCGCCGTGTTCTCCGGTAAGCCGGGCGTTGGCGAAGCCAACAGGGCCTTCGCTGTTGAGGGCGTGGAGGATGCAGAAACCTTCTGGTCCGCATGCACCGTGAACTGCGGTTCGAGGTGCCCGCTGAAGCTCCAGGTCAAGGAAGGCCAGATCATCCGCGTTCTTCCCGAAGATACCGGTGATAACGAAATAGGCACGCAACAGATCCGCGCGTGCGTACGCGGCCGTTCCATCCGCCACCGCATTTACAACCCGGATCGGTTGAAGACTCCGTTGAAGCGCAAGGAAGGCACCAAGCGCGGCGACGGCGAGTGGGAAGAAATTTCTTGGGAGCAGGCACTCGATGAGATTGCCGACAAGATGAAAGAACTCCTCAGCGAGTACGGAAACGAGTCGATCTACCTCAACTACGGCACGGGCACACTCGGCGGGACGGTTGCACGCTCCTGGCCGCCAGCACAGACGCCGTTCGCCCGCCTCATGAACCTGCTCGGCGGCTACCTCAATCACTACTCGGACTACTCCACCGCTCAGATCACCTCCGCATACCCATTCCACTACGGCGGCTGGGTAGCTACGAACTCCTTGGATGATGCAAAGAACTCCAAGCTACAGGTCATGTTCGGTAATAACCCGCTCGAAACCCGCATGTCCGGCGGTGGCGAACTGTTTGTCACTCAGAAGACACGCAAAGACCATGACGTGAGAACGATCGTCATTGATCCGCGATACTCCGACACTGCGATCGGCCTGGCCGACGAATGGATTGCTCTTCGCCCCGGAACCGACGCGGCCCTCATTGCGGGTATCACACACGTCCTCATCTCCGAGAACTTGCATGACCAAGCGTTCTTGGACAAATACACGATCGGTTTTGATGAGGATCATATGCCCGAGGGGGCTCCAAAGAATGCCTCCTATCGTTCCTACATTGAGGGCAAGGGAGAGGACGGGATTGAGAAGACCCCCGAGTGGGCTTCTGAAATCACCGGCGTCCCAGCCAGTGTGATTCGGCGCCTCGCGCGCGAGATGGGAACCATGAAGCCGGTAGCCATCTCGCAGGGGTGGGGCCCGCAGCGCCATGCCAACGGCGAGAACCAAGCGCGCGCAGTGTTTACCCTGGCGGCTATACTCGGACAGATTGGCATACCCGGCGGCGGCACGGGTGGCCGCGAAGCCTCCTACGGTCTGCCAATGGTCTACCCGTTCAACTCCACTGAAAACCCGGTGAAGACATCCATTTCTGTCTACTCCTGGACCGACGCGGTTGAGCGTGGCGCGGAAATGACCGCGACCCGTGACGGCGTGCGGGGCAAGGATAAACTCGACGTTCCAATCAAGATGATCTGGCAGTACGCCGGCAACGCCCTCACCAACCAGCACGGCGACATCAACCGCACAGCTGAGCTCTTGCGCGACGATTCGAAGTGCGAACTGATTGTGGTATCTGATATCCAGATGACCGTGTCCGCTCGCTACGCTGACTACGTCCTCCCGGACCTATCAACAGCGGAGCAAGAGGACGTTATACAAGAAGGCTCCTCCGGAGACATGGGCTATACGATCCTCGCGTCTAAAGCCATCGAGCCTCTGTTCGACTGCAAGTCGATCTACTGGGTGTGCTCCGAGCTGGCGCGCCGCTTTGGTGTGGAAGACCAGTTCACAGAAGGCCGCACCCAGGAAGAATGGTGTGAACACACCATCGAAAGTAGCCGCAAGGAAATCCCCGAACTGCCCTCCTACGACCAGCTCAAGCAAATGGGGATCTGGAAGAAGAAGGGCGAATCGGTGATCCCACTCGCCGACTTCCGTGAGGATCCGGTGGCGAATGCGTTGGAGACGCCCTCGGGGAAGATTGAGATTTATTCTTCGCAGCTTGCTGATATGGCGAAGACGTGGGAGTTCCCCGAGGGGATGGCCGGAGACAAGCTCACCGCTCTACCTGAACATGTAGACACGTGGGAAGGCGCGGTCGAGGCTCGTACCAATAAGGATTATCCGTTGCAGTGCATTGGTCACCACTACAAGGGACGCACGCACTCCTCCTACGGTAACGTCGATTGGCTCCGCGATGATGCTCACCCACAAATCGCGTGGATTAATACGCTAGACGCGATGAAACGTGGCATCAAGAACGATGATGTTGTCATCATCCGAAATGATCGCGGACGCATCCGCATCAAGGCGCGAGTTACCAGCCGCATTGCTCCCGGCGTCGTATCCGTTCCGCAAGGAGCGTGGTATAACCCAGATAAATCTGGCCTTGACGTTGGAGGTTCCGTAAACACGCTCACATCATGGCACCCCTCCCCACTGGCAAAGGGTAATGCTCAGCACACCATTCTCGTTCAAGTAGAGAAGGCTTAGGAGGTTTATTGTGGCTGCAAAACTTGGATTTTATTTTGATCAGACCGCTTGCAACGGGTGCAAGGCCTGCCAGATTGCATGTAAGGATAAGCATGATACGCCTCTTGGTGTGAACTGGCGACGCGTGGTTGAGTACACGGGAGGGTCTTGGCAACAAGACGGGGACACCTTCACCCCGAACGTGTTCTCTTATTACACTTCCATCTCTTGTAACCACTGCGAAAACCCGATCTGCGTGCAGGTATGTCCTACCACCGCGATGAGCCAGGATGCGGACGGGGTGGTAACTGTTGATCCAGGCAAGTGTGTTGGGTGTCGTTACTGTGAGTGGGCATGTCCTTACTCGGCCCCGCAGTTCAACGCTGACCTGGGTTACATGACCAAATGTGATCTGTGTTCTGACTACCGCGCTACAGGCCAAAACCCGGCGTGTGTAGATGCTTGCCCCTCCCGCGCATTGGACTGGGGTCCAATAGATGAGCTACGCGAAAAGTATGGTGACATCCAAGCTGTAGCGCCGCTGCCAGACCCATCTATTACCAACCCGCACCTAGTAGTTACACCCCACCGCGACGCTCAACCATGGAACAATCCATCTGGTGAGATCGCTAACCGAGAAGAGGTCTAGAAAGTGAACGTTCATGAATGGCCATTAACGGCTTTCACCATTCTTGCGCAAATGGCGGTAGGAGCTTTTGTCACGCTAGGCCTAGTAAACCTATTCGCGCAAACCAAGTACTCATCCAAGACCGTAGACCGCTTGGCCAAGCCTGCCCTCTACGCAATCGGACCGGTCATGGTTCTAGCATTGCTTGCTTCCATGTTCCACCTTGGCAATCCCCTGAATGCGCCCAACGCGATCCGTCACGTCGCCACTTCGTGGCTGGCACGTGAAATCCTGTTTGGCGCTGGCTTTGCCGTACTTGGATTCATCTTTGCAGCTGCCACCTGGTTTGGCTGGTTCAACGCAAAAATCCGTAACGCACTAGCTATCTTCACCGCCATCTGGGGCCTGGGGTTCATCTGGGTAATGGCCCACGTGTACATGCTTCCAACCGTTCCTGCATGGAACCACTGGACCACCCCCGCCACCTTCTACATCAGCGCCGCCCTCACCGGTAGTCTTGCGATCGCCCTGGCTTTCAGCGCCTGGCCAATCGTGTCAACCAAATGGCCCAAACTGGACCACGCCCTAACCGGGGCTAACAAGACCGAGAACCAGCCGGCACAAACACGCGCAGATATCCAAACTCAACGCGAAACCATCAGCTTGACCAATCAGGCAACTAATTGGATCGCAATCACCACCATCGCGATGCTTGCGCTCCAACTAGTGGTTGGAACCTACGCCGCTGCTAAACCGGCCGGCCCCAACCCTGCCGACGTTGATCCGTCGCCAACCTGGTACGCCATTCGCCTCGTCCTGCTTATCATCGGCGCGGGCATCATTGGCCTCTACCTGACCTTAACCACCCACAAGAACCTCGAGGGCAGCCAGCATAAGCCACTGCTAGCCCTCACCCTCACCAGCTTTGCCCTCGTGACTATCAGCGAAATCATCGCGAGGTTCCTCTTCTACGGAGAGATGAACAGGATAGGAATATAAGCCGGTAAGGACATACATTTGAGGGCCACAAACACTTCGTTTGTGGCCCTCAAACTGATATCTGCATCAACGTCAGCTTTAGATGTCAGCTATGCCTGTCCACTCGTGGGTGCCATCTGGAAAATTCTGTTTCTTCCAAACCGGGACGCGAGCCTTAATCTCATCTACAAAATCACTGGTGGCACTGAACGCCATTGACCGGTGCGAGGCCGCAACAACAACCACCATCGCAGTCTCCCCCACTCGAACATTCCCAACGCGGTGAACCGCGGACACAGCATGCACACCGTCGCGGCCGGCAATCTCCTCAGCAATCTCATGCAAGACCGTTGACGCTATCTCATGCGAGGAATACTCGATTGACTCCACGTCCCTACCCTGGTCATGGTTACGAACCACACCGTTAAACGTGATAACTGCGCCTGCTTTGTCGTCCGTGGTGGCGGCTACAACTTCGGCCTCGTTAAATGGTTCCGGACTAATCTCAACGCGAACAACGCGGCCACCGCTCACTTAGAATCCTCCACAAAGTTTTGCTCAATATCCGCGATCAAAGAGGCGATCTTTGCGCGCGCAGTTGCAACCATGGCGTCATTATCACCACCCACCTGGCCCGTAGCCAGACCTACTAGAAAAGCGGTGAGTGGAGTGCCTGGACGCGAAGTGTGGTGCGCGGTCATCTGCGCCAGCTTCAGCAAATCCGGCTCTAGGTCCAACGCGACATCCTTATCCACTTCGATCGTCTGCGCGGCGCGCGTTAACCACTCACGCATTTGTTCCATCTTCTGCGGATCATCTCTGTGTTCCATAGAACCTCCCAAATCTCAGTGAACTACATGCTCTTTCAACACGATAACAAGGTAATTCTAAGCCGGCCCAGGCGAAAGCCGCTCTCCGAAGTATCACCGGCTCTAGCAAGCAGGGTTCGATAAACTAGGGTGAGAAAACATTGCATCTAAACGTGAGGAAAAGTAGGCATGAACGTTTCCGCTGTGGAACAGGTCGAACGCATCTCGGCGGCTGGCAAAGCACTATCCCAGCTTTATTTAAATGCTCCCGGCGATGAACTACGCGAAGCAATGTATTCGGCTGAAATGTTGCACGATTGGCCCCTCACCGACCCTGATTCCGTTCAAGGCGTGCGCACTTTGCTCAGCTCACGCCCCGAAAGCCAAGAGGAGCTCAAACGCGACCACCTCTACCTGTTCGTTGGGGCTGGCCGAGCCCTCGCACAACCGTACGAATCCGTACGCACGTCCGAAGAGGGACTCGTTTTTGAAGAAGAAACTTTTGCTGTGCGCGCCGCCTACGCCAAGTTCGGGCTTCGCGCCCCCAACTTCAACCGTGAACCAGATGACCATATTGGCCTTGAAATTGCGTTTCTTAGCGACCTGGCGGGACGCGCCGCCGAGCAGCTGGCTGCGGGCGAGGACGCGCAGGAGATCCGCACGGCAATGCGCGATTTCTTAGTTGACCACCTAGATCGGTTTGCGGGTGAAGTGGTTGAGGACGTGCGAAAGCATGCCAAAACCGCCCTCTATAAGGCGGTTGCGGAGTTCACGCTCGGTTTCATTGCCAGCGTTAGCGCGTTCGTTGAAACAGATGGCGTCCATGCAGCCGAGTAGCTTTGTGACCATGGCCCAAATGCGAATCAGGCGGCACCCATGAACGCGAGCCTACTTAGCTGGATCAGCGATGAGGAACCCGCCATAACCCTGATCTGTGCCTCTGTCACCCGCACTTACTCCAAGTCCACCACGCCGCTTCGCGTTGACGGATGCATTGCGGACACTCTGCTAGCCCTCGCCCCGCAGATATTGGCTTGCGGCGCTCGGTCACTAAGCGTTGACGTAGATGCGTGCGAGTGCGAAAACCGCGAGCGGGCAAAGCAACGATTCGAAACATGGCAGCGCCTACTTGGCCCCAGAATCAGCCAATACCAGGGTAAACCGCCTCGGTTCCGCCCCGCACAAGAGGTCCTGGCGACCTCCGCTCCAGTTTCACGCAGAGCCCTGTTTGGGCTCAGCTCGGACAGTTCCCTGCCCGTGGATATTTCCGGCACTCAGAGCGCACAACTCAGCGCCGCTCTCGCCGCCCTGGGGATCGAACCGGGAGTTGCGGACGAGTTTGTGGGAGCACCGATCACTCCGCGCCTGAAAATCGCAGGTTGCACGGCCTGCGGAGTGTGCGTATCCGCGTGTCCAACCCAATCCCTCGCCCTCGAAAAGGAAAATGAAAAAGGTAGCGCCACCGCTGTGTTGCTACACGATCGCACAACCTGTGAAGGTACCGGTAGGTGCATCGAACTGTGCCCCGAACATGCCATAAGGCGCGCAGATGCGCTGTCCTTAGCCGAAATGGAACGCGTAGAAGTTGCCCGCGTACCAACCGCGAAATGCCGCAAATGCCAATCACTTTTTGCAAACGACGGCGAAGAACTGTGCCCCACCTGCAGGCGCGTTGCACAAGATCCGTTTGGCTCCTGGCTGCCGCCCGGTTTTGAAAGAAAGTAGAAGCGATATGAAGTTCACTCACCTTAACAACGCGGGCGAGGCCTACATGGTTGACGTCACCGCGAAAACCCCAACCGTTCGCGAAGCAACCGCAGTTGGAAAAGTCAGCGCATCCGCAGCGGTTATGCAAGCGCTACGCGACGGCACCGTCCCCAAGGGTGACGTGCTGGCAGTTGCGCGCATCGCTGGAATTGCCGCTGCTAAACGCGTGCCCGAGCTGCTCCCGCTGGCGCACACCATCGGCGTTCACGGGGCAGCGGTTGAACTTGACCTGCAAGACGATCACGTGGCAATCAAGGCAACCGTTCGCACCGCAGACCGCACGGGGGTAGAGATGGAGGCACTCACGGCCGTCACCGTTTCTGCCCTCGCGATCATCGACATGGTGAAAGGCGTGGATCGCTCCGCCGCCATCGAGGAGTGCAAGATCATCGCGAAGTCTGGAGGCCGATCCGGTAACTGGGTGCGCGGCGAGTAACCGCTAGTGGTCTTCCCCATCCACCTGTGCCAAGATGTGGGAGGCAACCGTTACCACAACCTCAGCCGCGTCGCGCACCCCACCGGTGGAGCCGGGCGCGTTCACCACGAGAGCACCCTCTTTTGTTAAACCAGCCAGGCCGCGCGTAATCAGGGCGTGGGGCGTGCTCTGCAAACCCTTCGCGACGATCGCGCCCATGAGGTGAGTTAGCTCGCGGTCAATCAGCGGCGCGGTAGCCTCGGGAGTGAAATCACGCGGCCCAACACCGGTGCCACCCGTGGTTAGCACGAGGCGGGCTCGGCCGGCCACGGCCTCGCAAATCGAACGCTGGATTTCTTCCTTCGAGTCAGGAATCACTACGGGCGCGCTCACGTCGAAGCCGGCATCGCGCAGAATCTGCACGGCGGCAGGGCCAGAGCGATCTTCATACACCCCCTGGGATGCGCGATCCGAAACCGTAATTACGCAAGCTTTCAGATTCACAACGCCTCCTCGACGCGCTAGCGTTTTTCACGTCACTGGTTTTAGCTTACGGTTTACCTATGGGTTCACGGTACGAGCGCAACATTTTGGTTAAAGACTTTGGCGCGACAGGTCAGGCAGCTTTGCAAAATGCACGCATCGGCGTGTTGGGGGCCGGTGGCCTGGGATCGCCCGCCCTTTACTATCTTGCGGCTGCGGGCGCCGGCTACTTGAAAGTGGTGGATTTTGACGCTGTTGAGGAATCCAACCTGCAACGCCAGATCCTGCACAACGCCGCGCGCATAGGTTGTAACAAAGCTGAATCTGCGGCCAGCACGCTACGCGCTCTAAACCCCGAAATCAGTGTGGAGGCCGTCGGTCAGCGCGTGGATGCAGACAATGTGGCGCTCATCTTTAGGGACGTAGACGTAGTTCTCGAAGCCTCGGACAACATGGAAGCAAAGTTCCTGTTGGCCGATTACTGCCAGGCCTCTGGTCAGCCCTTGGTTTGGGGTAGTGCGGTGGGAATGCAGGCGGTGGTAACCACGTTTGTATCACACCCGCTCGCGGCGGAGCCAAGCGGGAAAACCGCCACCCTGCGCGAGCTGTACCCGCAGCTGCCAGATTCACAGGCCACTCCCACGGCCGCAACGCAAGGCGTGCTTGGCCCCCTCGTGGGAGTTGCCGGATCCTTAATGGCCATGGAGGCCATTAAGATTGTGTGTGGAATCCCCGGGGTGCTCGTGCGTCGCCTGGCCCTTATAGATGTGCGCGAAACTGGAGTTCGGCTCGTCAACTTTTAGGAGAAACCTTGATCAGCGTTGAAGACTACTCTTTGCAAGTAACCTCGGGCATCGTCCCCCTTCCAGCTAAAGAACAGCCCCTTGAACGCACCCTGGGCACCACTTTGGCAGCAAACATCGAGGCTCGAGTTGCCGTGCCGCCCTTCACGAACTCTGCGATGGACGGGTTTGCGGTGCGCGCGGTTGACGTGCAGGGCGCTTCAAAAGACGCTGGGGTGACGCTACCCGTTTTCGCAGACGTTGCGGCCGGAGCCACCGCCAATGCCATGACAAAACCCGGCTTTGCTACGCGCATCATGACGGGCGCTGCCCTGCCTGAAGGCGCCGACGCGGTGGTGAAAGTTGAAGATACCAACATCGCGCCGGGGCCCGTGCAAATGCCTGACCAGGTCACCATCTTCAACCCTGTTCAACCTGGCACGAACGTGCGCCAAGCAGGCGAAAACGTTGCCGTTGGTGATCTTATTCTTCAGGCCGGAATCGCGGTTACTCCCCAGGTTTTAGCTGCGGCGGCCTCGGTGGGGTATGGAAAACTCCCCGTAATCCCGAAGCCACGCGTTGCGATTATCTCGACCGGATCCGAACTTAAGGATCCGGGGAGCGCGCTGGCGCACGGTCAGATTCCCGACTCGAACTCGATCATGCTGGATGGTTTAGCGCGCTCTTTGGGAGCGAAAGTTACGTATCGGGGTCGTAGCGGCGACGAGCCGGAGCATCTTGAAGAAATGCTTCACGAAGCCGGGGGTTGCGCGGACCTAATCATCACTTCGGGCGGGGTTTCAGCCGGAGCTTTCGACCCGGTAAAAATTGTTGGCAAGAATCACGACTTCAGCTTCCAAAAGGTAGCCATGCAACCAGGCAAACCGCAAGGACACGGCACCATAAACGTGAGCGGTCGCGACGTGCCCGTCATATGTCTGCCCGGCAACCCCGTGTCGGTCTACGTGTCGTTTGTACTGTTTGTACGCCCTATCATCGCTCTTCTGGGCGGCCGGTCCGAAAGCAAACTCCAAGCGGTTCCCGCTCTGGCAGGCACATCTTTCAAATCTGCCAAGAACCGGCGCCAGTACGCCCCTGTGCGCGCACAGCTCAGCGCGAGCGGGATTACGGTTTATCCTACGCACGCCCAAGCCTCCGGCTCACACCTGATTGCCACGTTGCATCATGCGACCGGCCTCGCGGTGATTGCGGCAGACGTAGACGAGGTAGCCGAGGGAGACCTCGTACAATACATTCCGCTGTAAACCGCACTCTTACTTGGGCCATATCTACTACAGGCCCCTCGCAGATCATGCCAACCTATAACGCAAATGCGCCACTCTTGCGGTAGCGGCGCCGCATTTACTACTGTATGGTTCGAGATATGCACGATTTACGGGTATCAAATGTGGCTACACTCCTTGGCGTATCCACCGACACGGTTCGCCGCCTGGTAGAAGATGGCGCGATCAAAGGCACGCGCGACGATGGGCGCATTCTGATAGACGGCAAGTCCCTTGTAAACTACATCCGCCAGATCACGGCGAAAGACGAGCGTTCCACGCACGGCACAGAGGTAAACTCCATCCGCAACCAGCTGACCGGCATCGTCACAGACATCACCTCCGACAAGGTAATGACCCGCGTCGAGATGATTTGTGGCCCATTCCGAATCGTTTCTCTTATATCCACCGAGGCTGCGCGCGAGATGAAACTCGAAGTGGGCTCGCTCGCCGTTGCCGGCGTGAAGTCCACGAACGTCTCCATCAGCCTTCCCTAGAGTCAACATGAGGATAGACATGAAGAAAACAGCCAAGATTTTTGCCTCCCTCGCTGCCGCATCAATGCTGCTGGCCGCGTGTTCGGGTTCTCCAGCTCCCGCAGAAAAGGAGGGTGCCAAGTCGCAAACCGAGTCGCAAGCGCTAACCGTTTTTGCTGCCGCCTCGCTGAACAAGGTTTTTCCACAGATCGCGGAAGAAGTTTTTGAACCCGCAAATAAGGGAGTCAAGGTATCTTTCTCATTCGAGGGATCTTCCACGCTCGTGGATCAGTTGAAGAACGGCGCCCCGGCCGACGTGTTTGCTTCCGCTGATACGCGCAACATGGATAAGGCAACCGACGCTGACCTTGTTGACACGCCCGAACCGTTCGCCTTGAACACGCTGACGCTGATCGTGCCGGCCGGAAACCCGGGCGGTGTTACGGGCCTTGACGACTCTTTGAAGTCTGCAAAGGTCATCAAGTGCCATGCGGAAGTACCCTGCGGTAACCTGACCAACAAGGTGCTTGAAGAGGCTGGAATCGAGCTCACGCCGGTTTCTGAAGAGCAGAAGGTAACCGACGTGCGCGGCAAGATCGAATCGGGCGAAGGCGATGCAGGCTTCGTGTACATGACCGACGCGATCGCTGCCGGCGACAATGTGGAGATCATCCCCATCGATGCCAAGGGAGTAAACGAGTACCCTATCGCGGTTGTAAAGGACTCCAAGTCCCCCGAGCTCGCGCATAAGTTTATTGACGCTGTGCTTTCTGACGAGGGCCAGGAGTTGCTGAAGCAGTACGGATTCGCCAGGCCGTAATCTGGCGAACATCTGACTAACACAACCGTCCCGGCATATTGGACCAAGCGCCGCTAACCCGGCCAGGTAAGCCCAAGGTGCCGGGACGGATTGGTAAGGCATAGGTAATGAGCGCAAAGGTGGAGCATATTGAGTAGACAGCACCCCAATAGCAGGCGCGAGATTGCGGCTGGCCCTGCCCCCTGGCTGGGAGTTCCGGCAACGATAGCGCTGGTTTTCGTGGTGGTGCCATTTATTGGCATGTTCGCCCAGGTACAGTGGGCTGACCTCCCCTCCCTGCTGGCCGGTGAAGCCGCACGCGACGCTCTTTGGCTATCCCTGAAAACCACCTTTGCCTCCACTATCATTTCATTGCTTTTTGGCATCCCGTTGGCGCACGTCCTTGCTCACACCAGCCACGGAGCACGCGCAAGTTTGGGCAGCGTCTTACGCCTGCTGGTCACGCTACCGATGGTTGTGCCGCCGGTAGTAGCCGGCCTTGCCCTGCTGGTCACATTTGGCCGGCGCGGCCTCATTGGCTCTTACCTGCAGGTACTTGGTATTGAGATCGGCTTCAGCACTATCGCCGTGGTTATGGCACAAGTGTTTGTGTCTATGCCGTTCCTAGTTATCTCACTCGAAGGCGCATTACGTTCACGTGGGCGCGACCTGGAAAAAGCGGCAAGCAATTTGGGGGCAAGTCGAACCCGCGTATTCTTTGAGATCACGCTTCCGCTCACCGTGCCAGCGATGGCTTCGGGCACGGCGCTCACCTTTGCGCGCGCCCTGGGAGAGTTTGGCGCGACCATCACTTTTGCTGGCTCCCTGCAGGGTGTTACCCGCACTCTGCCCCTCGAGATCTATCTACAACGCGAGATCGACACCGCCACCGCCCTTGCCCTCGCAACCGTAATACTGCTAGTTGCCGGTCTTGTAATCGCAATAACTAGCGCTATTTCTAAGATATCTGCACGAAAATCTCGCGAA
Source organism: Gleimia europaea ACS-120-V-Col10b (assembly GCF_000411155.1). Classification (GTDB taxonomy): domain Bacteria; phylum Actinomycetota; class Actinomycetes; order Actinomycetales; family Actinomycetaceae; genus Gleimia; species Gleimia europaea_B. The sequence continues at coordinate 586,521 of NZ_KE150266.1, forward strand.
GCTACGCGCAGGAAGGAGCCCGAATCTGCGCGTCAAAATCAGTTGGTAACCATGTGCGAACTGAACGACCTGGACATGTCCGCACAGCAGTGGGAAAACGCTCCTGTGGGGATTGAAATCAACGCGGGCGTAGCCGAACGACACGTACACATAGATGCCCAGCTGAAGCGCGGCGCGATCACGGCGATCGTCGGCCCGAACGGCTCGGGGAAAACCACTGCGATCGAACTGATTGCCGGAACTCTAGTGCCCTCTAGTGGCAGTAGGACCCTAAACCTGGACACAGACCCAACCATTGTGTGGCTCGAACAGCGGGCGCTCCTATTCCCCCACCTCACCGCCTGCCAAAATGTGGCGTTCGGGCCACGAATCAAGGGCCTAAGTTCTGAGGCCGCCACCAAGCGCGCCCTTGCCGAGCTTGAAGCCGTGGGCTGCCTGCACCTGAAAGATCGCCTGCCCAGCGAACTGTCCGGAGGCCAAGCACAGCGCGTGGCTATCGCTCGAGCCCTTGCCGTAAACCCGGACCTGGTGCTGTTGGATGAACCTTTTGCCGCCGTTGATTCTGAAGTTGCTTGGCCCCTTCGCCTGGTGCTTCGCGAGCGTATTCGCGCGGCCGGCGCCACCGCCGTAATGGTGACTCACGACCTCACCGACGCCGCATTCATGGCCGACCAAATCATCACGCTAGAAGAGGGACAGGTCAGCGAAAACGGGTTCAAAACCCACGTGCTACAACGCCCCACTTCCGCATTCTTGACGCGCCTAACCGGCGCTAACATCGTTACGGAAGACGCGCATACATTGGTGGTTCGCCCCTCCGACTTCCGCGTGGCATCGGGGCATGGAGTTGACGGCATCCACGGCCAAGTGCAGCGGCGCGTGCTGTTGCCAACCGGTGAGATCGCGATTGTCAGCGGCGAGGATGGGGCATTGATATCCGTTGCAACAAACGCCTACAACGCTGACCTGCTCCAGCCGGGGACCGACGTCACACTTCACGCAAAAGTAGCTAGCCCCCTGGCGTAGTCACCACGATTGCTACAGCCAGACAGAAAAAGAGGCTCCCGGAAATCCGGGAGCCTCGAAGCTTTTGCTTAAGAGTTGGGTCGCTTGCCGTGGTTAGCGGCGCTCTTGCGACGTGCCTTGCGCTTGCGGCCTCGCTTGCTCATTTCGACTCCTCTACCTACTTCATTAAACAGCTTTGCTATTTTCGCACAATTCGCGACGTTTTAACAGCCACGCGGGCACAAAACCTGCGAAAACTGCGCAAACGTGACTAAATCAACCTAAAACTAGTCCCACTGCCGCGTAATGTGCGTGACGCGCACGCTCGCAACAACTCGCGAACGAAGCTCTGCGGGCGCTTGCCTCTCAAAACACTTACGCATCAGTTCCCGCACATGCATTTCCGCATCCACCCGATCCGCGCAGTGACCGCAAGTTTCCAAGTGCATTGAAAGACGATACGTCATGTCATCCTCCAACGCGCCATCAGCATACGCGTAGAGTAAGGAGTTCAGTTCCTCGCAAGGATCGCAATCGTTTTGGTTAAGCATGATCCTCCTTCACCCCAATTCCCATGCGCTTTGCATAATCTGCGAGCGCGGTTCGAAGCTGTGCGCGACCTCGGTAGATGCGCGACATTACCGTGCCAACGGGGGTGCCCATGATTTCTGCAATCTCCTTGTAGGAAAACCCTTCAACATCGGCGAGGAGGACGGCCTCGCGGTACGTGTCCGAGAGGGATTCGAGGGCTTCACGAACCGTGTCATCTGGCAGGGAGTCGAGCGCGGCGGCCTCCGCAGATTCAAGCGCAACCGGATGATGGCTTGCGGCCTCGAGCAACTGCCAGTCCTGCACGCCCTCATCGGAGGTTTGCTGGGGCCGGCGCTGGTTCTTGCGGTAGGTGTTTATGAACGAGTTCTTTAAGATGCGGTACATCCACGCCTTCAAGTTGGTACCCGGCTTGAACGTGTTGAACGAACTGAATGCGCGCACGTACGTGTCTTGCACCAGATCTTGCGCGTCTGCCTCGTTACCGGTCATGCGAAACGCCGCCCCGTACAGCTGATCTAGCAAAGGTAGTGCCTCTTCTTCGAACCGCGCGCGAAGTTCGGCCTCGTTTACCTGTTCTTTTGTCTCCATCACCATCGAGCATACTTGCACCTCCATCATTTAAGGCAACAACGAAGCGCGCGTTTTTCTTCCAACCTCCACTTACGCTGAGATGTAGGTAACATGGATCTATGAGAATTTTACGGATGATTGCAAGGCCGCTAATCGCAGCGCCGTTTGTTATTGACGGGCTTTCAGCGGTGAAAGACCCCGATGCACACGCCCAGCAGTTCCAGAAAGTTTCGCCTTATCTTGAGCGCCTGGGTGTCCCTCCAGTAATCACGTCGGATGCGAAAATGGCTTCGCGCGCGTTGGGCGCCGTCACGGTTTTAGCTGGCACCAGCTTTGCGCTGGGTAAGGCTCCGCGCATCAGCGCAACCGTCCTGGCCGCCACGGCCGTGCCGATTGCACTAGTGCAAAATCCGGTGTGGACCGCAAAAGATCATGAACTGAGGGGGCGTTACCGGCGCGGTTTGGAGCGTTACGGCGCCGCCCTGGGCGGCCTAATGCTCGCAACGGTTGACCGCGAGGGAGAGCCTTCAAAGGCGTGGCAACTCGCGAACTGGCGCGAACAGCAGCTGGCTCTAACCCGGGCGCGCAACGAAACGTGGGAAGCCGCGAAGGAAGCATTTGACGCCTAATCCTTGGCATACGCCGCAGGCCACCAAGCCTGTTGATAGCGATGTCACGATTCCCGGTTCGAAATCTCTAACGAACCGGGAACTCGTGCTGTCGGCCATTGCGTCTTCTCCTTCCACTATTTGCGGGGCGCTTAGTGCCCGGGACACGCGTCTTATGGTGGATGCGCTGCGTTCCTTGGGCGCGCAAGTGGAAACCGGGGCGGATAACTGGGCGATTGCGCCCATGCCAAGCGTTTCTGGTTCCACTCCTATCAGCATTGAGTGCGGGCTTGCGGGGACCGTCATGCGGTTCACCCCTGCGCTCGCCGCACGCTGTTCGCGGCCCGTACGCCTCACCGCCGATAGCCAAGCCAACGCCCGGCCGATGGCTGGCCTGCTCAAAGCGTTGCGCTCCATCGGGGTGATCATCACACACGAGAGCAGCGAAACCTTTCCTCTCACCGTGCAAGGCCCCGCGCGCGTGCGCGGTCCTATCAGTTTGGATGCATCCGCCTCCTCCCAATATCTATCGGCGCTTTTGCTTGTTGCCCCCCTGCTAGATAGTGATAGGGAATTCATTGAGATTGAGCTAGATGGAGCACTACCGTCGCGGCCACACGTGGAAATGACGCTTGCCGCACTGCGGCTGCGCGGAGCTCAAGCTGCTTGGACAGGTGAGCGCACGCTGCGGGTTAAACGCGGCGATATTAGTGGGCGCGACGCGGTGATCGAGCCGGATCTTTCTAACGCTGGCCCGTTCCTGGCGGCGGCCGCAGTTACTGGCGGGCACGTGCGCATCCCCTACTGGCCCCTCAAAACCACGCAGGCCGGCAACGAGTGGTTACCGATTTTGCGGCAGATGGGTGCCGATGTGAACCTCGTGCCGCAAGGCACCGTGTACGGCACGCTGTGCCTGCGCGCTGGGGAACTTCAAGGGTTTAACGGCGACATGTCCCAGGTTGGAGAACTTGTTCCTACACTTGCCGCAATCTGCGCGTTTGCAACCACTCCCTCGACGATCACGGGAATCGGGCACCTTCGCGGACACGAAACCGACCGGCTGAAAGCGATCGCCACCGAACTGGCCAAACTGGGTGTGAATGTTGAAGAGGGCGCGGATTACCTCAAGATTGATGGTACAAACGGCTGGTTGGAAAACCATGATGAACCGGTTTTTCTACATTCCTACGCTGATCACCGAATGGCTACGTTTGGCGCTATCATCGGTCTACGCGCACCACAAATCTACGTTGATGACGTGGCAACCGTGGCGAAAACCATGCCTGATTTTGTAAACCTATGGACGAAAATGCTGGAGCTAAATGTCTAGACGAGACATTGGAACCGACGACCCACGCGTAAAAGTACGACCCGGGAAAGGCTCGCGCCCGCGCACCAAACGGCGCCCCAGCTACGAGGATGCCCCCACGGGCCGCGTAATTGCGGTTGACCGCGGCCGCTACCACGTGATTAGTGAGGATGGCACGCGCATCACCGCCGTTAAAGCCCGCGAAATTGAACGCGGCGGCATCGTTGTGGGAGACAGCGTCAAGCTAACCGGTGACCTCACGGGAGGCAAAGACACGCTGGCGCGCATCGTGCAGGTGAACGAACGCAAAAGTGAGCTCACGCGCTCAGCAGAGGATTCCGAGTCAAAAGGCCGCGAGCGTACCATCGTTGCCAACGCCGACATCATGGTGATTGTGGTTGCAAAAACCAATCCTCCCGTGCGGCCCGGCTTCATTGACCGTTGCCTCGTTGCCGCCTACGACGCGGGCCTGACTCCCATTGTCTGCCTGACCAAAGCTGACCTTGGTGATCCCGATGATGTTGCCACGTTCACAGCCTCGCTGGGCATCGAGACGTATACGGTTTCGATGATGCCGGACCACCCCGCACACGTCGGTTACCAGGACGTCATTAACCGGCTGACCGGGCACACCTCCGTGCTCATTGGCCATTCCGGGGTGGGCAAATCTACGCTCATTAACGCGATCGTCCCAAACGCGGATCGGGCTACCGGGCACGTGAATGAAGTGACGGGGCGAGGACGCCACACCTCCACCTCCGTCGTGGCTCTACCGATGCCGGGCGGCGGCTGGGTTATTGATACTCCGGGTGTGCGCGGATTTGGCCTCGCTCACGTTGAACCACATGCCGTGGTTGCGGCATTCGACGAGCTTTGGGATGTCACCGAAGAATGTCCGCGCGGGTGCGAACACCGGGCGGACTCACCGGGCTGTGCCCTCGACGACTGGGTTCGAAATGGGGGCGACGACAGGGAGATTCGAGATATGCGCGTACAATCGGTTCGCCGGCTCCTGGCCTCACTGAAGGTGGCGCAAGAAAAACCCTGGGAGAACTAGCGCGAATACATTTCGACAAAGTTCGAAATGATCTTGTGCGCGGGCGCAACATCAGCGTCTATGCACTGGTCAATGATGTGTTGCTGATCGCCCGGCTGGTAGTAGCCCGACGTGGCGTAACCGATGATGCGAAGTTTGAGGGCCGGCCAATCGAGCTCGGGGTGGAACTGCGTGCCGTACATGTTTTTCCCCACCTTGAACAGCTGGATCGGGCAGGCCTCTCCGCGCGCCAGTAGCGTGGCGGATTCGGGCAGATCCTCACAAGCCTCTTTATGCCCCACGTAGGCGCGGAATGTGCGTGGAATTCCACGCGTAATCGGATCTTCGCGGCCGGTTTGTGTGAGTTCAATTACCGGCGCGGAAATAGATTCACCGTACTTTTCTGAGATTTTGCCGCCCTGGTGACCAAGCAGGGTGCCCACACCGTAGCAGATGCCGAGGAACGGGAAATCCGCAGCGACTAATTGATCCATGAAGCCTTGAAGTTCTGCCTCTACCCGAAGTTGCACATCCGACTTCTTCTCAATCGGCGCTAACGAGTCGAAGGGCGAGCCGCATAAGATCACACCGGCCCATTCATTGAGGTTGAGCGGCGGGAGCGGGCTCTGCTCAAGCCGGTGCCAAACCAACTGGCCCGCATCCAGGCTCGAAAGTTTTCTCAGCATTTCGACCTCGGAGGTCAAAATCGTCGGCTCAGTGCGCGTTGTGATCATTAAGAACTTCGCGTTGGATTTCATTTGCTCAGCTTACGGGATTACCCGGTCACGCGCGCCCGCGCGAGGGTAGTTTGGACACATGGAAAAGACTTTGCATAGCAGTGGACAAGGCGCGACCACGGCCGCAGATTTAAAGCTCGCACACGCCCTCGCCGATCGCGCAGACGCGGTAACGCTGGACCGCTTCCAATCGGATGATTTGAAGGTAGCGACCAAAGCAGACCTATCTCCCGTTACCGACGCCGATCGCTCTACTGAGGCCGCGATTCGCGAGCTACTGGCCACCCATCGTCCGAATGACTCTATTTTTGGCGAAGAAATGGGAGTTACCGGAAGCTCTACGCGACAGTGGGTGATAGACCCGATTGATGGCACCAAGAACTTCCTGCGCGGCGTGCCCGTGTGGGCCACGCTGATTGCCCTGGCCCAGGGCGGCGAGGTAACCGTTGGCGTGGTGTCCGCCCCAGCCCTTGGCAGACGCTGGTGGGCGGGCAAGGGCCTCGGCGCTTACGTGGGAGTCCAGCAAGCGCTACGGAAATCTTCGAGCTGTTGCGACGGCGATGGTGATTGCGCCGATTTGCCCCAGCCAGGCGCGTTCGATTACACGAGCGCCGGCCAGCGCATCCACGTGTCTACCATTAACCGGTTTGAGGACGCGTCGCTCTCCTACTCTTCACTATCGGGATGGAAAGAGCGCGGCAGGTTAGATCACTTCTTGGATCTAGCTGATCGTATGTGGCGAACACGCGCTTACGGCGATTTTTGGTCTTACATGATGGTGGCCGAAGGAGTGTGTGATGTTGCGGCGGAACCGGAGCTAGAAACCTACGACATGGCCGCTCTTGTGCCCATCGTTACCGAGGCTGGAGGCCGCTTCACCTCTTTGCTAGGCGAGGACGGCCCATGGGGTGGCACCGGAGTTGCAACCAACAGCCTGCTACACGACGAAGTGCTACAAATCCTGGCTTGGGAAGAGGGGCGGTAAAATTTTTGTCCGTACCGTTCGCTAACCTGTAGGCATGAAGTTAATTCACACCGCAGATTGGCACCTGGGCAAGACGCTACACAAGCAGTCGCTGGAGGGGTTTCAGGCACAGTTTCTTGACCATATGGTCGATTTAGTGCGCTTTGAAAAGCCCGATGCGCTGCTTCTTGCCGGGGATGTCTACGATCGCGCGATTGCCCCGACCTCGTCTATGAACATGCTCGAAGACGCATTGCAGCGCCTCATTGAGCTAACTCAGGTCATCATGATTCCGGGTAATCACGATTCTGCGGCCAGACTCGGGTTTGGATCGGGACTGTACACCCAGCGGCTACGCATCGTTTCACGCGCAGCAGACGTTGGGAGCCCCATCGTGATCCGAAGTGGATCTGAGGTAGCAAACATCTACCCCGTGCCCTACTTGGAGCCCGATATAGCGCGCGTTAGCCTTTCCGACGAGGTTGATGACGCGGGAGTACTCACCAGTCTTGCCCGTAGCCACCAAGCCGTTATGGAGGCCGCCTTGCGGCGAGTAGACGCCGACCTTGCTCAGCGTGAAGGCATGGGTATCGCGATGATTCACGCATTCGTGGCCGGATCTGAAACCAGTGAGTCTGAGCGCGATATTTCCGTCGGCGGCTCGCAGTCAGTTACGCCCGCAACGTTTAGAACAATGGGGGCGGATCAGCCGCGTTCACGCGGCCTCTCCTACGTTGCGGCCGGCCACCTGCATCGGCCACAGCAGGCAAATACAGATGGGCCAATCATCCGCTACAGCGGCTCTCCCCTACCCTTTTCATTCTCAGAAGCACGCGACCTAAAGTCCACTACTATCCTTGAGATTGAAAACGGCGGTATTGACCTGCGAACCGTACCCGTACCGCAACCATATTCACTGCACCAGATTCGCGGTACCATTGCGGAGCTCACGCGAGATGTGCCCAGATGGGCACAAACCGGATTCGCCCACGTTGAGGTTACTGACCTCACCAGGCCCGAGCATCTTCACGAGCGGATTAAAGCGTGTTACCCAAACGCCCTTTTGATTCGGCACACCCCTCCGGCCTCACAAATCGAAGGATCGGTAGCGGTCATTGAGAAGAAAACGCCGCAGGAGCTGGCCGAAGAGTTCTTTGAGATCGCCCTGGGACGCGAAGTGTTACCCGAGGAGCGCGACATTATTGCGCAAACGTGGGAAACCGTTTTGCAGGAGGTGGAATAATGCGACTGCTAACCTTGGAGTTTCAAGCCCTCGGCCCCTTCGCCGGACACCACCAGATCGACTTCACCCGGTTCGAACCATCCGGCCTGTACCTCCTGCGCGGACAAACCGGATCGGGGAAATCAACCATTATCGATGCCATCACGTTCGCCCTCTATGGTGATGTTGCGGGCGGGCAGACCTCAACGCGCGATCGTTTGCGTTCCAACTTTGCCAGCCGCAACACCGATACGTTTGTGCGATTGCGTTTTGAAACTTCACACGGCGCGTTCGAAGTCACCAGGCGCCCAGCCTACGTCAAAGAGGGCAACAAGACCGCAACGCCCGCGAGTGCCACGCTGGTTAAACTCGACGCCAACTACAATCCTGCTACAGACCCGTTCGCTGGAACGGGTGAAGAGGTAGCAACCCGGGCGAGCGCGGTGACCGCCGAGATCACGCGCGTCGTTGGCCTGGGGCGAGACCAATTCCTCCAAACCGTAGTTTTACCCCAGGGGAAGTTCGCAGACTTCATCCACTCCAGCCCCGCAGAGCGCAAAGATGTTCTCGAAGATATCTTTGGCACACAGCACTTTCGCCGCTTCAGTGAATCCTTAAGTCTGCAGTCCAAAGCGGCGCGAGCCGAGTTTGACGAGCAGCGCAACGCCGTGGCTTTCCAGGCCGCCCAGATCAGCGAAGAAGCCGGGGCGGCCCTCAGATTAGGTGACTACGCAGAGGCGATTGGTTACGCTCTGACTATTTCTAACGAGCTCGAGGCCAAAGCAACACGGGCCGAAGAACGTCTGGAGCGTGCCATTGTAGACGTGCGTGAAATGGAAGCTACTGAAGCTGAACGTCAAAGAGTTCAAGCAACCACACTTCGTTGGAAAGCCGCAACCGAGCATCTCGCTGCTCTCGAGGAAACTGCGGACGAACACAATCAGCGCGAAGCCCACCTAAAGCACGCGCGCGCAGCACTCGCTCTCAATGCGGATCTGCTTTCTCAAGAACGCGCTATTAGCGCCCTCGAACAGGCGAAAACGGACGCGTGTTCCCGCATTGACGTGATTGATGAGGCCGATGCAGACCTGCGTGAAACCGCGTTTGGAGCCCTGGATGCTCTGCCTTGGGAGGAAATTCGCGAGCGAGATGAGGAACTCACCCGCGACCTAACTCGACTGGAAAAAACCGAGCAGAACATCGAGCAGTTAGAACAGCTATGCGCGCAAGTTGAACAGCTTCACGCGACTATCGGTGACCTGGAACAGTCAGCATCGGGCCACCGCGCCAAAATTGACGAATTCTTAGAGGTTGAACAAAAGCTTGAAACCGCTATAGCGTTGCTGGATCAACAAGGACTCACATACGGCGCCCTCGCCGACCAAAAGAATGAGCTTTTGCTACGGTTAGAAGCATCCAAGAGCGCTGACAAAGAACGCACACGTCTGCTTGAAAGCTCCGAAGAGATTGGACACAAAGCGCGAGAACTGGAGCAAGCTCGCGCCCAGGCTCAAGACCTTGCCGCAAAGTGGATTAACAACTCTGCTCTCGAGCTTGCTGCGAAACTCGTAGACGGAGAAGAATGCATCGTTTGCGGGGCCACCACCCATCCGCACCCGTACGAGGGCGCGCCCACCGACGTTTTGCGCGAAGATCTTGACGAAGCCCGAGCCCTCGTCACTCAAATTGATGCGGCCCTAGAGGCAACCAGGCAGAGCCACCAGCGCACCGTTGAAACCATCAAAGAACTCAATCAGAAAGCCGGCGCCGATACCGCGTCACTGCAGATCACGTATGACGAGATTGACGCGCAAGTTGCGGCTGCCAAACATGCGGGAGAAACCGCCAGCCAACTGCGCAAAAATCTTGCTGAATCCCGCGAACATGTTGAAGAATACAAAGCTCAAATTGCGAGCGACCAAGCCAAAATTGCGGCGAATACCAAAGACGTTGAAAACAAGACTGCGGAAATTCGGCGCCTTACCCAACTGGTAGAACAGGCGCGCGGATCCTTCACATCTGTAGCCGAACGCCGCGAGAAGATCACCATCAGGCAAGACCAGATTCGCCGCGTGATCAAGGCAATCACCGCGTTCGAGGACGCCCGTGAGCGCCACGCCGAGGCGGTTAGGATACTGGCTGACGCCCTCGCTAACAGTACTTTCAACTCCGCCAGTGAAGTCACGTCCGCGCTGCTACCCCCGGACAAGATCAGCGCACTAGAAGAACAAATTTCTGCCTACAACCTGGCCAAACACCAAGCCATTTTAGATATTGACCAAACCCTGAGCTCCGGGCTCGTACGCACCCAATACCCCAAGCCCCTATCCGGCACCCTAGCCCGCCTTCGCCACAGCCACAACGAAGCAGCCAATGCATGCGCTCTGGCACAAAACGCTTACTCCCAACACGTTAATCAAGTGAGCAAACTCAGAGCGGGGATAGAAAACCTACAGACCCTGGAAAAGGAATCGGGACCAATCCGACTTCTCGCTGAGCTTGCGCAGGGAGCTCGGCTAGAAGATGGCACCCCCATCCCCTTTGACACTTGGGTCATAATGCGACAATTTGAACGCGTACTCGAGGCGGCCAACCCCTACTTGGAGAGGTTCTCCACCGGACGCTACCAGCTACGCCGCGTCAGCCTAGACGCCTCCAAACGCCGTCAGCAAGCCGGCCTGGGCCTGGCAGTCATTGACCTCAACACAGACATGGAGCGCTCCCCGGCTTCACTATCTGGAGGCGAAACCTTCTATTCCTCACTCGCGCTTGCCCTTGGCCTGGTGGAAGTAATCTCGTCTGAAGCTGGCGGCCTGGACCTCAAATCCATGCTCATTGACGAGGGATTTGGCTCGCTGGACCAAGACGCGCTAGATAAAGTCATGATTGGTCTGCAGCGCTTACGCGATTCGGGGCGAACCGTTGGCGTTGTGTCTCACGTAGCTGAAATGCAACAACGCATCAGTGACGGCATTGAAATCAAACATGCAAAACCGAAAGGATCCACACTCATCATCCACGCCGGGAACTAGCTCAATGGATGCAAACGCGACTTAAATGCGCACGCTAGTTGTGCGAATTCAGTGCTTGACACAGTTGAACGCGCTCACTGACGTCAAACCATTCTAAGAGAGCGTCCAGGAGCTCTTCCACCACCTCGTCCGCTTCCTCCTGCGTTCTGGCCGCGCACGCACGGCGCACGAGTGGCTCGGCCTCAAGGCCATCTACCAAGATAGCCTCCACGTTCTCCCACACCGGATCTCCCTCAAGGGCCACCACGATGCGCCTTTGTGTAGGCTCCTCCAAATCACGTACGAGCTCCAGCGAAATCAAAGAAGCCGCCACTGCGGCCTCATACTCAAACCACTCCCGCTCCTCCGCCGAAGTTGCCCCAGTAGATGGAGTCACCAACTCGCGAACAGGAAGGTCCCCACAAAGTTCAGAAGCCACCAAAGGCAAGAAACAGCGCATAAAACGAGTTTAAAACAGGCGCAAACTATTTGCGACCAAACAACTTGAACCCAGACCGCTTCGACTTGTGCCTACTGCGCTTTCGCAGGGGAACGCCCTCTTCCCCGGTGCCGATCAAATCAATAATCTGACCTATCCCATCTGCGAACTTGGACTCTCCCGATGCCATAACCGTGACCGCAGAAAGCACGGCTTCATCCACATCCGTACTATCCTCTATCACCACTCGCGGCGTCACGGGAGCCACGGAAGCAAGCACCGTGTCAATCGGGCGACTTACCGAACCGCCCGTACCCGCAGCGCGAGTCCGATTCACCACCAAAACATCCGGACGCACCCCAGCCTCCTCAGCCTCAAACAAAGTGTGAGTAAGCCGCGTCAAACCAACCGCATCGCCTCGAGCCACAACCAAAACCACATCGGCATCTTCTAAAATCGTGCGGTTGATGTCCTGCGGTGTGGGCACAAAAGTTAGCTGCGAAGGATCATCATCAGCAAGACCGTCAGCCAAATCCACAACCACATCGCCTAGCTTGCGAAGCTCGCGCAACACGTCCGCAACGACCTCAGCGCGTAGCATCCTCCACTTATCAGCGCGAGTAAGACCCGAAAGCAGATGAAAACGCTCATCTACCAGCAAACGTTCATCGTCTAAAGCCAGTCGACTTAGCTCCCCCTGATTACGCAAGTTTGAAGCCGCCAAAAGGCCCGACTGTGGCGCGTCAAATCCAAGCATGAAGGCAAGTGAGGGAGCGTGCGCATCAGCATCAACCAACGTTACCTCACGCCCCGCGAGAGCCAGTGCATGAGCCAAATTTGATGCCACTGTGGAACGGCCCGGTGCGCCAGATGTGCCCCAAACAGCTATCAAACGACCTCGATAATCAGCCATATCCGGGGGCATCGGAGGAGCTGAGAGCACCTGGCTGTCTTGCCCCATCATCCAGTTTTGAATACCCATCGTAAGGGTATCCACAACAAACTGGGCACTGGATGCATCACAGCGCGCATCCTCCCCAATGGAAACGGCCGTAATCGGATCATCAACCACCAGCAACACAAAAACGCTGGCCTCATGAAACTCGTCCACAACAGTGCGATCCAACCCGGGAGCGCCACCTTGGGCCACTACAACCGAGCCGAGCCCGGCCCGCACACAAGCTCGCGTTTCCGCTAAATCCGCGCACCTACGTTGCACCGAAAACTTCGAAGACTGCGCGTTGAGCTCGCGGATAAGTTCCGTTTCGAATGGCTCGTCGAGCCAAACAATTACTCCCTTGACCGCCATCACTACCCCGCAGGAACCACAATCAGGGAGCTCTTAGACCCCGCTGCCGCGAGCACGGTATCCAAGTCCGCCTCGGGCACCGAAATCTCAACACTTAACGCGCGATTAACGAGGGTAGTATCCGGCTCTGAAATCGACAGGATTATGGCCGAGGAGGCGATCATCCTTGGCTCCGTTTGACTACTTAACGGCGTATCCGGCGAATCCACCGCCCACACCTCTACCGTAGAACCGACAGACACAGACGAGGGGATGCGCGTAGCAACGTTAATCACCACCTGCCTGCGTTCCAACGAGGCTGCGCTTGCAACCGCATCACGTGGCAACAACTCGCCCGCACTGAGAGTGCGAGTTGCCACGGCCCCCTCCGGCAAAGCGCCGGCTTCTAAATACGCTGTTGATCCCGTCCGAGCAGACACTATTGAAAGCGCCGACGCTTCAATGGGTTGGCCCTGCGCAATCGGGGCGTTCAACTGATAAACGCTCTCTCCTCCACGCGCTTTTTGCACCATCGCGGTAGTGGCAACGATGGACACTACAATCAGGGCAACTCCGAGCAGAAACCGGGGATCGGTAAACACGTGTGAGCGACGCGCTCTTGGTAATGCTTTTGACACGAAATAATGATGCAGGAATTTCCCCCCATTGGGGAAGATATCCACAGTTTCGTCTCGATTAGGAAGATCACGCCCAACAACAGCACTTTGCGAGACGAATACGCATCCGTTTTCCACAATCTCTCGCGCGAAGTGTTCACAACCGCAACGAAGTGAGACAATACTGGCATGAGCCAAAGATTTTTAACCATCGCAGACGTTGCCGAAACCCTCAACCTTTCTCAATCGGCAACGCGTGCCCTCTTATCTTCGGGCGAACTACCGGCCATTCAAGTGGGTGGAAAACGAACGTGGCGGATCGAAGCCTCCGAGCTTGAACGCTACATAGAGCGCCAATATGCAGCCACCCGCGAACGCATCGAATCGGGCAAAATCTAGACTGCTGGGCCGGCGCTAAGTAGGCCCTCGAAACCTCTAGATTCTCTAGAATCCGGGCAACAGCCGGATGCTAAACAGGTGACTGAGCGATACCGATGACACGCCTGCCTCGTGCCCTATATCAATGTGATCCATGTAGACCGAAACTATAAAGCCACTTAGTGAGGTATCCCCAACCTGCACCGCCACGCGCCGACGCTGGCGCATAATTTGCCGCAATATCGCGGATAACCCCAGACGCTTTTCTATAAGACTCGGCTCTGGCGCCACTCTTGCAAGACTTTCAACAACCGCGATTGAAGCAGTAGAGACGAGCTCTTGCACTCCCCCATCTTCAAGCAGTACCCATGCTGGGTTGGATCGAATCACTCTCCCTTTTGCACTGGCACCGAAGGGAGAAAAAACACTAACTTCAAGGTTTTCTGCGGCTCGCAACCTATCTGACAGCCCTGCTGAAACCAGTTCAGCCTCGGCAAGCTCCGCCACCTCTTCACGACTTTGCGCCACCTGTTCACCAACGAACTCTTGGGCAAGACCCGCAATTATCTGTTCGAAATCCATCTCCTGATTGAAACACATCGAGGCTGGGCAACGGGTTTTCCACCATTTTTCGAAATGCTATTGACACCCATCACACTCCCATGCGAACATCAATCCACATGAACTAATACGAACTGAAACGGATCGGAAACAATAAGGTTGAATCGAAACTCAAGCGGTAGCGCAGGTATCGCTCTTGCCGGCGGCGCCGCATTTGCTGTGACCGCGTTCGCCGCCCTCTCGATTGCGATCGACAATGCGAGCACGATGCGCCTACTCCACACCGATGCGAATGCGCTCTTGTACAGTTCTTTGAGTCCTAATACGCTGGCCCTTCCACTTTTCACCGCAGTCGCAGGTTTTACGGTCGCTGCTCTGTCACTATGGAGCCTCGCTTCCCTGCTGCTTGCCGAGACCCTTCTCGCATTAGCCAAGCGCGGAACACCTGTTAATCGTCTGCTCGAACTCGTGGTAAACACTTCCAGCCCTCTAGTTCGATCTTTGCTTAAGAAGCGGGTCGCAACGCTTGCGCTATCTGCATCCCTCATAGTGACCACCACAGCAGCGTTCGCACCTGCGCCAGCAACGATTCAAGACAACCTGGGCTGGCAAGCCGTATCAACCCAAGAGCCGGCCCCCTCTGAAACGACTGTGCCTTCTGATCTCACGCTATCTGCCCCATCCACACCGGCTTCACCGGCTCCCCAATCGACAACTCCCCAACCGGAAACACCGGCGGACACCAACCAAACGATGCAGCTTACCTTCCCACCTGAGCCCGTCCCAAAGGACGCTTCCACTGCCTCGACCACCGGCGTCTCAACACAAGCAGACAGCCTCGAAGATGCGCCAGTTGAGCAGCCCGATCCGGGAAATCCCACAAATATTCAATATGTCGTGCGGGCTGGGGACTCCCTATGGAGCATTGCCTCAATTCATCTGCAAACCAGTGAGCCAACCAAAATCGCTGTCGGGTGGCAACGAATCTACAACCTCAACAAATCCGTTATCGGCGGTAATCCCGATCTGATTTATCCGGGAATGACGCTGACCTTGCCTGGGGAGGACCTCTAATGTCTACAGCACTCGCAACCCTCGAACCCGTTTACGAACCGGTCAAGCTACGCACTTTAGAGGGCGGCAAAAGCCCCGCGAAACGCCCGCGCGAGATCACAATCAAGCGCGCCCCCAATCCAGTTAGAGCACTGAACGGAGTTCTTCCTAAACCCGCGCCTGTAGGACGTCACTGGGCAATAATCGATTCCTCTTGGGACTATTCAAAAACCCAGGCCGACATCGAGGTTGTAGGCAGAGCAGAACAGCTACCTGACGCGCGCAGCTGGAGCCGCGCCCTCGCACTCGCAATCGTCGAAACGCTCAGCGGCCAAAAATACCCCAGCGCACTAGAGCGCTTCGTGAGCCCCGACCTCTACGAGGCCATCGAACGAAAAGTTGCCCTCGCTGCCAGACTAGATGGGCCAGCTGGACGCTCACCGAGAACAAAAGCCCTGTCTTCTCGGGTGTGCCTCGTCAACGAATCCATTGCAGAAACCACGCACGTAGTGGTTAAAGGGGAAACGACAAGAGCCGTCGCCATCCGCCTAGAAGCACGAAGGAGGCAATGGGTAGCAACCGCCCTAGAGATCCTGTAAAAGAACGCCCGCCACCTGCAAACAGGTGGCGGGTAATACTTACAACGCGGTTAGCGGCGCTTACGTTTTTGCGCCCTGCGCTGCGCGCGGTTCATAGCAGGTTGCGCCCCACCTTCACGCGCCACAGGAGCCTTGCTGCGACCTGCCGGGCGGAAAGCAGAACCTTCGTCTGGGATCCCATCAGCATCCCCTGCCCCAGCCGGACCAGACATTTGCATCTTTCCAAAGTGAGAACGACCCACATCGCCCATCACATTGTCACTCTTAGGCTGAGTCAAAACCTTCGCCTGACGGGCAACCTCAGCAGCCCTCGCCGCATCAAGCTTCTCCTCCTGCTGTTGCAATGCAAGCTCGAACTGGCCGGCAAACGAGAAAGCAAGCTTCACCGCCTCCTCCCGAATCCGTTCCATCATCGATTGGAACATCTGCGCGCCCTCAGACCCGTACTCAACCAGCGGATCCCGTTGCCCCATAGCGCGAAGGCCGATACCTTCCTTCAGGTAATCCATCTCGTACAGGTGCTCGCGCCACAGTTTATCCACTGAGGCAAGCACAACGCGGCGCTCCAACGCCCGCATCGGCTCCTCCCCCAGCTGCGCCGTAGCTAGCGGGTTCACAGCCACCTTCTCAGAGATCTTGTCGTACTCATTATGAATGTCCGACACGTACTCAAACACGAAATCCTCAGCCGAAACACCTGAAGCTTCGCCTACGGCATCTACAATTTCCTGCGGTCGAATCGCCACCGGATAATACTCGTGCAACGTCGAATACAGGCCCTCAAGATCCCAGTCATGCTCATCATCTGAGGGCACGTACTGTGACACCACCTGGCGCACGAGCTCTTCCATGAAAAACTTCATCTGCGGGTTCATGTCTTCGCCCTCAAGGACGCGGCGACGCTCACCGTACACAGACTCGCGCTGGCCGGTCATCACATCGTCATACTTGAGGACGTTCTTACGAATCTCAAAGTTGCGCGCCTCAACCTGGGCCTGCGCCGATGCGATAGACTTTGAAACCATCTTTGACTCAATCGGCAAATCCTCTGGATAGCTACCCGAAGCCATTACGCGCTGTGCAAGCCCCGCGTTAAACAGGCGCATCAAGTCATCTTCCATCGACAAGTAGAAGCGCGACTCGCCCGGGTCACCCTGACGGCCAGAACGGCCTCGTAACTGGTTGTCAATACGGCGCGACTCGTGCCTTTCCGTCCCCAGCACGTACAGGCCGCCAAGCTCCACAACCTCATCGTGCTCCGCCGCAACGGCCTCTTTCGCGGACTCCATCACCTTTGGCCACATCTCGTTGTACTTGTCCGCATCCTCCTGCGGATCCAAGCCCTCCGAAGCCATGTGGGCAAGTGCAATATGCTCCGCGTTACCGCCAAGCATGATGTCCGTACCACGGCCCGCCATGTTCGTAGCCACTGTAACAGCGCCCTTACGGCCCGCCATTGCCACAACCGCAGCCTCACGCGCGTGTTGTTTAGCGTTCAAAACCTCGTGTGGAATACGGCGTTCCTTCAACATTTGGGAGACCAACTCTGACTTTTCCACCGAAGTAGTACCAACAAGTACAGGCTGGCCCTTCTTGTGGCGCTCCGCAATGTCCTCCACGACGGCATTCATCTTGCCCGCGAAAGTGGGGTAAATCAGATCTGGCTGATCCTTGCGGATCATCGGACGGTTAGTCGGGATTGGCACAACACCAATGCCGTAAGTAGATACGAACTCCGCCGCCTCGGTCTCTGCCGTACCGGTCATGCCAGCACGCGAGCCTTCCGGGTAAAGACGGAAGTAGTTCTGCAACGTGATTGTGGCTAGCGTCTGGTTCTCCGCTTTGATCTCCACTCCCTCTTTAGCTTCGATCGCCTGGTGCATACCTTCGTTATAGCGACGTCCCGGCAACACGCGGCCGGTGTGCTCATCAACGATCAGCACCTCGCCGTCCTGCACGATGTAGTCTTTATCGCGCTTGAAGAGCTCCTTGGCCTTGATCGCGTTATTCAAGTAGCCGATCAGAGGGGTGTGTGCGGCGTCGTACAGGTTGTCGATGCCGAGCTGATCCTCAACTTTATCAATGCCCGGCTCAAGAATACCGATAGTGCGCTTCTTCTCATCAACCTCGTAATCAACCTCAGGTTCGAGCTGGCGCACCAAGCGTGCGAACGTCATGTACCAATCATCCGCATTGCCCTGCGCCGGGCCCGAAATGATGAGTGGCGTCCGCGCCTCGTCAATCAAAATCGAGTCAACCTCATCGACAATCACATAGTTATGACCGCGCTGCACCATGTCTTCCGGCACCTGCGCCATGTTGTCACGCAGATAGTCGAAACCGAACTCGTTGTTAGTGCCGTACGTGATGTCACAGTTGTACTGCTTGCGACGCTCATCGGGCGTCTGCCCCACCAAAATACAGCCGCACGTCAGGCCAAGGAAGCGGTAAACGCGGCCCATCAGCTCCGACTGGTAGGAAGCCAAATAGTCGTTCACCGTCACCACGTGCACGCCCTTGCCATCCAAGGCGCGCAGGTAAGCCGGCAACGTCGCAACTAGCGTCTTACCTTCACCAGTTTTCATTTCCGCGATGTTGCCCTTATGCAACGCGGCGCCACCAATCAGCTGCACGTGGAATGGGCGCAACCCCAGCACGCGATCAGCGGCCTCGCGAACCGTTGCAAAAGCCTCAACCATCAAGTCATCAAGCGTTTCGCCCTCTTGTAGGCGTTGCTTAAACTCATCCGTCTTTGCCTTGAGCTCCTCATCGGTGAGGTTCCGAAAATCGTCTTCGAGGGCATCAACCTGATCCGCAATCGCTTCAAGCTTACGAAGGGCTCGGCCCTCACCCATCCTCAAGATCTTGTCAATAATAGACACGGTGCTCCAAAAGTCGTCCTTACACAGTTGATTTCCATTGTAGACCGACAGCGGCAGGGCCGCCGCACCCGCTCGAACACGAAAATGATCACCGCACCACTATTTCAATGCCGGACAAACTACGCGCTTGCTCGCGCCCGGCATTGAAAAGGGCGAGGGCTACTCGCCCCCGCCCTTCTCACATGGAAAACTATTCCGCTTCAACCTTCGTATTCAAACGGATCACACCGTACGTCCAGCCCTCACGGTGGTAAACCACGCACGGCTGCAACGTTTCTTGATCGATGAACAAGAACCACGGGTGGCCAACCAGCTCCATCTGATACAGAGCCTGATCAACCGTCATCGGTTCAGCCTCGTGGAGCTTTTGGCGAACGATTACCGGCGAATCCCCAAGCTGCTCCTCCCTGGGCTCGCCAATCTTCAGATCCTCAGCCGAACGAAGCGTATCGTGTGGCGGCTCCTCCTTCACGTCCTGGCCCGCCTCCGGCTCTTCATAAATTCCGCCGAGCTCCGGTGCGATCGGAGCGTTATAACGCCTGCGATGATCCTTCGCACGGTCGCGGGCACGACGCAGGCGTTCAAACAGTTTCGCGGTTGCAATGTCCACTGCCGCATATCGATCCGAGCTCGATGCCTCCGCACGAATGATTGGGCCCTTGCCAAAGACTGTAAGTTCAATCCGCTCCGCGGTCTCAGCTCGACGCGGGTTTGGCTCGTGAGTAAGCTCAACGTCAATACGCTGTGCGCGCGGGTAGAACAGCGTCACCTTTGACACTTTTTCTTCTACATACTCGCGGAAATTCGGGTGGATTTCGGCATTGCGTCCGACAACTGTGATGTCCATGGTTCCTCCAGGAATATGAGGGAAAAATCCCAACTGATTCGCCAGACACACATCGCGCCTGGCCGTGCGTTTAGTTACCACCCCCTACCAGACGTTCGCGGCGAAAACCTTGCAAAGGCTTTGCCTGATTATTTAAGCTTACCCGAACTTCGTGATGAGCGTCACTTTAGCGGACGGCAATTGTGAACATCCGCTAGGGATACTCCCACAAAACAGTGCCCTCCAGCGTATTCCACAGCTCTTCTGCAAGCCAGCATCGTAGCTCCGGTTGTCACCACATCGTCCACGAGGATGCACTGCGCCCCGCGCAAGTCCACCAGCGCGCTCACAGTGTTACTTCGGGCGCGCCGTTGCGCGCCCGACTTACCAGCCTGCGTTGATCCCCAGGCTTTAGTCAGCACCGGAGCAACCATAACGTCAATCCCTTCGGCTTCAAGGTGAGAGGCGAAGCCCCGAGCGATATGCGGCGTAACCATGAGGCCACGCCACCACCTCGTCCACTGGGACGGAACCGGCACGATTAGCAGGGGACTGCCCGCAAGGGGAACATCCACCACCGTGCGACGCGTCAGCCATCCTTTGGCCAGCGATCCACCTGCCTGCAGCAACCACCCTTGCAAATTGTTTGCCCGATCGTGCTTGGCGGTGAGAATGATTCGGCGTAGCGCACCCTCATACTCACCAAGACTGATTAACCGCATCGGCATTTCGCTTTCGATGAGACCGGCCCTGGCGCAACGTTTTGCTATCGCCGCACACCGGGGGCAAAGCGGCGTATCCCACGCGGCGCAACCAGCGCACGAAACCGGGACAACGACATTTACTAACTCATTTAGCAAAGCCAACACGGGGTGATGCTACCGTGGCAACAAGGCGGTAACCGATTGCTCTAACGCGGATGTGCAAACCTCAAGCCATAGCACTCCTGGGGAAAACTCGCCCATTCGATCCAGCCAGACTTACACCGGGTTAATGCGGGTAAGATTCTCCTACGAGATCCGTTGTGGAGTTGCGCCACGATACGCCAAAGCGTGAATAAACGACCTCGTTCTTCGTATCCAGAAGTACCGCCTGCGGGGTGGCCCCTCCGGAAATACGAATCGCATCAGCCGGAGCGTCAAGCGATTCGCGCACGGAACCAAGGCTCGAAATGGTGACCGTTCCAGCCCCATTAGCCTGCTGTAAAATCAACGCCGACGTATTGCCCGCCCACGACATATCCACCACCGTCGCGGCGTCAAGCTCCACCCGTCGCGGCACGTCAATGCCGGCTGGTTTGCCCTGCGCATTGCGCTTAACCGCAGCCATCCACACGCTTCCAGACCCATCATCATCGCGACGTAACAAAGCGCGCGCCCCGTCCGGAGAAATCGAAATACTCTGCAACGAGCGACCGTCCTGCCAAGGAGACGCGATCCTTACGGAGTCATCGCCCGTCGGATTCGTAGCCACAATCTCGTTGCCCACAACCGTCCAAATCCAATCCAGCCGGTCTATCGACGGGCGGGAAATCCCCTCGCCCGCCAAAATCTGCACCGGCTTGCTACCCGGGCGAACAGCGAAGAGCTTATCTGCGTTAATGAACGCCAGCGGGCTTGAATCGACGGGCCCGACCGAAGCAGAATGCGCGCCGGGCTGCTCACTAGCGGGAACAACCACGGTCGTAAATGACCTGTCGCGCAGAACAAGGCCGGCCTTGCTGAAACCAACGCGCTTATCCATTGCCCACGTGGGGCCGGGCGGGATCGCAACGTCGTCCAAGCTCATCCCGTTGTTATTTACCCGCACCTCGGTCACGCCCGGCACCTGGGCAAGCGTCGACGTTACCTGCCATTTCAAAGCCTCCTGCTGGTCTGGGCTGACCAGGTACTCCCCTTCCAGTTCCACATCCGCAGTACCGGCCGTCACAGAAACCTGTTGAAGAGGTAAACGCGCACCTTCAGGAATCGCAGAAACCACAGCCGGAGCGATGTCACTGGAAGGCCCCTCGATGAGCGCCTGCATCAAATGCGACTCGAGGCGGCGAAGCGGATACCACCGCCGATCCGGTACCAACGCCCGATAGTCAGGGGCGAGGAAGTACACCGAAACCTGCGTGTAAACGGCATGGAAAGATGACTGGGACAAAAGCACGCCATCGGGGAGCTCATCAATGCGCCACTGCCCCTGTGCATTAGACGTGAGCTTATATTCCAACGTCGTCTTGGCCGCTGTTGCCTGCCCCTCATAACTGCCATCTGGAGTCACTACGGCACCAACCCCCACCGAGACCGACACCGTATTTCCATCTCCCGTCACAAGCGGAGTTTGGTCATCCGAATAGATCTGCACCTGCGACTCCGGACGCCACGCGGCTTTCGCTCGATCCGTCAAATACGAGCGTGCCACCTGAAAATCATCCGACAATCCTGCCGCTGAAGCGCGCAAAAAATCGCGCACCAAAATATCGGGAGCGGACCCTGCAACCGGGCCGTAACCCTTCAAAACCAGCGACTCCGCATCGGGAATATCCCGCTCAAAACTCGTAACCGGCCCTGAAGACGGTAGCGAAGAACAGCCCGCAAGCACCAGCGCGCAAGCCACGGCCAGAGATAAAGCCTTTCGCCTCATGACTCCTCCCACAGCTGCAAAGGAGTTTGCGATATCTCAACTCCCTGGCGGCGCGGAATCGTTACCATGAATGCCGCCCCCCGGCCCGGCTGCCCATAAACCTCAATCTTGCCGCCATGCAAAGCCACGTCCTCGTGCGCAATGGACAAGCCCAAGCCGGTGCCGCCGGTTGTTCGAGTGCGCGCCGGATCCGCACGATAAAAGCGTTCGAACACGTGTGCGCGCGTCTCGTCATCCAAACCAACACCATAGTCACGCACCCGCACCGACGTGGCATCCGGATCCGAACCAACCTCAACCTGCACTGGCCCGCCCTCAGCATGCTCAATCGCATTGACCAAGAAATTGCGCAACACCCGCTCCATTCGGCGGCTATCCGCCTCGGCCACATTCCTACCTTCGCCAGGAATAACCTCTACCTGCACGCCCAGCTTTTCCGCGAGCGCGCGGTTCGCATCCACTACCTTTTGCGCTAGCTCCGCGAAATTCACGTCATCAAGTTCGAGGGAAGCGGACTTCGAATCGTACCGCGAAATCTCCAACAGGTCGGCCAGCATCTTCTCAAATCGGTCCACCTGCTGATGAAGCAACTCCGCTGACCGGGCAGAAATCGGGTCAAACTCGTCACGACTGTCGTACAGCATCTCTTCGGCCATACGAATTGTGGTCAAAGGCGTGCGTAGCTCATGAGAAACATCCGACACGAAACGTTGCTCCAGCTTTGACAGCTCGTCGTATTCCGCGATCTTATTTGCCAGAGAGGATGCCATATTGTTAAACGCGCGCCCTAGCTGCGACATCTCATCCACACCGTCGGCGTCCACGCGCACGCTCAAATCACCGTCAGCTAGCTGCGTGGCCGCCTCCGCCGTTCTCCGCACCGGCCGCAGAAGACGATAAATCATGTAAATAAGGCCCGCGCCAAACAGCAAAATCACCGGAACTGCGCCGATCACGAGCGTGCGCATGAGCATTGAAATAGTTGCCTGATCGTCACTGAGCGAATACACGGTGTACAGCTCGTACTCCCCGGCTAGCGGAAGCGTTACGATATCGCCCACAATGATGCCCGGACTGGGCTTGCCCACGCCGTTATCTATCTCAACGGACTGATAGTACGGGCCGCCACCGTCAGCCGTCATTTGGCGCATCTGCGGCGTGAGCGCATCAATCACATTTCGATCAATGAGGTCGTTAATCGCAAACGTTGCTGAAGCACTGGGAGCGCGAAGTAGCATCGTGCCGACCGCGCCCGCCCCCGTAGCGGAGGAGCGCAATGAAGAAATCAGTTTATGCGCAAGATCTTGAACCTGGTCCGGAGTTGTGGCCGTGGACTGGTCAAACGTGGACTGTGCCTGAGCTAAACGAACCGTGGCATCATCTAGAATCTGCTCCCGCCGCTGCTCAAACACCTCCGTGCGCACCTGGAACGTCACCGCCACAAACAGCAAAGACAGCAGGGTCAACATGAGCAACATCATGCCAACTGCAACTTTTAGCGACAGAGACTGGCGAATAAAGAGAATTGGGCGGGCATTTTGGAACGCCCGCACCAACTTTGAGCCGCTCGCCTCCATCCGTTACGCCGGCGTTCCACCCGCGCGGTAACCCACGCCCCGAACGGTAACAATAAGCTCCGGACGCTCCGGATCGTGCTCAATCTTTGCCCGCAAACGCTGCACGTGCACATTCACCAGTCGCGTGTCCGCCGCATGTCGGTAACCCCACACGTCCTCGAGTAGCTCCTCGCGCGAAAAAACCTTCCACGGCGCCCTTGCCAAAGCCACAAGCAGATCAAACTCAAGCGGCGTCAACGCAATCGGGATACCCGCGCGAGTAACCTGGTGGCCCGGCACATCGACCTCAAGATCACCAATCTTCAAAACCTCATCGACATGCTCTTCCCGACCTCGCAAACGCGCCTTCACTCGCGCCACGAGCTCCTTTGGCTTAAACGGTTTCGGAACGTAATCGTCCGCGCCCGCCTCCAAGCCAACAACCACGTCGGTAGTATCAGAACGCGCGGTTAGCATCACGATGGGTACGTCGGACTCGGCCCGGATTTCCTTACAAATCTGGATACCGTTCTTGCCCGGTAGCATCACATCCAGCAAAACCAAATCCGGCTTCACCTGGTGGAAAACCTCAACAGCCGTCTGGCCATCATGACAAAACGCGGTCTCGTACCCCTCCGAAGAAAGAACGAGGCCAATCATCTCTGCCAGGGCAACATCGTCGTCCACGACTAACACGATCGCATTCATATAACGATATTGTCACGACGCCCCGAATTTTTCACGCGTTAGCGGCTGGAGCGGCGTTAGTGTGATGCGTCTCCATCTTCCACTCCGCCCTCAACCACGCGGAAATTAGCACGCCGGTTCTTAACGCGCATGGACTCCGACTTGACCGCAGGAGGCTGCGAAGCGGGGCTTCTGCGCGGCGCGGGGCGGCTGCCCACCTCGCGAACAATATCTGCCAGCGCCATCAAATCATCCGGCGAGGGTGGCGCGGGCTCAAAATTCGCGGCCAGGCGAATCACCTGCCAGCCGCGCGGGGCCGTGAAATTGTTAGCGTGCATTTCACAAAGCTCCATGGTTCCTGGCTCACGCGAAGGCGAAAGCGGCCCCAAAACCGCGGTGGCCTCCGAATAGTCGTAGGTCAAAGTAGCCACCGCAGGCTCATTACAAGTGGTTTTACTACACGCACGCATCGCATTCACATCCCAAGGATAGGAGAACTAGAGCGCTTGCACTACCTCTCCACGCGGAGCGTGGGTAAAGTAAGTCCCATGCGCCAAACTAGAAGACGCCGTGACCGGCACGGAAGAGGAAGTCGCGGGCCCCTCTTTGTTCCCGGCATCCCTGCACGAGCTAACTGGCGCGAATCCTTTGACCAAATCGTGGCCCTGCAGGTCAGTGAAATAACTGCGCGCCACCCAGAACTTGCACGCATCGAGATTGGTATCGACGAAGTTCCGGCCTCAAACCCGGCATCGTGGGAACACCACTCCGTTGTCTTGTGCCGCACGTTCGCCGAAAACCGGCTTGCGCGCCTCGCGCCCCGCCTCGTCCTCTACCGCCTACCCATTCAGGCGCGGGCCGGGCGCATTTCCGTGCGACAAATGGGCTCCCCGCTGCATGCCCTCGTGCGCGGACTGCTGGTGGAAAACCTGTCGGCACTCAGCGGGCTTTCCATGGAGGAAATCCACGGCGGCCCCATCGAAGAGATATAGCAACCCGATTACCGTCAGCGCGGCGTCCCAGCCCTTAACGAGGAGCCACGAAACGGAACGTAGGTGTTCCCGAAGTGGAATCTTGTAGTGCAAGCGCAGAAATCAGATTGCCCGAGGCAACCTCAGCAATCGCATTCACGGACGCATGCACGGGCGCATCGGCATCAATCTTGAGGTCTGATCCGGTCACGGCCTGGCTGATCGTATGCCCTGCTACGAGAGTGGTTTCCTTGCCGTTCACCCGCACTGCCACGTCCTCATCACCGGAATTGGACAGGTAGAGCGCGTAGGAAACACCCGGCGCCGCAGGAAGAGACTCGCGGAAGGTCACTGCCGCCTCCGCCGGCATCCACACGACCCTGTCAGCGAGCGCTTTTCCATCTTGATCCTTCTGCCCATTCATATAGCCGGATGCGGAAGCGAGGAGCACCTCGCTCGATTCTACGAGCACGCTCGCATAATCATCCTCGATACCGTCGAGATTCAGTTGGAACACTGCTCTGGGGTCAATTACGACATCATCGCCGCCAGGTAGCGACTTCTTACCCTTTTGCGTGAGCACACTGAGCGTGACCTGTGCTTCGTCCTCGCCCACGTTTTGCAAACGTAGCTTCGGCTCTTCGATCCCCTTCACGATTCCAGAGATGAGGGCGGTTCTGGCAGCGCCTCCCGACCCGGTCACATGGTCGAGGCCGCGCGGAGTGAGGCCAGCGGTGCTAATGGTGCGGATCGTTGCGGCCACTCCTGGGCCGGACGCCTGCACGCGGAGTCCCAAGCGGTCCTCATCGGGGAAGAACGCGGCGAGGTTCACCGTCTCGGTTGATCCTGCGCGCACAGTGAAAGTGGGTTCACCTTCGACCGGGCCAGTGCTCGACCATCCGTGCAAGGTCACCTCGGACGCCTGCTTCGACGGGTTCATGACCGTGAGCAAAGCGGCCTCACCAACCGTGGTTGCGCCCACGTTAAGCCAAGAATCGTTGCGGGCCGTCTGACACTGATCCAATACCAGGCCGCGCACGTCCTCGGTATCAACCTGGCCGACAATGGCTGAGGGAGCCTTGGTTTCTACCGTGGAGTGCACCGATAGGCCGATCGGGTTTTTCGACTCAAACTCGATACCGCCATCACCCTTTGCCCCAGTAATCTCTTTGCCAGTTGCAAGATCTACAGCCCGCGCTAGCTCTACTCCCGGAATATCCTGCACAGACACCTTGGTGGGGGTCTTGTTGCCGAACTCGGTTTCGATACCAGTAGCGCATGCGAGCTCGTAGGTTTGGTCAGGTAGGGTCACTACCTCGGATATCTGGCGGCCAACGTCCTGACCGAAATCAATACTGGACTCGGCAGTTGCAACTACGCCGAGCGCCGCCACGGCGAGCGCGGCGGTTAGCGCGGCACCACCTGCCCGAGTAGCTGATCGGGCTGACCACTTATGCTTCATTCTGGCGCCTCCTTCTGCGGATCGGCACGCCAGCAATCAGCAGGCTGACAATCGAAAGAGCACTAAGCCCCCACCAAAGAGGCATCCATTCGTCGTGGTAGGCAACCTTGACCAGGCCCTTCGCCCCGTCCAGTTTGAATGCCTGCTGCCAGCCGTGGTTCGCGGCCTCCAAAAGCTCTGCACCAGCCGTAGCGCGCCAGTTGGCATCCGCACGTTCTGACAGCACCAGCGTGGCCCCCTCGCCATATTCATACTTTGACAAGTCAATGGATGCGCCAATGAGGCCAGAGGGGACGGGCGTGATTTTGCCGGAGTCGTCGATGTACATGCGGGCGGGCTCTAAGCCCGAGGGGCGGACGCGCCACAGCAGTCCAGCTTCGGATTCGCCCGCTCGCTCTAGGGATTCGTTGGAGTCGAGGGCTGTCTGCGCGGCCGTGTAGGACGTACCTTCCCCCGACAGCGCGATCTGATCCACCGCAAAACCCAGCAGACCGGTTGGCTCGGAGTTGTTGAGAACCTCGGCTACTGCACGCGCAAAATCAGCATCCGCCTCATCCGCATTTGCCAGCGCCTGCGCGACCTCACCCGGGGGAAGATACTGCATGTTGATAGCACTTTCGAGGCGGAACCGGGCAGAGGAGTCGCCGAGTTCAACGCCGTCACCGCGACGAAGCTGGGCCCGCACCCCCTCGTCATTGACATGTAGCACGAGGAAGCGGGCGCGGCGCGGGTAGTTTTGAGCGTACTGTGCGGCGGCTGGCGTCTCATATTCAGGGGCGCCAGTGATCACGCGCGGACGCGTCCCATCAGGTGTGATCCCCGCAGCCCAAACCACAATCGGACTTAGCGCCACCACGAGCGTCAAAACCAGGCCCGCAGTTGCGAGCGGCCAAATGATTCGCTCCAGAACGCTCACCCGCAGCTTTGGGGCTGGTGCCGCAGTTTCTGCCGCTTCCTCCCCTTGCTTGCTTTCAGACTCGTCTTGTTCGGTTTCAGCGTCAGGGCGTGCGCTATCAACTTCGACAATCTGGGCCTCCGCCTCGCTGGAAGCGGCGCTCTTGGGCACGTTGCGTTGCGAGCGTTCCTTGGCTTTCAGGCGGCGTTTCGTCGCAACGTCCAGGCGGCGGCGAGAACGGTAGGAGTAGAGGCGTTCTTGCAACACCAAGGGTCGGAGCAGGCCCGCCCAAGCGGCGATCATACAAATACCCGCGATAGAAAGGGCCGGGCCCGGCCACGCGCTGACCAATGACCCATCAAAGGCGATTACCGTACGAGAAGCCACGATCGCGATAACAAAGGCGATCGTGCCCGTCAGGTAGAAAAAGCGGGTGCGAAACCAGGGGCGAGAAAAGTTCAGGAGCGCCAACGTTGCGCCAAGGACGCAGAGGGCGCCGGGAGCAAGCGCCAGCCACACGTCCGCGCTACGCGGATCCAGCGCCATGTTTTCGGGCATTCCGAGCACACTCAGCCAAGTTGGGGCGGCGTCGAAGGCGAGCGGGCGACCCGATTCTGCAAGCAGGAAGCGCAGTGCCCGCGAACCTCCAAACTGGGCGGCCGCGATCCACGTGGGCAACATGATTGCCAAAGGCGGCACTGCGGCGAGGAGCGTGAGTTTCCATTTGCGGGGCCGCACCACCAACTGCACGATCGTGAACAGCACTAGCGCCAGGCCGGTCCAAGTAGCAGCGGCAACCACCACCACTAGGGCAGCCGATGCGAGCGCAGCGTAGCTGGTGGCTAGCGTACGATCTTGCACTTCAAGCTCGCCATCTTCCGCGCCGCGAATCCGCAGGGTGGCGCCCAGGTTCAGCATGCGCATCCACCCTAGTAACACCAGAGGAACAGCCACATGCACCATCACGCCGGCCATGCGCCCATCAGACCAAGCCAACAAGAATGTGGGAAGCGCAATCCATATGGTTGCGAAGGCGAACCTCCATACCGGACGGTGCGTGAGCGTACTTGCCGCCCAAAACATCGCAAGCCAAGCGGCCAAGGGGGATAGTAGCCAGAATCCCACGAGCAGGGTTTTGGGACTTACGCCAACGAGGGCAAACGGGGCGGCAAGTAGCGCCCAAATCATAAGGAGCGGGTCGCCTGGCCCCGCAGCTCCCGCTCCGCCAACAACCCAGCCAGCCCACGCCTCATGCCAAAGCTTTGTAAATGAGGTTGGCAGATTAGCCCACGCCCCACCCGTGATGCCGCCGGTAAGTCCGCTACTGGTGAAGACAAGCGCAACGAGTAGTAGCAACGCTCCAGCTCCGCCAGCAACGTTTACCGCAATCTTGTGTTCGCGAAGAAGTCTTGCCGCCACCGGTTCAAGCACTTCAACAGGTTTGGGTTCGCGCTCTTTTTTAGCCAGCGTGCGCTTGGCCTTGGTGATCTTTAAGTTTGATTCTTCGAGGTCGGCCAAAGCTTTCGCGGGAACCTTGCGTGTGCGCGCGAGGCGCCGTCGCGCCGACATCGCCTGAGGGATCTTACTAAACGCCCAGGCAAAGCCAACCAGTTCTTGCCAGGCAAGGTCGCCTTGCTTAGTAAACAGGCGCATCAGTGCGCGTGCGAGCGACCAAAACGGTAGCGAAACCAGCATGAGCGCGAACAAGACCGGCGGGTTTGCAACCATCGCGTTGTACAGTTGTGCTCCCCGGCGCAGGCCGAACGAACGGTTGATGTCCGCCTCCTCGCCCCCACGCACATCCCGAAAACTTCCGCGAGCATGCGCCACTTTTGCTCCGGGAGCCACCACTGTACGGTATCCAAGTTGGCGCGTGCGCCGACACAGCTCAAGACCATCACCGAAAGGCCCAAGTACCGGATCTGGCCCGTCGGTTAGCTCCCACACCGCTGAACGAATAAGCATGCCAGCCGTACCAACCGCAAGGACATCCGAGTCTGAATCGTGCTGGCCCTGGTCAATCTCACCGGGCAACAAATAATCAAGGCGGCGCCCCGAACGCGACGCCCGCACGCCTACCTCAAGCAAACGCGTGGAGTCAGACCACGCTACCTGTTTGGGCCCAACAATCCCTACAGTTAAACCGCGAACGCCCTCGGCAACAAGATGTGCAAGCGCATCCGCAAAAGGCGCGCTATCGTCATGCAGCGTCCACAGCCACTGCGACTGCATTATTGAAGGATCCGCAGCTACCGCCTCGCGAATCGCATCACCGAAGTTCTTTGCGCGCGGCGCGTCGATGACCTCAATACCGTCAATCTGCGGGAACGCTTCTTTCCCGACGCGTACTATCACAATGCGCTGCGGGATGCGGGACTGGCCTAAAACCGCGTCAAGAGTGCGGCGCAAAAACGGCGAATTCGCGCCAGAAACGATTAGTGCTGCAACGCTTTGGTCAGCCACTTAGGAAGCCTTACACTGCGCGGCGCTTGAGCCGGCGGCGTTCGCGCTCCGACATTCCACCCCAAATTCCAAAGCGCTCGTCATTTTCAAGGGCATATTCGAGGCACTGGGCCCGCACGTCGCAAGAAGCGCACACCGCTTTTGCCTCTCTCGTGGAGCCGCCCTTTTCTGGGAAGAAAGCTTCCGGATCCGTCTGTGCGCAAAGAGCCTGCTCTTGCCAAGCGAGAGGACCATCATCAAGGTACGCGCTTTCGTCAAATGAAAGCGGCCCCTCACCGAGAATATTCCACACGGTTTTCCCCTCACTTAGATATCGTCTTAATGAATTACACGCGTGTTATACACAATAGTCAAATGGAATGGTGTAAAGAAAGTCTTTGAGAAATTTTGCACTCCCCCAGCCCCTAATTTTCATTTGATATTGAGCACACTCATTTCTTAGTACGAGATTCCGAGACACTTCATATGGTGCCAACTCGCGCATGACATCGCGCTTAGCCTGTGAGAATCTAAAGGCATGCTTGAGCCTAAAGTTTTGACCTGGATGGAATCCACGCCCTCGGCCGTACTGACTTGGTACGCAAAATCAGGACGCCTCGAATTCACTGGACCAGTCATGGCGCGCTGGCTTGCAAAAACTGCGAACTACGTTGACGAGGTGCTCGGCGGGGATCAACCCGGTGTTGCCCTCGCGCTTCCCCCATCTTGGCGAACCCTGGTGTGGGCTACCGGCGCGGGGTTTGCGGGCGGTAGTGTATCCATCACCGCCAAACCCGACCTTTCCAGTTACGACATTTTCGTAACCAGTAGTGAGGCCGAGGCTGACGCAGCCGCAGCTGACGATCCAGGACTGATCGTGTTGCTACAGGACCTGGGAATGATGGCGCTGGGGTGGAGCGGAGATCTGCCGGAAGGCGTTGGCGACGCAATCGCGGAGGTGGGCGGCCAACCTGATGGGCTCGCGTTCGCTGAGGCATTTCCCGCCCAGCTCCCAAAGGGCGAGCTCAGCGCCTCCCTCGAGGCCGGCAACCAGCCGGTGGTGATACACGGCGAACCCTACATTGGGCTCATCTGGAACGCGTGGAGCGTTCAGCGGCCCGCTATCTGGATTGAACCTGGCCTAGACACTAACGCAATAATGGCGCAGGAAAACCTCGTCTAGTCTTCCTGCGCCCTCGCATGTTTCCGCGCTAAATGTCGGCTACAGTCCGCTTGCGCGGATGGAACACCAGTCCTTTCAAACCGGCCTTCACAAGGCGAAGCTTGAGGGATAGCGGTATCTGCTGGCCGCGCATTTGTTTCAGCATGCTCTCCCCAATTTGGGCGACCATGGCGGGGTTGCGTAGCGACCATGCGGCCGATACCTGGTTGCGCACGCCATACTCGAATTTCCAAATGTTCGACTCGTTGATTTGTCCGTAGTTCACGCCCAGGTTCTCCGCCAGCAGGTGATCAACCTTTGAGCTGGGAACGTAGATGCCGGGCCGGAATTTTGACAGGCGCGTGGTGTACTCGGCGTCGTCGTACCAAATGAAGTACTCGCGGTAAGGCAGGCCAACTTCCTCAACTCCCTCGCGCGTGACGAGGCAGGACACGAACGAACACGACTTCACATCCACATACTTTTCCCCATCAATGAGGGGGCGAATCCAGTCCCACACGGTTTCAGGCGAGTTCATCTCGCACATGCTGCCGTCCGTCCACAGCACGCTGGAACACGCGAATGAGGGCATGGCTCCGCGTCGTTTGGTGGCGGCCGCAACGCCGGAAAGTAGTTCTTCGAGGGCTTCGGGCTGTGGAACCGTATCATCATCCATCAACCAGAACGCGTCAAAATCACGCTTGTATGCTTCTTCGATCCCCAGGGTGAAACCGCCCGCGCCTCCCGTATTGTTAACCGCCGTGATGACAGCGTGAGGGCGTTTCCACTCCCGGCCCAGCAAGTAATCGCGCGTATCATCGGTTGAGGCGTTATTGATGACGAGGATCTTGTCAACTGGACGGGTTTGAGCTTCCAGGCCGGCGATTGTCTTTTCCAACAGTTTGCGGCGATTAAACGTAACAACTACAGCTGCGACTTTCACTGCGCTTCCCTGCTTTCTTGCGCGTTGAGTTCCCCCATGATTTGCGCGTAATGGTTTTCAAAGAATGTTGATGCCGACTCTAGGCTACGAAGGTAGTCGAGGCGACTGCGCTGGTCTGCGGCGAGTCGGCGCACAAACTCGGTGTCTGCCGTGAGGCGTGGGAATAGCCGCTTCGCTGCTCTAAAGAACGCGATAGGTTCGCGCGGCAGTAGTGCTCCCTTAGCGATGACTGTCTGCTGTGACCCGACGTCTGTGGATACCACGAGCACGCCGGCCGCGTCCGCCTCGATTGTGGTTAGGGTGAGGCCCTCGTTTTCAGAAGTGATTACGAGGACGTCGATGTCAGCAAAAAAGTCTGTAACTGGGCCCCAGGGGCGGCGTTCAATGACGGATCCGAGGCGCATGCGCCGGATTTGTTGCGACACGATTTCTTCAAGTTCGCCATCTCCTTGCATGGTGAACTCAAATTGGCCCGGATAGCGTTTGTTCAGGTATGCGGCAAGCGCCACGAACAGCACCGGCCTCTTTTGCGGCGACAGGCGGCCGAGGAATCCGAGGCGAAGCGGCCGGTTTTGGGGCAACTCAACCGGTTGAGGTTGGGCCTGGTCTGAGGTGAACGACGTGAGCGGACGGTAGATGACCTTCGCCGCGTCAACGCCGCCTTCACGGTAGAGGCGCTGCAGTTGCGGGGAGATCACGTGGTGTAGGTCCACGTATGCTCGCGCACCGATGGAGGCTGATACGAAGCCGCCGCCGCGATGCTCAAAAATGTGCGTGCTGTCTTCAATGCGCACGCCCGGGTAGAGGGATTTCACCAGCGGGATCATGCTGTAGGCGAAGATCGAGTGGTGAATGTGGATGCGGCCCGGCCTATGCGTAGCCATGATTTCGGTGACGAGGGCCGGCCAGCTTCGCCTTGGTACTACCTGGTCGATCAGGTAGATGAACTGCGACATTGAGGAGGCGAGGTTGAGCTGGCGTTGGGGTGCACACCGGTCGAAGGTGAAGATCAGGTTGAAACCAGCTGCTTTCGCGATGCGGGCCTGCTCCCACGCCCAAGCTTCTGCTCCCCCGGATTCTGCCCAGTGCATGGCGATCCACATGGTTTTAGAGTTGAGGTCGCCTCCAGCTTCTCCCACACGCATCATGGCGGGCAGAATCTGTGGCTTGCGTCCGCGCCCGTGCGTGTTGCGGTATTGACGATACACGTCCAGGGTGAGGGGCGCCGCGTGGTAGACCTTCGTGTAGGTTTTCGCAACCAGTGCGGCAGCCTTCGAAGTGTTGAGTTCCATCTTAAAGTTGGCGGGTTTGCCCACTAGCTCCGCGGTGGGAATCGCCATCATTACGCGTTCAAGAGGAATATCGTTTCGGCTTTGCGCGGTGATGACACCAACCTCAGCGCCATCCTCGTAAACATGTTCAAACGGTTTTTGCAGCTCCGCCGGGTTCGACATGGGTTCCACATTTCGACAGCTGAGAACAACCTCTAGCCGTTCGTGGAGCAAAAGCAGGGGGCGAAGTGCGCTTTCAATCCAGGCGTCATCGAGCCGGCCCAGAATGTTCTCCCCTTCGCGGCTAAGCATGACGGTGAACTTGTATGCGGGGAAAACATCGGCGAGCCGCGCTGCTAACTGCTCACTATTTTTGCTCACTGCGCATCCTTTCAATCGCTTCGTCCACGGTGCCATCGATAACGATCTTGCCTTTTTCAAGCAGTATGCCTCGGTCGCAAATGTCTGCGATCATGTCGAGGTCGTGGCTAACAATCACGAGGGTGGTGCCGGCGGCCTTCATTTCTTGCACGCGGGCCAGACATTTACGTTGGAACGGTTCGTCACCAACAGCGAGGATCTCGTCGACAAGGAAAATGTCTGGGTCGGTGTGCACGGCAACGGAGAAAGCCAGGCGCAAGAACATGCCGGAAGAGTAAAACTTCACTTCGGTGTCGATGAACTTTTCGATTTCCGAGAACGCCACGATCTCGTCGAATGCTTCTTCAACTTCCTGCTTGGACATGCCCAGGATCGCACCGTTCAGGTACACGTTTTCCCGCCCCGTCAGATCCGGGTGAAAGCCCGCGCCAACCTCGATCAGGCCCGCAGCCTTGCCGCGCACGCCCACGTATCCGGAGTCTTCGCGCAACACACCAGAAATCAACTTCAAACAGGTGGATTTTCCCGAACCGTTGTAGCCAAGTAGCGCAACCGTGTCGCCCTCGTTCACGGTAAAAGATACGTCGTCGAGGGCGCGGAAGCGTTCTGAAATTTCGGAACGCCGCCCCGTCATTGACCAGACGAGGGTTTCTTTGAGCGTGTGGGTGCGACGGATAATGAATTCTTTGCGAACGTTCTCGACCTTCACCACGGGACGCGGCGTGCGATTTTCGTTTTCCGTAGCCATTAGAGCTCCTGCGCAAAACGCGGGTCGAGTTTTCTAAACACAAATTCGCCAAGCAGCAAGGTCACAACTGCGGATACGCCCGCAATGGCGCCCCACATAAACATGTCGGGAGGCCGCGTGGCCACCTCTTGCAGGTTAGTTGGTTCCCAAAACACGATGTGGAACATTTCCACAACTGGGGTCAGCGGGTTCAACTGGTACAGCTTCCACAGCCAGCCATCGCCGAGGAAGTTGTAGACCATCTCCCACTTGTACAGCACCGGCGATGCCCACGTGGTAATCATGAGGATCAGTTCCACAAAGTTCTCAGCGTCACGGTAGAACACGTTGAGGGCGCCCATCAGTAGCCCCACCCCCAGGCCGAAGATGGTGAGAACTAAGAACACGTAAATGAATAATCCCAGTTCCATGAGGCCGGGCCGCCACCCAAAGATGAGGGCTCCGCCCGCGAGGATTACCAGCTGCGGCACGAAGTGCACAAACGCAACCCACGTTGATGCAACTGGGAAAAGCTCGCGCGGCAAGTAGATTTTCTTAACTAGCGGGGTGTTCCAAACCACTGAACGAGTGTCGTTGTTGAAGATCTCAGCGAAATAGTTCATTGCAACAACGCCAGCGAACATGTAGATCACGTAGTTCTCAATAGCGCGATCCATGCCCATGAACTTGCCGATGGCCAGGTAGAACACGAGGAACTGGACTGCCGGTTTCGCGTAGCTCCACAGCATGCCCAGCACAGAACCGCGATAACGTACCCGCAGTTCCTTGTGCACCAGAAGTGAGGCGAGGAAACGCTTGTCAAATACTTCCAGTAGTCCCCGTGACCGTCCCGGCCTTACGAACTCGTCAGTGGAATTGGTCAAAACGGCTCCTAGTTTTCACCGTCAAACAGTGGTGCAAGCTGGTTGTCCCACATTGAAAGCGCAGAGGCTATAGCCATGTGCATGTCCAGGTACTTGTAGGTTCCTAGACGGCCTCCGAAGAACACCCGGTCTTCGCCTTCCATCAGCTCGCGGTAGCGGGCCAGACGCTCGCGATCCTCATCCGTGTTTACCGGATAGTACGGTTCTTCGTCCCGCTCAGCAAAGCGCGAGTATTCGCGGGCGATCACGGTTTTGTCACTCGGGTACTGTTTTTCCCGCTCGGGGTGGAAGTGGCGGAATTCGTGGATGCGCGTGTAAGGCACGTCCTCATCCCCGTAGTTCATGACGGAAGTTCCCTGGAAGTCACCCGTGTTTACAACTTCGATTTCGAAGTCGAGGGTGCGCCAGGTGAGGTCTCCTTCGCTGTAATCGAAGTAGCG
The DNA here is from genome assembly GCF_000411155.1 of Gleimia europaea ACS-120-V-Col10b. Classification (GTDB taxonomy): domain Bacteria; phylum Actinomycetota; class Actinomycetes; order Actinomycetales; family Actinomycetaceae; genus Gleimia; species Gleimia europaea_B. The sequence continues at coordinate 622,630 of NZ_KE150266.1, forward strand.
ATCCAGCGGGCCCGTGTACACGACGGGAACCTTACCGACCACCTTGTCTTTAGACAACTCGTGGGAGTTGTCAAAGAAGTCGGTGTCAAGGAAAACGTCAATGAGTTCGTGATCTGCCATCCGTTCCAGCCAAGCGGCGTATCCGTCAGTTGGCAGGCCTTCATAGGTGTCGGAGAAGTATTTGTCGTTGTATGTGTAGCGTACCGGCAGGCGCGAAACGATGGAGGCTGGTAGCTTCTTCGGATCGGTCTGCCACTGTTTCGCCGTATAGCCCTTGAAGAATGCTTCAAACAGGGGGCGCCCCACTAGGGAGATGCCCTTAGATTCGAAGTCCTTAACGTCAGAGTCGGCAACTTCAGCGGACTGTTCTTTAACTAGTGCCCGCGCTTCATCGGGAGTGTAGGCAGCGCGGAAGAATTGGTTGATTGTGCCCAGGTTTACGGGCATCGAGTACACCTCGCCGCCAACGGTAGTTTTCACGTGGTGAACGTAATTTGTAAATGAGGTGAAGCGGTTGACGTACTCCCACACGCGCTCGTTGGACGTGTGGAATAGGTGCGCACCATACTTGTGGACTTCGATACCGGTTTCTGGGTTCGCCTCAGAGTAGGCGTTGCCCCCAATGTGATTCCGGCATTCCAAAAGCGCAACTTTGAGGCCGCGTTCTTCCGCGCATTGGCGCGCAATTGTTAAGCCGAAGAGGCCAGATCCCACAACTACAACGTCATATTTCAAGGCAAGCTCCTATTTCTTGGCGTAGGTACGCTCTTTTAGTCTAACCGCGTCGGAACCACGAGAGGGTTCCAACCCCCTGGTATATGACTTTTCGCGCGGGGGTGGGAATGAGCCGGTAGCCGGCACGGATTACCACGTTGCGCACGTATTGCGCGGGGGTTACAAAGCCTATGCGCAAAAGGTTGCGTTGCAGTTCCAGTTCGGAGTGGAACAGGTCTTTTCCTCCCCTACGCGCATACGCTCCAGCCCCCACGCGGTAAGCAACAAGGGGCTCCCTAATGTTGGCAGTGCGCGCGCCGGACGCAATCATGCGGGCAAACAACCAGTAGTCTTCCATACGGTCTAGGTGCTGGTAGCCGCCGGCACGCTCTAAAGCGCTTTTGCGCATCACCACGGTTGGGTGGTTGAACGGGTCGCGAAATCTTGCGGTCTTAGCAATGGCGTGGTGTTTGGCGGGCAGGACGCGAATCATGCCCCACTGGTTCTCATTACGGTCAAATTCAGCTATGGCTGATCCAATTAGGTCGCGTCCGCGCATGAGGGGGAGCTGCTTAGCGAACCGATCCGGCAAGGACACGTCGTCGGCATCAGCGCGCGCAATGATTTCGTGTTTGGCAATTTTCAGCCCAGCTTCGAGGGCGCAGGCAAGCCCCTGGTTTTCAGCTAACCTCACTACGTCGATGGGCTGGCCGGCAATTTCGGTGGCCCTGTCGATGGACTCTTGCAACGCGTCAGGCACGGGGCCGTCTTGGACGAGCACCACCTGATCGGGTTTCAGCTGCTGTTCACGAGTAATTGATACTAGTGCCCGCTCAAACTGTTGCGGGTCATCCCCCGCGTAAACGGATGTGAGCACGGTGAATGGCTCATTTTCGTTTGCAAATGCTAGATGCGCGTCTGCTTCAACGATCTGGACGTCGTTCGCGACGGGCGTGTGGGCAAGGACTTCGGCGGTGCTGCGCGGCGGGCGCGTCCCCTGTTTTATGCCTTCTGCGGCAAAGCCAAGTAGTGCCTTCGGATCGGCGGAGTTCTTCACGGTCAGGCCCCAGCGCAACACCGATTTACCGCCATATAGCGCCTTTTCAACCGGGTTGAGCGCGCGCGAGCGCGTGTACATCCACAGCTTGTTACGCACTTCGTTTACAAAGCGCGGGCCGGGGTCGGCGGAAGAATCTCCAAACTTCTTCGTTTTGTGCACCACCACGGAGTAGGGCACGTACAGGCCAACTCGGTGGCGCAGTAGCCTCGCGGTGTATTCGAAGTCGTCATTCCAAAGGAAGTAGTCAGCTTTTGGCAGCCCATCTTCTACAATGGCACGCCGGTCAATCATGATTGAGACGAAGGAGGCCGTGCGAATCGGGATCGTGTCAATCTCTTCAGCTCGGCGCGCAAGTTTCGGATCAAGGAGAGGACGAGGACGCGGCCGGTTCATCGGGTGTTCTCGCCCGTTGGTCCAGATGGCTTTAGAGGCGAGGATAGCCGGCTGGCCCGGATATCTACGACGCGCCTCCAGCAGACCGGCCAGAGCTGTCTCGGTGGGAACCGTGTCGTCATCCATTATCCACACTAGGTCCGCATCCCAATGGTTCACGGCTCGCGCAATGCCCGCAGCGAAACCCCCGGCACCCCCAAGATTTTCAGGCATGGTGAGAACTTCGTCCACCACCTCGTGTTCCTTGGCTATGGCACGCGAGTTATCGGTGGAGGCGTTGTCGATAACCACTACGGCCTGGGGCACCGTGGTTTGGCAGGCAAGACCGTTTAACGTTTGGATCATCAGATCCTGGCGATTCCACGCCACTACTACCGCAACGACGCGGGGGTTGGTGGTTTTCACCTTTCTCCTTTGCTGATCCAAGTCCGATTAGTTCTTTTGGGCATTATCGCACGTATTGATTTCGTAGAGTCGGCTTGCGCCCGCGTGGGCTATAAGTTTGAAATTTTCAGCGAGGTCGTGGGCTGCTTCAAGTCCGGCGTATCTGGCGCCTACAGGATTTTCGGGCCAGTAGATGATGTCGTCGGTGTAGAAGTAGCGGATGTGGTTACTTTCCAGCAGGCCACAAACCGCCGGATCAGAGTTGGCCGCTAGTTCGAAGTTCTTACCGATTTCTACGGATTCGTCGCTCCACTGGCCTTCAACGTGGCGGTAGAGGACGTCAAGGCCAGTGAGCGCGTAGATGAGCGGTAGGCCGGTGCGCGGGTCACCAGCGATGGTGTCCCCCTCGTGAACGTATTGGGGCAGCGTTTGGATGAAGTGAAGTTCTTCGGGGCTGACAAGCCCGTTGAGGCCAGATTCGTTTTTGAACTCGTAGTTCAGGTGGAGTTGGGAGGATCCGGAGTAGTAGCCCAAGTTGTTTGTGCCTACGATCAGGCCGGCAATCATGACGGCAACAAGGCCGGCGCGGGCCGGTGTTTTTTGCCCGATTTGCCCGGCAATGCGCAAGGCGGTGTCGAAGATGAACCACGTGCCGATACCGGCGAGCGGGGCGCCGAACAGGGGGACGATGGCACCCAGACGCACCGGGTCGGAGTACCAGGGGCCAACGAGGGCGTAGCCGGGCATGTTGACCACTGCGGAGGCAACGAACAGGTAGCTGGCGATGCCGTAGGTAAATACCAGCCACCGCATGTGCGGCACGGTTAGCGCCACGATGATGCCGATGATGGTGAGAATGCCGAGTGCCCAGTCGATGTAGGCGTCGCCGTATCCCATCCAAGATAGTTGCGATTCAAAAATGACGCCGAATGATTCGCGTTTGAAACTTCCGATAGGTTCTCGCGCCCAGTTGGTCACGGTTTGCCACGCGGGGTGAATCATTGTGAGGTAGAGGACGCCTACGAGCGCTACCACTGCTGTAACAAATGTGATTAGTTGACCGGTGGTGAGTTTTAATGTGCGGGCAATCATGCGGATTATGAGGTCTGTTGCAAGGGTGACAATCGCAATGAGCGCTACGAAGATTCCGGTGGGGTGAATGAGCGCGATGCCGGCAGCACCAAGCAGGCCGATAAAGGAGGTGCGAAGCGCCATGGGTTTTTGGTTGGTGCGTCCAAACCAGTCTGCAAGGGCGATGACTATGAGAGGTACGAGGGCGTACGCGTAAACGGTTGGCCAGAGCACCCCGTAGGATGCGGGCCGTTCCGGGAAGGAAGAAAAAGTGGCGGCCAACAGCGCAGTGAAGATGGGCAGAGCGGGGGCTTTGGGAAGGAATATGGAGCTGAGCTGGGCAACCGCGAGCGGCCAGAGGATTGTGGAGATGACGATGACTGCCGCGTTGGTGGCGACGATGATGTTGGTGTTCCCCACCATGGTGAGTGCAACGAGGTCGTGGAATCCTGCGGGATAGAAGCCGCCGCTAGCGGCGTGCCCTTGGTCTAGCGAGGTGGCGACGGCGGAGAGGTTAAGGGCAGAGCCGTTTCCAGTTTGGAGGATCCAGCGGATTGCGGACAGGTGGAATACGCCGTCCCAGGTTTGGGTGGGATATTCGGGCCGGCCAATACCGCTGATGAAAGCACCAACGGTAAAGGGAAGCGTGATGAGCATGCCCACGAAGGCCGGCCAGATTGCGGGATTAGCGGGGATTTTGCGCGTAGTTTGTGGTGACTGCGGCGAACGCGAACCGGCACGAGGCCGGGTTAGGTATCCGATTAGATATGCGAGCGCGGCGGCAACCACTGTGGCCCCAAGGTATAGGGGCCAGCCCCAGGGCATAGAAATGAAGGGGCCGGCTACGGCGGCTAGTCCCATGATGCCTGCGGAGACGAGGGGCGCGAATGCGAGGGCGCGCCACTTGCCGGGGCGCAGGGCTGAAGTTACCGCTAATCCCGGCCCCCACAGTGCTGCAACCGTGAGTAGGGCCGGGATTAGCGCTGGAATCCAGGCGGTGATCAAGCTTTAGCCTTGAGCGTCACCGATTACTAGGCGCGGCGTGCCCTTCCATAGTTGCGGGTCGGTTACGCGACGCCCGTCAAATAGTACCTTGATGCCCGGCAGGTCTGCTGGCGTGATGGTCTTATACTCGGGGTGGTCTGCCTGCACGATGGCGGCGTCGACGGGCTCACCCATCTTGTAGGCGTCCCAACCGAAACCGGCGAGTTCTTCCGCGCTGAACATTGGATCGTGAACAAGCACTTTGGCGCCGCGCTTGCGCAGTTCGTCGACGGTTGCGAATACGCCGGAGAATGCGGTTTCTTTGACTTTTCCTCGGTAGGAAGCGCCAAGTACAACAACGGTCATATTTTCGAGGCCACCGAGTACACTCTCGAGGCGCTTGACGGAGTATTCCGGCATGGAAGCGTTAAAAGTGCGCGCGGTGCGAACAATGGAGGCGTCCGGGTCGGTGGATAGGTACAGGCGCGGGTAGACGGGGATACAGTGTCCACCCACGGCGATACCGGGGCGGTGAATGTGGGAGTAGGGCTGGGAGTTGGAGGCGTCGATGACTGCCTGCACGTCAATGCCCTGCTGATCGGCAAATACTGCGAATTGGTTTGCGAGGCCGATGTTTACATCCCGGTAGGTGGTTTCGGCTAGTTTCGCCATTTCTGCGGCTTCGGCGGAGCCGAGGTCCCACACGCCGTTGGGTCGATCCAGGTCGGGGCGCTCATCGAACTGGAGGACGGATTCGTAAAACTCGATTGCCTTCTGGGTGCCTTCTGCGCTGAGTCCGCCAACTAGCTTGGGGTATCGGCGCAGGTCAGAGAATACGCGGCCGGTAAGAACTCGTTCTGGGGAGAACACGAGGTGGAAGTCTTTGCCTTCGGTAAGGCCAGAGATCTTTTCGATCATGGGCTTCCAGCGGCCACGCGTGGTGCCCACCGGCAGTGTGGTTTCGTACGAAATAAGCGTGCCGGGCGTGAGGTTTTCTGCTAAAGACTTCGTGGCGGCGTCCATCCAGCCGAAGTCAGGCTCCCACGTTTCGTCGTTGACGAAGAGAGGTACTACGAGCACAACCGCGTCCGCGTTAGGAATCGCGTCAGAATAGTCGGTGGTGGCACGGAGCTTGCCCGCGGGAACGAGCTGCGAAAGCTTTTCCTGCAAGTGTGCTTCGCCGGGGAACGGCTCTTTGGCATCGTTGATCATTTGAACGGTTGTTTCGTTCACGTCAACGCCGACTACCTCATGGCCTGAATCTGCGAACTGTACGGCCAGGGGCAAACCGATCTTCCCCATGGCAACTACGGCGATACGCATGCGCTTCTCCATTTCAAAGATTTTCAAGAATCAAATCACTGCCAAGTTTAACACTGCGCCTCGTTCGGCTTGATGTCGCAATGCGCGCTTGCCCGCTTTCATAAGTTCGTGAACCTGCTTGTCATAACTTTGTGAGGCGCGCCCGCCAAATCCGAATAGGGGCGCGGCTTGTATAAGATTGGGGCATGAAAATCATGTCTGTGGTGGGCGCGCGCCCGCAGTTTGTGAAACTTGCTCCGATTGCTCACGCCTGTGAGCGCGCTGGGGTAGAGCACATCATTGTTCACACCGGTCAGCACTACGATCCAATGCTGTCGGATGTGTTCTTTGAGGAGTTGAACATTCCGGCCCCCGATGAGCACCTTGGGGTTGGTTCGGGCTCGCACGGCGTGCAGACGGGCGCGATGTTAGCTGCAATGGATGAAGTGATTTTGAAGCATGAGCCCGATTGGGTGCTGGTCTACGGCGACACTAACTCCACTCTTGCAGCCGCACTCTCCGCAGTGAAGCTTCACTTCCCTATCGCTCACCTTGAGGCCGGTTTGCGCTCGTTTAATCGACAGATGCCAGAAGAAATCAACCGCGTACTCACCGACCATGCTGCGGATCTGCTTCTTGCTCCTACCGAGGTTGGGGCCAAGCATCTTGCTGAAGAGGGGCTGGCTGACCGCACTGTGGTGGTGGGCGATGTAATGACGGATGTGCTGATAGAAACCCGCGTCAAGGTGGCAAACAAGCCGAGCCCGATTATGCAAGAGTTTGGCTTTGCTGAGGGTGAGTATTCGTTGGCTACGATTCACCGCCCCGCTAACACAGACACGAAGGAACAGTTGGACGCGGTGCTTGATTCACTGGGCAAAGTGGATCACCCCGTAGTGATTTTGGCGCATCCTCGCCTGGTAGCCAAAGCCAAGGAGCACGGTTTAACTATTGAACGCGGGAACCTAAAGGTTCACGCTCCCCTGGCCTACCCTGATCTGGTTGCTTCCACGATGCATGCTCGCGGCGTAATTACTGATTCGGGCGGGTTGCAGAAGGAAGCGTTCCTGCTACGCACACCGTGCACCACGGTTCGCCCGCAAACGGAATGGGTGGAAACTGTTGAAGCTGGCTGGAATGTGCTCGTAGATGCTGGCGCGCAACTAGTTGCAGCCGCGTCCCGTCCGCGTCCGGCCGATACGGATATCGCCCCGTACGGTGACGGCCACGCAGCCGAGCGCGTAGTCGAGGTGTTGCGAGAATCTTCATCCAAGGTGCAATGATGCGGGGGAAAACAAACCCAAGGGCTCACAAGGTTTCCTTATTTCTCGCAAGCGCTCTTGGCGCGGTGCTAGTACACCTGGCTGTACGGCTAAAGGTTGGGGTCTATCCTTTCGGAACGTACAGCGGCAGAGTCCACGATTTCGGGGCCCAATATCTGCCGTTCTATTCGCGATTTAGAGACCAGATCCTCCAAGGTAGCGGGCTTTCGGGGCTGACTTTCTCATGGAACTTGGGATTAGGCGTCTCTACGATCCCGGACTACGCCACCTATCTTGGCGGGCCAATAACGCCTCTTGTTCTTCTGCTGGTTCCACGCCATCAAATCCTTGCCGCCTTTCTTATCAGCATTTTGCTAAAAGTTGCTCTAGCAGCTGGGTTCATGCGACTTTTAATACATTATTTGCGGCCAGATTTCAGCGGCGTCCTTCCGCTTATAATCTCCGTCGGATACGCCTGCTCTAGCTGGGTGTTTGAACTGGGACAGTTCATTCCTCAGTGGCTCGACGTCTCGTATGGGCTTCCGCTACTCTTTTTTGCCGCGTTAGAAATGCGCAAACCAAGACCCAGGTGGATCCTGGCCGGCGGCGCCGTGGCTCTAGTGTGGTGGGCAAACTATTACGTGGCCTTTATGGCCAGTATTGTGGCGGGTCTATTCTCCATCACCTTGGCGTTGGGATTGGATGGTTTTAAACAAGGGCTTAAAAATGTGGCACGCTTTGTTGCAGTTGGCGTCCTGGGTGTGGCCATTACTGCCCCTATCCTCTTACCAACTGTTAATGCCCTGTTCCAAGGCGTAGGGTATGAGTCCGTAGAAAGACTCATTATTTTCGGCAAATCGGTTGCCGGAATCCGAACATTGCCGTTTACGACTACGATTACCTACGAGCCACCGCTGTACACAGGTTTTGTCGCGTTAGCGCTCTTTGCCGCCTTCTTCTTCACCCGAGATTTGACTTGGCGCTTCAAAATAGTCTGGCTGATCACAAGCGCGGTGCTGCTTTTGTCTCTCACGAATATGAAGGCACAAATCGTTTGGAACCTGTTCCAAACCCCGCACGGTACGCCATATCGTTGGGTTTTCGTCATCACCGCTTGGGTGGTAGTGACGGCTACTTTAGCGTGGGAATCAAAAACCGGTAACAACCGGTTCGGTAAAGGCAAGCAACTGGACGGTCCGAACTGGGGCCAAGTTATCATCGTTGTACTGCTCGGCCCGGCTATCGCATTACTGCTACTAAAGCGCTGGAACCTGGTTGGCTTCCCCACTGCTGGTCGCACCACCATGGCCGCCTACGTGTTTTTGCTCTGCGCCTTGCTCGCCGTCATTCTGGTTACCAGATGGTATCCAATCCGCAAGACGGCACTGCTGATTGGACGCGCGACTACAGCTCTACTCTTGGTAGCAGTAAGTTTTGAATATGTTTGGACCGGCACTCTCGTAGATAAGGAACTCATTCCTCGATTCGAGATAATTAATACTAACGTCGAAGCCCAACGTATCGAATTGAGTGAGCGCCTTACTGCCGACGAGTGGCCCACCCACCGGCTAGGTTGGATACACGATGACTTTACAGATTTTCACGCTACCGACAACCTATCTGCCCGCTATATTTACCCCGGAACGGACTATTATTCCACAGCGGTCACGTCTCAATATGCTGACTCCGTCGGCGCTTTGGGCATGGTAACGAGCAACGGGGCACGTTTCTCATGGCTACCGGAAGATTCCATCCTCAAGGGCGTTCTTTCGGTTGCATCCGAAGATGGTCTACCAACACTTCCGATGGCTCGGGTCTATCCTGACCAGTTCACCTCGACCGGCGGTTCAATGCCCGAGGAATATGAAAGCCGGTCTTCTCTTAGTAACGCGCCAAATCTGTACCATTTCGAGCCAGTCAGCGTTAAGAACGCCGCCACACTTGCAGAGGAAACGCAACTGCGTAAGGGCGAAACCTACTTGTTTTCCACCTCTTGCCAGCCGGGCACAACGGTATTTGCCGGAGTACATCGCTATGAGAGGATTTCCGAAGCTCCCACGGGATACCAAATTGAACAAGCTAACGGCGTCACTGCTTCTTCAAACGGCCTGCTAGGCGAGATCGGTCAGGCTACGGAAGCCACCCAGAGTTTCACGCTACATATGACAGCGGACAGAACACTAGATCAAAACCTGTTTGTTGGTTGCGCCGATATTTCTGAGTACCTGCGCGGCACAGAGAAAATTGCGCGCCCATCTGACCTTGTGATTCAGGCAGAAAAGGTCACGGCTACTTTTACGCAACCGGTTTCTGGCGAGTTCGTCTTGGCTACCCCGGCGATTGATGGGTGGTCTTGCTCAGCTGATGGCAAGCCGATTCCGGTGTCGAGTCGAGCTGGTTTGCTATCCGCAACCGTTTCGGGTTCAACGACGGTACACTGCAGTTTCACTCCCCCACTGTTTAGAGCTGGAATCGGAATATCCGCTCTGGCTATCCTCCTGCTGTGCACTCCGGGTCTGGTAGCTCGGTTACGTAAGCCTAAAGCGCATCTGACTGAGGGAGCCGAGCCTGTCAGCTAGTTCGGTGCTGCGATAACAAAATGACTACTCGACGCAAGCTCCCTGCGTGCCTTGCAAGATGCAGGTGGAAGCAGTGCGTTGGAACGGGTAGTAGTCGGGGCGCTCGGCCGATGAGCAGAAGTTGATCTTGTAAATCGCCGCGCTGCCCCCCTCGTCGATTTTTTCGAACCCCGAGTTTAGGGGCACTCCGTAGAGCCCTGGACGCATCATGTCTGTGTCTTGCCCGTTGTAGAAGGATGGCTTATCCGCGTAGAAATACTCGATATTGTGCTCTTCAAGAATTTCGCAGATACGCGCGTTTTCTTTGATGTCTTTGAAATTTTGCAATAAAAGAACGTCTTCGCGGTTTTCAGGACTGTTGGGGTATGGCCACACTGTTTTCACGTTAGATAAAGGTTGTAGCAAGGCCGCTCCGGCAGCGGGATCACCCATGACTACAGCACCTGGCGGAAGCGTGTCCTTCGCTCGTTTAATCATCGCGATTTCGGCCTCATCTGCTAAAAAGCGAACGTTGTCGCGGTCTGGGTGGAAAGCCTGCTGCCCGCTTTGCGCGATTGCTGGCGCTATCCAGGCATACATTAGGAGCGTGGACAGCATTACTGCCACCCCCCTGTAGCGGTTTGCCCCGGCACCTCTTGTAGCCACCAACTTGTTCCAAATCGTGTCCGCAAGAAGAGCGAACAGCGGAACTACGAAAATAGCAAGCGCCGCCTTAGGTCGGTCTGGATAGTTGTAGTAGAGGCTGGTAATGCGGCTCAATCCGGGAATCGGGAAGAATGTTCCAATCACAAGAAGCCACTGCGATAGCCAGCCGGCAAGCATAATCCAGCGGCGCCGCCGATACGCAACAAACAGAGCAGCTATAAGAAGAACAAGTACGAGTCCGTAGAAAGAAAGCGCCCTTACACCGCCATAGGGCATGTAGAGAGTAGCGCTGGCGAAGAGCTTTTCGGGCACCGAATCCCACCCCACTTTAGGGAATCGATGAAACAGGATATTTCGAGCAGGAGTCGGCCCGTCAACTACAAACATCATCAAGTAAAAGAGGAACAGGGCACCGGCAATATTCCGCGCTGCCCGCTGTTTGTTACCGCGCTTATAGAAGATGACTCCGACCCGAATAAGCTCAAACAGCAAGTACACAAAGAAAGCGAAAGAGGGCAAGAGCATGGTAGACGGGTGAATCCCGATTAATCCCAAAATGGGAACTGCGGTTACAAACAGCACCGCAAATATCGACAGCGTAATGTCCCGGGCCGAGCTCAACCTTCTGATGGTCTTTGTTGCGTAATACCAAAGCGCCATCATTCCGGGCATGATGACCATCCCCAAAACGAATGGCCACAGCGTAGTCTCTAACTCCAACCTGATCATCGCGATGGGTGCCAGCACAGCCCCCAGGAAACTCCATTCGTATAAGCTCTGCTTACCTCCAATCGCAACCGACCAAGTACCGACCCCAACTAGCCATAGCAAAGGCGTTACCAGTAGCAACACATTTACGGCAGTGAGGGCTTGGCTTGACCCGCTAGTCACCAGGCTGAGCATTGCGTGCCAAGTATTTGGGTAGTACCATCCGACGTCACTCAAACCCGCCATGGTTGCATTCGAGTTCAGGGGCGAAGCGTTACCGGACTTTTCCATGAGCCACAGTTGGTTGTAGTGGTAGCTTGAATCACCGCCTTGCACGATGTCAAAGGGGTTAATCGTCAAGATGACGGGAAGAATGACGGCAATCCAAACGATCATCGTCATGAGCAAGTGAGTTGCGATTCGTCTGCCAGACAGATCGTTTTGCGGAATCATGGCGGCAACATTTTTGCCCAGGCTGGTTCGCGCTAGAATCCAGGCTCCTGCAACGGCAAACAGGGTGAAGCCAATGAAAGGTATCAAGCCCCACCGAAATGGCAACAGGCTATTAAAAAGCGACCACAAGAATATGAGGCCAACGCTCCAGGCAGGCGCGGTAGCTAACCGCAATATGGGGGAGGCTTTGGGAAATAGAACTGTAGATATGACTGCTCCGGGTATCACGATTATCGCCAAAACCGAAAGGAGCATTGGCAAAACCGAAACCCATTGACTTAATGTTTCCAAAACAGCTCTTTATCGTAATTCATTCCTCGATCCTGCCGGCAATGTAGTCAGCTACAGCGTTCCCCACTGCCTTCATAGATCGGTTCTCTTCTACCCATTTGTGCAAACGTTGCGGATCCCAGTTCTCATGTTTTTCATTGAGAAGAGTATCCATGGCATCAAGCACAGATTCCTCACTATAGGGCACACAAATTCCAAGATCATTTTCCGCAATATCATCTATTGCCAAGCCAACGCCGGCATAAAGAACAGGAATTCCGCAAGATAGAGCGGTTAGCGCTTTGGTTGGGTAGGCGAGGTCGTAACCGATTCCAGGCTGAATAGAGACACAACTCGCAATAGCTTCGCTCTGCCAACTAGCCGCTTCTTGGGGAGAAACGGTCTTGTGGATCACCAGGGGCTCGTAGTCCACGCCTGCCGCTTGCGCCTTCTTGGCCAGCCTGTCCGCAACTTTTTCTAGTTCCGAAACGCTGTCGCCCCTCGTCAAGTAGAGGAACTGAACGTCGTGGATTGGCTGCCAGAACTTCTCGAATGCTCGCGCGAACAGTTCCGCCCCTTGCCAGCCTGACGCTGTACCGGCGTAGATGAAGTATGGACGCGAGATGCGCATCCGGGTCTTTTCCTCTTCGGTAAGCTGCGGAGCCTGCGGATTAAAGATCTGCGTATCTGCACCATTTGGCACAACTGCAACAGACTTGGCGCCCATTTCCCACACTCTTTGCGCCACATCGTCAGATACAGCGATGCAACCGCGCGCTCCCCGAATGGCGAAGGACTCGATGCCTCGAACCGTCTTCTTTACGAGGGCGGGCACATCCATGCTGTCTGTTGCATCCGACCACACATCTGCCGCGTACCAAAAGTACGGCATCTTGCGAACCGTGCATGCCAGGCGCGCAACCGTTCCCGTAGTTGGGGGCGGTTCAACGAGGATGAAGTCTACCTTTGGCATCGTGAGCATTTTCAAGAAAGCTTGGATATCAAATGAGGCGTATGACAGGTAACCCTTAACGTAGCCTTCTTTGTCACGCACTACGGGAACCCGACAGATTGTGCTGTCTGGTTCAGCTTTGATACCCGGGGGTGGTTCAGTGGTGAAAACGCGAACCTTCGCTCCTGCTTTTTCCAGCCCACGTTTTGCTGCTTTGAGGCGCAATGATGCTGCGGACGGTTCCGGTGCAAAAATCCTGCTGACAATGAGCCCGGTAAGAATCATGCTTCCACTTCCCCACGTGCTGAAAGAGCTTGTTGATAAATGCTGGTGTGTAGCTTCGCGTAGGCTTCCCCTGAGAACCTCTCGTAGGCTACCCGCCTTACCTCTTCTGGTTCTTTAATAACGCTGCCCGAGGCAAAATCACGCATCGCGCTCACTAATGCCTGATGGTCATCAATTGGCACCAAAATACCGGTTTCCTCTTGCATCATGTGCGCACCACCAAAACTTGCTGACGCGATTACGGGTAGCCCCAATGCTTGCGCTTCAGCAAAAACCATTCCCGCTGTTTCGCTTGAAGATACTAAAACCAGCACGTCCTTAGTGGAAAGCATCTGCGGTAGCTCATCGCGACTAACTTGGCCGAGCAAATTCACCGCACCTGCAACCCCGATTTGTTGGGCGAACGCGTGCACTTGTTCGCACCTGGATTCAGAGCCACCAATAATGTCAAGAGAAACGTCATATCCTTCATTCAGAAGCTCTTTAAACGCGACGATGGTCTCTTCAACGCGTTTCCAACGATCCAAACTAGAAATGTGAACGAACCGAGTCTTGCCGGGCACCTTTTCGTGCAACGGGTACTCGTAGAACATTTGCGGAACAGGTAGTGTTCCAACACCGAACTCAGTTGCGTATTTTTCCCCGAGTTCCGCTGCAAAGTTCGGAGACACCGCAAGCCTAAAGTCGGCGTCTTGAACCGCGCGTTTAATCGCTCGGAAACGTGGATTCTTCTCGTTGGCCTCCAGTGTTGAGCCTCTGTGTTCGGTAATGCCAAACGGAATGTTCCAATACTCGGCCATCACTTGGGCTGTGAGAACCCCAGGGAACACAGATTGGGCATGAATTATGTCTGGTTTACTCCAACGCTTTGCGTATGCTTGAGCCGCTTCGATCGCATGACGCTTAATCAACTTGTAGTCTCCGGGCAGAATCCCGCGCGGCACGGTCCGAACATCTTGGCGGAGCACTCGCTTGTTGTAGTCAAACTGAAGATAGTAGTTTCCCTGTTGCCAAAAACTCTTTGGGTTTAGATAGTAGACCCCCACCTCGTGCCCATGTTTTTGCAGAGTTTCTAGGGCTTCTGCAAAAAAATGCCCATTCAGTGGAAACTCTAGGGTGGGGTACCATGACGGCGTCCATAAAACGTGCATTATTGATCCTTCGTCAACAAATCAGCCACAGCTTGTGCACGTGCGGGCCACGTGTTGGCGTGTCTGTCGGCAAGCACCTTGTTTGTGCGCGTAACTATTTCTTGCTCATCCTGGTTCAAGCGTTCGAACAAGTTCACCAGCGCTTGCTCTTCATTGGGAACGGTCCATCCCCAGTCATTACGCGAAATAACCTTGGCCGCCAGCGTGCCGTCAGTGGCGATTACCGGTTTGCCGCGCCCCACATACTCATACAGTTTGAAGGGCACAGCGAAAGACCAGTAGTGCGTGGGATCGACTGCGATCACCGCTACATCGGCGCGCGCGTAGTATTCATCAAGATCGCTACCTTTAGCATGCACCACTCGCACGTTGGATTCATGAATGTCATACTCGTGCTCAACTGCCCGCCAGCGATCCTCATCTGTACAAATCGTGAGTGTAACCGCGTTTACGCGTTGAACGGCTCGCACCAACTCATGCAAGTTGTAGTGAGCTCCAATGCCTCCAACATAGAACATATGCAGAGGCGAAGGGGGCGCCGGCACGTCTACTGGCTCGCCTCCCGGAGGGAGCTCTTTTACCTTAGAAACACGTAGCTGCGGGATCTCTTGCGCCATTTCAAACGAGGGCACAAAAATGATGTCTGCGTAGCGCTTATAGAGAGCTAACTCGTACCTGTACAGGGCGCGCATTCCCGTTGCGAGTGGTTTGCCTACCCGCTCCTCGTACTCGTCATACACCCAATACAGGTCGCGGTAAAAAACCGACGTGGGCACACCGTACTTTTTCAGCGTGCGAAAGATCTGCGCGTCAAGCAACAGGTGGGGGAAATGGTTAGCGTTCCCAATCATCGCGGGAATCGTTGCAGATTCTGAATACATGAAAGCGAATCGTTCCCCGCTGGCCAGCTTTGCCTTCAACTTGTGGAACTTCGCCTTGCGAGCCGAACTCTCCCCCGTCAAGTCAAAAACTTCGAAGCCCGCATCTTTGAACGCTTGAAGCATCCTTCTCGGCCTGATCGCAGAAGCGGAAACAGACTCGTAGTTGAGTTCGTACGCGGCATGGTAAATCATCCTTACCAATGTCAGAAGCCCCGCTGCTCAATACCGCGCTTGTACAGATCAATATACGAGGCAGCAATCGTATGCGGCTCAAAACTATCGCCTACGGTTGCGGCAATGCGCTGCGCATCCCAATCAGCGGTATTTTCAAACAAGTCCACAACCGCGTCGGCGTAACCGCCCGCATCCTGCACACTCATGAGCCTGCCGATTGCCGGATCAATGTACTCGCCGTGACCGCCGTTAGCTCCTACAACTAGCGGGCGGCCATTAACGATGGCCTCGGCAGCAGCCACAAAGAAATTCTCACCTTGAGTGGGGCCAATGAAAATATCGGCTTCCGCGAGCGCTTTTTGCACCCCAATCTTGTCAACCGTGCCAGGGAATTTAGCGTTCACTCCCAGTTCTTCCGCCAGCGAAATAGCTTCGCCACGCAGTGGCCCATCCCCCAGCCACGTCAGGGTGGCCTCAAACCCGCGCTTTCTGAGCTCATCCAGCACGCGAACCGCGAGGAGAGGATCCTTGCGCTCAACCAGTGCCCCGGTAGAGACCAAGCGGATAACCCCATCATGCTCGCGCCGCGCCACCACCTGCTCTGGCGAGGGCACTTGGCATGGAATGACCTCTACCGGCCGGGAACCGCGAATGTCACGCAGCGGCTGAGCCAAATAGTCGCAGACGGCAACAGCAACGTCTGGAAGCTTTTCCATCTTTAACAGGGCGGGGCGAAGTTTTTGCCACGACGCCGGCAGGGTTTGCGGATTGGTTATCCCCGACCAGTGCTCGGTGTGCACCCAAAACTGCTTGGGACGCCCGAATACAAATGGTTCAATGGCAGAGATCGCCTGCGTGTGTACAACGTCAAAATCTTTGATCAATGGCGCTATTTCGAGGCGGGCACGCAAGATGTCCAACGGATTAGAGGTGCTCATCGGAACGCGAATGATTCTTATCCCCGAAACAACCGTCTTGCGAGTTCCGTCATCTTCATGCGGAGGCACCAAATGTACAACGTTTAGATCCACGCCCGCTTCACGCAACGCCTGGCTGTCTTTTAGAACAAACGCGCCTGAACTCGGATTTACCTGCGTGGGAAACCACGGCGTAACAATGACAACGCGCATTGCGCTCCCCCAAAATAGATATCTAAGATGACCCATCTATCCTAACCCACCCCGTGAATCAAGACGAGTATTCAAGATCCGCGGGGCTAGCCTGTAAGCTGAGGAAGTTCAGTCACGAAAGGGATATTCAGTGAAGATTGCGGATGCGCCAAAGTGGGAACAAGTCGATTTACCGAACGGACACCTGTGGTGGCGTTCCCCTCTGAATGCGGCCCCAGAGCTTGTAAATTCCGAATCAATCACCGAGTTTGTCTCGGCTCAACGTAGCAACTGGGGGGCGATTATCCAACGCGGCGATCGCGTTTGGGCAATTACGGATGGCCTGCGCTCGTTCCCGATTCTCTACACCCACATTGACGGTGAACTGGTTCTATCTTCCTCTCCGAACGAGCTCACCGCGCTAATGGAAGAACCTGTGCGAAACGAAGACGCGGCATTAGAGTTTCTGCATACTGGCTTCGTGCTCGGAACCGACACGTTGATCGAAGATGTGCAGACAGTACCAGCGGGAACGATCGCCGAGTTCAGCCCGTCCCAAGACGTTCGCTTTGAATCTCACGCCAGCGCGTTTAACCATGAACAGACGCAGGATGATCCCGACACGTTCATGGAAGAGTTCTATGAAACGATCCTTGAAGTCACTTCCAAGTTTGTAGATGACTCCAACGGCCACCAGATCCTAATTCCGCTTTCGGGCGGCGCGGACTCGCGCCTGTTTATGACGGCACTTAAAGAGGTTGGCGCCAAAAACGTACTCGCATTCACCTATGGGGTAAAAAACTCATCGGAAGCGGAAATCTCACGCCTGGTCGCAACCGGCCTGGGTTATGAGTGGAAATTCGTAGAACTGGATCCCGTAAAGGTACGGCAACGCTGGTACGCCCCGGAAACCACTGCGTTCCTAAAAGACACTTGGAGTGCCAACGCCCTGCCTCACATTCAAGACTGGTATGCGCTCAGGGAGCTTCAGAAAGACCCTGACGTAGACCCACGCGGTGTTGTAAGCCCCGGCCATACGATTGTAGGTAATGAGCACGACGCGTGGGCTTACGATCCGAACCGAACGCTTGGATACGGTGAAATGGCTCGTGTACTTGCCGAGCACCACTTTATTTTGCAAGGCGATCCCGATTTTGCGGCAACGCACAGCTACTCGCGCAATAAGATTTCCGCATTCTTGCGCCAATACTGGCCAAATGCAGACCAGCTAGAGAAGATACTCGTATTTATCCAGCTCAACCTGCTAGAACGGCAGGCAAAATACATCAACAATTCCGTTCGCGCCTACGAGCATTTCGGTTTCCAATGGGCAATGCCCATGCTTGAAGCCAAGGTGTGGGACAGCTGGTTTACCGGCACGCCAAACGCCTGGGGAGATGATCGTGAACCGTACGTCCACTTCACCAACGAACGTTACGAGCAGGTCTCTGGCACGGCCCTGCCTAACTTTGGCGGACCCGCCGCAAAGCTGGACCCCACGTTCAAGAACGTGCTTAAGACCGGCCTCGAATACGTTGGACTGTCAAACATTATTGAGAAGGCCTACGCGGCTCATGTAACTAGGCATCATCCAATGGCATTTGAAGCCCTCACTGGAAACCTCACGCCCAGGCAACTGGATTGGAAGCTGTTAAAGGGCAAGACGATCCTGGGAATATACAGCGAACTCTTCGTAAATGGAACGTGGACGCCAGGGGGCGCTGTACTGCCCGAACACAGATGATCTGCGCCTTAGGCCTGGCCTAAGGCTGGGCCGGGCCTAATGCCTAGTGTTAAAGGGAGTCCGTAGCGGTGAGTGCGCGCCGGTCAAACCGGCGAGCTGCGAAAAGAGACATTATGGTCATTGCAACCAAGAACGCGGCCATGATTAATCCCATCACGTAGATGGTTCCCAATAGATCGAGATCAGAGACAAGTAGCCAGGTCAGTGGGCCAATCGTGTAGAGAATCGAAAAGATCAAAAGCCAGTGTTGCGTGCCGGTCACAACAAACATCGTTGAAATCGGCGAGGTTATGAGTAGCATCGCCATCCACGGGATGAGAGCGCGAGCGAAATAACCAGACTGGCTAAAATCTGCTCCGAACAAAATCGGTAGCAACCACGGAGCTACCAGCCACAGGAGGGCAAACGGAACGACTCCAATCACAATCGCGCGTTTGATTACGTTCTTGACCTCCCGCAACATTTGGCCCGGCTCAATGGTAGAGAGCTTTTGGAAAAACACCTGTGAAACCGCCGAATTAATCAGCATCACGGGAACATTTACCACCTGGTTCGCAATGTTGTACTCACCAAAATCGCCGATGGATACCCGTCCGATAAGCAGATTAATACCGTTTATCCTCACCGCATCAATCAGCACATTCGGGCCATTCAGCACCGGCATCTTCCAGTGTTTACGGGCGAGCTTATGCATGGGACGCGCCCCGGCTATATCGAGCGTGCGTAGGTCTTTAGCTCGGATCCCCAGATTAAAGAACGCGTATGCCTGCCCTACAATCTGACCGCCAACAAGGCCGGGCAGAGTGTGGACTCCTGCCCATCCGAATATCACTTGCCCGCTACTGGTTCCAACCTGTTGCACCACTCGGTTTTTCGCGATGGTTTTATAATCCGTCTTCCGGTTGTACCAATACTGAAACAGGGTTGCGCCAGCCATAAAAAACGTGGTTAGGCCGGCCAGAGGCATCCAGTTCGCAACCGACTCAGAATACAGGTTCGCTACCGCGTCGCGAAGAGGGAACGCTAGAACAGTTATTACTAGCGAGTTAATCGCGATCAGACGCAGCGCCAACATGGCTACTACTTTTGCGTCGCGATCGTCCTTCTCAAGCATCAACGCCATGTCATAGCGCCCCGCAGCAATCGCAACTGCAATAGCCACTATCGAGTTGAAAGTACCCAGCTCGCCAATGGTTTCTCGCCCATAAAGCCTCGTAATGATCATCATCATGAAGAAGACAACCATCTGTGCGAGCGCCGTGCCGGTCACCAGGGTTAAAACGTGGCGAAGGAACGGAGAAGAAGCCGCGACACTCTTCACATGCGTACTAATCCTGTCGAACAACAACTCCTCCTAACCGCAATTAAAGATAAGGACAGGGGCAGTTCCACTCCAAATCGAAGCAGAACCGCCCCTGCACTCAAGCACTGCGCTACAGTTTCACAGCCTCGCCAGAGGATGCTGAATCTAGCATCGCCTGGATCACCTTCATGGTCTGCAGGCCCTCACGCATCGTCACATGCTCCGTGCCCGTGCCCAGAATGGCGTCACGGAAATGCTCGTGCTCAACGCGCAACGGCTCGCGCTTAACCAGAGCGAAGCGCGTAACCTCACCCTCAGAAACGCCACGGAATGCCGCAATCTGATCCCACTGCACCGGGAAACGACCATTTTCATAGAACGTCAAATCCGACATTGCGGTATCAGCAACTAGAGCACCCCGCTCACCCGTAACGATCGTGATGCGATCCTTAAACGGGGTCAACCAGTTCACCAAGTGGCTCACCAGCACACCATTCTTAAAACGGCCAGTGGCGGACACCATGTCTTCAAACTCGCGGCCGGAACGGAAAGCAGTCTGGGCGTAAATCGACTCGTACTCAGAACCAGCAACCCATGCCGCCAAATCCACATCATGCGTTGCCAGATCCTTCACCACGCCAACATCCGAAATGCGCGCCGGGAACGGTGACTGGCGGCGAGTCACCACCTGGTACACGTCCCCCAAGTAACCCTCAGAAACCAGGCGCCGCATCTCCAGCAACGCCGGATTGCAGCGCTCCACGTAGCCAACAGCGCCAACCACGCCGGCATCGTCGAACGCCTTCACCATCGCCTCGCCCTCTTCCAGGGTGGACGCCAGCGGCTTTTCAACCAGTGTGTGCACGCCGGCCTCAGCCAGCTTCATCACGGCCTCGAAATGGTACGCGGTAGGCACAGCCACAACTGCGGCGTCAATACCGACCTCAAGCATCTGCTCAACGCCCGGCAAAACCTCCATGCCGCGAGCCACGTCAAAGCGGTCACCGCCCGGATCCGCGAGCGCGACTAGCTCAAACCCCTCCGTCTCACGCGCATTACGCACGTGATGGCGTCCCATGGAGCCAAGACCAAGTACACCAACGCGAATATCAGACATTAAGCACCAGCCTTAGCAAGAGCGTTCACGGCCTCAACAATGCGATCCAGGTCTGCTTGTGACAGCGACGGGTGAACCGGGAGCGAAACCACGGTCTTCGCGGCCTCCTCGGTTACCGGCAGGTCAAGACCTGGCGCGTACGGGGCGAGGGAGGGCAAGCGGTGGTTCGGAATCGGGTAGTAAACGCCCGATCCAACCTGGTACTCCTCGCGTAGCGCTTCCATGAAGCGATCACGGTCAGTATCAACCACGCGGATCGTGTACTGGTGGTAGACGTGCACTGCACCCTCGGCAACAGCCGGAACCACAACGCCCTGCAGGTTTTCCGATAGGAACTTCGCGTTCTCTTGGCGCTTCGCCGTCCACGCGCCAACCTTCTTTAACTGTTCGCGACCAATCGCGGCGTGAATATCAGTCATGCGGTTGTTCAAACCAACCAGTTCATTCGCGTAGCGCTGCTCCATACCCTGATTACGAAGCAGGCGGCAGTTGCGGGCCACCTTGGGATCCGAGGTGGTGATCATGCCGCCCTCGCCGGCCGTCATGTTCTTTGTTGGGTAGAACGAGAATGCCGCGAACGTGCCGAATGTGCCAACCATCTTGCCGTCCAGCGAAGCACCGTGCGCCTGCGCCGCGTCCTCAAACAGCATGAGGCCGTGCTTGTCGGCAATCTTCTTCAAGTCATTCATAGGAGCCGGGTGGCCATACAGGTGCACCGGCATGATCGCCTTCGTGCGCTCCGTGATCGAAGCCTCAACAGACTTCGGATCCAAGCAGAAATGCTCCAGGTCAATGTCGGCAAACACCGGCTTTGCTCCCGCAATCGCAACGGAGTTACCCGTAGCGGCGAACGTGAACGAGGGCACAATAACCTCGTCGTCAGCGCCAATACCAGAAGCCAATAGGCCGATGTGGAGGGCGGAAGTACCGGAGTTCACTGCAATAGACTCGCCCCCCGGTGCCATCTGCTGCGTGAATTCTTCTTCAAAAGCAGCTACCTGTGGGCCCTGCGCAACCATGCCGGAACGAAGAACTGCGGTAACAGCTGCAACTTCTTCCTCCCCAATCAACGGTTTTGCTGCGGGAATCATCTCTCGGGTCATTACTCGCTAACCTCTCTTAGCTCACTATCGCTAATCTGTTCGAAAATTTGCCCAGACTTAGGGCACTTGAAACGATTTTCGCTACCTTCAACTGGTTGTAGCCTCACGCCACTTTGCCCAACCCAACCAATCCGGCGGGCCGGAACCCCGGCAACCAAAGCAAAATCTGGCACATCCTTTGTGACAACCGAGCCCGCCGCAACAGTGGCCCACTCGCCAACCGTCACCGGAGCCACGCACACCGCGCGCGCCCCAACAGAAGCGCCACGCTTCAACGTCACACCCACGTGATCCCAATCAGACGCGCTCTTTAGCGAACCATCCGCATTAATCGCACGTGGGAACAAGTCGTTTGTAAGGACAGCAGCCGGACCAACAAAAACACCATCGGCAAGCTCAGCGGGTTCGTAAACCAGAGCATAATTCTGCACCTTGCAGTTATCACCCATTTTTACGCCCTCGCCAATATAAGCGCCGCGGCCAACAATGCAGTTCTTTCCGATCTCAGCATTTTCACGAACCTGCGCGAGGTGCCAGATCGAAGTTCCCTCCCCAATCTTCGCCTCAGCTGAAACGTCTGCACTATCGACAATTCTCGGCATAAGTCCTCCGTTCAGTTACAGTCAAACTCATTCTACGCTCATAATCACAGTGATTAGCGGCGCCTATTCAGCGTTTTTACACTTAAAGATTGTAAAGTGGTTAGCGTTTAAACACGTAAACTCAAAGAATCATAGGGCGCACATGCAACTGACAGACAAAACATGGCTCGTTGTTCCCCTATACAACGAGGGAAAAGTCGTGCGTGAAGTACTCACTAAAGTACGCAAAACCTTCCCGAACATCATCTGCGTTGACGACGGATCCAGTGACAACTCCATCGAAGAGGCCCTCGCAGCCGACGTCACAGTTGCCGTACATCCCATTAACCTCGGGCAAGGCGCTGCCCTGCAAACCGGATTCAGCTACGTCCTTGAAAACACGGACGCGAAATACGTTGTCACCTACGACGCGGACGGGCAACACCGCATCGAAGATGCGCTCGCCATGCTAGAAGCCGCAGAACGCGAAGACCTCGGCTTCGTATTCGGATCACGTTTTCTTGAAGGAAAAGCTGAAACCGGAGCGTTCAAAAAACTCGTCCTCAAAACCGCCGCGTTCGTCACCCGTATGCGCACTGGTGAGCAACTTACCGACGCGCATAACGGCCTTCGAGTGATTCGTCGTGATGCCCTGGAGCAAATCGAAATCACGCAAAACCGGATGGCTCACGCCTCCGAAATCGTGTACCAACTATTCGACACCAAACTCAAATGGCGGGAAATGCCCGTGCATATCATCTACACGGACTACTCGCGTTCCAAGGGCCAATCACTATTAAACTCGATCAACATCCTGGTCGAACTAATCATGAAGTAGGAGCGGAAATGTCAGCCATATTTGGATCACAATGGTTCATCAAACTCCTGATCGTCGCCATTCTTCTGGCCGCAACATACTTCATCATGAAGCCAGTAAAGTCTGCGCAACACCTCGCAATGCGCCGGCTGTCAATGATGGTTTTCGTTGCCTTCGCCGTAGTAGCCGTACTATTTCCGAGTCTGCTATCGCACATCGCAGTATCTTTAGGCATCGGGCGTGGCACCGACCTCTTGCTGTATGGACTCACTCTCGCGTTCTTTAGCACCCTCGTCACCGCGTACCGGCGTGACGCCGCAGTCGAACGCAAACTCACGCAACTAGCGCGCACCATCGCGTTGGAAACCGTTCGCAGCAGTGCAGAAACCAGCCAGCCGCCCACAGGATCTGAGGACTAACGTGAAAGAGCGCGAAACAAAGAGCCTCCAAGAGGAAGATGTTCGCAGCCTGGTACGTGACCAGGGCAGGCAGACACTCTCGCGTGCGCCGCAGCTAAAAAGACGTCGCCCGCGTCCAACGGCTCAACCGCGGCACACGCTATTCCGCTTCCGGCGCCCCACCCTGCGGGCCGTTAGTGCCGCCCTCTTTGCTGTATTAGTGTTCGTCGGCACCGCCGCTGGGCTCTTGTACAACGACCTGTCCCACCGGGCTGCCAAATCTGAACTGCAAGTTGAACAGTTCGCACCGCAGAAGGAAAATCGTCCCCCCGCAGACAGCTTCGACGGGCGCGCTGTAAACGTCCTCGTGCTTGGTACCGACTCGCGCGTTGGTGAAGGCAACTCCCGCTACGGAGACGATGAAGACCCCTCACTGCGGGCAGATGTCACGATCATTGCGCATATTTCTGCTGACCGCAGCCGCGTGCAGCTAGTTTCTATTCCGCGCGACACGATTGTGGACATCCCCTCGTGCGTCCTCAAAGACGGAACCCAAACCTACCCCCAAACTGGGCAGATCAACTGGGCCATGTCCATTGGCTCGGGATACAACGAGGAAAACCTGGACGCGGGCGTGGGTTGCACCTGGAGAACCGTGGAAGAGCTCACCGGCATTCCCATCGATGGGTTTGTCATATTCGACTTTGCAGGCTTTGAGAAGATCATCAACGCCCTCGGCGGCGTGGAAATGTGCTTCGAAGAAGACTTGTACGACCAGGCCGCAGAGCTCGACATACCTGCGGGTTGTCACGTGCTTAACGGCCACGACGCCCTCGCCTACGCCAGGGCGCGCAAAGAAATTGGAAACGGGTCTGACATTTCCCGCATTGGCCGCCAACAAGAACTTATGGGGCGCATATTCCACACTGCGCAGTCACAGAACTTGTTGACTGACTTTCCCAAACTGTACGCTTTTATCTCCGAATCGCTCGACATTATTAAGACGTCTTCGAACTTCTCGCGGATAAACACTTCCATGGGGCTTGCGTACTCACTATCTGCGTTTTCAGCCGATGGCCTGCAATTCGTCACAATGCCACTAACCGAAGCACCCTGGGATACCAACCGCGTTATCCCCACTTGGCAAGCGGATGAACTTTGGGAATCCATCCAAAAGGATCAGCCCCTACCATCCAACATTTGGATCACCGACGCTGAAGGGAATGTAGTCTTCCTCGAAGAATCTAGCGAGACGAAGACCAATAGCACCGGTTCCGATGGTGGTTTTGAAGGCTCCTACGGCTCTAACGATGAATACCTAAGAAACAGCGACAGTGATGGAGATGGTCTGTGAGCGACGCCGAACCTCCCAAGAGCATCCCGCCAAGTATTCCACCGCGTGCGGGACGCAACCGACCATCCACCCAAGGCGCGAAACGCGTCGAGCGTAAAAGCGGCGGGCGCACCGTGGGCGGCGGCGCTGCTGCAGGTAACGCCGGTTCGAACTCAGCGCAGAACCCCGCCCGCCCCTCACCAACCTCGCAGGCAGGCCGCAACTACCGTAGTGCCCAATCCGCGCGCAAAGACGTGGCGGGCCGGGGCACGCGTTCAGCTAGCTCCCCCAGTGCGCATAAGCCTATCCGGGCCCAGGAAGGGCGGCCGCGCGTAGATCGCGAGTCAGTCAAGTCTGGGAGGCAGCAGGTTCCACCCTCCTACGCGCCGGCATCGAACCGATCCTCTAAGCAGCCCCCTCCCTCGTATGCGCCAAACCGGCAGTCTTTC
Organism: Gleimia europaea ACS-120-V-Col10b; assembly: GCF_000411155.1. Classification (GTDB taxonomy): domain Bacteria; phylum Actinomycetota; class Actinomycetes; order Actinomycetales; family Actinomycetaceae; genus Gleimia; species Gleimia europaea_B. The sequence goes on from NZ_KE150266.1 coordinate 647,852, forward strand.
GCTTCGAGAACTCCCATAGAACCAGCGCGCACTAACCGCGCAGCAACGGCCTCAACCGGCTGGAAACCGCAACCTCGACCCAACGCGCCCACCCCGCCACCAAACATGCCGCAAAGTGGCGTGCCTCGGCGCAAACCGAACCGGCGCCGGCGCACCCTCGTTACCGTTCTGGTTGTACTGGCGATCCTGGTCGGCTGGCCCCTGCTACTACTCAACTGGGCGGGTGGCAAAATTGAGCACGTTGATGCCCTCAGCGCGGCAGGTGGCACTCCGGGAACCACCTATCTGATTGCCGGGTCGGACTCGCGCGATGGCACGCAGTTCACCGACGAAACTGAAGGGCACAGGTCGGACACGATCATGTTGCTTCACCGCGCCCCTAACGGCAACGCCTACCTGATTTCTATCCCGCGCGACACGTGGGTGGATATTCCCGAATACGGCGAAGGTAAAATCAACTCCTCATTCGCATACGGGGGGCCCGAACTGCTGGTAGACACCGTTGAAGAACTCAGCGGCATCACCGTTGACCACTACGTTGAAGTTGGCATGCAGGGCGTTGTGGATATCGTGGACGCCATGGGCGGCGTTGAACTCTGCCTCGACTACGACGTAGATGATCCCCGTTCCGAGCTCGTGTGGCAGGCCGGCTGTCACAACGCAGATGGTTACACCTCCCTCGCTTTTGCACGCATGCGTTACTCCGACCCGAATGGAGACATTGGGCGCGCGGAAAGACAACGTCAGGTCATCGGAGCGATCGTGAAGAGGGCCGCCCAGCCTTCGAACTCCTTGAATCCCGTGCGGCAAATGAAAATATCGTCGGCCGCAGCCCAGTCAGTGAGCACCGATCCGGACACGTCCAGTCTTGAACTTGCGCGCATGGCGTGGGATTTTAGGGCCGCAACCTCCAGCGGCAACACGGGCACTCCCCCGATTGCCACCATCGCGTTTGAAACCAGCCAAGGCTCCGCCGTGCTACTAGATGACGATGCGGATGAGTTCTTCCGCAAACTCGCCAACGGCACCCTCACCTCAGCTGAGCTACAGGCCAACGCGATGCCCGAATAGCGCTGTCATACAGTTGTTGGGTGAGTGATCCGAACCGGATTACTCACCCAACGTTTTTATTACTGGAAACTAGTTGTTCTTGAACAGCTCGTTAGTAGCCGCAACATCGATCTTGCGCGGGCCAGCCTGCCAAGCACTCCACGCCGATTTCACGATCTGCGCCACGTCATACTCAGCGTTCCACCCTAGATCCTCGGTAATGCGGCGGGCGTTGCCGATCAGCTGTGGCGGGTCACCAGCGCGCCGATCCTGCTCCTCAGCCTCGAACTTGATGCCGCTCACCTCGCGACAAGCGTCCACGATCTCACGCACCGACGTGCCCTTGCCCGTGCCCACGTTGTAAACGTTGTGCTTCAGCTCCGATTCAGCTGCGAGCGCATCCAACGCGTCAATGTGGGCGCGCGCCAGATCCATCACGTGAATGTAATCGCGAATACACGTACCATCCGCAGTAGGATAATCCGTGCCAAAAATGGCGGGGGCTTTGCCACGTGCCAAGCGCTCAAAAATCATCGGGATCAAGTTCAGCGTGGCTGGGTCACCCAGATCATCCCAGCCCGCGCCAGCAACGTTGAAGTAGCGCAAACCGATCCAACGCAAGCCCCAGGCGCGCCCGCAGTCCGCCATCATCCACTCGCCTATAAACTTCGTTTCCCCATAGGGATTAATCGGGTGCTTCTCGATATCCTCGTCAACCACTTCCACCGGCGGCATGCCGTAAACCGCAGCAGACGAGGAGAAGATCATCTGGTTCACACCGGCCTTCTCCATCGCCAACATCACGTTAGCCATGCCGCCCACATTCTGCTGGTAGTACCAAGCCGGGCGCGAGACTGACTCGCCCACCTGCTTGCGCGCCGCAAAGTGAATCACGGCCGTGACATCCTCGTCTACCATCGCGTTCAACAACGCCTCAACCGAAGCTGTATCAGCAACGTCAAGCTGGACGAGCTTAGCCGAACCAATGCGATCCTTTGTGCCATACGACAGGTCATCAACCACCACAACCTCGTCGCCGCGTTGTTGCAAAAGCCTAACCACGTGGGCGCCAATGTAACCGGCGCCGCCAATCACCATAATGCTCATAGCTACAGTCTAAAACCCTTACTAATTGCTTTCTAAAGATCGTTGCAAAGTCTGATTCTTCTGGGCGGACTGGTGGGCCAAATCCTGCTGAAAATCCGCCATCTTCTGTTGCAAAACCGGATCCGACATGGCCAGCATTCGTACCGCGAGCAGGCCGGCGTTGCGCGCCCCGCCTATTGAAACGGTAGCGACGGGAACCCCGGCGGGCATCTGCACGATCGACAACAACGAATCCATGCCGTCAAGGTATTTGAGCGGCACGGGCACGCCGATCACCGGCAATGGCGCGGCCGAGGCGAGCATGCCCGGCAAGTGCGCCGCTCCGCCAGCGCCGGCAATAATCACCTTGAGGCCGCGCTGCGCGGCCTCCTTGCCGTAGCGCAACATTGCCTCCGGCGTGCGGTGGGCAGAAACCACGCGCGCCTCGAACTCGACGCCAAACTCACGCATCACCTCGGCGGCCTGGCCCATCACCTTCCAGTCCGAATCTGACCCCATTACGATGCCAACCTGCACCATGTCACTCACTTCCCAAACAGAATATCGATGGCCTTGCCCGCCTTCTCGCGAGCCGTTTTCACATCATCGGCACGCACCGTTACGTGTCCGAGCTTTCGGCCCGGCCGCACGCTCTTTCCGTACAGGTGCACGTGCACGCCGGGCAGTTGTTTCAGCACTTCCGGGAGGCCTTGCGCGGCGTCCTCGTACTTGGATCCAAGCAAGTTTTTCATCACCCAAACCCCTGGAATCGGCGTGGTTTCCCCAAGTGGCAAATCCAAAACCGCACGCAAGTGCTGCTCAAACTGGGAGGTTAGCGCCCCATCGATCGTCCAGTGCCCCGTGTTGTGGGGGCGCATTGCAAGCTCGTTGACCAGCAGAACCGGCTCATCGGCCTCCACCACGAACATTTCGACCGCGAGCACGCCAGTTACTCCAAGTTCACGGGCAATCAGATCGCCAACTGCCTGCGCGCGGGCGGCGACCTTCGCGGACAGCGAGGGCGCGGGGGCAATCACCTCAGAGCAGATTCCATCTTCTTGGATCGACTCCGCGACCGGCCACTGCTTCACCTGACCGGAGGGCGTGCGTGCCAAAAGCACTGCCACTTCGCGAGTGAACGGCACTTTCTCCTCCAGGAGTACCGGCCCAGCTTCTAGCCAATCTTCAACTTCATCTGCGCCCGAAACCACGCGAACGCCTTTGCCGTCGTAACCGCCCGTTGGCGTTTTGGCGATAACCGGCCAGCCGACCTCATTACCGAACTTCGCCACGTCCTCGCGGTTTAAAGCCTGCGCCCACCTCGGTACTGGCGCTCCTATTTCCTGCAACTTTTTGCGCATAGCGAGCTTATTCTGTGCATACAAGAGTGCACTTGGTGGCGGCTGGATAGAAATACCGTCGCACTCAGCGAGAATTTGAGGTGGGATGTGCTCGTGCTCGAACGTCAGCACGTCGGCGTCCATGATCAACGACTTCATGTCATCGAGGTTCTTCGGATCACCCACGGGCGCATTCACCGTAACTTGTGCGGCAGACCCGTCGGCGGCCTCGACCATAGTTTTCAAAGTAATTGCCAGCTCAGTTGCTGGAGGAACCATCATTCTGGCGAGCTGTCCGCCGCCAACCACAGCAATTGTTCGACTCACCCGTTCAGCTTATCGTGCGCGCCTCAACAGTGGCGGCCCGTCTCACCCGGGCCGCCGACCTTAGAACCTGCGCTTGCGGCGCCCCACCGAGACCAACATGCCCTCTGGCATGACCACGTCCGGATCCAAACTAGTGGGCATTGCCGGTAGCGAAACCGTGAAAACAGCGGGTTTCGCCTGCGTCAGCTCCAAGCGGCCTCCCGTGCCTTTAATGAGGTCGCGAGCTAGGGGCAAACCGATGCCGGTAGAGCCGTGCGCCGAAACACCCTTTTCGAAGATCATCTCCGTCATGTCCTCGGCTACGCCCTCGCCTTCGTCACCAACGTCTATAAAAACGCCGCGCGACGACGTACCTTTGCGGCACACCACGCGGGTTGTGCCCGCCCCGTAGCGCAGCGAATTCTCAATCAGTGTTGCTAAAACCTGTGAGAGTACCGACGCCGAAGCGAGTACGGGCTGCGCAGCTTCGTCGGTGAAAATCAGCTCTCTCCCCTGCGCCGCAAACGCTTCCTCCCATTCTTCGCGCTGCTGGTTAAAGATTTCGAGGACGTGGATTGCCTCGGCATTTCCGCCCGCCTTCTTGGTTGTGGTGAGCAGATCGTTTATCACCTGCGTGAGGCGTTCCACCTGTTCCAGGCACACGCGCACCTCGCCTTGAATCTCCGGATCATCCGTGATGAGGTCAATCTCCTCTAAACGCATAGACAAAGCGGTAAGCGGGGTGCGTAACTGGTGTGAGGCGTTAGCAGCGAACTGGCGTTCCGCGGCCAGGCGGCCCGCCATGCGTTCGCCCGTGCGCACAAGTTCTTCTTGCACAAGATCAATCTCTTCAATACCGGACGGGTTCACGCGCGCGCGCACCTGCCCAGAACCGATTTGTTCAGCCTGAGCAGCCAGATAAATGAGGGGTGCGGAGATTCGCCGCGATCCGCGCAAAGCCAGCCAGTAGCCAACTGCGAGCGAGGCGATAATACCGGCAAGGAATATCGCGACAAGCCGCGCAATAGAGAAGATCGTTGGCCACGCCGAAATCTCACTGCGTACCGTGGTGCCAGACGGCAGGACAATTGACGCGGTTATGCGCGGGGCGCTGACGTGCTCCCCTCTTTCTATAAGACCTGCCTGACCGGGATTGTTGACGCGCACATACGCGTTGGATAGCAGGTCGTTTCCCAGCACCCAGTTGTCCAAGTTTCGTTGTGTGAACTCGTCGCCGGAATGGAGTCTGCGTTCAACCATGTTGCCAAGCACTTGCGTGCGTGACTCCAGGTTGTACTGCGCGGACTGCCAAACGAGCGCGCCTCCGATGAAAAGCGAGGGAATACCCAGAATTAAGACCGCCACGGTCACAGCCGTGGCGATCATTTTAATAACGCGTGCGCGCATGTGTTAGGCCCGCTCTTTTTCGAACCTGAATCCCATGCCGCGAACGGTGGTGATGTAATGCGGATCCGCAGCATCATCACCGAGCTTTCGGCGCAACCATGAAACATGCATGTCGAGCGTCTTGGTGGATCCGGTGGGATCCGATCCCCAAACTTCGCGCATCAGCACATCACGCTCAACCACATTGCCAGCCTCACGAACGAGAACACGCAACAGGTCAAATTCCTTAGCAGTTAGCTGTAGTTCCCGGTCATTCACGAATGCGCGGTGTGCGCCCACATCAACGCGAACGTCTTGCACGATGAGTTCGCCATCCGCCTCGTCAGTTCCCGTGCGGCGCAAAAGGGCGCGAACGCGGGCCAGAAGCTCCGCGAGGCGGAACGGTTTAGTTACGTAGTCATCTGCACCAGCGTCAAGGCCGACCACCATGTCCACCTCGTCCGCGCGGGCGGTCAAGATCAAAATTGGAGTGGACAGCCCAAGCTTGCGCACCTGTCGGGCCACGTCCAGCCCGTCCATGTCAGGAAGTCCAAGATCAAGAACGATAAGGTCTGCGCTATCAACCTCGTTTAGAGCGCCACGGCCAGTGCCGTGTGCCCTAACTTCGTAACCCTCACGGCCAAGCGCGCGGGCTAAGGGCTCTGCAATTGCAGGATCATCTTCAACCAAAAGAACTGTAGTCACGCTCCCATAGTAAGCCATATTTGAGCATTGCACACGCCTTGAGCTAGTAAAATGTAATGCGACATCGAGATACTTTTTACTATTCGAGCGCGGGCCGCACACACTTTTTCGCGCTATACCGACGTTTCCTATACGAAATGTTCGCCAGATTGGATGAATAAAGTTTAGAAAGTTTCAATTGGTAAATGTTCAACAGGTGGACGGTCTTCAACACTCACCTGGAATGGAACCACTCGGCCCACTCCTCGCAGATCCGCTTCTTTTGCTGCTGACACGCGGTACCCCGGCCCAGCCTCACCGTGCGCGATCTTTCCCGCAGTTTCGCCGTCGGTAATGATTTGCCCAACCGGAGCGACATCAACCAGCCTCGAAGCGAGGTTAACGGGAGGTCCAAAGACGTCCCCCGACCTCGAAAATACTGCCCCTTGGACGATTGACGCGCGCACGGGCAACATTTTGTGCATGCTGTTTAGGCGTTGCATAAGTTCGGTAACTACGCGCAGTCCGGTTGGTAAGTCATCTGCAATGTAGAACACGGCGTCGCCGATCATTTTCACCACGCGCCCACCCGCAGATGGGATCACGATGCGACACACGGTCTCGAACTGGTCGATGAGGTGCACCAAATCCTCTTCGGGCAATGAAACGGATGAAGACGTGTAGGAAACCATGTCTACAAATCCGAGCGTGCGGATTAGTGGGAAGCCGTTTGTTTCACGTTCACGGCCGCGATGGGAAACCTCTTGATCGACACGAGTAATGATTGATTCAAGTTGTCGTTTCCACGAGTAAATGAGTTCTTCTTCAAGGAATGGGAGGAATTCGCGGAACTTGTCGAGCGTGACGAGCCTTGCGGACGTGTCATCCAGCGTGTATCTGCGCGCCACGTCATCAACGAGGGCTTCCATCTGCCACAGGACGAGCCGGTCGGTGATGTGGGCTTGCGCGCGAACGAGTGAAAGCCCAGTTTGTAGGTCGATGCGGCCCGAGTCGATGAGATCCGACCAGCGTTGGTATGCCTTGAGGTCTTGCGTTGTAAACACCACCTCACCTTCGACAGCCGGAGCAAACCCCATGGCAACCCAATAGGAATTAACGCGGGTTACTGGGGTTTCTGTGCGCGCAGCAACGTCGGCGGCGCTTAGGGTTGGTTCACCGCCGAGGAGGATCTTCCTGTAAGACCCTGTTGTCGAAGGCGGTTGGCCGGCGTCGGAGGTGTTATGCATCACCTCAACTTTAGTCTTTGAGTGGCGGGTTAGTGTCGGTTTAGGAACCTGCCGGCAGTCCAGGCCACATTTTGCGGGTTATTTCGCGCTATCCATTGATTTATCAGCTGTTTTCGCCCTATACTTACTTGTCCCTAACTTTCGTATTTTTGTTGCGCTGGTTTTCTGAAAATGTTTGGAGGCCGCCGTTGCGTGCAAGGTTGGGGTGGGAAAACTATATAGGGGATGATCGGTTTCGACAGCGATCTTCAATCGATGTGAAGCGGGCCGAGGATGTCTACTGACCTCGTTAACCATGTATTCAAACCAATAGGTGCTGAACAGAACCGCACCGACTTTGCCCTCGCTGCCTAATCTAGCGAGCAAGTCCGTCAGCCCAAGCAATGCTCTGAGTTTGGTTCCTGGCGTCGTTTTATGAGCCACTGGGTTGCCACCGTGTTGGGAGGCGGTGACCGACACTTTCTCAACTGAGCCACCTAGTTGCAGGTTTGCATGTTGCTAGTGGCTGAGAAACTTATTGCAAACTGCGCCCGGAGAAGAAATTGGGGTGGATCGTTGGACCCGGGTTCAATTCCCGGCATCTCCACTACTGGCCTCCCAGCACCCGCTGGGAGGCCTTATTTTGTGCGGTAAACACTCTATTAGGGTTGAGTTGGTGCGGATATTTACGTCTTTCAGAACGATGACAAGCACGGATCAGCCCTGATGAGCAAACACGTCCACCAACTACGCACGCCTGAAGATTTTCGCGGATTCACTCGGCACATATTCTTGGAAGACACCACCCACGATTGATTAACCAAGGTGGACGAAAATACTCTTCCGCTTAACCGTCAGGCAACAACTGCTAATCACTCTTATCCATAGAATTGGCAGAATAGAATATCAACATGCGGCAGAGAGATATTATGGATTTTTCCATCGATGAGATCGGCGGATATGTCCTAACCCCTCAAGAGAATGAGAAGTACTCAGATCAAGATCTAAAGCAAAAACTCGCAGATCTTGGTATTCCGGGTGCTTGGAGAAATATTATTCCTCGGCTTCGAGGCGAAGTGAGCTGGGATTACAACGAGTTTTACGAATAGCTCTCATTCCTCTACACATTTGTCTCGATAGGCGCCCCGCAGTTTCTACCCCGGCGGTTTGGACCGGGCTCTGCTATACCTTAAACGAGCGGGAATAAACAGTCTTGAAAGACGGTCAGAACCGTGTATTCCGATTCAACAATTAATACACAACTGATTCCATTCCAGAAATTCCTTAATTTCAAGCACTTTTCTCGATAGATTGAGCGCATGACAGACAAGAATTTAATGGATCGCACCACCGAGGAGTTCTTCGGATACGTTCTCACACCTGAAGAAAACGAGCGTTACTCTGACGAAGATCTTGAAGAAAAGTTGACCGAGTTTGGTTTTACAAAAGCCGGACCGAATATCATTCCACGTCTTCGAGGCGAAGTGAGCTGGCAATACGTCGAGTTCTACGAGTAAGCCCTACCTTCTTATAGCTATGCCTCGGTAAGCGCCTCACAGTTTTACCCCTGGCCCGGTTTGGGCTGGGGTTTTGTTATGCCCGCTACTGCTGACTTCTTGTAGGCGTGCACGTAGCGGAGGCGCAATAGTACGTTAATGCGTTCGGATGGAAGAGAAAAACCTGAATTTTGCAACTATCAGCCAAACAGGGAGTAAGATTATTCCCCCGATATTAAAACACTTTCAAAAAGCAAAGGAGCTCTAGTGAAGAAAGTAGTCGGATTACTTGCGGTTACAGCGCTTGCACTTAGCGCGTGTGCACCGAGTACAACGAGTGACGGTGGGAATGATGATTCCGTTAACGTCACGTTCCTCGGCACTTCCGATATTCATGGCCGCTATATGCCTTGGGACTACAGCCTGGACGAGGAAAACACCTCCGGAAGCTTGGCCCAAATCGCTACCGCAGTAAAGGAAGTGAGGGAATCTGAGGACAACGTTGTTCTCGTAGATGCGGGCGACTTCATTCAAGATAATTCCAGCGAACTATTCCAGGACATGAACCCACACCCAGGCGTGAGCGTTATGAACGACCTCAACTATGACGTGTGGGCAATCGGTAACCACGAGTTCGATTAAGGGATGGAAAAGCTCGACAAAATTACAGAACAGTTTAAGGGCGCGGTGCTAGGCGGCAACCTTTACACCGACGCTGGCGAGCAGTACTGGCCGGCCACCACCGTCATTGAACGCAGCGGTATCAAGATTGGTGTTGTAGGCCTAACCACGCCCATGGTTTACGAATTTAAGCAAGAGACCGACACCTTTGACGGGCTGAAATTCCAAGACACCATTGAGGAAGCGCAAAAAGCGATCGATTCTCTTGGTGATGTCGATGCCGTGGTTGGCGTGTTCCACATGGGTGCCGAGAATGAAAACAACATCCCTGACACTGGTGCAGCTGACATTGTTGAGAAGGTTCCTGGCTTTGACGTTGTGTTCGCTGGACATATGCACAAAGAGGAAAACGAAAAGATTAACGACACCCTCGTGATCGAACCCGGCAAGTACGCGCAGTTCGTGTCGCGCGTTGACCTCTCTTTCACCAAGGATGGAGACAGGTGGAAGCTAACTAACACCACTGGCGAAAACATTCCAATCAAGGACTACGCATCTGATCCGAAGGCAGAAGAACTTCTGGCCGGAGGGCACAAGATTGCTCGCGATGACGCCAACATTGTTGTCGGAAAACTTGAGGGCATGCCGTTTACCCCTGGCAACAAGATAGAGGCAATCCCGCAGCACCAAATCGAAGAAACACCACTGACCGTGTTCATCAACGAGGTCATGATGCACTACTCCAACGGTGCTGACGTGGTTGTTCACTCCATCGACAACGACCATGCTGGTCTTCCAGTTGGCGAAATCAAGAAGAAGGATTTGGCAACTAACTACCGTTACGCCGGCGGTGAAGTAACTGTTTACGAAATGACGGGTCAGGACCTCAAAGACTACATGGAGTGGTCCGCTGAGTTCTTCAACCAGTCTCGTGAAGGTGATGTAACGATCTCGTTTGACAAGGATCGCCGTAACTCGAAGTACTCCACTCATGACATTTTCGCTGGAGTCACCTACGAGTACGATATTTCTCGCCCTGCGGGAGACAGGGGCACGACTTTGAACTGGCCAGACGGCAACCCCGTGGGTATGGGCGACAAGGTTAAGGTGGGCATGAACTCCTACCGCCTCAACCAACTCATTTCAGATGACGGCCCGCTGGCAGGACGTGACATTAAGAAGATTTATTCCACCCAGCAAGAGTCCGCGTTCGGCGAGGTAGAAGGACGCATCCGCAATCTCGCTGCACGCTACCTACAAGAGATCGGTGGAACGTACACCGGTCACCTGAACGGCACGTGGAAGATCGTTGGAGTCCCAGAGACGCCGCAGTACGTTGTGGATCTCGTCAACGCTGAAGTGATCTCAACCGGCGAGGCAGAAAACGGCCGCTCAAACATCGAATCTGTAAACGTAAATGACCCGGTTACTAGCGCGATGGTTACGGAAGTGGCGAAACGTGCAAACGTTGATCCAGCACAGATTGGCGAGGTCAAAACCACTGGTGACCTCTACATGAAGGTCGCCGAACTCATGAAGTGAGTTTTGGGATCTGACCAAAAGCGCCACCGGGCACGAACCACACTCGCGGCCGTAGCGCCCGGTGGCGCTTTGCACGCTTAAATAAATCAACCTTAATTTAGCAAGGGTTACAGGCGAGGAGGGAATGAACAGGATCGTTATAGGTTTATCCTTGAGAAATGTTTGAAGTGACTCAAGATTTCTTCCATTTAAGTAGGTGAGGAAATCTGGATCACAGTGCATGTCGGGGCGCGCCAGGCCGTCCGGGTTCTCAATAACATGGTGAGAAAGTGCCGAGTCAACGGCCACGTTCATCTAGGTAAGCTCATCACCCACACATATAGTTCTTACGCGCATGTTGTTATCAGGGCAGTGAAATAAGCGAACCTACTTCCAAAAATATTTCACCTGTGGTGTCGCGGTACAGCCCGGTATAGCGCAGACGCATACCTCGCACAAAACCTCGAGCTCTCACCGAACGAAGCGAAGTTAGGCTTTAACGTACAAGTAAGAAAGTAAGCCCGAACGTGCAATCATGTTTGATCAGTATTCTTCATAGGATTTTGACGAGGAGATTGATAAATGAATGCTCTTAGTTTGACGCGGCATATGGTTATTCCGATTGATGCCGCATAGCAGACCACACAATAGGCCGCATAGCAGACCACACAATAGAGGGTGAAAGCGTTGAACACGAGGTAGAGTGCAGGTGCCCTCGAACGTTCTAGTGCACCACACCTATGGCTGTGAAAGGATTCATCCTGGTTCACCCGTTATTGTCGTCTATCATGGGAGTAGAAGGAGGGGCATTATGGTAAGCGTATTTGATATTGCTTCAGAGTTTATGGATCGCGCAGGCGGCAAGATTGAGGCCGTTAAACTCGAAAAGCTATGTTTTTATACTTTTGGCTGGTACGCGCATCTTACTGGCGAACCGCTTTTTAGCGAACAGCTGTACGCTATGAAGTACGGCCCGGTTGTTGGCCAGCTCCTCAGCGCACACGCTGGACATAGGGTTGTTGATCAGGACATGCTTGCTCGCCAGTTCCGGGCATGGGATACCACTCGTCAAGAGCTCACTGGGTATGTTGAGAGAATTATTGACAGCGTGTGGGACACTTACGGCGAGCGTGATGCGTTTGATCTTGCCGAGTACTCTCACGGTGAGGGCGTGTGGCAAGAAGCTTGGGATCGCAAGCCCGAGGACAGTAAGAGAGCCGACCTGCCTCAAGATGAACTGATATCGTATTTTCTTGCACGCAAGCCTGTTGCGGGTGAGGTGCAGGATCTACCTCCCGCTATGCTCACGTACGCTAGCCAGGAGGTTCTTGAGGCGTCTGAGAGAGCTTCTTCTGTTCACGTGCCGTTCATAGAGGCGATCAGGAAACAGCGTTCGGCATGAATGCGGAGAGACTTGAAGAGTTTCTCGCCAAGCGCAAACTTGTTCTGCGCCAATTGAATCAGGATCATCTCGTTGATTGGTTCGACTGTGGGCGAGATCCGAAAATGAACGAGTGGTTTTCCGGGCATGCTCGTAAGTGGCAGGATGAGAATCTATGCCGAGTGTGGATTCTGTCCAGTATCTATTCGCCCGGAGAACCAAGCGGATTCTTCACTCTATCCGCTCACCAGGTAACGCCTGAATCGGTTCCTAAATCTCAACGCGCACATATTACTAGCAACAAGGCGTGGGTGAATAATCTTCACGCTGCCTTCCCTGCAACTCTTTTGGGCAAGTTCGCACTCGCGGAGGATTACCAGGGACGCGGGTTAGGAGAAATTTTGATGTTGTGCGCCTATGTGCAGCACATGCAGGCGGCTATCCATTTGGGTTCCAAGTTCCTTGTACTCGATGTTCAGCACGATTCCTTGGCCGAGTATTATGCAGACCGTTTCGGGTTCTTACAAACATCTGGCATTTCCGGGCACGGTCGCATGATCAAGTCAACTAAAACTATTGAAGACGAACTAGAACAAGTATTCTAAGCCGTAATCTTTTTGCCCCCGACTCTCTTGCGATTCTTCACCTCAACATCCGTATGGTGACCTGCTCCCCAGCTTTGCCATCAACCCTAAAAATTATTCGCATCTGGAGTTCTCGCCGTCACACCCTCAACCAGGCGTCCCACACTATTGTGGACAAAAGTCGCGCCGACCGTGCTTAAAACTATCTGTTAACCTTTTGGGTAGATACTCATCACCACAGTCGCAAGAATCATAATGTCACACATGGGCTGCATCATTCTTACTTTTGAAAGGTTATTAAATGTCTCAGCCGGCTCCCACGGAACGAGAAGAACTACAAAAGTGGCTTGAGCAGCTACGCGATTTGCTAGTGAATTTGAGAGGCTTATACTTGAGCCAAAAGCAAGTCCTTGCAAGCGCCAAGCCTCAGAAAGCTTTGCGGCACCTACTGACGTTAAGAACGTTAACTGTCCTACTGGCATTCTGCGTGTTCCTAACCCCTGCCGCTATAACTGTAGTTAGGATGCCTACAGTACTCCCTGTCCTGACCTTCATTTTAGTATTTATTTTCGCGATACCATTTCTTGCTATTACATTCATTTCATGGGTCTTCAAGATTGGTACCTACAAGAAAGGAGTCTCCTTAGCGCAAGCACACTCTAGGCGGATTTGGGTGCTTCTGATCGCCCTCATAGGGGCAAATCTAATCCTCTATACTCTTTTTTTTCTTAAAGCTGATAGTCTCCCGTTTGCACCAATAATCCTGCTTTCGTTCGGATATGGAGCTGCTGCTGGATTGATAATGTGGTTGTCGTGCAATCTTGCGATATTGGCATACAACGCACTTGCAAAGCGGGTAAATTTGCATCGTGCTAAACGAAACGTACCCATCGAAGAAAAAGCACTCACAATTGCGAAACAGATGAATCCTTACGCACAAAAGCTTGTAGATTATTACGGAGATTCGTTCCCACAAACCTATCTTGACGAGATGGTGGTTGATCGCCTAGCGTATCTAGTCAGCAGTTTCCGGGCTAACACACTTACCGATGCACTCAACCTCTACGAAGAAGAGCAACACCGCCTAAGACTCGAACAAAATCAGCATTTCATGATGCTTCAACAGCAACAAATCCAACGAAACCAATCAATCAATGCGGCAATCAACACCGGGTTACATCTCTACAATATCGCTCAGGTCAGTATGCTACGTCGCTAGAACTCAACTGTCCCGCAATCATCAACTGGCAGGGGCTAACAGGAAACAGTAGATTCTCGCTCACAGTGAGCTCCTTAAAAATCGCGCGTCCACCAAACTTTTGTTTGGCGGCGGATCTTCCCTCGGGGGCACCGTGTGCGATACGCAGTTGCCAGCCAACCAGCCGAGGGGCTTCACGTTGGTCTTCTTGATCCACCCACAGCATACCCCAAACTGCACCCCTGTAAAGACACAACTGTTAGGCTTGAGCGAAGCTCTTACACAAGTGAGGTCGAAATGGATCAGCAACAATTTGATGGCCTAGTAAAGCTCTTTGAAGAAGCCAAAGATGGCTCTGGGAACCCACTACAAATGCAGTATTTGCTGGTCAAACAGGGCAGCAACGAATACTTCCACGCCTTCGCCGGACACACTGGGCCGTCAGACATTCGGTCGATCTCCAAGACCGTCCTCGCCCTCGTTCTTGGAACCGTCATCGAATCACGCGATGACTTAACTGAAGACACGCCGGTGTGGCCGGTGCTCAAAAACCTATGCGAAGTCAAAGACCCGGAAAACCTGGAAAAGTGGCAGCACATAAAAATAAAACACTTGATGAACCACACCATTGGTTTTGACCGCATCCTGATGATGCGCGGCGACATTCAAAACATGGACCCGGCGGGCTACATTAACTACATCGTTAACGAACCAATCGTGCACGAGGCGGGAACTTACTACCTGTATTCAAACGCGGGCTTCTACCTCATGTCTATCTACCTGCAAGAGTTCCTTGGCGAGGACCTAGAAGCATACATCCGGCGCGCCCTATTCGATCCGCTTGGGATCACCGATTACAGGTGGGAGCGCTACGGCAAATACCTGGCCGGCGCGACCAGGCTCTGGCTACTGCCCCACGACATGCTGAAGATTGGCGAGCTATTGCTTGAAGGCGGCCAGGGCATTGTGAGCCCGCAGTGGATTGAACGCATGAAACAGTTCACCGCTTTTACACCTGGTGTGGACACGCCCACCAACCCGTACTTCCGCCGCTACGCCTACGGTTCCAGCCTGTGGCTCTCCAACCGGGGCAACATCTTCTTTGGCCACGGAACCGCCGGGCAAACCCTTGCGATCATTCCCGAACGCCACGCCGTTATAGTCACCACCGCAACTCAAAAAGACGTGAAGCGTCTCGAGGAACTCGTAGACAAGGCCGTGGAGCTACTCTACTAGCAGCCGCGCATCCTCGTCCGAACCAATTTAAGTCGTGGGGTGTTGCTCTAACACAAGAGCAACACCCCACGACTATTTTCTAGCCATCAGCCTGTTTTCATGTACGGCATCCAGACCCGAATAGCGCCCTAGTTAGCGGCCGGGTTATCAGCCATTCGGGCGTTCACGTCTGTGAGGTCATTGTAAACATCCGCATTTGCCCAGGCGAGGAATGCCTTTTTGAATACCTCGTAGTACTCGTTGTAGACAGCATGGCTCTCTTCGTTCGGGTAGATGAACCCGCGCGTGTGCACCATGTTGTCAACCGCCACATCAACGCAGGGCAGTGCTCCCGCGCCAACACCGCCAAGAATCGCAGCACCAAGCGCAGCACATTCAGAGACAATCAGGCGCTCCACCGGGCGACCATAAATGTCGGCTTGCACCTGGCTCCAGAACACCGAACTCGCGCCGCCACCCGACAGGCGAATCGTCTCGAACGGCTCACCCATCGCGTTTTCCATCGCCTCCACGCTCATGCGTAGCTCGTAAGCCACACCCTCGAGCACGGCGCGCGCCGCGTGTGCTCGAGTATGGATCTGCGTAATGCCCAGCATCCCGCCTCGCGCATTGTCATGGAAGTACGGGTTGGCCTGCGAGTTGAAGAACGGGAAGAAAATCAACCCGTGCGAGCCCACCGGCGCCTTCGCCGCCTCAAGCGTGATGAGGTCATACGGACTCAAATCAAGCTCAGCAGCCGCTCTTACCTCTGGCTGGCCGTAGGTGTCACGCCACCAGCGTAAGACCGCTCCCGCGGCGTGCGCAGTGCCCTCCATGTCCCAACGACCCGGGATCGAATGAGCTCCAAATGACACGCCACTTTGCAAGTTCGCAGCCATGTCCGGAGCCTGGTCAAGCTGGGCAACCATGACAGCCGCCGTGCCGAGTGACAACTCTGCCAGTCCCTGCCTGTTCACGCCTGACCCTACAGCAGCACACTGCTGGTCACCGCCACCCGGTGAGAGCACCGTGCCCTTCGCGAAACCGGTCTGTTCACTGGCTTGCGCGCTGACCTCGCCGATCGGACGAAGCTCGTGCAACAGCGGCGGCATAATTTCTAGGTCGAGTCCCGCACGGTCAAACAGCTCGGACGAATACTCCAGGGTTTGAATATCAAACATGCCGTTATAGTTGAGCGCAGACGGATTTGCAAACAGCTCCGTTGCGCCAAGCTTGTGCAAAATCCACTCTTGCCCGTTAACTATCTTCCAGGTCTTGCTGTAGACCTGCGGCCAATTCTCTTTCAACCACATGAGTTTCGGGTAGACCCACAGGCTGGAGATGTTCAAGCCGGAAATCTCGTAGTAGCCTTCCTCTCCGAACTCTTCTTTCATCCAGCGAGTCTGCTTGCCCGAGCGCCCATCAGACCACACGATCGCGTCGCTGAGCGGATTCCATTCCTCATCGATCGGAATGAATGAGCCGCGCTGTGACGACACTCCAATTGAAACAATGTCTTTTACATCGCCCGGAAACGAAGCCGTTGCCTTCCTCGCGGCATGACAAATACCGTCCCAAAGCTCGTGCATATCCTGATCCACCCAGCCTGGGTGAGGATGCTTGGTGCGATATTCCTTGTAACCACTGCTAATAATATTGCCGGCATCATCGAAAATGATGACGCTCGCGCCCGTGGTTCCTGCGTCGATACCGGCGAAATACTTGCTCATGTTTTCACACGCCTTTCGTCGTTGACCACGCCTTTGTGGCCGTGCCCCTCACCATACGGGAACGCCAAGGAGTTTTGGCGCTTTCTCAACGAAATGAGAATCCGGCGCCTTTCAATGCAAGCGGGCGCATCTAGCCCAGCCTGTTCAAGCGGTTTTTAAGGACTGCTTGCGCGCACTCAACCAGAGGTGCGATCGAGTCACGGTTAGTGTGATCGTAACCCTCAGCAATATGGTCGGCCACGGCTACAGCCCACTCGCCCCGGTCGCGGTACTTCTGCACGCGCTTCGCAAACACCTTAAGCAGGGCCTTTTCACCTGCGGGTAGGCCCTCGTAACGGACTCCGCCCTCGAAATAAAAGAATGGGAACTCGCCCTTGGCTAACTCATTCTTAGTGAACGTGCGAGCGGCGCACTTCCAATCTCGGTCCGGATGCTGCGGCGTGCCACCGTTTGCCCACACGATCACGCGCCCTTGATTCAGAATTCCGGCATCTTTTGCCATCTTGCGGAACTTTTTGAAACCACGGATGATCGCCATGCGCACGCCCGCGCCGTAAACCACTAGGTCATATGACGCGAGGTTAATGCGACCACTCTTCACGCCCTCTACCACCTCTGATAACGGGCGAAGATCAGCCTTTAGGTCTTCCGCGATCCAAGTACCATAAGTCTTTGAAAACCCAGTAACCGTGTTGTAAATGACCAAAACTCGAGGCGCGTTTTTAAGTTCGTCTGCCATCATTCTCATCCTTTTCTTGTGAACCGCATAAGAATATACACGGCAACGACACCGACTTTTCGTTGAAATACAGCGTTTTTTACGACAACCATGTCAGAAAAGCGAAACTCGAAGGACAGACTCCCAATAACCACTTTCATATTTCTTGTGAGTTTTCGCAGAATTAGTGTTGATTTTTGTGAATCGAATGGATAATCTGGTCATGCATTCAACGAAGAATGGAGATTCTAATGACGCCTGATAATAAGCACCACCTTGGCGCTGGCCCCCTTGTTATTGCTATCGACTCGTCCACCACGTCCACCAAAGCGATCATCGTTGACGCCACTGGACACGTGCTACACACCGCGAAGCGCAACATTCAACTGCACACGCCCGCGATGGACTGCTACGAGCACAATCCGATCCGCTGGTGGGAAACCACGCGCGACGCGATTGGCGAGGCCGTAGCAGCGCTCTCCCCCACAGACCGCGAGCGCATTGAAGCAATCGGCATTACGCACCAGCGCGAAAGCTTCGCCCCGTTCAAAGCTGATGGCACGCCGCTTCGTAACGGCATTTTGTGGCTTGATGGCCGCGCAACCGAGCAGATCCGCAAGTACGGCTCAGCACATATTCACCAGCTGTCCGGCAAGCCGGCGGGCGTCACTCCCGCGATTTACAAGATGGCTTGGGTTGCCCAGCACGAGCCAGAAGTATTTGAAAAGGCCGACAAGGTTGTTGATGTCCTCGGCTACATCACCTTCAATCTGACCGGACGTTGGGCCTCGTCGCAGGCGGCCGCTGACTCTCTTGGCCTATTCGACATCGAAAAGCGCGACTACGCGGATGAACTGCTTGAGATTGCAGGCGTGCGCCGCGACCAAATGTCTGAACTAGTTGAGCCGGCCAGCCCAATCGCGATGCTGAAGGATGAGCTGGTGTCCGAATGGGGCTTGCCGAAGTCGATTCCCGTTATCGCTGGCCTCGGTGACGGGCAGGCTGCCGGAATCGGCGCCGCTGCCGTAACGCCGCAGATTGGTTACCTAAACCTCGGCACCGCAGTGAATGCGGGTGTTGAGTCCCCGGTATACAAGTACGATCCCGTGTTCCGCACGCACGTTTCCGGCATTCCCGGCAACTACGTGTTTGAGGTCCTGCAGTCTTCCGGCTCCTACCTGGCCGGCTGGTTCCGCAAGTCGCTGGGCGACCCGAAGCTCCTGGGCGAGCCCGATCCGGCCCTGGACGAAGCTGCGTCAAAGATTCCTGCTGGTTGTGAAGGCCTCGTAACGCTTCCCTACTGGAACGCAGTACAGTCCCCGTACTGGGATTCCGTCGCGCGCGGTGCGGTAGTGGGCTGGCGCGGCACCCACTCGCGAGCACACATGTACCGTTCGATCCTAGAATCAATCGGCTTCGAGATGCGCTACAACCTCAACCACATTGAAGAGGGCACGGGCGTGAAGCTTGAAGGCCTACGCATCATGGGTGGCGGCACGCGCTCTAAACTGTGGCGGCAAATCATGGCCGACTGCACGGGTCTGCCCCTCACCGTCTGCCTTGAAGACGAAACTTCCGCCCTCGGCGCCGCTGTTCTTGCAATGGCATCCACGGATGCGTACGAGGACGTCCAAAGCGCAGCTGTTGGCATGGCCCGTTACGGCGAGACCATTGAGCCAGATATGGATGCGCACGAAAACTACAAGGAGATCGCGAGCATTCAGCACGAGCTTTACCCGAAGCTGAAGGACACTTTCGAGCGCCTCCACGATCTTTCTTTGAAATACCCATCCACGAAGCCCGAGTCCCCTGCGGCTGAGCTTTAAGATACGGAAAGGAACAATAATGTCAATCATTACCGTACTGGGCGCTGGAGCGATGGGCTCCGCGCTATGCACGCCACTTATCGATTCGGGTTGGGAAGTGCGCCTGTGGGGCACGTGGCTCGATGACCACCTCCTCGATGCCGTTGAAGCCGGAAAACCGCACCCGCGCACCAACGAGCCGCTAGCCCAGGGAGTTAAGCTCTACCGCAGCGGGGAACTCAGCGACGCCCTCGATGGCGCGAACGTTGTAGTCATGTCGGTAGCTTCTGTGGGTGTGGAAAAGGTTACCGAGCTGGCACTTGACGGCATTGAAAAAGCCGAGGCCCTGTGGCTGACGTCGAAGGGCTTTAATGAAGGCCCGGATGGAAACATTCAGCTTTTGCCGGATGCGATCAGGCGGATTGCTAAGGCGAATGGGAAGACCATCCCACCTATCGTTGCAATCGCCGGGCCGGTTAAGGCCAACGAGTGCGCGGCACGTAAACCTACGGCAACGATCTTCGGATCGAAGGACAAGGACCTAGCCACCCGCTTCGCTCGCGAGGCCCGCTCCGATGTTTACTGCATTGAGCCGAGCGGAGACGAGACCGGCGTGGAAATCTGCGCTCCTATGAAGAACGTGTACGCTATTGCGCTTGGCATTGCAGATGGTCTTGAGGAGGGAACCGGGGTTCCGCACCACAACCTCAAGGCAGCGACGTTCGCTCAAGCGGTGCGTGAAATGTCGCTGCTGGGACAGTCCCAAGGCGCGGATCCGGCAACCGCTTTTGGCCTTGCCGGCGTTGGAGACTTGGAAGTCACCGGCCTGTCGGGACGCAACAAGGTTTACGGAGTGCGCCTGGGGCGCGGAGAAACCGCGAAGGAAGCCCTCGCTGAAATGGATCGACTGGAGCAAACCGTTGAGGGTGTGCCCGCAGCGGGCCTGGCCGTTGGCTTCGTGAAGCAGCACGCGCCAAACCTCGTGGACGAGCTTCCGCTACTCGCGGCAGTAAGTCGTATCATTTCTGGAGCTGTAACCGACGTTAAGGCCGAAGTTGCAGCCGCAGTACTGCCCAAGAGGCCGTAACTTTTACCCCTGGCCCCGCGTACTTAACGTATCGCGGGGCCAGGTTTTAGTATTGAATAGTCTTCGAAGCTGACACCAACATTTCAACCAGGGAGGATGGCGATGGACAAGAGAGGAATCCACGGGCCTAAAGCCCGCAGAAACTCCATCCTGTCCTATCTTCTATCCCATGGGAACTCTACGGTTGAGCAACTGGCAGAGCTTTTGTCTGTATCGCAAATGACCGTCTACCGCGACGTTGCCGAGCTTGAATCACTGCAACTGGTACAGCGCAGAAACGGGATGATCAGCCCCGCAGCGTCCTCGCTGTCAGAGTCCGCCGCACACCTGCGTCAGCAGTCAAACCGGACACAAAAGAAACGGCTTGCAACAGCTGTGCTCAAACACATGACGCGCGGAATGTCGCTACTAGTCGATGATTCCACCTCGAATATTTCGCTGGTTGAAGACCTATCAGAAGTCACTCCGGTAACCGTTGTCACCAACGCAGAATTCATCGCCAAAATTGTGCGCACCCAAGAAGATGCCAAGCTCATATTGGTGGGCGGAGAATACGAACCGTGGGCGGACTCCTACTTTGGGGACATCACGGTTAAATCGCTCGACCAGTTGCGAGTTGATCTATGCGTTATGTCCGCCACAGCCCTTACCACCACACACGCTTTTCACCCGGATCAACGGGTGGCAGATGTTAAGAGGCAAATGCTTGCCTCCGCGAACAAGAAGATCCTCGTTGCCGATTCGAGCAAATTCGCCAAAAATGCGCTTTACAAAGTTGGGCCGCTAACCGATTTCGACCTTGTCATTACAGACTCTGAAACTCCGAAACCCGTATTAGAACAGCTTGTGGATCAAGACATCCTTGTTGAAGTCGTGCGATAGCCACAGCGCCAAAGTCCTTCCGCAGGTGGTAGGCACTCCAATCCTTGCCTCAGCAAGCAAAACGTGACCGACCTCGCACCCTGTTTGTAATGATTCTCAGGCTTAACTGAAGACAATTATCAGGATGCATACAGATTCACACTGCTTAATATCTTTGATAAATGAAAGAACTGACGCAAAGGAATAGTCTCAGATGTCGTTTGTTAAACGAGCTTGGCTGAATGTCTGGCGCAAATTAGCCAAGTCGCTTACGATCTTTTTAGTTTTATTAACTGCCTCCACGCTTCTTCTCTCCACTTTCGCTGTGCGCGAAGCTGTTGCCCGCACGAGTGACGAGGTGGGTTCAGAACTTCTAGCTGGTTTTTCGGTTCAAAATAATCAACGCACAAACCCGGGCACTGCCCGAGGCGCAGGAACTGTTTCGCGCGAGCAGATTGAAGAGATCTCCAAGCTTCCCGGTATCACCAAGTACGTGAGCAACATGAGCTCCGTGGCAGACATTGAAAACGCTGAGATTTTCAAGCTGGATGGTGCGGCATCTGACTATTCGCAAGAGCGAGAGGAAAAGTTCGGCAACGCCGTGATGGTAAACGCGGTGAACAAGTCAGATCTCGCTACTCCTTTCCGTGCGGGAACTTTCACCTTGGCGCAAGGCCGACACCTTACCGACGATGACCACCACAAGGTGATGGTGCACGAAGAGTTTGCGGCCAAAAACAACCTGAAGGTTGGAGACACGCTCCGTTTGCGTGGCAACATTTACGACCCGGACAACCGTTTCCAATCCGACGCAGCTGTTGATGCCGAAATCGTTGGCACCTTCAGCGGCAAGAACGTTCGCCCAGCTGCGCAGCGCCTCGAACTATTCCAAAACGCCGTGTTCACCGATCTGGACACCGCGCGGACACTGAATGGCACCACGCCTGAAAACGAGATCTACCAAGACGCCGGATTCTTCGTTAACAGTGTCAAAGACGTGGACAGCGTTATGAAAGCTGCCGCCGCCCTACCCCTAGATTGGGAACACTACGAGCTGGTGAAGAACACGGATATGCTTGGAGCTCTGGCGTACTCGCTTGAGAGCATAAACTCCCTCGTTAACGCCACCTTCATCGGCACCGTCGTTTTCACCATCGTGGCGCTTGTACTCGTACTCGCTCTGTGGATGAATGAGCGACGCAAAGAAACCGGAATCCTACTGGCCGTAGGTGTAAGCAAAGCAAAGATTTTCGCACAGTACCTGACGGAGAATATCTTCGCTTTCGTTGTCGCCCTCGTAGCCTCGTTCGGCACGGCCACACTACTGGCGCAAAAGCTTGGCGATGGCATCGTTTCGCGCGCGTCTGCTCAAACCAGCGCGCACCTAAACGGCGGACAAAACTTTGGCACAGACTTCTACACCTCCACAATCCAAAAAACCGTGGATCACGTGAACGTTGTAATCGAACCGTCGCACCTCATTATGGTTGGCGTTGCCGGTCTGATTCTCGTAATCGTAGCCACCCTCATCGCTTCGGCCCCGATGCTTTCCAAGCGTCCAAAGCAGTTGCTAACACAGATCGGTTAAGTAATGCAGTTTTGGACTCAAGCGGGTTTGGCGGTAAAACGACACCCCAAGAAAAGCATCACGCTGGCAGCCATCATCTTTGTGATCTCAGCAGTTTTCATACTGCAAGGCATAGTTAGCGCAACAGTGAACACGGTCACGAACGCGGCTACGGAGCGGATCGCTCCTGGATTCACGGTTACCTCAACTGCGGGAGACTTCCAAGAAGAGGCCGCGCAGCAACTGTTAGATTATGACCGCCTCACCGGCCACAACTTCGTGCTACACACCGCGGCAGAAGCTGACCGGCTCGGATTCGTGTCCGTAACTGGCGCAAGCGACGTAAGCAAGCTACCGACTTTTGCAGAAGAAGATGCCCAGATAGATGAGGCCTCTTTGCAGAAGTTGCAGGGTAGCCAAAGCATCATCTTGCCTGAGCTGGTTGCACAGCAGTTGAATATCAAACCTGGCGACAAACTGAAGCTCGGTAAAGATTCCAGCGAGGTTGAGTTAGAGGTTGCGGGCGTATACAAGCAGGATATTTCTGGCTCTAAGAACCCCGACATGTCGGTATATGCGAGCCTAGAAACTGCACAGCAGCTGGCGGGCAAAACAGCGGTTTCCAGCGCCACCTACCTGACCAAGGCAGAAGACGTTGAACACGCAATCAAGTTCGCTAAAGAACACGCCACGCAAGGTTTGGAAGTTGCGAGCAACACGGCAGGCGCCGCCAACTTGCTGGAATCAGTATCCGGGTTTGCAACCCTACTTTTGCGTCTGTTGCGCGTCATCTTAGCTTCAGGTGGATTGATCCTGGCTTTCGTGCTCGCATTTTTTGTGCGCTCACGCATCCACGAAATCGGGATCCTGCTAACCATCGGTTTTTCGAAGCTACGCATTTTCGCCCAGGTTGTCACCGAGCTGATTATGCTGACCGTTCCAGCGTTTGTTGTTGCGCTGATTGCCAGTGAAATCGCGGGGCATTTCCTCTCCGCACAGATCCTGCAATCCGCAACCGACGGACAGATTAGTGCCGTCCCGTTGAGCGCATTAAGCACCTCGGCTATCGCATCTTTTGGAGGAATCATAGCTATCGTGCTGGTAGCCCTGCTTATCGCGATTTTCCCGATCTTGCGGCTTCCACCCAAACGCATTTTGGCCAAAATGAGCTAACTCTCGCCCACTGCTTTTCACTTACAAATAGGAAGATTTCCATGACCACGCTAAAACTTGAAAACGTATCTTTTAACTACTTGGCCGGACAGAAGAATGTTCTTGACAACATCAGTGTTGAGTTTGAGTCCGGAAATTTCTACGCCATTATTGGTAACTCTGGAACTGGTAAGTCCACGCTATTGAGCTTGTTGGCGGGCCTTGATGCGCCCACTCAGGGAACCATTTCGATGGATGGTGAGGACATCGCTAAGCGCGGCTACACGCATCACAGGCAGCACAATATTGCTTTGGTGTTCCAAAACTACAATCTGATTGACTACTTGACCCCGCTGGAAAACGTTCGCCTGGTGGATTCTAAGGCGAAAGTCGATGCGCTACTGGAGCTAGGCATTTCTGAGGAAGAAGCGAACCGTAACGTGATGCAGCTTTCTGGCGGCCAGCAACAACGGGTTGCTATTGCACGCGCTTTGGCCGCAAAATCGCCCATCATTCTTGCCGACGAGCCTACCGGCAACCTCGATGGTGACACCGCTAGCGAAATGGTGGCGATCCTGCGCAATCTTGCCCACGAGCAGGGCAAGTGCGTCATCGCCGTTACACACTCAAAACAGCTGGCACGCGAAGCTGACGTGGTTTACCGCCTGAAAAACAAGAACCTTGTGAAGCAGTAACGAGCAGGGGCTTGTTGGTTCGGCTTAGCGGCAGCCGGCAAACCTCATGAGCCCATAGCGGTTGGGGCGCGTACCTTTTGGGGGCGCGCCCCAACCGCATAAAGGCCCGCCTTAAACGGGAATGCTTAGCGCGTTAGCAAACTCAGCTTCGCTAACCTTCATGAGCGAGACAAACGACTCATAATCCTTAGTTCCCTGCGGAATACGTAGCCCATGTTTCATAACGAAGGTATCGTCACGGGGCTTCTCGTTATTCTCATATCTAGAGCCTTTATTAAGCCACAGCTTCTGAGCATGTGTTTCACCGCCTTCGGGATACAAGAAGTACCCCACGCGCGCATCAAACCTATACATGTATGCCAAAATCTGTAAGTAGTCTCGATTGCGAATATTCTCAATCGGCTTATATTTCGCATCTGCGATTATCCGGTTATCATGATCCCTACTCACAAAATCGGGGTAGATCCATCCGGAGCTATTCGAAAACAAATGATGCCGCCCCTCTGAGCTTTTGTTTCTTGGATGGAAGTAATCTGCACTAATCAGCGAGTTCACGTATTCTTCCCACAGCCAAGCGCCGTCGAAAAGCACGCCGTAGATTTCTCTCTTGCCTGAACCAACAAAATGCTTGCGCTGCTGCAGAATCAACAGGCACAATTTTTGCAAACTTGCGTATTCGCGAAAATAAGCGTGGCGTATCAACCGTTTCGTGTTCTGGTTTATAACTCTTCTGCGTTCATATGCTCTATACGGCTCAGTCACTTCTCGCACTAGTCGCACGTCATCTTTTACCTGCGCCAAAAGAAATTTGCCGTTCGGCTTTAAGCTGATGACCTCAATGGTATGCCGGACTAGCTGCATCATCGCATTGTCAAAAGAAAATTGGCGTTCGTTAAACCCGACCTTGCCGGTGAATGGAGTGTTTTCTTTAATGTGCCGAGCGATGTCAATAGTTCCTCTGATCGTCGCTTCATTGCGCTGGTAAGTAACGTATTGCTTGTACAGGCCCTTACGCATCGCTTGCTTCAAAAAACGTGGAAAGAGGAATATAAGATACTCGAATACCTGGCCGTCGTGGTCAAGATCGGTATTCAAATCGACTATATTAGGCAACCCGAATACGCGGACCAACAAGTAACGGAAGAAATGGTCTTCTGTGTGGTTACTAAAGCGAGATTTGATTGTTAACCGCTCATCTCTAAAACCGATAAAGCCCATCAGGTTGCTAGTTCTGTACTCCCCGCGTGAGTGAGAAATGACGATGTTCTCCACATCCAAATCTTCAGACTTTTTAAGGGCATCCTGAACGATAAACACGCCTTCGGATTCAAGATCGCGCAAAGGTTTATTTGCCAGTTTTCCGAGTAAACGAGGAGTCTGCGCGACCTGCTCGGGCAACAACAACGAGTTATCGTTAATTCTCAGGTTCTTCATTCAACGCGCTTTCAGAGGTAGCAGGGTAGCCGTATGCCTTCGCAAACTTCGCCATGATTTCTGCTTCGCCATAGAGACCTTGAACATATTCACGCAGGAGCGGCTCGAGGTAGTCGGTCCAGAGTTGATCGAAACTAATGTCATCCAACTTCAAGAAGTATGCGGGTCCTATTTCATAGTTCTCATTCAGGTCTTCCACGCCGGTTATAGCCCGGTTAAGTGCAGTCATCCGCTGCTTAGCCTGCACGCGAACTTCAGGATCATTTATATTGTCTAAAATCGCTATCTGATCCTGGGCACGAAGTTCAATGAAACGGAAGCGCCTACGCATAGCAAAATCGAAAGAATCAACCGAACGATCTATATCGTTCATCGTTCCAATAATGTAAACATTTCGTGGGATGTAAAACTTCTTCGTCTGATCCAAATGGAGGTTGAAATACTGGGTTGCTACCCCGCCGCGTTCACCTCTATACCCTGGATCGACAGCGAAGAATAGCTCACCGAAAATCTTAGAAATCTCCCCGCGATTGATCTCATCAATAATGAACACGTACCTCTTATCTTGAACCTGATCAACAAAACGAGCAGAAGGTGCCTTCATGAACTTTTTGATCTTGTTACAAAGAACAAAAATGTATGAGTGTTCATGCTTGTTATGCGCAGTATTAAGGATCCTCCTCAGATCCTTCACTTTTCTAAGCTGCCCCTCATCTGCAAGAACAGTTTCTATATCAGCCAGGCTGACAATGATCCGACTCGTAACCTGATTTCCGGGGATAGACACATGCACGCGCGTGTCATCCACGTTTGTTACAAAAAACTCGTTTCCATTTGTTGTCTTAAATGGAGTCACGCCCAGATCGATTGATTCAAAGAAGTCCCCCATTGCCTCTTTAACGGAGCTTTCCCGGCGGATCCGGTCACCCGACTTCTGCCTATCCTCATAGTTTTTACGGGCCTCGTCCACGAACTTCTTGAAAATCCCATCCTGAAGTTCAAATCCCATCGTGCCATCGTCATTGATGCGCGGGCGAAGCCCTTCAACGAAATCTGAATAATCGTAGCTTGGATGGAACTGGACAAATCCAACTTGCCGCTTTTCATCGTCCCCAAGCTCAGTGAAATCTTGAGTTCTCCCCTCAGAAATAATGTCAGCCGCTATCTGCCTGGCCAGGTATGTCTTGCCAGTTCCGGGAGCACCCCTGAAAATGATGTTCTTGGAATCGATGAGGGTCTGGGAATACTTATTGCGAAGAACGGCTCCCTCAGCAGTAGCGTCTTCCTCTTCCGCGACGACTAGCTCCTCGTCCTGCGCATCGAAACTTCCTTTTTCCCGGTAAATCAGCATGAACTTATCACCGGGATTACCAAATCGTCTCAGACATTCCTGTTCAAAATGGAGGGTGGAGAATATGTTCCAACAGTGAATGACAAAACTGCCATGGTCACTGCGTTTGTATACCAGGGTCGTGAAAGCGCTTTGCCCGCTAATGCGCCGATATTCCTTCTCGCTATAGAAAATGCCCTTGTACTCGATAGCGTCTGGAGATTCCTTGCCAATAGGAAACTGAAGCCGTTCGTTCAAACTCAGCTGTTTGATCTGCTGCTCGTATAGTTGGAAAACCAAAAATGGTAGCGTCTTGTTGGAAATATAGCGTTCACGAGGCTTGCGAGCCCTCTCGGTCTTTTCGCCTTGCGCGTTTTCGAACCAGACGTGTAGCGGCTTGTACTGGTCCCCCATTTTCAAATCATCCATTGTGAAACGAGGATCAGTTGAGTCTATGTTTTCAGCGGTAATCGTCAAGGTGAACTGCTCGAGTGCCTGCGTGGTTGAATCAACTTCCAGCTCTAACAAGTCATCAGATACCGCCATTGGTATTCCCTTCTGTGTATTCAAGCCTGTTCGAACTAATGCTCAAGTAGCACGCGCTCGTTTACCATTTTAGAGATCTAACACAGGCAGCACACCGCTTCGTCTTGCCTGCTCAACCCAAAGTGACATGCGCGGTCTACATGTTGCATTTTTGGGTACCCAAATGGGCTTCGGACACATACTCTAAGCGCACGTATTTATGCGGTCAAAACTGGATCACAACTGCCACTTTCCCCGTCTATTTTGTGGGATCAAACACTCTCAGCCCGCTGGAGCGCCAATTTGGAAACAAATCCAGAAGACGCTCAGAATTTTTTTAATTTTTTGCCAGATTCGGTGGTTATTTATAGAAAGTCGTTTTTGACACGTCGGTTTTAGGGAGCAATTTTAACCAAAGAACGGTTCTCTAAAGTAATAGTAAAGGAGAAAACTGAGTGTCTAAACCTTCACGAATCGTGGGGCTAGATATAGCGCGCTCACTCGCGATCATCGGAATGATAACTATCCATATGGCCTCCCTGCTTTGGAGCACTAAAGTTATGCTCTCTGGCCTACCTTCCTCATTGTTTGCCATTATTGCCGGCGCCACGATGATGATTATCGGCAGAAATTACAGCACCAACACTTTCTTGCGGCTAGTTGCTAGAGGCGCCCTGATTATCCTCATTGGCCTGGCACTACTTCCCGTTGGCGGAGAGATTCAAGTGGTTCTCATCGTTATGGGCCTAGTAATGATCCTGGTTTCCTGGATGCCCGCATTAGGAACATGGTGGAGGCTCGCTCTATTTATTGCCGCCACAATCGCCGCAACAGTTGTGTACACCCCCATAGCACTGCCGCAGGTCTATCCGCTACTAGCGTGGATCGCATACTTCATTGGCGGCATGCTTCTTTTCGATGTGTACCTGCGTGGCCGCCTACAGCGCGATTCTGCTTCGAAGACCAGCACTAACACTCGGCTGAGCTGGATTGTCACCGGTATCAGTGTTGTCATCGCCACCATCGGCATGTACTACCGATTTGACCCAAATATTCCCAGCTGGCTCAGCTTTACCGGTCACACTGGTGTTGCCGGAGAGATTATCCTCTCCGTTGCCGTTGCAGCCGTAGTGATTCACCTGTGCCTGATTGTAGGAGACCGCTCTCGGATCGTGGCTTATCCTTTCGCAGCCATGGGAACGATGTCGCTGACCATTTATATTCTGCACATTCTCACCGCTTTCTACTGGCAGCAAAACATCGCGTTGCATTCCACTTTGTCAGCAACCGGTTTCATTGTGTTCTTCCTCGTCGCAGCTAGCCTCTGGAAGAAGTTCGTAGGACAAGGCCCTGCCGAAAAACTCGTTGCCACCACAATCAAGGCCATTGTTCCTTCTGAGAAAGGGAAATAACCGTGAAGAAATCATCTTTTTCGATCGCTGCCATTGTCAGCGCCACCCTACTAATGACCGCAACTCCGGCCCTCGCACTCGAATATGGCGTCCGGCACCAGAAAATGCGGAAAGTAGCTCCGTTGCCGCGCTCAAAATGGGCAAAATCGGCAACTTCGGTGACTGCACCGGAACGCTCGTTGCAGACCAGTGGGTACTCACAGCACGTCACTGCCTGGAATCTGTCAATAATGAAGGAACCCAAGCACGCATCGCCGGAAAGGTCTACAACGCTGACTCTTGGGCTCTTTCCCCTACGTCTGACGCGGGGCTACTTCACCTAACGGAAAAGGTCACTAACGCGACCCCGGCGAAGATCTCTCACGACATCCCCACCCCGGGGCAGACGGGAACTCTTTACGGTTGGAGCAGCAGCTCGTCCATGGCACGAGCGGGACAACTGCCAATGGCAAAAATGGTTGTTAAAGAACTTCTAGGCGGCGCACCGTCTGGTTCTGACACGCCTGCCGGTTCTGAAGCGCCATCCACTTCCGAGGCGCCTACCGGTGCTGATGCGTCTACCGAAACTGCCCCGCCACAGGCTATGCAGCCAGGCGCCAAAATGCCAGAATCCGGCCAAACCGAGTCTGGCCCTGAGGAGATGGAAGGCATCCCGGCTGACGGATCCATACAGCCGAGGATTGAAACTTCCATCCTGGATGTACAGTCAGTGTCTGGAGCTGGCATGCAGGGCGGTGACTCTGGCGGCCCATTCTTTGTTGACGGAAAACTTGCGGGACTCGCTACCGCTGGAACTGCCAACGGGGATCCGGATTTGCCCTCCCCCAGTGCGGCAATCACCACCATCGCGGGCACCGCTGAATGGATTGACAACGTTATCTCTGGCCGCGACACGCAAAGTGTTCTGACTGCAGAGAACACTCCTGCACCGCCGAAAACGATTCAGACCAGCGGCGATAACATTTGGGGATACCTTGCGATCGCATGTGTAGGCCTTGCTGTTGCAGCAGTCGGGTCACGTATCCGCAATGCGCGCCAGTAACAACACCTACACAACCGCCTACAAATAGCGGACAACCCTCGAAAGCCGCCTCCCTGAAAATGCTGGGAGGCGGCTAATAATACGAGCAGTTTCACAGTAACCCGGCGCGAAGTTTTATGCCACCACTGTTACGTCCGTGCACTTCTTCTACCCCATCGGCGTGACCAGTACAGAAATGGGTGCATACCAACAAGGTTGTCCCATTTACGACGTTCCGAGCTAAGATCAGGAATGCTCAATCGCCTGGTAAGGCTGCTTCTATAAGGTCGCGGCCAGTCACATAACTTTCGCTACTGCCCGAGGCAATCATTTCCCGAGTCTCGCGGATAGCTCGGAGACTTTCCTCGTTTGGACGCTTATAGTCAAAAGACAAAGGAATCGAGTTGGTATTCACCATTTCCGTGAAAAACGCCCGCACGACGGAAGACAGGTCAAGCCCGTAGGATTCCACGACACTTGCCGCCCCGTCCTTCAACTCACTATCAAGACGGATAGTCAGATTACTTGACGCCATTTTCCCTCCATTCACAGTTTGCACTCACAGCTTACAACGCTTGTTAGTGCACAACAAGGTGATGTGTGCCCATTCAACTGCCGGTAAACGCGCATTTTCGCGCCCCTGCGGCTATATCCGTCAGCGAAAGGGTAAAACTCAACACCCAAGGTCAGTCCCAAAGCAAAACAATTCCGGCCCAGCTTAGAAACCCACCACGCGACTTTTTCTCTCCACCCATAAGGACATTATAAAAATGGTGACACTGAGCAGAAACAATACTCGGAGCATCGTTAAGCCTCGCCTCGCATCAACGGCGTCTGGACATTCCTATACCGCCTGGCCCTCTACTCTGTTATCTACGGAACCCTGCTAGCCTTGCGAGGCCTCTTTCCGAAACGATCGCCAGAGAAGAAAATGAGCGCAGATACCGTGCCAAATGCCTAACAAGCCGCGTCAACGCATGTCGATTCGTCTACCTTTCCAGTGATCCGTGAGCCACCGGTCGTGGCTAGTAATGATCAATGTGCCGGTCCAGCTTAATAGCGCCCTCTCAAGGGCTTCCGTTGAGGCTAGATCAAGATAATTCGTTGGCTCATCGATAACGAGTATGGTTGGAGCAGATGCAAGGGCAGTCGCAATTTGCGCGCGACGTTGATTGCCGGCCGATAATTCTGGAACGGGTATGGACCACATTGCCGGATGCAAGAATCCTTTGCCAACTTCTCCGACTCCATCGTGCCAAACATCGGTGTTGAAGCCTGTGTCATTTTCTTTAGGCAAATGCTGAGGCACAAGGCTGATCGATTCGTCGCGCGCAATAATTCCACTCGCTACGGTCCCAGCAGGTGGATGTCCACTATAAATCCAATTCAAGAGTGTAGATTTTCCGGAGCCATTCGCACCTGCGACCAGCAAATGTTCACCGTATGAAATATCAAAGCTAATGGCGTTCAGGCGATGCATAACGAATGCTTGCCTGCACGATACTGCTATTCCTGTGCGCGTGGTTGGAGCCTCAAATTCGAATGACAAGTTGTAGTTACGTGGTTTGCGCACCTCTTGACTTATTAGGGACTCTAATCGCTTGTCATCGTTTCGCATTCGGCGTTCAGCCGTTGTGGCAGCGCGATCTGCAAAATACTTCTTCGCCTTCCCTTCAGCTGTTGCTAAACGGACTCCGCCTCGGGAGATTCTGCTGGATTTCTGCCTATGTTTTCTCAACCTGTATTTTTCGCCTTGTTGTAAATCATGCAGCTCATCAT
Source organism: Gleimia europaea ACS-120-V-Col10b (assembly GCF_000411155.1). Classification (GTDB taxonomy): domain Bacteria; phylum Actinomycetota; class Actinomycetes; order Actinomycetales; family Actinomycetaceae; genus Gleimia; species Gleimia europaea_B. Next base: position 680,062 of record NZ_KE150266.1, read on the forward strand.
GTTTTTTCTGGGCTCTGATTTTTTCTTTCAGGTAGTTGGAATAGTTTCCCACACACCGATAAAGACTCGACGTTTCACACGTTCCATCAACCTTCGCAACCTCGTTCCATACAGTCGTGTCCATGTCGTAGATGACTGTTGCTGTATCTTCAATGAAGGCACGATCGTGGCTTGCCATCAAAACCGGACCTTTCCAGTCATTTACCGTCTCGGTGAGAAACCTAATCGCTTCTACATCAAGGTGATTGGTAGGCTCATCCAAAATCAACACTTCAGGTTTCAAGATGAGAGTGGCCGCCAGTTGCAGGCAAACTCGCTGGCCTGGAGATAGCGTCCCAACATGGCGATTAAGCCCAGAATCTGTGAAAGCGCTCAAGCCCAACTCGGCCAATACCTCCGCAACCCGTGCATCCAGCGTCCAAATGTCGAAGCTTGTCATCTGGGCTAGTAGCTGATCATATTCTAGCCCCATTTCAACGAGATTCGCGTCGGCCTCCAGCCGATCAGATACGTAATAAAAGCGGGTAGAAATGCTTCGAAGTGGATGCAGCGCTGCGTCGAGATATTCACCGATGCTCCCATCAAACTGTTCAGCCTCAGGCATTTGGAACAACTCTGTTGCGAGTCCGCTAACTCTTGCCGTCCCCATTTCGGGAGCCAGATCGCCAGATGCGATCCGAAGCAACGTGGTTTTCCCGCACCCATTGGGGCCGATCAGACAAGCTCGCTCACCTTCACCAATATGCAGATCAATACGGTCCAATACTGGCTTAGATGAATAAGAAAAAGAAACATTATCGAGGTTGATTGCAGGCATGATGATCTCCAGGACGCAACGATTGTTAGGGCGGCGTCTCAGCTGGGCTGAGTAGAGATCACAAAGTCATCGGACATTGCTCCTCGAGAAAACAATAAGTCTAAATTTTAAAATTCAATATAGTCGAACTCCAAGCTACTATCTACCAGTTGGAGTCCCCCTCAACTCTCTAGCAATGGCTTTACTCAATAAACATCAAGAACTCGCGCTCCGCGCTTTGCAAGCCTTGCCCCCCCCCCAATCGTGCCTAATTTCGTCTCACGTCCAAGATAATGAGCACATGAGCAACACGAGCAGACCACTAAACGCCCTACTAATCGGCACCGCATCCGCAGCCACCCAAATCGAAGGGGGCGACACCAACAACAACTGGTACGAGTGACACAAGGCCCCAACATTGCAGACGGTTCAACGCCGTTTCGCGCAAACGATCACTGGAATCGCTGGCGTGAAGACAACGAACTCATGGGCGAACTCAGGTTCCCAATCGCCCGCATCGGCCTCGAATGGTCACGCATCGAACCCGAACCAGGCCACTTCGATCATGCGGTAATTGACCGCTACCGCGAAGAACTTGCCGACCTCAAAGAACGCGGAATAAAACCCCTCGTGACGCTCCACCACTTCTCCAACCCGCTCTAGCTAGAACGAAGCGGACAGTGGACAAACCCTCTTACCATCAAAGCGTTCCTGCGCTACGCCCGCTACGCTGTGCGAGCACTATCCGACCTCGTAGACGAGTGGGTGACAATCAACGAACCTAACGTTTACGCCACGCAGGCACACCTGTTCCACGAAGGTCCGCCCGGAAACGTCAGCATGCGCGACACCCTGAAAGTCATGCGACACATGGCCATCGCGCACCTATACGCCTACGAGCTCATCCACTCCATGACACCAGATGCGACGGTCACCATCGCTCACCACCTGCGCAGCTTCGCTCCGCTAAACCCAAAGAATCCGTGGCACAAGTTCCTCACCAGCGCGGATTCCTACCTGTTCCAAGATCAACTAATCGAGGCATTTGGCAAAGGTAAGTTTGGGCCAGTAATGGGACGCTCACCCGTGCCCGAAGGTCGCTACGTCGATGTCATCGGCCTCAACTACTACTCGCGCACAGCCGTTGACGGGCTCAAAGACGGTACATTCCCGGATGTTCCGCTAAACGTCCTCGGCTGGGAAATCTATCCGCAAGGCCTCGTTGAGTGTTCCAAAGATCTGCATGAGAGGCTCGCCGTTCCCGTTTGGATCACAGAAAACGGATGCGCAGACAACGGCGATGCGAACCGCCTCGAAAGCTTCCGGCCAAGATTCCTTGCCGACCACCTGGGCGCGATCCTTGACTCCTCGGTACCGATCGAACGCTACTACCACTGGTGTTTTGTGGATAACTGGGAATGGTCCGATGGAGAAATCTCCCGCTTTGGGATTGTCTACAACGACTACGAAACGCAGCGACGCATCGTCAAACCATCTGGCCGTATGCTCAGCGAAATCGTGAAAAGCGGCGAGCTGAGCAGCGACATCATTGCGCGCTACACCGCAGGGCAGACCTATTGCACCCCAAGCACCATCAACCTGGCCTCGCCAATGCTCGCCGCATTCGCCTGCTTGTACTTGGCGGCTATCCCGGCCTCTATGTCATGTCAGCATCGCTTGCAGTAATCGGTGGAATATCCGTAATGATGGTGCGAGGAAGCCGGTAGGCAAAACCCGAATCAATCCGGACGCGGGTCCGTGAAATACGGCGTTAAGTGTCCGGCCTACGTTACGCCGTGTACTGGAGCGCTATGCGATCTTCCGGATGACGATCATTCAAATAGAGGACGGCCAGGAAGAACCACTCCGCTGGCTTCATCAAAACCCACACCACATCGGCCGCCCACTGCGATCTGATCAGCTTAGCAATCGGGAAACCATACGTGTCATACAAGCGGCGAATAACTCGATGAGTTCTGGGCACGCGCTCTTCCAACACCTGCTCAAACGCATTGGCCACAAGCAGCTGGCGATTCACAACCACCGGCCGGCCATGACGCAATCCCATGCGAATCGGCTTGACCACCGTTCGGTGTCCGCCAGCCGCCACAGTGCAAAGGTAGTGCTCGTCAAAATACACATTCTGAGGAGCGACCTGCTGCGATAGATTCCAGTCGCTGGTCTCGGTAAACGCCCTCACCACCAAGCTCGGTGACTGGCCAAATAAAGCTAGAATCCCCACGACCACGGCAAGTAGCGGGAGCGCCACCACGAACCCTAGAAACGGCCAGCGCTTCGCGTCAGCCACCATTGCATCCAGTTTGCTCAATATCGAGGAGCCATCGATGCGGCCTCGTCTATCTTCATCAGCTTCGTAGGCTCGAACCTGGATCGCAACTATTTTCACCACAATCGCAAGCACAGTCAGAAAAGGAAGAATCAGCAGCGCGTCGAGGGACTTTTCAAAGGTTGTGATCTGGATAGTCCACGCCAGGCCGAACGCGGAACCCAAGTAGAGCCCCGCAATCGCAATCACAACTACGAGGGGCGGCAACTGCTTCGCCTCGTTGAACCGCAAAATGAGGAATCCGAACACGAACAGTAGCGAGATGAACAGCACGTGCGACCATGCCCGCGTGTAAACCGGCGCGTGGGTTTGGTAGTTCGCCAACTGAACGTGCCAGTCCGCAGTAGGTACAACCTCTTTGAAAAATCCCAGGTATACGAACTCGTAAACCACTATGACGCACAGGGTCCAAACGTCCAGGCCCGCATCGAGAACCGGCAAATCCTTACCGCTCGCTGCTTTGGCCGCACGGATTATTTGGCTGACAGTTAGCGCCACCGGATAGCCGGCCGCGAGCGCTATCAGGGCTCCTCCAACCAGAATCTGCCCGAGAACCTGGCCCGCGTCCGAAGGAGGTTGGGATGCGAGGCTGACAATTGCTCCGGCGACTCCGATCAACAGCGCCAAAACGACTCGCGAAAAAGAGGGGTGTTTGCTGGCGTAGCGGTACAGCTTCACTTGTCCTCCTCTCCTGCAAACACGATACACGCGCTTTCCAGAGCCTTGAACTAGCGCAGGGTTTTGCGGCCACGTATTGATTAGCTTCATCGACACCGAACACACAACGGGGGCGCGACTCCAGATAGTTTGAAGTCGCGCCCCGCATATGCGTATGGCTAGCGAATCTTGTTGCTCACTGCTGTAGTTCGCCCTACAAGGAGTGGAACCCTAGTTGGCTAGTCCTCCAGCCAGGCGATGATATTTACCTGTGCCGAATCAACTTTCTCGATGCGCAGGGGCCCCATCGTGACCAGCTTAAACTTAGGAGAATCACCCAAGGCCACCATCGACATGTCTTCAACAGCGGTGATGAGGTGGTCCGAGTAGTTGCCTAGCAGCCAGTGGTGAGCCTCAGGGCCGTGATCATTAAGCGGCGAAGCTACCGAGAGCCAGTCCATGCCCACGCAACGCAGATCCGGGAACTCCTGCGACAACCACTTCGCCAGCTCCGTGTGAATAGCTAGACCTTCACGCTTGTAGATCTCAGGATCCTCGGTACGATACTTCTCGAATCCCGTGCGCAGTAGCAAGAGCCCTTTACCCTTTAGTTCTTCTGCGAAAGGCTCTACATCTTCCTTGGTGATGATCTCGCCAGGCTTGCACTTGTGCGGCAGATCAACAACTAGTACCTCCTCACCCATGTAGACGAAATACTCCATGGGAAGATCTTCAAAGTTTGTTCCAGTGGTATTGAAATGATGCGGGCCATCCATGTGCGTGCCGAAGTGGTTTGGCAGCTCCATGATGTAGGCGTTGAAGGGGTATCCATCTACGCCGGCCTGGCGATCCTGCCTTAGTTTCAATACCGGCTCACCCGGGAAGGCAACATCATTTTCGCTCATTTTGTGTGACAAGTGTACGAACACCTTTGTTCTCCTTCACTATTAACTCGTCAAAGTTTATCTAAACGAACACTTCCTGTTGTTAGAGCTCTGACCTCTTGGGTCTAAGCATACGTGACCTGTGCAGTCGTGTAAACGAATTGAAAGAATTGGAATAATTCGACGATGCGCTGGGCCTGGGGCGGTATTCAATCCGCACCTACTAACCTGGGTGCACTGCGCTGAGGTTGAGTCGTTTTTGATTGCCTACCAGCAGTTCAGCCCCACTCCTCTCACACCTGAGGAGTGCGACATGTATGTGGCTCAATCAGCGATTTCTGCGCAGCTGCTTGGCGTAGTTGATCCACCTTTGACCGTGGCCCAGCTTTACGCGATGCTTGCGTCTTACGGCCCCGAATTAGAGTTTTCGGCCGCCACCGCTGACGTGATTGACCTGCTGATCGATAATCCTCCCCTGGATCCACCGATGAGATGGGGCTACGACATGCTGAAGGTTGACGCTATTTCGCTCCTGCCGGGTTCAGCACGAACGCTGCTGGGCCTGGAGGATGCAAACGAGCCTTCACGAGTTAGTCTGCAGGATTATTTGTGGAGGCGACCCGTTGCGCGCGTTGCTACTACCGCTTTGCGCTGGACGGTTGGCCAAACGAAATTATCAGCCGAGGTTGAGGCTGCCGCAGAGAACTAGCCGAGACGCTTAGCGGTTCCTCCGGCGAGGACGATAACTGCATCTGGAAGATGCAAACCTTACCCCTGTTGCGTTGGGTTTACCGGAGGTTGCCCCTGCGTCGGGTCGCCAGTTGGATACTGCCCTTGCGCTGGTCTTGCAGGAGGCTGCGCGCGGGAGCCGACCTGCAGATTACGCAACTGCATAAGTGTGAACACCGCGCCCACAATCATCGCAATACTTGCGATCGTCAAGAAGATAAGGCCGATTCCAATCGATGCTCCCGTGTCGCTAAGACCAGAAATACTGCCAGCACCATCAATCACGCCAAACAGGCCACCAATCAGACCAACCACGCCAGCGGCAATGCGAACTCCATGGCTTGAGGACATGATCGTTGCAACTCCCAGAGAAATAACCGCAAGCATGAGGATCAGCAAGAACACCCCCTCATTACGCACAAGTTCGTTGAAGTAATTAATCGACAAACCAAAAGCGTGAGCAATTGGGAGGAACAGAGAGATCAGGCCAAGCACACCCGCACCCGTGAGAATTATTGGGCCATAAGAGATAGTCCTACCCTCACTGGATTTCCCCTGCGTTTCGCGCATCGAGCTCTTCGCTACCTCGAATGCATCATAGGCCGCAGGAGTTGCCCTGTGATCGTAGAAGCCTTTTATTCCCGAGGCGAACTGCTTCGCACCGTCCTTAATCTGCTACATGGATGCATCAGCTTGGTTCGGGGCCGTGTTGGCCGCCTGCGGACCGGATTGCGTGGCCTCACCCTGAGGGTTGTTAGTTACCGACTCGTTTTCTGGCTTCACTTCCGGCGCGGGAACGCTCTCGCGCGGCGTTTGCGATTCTTCAGGCGTAGGTTCGGGCAGATTCTGGTCGGTCATAACTTCCTCCTGGATAGACCTCACAGTGTCGTTCGCAGATTATCACCTTACTATCGGCGGGAAACTGCAGATTTCAAGAAATCAGTGATGGGTTCAGTCCGGTTTCGCATTATTCTCTGGGCGAGAAAACGGATCTTAAAGCGGTATCCTACGCTGATTTGAAACTGTTAGACTATACGATTTCTAAGCCTGATCAGAACTATTATTTTGCTCTGATCGGCGAGCATCTTGCTTGAAACGTTGAGAATTCTGAAACTGTTGAAACTGCTGGAACCGTTCGAACTGCTGAAACTGTTCGAACTGACGAAGATCTGTGGCAATGTACGCAGGAGCTGGCATATAGGCAGGACGCTGCCGAAGAGTCAATACCGCTCCCACAATAACGCCACTTGCAACAACCAATGGCAACAGCCAATCGATAAACATGGCATTGTCAGACCCCATAGTTAGAAGGAGCCCCAGAACGCTGGTGATCACATTGAGGATGCCCGTTATCAGCCCTACCACACCAGTCGCGATCATGATGCCACGCTGACGACTAATCTGCGAGCCAATTGCCATAGCAACAGTGATTATGAACGGAAAGAAGAGCAACATTCCATAGATTGCTATGGCCCGACCGGTCACCATCGGCAGAAAAGACACTACTAGCGCCAAGAACGCAAAGACCAATAATAGGAGTGGCCCATTACCCCTGGCTTTTTCAACCGTGTCCTGCCGGGTATTCTCAAGCGACGAATTTTGCCGAGCGTTGTGTTCCAACCGCTGCGATGGTTTGCTTCCATCGTATGCGGATGTGTATTCATTGAAATTCGGTTGACTCGCGCTACTCATTAATACTCCCCAGAAGCGGACAAGATTCGAAACTTGTTCGTAGGTTACCAGTTTTACAACAGGGGAATTTCGGATTACCGGCACCTATCCGAGCGAATCGATTACCTGTTTGAATACACAATCCACAAAGTGAGATTTTATCCCCCTCCCGAGGCCGGGCACCCCGTAGTGAGCTATTCGTGGGGACGCTATATCCATTTCAACTGAGATTTCTACTCATACGACTTCTACCTGTATGCGTTTGTAGGTGCAACAAATCTTTGTCCGTGGAGTTCATTAGAATGATTCAAAGCCCTTTGCGGTATTTCGCACGTCATGGCGCAAAATTCGGCTCTGCGAAGAGAATCGATTGTGCCAACTGCCCGGGTGATTGTTCGCGTTCGAATAGAAGGAAAGTTTATGGCTACTAAGAAGAATAGGAAGAGTCTAGAGCAGACCCTTTGGGATGCGGCCGACAAGCTACGAGGTAATCACGAGCCATCTGCATACAAGCCCGAGGTGAATCATGAGTGAACAACTCGTCAAACACTCCACCGGCCAATTCCTCATGTTCACTATTGACGAATCCGCTGGGATTGAAGTGCGCTACGAAGAAGGAACCATCTGGCTCACCCAAAAACTCATGGCGCAACTCTTCGACGTGGACGTCAGAACCGTAAACGAACACTTAGGTAATATCTTCCATTCAGGCGAGCTCGATCAAAACTCAGTTATCCGGAAATTCCGGATAACTGCCAGTGACGGCAAGAGCTACCTAACAAATCACTACAACCTCGACGCCATCATTTCCGTTGGATACCGCGTGAACTCAATCCGAGCTACACAGTTCCGACAATGGGCAACCAACGATCCGCCACGCTCGAATAAGACCAAGCCCCTCCACCCAAAACGCCGGGTAAAGGAAGCGCGGAGAGAAATACCCAAAACGAGAGCAAAAATCGAGGGGGCAGGAGTTCTCTACCTCCTGCCCCCTCGATTAAACCACTAGCTCTCATGCCCCTTGAGAGCGAGAATCTCGATTCTGCGGACGAGTTTGCACCGGATCCCAGCCGCGCGGCCTAGCCGTTGACTGAATGGACTCCTCACGAGAACGGTACACCACGTACGGGCGCGTCGGATACATCACCGGCGCCGAAACAACATGCACCAGCCTCGTAAACGGCCAAATCGCAAACAGCAAGAATCCCGCAATAATGTGTAACTTAAACGAAGTGGGAACCAGAGCGATCAGTTCCGGTTGCGGTTGGAACGTCAAAATCGAACGCAACCACGGGCTAATCGTCTCCCGATAGTCATAACCACCTGGCACGCCCAGGATCTGGTTCTGCAACGTCGCCCAAAAGCCCAAACCAATCGGCAAGCACAGCAGCACGTACATGAAAATGTCGTTCTTCGTAGTCGCAAACCGAACTGACTTTGTAACAATACGCCGGTACAGCAGACCAATCAGACCCACGATCGTCATAACACCCGCAGCCGTGCCGCCAATCGTCGCCATCAAATGGTAAGCATGCTCGGAAACCCCAAGCGCTTGCGTCCACGACTTCGGAATCAACAGCCCCATCACGTGCCCCAGGCCAACGAACAGTATGCCAAAGTGGAACATCGGCGACGCCCACCTAAGCAAAGCAGACTCGTGCAACTGCGACGAACGCGACGTCCACCCAAACTTGTCATACCGATAACGCCACACCAAGCCCACAATCAACATGGCTAACGCTAAGTACGGGAACCCCGTCCAGAAGAAAGTCTCGAACGCACTCATCTGCGTGCCCCTTCACTCGAAATCGGGAATGGAAGTGACTGCACACCAACCAGCTCCGAGGGTGGGCCTTGCAGCACAAGTTTACGAAAAGCCTCCTGCGCCTTCCTATCCAAAGGCGGAAGAGTCAGAACCAGACCATCAACCACCGCTTGCCACGGGCTATTCAACGACCCGAGAGCGGCGCGGAGCACTTCGAGGCCGTCACGATGGATAGCAAGCAAATGCGCCGCTAGCTCATCACCCGTGCGGGCACTAAGCTCAAGCACAGCCGGCAAATAATCTGGGAGCTCACCGCCAGTTACCTTCCACCCCATTGCCTCAAACGCCTGCTTGAAAGCTAAAATCGCTGAGCCCCTCATGCGCGTGTCGCCCGCCGAATAGTACGACAGGTACAGATTGCACTTACGTTTCTGGTCGAACGTGCGCACATACAGGTCTTCGATCTCGCGCAGGTCAGTGGACTGCGCCCAATCGAGAAACTCCTGAAACCGATCAGCCACGGCCCCGTCAACGTTTCCAAGTTCGAGGCGGATAACATCCAACTGCTCGTGAAAATCCTCCGCCGGATAATCCAACAACACAGACGCAATCATGTGAGCCGTGCGCTTCTTACCAGCCTGCGCAGAATTCAACGCCTCCTCGACGCGCTGCTCACTCATCGACGCACCTCCAACGGAACAAACGTCTTCGTGCCGCCGCCCGGCTGCGCATATCCGGCGCCACCCATGCCCGGCCCACCGAACGAGTCAAGCGAACAACCCAGCTCCGCCAAGCCGCGTGGCGTTTCCGAGGACGTAGTTGGAATCACGTAACGGTCATCATATTTCGCAATCGCCAACAGACGGTACATTTCCTCCATCTGCCCACCCGTCATTCCAACAGCCTTCGCCCCCGTCTCGTCAGGCTCCTCATCTAGGTGGAGGCCGCGCATATAAGTACGCATCGCAGCCAGGCGCCGAAGCGACTTCTCCACCGGAACCGTGTCGCCCGCCGTGAACAAACCAGCCAAATACTCCAGCGGAATACGCATCGTAGCGATCGAAGTCATTAGGACCTTCGCATCCTCCCCATCTTCACCGGCCGCAGTCACCGCATCCACCACGGGAGAAAGAGGCGGGATATACCAAACCATCGGCATAGTGCGGTACTCCGGGTGAAGTGGCAGCGCAACCTCGTACTCGCTAATCAGCTTCCAAACCGGGGACTGTTGCGCGGCGCGAATCCAGGAGTGCGGAACGCCATTCGCCTCAGCCTGCTCCAACACCTCCGGGTCGAACGGATCCAACAAGAGACTGCGCTGCGCCTGATACAGCTCCTTCGGATCCTTCACCGAGGCGGCCTCACCTACCCTATCCGCGTCATAGAGGAGAACACCCAGGTAGCGCAGACGCCCCACGCAGGTTTCTGAACAAACCGTTGGTTCGCCCGCCTCAAGGCGCGGGTAGCACAGCGTACATTTCTCAGCCTTACCCGTATGGTGGTTAAAGTAAACCTTCTTGTACGGGCATGCCGAGATGCACTGGCGCCAGCCCCGGCACTGATCCTGATCCACCAGCACAATGCCATCTTCGCTGCGCTTATACATCGCGCCTGAAGGGCAAGACGAAACGCAAGTGGGGTTCAAGCAGTGTTCACAAATGCGCGGCAGGTAGAACATGAACGAATCCTCGATCTGCGTCTTCACCCGCGTTGTCATCTGCTCCAAAATCGGATCCTGATGCATTGTTTCAAGCGAGCCACCAAGGTCATCGTCCCAGTTTGGGCCCCAATTGGGGTTGTCCATCTTCTCGCCGGTAATCTGCTTGACCGGGCGAGCCGTTGGCAAATACTTCGAATCCTTTGGCGCGCCAAGAAGCTTCTCGTACTCGTATGTCCACGGCTCGTAGTAGTCATCCATAGTAGGCATGCGCGGGTTAGCGAAAATCGTTGTGAGCTTATGCCAACGGCCACCGCCCTTTGGCTTCAACTTACCGGACTTTGTGCGTTCCCAACCGCCCTTATAACGCTCCTGGTCTTCCCATTGCTTCGGGTAGCCAACACCAGGTTTTGTTTCTACGTTGTTGAACCAGACGTATTCCATGCCCTCACGGTTGGTCCACGCCTGCTTGCAGGTAACCGAACACGTGTGACACCCGATGCACTTATCGAGGTTCATCACCATTGCGATCTGAGCCATAACCTTCATTAGAAGTCCACCTCCGTGGTGCGGCGACGAATAAGAGTTACTTCATCGCGTTGGTTACCAGTTGGGCCAATGTAGTTAAACCCGTACGTCATCTGCGCGTGGCCACCAGCCATATGGGTTGGTTTTAATAGGATCCGCGTAAGCGAGTTGTGAATACCGCCGCGGATACCTGACTTTTGCGAAACCGGTGTTCCCGCAACCCGCTCTTGCGCGTGATGCATGTAAACCGTTCCCTCAGGCATCCTGTGTGATACCACCGCACGAGCCGCCACGGCACCATTGCGGTTGTACGCCTCAATCCAGTCGTTATCCTTCACGCCAATCTTCTGCGCATCCGCTGGCGACATCCAAATGGTTTGCCCACCTCGTCCAAGCGTCAGCATGTGCAGGTTGTCGTAGTACTGCGAGTGGATCGCCCACTTGTTGTGCGGCGTCAAGTAACGCACAGCAACTTGAGCCACGCCCTCGTCCTTGGAAAGCTCTCCCACAACCGCGTCACCATAAATGCGTGCGAGGTCCAGCGGCGGACGGTAAACAGGCAAAGACTCACCGATGTCAATCATCCAGTCGTGGTCAAGGTAGTAGTGCATGCGCCCGGTGAACGTGTGGAACGGCTTGCGATGCTCAATGTTGATAACGAACGCCGAGTATCGCCTGCCCCCATGCTCTGAACCAGACCATTCGGGTGACGTAACCACTGAGCGCGGCTGGATTGTGATCTCGCGGAACGTGAGGCGCTTTTCCTCATCTCCCAACGCGAGCTGCGCAAGCTCCTGGCCCGTCTGCTTCTCGTACTGGCGAAAGCCCTGCACCGCCATGCGTCCATTAGTGGTTCCCGACATTTGCATAACAGCATCTGCGGCCTTAACCGGCGTGTCCAGCAGCGGACGCCCCGCGCCAACCCCACGTGTTGCCGTGCCGTTCATCCGCCGCAACACATCTACCTCTTGATCCGGTTCCAACGTGATTCCCTTTACGGGAAGCCCCAGCTTTTCCACGTTCGGACCAAGCGTGGTGAACTTCTCGTAAATCTGCGTGTAATCGCGCTCCACCGGAACGAACTTCGGTAGCGTCTTCCCCGGAATCAGCTCACGCTCTGCCAAAGGCTCCACAATGCCGTGCGGCATTGCCAGCTCGTCAGGCGAGTCATGCGCGATTGGAGCCATCACCACGTCGGTTTGCGACTGCAAGTGCGTTTTCGCCATTTCTGAGACCAGGAACGCAAGATCCTTGAACACTTCGAAGTCCGAACGCGCCTCCCATGGCGGCTCCACCGCTTTATTGAACGAATGCAAGAACGGATGCATGTCCGTAGATGAAATGTCGTACTTCTCGTACCAAGTTGCCGCCGGTAGGACGATGTCCGAGAACAATGTTGTGGACGTGTTGCGGAAGTCCGCGGTGAACATCAGATCCAGTTTGCCGATGCCTGGATTATCACGCCATTTCATCAACTTCGGACGCTTACCCTCGGCAAGCTCCGGCGCTGAAACTGCGCTGTCCGCACCAATCATGTGGCGCGCAAAATACTCTGCCCCCTTTGCGGACGAACCAAGCAGATTCGTTCTCCAATTCGCAAGAATCCGCGTGAAGTTGCGCGGATTATCCGGATCCGTACACGCGAAATTCAACCGGCCAGCTTTGAGCTCTTGCACCACGTATTCGCCCGGAGCCATTCCCGTCTCACTCGCGCTTCTACCGATCTCAATGGAAGACCTGTCAAACTGCGGGTAAGACGGCATCCAACCACGCTGTGATGCTTCCACGAGCGTGTCCGCGTTTGTGAGCCCCTTCCAATCCGCGAGCGGCGAGCCAACTTGGCCTGCAAGAGACCCATCGTAGCGCCACTGATCCGTTAGCAGGTACCAGAATCCGGTTGAGATCATTTGGCGAGGCGGTCGCGACCAGTCAAGGCCCATCGCATACTGTTGCCAGCCTGCGATTGGGCGAACCTTTTCTTGGCCCACGTAATGTGCCCAACCGCCGCCATTAACGCCCTGCGTTCCACACATCGACGTGAGCGCGAGGAACGTGCGGTAGATCGTGTCAGAGTGGAAGAAATGGTTTGTTCCCGCACCCATAACGATCATGGATCTGCCCTTGGAATCGATCGCGTTTTGCGCGAACTCTCGGGCAACCCGGATGGCAGCGTTCATCGGCACGCCCGTGTGCTCTTCCTGCCATGCGGGGGTGCCCGGCGTTGCGGCATCCTCGTAATCCGTTGGCCATTGCCCAGGCAGGCCGTCCCTCTTCACCGCGTACTCCGCCAGGAGCAGATCGTAAACTGTGGTTACAAGCTCCTCGCCCACCTTGAATGCGGGCACCCCGCGGCGAACCAATCCTGCCCCTATTACCATAGTTTCAGATTGTGTTGCGGGAAGGTCAAAACGAGGAAGCACAACCTCAACCCCGTTGGCATCACTTCTGCTAAACGCAGACATTGCCGGATTCACACCGTCGAGCGCGAGGTTCCACTTTCCGTCCTCACCTCCCCAGCGATCCGCAACCGTTCCACCCGGATCCTTAATCGTCCCATCCTCGTCAAGCACCAGAGCGCGATGCTCCGGATGCGGCCTGCTCTTCAAATCACCGGCAATATCGTTTGGCAAGTCAGATGCCGTGAGGAATTTGCCGGGCACAAGCCCCTGGTCGGTTTGCTGCAATTTCACTAAAAATGGCGAATCCGTGTAGCGCTTCATGTAATCGAGAAAGAACGGCTCTTGCCGCTTAACGTGAAACTCTGAAAGGATCACATGCCCCATTGACTGCGCTAGGGCGCCATCCGTGCCCGGATTCACCCGCAACCACTCGTCGCCAAACTTCGTGTTATCCGCATAGTCAGGAGAAACAGCTACCACTTTTTGACCGTGGTACCGCGCCTCCGTCATGAAGTGCGCGTCGGGCGTGCGCGTGAGGGGAATGTTTGACCCCCACATGATCAGATACTTCGCGTTGAACCAATCTCCGGCCTCGGGCACGTCCGTCTGGTCTCCAAACACTTGCGGAGAGGCCGGCGGAAGGTCTGCATACCAGTCGTAGAACGACAGCATCACACCGCCGAGTAGCTCGTAAAATCGCGAACCGGCAGCATATGAAATCATTGACATTGCGGGGATAACTGAGAATCCCGCCATGCGGTCCGGGCCGTACTCCTTAATCGTGTACACGTGCGCTGCCGCGAGGATCTCGTTGACCTCGTCCCATCCCACGCGAACCATGCCACCTTTGCCGCGCCGCGACTTGTAAGCCTTCGCTTTCGCTTCGTCCTCAACAATCGCGCCCCACGCCTCAACCGGATCTTTACCCAAAGCGCGTTGCTCGCGATACATGTCCAGCAAAACGCCGCGAATATGCGGGTAGCGAATGCGCGTTGGCGAATACTCATACCAAGAGAACGCCGCGCCGCGAGGACACCCGCGCGGCTCATATTCGGGCATGTCCGGGCCGGTTGACGGGTAATCAACTGCCTGCGACTCCCAGGTGATGACGCCGTCCTTCACATAAATCTTCCACGAACAAGAGCCCGTGCAGTTCACGCCGTGTGTTGAACGCACAACCTTGTCATAGGACCAGCGCTGGCGATAAAACGAGTCCGCGTCACGGCCGCCTTCGAGAAAAATCTGGCGCGCATCGCCCGAGGCCTCACCGCGACGAAGCTTTGAACCGAGCGCGAACACACCTGCCGCAGATTCGCGGTAGCTCTGCTTACTTGAATCACTCATGATTTCCTCCCCTTTACGGCCCTTAGCCCGGGAACGGCGCATTCTTGCGCGCGTAACGCATCCAACAGACGATCGAACAGATGACGCAGTAGACAGCCGCACCAAAGAAGAACGTTGAGGCCGCCATCATCGACAAACACACACCCACCAGGAACGGGCCGAGCGCCGCCACTGCTGCGGTGAACCCAATTGCGCCGCCCGCCTGGCGCTTCGGCATGATCATCGGCATTTGCTTGAACGTGCCCGCATTGCCGATGCCGGCAAAGAAGAACATGATCAACATGGCCCACAAGAAGCCCTTGAAATCAGCATTCGACGCGGGATTCACGAGGAAGTATCCCGAAATCAGTAGGGTCACAGCCATTCCCACGCCCGAAACGAATGTCCAAATGCCGCCCCCAAAACGGTCACACAGAGGCCCCCACGCCACGCGCACCAACGAACCGATCAGCGGGCCGAGGAACGCATATGTTGCGCCCTGCACCGCCAGCCCCAGCGCAGATTGCGCACCATAGTTGTTATTGATGAGGAGGCCGAACTGCGCGGATGCACCCGAGAAAATGCCGAACGTCATTACGTACAGCAGGGTCATGAACCACGTGTTCGGATTTGAGAAAATATCGAGCTGTTCACGAACATTTGCTTTTACGGGCACGTCCTTCAACATTGCGAAGGACAAGATTGCCGCGAGTACCGCCCAGGGCACGAAGAAAATTGCGGGATTTGAAACCCAAATCGGATTGCCTGCTGAATCGGTTTGTGGCGCGATCCATGTCATTCCGAACAATGCCGACCCCATGAGTACGGGGGCGGCAAGCTGAATAATGGACATGCCCAGGTTACCGATGCCCGCTTGTAGGTTGAGTGCGGTTCCCGCTAGACGTTTCGGGAAGAAGTAGCCGGTGGAAGGCATATAACCAGAGAAGGAACCGCCACCAATACCGCACATGAACGATAGAACTAGCAGCCACCAAAATGGCGTCGAGACGTCTTGGACGGCAAAGAACCAGCCAAACATCGGGATAGTGAACAGCAACGACGAGATACCTACAAGCTTGCGCGTACCGATCATGGGTGGCAAGAACGTGTAGATGAGGCGGATTAGACCGCCCGAAAGGCCCGGCATTGCGGCGAGCCAGTACAGTTGCGCGGGCGTTAACTGGAATCCGATCTCATTCAGTTTTGGTGCGAGAGCAGATACCAGGAACCATACGCTAAACGCGAGAATCATCGAATAGGTGGAGATTACGAGGGTTGTCCACGCAATTTTTGAACTCCACTGGTTAGGATCTTCCGGATTCCAATTCTTTAAGACGCGTCCAGATGCGTCCAAATGTTTCGTTTCGTCAGCCATTTTCGTCCCCTAATGGAATGCCACCTTGGCATGTGTGTTCCCAACTGGAAAGTAGCAAGAATGTGCGCAGTTAAATGGGAAACCTAGAAGCAACGCTGAAAACCGCTCACAAACCGCATGAACACGCGTTTTTGCAATCTGGACACTTTGGAGAAAATGAGCCCAATATTTTATGAACACCACCCAATTAGAAAAGGAGCACTGCGTTAAAATGGAAAATACCGGTTTAAAATAGTGCCCTGTGATTTTTCAATAGAATTGGTGCTAGTAATAAAGGAGTACGATGTGACTGAACCTAAGCTCCCAAACGTTAAAGCCGCTGTTATCACCGTGGATTCGCGCGTGGTGGCTGGCACGAAACCGCCGAAGGGCGCGCAAACTGCTGTCTCCTTTTTGAATGAGGCTGGGATCGATGTTGTTCGAGAAGTCGTTATCGACGATCTGGCAGCTCCTTTACGCGGCGAGTTCGACCGTGCCCTGGAGGCTGGAGCCCGCTTAATCATCACTATCGGGTCGACGGGGGTTTCTGCGCGCAACATAGTTCCAGAAACCACCTTGGCGGTATGCGACGTTGAACTTCCCGGAATTGCCGAGCAGATTCGCCAAGAAGGCCTAAAGAACACGCCTCTTGCTGTGCTTTCACGCGCCGTAGTTGCAGTGACGTCCAGAACCTCGCGGGGAGCAGTTATCGTAAACTGTCCTTCCTCCTCGGGCGGCGTGAAGGATGCACTCGCAGTTCTGCTCCCGCTACTGGGTTACATTTACGAACAGTTAGACCAGACGGAAGCCTAAACGCACAGCCATATCTTTTGCATCGGCTGGCGTGTCCACATCCATACAGCACCAGTTCGTATCCACAACATGGGCGGCCGTAATCGTTGCAAATCCGCGCCGGATAGAGACATCTCGATAGATTGAGAGATCTCGTAGGGCGCGAAGGCGATAACAACCATGCAGGTATTGCGGCCACGCCTCTGCATCTGCCGAAACGGGGACAGCCGCGTCAACTTTGCCAATCTCAATGCAAAGTTCCCCCCACAGCCTGGGCGATAGTGGAGCATCGCACGTCATCACAGCAACCAACGTGGAACCCGGCATGTCCGCAAGAGCTGCGACTCCCGCGCCCAAACCCGCGAGCGGGCCGCCGTGGGGAGGATCTTCCAGCGTTAACTCCACACCCTCACGCACTGCCAACTCATTTGGAGCCACAGCAACGATGCGTCCCGCAAATCCAGTGCGGTCAATCTCAGCTAAAACAATGTCGATGAGACGAAGCGGGCCTATTTTATAGTCGGGCTTGGAAACTCCCCCAAGGCGCTTCGCGGTTCCCCCAGCGAGCACAAGCACAGCCTCCGGAAGTCTCTTCCGCACCTCTCCGCCGCTAGAGCCCAGCGCGTTTTGCCTGGTGTGGATAGTCATCCAGCGCCCTCCAACAAAGCCTCGTACAAGCATTTTCACGCACAGTATCACCCACACGAGTATGTGGCTCGGCCCAGCATGTACCTCGGTTACCCGTCCTCTTCTGCAACCGGGCCTTCCTCTGCGGCGTTATCTTCCTGCAATAGGCGAACCGTGCACGTCCCATTGCCTGCAAACGGGACAATTTCAACGTCAATCTCACCATCACCCCTAGCTGACAACAGTTCCTCAATCATCCCACCATGGATCTGACAAATTACCTCCGGCATCACCCCATCGGCTGGCAACAGCGGGCAGTTATGCAACTTCACGAGGCCGGCCTCAACTGTTGGGGCGAAACCTAACTCGGTCATGTGTTGAACTATCACCCCGAGCGGCGAATCACCACTTGGCAGACCGTCCTCATCTATCAATAAACGCGCCCATTTGCGCCCCCACGCGCGCGCAAACTCCCACTTCTCATCACGCCCACCATGTAACTCAACACCGGCACGAACCATTGAAATGAAGTGCTGCGTAATCGCATCCGATGTTGGCACCAACGCCACGTACACCAAACGAGGCCTTCCATTACCCGAATAACCTGGCGCGCGTTTACTACACACGAGACCATTCGATACCAACGCATCCACATGTTCCCGAACCGTGCTCACATGAATACCCAGCTCCTGCGAAATCTCCAACGCAGTTAATCCGCCCGGTCTTGACACCACCAAATCCAAAACGCGGGCCTGTTGCGGCGTTAACGACTTCGACGCCTCCAACAACTCGCTCGTGGGACGCGGGCCCTCCATATCCATGCGACCACCTCAAAACTGCTCCAACTCATACCAGCTTAAACACTCCCACATCCCGCGCAAACCCACCCCACACCGCGAAAACCTCGGGTGGAGGAAACCAGACGAAATTTATGCAAAATAGCGACCCAAATGGAGAGATGTCACATAAAAGGTGTTTAAAACTAGACTCTGCCACCATATTTTGAACAATAGAAGTATGGCAAATAGCGAAAATCGAGACACGCAACATACGAAACCAGAAATAACAGATACACAACCAACAGAAAGTACAACCACCGCAGCGTCAGAACTTGCGGCGCTACTATCCGAAGAAAAACACATCAACGCGGCAGACCTGCAAGAAAAGCCCGTTGAACTAATTTCTGAAACTGAAGATCAATCCATCAGCTGGCCGGTAGTTATCCCCGCCATGCTTCTAATCCTCACCATCGTCGTTTGGGGACTAGGCAAACCAGACAACTTCGAAGCCACCGCGAACAGCATGCTCACTTGGGTACTAACCAACCTTGGCTGGGCATTCGTACTCTTCTCAACCATCTTCGTCATCTTCGTCATCGTCATCGCTGCCTCCAAATTCGGCAAGATTCGCCTGGGAGCCGCAGACGAGCAACCCGAATTCTCTAACGCATCGTGGATCGCCATGATGTTCGCAGCCGGCATGGGCATCGGCCTCATGTTCTACGGAGCATCCGAACCCCTCGCCTTCTACCGTGACGGCGTACCAAACCACGCCCCGCATGAGGTAGGTACCGCCATGGCATCGGCCATGTTCCACTGGACCCTCCACCCCTGGGCCATGTATGCCATCGTCGGCCTCGCCATTGCCTACTCCACCTACCGGATCGGCAGGCGCCAACTTATCTCCTCCGCATTCACCCCACTCATCGGTGAACGCCACGTCAACGGAGCCGTTGGTAAAACCATCGATGCTCTCTCCATCTTCGCAACCGTATTTGGAACCGCATGTTCACTGGGCCTCGGTGCCCTCCAAATCCGCGCTGGCCTAGAAGTTGCCGACCTCGTAGAAGATCCTGGCACCGGCCTCATCGTCACGATCATCGCGGTACTAACCCTCGCGTTCCTGCTCTCCGCAATGTCTGGAGTTGGCCGAGGCATCCGCTACCTGTCCAACGTCAATATGATTCTCGCGGTCGTGCTAGCACTGGCCGTGTTCGTACTCGGTCCCACCATTGCGCAACTAAACCTGCTTCCCGGCTCCATCGGCGCGTATCTATCGCAATTCTTCGAAATGGCGGGGCGCACCGCCGTCTCCGCAGACGGTACCGCCGGCCCCTGGCTATCGGGATGGACCATCTTCTATTGGGCATGGTGGATCTCCTGGTCCCCCTTCGTGGGCATGTTCATCGCCCGTATCTCGCGCGGCCGCACCATTCGCGAATTCTGCATGGGCGTAATGCTCGTGCCAGCCGGCCTGTCCACGGTCTGGTTCGCAATCTTTGGCGGCAGCGCCATCTTCCTCGAATCCAATGGTCAATCAATCTGGGGTGACGGCAGTGCAGAAAGCCAGCTGTTCAACCTGCTTCACCAACTACCGGGAGGCTTCTTCTTCGGCATCATCGCCGTCGTCCTCTTAGGCACCTTCTTCATCACGTCAGCCGACTCGGCCTCCACCGTCATGGCATCCATTTCCCAAGGAGGACGCTCCTCCGCCTCCCCGTGGTTAGCCGGAATCTGGGGCCTACTCACGGCCTCCATTGGCCTGACTTTGCTGGTCTCCGGAGGCGACGGTGCGCTTTCAAACATTCAATCCGTAACCATCGTTGCGGCCACTCCATTCTTGTTCATAGTTATAGCGCTCATGTTCGCAATCGTTAAAGACCTTCGCAACGACGTGGTCTACCTAGACCAGCGCTCGCAAGAGGCATTCCAACGCCAGCTGGCCATCGAGCGCCGTCACCGCCGCGAACGCGAAGAGATTCGCCGCCGCAACAAGGCCATCCGTCAAGCCGTAGGTGCAGACCGGGGCCGCAAACAAAGATAACAGCGCGGCGAGAAACAACGGTGAAGGGCGCGGGAGGTGACTCCCGCGCCCTTAATCATGCAAAACCTAACGAATGCCTTTAGCGAACCTTTGGATCTCTCGCTGAGCTTCCCGCTTGTCCTGTGCTTCGCGTAGCGCCTGCCGTTTATCCCACTGCTGCTTACCACGCCCGAGCCCAATCAGTAGCTTCGCGCGGCCTTCAATGAAATAAAGCTCCAGCGGCACAATCGTGTACCCCTTGGCCTGAGCTTTCATCCCCCAGCTCAAAATCTCACTGCGATGCATCAACAGTTTGCGCTTACGCGTCGGTGCATGATTATTCCAGGTGCCCTGAAAATACTCCGGGATATTCGCTTGCCTGAGCCAAGCCTCGCCCTCGTAAATCTCCACCCACGCCTCCGTAAGTGACGCCCTGCCCATACGCAGCGCCTTCACTTCCGTGCCCGTCAGCACAAGGCCAACCTCAAGCCGGTCCTCAATGAAATAGTCATGGGTGGCGCGCTTATTGCGAGCAATCACCTTCTTTGCATCCGCCTGTGCCTTAGCTTTTTGCGCAGGCGTCAACTTTTGCTGCCCAGACTTAGCCATAACAGCCTTCCTCACATTCAGACCCGCCACATACAACCGGATCTGTCATATTACAGGTAATTCGCCGGATCCACATTGGTGCCATTAAGTACCACTTCATAGTGCAAGTGGCAGCCAGTGGAAGCACCCGTGCTACCCACGTATCCAACAACCTGTCCGCGCGAAACCGTTTGCCCAACCGAAACTGCGGCGCTTTGCAAATGTAGATAGTACGTCTGATACGAGTTCCCGCCAATTAGCCCATAGTTCAGCGCCAAATAGTTACCGCCCGTAGGCGACCACGTCACCAAACTCACCACACCATTAGCCGTAGCGAGCGCCGGTGTGCCACACGGAGCTGCAATGTCAGTGCCCTCATGCAAACGCCACGTCTGATAAACCGGGTGCCACCTATAGCCAAACGGCGACGCCAGCGGATAGCGCTGGCCCAACGGGTAGCTCAAAACACCCGAAGTTTGCACCGAACTGCCACCGCCCGCAGATGGCACCTGGTTTTGCTGCCACTCAACCTGCTTGCGCCGGTTCTCCTCATCAATGCGCGCAATGTTCTGGCGGGCAACCTGGTAATCACGTTCTGAAGCCGCCAGCTGACGCTGAGCCTCTTCGCGCACCTTCGAAACATCGTCGGCCCGCTTGGCCTCCTTCTGCTCCAGCGACTCCAACTCGCTGAGCTTAGTCTGCGCGAGCGTCTTCGACTCAGACGCAATCCGCTCCGCGTTCTCCGCCTTCGCCTGAAGCTTGCCAATCCGATCCGTGAGCGCCTCCTGGCGGGCAGAACGGTTACGCTCCACCGCTAAGCTATCCTGCGCGGCAAGCATCGCCCGAGACTGGGCAACAGCCATCGTCTCGGCCCCAGCCGCCCTCCTCGTAATATCAGCCGTAGACTTCGACGTCATCGCAATCATCAACGGCGAAGACGCGAAATCACCCGAACGATACACCTCGCGAACCATCAGCGAAATACCCTGGCGAGACTGCGCCGACTCCGAGCCAGCCTTCGCGATCTCCTCATCAATTCGCGCCTTATCTTCCTTAGCCACGTTGAGGCGATCCGTCACCTGCTCCAACTCGCGCTGCGCGCTCGCATACTGGGCCTGCGCCTTATCCAACTCGTCTTTGGCTACCGGCAGATCCTTACGCACGTCTTCCAGCTTGCGGTACATCTCTTTCAAATCATCATCGAGACCCGCAATCTGCTCTTCAAGATCAGCACTCTCGTTCGCAGCCTGATCGCGCTTATCAACCCAATCGTCACGCTCCGCAGCCACAGCGGACACGCCAGACAGCGCCAACACCGCGCTCGTGAAAGCCGCAATCGCAAAACCGAAACTACGTCGCATGACCCGCTCCTTACGCCTTCGTGTACTTTGCCAACGACACCGCCGAAGCAATAACCGCCAGCAAAATAGCCATCACAATCAGGCCCGGAGCCACAATCAGAAGCTCCCTCGTGCCCACAAACTTCGTCCACGCGAACGTGTTTGCAAGCCACGAATTCACAAACAAGTGCAAACCACCCCACAGGGCAGCCACCGCTCCGATCGCGCCCAGCAAAGCAGCCAACGCGCCCTCAATCATGAATGGCAACTGGATAGTAAGACTCGAAGCGCCAACGTAACGCATGATCGTTGTTTCCTTCTCCCGCGACATTGCCGAAAGACGAATCGTAGTAGTAATCAACAAAACCGCTGCGATAGTCATAATGCCAGCCAAGCCAAGCGAGAGGTACTTAGCGTTATCAATCACCGCGAACAAAGGCTCCACGATCTCCCGCTGATCCTTCACCTCCGCAACGCCCGGGGCGCCCGAAAACTCCTCCTCAAGCAGACGATACTGCTGCGGATCCACCAGCTTCACCCGGAAAGACACCCACATCATGTCCTCCGTCAGCCAATGCGTGAACGGAGTGCCCTCGTACAGTTCCAAGAAGTTCTGGTACGTGTCTTCCTTCGACTCGTAGTAATACTCTGACACGTAACCCGATAGTTCCGGCGATTCGAGCTTGGCGCGGACAGCCTCGATCTCCTCCTCCGTGGCCTCCTGCTGATTACACGACGCCACGAGATCGTCCTTAGCGCACATGTGGATCGACACCTCAATCTTGTCGTACCACTGCGACTTCATCGTAGAAACCTGCATCTGCGCCAGCGCCGCAATCCCCACAAATAGCAGGGACACGAACGTCACCAGCACAACAGAAATCGCCATCGCCTTATTACGCGACAGGCCCTTGCCGACCTCAGAAAAAATATAACGCGCTCTCATTTACTACCCCTGCGTTCCATACACGCCGCCCTTTTGATCCCGAATCACGCGGCCATCGGCAAGCTCAATCACGCGCTTACGCATCTGATCCACAATCTCGGCGTCGTGAGTTGCCATCACCACAGTTGTTCCCGTTGCATTAATGCGCGTAAGCAAACGCATAATGCCCAGCGACGTTTCCGGATCCAAGTTACCCGTAGGCTCATCCGCGAGTAGCAACTGCGGGTGATTCACCATGGCGCGCGCAATCGCCACGCGCTGCTCCTCACCGCCCGACAGCTCCCAACGCATGCGGCGCTCCTTGCCGTCCAGGCCCACAAGCTCCAAAATCTCTGGAACCTGCGTTTCAATCTGGTGGCGCGGCTGACCCAGCACCTGCATAGCAAACGCCACGTTCTCGTACACGTTCTTATTCTCAAGCAACTTAAAGTCTTGGAACACCATGCCGATTTGGCGACGCAAATGCGGCACTTTCCAACGCGACAACTCGCCCACATTCTGGCCAAGCACCCACACGTCCCCCGACGTTGGGCGCTCCTCACGAAGCACTAACTGCAGGAACGTGGACTTGCCCGAGCCGGACTTACCTACCAAAAACGCAAACTCACCGCGCTCGATCTCAAGGCTCACATCATCAATCGCGGGCATAGCGCCACGCGTATAAACCTTCGTTACCTTGTCAAAACGAATCATTAGTTCACCTACTGCTCCTGGCCGGCCTCAGAATCTTTACGCCACCGAATACCAGCATTAATGAAATCGTCGATCTCTCCGTCGAACACGGCCGCCGTGTTGCCATTTTCGTAACCAGTTCGAAGATCCTTCACCATCTGATAGGGCTGGAGGACGTAGCTTCGCATCTGGTCACCCCACGAAGCCTTCACGTCCCCCGCAAGCTCCTTGCGGGCCGCCTGCTCCTGCTCGTGACGAAGCTGAAGCAAACGCGACTGCAACACTCTAAGTGCCGCCGCGCGGTTTTGGATCTGCGACTTCTCATTTTGCATCGACACAACGATGCCCGTCGGAATGTGCGTCATCCGCACCGCCGAGTCCGTTGTATTCACCGACTGGCCACCCGGCCCGGACGAGCGGAACACGTCCACCTTCAAATCCGAATCCGGAATATCAATATGATCCGTAGACTCAATCAGTGGAATAACCTCCACCGCAGCGAACGAAGTCTGGCGCCTACCCTGGTTATCAAACGGGCTGATCCGAACCAGGCGGTGCGTGCCCGCCTCCACCGACAACGTGCCATAAGCATACGGAGCATTCACCTCGAACGTCGCGGACTTAATTCCAGCCTCTTCCGCATACGAAGTGTCCATCACCGTAGTCGGGTACTCGTTGCGTTCCGCCCAACGCAAATACATGCGTAGCAGCATCTGCGCGAAATCGGCGGCATCCACGCCACCCGCGCCTGACCGGATCGTCACCACTGCGGCGCGCTCATCATAATCTCCCGACAGCAGAGTCCTTACCTCAAGATCTGCTAAATCTCGCTGGATTTTCTCCAGCGAAGCCGCAGCTTCTTCCAGTAGGAGCTCACGATCTTCGCCCTCTTCTTCGCCCGCCAGCTCCACAATCGCCTCAAGGTCCTCGATGCGCTCACCCATTTTTGTCACGCGCGCCAGTTCAGACTGCACGTGTGACAAGTTGGACGTCACCTGCTGCGCCTTTTCCGGGTCATCCCACAAATCAGGTGCCGCCGCCTGCTTCGATAAGTCCGCGATCTGCTCACGCAACTGATCCGGGTGCGTAACCGCCACGATATTCGCGAAAGTTAAGCGCAAACTCTCAATTTCCTCGGGAAACTCAATACTCACGCCTCCACTTTATGGCATTAATGCAGTTTCGCCGACGCCACCACACGGACAGTCAAAGGTTGATTAATGAAATCCAGCACGCTTCCAAACACAGGCATCTGTGGATTCATCGCAAGCTCCACACGAGCCTCACCCGCGCTCGCCGTCGCGCTCTCAATCCAGGCGTCACTGCCCACCTTGCAAGAAGTGGTGCGCAGCTGGTTAAACACGGACGCAGCCCGATCCGACACGCCCGCCTGCGTCACGTGGGCTGAGCCATTCTCGTAATAATCAGCAGCAGATGTTGATCCCGCTACAGACAGCGCCACCCAATCCGCGCACGAAAGCAACTGGCGGCGCTGCACGTGCACAGTGGTTGCCGCAATTGATACGAGTACCACCGCCACCACCAACAGCGCCAAGCCAAGCACCAACAGCGTGATCCGGCCATCCTCGCCGGCCCCGCGCGCGGCTATCTGACAAGCCGGCGCATTCGGCTTCCAACGCCGATACTGCCTTTTGCCCCCTCGCCTCATTACTGTCTCACCAACTCGATTCGATTCACCGGCACCTGCACGGATGAAACTACCGGCACCTGCGGGTGCAAAACCCTCGCCATAGCATCGGGAATCAAAGGCAAAGCCACTTGCGTTTGCACCTCAATGCTCACGAACTTTGCTTGACTGCACGGCGTTGGATCACACACCACCTCCAAGCTGTGCTCGCCGCTCACGTTATAGTCGGTGACAATCTGATCCACCTGCCGCTCCACGTGCGTGTGCGCGAGCGGATCATTAGCGAGCAAGCGGCCACTTTCTCGCGTAGCGGCCTCCGATGCGAACACCGCCGCCTGGAATGCCGCAACCGTGAAAATGAAGTACGCAACGGGGATCAAAATAATCACCAACATCGCCACAAACTCAACGGTTGCCTCCCCGGCCTCATCCCCACACGGGAAGGCATTGCCCTCGTTCACGCCAACACTGCGCTGCCAAAACCTACGGAACATGCTACGGTTCCTTCCACGAGGACGCCGAAACATGCAACGTGTTTGCAAACCCAAACGGGCCGAGTAGGGGCAAAGTTGCGTCCACCTCGACGCGCACCACAAGCTCCCCATCCACAGATGTCTCAAACACGCGCACATCCCGCGAAATATCGCTGCCCAACGCAGTGTCTAACAGCTGCGAAGTGCGATCCGCTCCCTCCGCCAGCGTTGCACCCACAAGCGACGCCCTGCGTGCCCCCTCAGATGCCGCATCTATTGCGACATTGCGGGTGTGCAGGGCAAACGCTAACTGCAACAAACCGAGGACCACGAACACGACCAGCACTTGAACGAGCACGTGCCCCACGATCTGCGAGCCGTCCTCCGCCTGCGCCCAACTGGGAAAACCCCTCATGACTACGGGCCGTTAACACTCTCAATAGCGGTTTGAAACAAGTTCGACAGCGTAGGTGAGGCTATCGCCCAAATCGCGGTAACCAGGCCAGCCGTCATAAGCGTGACCAGAACCCAACCGGGAACGTCGCCGCGCTCCGCGTCTTCATCTGTCAGCCACAAGTAGACGAAAGTAAGGATTGTGTTCATAGATATTCCTCTCAAAGCGTCTAGAAGCGCAGTGCAACCAGACCGGGATACAGGGCAAAAACAACTGTTACAGGCAAAATGATGAAAACCACGGGGAAGAGCATCGCGACCTCCCTCTTACCGCCAGCTTCCATTAGGGCGCGGCGGGCCTCATCGCGCAGATCTCGCGCCTGCTCGCGAAGCGTAGTTGCTAGCGGGGCACCTCGCTCCATCGACGCGATCAACGTGTCCAGCAGGCGGCCAAGCTGCGGCGAACGCGTAGTGCGGCGCAGTTTCGCCAGCGCCCTAGTCAGCGACGCACCATTATCAATATCTTCAAGCGTCGCCCCCAACTGGGTGGCAAGCTCGGCGCCAACGATTTGCTGAACTCGACGGAGCGCAGCCGGCACCGACTCGCCAGCAGACACCGAGAGGGCAAGCAGCTCCGCCGCATCCGCAACCTGGCTGGACACCTTCCGAGAAACCGCGTTCACACGAATAGTTAAAACCCGGTCATACACCACGGCACCGGCGACGAAACCAATCAGCATCATCACCAACCACTGCAGCACCGATACTGGCCTCGCCGCCGCGATTGAGAACATCAGCAAAGTCATTATCACCACGCCCGCTATACCAGCTAAAAACTGTTGCAAACGGAAGCGTTCCAACGTTGATTTAGATGAAAGTGCGTTCAAACGATCCGTCACCGATACCGCAGTCGAACCAAGCTTTTCCCACAGCGGGGAAATCCACCTCAGCCGTGAGCGCGCGCTACGGGTATTCCGGCCAGACGCGAGCACTCGCACCACCAGACGCTCACGCGAAGCCGCCACCGCGCGGATCATCATCACCATGCCCAAACCGAACATGCACCCCGTTAAAACCGCCCAAGACAGCATTTACACACCATCCAAACGGCCAATGAGCCTCATCAGCCCATACGCGACCAAACACGCGATGCCACCACCAAACAGCACCAAAAGCCCCATCGGTTTGGTGTACGCTGACGCCGCATCCAGCCTCGTCGAAATCATCACCAGCACAATCCACGGCGCCGCCACCGCCAGCCTAGCCGCGTTCACCGTCCAAGACTGGCGCGCAAGTAGCTCCCCACGCACTCGCGCGTCATCACGAAGCACCGCTGACAAGTCGCGCAACAAATGCCCCAACTCTGAACCACCCACCTCGCGCGCCAACTTCAGCACCTCAAATAACCGGGTGGCTCCCGGATCCGAAAAATCCTTTTGCACGCCCTCAAGCGCTTCAATAAACCGGCCATTGGCCCGATACTCGCGTGCGAACCTTTCAAAATACGGGCGCGTCACCTCCGGGCCGTTTTGAGCCAACTGCACTACTGACTCCGGGAGCGTCACCCCCGCCCGAATGGACGCCAATACCGAATCCACCACATCCGGCCATGCCTTGCGTACCACGTCCGCGTGGCGTTCAATCCGCGCATACAACCACGCCGGTGCCACCGAGGAAGCCGCTGTCGCCACCGCGAGCGCCACCGGCCACGCCCTCGTAAGCCCAAGAACCAGGAGGAAAACAACTAGCGGAACAGCGAGGAGAACAGCGCGAAACAAGTTGGTTTCAGATTCGGACAGGCCCGCCCTAGCGCCCAAAACAGCCATCTTTGAACGCGATTTTTCTTTCCGTTTTGGCACGGGTGTAGTAATAGACCAATAAACCAGGAGGACGCCCAGGGCGAACCCAGCGCCAAGGATCACGTTCATGCAAACACCTCCTGAAACTGATCGTTTACCGGAGTCGGTTTCTTGGCAACCAGATCGTTGCCATTCCACTCGAACAGCGTGACCGCAGAAACCGCACTCCCGTTGGCACCTTCAACACGCACGATTTCTTGCACGTGTCGCCTACCATCCCCGTCGCGCACCACGTGCGCAACCAGGTCGATTGAACTTCCAACCGTTGGGATAACGAATGCGGAAGTAACATTCTCGCCGGCAAGCAGGGGCAACAGGCAGAGTTTGCGAAGAGCCTCGCGCGCCGTGTTTGCGTGAATAGTTGAAAGCCCAGGAATACCAGCATTTAAAGATAGGAGCATGTCGAGCGCCTCCGCCCCACGCACCTCACCAACCACGATCCGATCCGGACGCATCCGCAGTGACTCACGCACGAGGTCGCGAAGCTTGACCTCGCCGTGGCCCTCAATGTTGGCCGAGCGGGTTTGCATCGCCACGCAGTCACGATTCGGCAGGTTCAGTTCAAACACTTCTTCACACGTGACAACCCGCTCACGCGGCGGAATTTCTCTGGCAAGTGCGCGCGCCAGCGTGGTCTTACCCGCCTGCGTTGCACCCGAAACCAGCACTGTGGCACCACCTTGAACTGACTCGGACAGGAACTGCGCTGCCTCTTGAGACAGCGAGCCCGCTTCAACCAAATCCCACAGGGAGCGATCTAAGTGCAAATGTTTACGGATGTTAAGCGACCATTCGCGGCCCGCAACCGGAGGGATCACCACGTGGAGCCTCTCCCCGCCCGGCAGCATTGCATCCACAAATGGAGCGGACAGATCGAGGCGCCTACCCGAATGGTGAAGCATCCGTTCAACGAGATCTTTCACGTCCTCGGAACTTAAAATCACAGGTGTTAGCTCCGACTGTCCCCGCCGTGCCACAAACACTTTCGACGGAGAGTTTACGTAAAGTTCTTCAACTTCTGGGTCATCGAGATACTTTTGTAGCGGACCGTAACCACCAATATCAGCCATAAGAGCGGTAGTGACTCCCTGGCGTTCTTC
The DNA here is from genome assembly GCF_000411155.1 of Gleimia europaea ACS-120-V-Col10b. Classification (GTDB taxonomy): domain Bacteria; phylum Actinomycetota; class Actinomycetes; order Actinomycetales; family Actinomycetaceae; genus Gleimia; species Gleimia europaea_B. The sequence continues at coordinate 709,412 of NZ_KE150266.1, forward strand.
TTCATCATCAACGGTGTAAATGTCGAACGAGCGATCCACAACAGCGCGAAGCATCTGCGAGTTAGTAACCGGGTCAAAACCCGCGTCAGCTACCGCCCTGCGGACCCACTCACCCCGCGCACCCTGCGACATTGCAGCCATACATCCTCCACCTGTTTTCTAGGGCTAAAGTACCTGATCGCCGATCGTAAATACACATGCCCGATCAAAATGTGGATAACTGGACGTTAGCGTCTTACGGTAGTAGCTGTGAGCTCTCAAATTTCCCCTTTAATTCTTGCCGCACACGCAACTGCGGCAATGCCCGGCCTGCAAATCGCTGGTTTGATCGAGCCATACGACAATGACGGATCGATGGCGCGCCAAGGAGTGGTTGACACGCTGGGTAATCGTTGGGTTATTTGCACGCCTTTAACTGACCAGGCGGGAGCAGACATTCAAGCCCAATCAACACTTCTGCGCATCTTACACCGCTCTTATGAGAAGGGGTTTTTGCCGTTTGACGCTCCCGTTCCCGTGGCGAACAAGAACAGTGCGGACGTGCGCGTGATCGTGCACCCTCAGATGCGGGGCAAGGCGGGCTCTTGGGAAGAGATCGAGAATTCCCAAATGCTTGTGCGCTCCATGGCGAAGTCCATCGCAGCGCTACACAATTTGCCGGCCGAAGCGATTGAGTTCACCGGGTTGCCAGTCTATTCAGCGTCGGAAGTGCAAGCGAGGCTACAGCGCTTACTTGAAGAGGGCGTAGCGGCCGCCACGCTACCCCCGAACCTGTTTGAGCGTTGGGAAAGCGCGCTAGGCGATGAGAGCTTGTTCCGATTTGAATGTGTGCCCGTGCATGGAGATCTCGGCCCAGATTCTTTCCTTTGTTCGGGCGGCACGGTATCTTCAGTTTCCGCATTCGCATCAGCTCATCTGGGCGATCCGGCTGAGGATTTAGCGTGGATCCTTTCCGCATCTGCGCAAACGCAAGAGGAGTTCTTAACTACATACCGCGACTCACGCAAGGGCGAGTCCGATCTTCATATTTTGACGCGCGCAAGCCTGTGGGCCGAGCTTGCCCTGTTGCGTTGGCTCTTGCACGGCAAAAGGACCGAGGATGAGGCCGTGATTGGGGACGCCAAGCAGATGTTGAACGATCTAGCGGACGAGGTTGGAGACGACGCTCTGGTACCAGGCCACGCTCAAGACCTTGCTGAGGACACCCCGTTCGACCTGCGGGTAGTCGACGAAGTGCTCCCAACTACCCCGCAGGTCGATCCGAACGCTCCCACCGTTAATCTCAGCGCTATTTTGAATCGCGAGGACGAGGACTAAAGCTCCTTACCAGCTGATCCCACTGCTGTTCAAAGTTGTAGTCTGCGAGGAGATTTTCCAGGTCTTCTAAACGCACCAGCCGCTGGCTTGGCTGCGCATCACCGCCTCCCAGGAACACCAAAACCGCATCGACTTGCGATTTGTCTACTCCCTTTTGTTTGGCCAGAGCGCGACGGTAGATTTCCAACTGCGTGGCGTATGCGCGGATGTACTGATTTTTGGCGCCTAGCTGGGGTGGGGCGCCAGTTTTCCAGTCAAGTACCACCCATTTGCCATCGCGATGAAGGACCGCGTCGTAGCGGCCACGAATAGTTATTCCGCTCTTGGTGTAGGCAAAGTCCGCTTCTACAGAGTGCACGCCTTCGGGTTTTTCACCGAGCACTTGCCTGGCGCGCGCGGCAAGTAGCTCTAGTCGTTTCTGCTCGTCTCCGCCCAGCTCGGGCACGCCACCGCCATCGCCTACCGAATCGAGGTCAGTGAGCGGCTTGTTAGTTGCCGGCTCAAGGGCATCATCCAACTGGCCCGCTTTGGCAAGCCACTGCTGTGCCCAGTTGTGAAACACTGTTCCGATTTGGGCAGCCTTACTGGGTTCGTGTGGGATTGGGCGGCGAACCTGCAGTGCGTACCTATCTGGATCCTCGAGTAGTGCGGGGGCTTGCGTGGCATTCAGCCGGTCTATTTCAATCACCGTCACCGGATCGTGAGGGCGATTTTGCCGCGCTATCGCATCACGCACCGAGGTAGCTAAGAATGCTATTTCAGCGTTCCTCTCCGCTAAGCCGCTGCCCTGCGAAGCTTCGAGGAGCTTGTTAATAACTGCGTCAAAATCAGCACTCTCACTTGGCTCGCCGCTGTATTCCTGTATGGCCTCGCTAACGGCCTGCGCCGCCCCCGTCATGAGCTCTCGCGACCTAGAGGGCATGGCCGGGAAGAGCGCACTTTCAATAGTGTCTTCTTCTGGCGCTTGCGCATCTTCGAGTTTTAACACTACCGGCTGAGGGATCTCATCAGTCCCATGGCCGGCGAACTCTTCGACTGAGACTGGAATGGCCAGCGGATCGGTGGAAACATCTGCGGACTTTCCCTGCACCATTTGCATCAAGTAGCGCGAAGGCGCCAACTGAGTTTGACCGGCATACCAGGAGCCAGACAAAACCAGCTCATCAGATGCTCTTGTCCAAGCCACATATGCGAGGCGGCGTGCCTCAGCCAGTTCATGCAGGCTGAGCTGTAAGCGATACTCATCGAATGCTTCCTTAACTCCCACAACGTCCAGGCCCATCATTTCAGGCAAGGCGGGCAAAATAACTTTGCCCTCGTGCGTGCTATCGAGACGCATATCGTATGGGATCTCTCCCAGTTGCGACATCCAACCACTGGATGGCTGGATGCTGGGCAACGGCCCGTACAGGTCAGTAGTTTTCTTGAGGGCCGAGTTTCTGGCATCGACAACGCCCGGGAAGTCCGATTCCGTTAGGCCTACCACTAACACCTTGTCCCATTCCAAGCCTTTCGCCTGATGAATGGTTAGCAGTAGCACCAGCCCATCATCGGGTTCACTCACGGGGGCTTCCAATCTCTCCTCTGTTTCAAGCGTAGTGTCGATCCATTCCAAGAAGTTCTTCACCGAAGCGTAGGGGGTTTCGGCCTCGTAGTTGGCTGCGAATTCAATGAAAGCATCTATTGCTACTTCACCCTGGTTGTCGAATGGGTCTGCCGCGATGTCGAGGTCAAGGTCAAAAATCTTCACGATTTTTGAAATGAGCGTGGTTATGCCGGCATCCATGTGTTCGCGGGCCAGATCAAGACGTTTAGAAAGAAGGCTAATGCGGCTATGCGCTTCAGGGCTGAACCCCTGCGTTCCGCGCTTTTTCCACCCCACCTTTGGCGGGGTCAAAACAGCGTCAAGCAGAAACTCCACGCGCAGATCCGCACCCGCTTGCGATTGCTGCGCATTACCTTCCGACTTATCCGCCTTTACTTCTGGCTTATCCACGTCACCGGCAACAGTTACACGATGTTTGCCAAGCTCTCTGGCCCAGTCCCACAAGATCCTAATGTCCGTGGAGGAAAGGTCTAGGTTTGCAACCAGGCGCATGACGGCCGCCCCATTGTCAGGCACGGCGAGGGCGCGCATGACCGCAACAATGTCGGTTACCGCCGGCTCAGTGAGCAGACCTCCAACACCCACAATCCGCGCATTCACCCCTAGCTTTTGCAACTGGGCATAAAGGGGCGCAAAGAACTTTCGTTTGCGCGACAAGATCGCGATTGACGGTTGTTTTTTCCCCGCCGGCACGTTTTCTTGCCAGCGTTTAACAAGGCGCGCAACCAGCTCGAACTCTTCTTCGCGCGTGGATGGGAACATGTACTTCACCACCCCGCTCCCCGGATGATTTGCATTGGCACGCAGGCTTTGCATTTCGATCTGGCTGGCAAGCTCCGTGTGCGCAAAGGCCTCACCGCGCGCTTGGGTTTCCACCTTGTCCGCGCTAGCAACTACGTTCGCAGCCTCGAGGATAGCGGGCCAGTTACGCCACGCGTCACGAAGCTCGAGCACGCCGCCGCGGCCGCGAGTGTCGAAATATGGAAGAAACATTGAAAGTGAAGCTGCTGACGCGCCGCGCCAACCGTAAATCGCCTGGTTTGGATCGCCAACTGCGGTAGCGGCCGTGTCTTGAAACAGGCTGGAGAACAATTGTAGCTGGCCTACCGACGTGTCTTGGAACTCGTCCAACAACACGGCGCGGTATTGGGCGCGTAGTTCGTCCGCGATAGCAGGGTTGGTATCAATTATTTGGCGAGCCAGCGCCAACTGATCCGTGAAGTCAATGAGGTCGTGTTCGCGCTTGTAATCCCAATACCGTTGCACCAATGGCATCAGCAACGCCTTATTTTCCGTGCGCGTCACAAAACTTTTTGCTTGGGCTGGCAGGGCCTTGCGTGTTCGACCCGTGGCGCCCGTACCCGGGCCCGCAGCTTTAATAGTTGCTACAACCCGTTTAAAATCTTGTGCCGCTTTGGCTGGAACAACCTGGTGTTCAGTGAGGCTTTGGGAAAGGGACAGTATGGCATCTCGCATGGTGGCAAGCTTTGCGTCCTGCGGTAGCGGGCCGGTGTATTCCTGCAACAGACGCTCAACCACCTGCCAAGCCCGGGCGTCACTGAGTTGAACGACGGAGGGGCTTACCCCAATTTGGAGGCCGTATTCGCTCACCAAGTTCTTCGCAAACGAGTTGTATGTGGCGACAGTTGGTTCCAGTCCGATCGTATCCGCTTCACCAAGCAGGCCCGCTTTGCGCATCAGGTCAAGCTGGCGCAAGATCCTCTCGGTGAAGTTAGCGGTAGCTTTTCGCGTAAACGTCAGGCCCAGAATCGAATCAGGTTCAAGACCGTCACGATACATGAGGTAGAGGGCACGAAGTGACATCACTTCAGTTTTTCCAGAGCCGGCGCCGGCAATCACGAGAGTGGGCACACTGTCAGCCTCAACTACTTTGGCTTGGTCGGGTGAAAGCATGATCTTTTTTTGTCCCGGTTCAAGTTGGGCATTGAGAGCTGCAACAAACTCCATCGCGTTGAGTTTCACTACAGTGTCCTCCTTCCTTCATCCTGAGCTGGGCAAATGTTTTTCACCGGACAACTTCGGCATGTATTTGCGCTGGGTGTTGCCAGGAAGGTATTTCCTGCCGCTAATTCAGCGGCGAGTTTAATAGCTTGTGCCAGTTGCTCTCGCTGATCCAAAGCCGGCGGTTCTTTTTCTGTCCGCTCGCCCTCACTAAAGAGGGAATGCTGAATGTACTTGTCTGGAGATTTTTCTTTAAGCGCTAGCAAGCGGGCCTTCTGCACGTTCTCACCGCGCGCATGTAGCGCGAACTGGTAGGCCGCCAACTGCAAATGGTTCTGCGTGTCTTTTTGTGATGGGACTCTACCCGTCTTGATATCCGTAACGACTACGCCATCTTCAGTATGTTCGAGTCTGTCGATTCTGCCCGCGATACGCAGTTTGGTTCCATCAATCTCAACAACTTGTGCAAACGGGTGCTCGATATCGACAGTCTTCCCCTTCCAAGCTGCAAGGTAGTCCGCAAGCTTCTTAACCTTTTCTAGCGTGCTTTCATATTCAGCCATACCAAGGGCAGTGTTGCGATCGAAATACTCGTCATCCCACAACTCATCCAAGTGCGATTTGAGCTCTTCAAAGTCAGCCTCGGGCCATTCTTCCGCCAGCTTGTGTACCAGGTTGCCCGTCAAAATCGCTTCGCTTGGGGGAACTGAGCCACCGTGGCGACTCAAGAACCATCTGGCCGGGCAATCGATCAACGTTTCGATTTGTGAGGGCGACAGGGTGACCATCTGGCCGGCCTCATCCACCGCAGGGGTGAGGCCACCGACACCATTCCACACGCGCGGATTAGCCTGATCTACGCCCGCTCGGGCAAGCAGGGCGAGGAGGCCCGCATACAGTTGCGCATCGTCTTCTTCTAAGCGTTGCGCTAACTTTTGGCGTAGTGCCCCTACTAGTGAGCGCGTGTCTATACCTGCAGGCACCGGGGTTACCGGCAGGTGGTAACCATCAATCAATGGAGTTTCCACCCATTTAGCGAGGCGGTAAACAAACTGGGAGGGGACAGCATCCTCATTTTGCACTGCGGAAACGTGCAAGGCAGATTTAGCTCTGGAAACCGCTGCAGCCAGCTGGCGATACTCCTCCGTTAAAGCAGCCTTCCTTCTGGCTCGCCCCGTATTCCACGACTCTTGATTTGCCCACTCCTGCGGACTAAGCGAACGCAGTTGCGCGATGTCGCCAGCTTGACTGAGCTGGTCACGAAGAGCCAAGTTTGGCCAAGTACCATCTTGCATTGAGGCCAGGTAGACAACGTCCCACTCCTGGCCCACTGCCTCAGAAACCGTCAGGATCTGCACGCCGATTGGCCGCCTACCTACCTGCGCAAGATTGTCGGTGGGTAAGCGCTGGGCGAGGAGCTCGCTGGCAAATTGCTGTGCACTCGCGCCCGGGTTACGTTGCTGCCACACGTCCGCGCTTCTAAACAGCGACACCACGGCATCTAAGCGTTCGTCGAACACCGCCGAGTCAGTGCCGGGCCGAATAGCACGCTGGCGCCAATCATCACAAACACCCGCGAGTTCCCAAAGCTTCCACAGGGCAATCTGCGGGCTTTCGCCGCAAACCTTTCGCCCAAGCTTTAGTAGGGAAAACGCTTTCATAACATCATCCAGCACTTCAGCGAGGCCAACGTTGCGGGCGCGGTCTTTCAGCTGCTGAATCTCGGGCCTATTGGAAGCTAAATCTTCACACATTTGCAAAATGGACGTCACATCGGGGTCAATACGCGCCCGATACACGTCGCTTAGCTTGCGTAGCTTCGCTGTATGAGCATTCACCAGCGGGCTTCTTAGCAACCGGTCAAAAAGCTCCGAATCAGTGGGGCCAAACGGATCTGAGTTGAGTAGAAACAGCAGAATAGCAGTGGTCTGGTTTGCCGCATACACGGTTGCGCGACTGCGAATGGTGCTCTCAATACCATTGCGCATCAAGCTGAAATGCAGGCGCTTCACGTCCGCACTATTACGCGTGATAATGACCTGTTGATCCAGTGGCACCGGCTCACTAATACCCGGGCCACGGCCCAACTGGTAGCGTGTAATCATGCGGGCAATCGCGTTAGCCTCCTGCGCCGCCGAACCGTAAGTATTGACCGAGAGGCCAGAGTTGTCCTCACTAGAATCAACCGCTCCCATAAGGCGGTGGCGCGCATCATGGCGAACAGTGGTCTGCTCCGTGGCCCGTTGGACAACTGCCCGAAGCTTTTGATTTCCCCTGTGCGTGGGACCAAGGGAGAAGCTTTCTGCTCCTAACCGATCACTGAAACGCACATCCAGGTGCGGCTCGCCGCCGCGATACACCGAAACGGCAACATCGGAATCAGCCGTCACTACAAGCCGTGTTCCGACTGCGTGTAGCGCTTCAAGCAAACTCAGGGTTGCCCGCGTGCAATCCTGCAGGTCGTCAACCACTACCGCCGCAGGCGCATCTAGGTTTGCGACTACGCCCTCGTCCTGCGCATCTTCTTGCCAGCGCATAATGATCTGCGCGGCGCGTTCTTGCAGCTCGGCAGATTCAAAACGTTTCCCAACATCGCCAGATTCACGCTGAGCCTGCTCCTGCCAAATCTGCATGAGGCGACCGGTGGAAACCCAAATTTCGCGGCCCAAATCGCGGCCCACGCTCTCCAGTTTATGACCGTCCCAACCAGCCTCACGCGCCCGCGCCATGAGGTTACGAATCTGCATGCGGAACTCGGGCATTTCCAAAGCATCCGTTAAAGATTGTGGCCACTCCACCAGCTCGGCCTCGATCGCTTCGGCCAACTCCAGGTCTTCCTGCGCGCCCGTCAGCAGCTGTGGGGCAGGGAGCGGATCCTTGCGCTCTACGTACCACCTCGAAACAAACGAGTACGCGAGCGCAACCGGCGTGCGCACGGGCCGAACGATACCGGGCAGAGCCTGCTCCCCCGCACTTTGTAGCAGATCCACGCGCAACCTGTCCGGCGTCACGATGAACACGTCACCGCCTAACTTTTCCCGCAACTCGCGCGCAACCGCGAGCGCCACTGACGTGCGGCCCGAACCCGGACAGCCGCGAATAACTGCCGGCCCATCATGGCTGACCACCTGGCGAACCACTTGCCTATTTGCCTGGTCAAGCTCTCCAAAATCGGCCGGGCGGCCCAGAGCGAGCCGCACTCCGCTACGTGTTTGCGCGTGGATTGTTGTCATAGTTGTATTCCACCACAGGGGTGGGACAAAAGTTTTGCAAGCGGGATCGCCCGTCGCGAAAGCGCCTCGTTTTGCCTACGATAGGAACAAACGACGATAGGAAAACTATGATCATTCAGATTGGAATTACCGGCGTTACGCGCGAGCTTTCGTTCGAAGTGAAGATGAGTGAGGACGAACTGTTTAGCAAAGTCCGCCAAGCGCTGGACGGTAAGACGAACCTTGAGTTCACCGACGCGAAAGAGCGCCGCGTCATCATTCCCAGCGACAAACTTGGCTACGTTCTCGTAGCTGAATCCAAGCGCGGGCCGGTGGGCTTCACCGTATAGCAAGAGCCAAGCAAAAACGGTCGGACTACAGCGTAGTCCGACCGTTTCTTTTACGTGAGGCTGGCCGGCCTCACTCCTTCTAGGCGTGCAAGTGCACGGCCGCTAGGCGCTCCTTGTGGGCCTTGGAAACACGATCCATGAGCTCATCCGCGTCGGTTCCCGAAATGATCTCCGGGTTAGTGAACAAGAACGCGCGCACCAGCGAAAGCGCTTCTCCCCCCACTCGCCTGGTCCACAAAGACAGGCGCGCCTCCAGCTGTTTATCCTCCGCCACTGCCGGTTCGAGGCGTTCGCGAACCCATTCACCGTGGCCAAAATCGTTGACGTCTTTCGCGTAGTCTTCCTGCCCCTGCAACTGCGCGATCTCACGCAGCGCATCCGTGAAAATACCGATCGCAACATACGTCTTAGTCATGCGCTCCCACCACGTGGTTGGGCGCAGGCGCGCATCAATATCATCCAAAAGACCCTCGTACGGAGCGATGGCCTCCACAATATCCACGCTGGAGCGCTCCGCAACTTTGCACACGTACTTGAAGTTCTCCCACGCTTTTCCCGACATGTTTGCCATATCCACGTGCTCCCAAGGTTTTGGCGCCTGGTCGCCATCCTTAGCAAGACGAGTTTGCGCCGCAATCGCCGCGTAAGCTCCGATGCCCAACAAGTTCTTATAAGAATCGTTATTAGCGGTCAAAGTAGCCTCCAAAGCCTTAGCCCCTTTGCGAAGTATCCATTCCATACTACGTTGAGGACGCCCCAAGCAACCGGTTTAGAACGAGTTTTGCCCCGCTACCCGCCGCTTAGTGATCAACGGCACTAAACGTGATCACAGCGAAAATACTGCTACCCTGAAAGGGAACACGCCGTTCGCACCGGAATGGTTTTTGGCACGCAAAAGATTTTTCTTTAATGAATTGCGTGAGCGGTACTACACCTACTTTCACTTTGTTGATGCTCCCAAGGCGTGCAGGAGAGCTCCAAAGTGAGGAAGACTAGCGCTACTTTGCTTGAACAAACTGAAGAAACCAAAACCTATTCTGCTGGCGTTGTGAACCTTGAAGGCGTTGCCCTTCCCGAAAACACCGATGAAGCCAAAGCTGACATCGAGGGAGAGGTCACCGCCGAGGAGTTGGCGCAAAAAACGTTTGCCGATTTTGGCGTGGCCGCAGATTTCGCGGATGCACTTGCCGCAAAGAGCATTACCTACCCGTTCCCCATCCAGGCTCTAACTCTGCCCGTAGCGTTGGGGAAGCGCGACATTATCGGCCAAGCGAAAACCGGAACCGGCAAGACCCTCGGCTTTGGCTTGCCCCTCCTCATGCACGTGGTACGCCCCGACGATCCGGATTACGCGAAGAAAGTACACTTCCCTGACCTTCCCCAAGCCCTCGTAATCCTGCCTACGCGCGAACTGTGTAAGCAGGTGACGCGCGACCTGCGTGAGGCGGCCGCTAACACCTCCATTCGCGTAACCGAAATCTATGGCGGCGCAGCTTTTGACCCGCAGATCAAGCAGCTTAAGAGCGGCACCGACGTGATTGTGGGAACGCCCGGACGCCTCATTGACCTTATGAAACGCAAGGTTCTAAAGCTCACTAACGTACACACGCTAGTGCTTGACGAGGCCGACGAAATGCTGGATCTGGGCTTCTTGCCCGACGTGGAAATCCTCATATCGCGCGTTCCTGCGGACAGGCACGTCATGCTGTTCTCTGCCACCATGCCGGGCGAAGTGGTGGCGCTTGCCCGCCGCTACATGCGCCAGCCAACCCACATTCGCGCGCAGGATCCGGAAGACTCCTCGCCCACCGTTGCTAGCGTGAAACAAGTGATATACCGTTGCCACGCCCTGAATAAACTCGAAGTTGTCTCTCGCATCCTGCAGGCACGCGGGCGCGGCCTCACCATAATTTTCACGCGCACCAAACGCACCGCCGCGTCAGTCACACGCGACCTCGCATCGCGCGGTTTCGCCACCGCTGAGCTGCACGGAGACCTCGGCCAGGGCGCTCGCGAACAATCAATGCGCGCGTTCCGCAACGGCAAGGTAGACGTGTTGGTGGCAACCGACGTGGCGGCGCGCGGCATTGACGTTGACGACGTCACGCACGTTATCAACTACCAGTGCCCCGAAGATGAAAAGACCTACGTTCACCGCATCGGCCGCACGGGCCGCGCAGGCGCATCCGGCACTGCCGTCACGTTCGTGGACTGGGATGACGTGCCGCGCTGGCGCCTCATCTCTAACGCGCTCGGCCTGGGCGTGCCCGAACCGCTAGAGACCTACCATACGTCCGAACACCTCTACACCGACCTCGACATCCCCACGGATGTGACCGGCAGATTGCCTCGCAGTGAGCGTACCCGCGCCGGACTTGAGGCCGAAGAATTTGTGGATGTTTCCGGCAAGGGCGAGCGTGCCCGTGGGCGGGGAACCCGCAGGTCAGGCTCGCGCGGGCGAAGCGGGCAAAAGCGCGAGCGCAAACGCACTCGTCGCGGAGCAGGCGCCTCGCACACCCCGGACAAGCGCAAATCGAGCCGGGGACAATCAGCTGATTCTACACCCGGCAAGACGAAAGAAAACCAGGCGCCCCGCCGCAAGCGCACCCGCACGCGCAAAAACTCAGCCAAGTAAGCGAGGCCCGCCAGGCCAGGGCAACCAACGCTTATGGCCTATGGCCACAGGATCGAGAGCCTGCCCTGGCTCTCGATTTCTTGGATCACTTCAAGGGGTGTGGTGTGCTCGCCCAACTGGTTCGGCTTGCCCGCGCCGTGGTAGTCCGAAGAACCCGTAACCAGTAGGCCACGCTCGCGAGCCACCTGGAGTAAGAACTCCTGATCTGCGGACGGGTTATCGCGATGGTGCACCTCCAGGCCAGCCAAACCGGCCTCTGCCATGTTGTAAACCACCTCGATAGGAAGCACCTTTTGCCGGGCGCGAGCCCGCGGATGCGCAATGATGGGAACCCCGCCCGCAACCCGCACTTTTTGCACCGCCACCACGGGATCCTGCGCCCACAAGAACTGGTAGTAGGGGCCGCGCGGGTGCAACACCTGCGCAAACGCCTCATCTCGCGTGGCAAACGAGCCCGCCCGGATCAGCGCGTCCGCAATGTGGGGCCGCCCCACTACGCCCGCGTCCCCGCCCGCTCCCGCAACCACGTCTTCCCACGTGATCGGGTAATCCTGCGCGATCTTTTCAACCATGATCTTCGCGCGCTCACGTCGTGACTGCAGTACCTTCCGGCTGGCTTCAACCAGCGCGGGATCGTGCGGATCGTGCAGGTAGCACAGCAGGTGAACCGTGATTCCTTGCCAGGCGCAAGACATTTCCATACCGCGGAGCAGGGCAACACCGGCCGCGCCAACTTCGCGCGCAGCTTCGGCGTGGCCCCAGGTGACGTCGTGATCTGTAAGCCCCACCATGTCCAGCCCCGCATCAGCAGCCCTATGCATCAGTTGCGCGGGCGTGTCCGTCCCATCCGAATAGTTTGAATGAGTGTGCGGATCAATCTTCAACATGCTCCCAGCTTAAGCGGCCTGGGCACTGGGATGACTATTGACCAGCAAAGTTAGACAATAGGCACATGAGCGAAAAAGAATCAGTAGAACAGTCCATGGCTGCGCGTGGCAGCAATCGTTCGCGCCGCCCCAACTCGCAAGCATTCAAAGATTTCATTGGCACCAACTGGGGGCCGCGCCCCTGCGAGCTACCTGCCCGCGCAGAAGTTGCCGACTATTTGCAGGCTCGCCACGACCTGGTTGGCGAAGCGTTCAAAGGCGAGCGCCTCGTAATCCCCGCCGGCGGATTGAAAGTGCGTAGCAACGACACGGACTACAGGTTCCGCGCCCATTCCTCATTTGCACACATGACGGGCCTGACGGGCGAGCTTGAACCCGACTCGGTTCTTGTTCTTGAGCCCACCGAAGATGGATCGGCCCACACGCACGAAGCCGTTCTTTACTTCAAACCGCGCGCGTCGCGCTCATCCGAAGAGTTCTACGCAGACTCGCGCTACGGCGAATTCTGGGTTGGTGCGCGCCCCTCATTAGAAGAAATGGAGGCGCTCACCGGCCTGAAGGTGCGCCACATTGATACGCTGCGCGACTCACTTTCAAAGGACGCTGGCCAAGTGTCTTTGCGCGTTGTGCGCGAGGCGGACGCCAACATGACTGCCCTTGTTGACGAGATTCGCCAGCAGGTGGGCTTACCCCACGGCAATGATGCGCGGCAGACAGATGACGCACTCCAACAGCAGCTTTCCGAGATCCGTTTGCAGAAGGACGCGTGGGAGCTTCGCGAAATGCAACGAGCTGTGGACGCCACCAAGGAAGGCTTCGAGGAAATCATCAAGCAACTTCCGCGCGCCACGAACCATCCGCGTGGCGAACGCGTTGTTGAGGGCGCATTTGGTGCTCGCGCCCGCGAACTAGGTAATGGCCTGGGATACGACACGATCGCAGCGTCAGGGAATCACGCGAACACGCTGCACTGGATAGATAACGACGGCGAGGTTAAAGCCGGCGACTTGATCTTGGTTGACGCGGGCATTGAGTTGGATTCGCTCTACACCGCTGATATCACGAGGACGATGCCGGTTAGCGGTAAGTTCACCCCGGTGCAGGCCAAGGTTTACAACGCTGTGCTGGACGCGTGCGAGGCGGCGCTCGCCGTAGCGAACAAGCCGGGCGCTCGCTTCCGCCACGTACACGAGGCCGCAATGGAGGTCATTGCCGCGCGCCTGGAAGAGTGGGGCATTTTGCCCGTTTCGGCAGAGGAATCTCTAAAGGTAGAATCGCAACTCCACCGCCGCTGGATGCCGCATGGCACGAGCCACCACCTGGGCCTAGACGTGCACGACTGCGCGCAGGCAAGGCGCGAAATGTACTTGGACGCCCTGCTGGAGCCAGGCATGGTGTTCACCATCGAACCCGGCCTGTACTTCCGCGCCGACGACCTCGCTATTCCCGAAGAATTTCGCGGCATCGGCGTGCGCATTGAAGACGATGTCGTCGTAAACGAGGACGGCACTGTCACCCGCATTTCAGAGGACATTCCCCGCACGGTAGCTGACGTTGAGGCCTGGATCGAGCGGGTACAAAACTCCTGACAATGATTTAGAATGCCCGATCCAAAAGGTCTGCGGAAAATAAAAATTGCGGCCACATGGCCGCAATTTTTATTGTCTTCGCCCGGGCTTTACCGGTTCGGATTATCGCCTGATTCACCGGGCTGCTGTGCGGGCACACTCCCTTCTGGTTCAGACGCCGCGCCAGAGGTAGGCTCTACTGGATCTGCCGGGGCGGGGCTTTTTGGCACTACCGGCTCCGGACTCGACGCCACGGGGGCCGATACGTTCTCGCCAGCCTGCATGCGCGCCTGGTGGGCTTCGCGCTCACTGGGGCTGAGCCGCACACCGTACTTGGGTTGCTCGCCTGGGCGTGAGCCGAAAGCACTCGGCTTCGAAAGGTCCTCCACCGCGTGAGTTGGTTGCGGATCGCGGGTCAGGTTGCCCGGAGTAGAGCGCAGAACTTGGCGAAAATCAACGGCTCCCTCTTTTGCCAAAATCGCGTAGCGCGAGGCAACCACTTGCGTTGCAGACGTGAAATCACGCTTGCCTCGGGTGAACGCATACGGCACCGACGCTAACGTCATTCCAAACACGGCGCCCATTGCCATGCCGACAAGCACGATCGCAACCGAAGCGTTCGGAGACCAAAGCGCGGAAAACAAGCCGATGAACAAGCCCAGCCAAATGCCCGACAGGAAGCCATCCCATAAGACCTTGCCCCATGTCAGGCGGCCGGTGATGCGCTCTACCAGTTGCAGGTCCGTTCCCACGATCGCGAGGCCGCGCACGTCGAAAGCCTGGTCAGAAAGGTGATCAACCGCAGCTTGGGCCTCCGCATACGTGCGGTAAGAGGCCACCTCCGTGCCCTGCGCCGGAGTTGGCAAGCCAGTAGCAGAAATTGCTTCAATAGGTTTCATACCTTCACTTTCGCAGATTAATCTGCATGTTGCCTTATCAAGCGCCCATTTTTCTCTTAGAGGTGAACATTTTGCGCTCTCGGGACGCCTCTTTGGGCGTTGCTCAGCTACCCTGGGAGTGTGAGCACTGCAGACCACAAACTTGCCCCGCGCGGAACACGCGTGTTCGTAGGAAAAGTTGCCGGAACCGGCGTTTTTGACCCCATCGGAGACCAGGTGGGGCGCATTTATGACGTCGTTTCCATCATGCGTTTGAACCGCGCGCCCGACGTAGTGGGTTTTGTGGTTGAGGTTTCAAACCGACGCCGCGTTTTTGTTCCGATCTCACGCGTCACGTCCATCGAACCGGGTGCAGTTATCACCACGGGCCTACTCAACATGCGGCGTTTTAACCAGCGTGAGGCCGAGACGCTCATCATCTCGCAATTGTTTGACCGCGTGGTATCCATGCGCGACGGTTCGGGTGAAGTGCGTATTCGCGACGTGGGAATGGAGCAGCGCCTCCCGCGCGAATGGCGAGTAACGGAACTATTCGTAGAACGCGTCACCAAATCCACGTTCGGCTTCAAACGTGCGGGCGAAACCATGCTGGTATCCGTTTCTGACGTCACAAAACTATCCACGCAGGTTGGCGTGCAGGATGCCACCAGCCTCATCGCATCCACACACCACATGAAAGCTGCAGACCTTGCCGACATTCTTCGCGACCTCCCCGAGGATCGCATGTACGAGGTGGCCTCGCAGCTGTCCGACGAGCGCCTCGCTGACGTGTTGGAAGAGCTCCCCGAGGATGATTCGGTGTCGATCCTCGAACGCCTCCAGGCGAAGCAGGCTGCGGACGTGCTGGACGTGATGCAACCCGACGACGCCGCCGACCTCATCTCTGAACTAGCGCCCCTAACCGCGCAGAACCTATTGAACCTCATGGAGCCCGAAGAGGCCGAGGATGTGCGCCGCCTCATGCGCTATGACGATGACACGGCCGGTGGCCTTATGACCACTGAACCCGTGATTTTGCCGCCCGACGCGACCGTGGCACAAATGCTGGCGAACGTGCGCAACAAGGATATTCCGCCCGCCCTGGCCGCCATGGTTATCGTGGCGAGGCCGCCGCTGGAAACCCCTACGGGCAAGTTCATCGGCGTGGTACACATTCAACGGGCCCTACGGGAACCACCGCAATCGCTACTGGGCACTATTGTGGATACGGACATTGAAACGGTGGATCCACAGCGCTCCATCCGCTCGATCACGCGCACGCTCGCAATGTACAACCTTACGGCCGTGCCCGTGGTTGACGAGCATGGGCACGTGCTGGGTGCCATTTCGGTTGACGACGTGCTCGATAACCTACTGCCAGATGACTGGCGCGATCTGGACGACTAGCTTTAAAGGGGTTTGAATGGCTGAGCGACTAGATACTCCGCTAACCAGGCGACGTTGGCTACCGCGTATCAATCTTGAATCCGAGGGTGTGGGACGCGTAGCTGAAGCTATTGCCCGCTTTTCTGGCACCCCACAATTCCTCATCTATCTATCGATATTCGTGTTCGCGTGGCTCGGTTGGAACACGTTTGCTCCCGCACACCTGCAGTTCGACAAGGCCGAACTGGGGTTCACCGCCCTCACTTTAATGCTTTCACTCCAGGCCTCCTACGCGGCTCCGCTGATTTTGCTTGCGCAGAACCGTCAAGATGACCGCGACCGCGTTACTGCCGAGCAGGACAGACGTCGCGCCGAGCGCAACCTTGCCGACACGGAGTACCTTACCCGCGAGATTGCGGGCTTGCGCCAAGCCCTGGGTGACGTTGCTACCCGCGACTTTGTGCGCTCTGAGATCCGCGACTTGTTAGAAGAAATTTTTGAACACGACCTTGCACGCGACAGGCTGCGCGAAACGCAAAACACTGACGACACCAAGGAAACCGATACGGATCAGTAGTCGGGCACGCAAGCGATAACTGTTGTGCGTACGATGGCTTGGGGAAGCGCTGGGCGGCACCAGACAGTACGCGGAGAATGAGGATTACCCGCGATCGGCATTAGGTGACCCGCGATTTGCCCGCTATTTTTCGGTAGGTTCGGAGTCTGCCTGGCTAAAACTTGCAAGCGCATCTGCCACGGTTTGAGCAAAAATCTTGGCGCCGTCATCGTCTGGATGTACGTAGTCGGAAGCGAGCAAGTCGGTGCGATCGCGGATTGCGGCGTTCCAGTCCGCTACCCGCACAACATCAGAATGCTTCTGCGCAAACTCGCGAATGAGGTTTGCCGACGGTTCCACCCACGTGGTGCGCGCGGGCCCAAAACCGGTGACGAGCACGAGGCGCCGATCCGGCCCGATGGTCTTCACCATGTCATCAAGCTGTTCGGGATCTACCGGCCCGTTGGTGGCCAGCGCAACCACCACGTATGTGCGGAGTGAGCCATCCTGGGCATCGCCGCGCATCAGGTCAATACCTTGAATTACCGAGCGAGACACCTCCGCGTCGATCTGCACGCCGGGCAGTAAATCTTGCAGGTGCGCAGCCGCAGCAACCGTCACCGAATCACCGTAAACCACGGTGTTCTCCCCCGTGGCAGGGCTCAGCGGGTGTTTCTGATCTTCCGCGCTCGCCTCGGTGGGTTGGCCCGTAGGCTCGGAGCTACCTTGCAGAGCTTGCTGGCCGCGCTCAACAGCGAGCTGCGCCTGGGTTTTTTCTGGGGCGGACAGGAGGAAGCCGAGCACGGTTCCAACCACCACAACGGCGACGAGGCCCGGCGCCATAATCCGCCGGTAGCTTTGCCACTGCGGGGCTTTGGGCATTGGCGTGGAAGGGTCGATCAGATCCCACGAGGGGCCCAGCCACCGCTTTATAGTTGCCCCGATTCCCTCCTGGCGCATAGGAACTTCAACGTAGTGGTACGAGAGCGTGGCGGCCAGCACCGACCCGGCAATCACCATCAGCGTTATTACACCCATCGAAGCGGCCGGCAACATCTTGCTGGCGATCACCCACAGGGGCCAGTGCCACAGGTAGATCCCGTAGGAGCGCTCCCCCAGCCACACCAGGGGCCGCGAATCCAACAGGTTGGCGAGGAAGTGGCCGGGCCCACCCGCCTCGTCCACCGAGGGAAGAAAGCCCTGAATCAACCCAAGGGTTGCAACCACCGCGATGAGAGTGCCCCACGGGTACACCCACGCGCGATCATCGGGAATGAGGAACCAGGTGCTCACAATGATGGCCAGCGAAATCCACGCCAGTAGGCCGCGCCACCACTTTTGCCAACCATCTGCAACCCTGTCTGGCATGCCCATCGGGTCGGTTGCCACCATTGCGAGGGCGGCGCCCAGCATCAGACCAAACGCGTGCGAATCCGTGCCCTGGTAGGCACGGGTGAACTCGGTTGTTCCCGCCGCCCAAAAAGCCATCAGGCCGGCCGAGACAACCGCGAAGATAAACGGCACCACCGGGCGCCACTTTGGGGGCAAAAATAAAATACCCACCACCACTAGAGGCCACAGAAGATAAAACTGCTGTTCCACAGCCAAGGACCAAACGTTTGTCCACAAATGTGGCTGCGCCTGGTTGAAGTAGGAAACGCCCTGCGAGATTTCCACCCAGTTGTATGAGAACGTGAGGACGCCTACGAACTGCGGCAAAATACCCACCAGCAGGTCGCGATTCAAAACCCCCGCCACAATCAAAGTGATAACAGACATCAAGGCCACAGCAGGAAGTAGGCGGCGAACGCGGCGCAACCAGAACGACTTCAAGTTAATGCCGCCAAACCGTTGATTTTCTCGGATCAAGAGGGCGGTGATTAGAAACCCGGACAGGACGAAGAACACGTCCACCCCCAGGAAGCCGCCAATCGCGACGCCGGGGATCAAGTGGTAGGCCAACACCGCTGCGGCCGCGAGCGCTCGCAAACCGTCCAGGCCACGAACTCGCCGAGCGGGGGTGCGCGCCTCGGGTCTGCGAGGAGCCTGCAGCTCCTGCTTCTTTCCTCCTGCTGACACCTGCTTGCCCGCCACTTCACCAATCACCTATTGCAACCCGCCTCGCAAATCGATAGCCCCGAGATTTTTCTGCCTCTTAGACTAACCCGGTAAGGCATCCCATCTTGAGAGCGACTAGTATGGCGTGTATGAGTACGCTTACAAAAGAACAGGTGCGCGAAGCGCTCAGCTCCGTCATTGACCCCGAAATTCAGCGGCCAATCACTGAACTGAACATGGTGGGAGACATCGACATTGACGGCGGCAACGTGACCGTCAACATTTTGCTCACCACCGCTGGCTGTCCGCTTAAGCACACCATTAATGAACAAGTTGAAAAGACCCTTTCTGCCCTGGAGGGCGTGACTGGCGTGCGCGTCATCATGGGCGCCATGAATGAGGAGCAGCGCAAGGCTTTGCGTGAGCAGCTTAACGGCGGAGTGGAGGAACGCGAGATTCCGTTCGCCCAGCCCGGATCGCTCACGCGCGTCATTGCGGTGACCTCCGGTAAAGGCGGAGTTGGGAAGTCTTCGGTGACCGCGAATCTGGCGGCCGCGATGGCTAAGCAGGGCTTGAAAGTTGGCGTGGTTGACGCTGACATTTACGGTTTCTCAATTCCGCGCATGATGGGGGTTGAGCACGAGCCGCAGGTTATTGACGGCATGATGATTCCCCCCATTGCCAATGGCGTTAAGGTCATGTCGATCGGCATGTTTGTGCCGGACGGGCAGGCCGTTGTGTGGCGCGGCCCCATGTTGCACCGCGCAATCCAGCAGTTCCTTGCGGACGTGTTCTGGGGCGACCTCGATGTTCTGCTTCTTGATCTTCCGCCGGGCACGGGCGACGTTGCAATCTCGATCCCGCAGCTTCTGCCCAACGCGGAGATCCTGGTTGTCACCACGCCGCAGCTGGCTGCCGCCGAGGTTGCCGAGCGCGCCGGATCCATCGCGGGCCAGACCCGCCAGCGCGTTGTGGGCGTAGTGGAGAACATGTCTTACCTGCCCCAACCTGACGGAACGCAGTTGAACCTCTTTGGTGAGGGCGGCGGATCTACCGTGGCAGCGCGCCTGTCCAGCGCACTTGGCTACGAGGTGCCACTACTCGCACAGATTCCGCTAGATGTGGACCTGCGTGAAGGTGGGGACGAAGGCAGGCCCGTTGCACTGTCTGACTCGCCCGCCTCAACCGTGCTAAATGACCTGGCCGCAAAGCTTGGCAAGCATGCGCGCGGTCTTGCGGGGCGCCAACTCGGCGTGACCCCCAAGTAGGGGCGGCCCGCAAAACAGCAAGAAGTAATGGAGCAGTTTTTCTGAACTGCTCCATTACTTTTACCCAAAACTATCTAATGCCCGAAAATCGTCCGGCTAGTGGCCGCAGCTACTTTCCTCGCTTCAGCGTCTTTGCCCTGGTCTTCATTGTTGGCGAGGAGGACACGCGAATCTTCCGGGGCTTTACCGGCACGACAGGCGCGGGCACAGCTGGGGACTGGGACGCCTCTGACTTCACAGGTGTTTGCGCCGAAGTTTTGCCCTCCCCACCGAAGTGAGCAGCGGACGGCTTAGATGAGGGCGGCAGCGGGGCAAGCGGGTTCATGAGCTTCTTCCACTCATCCATTTCCTCTTGCACCGCCTCGCGAATCAAACGACGCGGGTCATACTGACGTGGGTCAAGCTTTGTCAGATCAACCTGCTTGAAGTCATCACCCATCTGATCATCCAGCGAAGCCCGCCACTTTGTGAGCTGCAAGCGCGTGCTTTTCACGATGCGTGTCACGCCTTTGGCCACCGCCGGCATCCTAGAGGGGCCCACAACCAGCATGATGACCACGAGGATCACCAAGAACTCACTGCCACTGATCGAAAAACCCATATCCCTATTCTAATGGGGCACGAAACTATTAGCCCAAGACGATAAACTATACGCAACTGCGCAAACATTTTGGGAAAGGGGCGCATCATCGCTACCGATAAGGCACTAAGTTGGTCCTACTGCGAAGAATTCGTACCCGAGGGTGACGTGCTAATGGCTACGCGCCTACAGGCCGAAGACCTCGGATGCTCGCCCGTCTCCCCCGGCACCGGCGCAACCCTGCGCTCCCTCGTTGCCGCGTGCGGCGCCAAAGCAGTAGCCGAAATCGGTACGGGCACGGGAGTTTCCGGCCTGTGGCTACTATCGGGCATGAGCGAGGACGCCGTCCTGACCAGTATTGACTTTGACGCGGAACACCACCGCGTTGCCCGCGCCGCGTTTGCTGCTGCGGGCATGAGGCCACCGCGCACCAGGCTCATTACCGGCCGCGCGCTCGACGTGCTGCCCCGCATGGCCTCGCGCACCTACGACCTCATGTTCCTCGACGGTGCCGTCAGTGAAACCCCCGCCTACGTTGAGCATGCAACGCGCATGCTCCGCCCGGGCGGCCTCATGATCATCGCCCACGCCCTCTGGCACGACCAGGTAGCCGACCCCGCCAGGCGTGAACCCGACACGGTGGCGATGCGCCAGCTGGCCAAAGACATTGCTGACTCCAGCGACTGGGTGACCCAAATCCTGCCCGTAGGTGACGGCCTACTAGTCGCGATCCGCAGATAAGACAAAACAAAAATGGTGCCGGCACGTAGCCGGCACCATTTTGTAAGCGCTAAGAGATAGCCGCTTGGAGTTCTTTCGCAAGCACCTTAGCCTCATCAGGCGTGAGTTCAACAACCAGGCGCCCACCGCCCTCAGAAGGAATGCGCATCACGATTCCGCGCCCCTCCTTGGACGCTTCCATAGGCCCATCTCCGGTACGAGGTTTCATTGCAGCCACGTGTAAAATCCTTCCCCTCGTCTGCGGGCGATCACGAATTAAGCCGCCCTTACTCCCGCTTCATTCTATCGCGACCCGCCGCTTTCAGCATGAGAGAGCGCGAAACTGCCCGCATTCACGCGCCTGCTGGTCACATTCACGCACGCTACTTGCGCACCCGTTGAATGTCTTCAGGCAGGAACTTTTCGATTACCGCCATCGCCTGTTCGGGCGTGTCCACCAGGTGAATCAGATCCAGGTCGGCTTCGTGAATCATTCCTTCTTGCACCATCACGTTCCGCAGCCAGTCCACGAGGCCGCCCCAGTAGGCTGTATCAACCAGCACAATCGGGAACCGGCGAATCTTCTCGGTCTGCACCAGCGTGAGCGCTTCAAACAGTTCATCAAACGTGCCAAAACCGCCCGGCATCACCACGAACCCTTGCGAATACTTAACGAACATGAGCTTGCGGGTAAAGAAGTAGCGGAAGTTCACGCCCAGATCAACCCACTTGTTCATGCCCTGCTCGTGGGGCAGTTCAATGCCGAGGCCAACTGAGACTCCGCCCGCTTCAACCGCGCCCTTATTTGCGGCCTCCATGATCCCTGGGCCGCCGCCCGTAATGACGGCCAGGCCGCGCTCAGCGAGCATAACGCCGATCCTGTGCGCCACCTCGTAATCCTCGCTCTCGTGGTGGGTACGGGCCGAGCCGAACACCGAAATTGCGGGGCCAACTTCGGAAAGCGCGCCGAACCCTTCCACAAGTTCAGACTGGATGCGAAGCACGCGCCACGGGTCCGAGTGGATCCAATCCGCGTCGGACTGCGGCTTCAACAAGTATGCGTCCGTGGTCTCTTTTGGCACCTGCCTGCCCCTGTAAAGGAGCGGACCGCGCCGGTAAGTTGGACGTTTCGTTTTTGGGCTCACTTCTACCCCACAATCAGTGCAACATTCTGGCGACCTCGGACAGCGTGCCCGAAATCGATGGATAAACCGTGTACGCCGAAGACAGTTGATCGACCGTCATCCGGTGAGTCACCGCGAGCGTAAGCGGGAAAATCTGCTCCGACGCGCGCTCGCAAACAATCACGCCGCCGGTGATGACGCCTGTGTCGGTCTCGGCAAAAATCTTCACGAAACCATCGCGCACGCCCTGCATTTTTGCCCTCGGGTTACGCGCGATAGGTAGTTGAGCGATCTTGATGTTCATATGATTCGACCTCGCCTGCTCTTCAGTCATACCAACCGTGGCGACTTCCGGCAAGGTGAAAATCGTGGAACCAACCAGGGACACGTCCAGTGGTTTCACCGCATCGCCCAGCGCGTGCCACATCGCAATGCGCCCCATCTGTGCGGCCACCGAAGCCAGTGGGAATACCCCCGTGCAGTCCCCGGCCGCATACACGTGCGAGGCGGACGTGCGTGAGACCCTATCTACCTTCACGTGACCGCGCTCAGTTAGACGA
Source organism: Gleimia europaea ACS-120-V-Col10b (assembly GCF_000411155.1). Taxonomy (GTDB): domain Bacteria; phylum Actinomycetota; class Actinomycetes; order Actinomycetales; family Actinomycetaceae; genus Gleimia; species Gleimia europaea_B. Next base: position 732,079 of record NZ_KE150266.1, read on the forward strand.
ACCCCGGCTTCCTCTAAGCCGATCCTCTTCGTGGAGGGCACGGAACCGACTGCAATCAGCACGTGGGAGCCACCTAGCACCTCGCCGGACTCCAGCTCAACCTCCACGCCTGCGGGCGTGCGCCTGGCAGCCTTGGCCCGCGCGTGACTTTTAATCACCATTCCGCGGCGCTCAAACACGTCCTCGATCAGGCGCGCGGCATCCTCATCCGCATTTGGGAGCACGCGATCACGCGAGGATACCAGCGTCACCTTGGTGCCCAACACTTGGTAGGCGCCCGCCAGCTCCGCGCCTGTAACGCCCGAGCCGATCACAATCAGATGCTCAGGCGGCTCTTTCATGCCGTACAGTTGCACCCAGTTCAAAATCCGCTCGCCATCAAACGGCGAACCCGGTAGTGCGCGCGGGCGAGCTCCGGTAGCGATCAGCACCACGTCGGCGCGTAGCACCATATTGATCTGATCTTGGGCGGCCTCGTTCCAACCCTGCGACACAAACACTTCGCGCGTGCCATCGGGAAGCAGTGACGCCCCGATCCTGCCCACTCCATCAACCACGCTCACACCGAGGGTTTCCAGACCCGCGCGAATGTCACGAGACTGGGCACTAGCCAAAGCGCGCACACGCTCATTAATCCGCATCAGATCAGCCGTTGGGCGATCCGTGCCCACGCCGATCCCAAGCTCGTCGGCCTGCTCCGTTTGCGTCAGCCACTGCGCCGTAGCAATCAGCGTCTTAGAGGGCACCACGTCGGTCAAAACCGCCGCGCCGCCCAAGCCCTGGGCTTCCACCAACGTAACCTTGGCACCAAGTCGAACCGCAACCGTTGCAGCCTCATAACCGCCCGGCCCGCCGCCAATAATTACGACCTTCGAGCCTTCTCTAACCGGCGACGCTGCCGGCTCAGCCCCCGGGCGGTGCGAACCTGAGTCCGCAGCCTGCTCGACGCTAGTCATACGATCAATCCCTCACAAAAAGATAATTGGACACTTCCTCATTGTTACCTATCAAATGGTTCTCCATCACAATTTTCCAGTAAAATGGATCGTTATGAATCAAACCATTCAAAACAATGAACTAAACGTTAATGACCCTTTTGAAAGCGCTGAAGAAGCAGCGAAATACATCGCGGATCGCACCGGCGTTAAGCAGCACGACATCGCGCTCGTGCTCGGCTCCGGGTGGGGCGGCGCCGCCGAACTCATTGGCAAAACCGTAGCGGAGATTCCCGCCCACGAAGTTCCCGGCTTCACCAAGCCAGCGGTGGAAGGCCACGTGGGCCTCACCCGCTCCATCGAACTTCCCAGCGGCAAACACGCCCTCGTTCTCGGATCGCGCACCCACTACTATGAGGGACGCGGCGTGCGCGCCGTGGCCCACGGTATTCGCACCGCCGCTGCAGCCGGCGCGAAGATCGCCGTCCTCACCAACGGATGTGGCGGCCTGCACCCCGAATGGGCGCCGGGCCAACCCGTGCTCATATCCGACCACATCAACCTCACGGCGGCCTCGCCACTAGAAGGCGCAACTTTCGTTGACCTCACCGACCTGTACTCGCAAAGGCTTCGCGACCTTGCCCGCGAAATCGACCCCACCCTACCCGAAGGCGTCTACTGCCAGTTCCGCGGGCCTCACTACGAAACCCCCGCAGAAGTGCGTATGGCAAAAGTGTTAGGCGCCGACCTTGTTGGAATGTCAACCACCCTTGAAGCCATCGCCGCGCGCGAGGCCGGGATGGAAGTACTCGGCATTTCCCTCGTCACCAACGCGGCGGCCGGAATCTCGGAAACGCCCCTATCGCACGAGGAAGTGATCGAAGCCGGACAAGCAGCAGGACCGCGTATCTCGAACCTGCTTGCCAACATTGTCCGCAACCTTTAATAGCGCCCGACCGGGCGCCCCAGCGCATGCGCTGTTACCGGAAGGAAACCCATGGCGACATTCAATGAACGCCTAATCCAACAGTGGATCGACGACGATCCAGACGAGAAATCGAGAGCTGAAATCGAAGGCCTCCTCGCCACGTATAAAGCCGGTGGTGAGGCAAGCGCCGAAGCTGAAGTCGAGTTGGCTGACCGCTTCGACGGCACCCTCGAATTTGGTACGGCTGGCCTGCGTGGCAAGCTCGGTGCCGGCCCCAACCGCATGAACCGAGCCGTCGTTATTCGCGCGGCCGCCGGCCTCGTCGCCTTCCTCAAAGAAAAAGTTGGAGACGACTTCACCATGGTTGTGGGCTATGACGCCCGCTATCAGTCTGACCAGTTCGCGAAAGACACGGCTGGCATCGCCACCGCAGCAGGGGGGAAGGTGTACCTGTTTGACCAGCACCTACCCACACCCGTTACTGCTTTTGCTCTGCGCCACCTTAACGCCGACGCGGCGGTCATGGTCACGGCCTCGCACAACCCGCCCCAAGACAACGGCTACAAGGTGTACTTGGGCGGGCGAACCGTCAGCGATTCGGGCCAGGGCGCGCAAATCGTGCCCCCGTTCGACGCGCAAATCTTTGCCCAGATCAAGGCGGTAAAGTCCATCAAGGCCATTCCGATTGCCGAGGACGGGTGGCAAACCCTGGGCCAGAATATTTTGAACGAATACCTGACCCGCGCGGCATCACTCGTGCCCGAGGGCCAAAAAGACCTGCGGATCGTCCTCACCTCCATGCACGGCGTGGGCGGCGACACGTGCCTCGAAGCACTTAACCGCGGCGGTTTCAAGGACGTTCACATCGTCAAGGAACAGCACGATCCCAACCCGGACTTTCCTACCGTTGCGTTCCCGAACCCGGAGGAGCCGGGCGCTTTGGACCTATCTTACGAACTTGCCCGCAAGGTAGATGCCGACCTCATCCTCGCCAACGATCCGGATGCGGACCGCATGTCGGCCGCTATTAAGGATCCGCGTGCCAAGGGCGGCTGGCGGCAGCTGGCCGGCGACGAAGTGGGCACCTTGCTGGGGGAGAAAGTCGTGCGCGAACACGCCGGAACCGACGCGGTGGTGGCCAACTCGATCGTGTCTTCACGCTTGCTGTCCCAGATTGCCGCGCACTACAACGTGGCCTACAAGGCGACGCTCACCGGCTTCAAGTGGATTTCGCGCGTACCCGGGGTTGTATTTGGTTACGAGGAAGCCCTGGGCTATTGCGTTGACCCAGACTATGTGCGCGACAAGGATGGCATCACCGCTTGTCTCGAGCTCGCCCAGATGGCTGCGGAGCGCAAGGCCGCCGGCTCGTCACTGCTGCAGGCCCTAAACGACCTCGCCCGCCGTCACGGCCTGTACGCAACCGCTCCCCTATCTATCCGCGTCGCAGACCTATCGCTCATTCCCAAGGGCATGGAGAACCTACGCGGGGGTAGCCTCAAGGAGCTTGCCGGCTCGCCGCTGAAGTCCGTTACGGACCTGTCTGCAGGCTCTCCAGAGCTTCCGCCCACAGACGGCCTCGTGTTCCTGTCCGAACGTGGCGACCGGGTTGTGGCCCGCCCGTCCGGCACGGAACCGAAGCTCAAGTGCTACCTCGAAACCATTGTTGCGGTTCCCGAGGGCGCCAGTATGGACGACGTTCGTGACGAGGCTGACCGTCGCCTCGAACTCATGAAGAAAGACATGCGTGAGGCGCTGGGTATCTAACGCATAGCTGGTAGTAGATCCGCAAAAGGTTTGGGCCGGGCATTTGCAAATGCCCGGCCCAAACCTTTGTTATCTCAGATTAGTCATCCATGCCCGCGAGGATAGCCTTCGACGAAGACAGTCCCAGGCGGGAAGCACCAGCCGCAACCATTTCCAGCGCGGTCTTGGTGTCACGAATACCGCCCGAAGCCTTAACGCCCAGGCGATCCCCCACGGTCTGGCGCATCAGCTTCACAGCGTGAACCGAAGCGCCCCCGGCCGGGTGGAAACCCGTGGAGGTCTTCACATAGTCAGCTCCCGCTGCCTCAGCAGCCTTACAGCAAGCCACGATCTCCTCATCAGTCAGCGCCGCAGACTCGATGATGACTTTCAAAAGCGCGCCTTCGCTAGCTTCGCGGACAGCGCGAATGTCAGCCTCGACCTCGGCAAACTTGCCTTCCTTAACGAGCTTCAAGTTCACAACCATGTCGATTTCCTGCGCGCCCAGCGCAACCGATTGGCGTGCCTCGGCGGCTTTTACCTCCGGCATGTGTGCACCCGAGGGGAAGCCACACACCACGGCGACCTTCAGACCCTCAGGAACCTCAATGGGGAGCTGGTTCGGAGAAACGCAAACCGAGAAAGTGCCCAGTTGCGCGCCCTCTGCAATCAATGCCGCAACGTCCTTCGCGGTCGATTCCGGCTTCAGCAGGGTGTGATCGATCATTTTTGCAAGTTCTGCACGCTTCATGTTTTCTCCATTCCTTCCGGTATTACAGCAACGAGCACGCGCTGCCAATTTCCAAACGCGCGCTCGCGTGTGCACGAGTGGGAGCGGGCAACAAAATCGTTCCACTCCATCGTCCAATATTTGCCCTCTGCGGGCTCAAAAATCTCTATTTGCTCGCCCCGCATGGAGGCGGTAATCACGTGACGGGGAATCACATCTGCAAAACACCACGGTTCTTTCAGCTTCAATGTTCCCCCGCCCGTGAAGAACGCGACGTCCGCGCCCCTTTTCAGGGCGGACAACGCCAAATCCTCAATGCCCGGAATCCATGCGTATCGCCGATACGTCAGGCCCGTAGCGCGATTAAGCAGGCCCGTCATCGCCCATGTGGAAGTGCCTAGCCTACGGGGCCAGGGCACTCCCATGCGCGAGGCGATGCGGTGAACGCGTTCTTGTTCCAAAGCTGCCTCAGCTGCGTTCATGTCCGCATATTTGTGGACAGAGGGCACGTGTTTTGCGGCCACCTGGAGGGCGGCCGCAATGCCACACGTCGTATCCGTAGCCTGCTTATGCATCAGTTAGCTAATCCGATCCAGCACCACGGAGGCGCGCTCAGCCGGCTTCTCATCGCTAATATCGTAGCCGCCTTCCAGCGTCTGCAATGCGCGTTCGAAACGCTCCGGCGTTGCCGTGTGCAGCGTCATGAGTGGCTGTCCCTTAACGACCTTGTCGCCCGGCTTAGCGTGCAGTTCAATGCCGGCAACTGCCTGAACATCCTCGCCCGCGCGGGCACGACCAGCGCCAAGACGCCACGAAGCCACGCCAACCGAAAGCGCGTCGAGGCGGGTTAGGTAACCGTCGCGCTCGGCAACAACGTCGTGCGTGTCCTTTGCCACCGGAAGTGGAGCATCCGGATCACCGTCCTGAGCGATAATCATTTCCCTCCAGCGATCCATTGCGCGACCATCCTTCAACGCGGCCTCAACATCCGCGTCCGGCTTGCCAGCAGCGGTGAGCATCTCGCGAGCAAGCTCCACGGTTAGCTCAACGACGTCAGCCGGGCCGCCCCCGGCGAGCACCTCAACGGACTCGCGAACTTCGAGGGCGTTACCAACGGTAAGACCCAGCGGGGTGGACATATCGGTAAGAAGCGCGGAAGTCTTAACCCCGTGGTCAGTACCAAGATCAACCATCGTGCGGGCAAGCTCGCGTGCCTTATCCAGATCCTTCATGAACGCGCCGGAGCCGACCTTCACGTCCAGAACGAGCGAGTCGGTGCCCTCCGCGATCTTCTTCGACATGATCGATGTGGAAATCAGCGGAATACAATCCACGGTGGAAGTGATGTCGCGCAGCGCGTACAGCTTCTTATCCGCAGGGGCGAGGCCAGAACCAGCTGCGCAGATTACGCATCCGGGGCCGGCCAGCATGTCAACAACTTCCTGGTTAGATAGGTTAGCCCTCCAACCGGGAATGGACTCCAGCTTGTCGAGAGTGCCACCCGTATGTCCGAGTCCACGGCCGGAAAGCTGGGGGACAGCCACGTCGAATGCTGCTACCAGCGGGGCGAGGGGTAGCGTGATCTTGTCACCCACTCCCCCGGTTGAATGCTTATCTGCGGTGCGGCGCGGTAGCGAGCTGAAGTCCATGCGCTCACCGGAGTTAATCATTGCAAGCGTCCACCGCCCAATCTCAGCGCGCGTCATTCCGTTTAGGAAGATCGCCATCGCCATGGCCGCCATCTGCTCTTCACCCACGTCACCGCGAGTGTAAGCGTCAATGATCCAGTCGATTTCTTCGGGGGTTAGTTCCCCGCCGTCACGCTTGTGACGGATAACGTCTACTGCGTCAAAAGTTTTCATCATTCTATGACCTTTCAACTTCATCTAGGTCGTCTGGGCCGAACGCGTCTGGAAGGACCTCGGCCATGGTTTGGATGCCTCGGGGCATTTTCATAAGAAGCTGTTTGCCTCCGTGCTCGAACAGGATTTGGCGACACCGGCCGCACGGCACAATATGGTCACCTTCCTGGTTCACGCAGGTGAATGCGACAAGGCGCCCGCCGCCTCCGTTAATGAGGTCGGAAATCAGGCCACATTCTGCGCATAGTGTGACTCCCAAGCCCGCGTTCTCCACGTTGCATCCAGTGACAATGCGCCCGTCATCCACGAGCGCAGCAGCGCCCACGCGGTAGTTCGAGTAGGGCGCGTAAGCTCTGCTGTTTGCAGCTACCGCAGCTTCGTACAGCTTGGTCCAGACTTCTTCATTAATTTCAGTCATGGTGTTCCTTAGGGATCTCCGTTAGCCCCCAAGAATTTGGGGGCTAACGGTTGGTAGATTCCGGTTTACGGGTACGGTTTGCCTTCAGCGGCAGGAGCGCGGACTACGCCAACAAAACCTGCAACCGCGAGGATCGTAATCATGTACGGGATCATCAGCAGGAACTCGGACGGCACATTCGAGCCAACTGCCTGCATGATGGCACCCAGGTTCGTCGCAAAACCGAACAGGAGGGCAGCACCGAACGCGCCCTTCGGGTTCCAGCGTCCAAGGATCATTGCGGCAAGGGCAATAAAGCCGTTGCCCGCAGCCATGTCCTTCGAGAATGCGAGGCCCTGACCGATCGTGAAGAACGCGCCACCCAGGCCAGCAAGAGCGCCACCCAACAGGACGTTCATCCACCGCGTGCGATTAACCTTGATACCCACAGTGTCAGCAGCGCGCGGGTGTTCACCACACGCCCTCATGCGCAATCCCCAACGGGAATTGAACACCATGAACTGCAAGATGATCACCGTGACAAACATCAGGTAAACGAGGATCGACTGGTTGAACAGGATCGGACCGATTACGGGGATGTCTGCAAGTACGGGGATCTTCAAGTTGGGAAGGCGATTAACCGAGTTCAAAGTCTCCGCGTTGTACTTCAGTACCGTGGAGTAAAGGAACGAGGTCAGACCAACCACCAGCATGTTCAGCACTACACCCACGATGATGTGGTCAGTGCGGAAGTTAATGGTGAACAGTGCGAGGAGCACGGCAACGAGCGCCCCCGCGATGGGAGCGCCAATGAGGCCAAAGTACGGGTTGCCCGCAACGGAAGCCACAACCGCGCCGAGGAAAGCGCCAAAGAGGAGCTGACCTTCAATCGCAATGTTAATGATGCCCGAACGCTCGTTTACAACACCCGAAAGCGCACCGAATACGAGCGGCGTAGCAAATGCTAGCGCGCCGGTCAGCAGCGACACGGCCGGCAGGTGTGCGTCCTTGCCCGCAATAGTGGACAGGAGGAACGCAATCACGAATGGCACGGCCACCACTACGAGTAGCCAGCCGTTTACGTTCTTGCGTTCCTTAGCCAAGTACCAGATGTATCCGGTTACGGGTACTGCGATTAAGGCCATGATCCACGATGTGAGTCCGGCCGGCAAAGTGGTATTTGGAATGGTGAACCACGAGGTTGCCCCCGCCCAGGAGATCGTCGAGTCTCCCCTGGTGGTGAGAGCAATTATGACCGTTAGGACTGCCATTACGGTTGCTGCGATCGGATCGCGCAACTGCATCTTCAGGCGGATATCGTCCCCGGCCTTCTTGTGCTTAACTACGGTTTCAGTACTCACTTTGCGGCCTCCTTCTTAACTCCAGCCGAGGCGCGCGCAGCTACCTTTCGCTTGTTGCGGTAGTACTGAACTGCTTCAGATGCCGCGATAAGCAAAACGATGATCGCCTGCGTGACCTGAACGATATCCACGGGAATTCCAGCGGCTGCCTGCATGGTGGAACCGCCGGCAGCGAGTGCACCAAACAAAATGCCGGCGAGCACGGTGCCCAGCGGCGTCGATTTACCAAGTAGCGCAACCGTGATTGCGTCGAAGCCGTAGGAGCCAGCCGTCGCGCTCGTCAGGAACTTCTCGGTACCCAGCACCGGGGCGGTACCGGCAAGACCGGCGAGGCCACCCGAAATGACGAGGGTCAAGAAGATAACGCGCGGAACGGAAATACCTGCTGTGCGAGCAGCGTGCGGGTTTGCGCCTGCGGCGCGAAGCTCGAAGCCGAACGTGGAGCGCTCCAGAAGCCACCATACGAATACGGCGGCGAGGATCGCGATGATGAATGAAAAGTCCAGACGGTAGCTTGAGCCGAGCAGGCTCGGGTACGCGGCCGTGTTGGCAACGTACATTGACTTACCAGCAGACCCGTCTCCCTTCATGAACTCTTGGCTCAGCGTCCACGAGAGGAACAGCAGAGCAATAGAGTTAAGCATGATGGTGACGATAACTTCGTTAGCACCAACCTTTGCCTTCAAGAAGCCCGGAATCGCGCCCCACAGAGCACCGCCCACAACAGCACACACAATCGCAACGATGAGGTGCAGGCCAGCTGGAAGGTGCAGGTGGATGCCCACAACCGTGCCCACGAAAGCACCCATGATCAGCTGCCCTTGAACACCAATGTTGAACAGGCCGGCGCGGAACGAAACCGCGATTGCAAGGCCGGCAATGATCAAAGGTACCGAACGCGTTAGCGTCTCCAAAAGAGGCTTAATACCAACCGCAAAAGAATCTGCCTGGTAGTTGTAGATGGAGCCTCTAAACAGGGACGAGAAGAAGCTTTGGAACGTAGCTCCCGCCGCGTTGAAGAAGTCAGACGGCTGGGCAAAAAGGTAGCCGGCAGCGGCCTGTACGTCCTCGTTGAAGATAACGACGATCAGCGCACCCAGCACCAGGGCAACAGCAATCGCGCCGAGGATAACGGCCGTGTTGATCGAGAATAGGCGTTGCGTCAGGCGGCTACCGAAAGGAACCTTTTCAGATTCTGTTTTCTTTTCCTCCTGCTTTTTAGCTTCGCCTTCCTGCATCTTCATTTCGCCGGTCAGCTTCTGGTCGGCCGGCTGCGGATTTGTTTCCTGACTCATTCGCCAGCCTCCTCAATCTTCGTCGTGTGAGCCTGTTCTTTTGCCTCTTCCAGAGGCACACCAGCCATCATGAGGCCGAGAACAGAACGCGGCGTTCCCGCCGGAACAATGCCTACGATCTTGCCGCGATACATGACCGCGATACGGTCAGCAAGCGCGTCCACCTCGTCAAGCTCGGTAGAAATCACCAGAACAGCGGTGTCGTTATCGCGTTCTTGTACGATGCGCTCGTACACGAATTCGATAGAACCAACGTCCAAGCCACGAGTGGGCTGTGCGGCGACAAGAGTCTCAAGATCGCGCGAAAGTTCGCGCGCCAAAATGGCCTTCTGCGCGTTACCACCCGAAAGCGTAGAAATCGGATCGTGAACCGAAGTCACGCGCACGTCAAACATGTCGCGCAGTTTCTCCGCGTTCTTCTCTACCACGGCGGGCAACATATTAATGCCCTTCGCGAAAGGCTCGCGGTCATAAACGTCCAAGATCATGTTCTCCGCAATCGAGAACGAAGCGATCATGCCGTTTGTGGACCTGTCTTCCGGTACGAAGCCAAGACCCTTCTTCTGCAAACGCTCCTTGATGGTGAAAGCGGAAAGATCTTCACCGCTGATCTTCACTGAACCAGAGTTCGGCTCAATATCGCCCAGGATCGCTTTTGCAAGCTCGGTTTGGCCGTTCCCCTGCACGCCCGCCACACAGACGATTTCGCCCTTGTGAACATCTAGATTCACGCGGTCAAGCAGGATGTTGCCCTCTTCGCTCACAACCGACAAGTCCGTGACCGAAAGGCCTACTTCGCCCAGCTTCGGCTCGCTCTTATCGACGTCAAGCTTGACGGGACGGCCCACCATCTGGGAGGCCAGTTCGGTTTCTGTAGACTGCGGGGATGCCTCCCCCACAACCTTGCCGCGCCTAATCACCGTGATTCGGTCTGCAACCGCGCGCACCTCACGTAGCTTGTGGGTGATGAACACGATCGAAGTGCCCGATTCCTTAAGTTGCACCATGATGTCCATGAGCTCATCGGTTTCTTGCGGCGTGAGCACTGCGGTGGGCTCATCTAGAATCAGCACCTTGGCTTCACGAGAAAGAGCCTTAATGATCTCAACGCGCTGCTGCGCGCCAACAGAGAGATCTTCAATCCGGGCGTCCGGATCAATGTCGAATCCGAAACGGGCAGAAAGGTCGTTTACCAGCTTGCGCGCCTTAGCTTTATCAATAACGCCAAGCGCGCCAGTAGGCTCGTAGCCGAGGGCTACAGATTCCGCCACCGTGAAGACAGGCACCAACATAAAGTGCTGGTGCACCATACCAATACCGGCTGCGACCGCATCTCCGGGGCCGCTGAAATGAACCGGCTTATCATCAATTAGGACCTCACCGCCATCTGGCTGGTAGAGGCCGTAAAGGACATTCATCAAAGTTGACTTGCCCGCACCATTTTCCCCTAGAAGAGCATGGATCTCCCCAGGTTCAACGGTGATGTTTATGTTGTCGTTAGCGACGAGCGGGCCGAAAACTTTGGTGATGCCTCGAAGCTCGAGTTTCACTATGTTTTCCTTCGTTTCAAAGCGCCAAAAGAGCCAGATAAGGCCCGGATGCCGAGAAGGGCGCCCGGGCCTTATCTACCTGGCCTTGGCCAGCTCTGTGTGTTACGGCTGGTTCTTGGACTCAACCTTGATCTTGCCAGCGATGATGTCCTGCTTGATCTGCTCGATCTCATCCTTGAGCTCTGCAGGAACCTTCGAGTCGAAATCGTGGAACGGAGCGATCGAAACGCCACCGTTCTCGAGATCGCCAACGTACTGCTCCGAAGACCAGTTGTCATCAGCAACGGACTTGATCGTGTCGAACACAGCCTGGCCGATTTCCTTCATCACCGAGGTGAGGACGTACTTACCCTGCTCCGGCTGGGTGAGGTAACCATCAGCGTCAACCCAGATGATGGAAACGCCGTCCGCCTCAGAAGCAGCGGTGAGCGCACCCGCGCCAACCGGGCCTGCTACCGGCATAATGATGTCGGCGCCCTGGTTGATGAGCTGCTGAGTGGTGTTCTTGCCCTTAGCAACATCGGAGAAGTCGCCGGTGTAAGAGCCTTCCTGGCTCTCCATGTTCCAGCCCAGAAGCTTCACGTCGGTCGAGTGAACCTCGTTGTACTTCATCATGCCGCCTTCGAAACCATCAGCGAAGATAGCGGTCGAAGGGATCTTCATACCAAGGAAGGTACCGATCTTACCGGTCTGAGTCATGCCCGATGCGAGGTAGCCGGCGAGGTAGCCCGCCTCAGCGGTGTTGAATACGAGCGCGCGTGCGTTCTCCGGGTTGTTTTCGAAAGTCGAGTCAACCAGAGCGAACTTAACATCCGGGTGCTCAACAGCCTTAGCCTCAAGCTGAGAAGCCATCTTGAAACCAACGCCGATGATGAGGTCACAGCCCTCATCGACCATCGTGGAGATGTTCGGATCGAAGTCAGCATCCGAGTTCGACTCTGCGGTCTTAACCTCAACGCCAAGTTCCTTCTGCGCGCGCATCAAGCCCTCATAGCCCGACTGGTTAAACGACTTGTCATCAAAGCCGCCCTCGTCAGAAACCATGCAAGCCTTGACGTTGCTCGCGCCCTTGGCGCCGCCCGTCTCACCGCTCGTGCCGTCGTTGCCGCCCTGATCCGGGGCCGAGCCACAAGCTGCCAGCATCAACGCTGCTGCTGCAGCAACTGCAGACACCTTAATCGTTTTCTTCACAGTTCCTCCTGTGGAAAGGTTTAAAAAGTATGACGAGTCTCCCCCAAAATGCGACGGGGTCCGCTCGCGTGCACGTAACAGTATAACCGATACAGAAAGCCTCCAGGACATTCCTGCAAGATCGTAAGCTAACAGTTATATTTGCAGGCTTTTCTGCCATTTGGGCCCGCACTTCGCGCCGTCAAGTCAAATAAAAAGCGGATTGGGAGACGCACGTCTCCCAATCCGCGACAGCTAAGTGGCTGATCCGGTGAGGATTACTCCTCTTCCGCAACCTCTTCCTCTGCCTCAGCTTCGCCTTCAGCAGCTTCGCCCTCTTCAGCCTCAGCGACCTCAGGCTCGGGGATCTCCTCAGCCGCAACGATCGAGACCAGAACCTCTTCCGGATCCATCTCGTGCGTTACACCTTCGGGCATTTCCAAAGCGGAAACCGTGAGAGTATCACCCTCGGTCATCCCTTCAATGGAAAGCTCGAAGCTTTGCGGAATAGCAATAACCGGGGCCTTGACCAGGATCTCGAAGTGCTCCTGGTTTGCAACCATGTTGTCCTTGACCTCACCGTGGATAACCAACGGAACGGTTACCTCAACGGTCTCATCGCGACGAACCGCGAACATATCGACGTGCAGAATGTCACGACGCACCGGGTGACGCTGAATGTCCTTAACCAAAGCAAGCTGTTCGTTGCCATCAAACACGAGGTTAACTAGAGCGTTAGCACTGTCCTTAACTACAAGGAACGTCTCGTGACCAGGCAGGTCAAGGTGAATCGGCTCAACAAAATCAGAGTAAACAACAGCCGGAACTAGGCCTTCGCGGCGTGCGCGACGGGCAGCGCCCTTACCAAACTCGGTGCGAACCTTCGCTTCCATACGCGTAATATCAGCAGGCATTTCCCCTCCTAAGATCTCTCAAAATGAACGTGACCCCGGATGGTGGTGCGAAACAACGCGTTTCGAACGCCCTGTCGATAACGGCCAGCACTGCCAGCCCTCGCCGAGGCAACTTCAATAGTGTAGCGAAATTATGCGACACCGTCGAATAGTGACGTCACCGAACCATCGTCAAATACCTCACGAATTGCACGCGCAAGAAGCGGAGCGATGGAGAGGATGGTCAGCTTGTCGAATCGCTTGGCCGGAACAATCGGAAGCGTGTTTGTCACAACCACTTCCCTCGCGCCACATTCGGACAGGCGCTGGGTGGCCGGGTCCGACAGCACGCCGTGGGTTGCAGCCACGATCACGTTCTTCGCGCCCGATGCGAGCAGGACCTTCACCGCCTCCGCAATAGTGCCTCCCGTATCAATCAGATCATCAACGAGAACGCACTCGCGGCCCTCCACGTCACCAACTACACGGTTTGCAACAGAAACGTTCGGGCGCGTGGTGTCACGGGTCTTGTGAATAAAAGCAAGCGGAGCACCACCTAGCTTTTGCGACCACTTTTCTGCCACGCGGATACGGCCGGCATCGGGAGAAACCACCGCAACGTTAGAAAGATCAACGCGAGTACGAACATAGTCAACAAGGACCGGCATTGCCCACAAGTGATCGACCGGGCCGTCAAAAAATCCCTGTGCCTGGGAAGCGTGCAAATCGACCGACATGAGGCGATCCGCGCCCGCCGCCTTGAACAGGTCCGACATGAGGCGGGCCGAAATGGGTTCGCGGCCAAGGTGCTTCTTATCTTGGCGCCCATACGGATAGAACGGAGCCACAACGGTGATGCGCTTTGCACTTGCCCGCTTCAGCGCATCAATCATGATCAGCTGTTCCATCACCCACTTGTTGATGGGTTCGGTGTGGGACTGGATAACAAACGCGTCGCAGCCGCGAACAGACTCGTTAAAACGCACGTAGATCTCGCCATTTGCAAAATCGTACGCAGTGGTAGGCAAAACACCCGTTGTCAGTTCTTCTCCAACAGCCGCCGCCAGCTCAGGGTAGGCTCGCCCGGACACGAGGATCAGGCGCTTTTCACCGGTGGTGATGATTCCAGTCAATTTGATATCTCCTAAATGCGGTCGTGCAGCTGTTGGAAGGCGGGCAGAAGAGTGCCTGCTTCAACCTGCGTGTCATAGGCGAAGCAGTACGGCATGATGGAGCCCTCACCAACCTCTACATTACGTAGCGTTGAGTGAGGGCCAATCTGACAGTAAGAATCAATAAAAGTAGTACCTTCGAGAATACAGCCGGGCTCGATGGTCACATCCGGTGCGATTTCCACATCAACATCAATCCACGTTGAAGTTGGATCAACCACCGTCACGCCCGAACGCATGTGCTCCTCAAGGATCCGACGGTTCATCTCCGCACGAAGTTGGGACAGTTGGACGCGGTCATTACACCCTTGTGCCTGCCACTCGTCCTCGAGAATGAACGCCCCACATCTGCGGCCACGCCGGATGGCCGCTGAAATAGTGTCGGTCAAATAAACTTCACCCTGGTCGTTATCCGTTCCCAGCGTAGGGAGAACCTCGGCTAAGAAAGCCGCATCAAACGCGTATATGCCCGCGTTGATTTCTTTTACGGCCAATTCGTCTTCCTTGGCGTCGCGGTGCTCAACGATCTTCGTAACCGCGCCATCTTCTCGAATGATCCGGCCGTAACCAGTGGGGTCTTCCACAACTGTTGTTACAACCGTAACCGCATTCTTTGTGCTCTCGTGAGCTTCCCCCAGCTCGCGTAGCGTCTGCCCGGTGAGCAGTGGCACGTCAGCGGACGTCACAAACACGGTGCCCGCCAGCTCATCCACGTGTTTAGCGAGTTCCTCCAACCCGCATTGAACAGCGCGACCCGTACCCGGAATCTCATCCTGATCTGCAATCACAGCATCCGGCGCAAACTCCTGCACCATCTGCGCCACGCGATCACGCTGGTGCCGAATCACCACAACCTGCTTTGCCGCTCCGGACTCCTCTGCCGCAACAATTGCGTGCCCGAGAAGCGGACGGCCACACATTGGATGAAGAACCTTTGGAGTATTGGACTTCATACGCGTGCCCTGACCTGCGGCGAGGACAATAACAGCCAACGGGTTACTCACAATTCCCATCCTTTTGGTTTTGCAAAACCGCGAGAGGTGCGCCAACACCTTCGATCTTAATAGAAACAGGGGCTTTGAGGCGAAAAATTGGCTGGTAACCCACAGCGGATCATGGCAATAGCTGTATTTTTGCACAAAAGCGGCGCCCTTCCCCCGCCAAGCAATCTGGATAAGAGCCTGCATTATTACCCGCAATCCGTCTTACCCACGACGACGCACTTCTTTAAAACATCGATATTTTCCCGTTTTACCTCGCTTTAGGTAGTTCTCGTAAACGTCCTAAAGCATAGTGTTAGCGCCAAAATGACAGGTTCACCCAGTGCGATGAGCACCAGTATCATAGCTTGTGGATGACGGATGTTGTCACCACTTCACATTTCGATGCCTTGCTTCGCCCCACTTCGCCGAGCATCACAGGGAGATTTGGATTCCATAGACGCAGCGAACGTGGGAGAAGCAAACGATATCGCGGCATTGACAAAACGGATAATGCCGCTCGAACGCACAATCTATTGCCTGCTAGTTTAGAAATATAACCAAACTGCATGGGTCACCGAAGCTAAGGTAAGATACACGGCGCATTATCCCCTTGACGAATTGAATGATGTCGTCGGCCTTAAACGAAGCATTAGTGCAATCGGCTAGTATGCGTTAGCCGATTGCACTAATGAGAGCTAATGACCAGACGTAACCCGATCATCGTTCGTTTGGTCTTTACTCCGTTCGCATACTTACTGCGGTTTGTGCGGCAGCATTAGCGTCCCGAATACGGTCAGTGAGATCAGAATAGAACTCATCGAAGGGGTCCTTAATACCCCAGCCCCGACCCAGGTTTTCTATATATCCGCACCAATGCCAGCCAACGATCCAGGGCTCGGCCATGACTCTGGCAAGTCCTTGCGCGTAATCCTCTCCACGCTCGGCATGCGTATACATGTCACTAGTACGGTGCGGGTTCATCTCAGTGGGAACCCAGTTCCCGATATCGGCGATCACCACGGGCTTACCCGTGATGTCATGCCACTCACGGAGGTCGGAGATCATCTTCATGTACTCAGCCTCAGTTTTCCCGGTGAAGTACTGTACTGAGAGCACGTCGACGAACGGTATCATGGCGCGCAGCACAGCCTCGGGAACTCCCTTATTTCCGTTGTAGCGGTCACCGAGAATGAGATGGTTTGGATCATATCGACGAATCGCTTCAGTTACGGTCTTATAGTATTGCGTGGCCACCTCGAAGAGCTTCGCATCATGTTCTTCAGGAGATAGTCCTTCAAAACCGGGCCAGAAGCGACCTGAAGCGTGGGGTAGCCATGCAGGAATATCGACCAAAAAATAACCAATGAGGTTCCGGCTATTCTTGTGGTCGGATGTCATACGCCGCGCAATCCAGTCTGCATATTTCTGGAAATCTTCGCTGTACACGTCACGGAATGCTGGGTAACCATTCCAGTCCTCGATTTCCTGCACTCGGATCTGCACAATGTAGGGCATACCTGCATTGAGCAAGAGCTCGTCGGGCCAGGGAGACGAGTGGCCAAGATCAATGGGATCACCAAACCAGTCGAGAGCCTTGCCCCAATCTCCGCTAATGTACTGTCCTGTCCACCCGATGGTGTTGAAATTGAGGTCTTCAAGGTCTCGGACGACACCATTAGCCCAATTCCCACGCGTACCGTATTTCCGGTCAAATACATCCACGTTGTATGGATAGCGCAGATCGCTGTCATCGAGGTGGTTCAGCCCGAGAGATACGAATGGCGCGCCAACTGGATCTACGAACGCCCAGCCACCTGACTTATACTGTTGTATTCGAAAATATCCCGAACCTTCGCAAGCATAATTCCTTCCCATGATCCTCTCCTCGTAGAAGGTAAGTTATTACTTTTCACGCAATATCGTCAGGCACCACGACCGAGGAAATCCAGGTAAGCAGCTGCCAGGCCTTCAGGATCCTCCTCAGCAAGCTGGTGCCCCCACGGAAGAATCACAGCACTCACGTCCTCGGCGAGCTCGCGCATCTGCCGCTCATTGTCTTCCCCGATAAAATACTCGCTACCCACTGCGAGCACCGGCATCTTAAGTTTGGTTTTGGACACTTCTCGGATCTGATCAGCATCGTCCAGCGTTGCGCGATAGATCTCGCACATGCTCCGAATACCGCCAGGCGCAGAGTAGCAACGAACATATTCGTCCAGTGCATCCGGTGTGATTGCCTGCGGATTATGTGTTTCGTGCTTCATGAAGTAGTTGAAGTATTCCCTCTCCCTACCCGTTATTAGCATTTCTGGGAAATTCGGAACGCTGTAGAAGTTGATGTGCCAAAGCCAGACGTACGTGCTGACGTTCTCTCGAGTTAAGAAAGAATAATCCTCGAGACCAAATCCCGGAAGGATCATCTCCTGAAAAATCAGCTTCTTGACCCGCTCCGGGTACCGAGCAGCCAGTTGGTAAGCAAAAGCGGCGCCCCAATCTTCACCGGCAAGGAAGAACTCTTCATACCCCAAGTGCGTGGCTAGTTGGGCAATGTCCTCCGCCATGTTATTCATATCGAAGCCACCCGCTGGACGCTCCGAGTCACCGAGGCCGCGTAGATCCGGTGCAATAACCGTATAGTATGGCGTCAGAAGGGGAATCACTCGGCGCCAATGGTAAGAAGTTTTCGGCACCCCATGCAACAGGAACAGAGGTTCGCCTTCACCCGCCACGTAATAATGTAACCGTACTCCATTGACGAGCGCACGGCCGTGTTTAGCGGGCATTCCATTGTGATCAGCAATGACCTCCATGATTTATCTCCTTTGATAACTTGTGTACTTGATGTACTTGTGAAAGGAAATCTTTCATAACAGAATGAGGATTTTGCCTAAAGTTAAGGCAATTACAGGCCCGATCAGAGCTACTAGGAATCGAGCCCGACTTCGCATCTAGATGGGTTTTGATTCTTCTAGAATCACTCAGCGTCATGTCGCTGGTAGCGGCGCTGAACAAGGCTACCGTATCTCAATAACCCCGACTTTCAATGCACGTTACGCTCGGTTAGATGCCTTCGACTAACTGTTCGCAGTTATGCTCAAACAATCTAACTAGTTCTCGCCTAAGAATTCTCCCCCGCTAGTGGGGCTGAGATATCTCCTCCGACCTAGAGGGGGAGAATTCACGACGGAGTGTCCTTAATTAGTTGTTAGCGAACGCCGAGTCGAAAGCCGCCTGTGGCGGATCGAAGTTGAGGCTACGGACGAACTGCAGTGCGTCTGGCGCACCTACCAGTCGATCCATACCTGCATCCTCCCACTCGACTGAGAGAGGCCCGTCGTATCCGATATGATTCAGTGCTCGGATCGCGTCGCTCCATGGCACATCACCGTGTCCAACGGAAATGAAATCCCAGCCTCGACGAGGATCTGCCCAAGGCAAATGCGATGACAATCGACCGTTGCGCCCACCACTATGAAGCTTCGTGTCCTTGCAGTGAACGTGATAGATGCGGTCGGCAAAGTCCAACAGATATCCCACGCAGTCAATCTGTTGCCACATCATGTGTCTCGGATCCCAGTTGATCCCAAATGCCTCCCGATGGCCAATTGCTTCGAGTGTGGCCTTCGTGGTCCAGTAGTCGTAAGCAATCTCGCTGGGATGCGTTTCGTGTGCAAATCGAACACCCACCTCATCGAAAACGTCAAGGATTGGATTCCAACGATCCGCAAATTCTTGATACCCAGCCTGAATAACCGATTCAGCTACCGGCGGGAACATCGCTACGTATTTCCAGATGGGAGAGCCCGCGAATCCCGTTACGATCTTGATCCCCATCTTGGCTGCCGCACGAGCCGTATCAGCCATGCGCTGTGCTGCGCGGCTACGTACGCCTTCAGGATCACCATCGCCCCAGATATCCGCCGGAATCATGTCACGATGGCGATAGTCGATTGGATCATCGCAAACGGCTTGTCCCACAAGGTGGTTCGACAGTGCCCATGCTTTCAGTCCGTTACGTTCCAAAATTTCTAGGCGACCGGGAATGTAACTGTCGTCGTTCAAGGCCTTGTCTACTTCGAAGTGGTCGCCTGAACAGGCGATTTCGAGGCCGTCGTAGCCCCACTCTCCGGCGAGACGGCATACCTCTTCAAACGGCAAGTCTGCCCATTGCCCAGTGAATAGGGTAATTGGTCGGCTCATGGTTGCTCCTAATAAAAATTTATGGGAATACAGGTGCGGGCCCGTAAGGGCCCGCACACTATGGATTCTTACGAATCTACCTTCTGGACATTGGTCCATGCCTCACTAGCTGCAGACTCAACGATTGCGTCAGCAATCAGTGAAATCTGGTAGCCATCGCGGAAGCTTGGGTCTGCTTCATGTCCATTAACAATCGCGTTGACGAAGTCGTACGTCTCGATGATCTTGGTCTCGCCGTACCCGATGCCCAACGCAGGGATCGGCCACATGTTGGCACCGTACGGGTGGTTCGGTCCAGTGTAGATCGTGCGGAATCCACGCCTGTCAGCAGGATCATCGGAGAAGCACACCTGGAGCTCGTCGCGGCGCTCGTAGTTAAAGTAGATCGAGCCCTTCGTGCCGTGGATTTCAAGGGTAATGAAGTTGTTACGGCCCCACGCATTGCGCGTTGCCTCGAGCGAGCCAATGGCGCCGTTCTCGAACTTCAACATCGTAACGATCTCGTCATCAACATCAACCGGGGCCTTGGGGCCGCCGCCCTTCGCGTTACCCAGCGAGTCTACACCGCTGTCCTGCTTAGGACGCTCAGGAATCCAAGTAGCCAGCATGGAATTGACCGCCGAAATCTCACCGACGAGGTAGCGGGCCATGTCAACTACGTGCGTGCCGATGTCACCAAGCGCGCCCGAACCGGCGACGCTCTTCTGGAATCGCCAGGACAACGGGGATTCCGGATCCGCGCTCCAATCCTGCAGGTAGGTGCCGCGGAAGTTCAGGATCTCACCAATAGAGCCTTCCTCGATGTACTTCTTCGCGAGTGCGACCGCAGGAGTACGACGGTAGTTGAATGCCGCCATATTCACTACGCCGGCCTTCTTAGCAGCTTCGTACATACGACGAGCGTCTTCGGACGTGTTCGCCAAAGGCTTCTCGGAAATAATGTGCTTGCCTGCTTCAGCAGCAGCGATTGCTGCCTCAGCGTGCATGTTATTAGGCGTGGCGATATCGATGACGTGGATATCCGGATCTTCAATCAAGTCGTGCCAATCCGCGGTCGACTCTTCAAATCCGTACTGGTCTGCGACGCTCCGTGCGCGTTCCTCAGTGACGTCGGCAAGCGCCTTGCGTACTGGGATGGCCGGCGCTGGCCAGAAAAACATCGGCATCGCTGCGTAGGCAAGGGAATGGGCCTTGCCCATGAATCCGCCGCCAATAAGTCCAACGTTTAGCTTCTCCATGGTCATGTTCCTTACTTTCCTTCGTAGCTGAGACCGAACTCTTCAAATAGAGCATCGATCCGGGTCTTGTTTAGGGCTGCTGCCCCCTTGGGGTCCTCGTGGGCATCCAATTCGATGACGACCCAACCGTCGAACTTAGCGTCTGCAAGTTCTTTAACAATTGCGCGCATGTCCATGACGCCATCACCGAGAGGCTTGAAATCCCATGGTTCGGGCTGAAAATCCTTGAGATGAACGATCGGCATACGGTGAGCCCACTTCTTCACTACAGCGGCAGCATCCGAGCCAGCTGCAGCGATGTGACCCGTGTCGGGGCAGAATGCGATCTTAGTGCGCTCTAGCAAGGTGTCGATCTGCTCCGCGGTTTCGCAGATAGTGCTCAAGTGGGGGTGATACACAGCCACAAGGCCCTTTTCGGCCGCCATGTCATGGATCTTGTCTAGAGCCTTGCCAAGAAGGGTGTAATCTTCATCAGTCGTTCCGGTGGCGCGCTTCGCACCTCCACCAACAACTAGGAAAGTCGCGCCGGCAGCAACGGCAACGTCGATAGCCTGCTGAACCCTGTACAATTCTTCCGGAAGCACATCTGGGTAGATGAAGTTACCACCGGTGTAAACGCCTGACAGCTCCAGATTGGCATCCTTAAGTGCCTGTTTAAAAGTAGACATGTCGTCGACGAAATCCATGACGTTTCCATCGAAGATTTCGATTCCCTGGTAGCCACACTCACCGATCTCGCGGATGGACTTCAGGGTGTCGCCTTCTGAGCGATAGAAAAGGTCCTTAATGCTGGTAATTCCCGTGGCATCACCGACAATCGGACCCCACGTGTTTGATTCGTAACCAAGCTTCACTACAATGTTCCTTTCTTGGGTTACTAGTTGCTTATATGGTCGGAATGTACTGACTCCCACGACCGGGAGCGAGACGATGCGATGACGGCATCTGTCAGCTGGGCTGCGCGGAGTCCATCATCGAAGGTAGGAAGCCCGTCGACGTCTTCGCCGGAGAGCTTGCGATATACATCGTTTATGAGGAATGTAAATGCCTCTCGATATCCTTGCGGGTGGCCCGCTGGAGAGTGTGAGTAGCTACTTGCAGCGGGTTGGGATGTGTTCGGGTCGCGCATAACCACGACATTCTGTTCCCGTCCACCAACCCACAGCTGCTCTGGGTTTTCTTGATCGAAAGCGTAGGAAGCTTCCGTACCATCGAATGAGAAAGCCAAGCGGTTCTTCCGGCCAGGAGAAACCTGGCTGGTAACCACGCTACCCGTCGCGCCCTGATCTGTCTCGAAAAGGACGACACAACCGTCTTCAGTTCCTTGACGTTCCTGGAAAGCGTTCGCCATATTGGCACTCACCTTAACGATGCGATGGCCGGTAACGAATTCCATTAGGTCACACCAGTGAACGCCAATATCAGCGAAGGCGCGGGAGGCGCCTCCTACTCGAGGATCCACCCGCCAGTTGGTGTCGCTGGCTCTAGATAGCCAGTCCTGAAGGTACGAGCCGTGTAGCATCCACAGCTTTCCCGCATCACCGCGAGCAATGCGAGCGCGGGCCTCTCTAACATTGGCGTGGAAACGATAGACGAATGGTACAGCGGTTATTGCACCTAGCTCTGTGGCCTTACGTTGCAGAGCTATCGCGTCGTCTACCGTAGTCGCGAGCGGCTTTTCGCATATGACCGCCTTACCCGCATCAAGCGCAGCCATGGCTAGCTCAGCGTGAGTAGCGTTAGGCGTGCAGATATGGACTACGTCAATGTTGGGATCATTAATAAGTTCGAGCGGGTCACGGCTACTGCGCTCAGCGCCGAGCTGAGCGGCCGCTGTTTGAGCATTATCACCGAAGGTGTCGGTCACCATCGCAAGGTGGCCCCCGGCAGCCCGTACAGAGTAAGCATGAATCCTGCCGATCATGCCCGCGCCGACAATGCCTGAGGAGAACTGTTTACGAGTCATGTCACTTCTTCCTTGCAAGTGCAACGGCGAGAATGATGATGATGCCGCGAACAACCTGCTGCTGACTAGAGTCGAGGCCTGCAAGAATCAGGCCATTGTTGATTAGGCTCATGAGTAACGAGCCGAATAGCGTGCCGATAATCGCGCCGGAACCACCATAGAGGCTGGTACCACCAAGGATAACGGCGGCGATAGCCGACATCTCGTCGCCTTGCCCCCACTGGAATCGACCGGAGTGCAGTCGACCGGCATAGAGCATGCCTGCAAGCGATGCCGCCATACCGGAGATGAGCAGGACATAGAATTTCATTCGCTTCGTCTTAACGCCGGCATACTCTGCCGCCTGACGGTTGCCACCCGTAGCAAGAACCTGCCTACCAAACTTGGTGCGGTTGAGAACCACCACGCCAACGACGACAGCGATTGTCATCCAAATAATTAGACCCGGAATCGGCCCGACATTGCCGCCTCCGAAGATCTGAATGTAGGTTTCATCGATAATCGGCTGCGGCGCAGACGCGGTAATCCACTGGGCGAGCCCGAATGCAATACCCATCATGCCGAGCGTTACGAGGAAGGAAGGGATCCCCAGTGTACTGACCAGTGCGCCGTTTACACCACCAATGAGGGCACCAACCGCGAGACCAGCGATAATTCCAGGAACAAGCCCGTACGCCGCTATGGTCATCGCTGTGACAACACTAGCCAGACCTGCAATCGAACCGACACTAAGGTCGATCTCGGCACATCCGATCACGAAAGTCATTGCGACAGCCATCACCGTGATTGTTGCGGCTTGGCGGAAAATATTGACCAGGTTATTTCCAGTAAGGAAGCCTTCCTGACCTAAAAAGGCTGCAAAGAAAATAAAAATTACAACGAATGCAATGTAGATTATGTAACGTCGCCAGTCGACTTGACTGACACGCCGCACCAGTGACGGCGACACGGCAGTTTCGACAGTGGAACTCGCCATGGTTATCCTCCTAGAACCATAAGCTGGAGAGCTTCCTCATCCGGGATGTCCTCCCGGTTGAGATCCTCGACAATCGCGCCGCGGCGCATGATGAGAATGCGGTCACTGACTGCGAGAAGCTCGGGGTACTCGGACGAGATCACGATGACACCAACGCCTGTATCAGCAAGCTCACGAATCATCTCAACGATCTCGGTTTTGGTGCCGATATCGACACCGGCAGTGGGCTCATCCAGAATCAACACCTTCGGTGACGTTCCGAGCCACTTTGCAATGACAACTTTCTGCTGGTTACCACCAGAAAGGCGATTTACAGGCTTGCCGGGGTCTTGAACCTTTACCCCGAACTGCTCGATAAGTTGCTCAGCCTTGTCACGGCTGCGCTTCGGGTCGACAAGCATTCCTCGTTTCACATCGTCCAGGATCGGCAGTAACAGGTTCTCGCGTACGGAGTGCTCCAGCATGAGGCCCTGTTCTCGTCGGTCTTCGGGAACCAGAACAATACCGGCATCGATAGCGTCCTTAGGGTTCCTAATGCTTACCTGTTTGTCCGCGATCAGAATCTCACCGGAATCAATGCGATCAACGCCGAAGAGAGCCCGTGCGAGTTCTGTACGGCCGCTACCTATCAGGCCAGCGAGACCGACAATCTCTCCCCTACGCACAGTGAGCGAGACATCCTTAAGGTCGCTACCAACGGTGATATCACGGGCCTCCAGTAGCACCTCGTCGCTGACCGTCTCGCGAGCCTTATACACCAGTTGGCCTTCAACCTGCTTTCCAACAATACCTTCGACAATTTGCTCTGGAGTCACCTCATCGAGACGTTTCGTCAGTAGGCGCCTCCCATCGCGAAGAATCGTGATGCGATCAGCAATACGATAAATCTCGTCCATGCGGTGTGAAATATAGATGACCGCAATGCCCTGAGATTTCAGACGCTCGATCAGCTCAAACAGAGCCTCCACCTCATGCTTAGCGAGGCTGGCACTCGGTTCGTCCATAATAAGTACCCGAGCATCCTGCACCAGCGCCTTCGCAATCTCGGTAAGCTGCCAATAAGCAGTTGAGAGGGTGCGGACCTCGGCCTTTGGGTCGATGTCGACTCCCATACTATTCAGGATTTCGCGCGCCCTAACTCGAGCGGCACGATCATCGATTAATCCGAGCTTGGTGCGAGGTTCAGAAGTTAGCGAAATATTTTGGGCCACGGTGAGGGTTGGAACCAGACTGAACTCCTGGAAAACCATACCTATTCCTGCGGCTTTCGCTTCCTGCAGGGTATCGATTTTCGTGGCTTTCCCGTTGACGAAGATCTCGCCAGAATCTTTGGAATAGACACCCTGCAGGATCTTCATCAACGTGGATTTACCCGCCCCATTGCCGCCCGCCAGAGCGTGGACTTCACCGGGATTCACCTCGAAATCGACGTCGCGAAGGACGGGAACACCACCAAAGCTCTTGTGAATGCCCTGCATTCTGATGATTGCGCGGTCGTTGTCAACAACGTCGCCATCGATCGTAGTTGCGTTGGCTTCCATTACAGTTACTTCCCTGCGGCTTCCACAAGATTGGTCGGAGCTTCTTCACCGAAAACGAGTTTCCAAGAGTCAACAACGTTGTCATGATCAACGGCAACGGCGCCCAACGCAACGTAAGGCGGAGCCTCCTTACCAATCAACGAACCTACGGCAAGGCGTGCCTCCGTGATGCCCTGATCATAAGGACGCTGCGCACCAAGTCCGATGACGAGGTCATTCTTGGCCATCGCTAAAGCCACGTTGGTGCCGAGGTCTTGCGTTGCAATTTTGAGATCTAGGCGACCAGATTCACGAGCCGCTGCCATGACGCCTTCCGCGGGCACATCCCAGACCGCCCAAATACCTGATAGATCAGCGTGGCGTGTCAGCATCGCATTCGCGGCGGCCTGCGCATCACCGGCGAAATCCGGTCCCGCGATACCTTGTTCCGCAACTATTTCGATGTCCGGGTATTGCTCTGTGATCGTGCTCTTGAAGCCTTCGTATCGCTGTTGTGTTACAAAGAAGTCTGCCTCATGGAAAATAAGCCCAATTTTACCCTTGCCGCCCAGTCCTTTTGCCATCAGGTGCGCAGCTGCGACACCATTGCCTTCATTATCAGCGGAGACCATGGACACATAGTCCTTACCTGGTTCTAGTCCCTCGGGGACGTTGTCCATGAATACGAGTTTGATACCCGCATCAGCAACCTTTTTATAGGCCGCACTCGTTGCCACCGGATCCGTAGGGATCGATACGATGATGTCGGGATTCATAGCCATAACGGTCTCAATGTCAGAGACTTGCTTGTCAGGTTTGAAGTTGGCGTCAGTGATCGCCAAGATTTCAACCCCCAGTCTGCCGAACTCATCCTTCAGACCCTTGATCTGGGCGTTGGCCCAGTCGTTGCCGCCGTAGTGCATGACAAGGGCAGCCGATAGCCCCATGTCCTTCACCTGGGCGACTTCTTCGTCAGTAAGGTCACTCACACTCGCCTGCGCGGCTTCTTCGCCGTGCGGCCCCTTACTGAGTACCTTCTCAGCCATCTCCGCGAGGACTTTGTCCACCTTCGCGTCGATTTCAGGATTACTCTCTGTGACACTGCCCCCTTCAGTGGAGCAACCACCGGTGAACAGCAACGTCGCAATCGCAACCGGGGCCAAGAGCTTCCGAAGTGATCGGTTCATATCGAACTCCTTTTATCGTGCATCATCGCACTTTTGCATTACAAATACTAACTTATGTGCTTTGCGTGCATAAGTCAACCCTTCGGTTACACTTACCTTTAAGATCTGTAATTCAAAGGAGCAATCTACGTGAGTCCTGTACACAGCTGGGAACTCCCTCAGGGGGGGCTTCAAAGCTTGGTTTCAGTGTTAGATCTCATCCGTAGTGGCGAAGCAAAAACTCGCCCAGAGTTGGTGCGGCAAACCCAATTGGCGCGCAACGTGATCACGGATCGCGTTGAACGTCTGCAGGCATTGGGACTAGTGCGTGACGGGGATCTGCAACGATCGACAGGAGGGCGAGCACCGAGGTCACTCGAATTAGTACCCGACGCTGGTCTCGTATACGCTGCGGAGCTCGGAGCTACGAGGCTAGACGTAGGCATCGCGAACCTTTCTGGGGAAATTCTTGCCTCGGAAGAGATGCCGATCGACGTCAAGGAAGGGCCAGTCCACACACTTGAGACCGTCTTTCGCGCACTTACCAATCTCAGCTCGGGGATGGAGCCCCGGGTATGGGGAATGGGAATCGGATTGCCTGGCCCAGTTGAATGGGAATCGGGTAGGCCATACGCCCCACCGATCATGCCAGGGTGGGATGGATTCGACGTGCGAGGATTCTTCTCGGATCAGGTAGGGTGCCCTGTGTGGGTGGATAACGATGTCAACATGATGGCCGTGGGAGAGCTCCGCGCAGGTGTTGCCCAGGGGTACGAAGACGTCGTGTACATGAAGGTTGGAACCGGCATTGGCGCAGGCATCGTATCTGGAGGCAAACTCCAACGTGGCGCACAGGGGGCAGCCGGGGATATTGGACACATCTCGGTGGCATCAGGAGGAACCGAGTTATGTCGTTGCGGTAACTACGGTTGCTTGGAGGCAGTTGCTGGCGGCGCAAAACTCATTGGAGCGCTCGAGGATGCGTTGAACGACCCAGACGCATCACAGCTTGCACAATGTTGCGCCTCCAATGGGCATACTGTTGAGGCCATTGTGCGTGCTGCACGTTTCGGGGACCCCATAGCAATTCGATTGCTTGTGGAATCCGCCCGCACAGTAGGCGACGTCCTCGCACAACTGGTCAACTTACTCAACCCAGCGATGATCGTTGTAGGCGGTCGCGTCGGACGTTCGCTTGACCTGTATCTCGCCACACTTCGTCAGGCAGTGCTGCGCAGATCGGCACCGCTAGCGACAAGGTCGTTGGATGTGGTGGTATCACCCCTGGGGGAACGTGCTGGGCTTGTGGGAGCAGCGTTTACAGCCATTGACCAGTTGCTTTCAGCAGAGGGCATCGCACGGCTCCTGCAGCGTCAATCTCTTGAAGAAGTTGTGTGACCAACCCTTAAAAATCAAGAGGAGATGAAAGGCCAAATACTCCACAAGTCTTTACAACGACGCCTAAACGATCTTCCCTGACCAGGCATATCCACCTGTCTGGCACCAGATAACAACCAGGCAAGGAACTCCTCAAGACGCTTAGCAGTGTTGTCAATACTGTTAAGCCCACTCACGTCACAAGTCCGACAACGCCACCGCTGCCGCCCCACACTGGTGTAACCATGACGTGTCATCTTCGCATTGCAAATTGGGCAAGAAGGAATACTCATGCACACGAACACAACACGAGCAACTCAAAACGCGACTTTCTCGCGTCGTAACAGGCAAAAACCTGCCCTCTATCAACACATCCTGTTCGACCTGGCAGTTGAGGCGAACCAACTCAAAACTCCAGTTTCACCCGCCACAGGTCACACAAGCCCACCACCAAAACACTTCAACCAACAAGCCCCATGGGAAGACGGACTATTAATCAGAAAAGGCTGGGCAGGCAAATACAAACCCTAAACCAACACAACACGCCACCAATAGACACACAATTTGTCCGGTAACCCCGAAACCGAGCCTGGTATTAAAAAAGCTCCCACGTTTTTGCGTGGGAGCAACCGTTCCGCCCCTAGGATTCGAACCCAGACCTCAAGGCACCAAAAGCCTGTGTGCTGCCGTTACACTAGGGCGGAAAGCCACAAGTCATTGTGCCATACTTTAAAGCTGAGCACCTAAACGAAAGCAGTGCTAGTGACGTAAGTAAAAATGCCCGTGGGGGCGGAGGAAATAAAGTGGCTGCGAAAAGAACCCGGCTAAGCGCAATCGAACGCCGCGAACAACTCATCACCACCGGACGTTCAGTTTTTGCCGCCCGAGGTTTCGACGCCACCACCGTAGAAGAAATCGCCAACAAAGCCGGGGTGACAAAACCCGTTGTGTACGAGCACTTCGGCGGCAAAGAAGGCCTCTATGCAGTGGTCGTTGACCGGGAAGTGCAACTCCTTGTCACCACTATCACCAACTCCCTCAATTCAGCCGACCACCCGCGCCGCATCGTGGAGAACACCGCGCTGGCCCTCCTCGACTATATTGACGACCACACCGACGGCTTCCGCGTGCTGGTGCGAGACGCTCCCCTCAACCGCTCCGAAGGCTACTACTCGTCCGTGATCGGCGACGTGGCCAACAAGGTTGAGCACCTTGTTGCCGCCCGTTTCAAAGAAGCCAAACTAAACGCCAAAGCCGCGCCGATCTACGCGCAAATGCTGGTCGGTCTCATCGCCCAAGTTGGCCAATGGTGGCTAGAAGAACGTAGCCCTGACAAGAAAACCGTGGCCTCCCACATTGTTAACCTCACTTGGCTCGGCCTACGAAATCTGCACCCCAACCCGCAGTTACTTTGCGACTGCGAATAGGGCAAACTTCCAAAGCGACAGAGACAAAAGTCTTGATTTCAAGTATCTTTGAAGTGTGAGAGAGAACAAACGCATACCCGTCCCCACTCCGGACGATGAGGTGGACCGCATCGTCAGCTCTTGGCAAAAAGAGCGGCCCGACCTTGACTCGACTCCTATGCTCGTCTTCTCCCGCATCACGCGGCTAGCGCGCCACCTTGACCTTGCGCGCCGAAACGCGTTTTTATCGCACGGCCTCGAACCCTGGGAATTCGACGTCCTATCGTCCCTGCGCAGGTCCGGTAGCCCATACGCGCTCACCCCGGGCGTCCTCATGAACGAACTCCTCGTTTCATCTGGAACCATGACCAACCGCATCGACCGGTTGGAAGCCAAAGGACTTGTTGAACGATCTCCGTCCCCATCTGACCGGCGTGCCGTTCTGGTGTCGCTCACCGTCGAAGGTCGCAAACGCGTGGATTCTGCGCTCAAATCACTACTTGACGACGAGCGCAAGCTACTAGTTGGGATTAGCGAAGAGGATGAACAAACACTCTCCCTGCTCTTAAAGCCCCTGCTACTCGCATTTGACTCCTAACGCATTTTGAACCCGCTCCCAAACCCCACCAACTAACTGCAGTTATAACTACGAATTACTTGCAATCTGACATGTACGCGACGAAGAGGAAATCTTGAGCAACGAAAATCCCACGCCACAAGCTGCGGCGAGCGCCGCGCAAAGTATTCACAGCACGCGCTTTGACGGGCCGCCCATCGCGATTGACGCTCGCGGCCTCACAAAAGTTTTTGGCAACACCATCGCGGTTGGAAACCTGACCCTGGGCATCCCGCGCGGATCTTTCTATGGCCTCGTAGGGCCAAACGGGGCTGGCAAAACCACTTTCCTTTCTATGGTTACGGGAATGCTTGTGCCAGACGCTGGAACCGCATACATTTCCGGCGTAGACATTTGGGATCAATCCGAAGAAGCCAAAGCCATGCTCGGCGTTCTGCCCGACGGATACCGGCTGTTCGACCGTCTCTCCGGCGCCGCCCTGGTGGAATACATGGGCATGCTTCGAGGGCTCGACAAAGACACTGCCCGCACTCGCGCCGGCGAGCTACTCGAAGCACTCGGCTTGGAAAACACCGGCAAAAAGCTTGTGGCCGACTACTCGCAGGGCATGACAAAGAAAGTTGCGCTCGCCTGCGCCCTCGTACACGGACCGAAAATTGTTGTCCTCGACGAACCATTTGAATCGGTAGACCCAATCTCGGCGGCCGGTATTCGCAGTCTCCTTACCGAATTTGTGGAGGCGGGAGGCACCGTGGTGCTTTCCTCACACGTGATGGACACGGTGGAAAAACTGTGCGACCACGTCGCTATTTTGAATCACGGTCAAGTGCTCGCGGCCGGCACCACCGAGCAGGTATCAGCCGGAAAGAGCCTAGATGAGCGCTTCCGTGAACTGGTAGGCGGCGTGAAAGAAACGGGAGGTCTGGATTGGTTGCGTCAATAATCGGCCTCAAACTTCGCTCAATGTGGAACAACCTCACCCAAAAGTGGTGGAAGTTAGTTCTCGTAATCCTGGCCACGCTCTACTTTGGCGGATTCCTCGGCTTCATCTTAATCGCGCCGCTAGTGATCCTAGACGCCGGATTGACAACCCCCTTCATCCAGGTTGCCGTCCTGGCGGGCAGCGCGGTTGGCCTTGCATGGGTGGTAGCACCCGTATTTGGCATGGGACTTGACGCCACTACCGCACCGAAATCCTTCGCCCCATACGTTGCGCCCACCAGATCGCTTTCGCGGGCGCTACTTTACTCTTCACTGGCAGGGCCCGGCGGCCTCATCACATTCCTTGTTTTCGTTGCCGGCACCGTGGGACTCTTCAAGGTAGACCAGCCACTCTACGGCGCGTTGTCCATTGTGCTAATGCCTTTTGCTCTCCTCTCCCTCGCCCTCGTGTCACAGTTTCTCAACTTCTGGTTTGCCGCCCGCGCTGAAGTCTCTCAAGGCAGACGCGACATGATGCAAATGGTTGGCGTAGTCCTGTTAGTGGCGGTCATGTGGGGTTTTTCCTACTTCATGTCAACCTTCGCTGAAGGTGGCATTCACTTCGACTTTGTCACGCTGGCCAACGTGGCGAAGTGGACGCCGTTTGCGGGCATCGTATCCATCCCCTACCTTCTTGTAAGTGGCGAGCTGATCCCCGCCCTCGTGCAAGTGGCTTACGCGGCGGCAATTTTTGCGTTTCTAGGAGCCGGCTGGCACTCACTTGTTCGCGGTGAAATGGTGGGACGAGCGCATCAGCTAAGCAGCGAAGCTAAGCAGGCAGTAGCCGCAGGCCAAAGCGTTGTGGATCCAGCTTTGGTGACCACTGAGACCAACAATGTTGCCGGCCTGGACACGCAGTTAAAGTCTTTGAACTTCTGGCTAAAACTGGGCCTCAACCCGCCCACTGCCGCGATAGCCGCACGAAACCTTCACATGTGGGTTCGCGACGCGCGCCTTGCCCCCTCCCTCATCATCATGATCATGATGCCGATTTTGGGGCTCGGCTTTTCACTAACCCCCGCAGGCGCGGCTACCGGGTGGTTCATGTTCGTGTTCACTCCCCTGATTTTCGGCCAGAACACGGGCATGCTTATCTCCTACGACTCAACCGCCTACTGGATGCACGTAAGCGCGGGAGTAACCGGACGAGCCGACCGCTTTGGCCGCCTTTTCGCGTCACTGCCCGCACTGCTTGTGGTCTCAGTGTTCAACGGCGTGCTCGCCTCCATTGCCCTGCCCATTGGGCAGTCCTGGTTTGCCCTCACCATCGGCTCATTCATGCTCGGCCTATTGGTTGCAAGCATCATGTCTGCCGTAACCGGATACCGCACGTTTGGCGTGCAACCGCCAGGAACATCAACCATGTCAACGAAGGGTACCGCAAACCAGATGGCTACCATGATTGGCGGCATTATCGTATTCCTCATCGGTAGCTTGCTGATGGTTCCACCAGTGCTTGCCCACATTTATTTGGCGTCCATCATCACCTCGCCCGCAGTTTACCTACTGGCAATGGTGTGGACGCTCGCGATCAGCTACGCAGCCCTACGCATCGGAGCCAGCCTGCTTGAACGCAACCAGGCCGCCATTTTGCAACAGATCAAGAGCTGGCCCGGACACTGAGGCGAGCTACTTGGCGCGCTCGGCGGCTTCTGCGGCCTCGAGCCACGCCATTTCTAACTCCTCGTGTTCGCTTTGAGCATCTTGAAGCGCAGCTGAAACCCGGGCCATCTGCGCGATCTGCTCGCCCGAGGGCTCCGGGTTGGCCGCGAGCGCTTCTAACTGGGCCTCGTACTTGTCTATCTGGCTGGCTAGGCGATCCATTTGCCGCTCAATGCGGCGCGCCTCCTTCTGCGCCTCGCGAAACAGTTGTGCATCAGAGGTCTTCTGTGTGCCCGAGTGATTCTGCGCCGGGTCTTTACCCCTCTCTTCGCGGTTCCCATCTGCCCAGTGCGACGTGCCTTTACCAGCCACGCCGCCCATCCCCGCCTCGCGCATCTGCAAATACTGCTCCACACCACCGGGAATGGCACGCAGCTTACCGTCGCCGAACAGGGCCAGCTGGTGAGTGGTGGTGCGCTCCAACAGGTAGCGATCGTGAGAAACCACTACGAGCGTGCCCGGGAACGTGTCCAGCAGGTCTTCCATCGCCGCAAGCGTGTCAGTGTCGAGGTCATTGGTAGGCTCATCCAGTAAAATCACGTTCGGCTCGGACATGAGCAGGCGCACCAGCTGTAGCCGGCGGCGCTCCCCGCCCGAAATGTCAGCAACCGGAGTCCACGCCCTACTGCGCGTGAAGCCAATGCGTTCAACCAGCTGGGAGGCAGACACCTCCTTGTCTCCAATCACCACGGACTGTGCCACGTCAGCCACGGCCTCAACCACTCGCCTATGCGCCACCGCGTCCAGTTCGTGCGTGTCTTGCGACAGGGCGCGCACCTTCACGGTTTTGCCGCGCTTCACCCGCCCCGAATCTGGCTCCACCTCGCCGCTCAGCAGGCGCAGTAGCGTAGTTTTTCCTGCACCGTTCACGCCCACAATGCCTACGCGTTCAGCCGGCGCCAGGCGGTAAGTCACGTCCGTAAAAATCGTGCGCTTCTCCTCGCCCTCACCAAAGGCTAAAGACACGCCCTCCAGGTCAATCACCTGTTTACCCAAGCGTGCGGTAGCCATGCGCACCAGTTCAACCTCATCGCGTGGAGGCGGCTCATTAACGATCAGCTCTTCG
The DNA here is from genome assembly GCF_000411155.1 of Gleimia europaea ACS-120-V-Col10b. Classification (GTDB taxonomy): domain Bacteria; phylum Actinomycetota; class Actinomycetes; order Actinomycetales; family Actinomycetaceae; genus Gleimia; species Gleimia europaea_B. Next base: position 765,236 of record NZ_KE150266.1, read on the forward strand.
GCGGCCTCAATACGAAAACGCGGCTTCGAAGTGCGGGCGGGCGCGCCGCGACGTAACCAGGCAAGCTCCTTGCGGAGCAGATTCTGCCGCTTTTGTTCCGCGAGAGCGCTCTGACGAGCCCGCTCGGCGCGGGCCAAAATGTAAGCCGCATAAGAGCCCTCGTACATTTCGATTCGCCCCGGAATCTGCGGGCGTGAACCTCCCGGATCAATCCCCGGAACAACCTCCCACACGTGGGTGCATACTGCGTCTAGGAACCAGCGGTCGTGTGTCACCACGATCAGCGCGCCACTATTGCGGCCTGAACCGTCGCGCGGGCCCATCCGCTGATTCAAATGCTTAGCTAGCCAAGCTACGCCCTCCACGTCCAAATGATTCGTTGGCTCATCCAACACGAGGACGTCCGCCGGACGGCCCTCCACTACACCTGCGGACAAAACCCGCGCCAAGTTCACGCGCCGACGTTGCCCACCCGAAAGCTCGCTCATCTTCGCGTCCAGATCAATATCGGCCAGCAGACCGTCATGGACGTCCCTAATCGCGGGCACAGACGCCCACTCGTGCGCCGCGAGGCCGGGGTGAATCACGCTTTGAACCGTCTGCTCGCTAATAGAGTCGCGCTGAGACAAGTGAGCGAACGTGACGCCATCACGCACAATTATCTGGCCGCTGTCTACCTCACGTACCCTCGCGAGCATGTCTAACAGCGTGGTTTTACCTGCCCCGTTCGGGCCGAGCACGCCAATGCGATCCCCGTCTGCTACCGAAACCGAAATGTCAGCCAAGATCTTGCGCGATCCACCAACCGCGCCAATGCTTTGCGTTCCAAAAAGATGCGCCATTACTCCACCTTTGCCGGCTTGGCGGGGCCGGACACCACCAGCGTCTTTTCCACCTGGCGCTTGCCCGCCAGACGCTGCGCGATCTGTTGCGCATGCTCCCGGCTCCTTGCCAACGCTGCTACCGTTGGGCCCGAACCGGACAGCAAAACCGCGAGCGGCCCGGCCTCTTCAATCACCTTCCACGCTTGCCTAAGCGTGGGGTGCATGTTCAATGCCGTTTCCTGCAAGTCGTTTTCCAGCACGCCCACCAGTTGCGGGGCGTCCTCAAGCACGCGCAAATCGTCCTCGCGCAAACTCGTGGGGAGCGCGCCCCTGCCTCGCCCCTGCGCGTCAAACTCTTTGAACACGGCAGGCGTTGATAGGCCCTGCCGCATCGTGCACATCACCCAGTGGTGCCGGGCAGTATCTGGCCCATCCAGTCGCGTCATGTGGTCGCCGTATCCTCGGCCCAGACTAATCCCACCCTCTAAACACGCCGGCACATCTGCACCAAGACCACGGGCGATCTCATGCATACGCTCACGATCGAGGTTTAATCCCAGGAGTTTATCAACCGCCACGAGGGTTGCGGCCGCATCGGCGGAACCACCGGCCATGCCACCAGCTACCGGAATGCGCTTTCCTATCTCCACCTCGAGAACGTGACCGGACAGGATTCCTGGAATACCCAACTTTGCGGCCTCGAGGATCAACGCCTTTGCCGCCCGGAACGCCAAATGCTTATGAGGATCTAAATCCGTCAGATCTGCGCCATGCGTGTGCACCACGATTGGCATACCGAGACGGGCGTGTTCCGCAGTTTGCGGACGGAAACGAACGGTGGCGCGCTCGCGAATATTCAACGTTTCAAAAATCGAATAAAGCGGATGGTAGCCGCGCTGATCAGGTTCACCCACCAGGAGGACAAGATTCACCTTGCCCGGCGCACTCGCTGTAATCACGAGGCGCTCTGCTTCAACTCGTTGCGAGCCTTAGCTAACGCCAAGAACTCGTCGATATCCAACACTTCGCCACGCGCCGACGGATCAATACCCGCGTTCTCCAACAACGCATCTACGTCCACATCCGCCCACTTCTTCAAAGCTGCGCGAAGCGTCTTGCGGCGCTGGGCAAACGCGGCGTCTACAACCGCGAATAATTCTTGGCGCGTAACCCCGGCCAACTCCGCTGCCGGCAAAGCATCGGCCTCATAACGCGAAATGCGCACCAGCGAAGAATCGACGTTTGGGATCGGCCAAAACACGCGGCGAGAAATAGTGCCCGCCAGCTCAGCATCGCCATACCAAGCGACTTTGACGGACGGCACGCCGTAAATCTTTGAGCCAGGCTTAGCGCTCAGACGCTGCGCGACCTCTGTTTGCACCATCACCAAAAGCTCACGGATGGAGGGGAAGTTGTCCAACACGCCCAGGATGAGCGGCACCGCAACGTTATACGGCAGATTTGCCACGAGGCGGGTGGGAGCCTCCCACTCTTGCGCTTCGCCCGTGACGGGCTTCGCCTCGTTGAGGCGCTCCAAAGTGGTGACCTTCAAAGCATCCGAGTGCAGAACACGAAGGGGCGCGCCCGGCGCATGCCCGGTTGCCGTGGCCGGTAGAGCCGTTGCCAAAACAGGGTCAATCTCAATCGCTGTGACGCGCGCGCCGGCCTCCAACAAACCCAGAGTCAAAGATCCAAGACCCGGACCAATCTCCAACACATGCTCGCCAGCGTCAACATTCGCAGCTTTCACAATCTTGCGAACCGTACCGGCGTCATGAACGAAGTTCTGCCCCAGCGTTTTTGTAGGTTGGATGTGAAGGGCCGCGCAAATCTCGCGCACATCCCTTGGCGTTAACAGCTTAACTTCGCTCATACAACCATTCTACCGGGCAGACACAGACACAAATTACTAGGGGAAGTGGCAGCTGAGCTACCACTTCCCCTAGTTACGCTCTGGTTTAGCGCAATCCAAGACTCGACGAGCAGGCTGGCCACTGCCCCCAACCCGCGCGCTGTTGCAGAATCTGGGCGCGCATCGTTTGCTCCTCAGCCGAAGCATCCGACGGCAGGCCGCTACCGCCTACCGCTTGCCACGTAGGTAGGGAGAACTGGTACAAACCGTAGAAACCATTACCCGTGTTCGTTCCCGGATTACCACCGGACTCACACTGCGCCAATGCCGACCAAACACCGGCCGGCGCTGAACCCGTACCCGACCCCTGCTGCGGGGCAGGTGCCGTCGCTGCGGCCCCCGCCGGGCGCTTCTTGGTGCCGCGCTCAACGATCTTGTCGGTAGGCTCCTCACGCTCCTGAGAAATCTGCGTAGAGACAAGCACTTCACTGCCACGCTTCTGCTCATACTTGACAGTGGTGACCTTGCCCTTCTGGCCCTCCTGTGCAACGCGGGTCTGCCCCTCGTAAAGCTCATCCGTGTCCCGCTCAACAGTGTTGAAATCAAGTTCCTCAACGTCGGTTACCGTGCCGCGAGTTTGGCGCACGATATTCACCTTTACATCGCCCTCACCGGTTTCTAAGAAAACCTGGTCAATGGGCGACGGCGTAACGTTTGCAGCTTCCAGGATCTGCGGCACCGTGGCATCTTCTGGAACCACAACAGACTTGGCCTCACCATCAATCACGACGCTTACGGTGCCAGCCTCGTTAAGAACTGCGGGCAACTCCTCGCGAACACTCGAACGATTCGCAGCGAGGGCAACGTTACGACCCGAGTCAGCAAACACGCTCATTACGCCTTCAAGCGAATCAGCGGTGGACCAAACCTCAGAGCGGCCCTTCTCATCGTGGATCGTGTAAGGCTTTGCAGACGTGAACGTAATCGTCTGCCCCTTTTGCACCGGAGCCGAGACTGCGGGAGTCACGAGGTCATGCTTGCCAACCTTCACGCCAGCTGCCTCCAGCGCACCACCAACCGTGCCACCCCAAACCGTTACGATCGAAGTTGCGCCGTCAGCGTTCACAAGGACATCAGTTCGCATAGAAGCGATTGAAACACCAGCCGTAGCTACTAGCGCCAACGCAGACGCAGCCGCAACGGACTTGATGGTTGTTTTTGACGCGTTCGTTGCCCAACCGGCAGACGTTACTTCATTAAAAGCCAAATCTTTACCTCTTGCGTAGATAACTAACTGCCCCTACCGTAACCAGATCGTTATAGAAATAGGAAGAGAACTCACCGGCAAATTGTGCAAGCTCACACAAAGTTTGTGCCCTTACTTACAAAGCCCTTCAAGCAGAAAAGATATTGCCGTACACTGCCTCGCTATTTCTGCGGAGCTGTTCGAGCGCATCCTCTTCGCTAAAGCCCCACATCTGCGCAATAAAGCGAACCGTGTGCGCAATAACGTATGAGGCGTTCGGCTGACCGCGATGCGGTACAGGAGTTAGGTAGGGAGCGTCGGTTTCGACCAGGATACGATCGGGCGAGAGCGCCTGGAAGGCCCCGCGCAGCTCATCGTTTGCCGCAAACGTTAACGACCCTCCAAACGAGGCATACCACCCGTTCTTTTCAACGTGGTTCGCGAGCTGAGTCCCTCCGGAAAAGCAGTGGAACACGATCGGGGTATGTCCCTTATCCGCCCCCGTGTCATAAAGGACGTCCAAGCACTCTTGATGCGCATCCCGGTCATGAATCTGCACCGGCAGTGCGCGCTCAAACCCCATGCGCAAATGCGCAGCAAATGCGTCCTTCGCAGCTTTTAGCCCCGCATCGGCAGTGCGGAACAAGTCGATACCGGTTTCCCCTACCGCCACAATAGCCGGGTCATCCAATCGGCTTTCCACCGCTGCAAGAGCCTCATCTAGCGGCACGTGATGCTCTTTCAGCTCGTGATCCCAACCGTCAGCCGCCACGTCCAACACGCCTGCATGCAGGGGCGCCTCATTAGGATGCAACGCTACGGCCGCGCGCACCCGGGGAAAACCAGCTGCGGATGCGAACCTGTGGGCAAGCTCGATGGTGGGGTCGAAATCTGGAATCTCACAGCCCACAGTAATCAGACTGCTAACTCCCACCTCGCATGCGCGACGTAGCTGCTCTTCAAGAGAAAGCTTGGCCCCGCCCACTTTGGGGATTTCCCACTCCCCAATCGGCAAGTGCGTGTGATTATCGAGGACGGGGCTAGCCAAAGGAGCGGGGGTATCTGGCCAGCTGCGTGACTTCTTTCTACTCATTGCTTACTCTTCCTCACGCTTCTCATCTGTTTCCACGCGGGCAACATCCCCGCTGCTGGCCTCGTGCGTGTGCTTGCGATACAACTGACGCTGGCGCGTTCTGCGCTCAAACACGACCAAACCGATCAGCAAGCCCAGGGCAATAGCATTGATGACCAGTCCGACGCGCAAACCAATGGGCGTGAAGCTCATGTGCACCCGGTTTTGACCAGCCTGAACCGGAATCAGCATGAGCGAATCGTCGAAGGGTGCAACTGTTACGCTCTGGCCATTAACCGTAGCTTCCCAGCCCGGATCGTAAATGTTACTTACCAGTAGGTAGCCGGCCTGCGGTGCATTCACGCTAATATCCATCGACCGCTGCCCGCGCTCAATCTGTACGGGGTTGGCGTTTGCCTTCGCAATGCCGCGCTCGTAAACCGAATCGTTCAACATGCCAGCTTCAAAACTGACCGTGCCAGACTTATCCTTCTCTGTCTTAAATTCCACGCGTCCGGTGTCGCCCGCGCGAAGAACACCCAGATCAACCAAACCATTCTTTTGAGTACTTACCTGCACCTTCTGTTCATTGCCCGTATAAACCGCAACATTTTGCACTTTTGCCGTTCCGGACTTGTAGGCGAGGAAGTAGTGGCCATTCGTTTGCGCCGTGACGCTCACGTTCACAACGGCCTGCTCGGAAGTGGCCTCAAACTTGGCTTGCTGCCCAAACGTCGTATCGGCCTGTTCCAACACCGAACCCGTGGTAGCCAAGAAGTCTGCCCTCACCGGCTTGTAAAGACCCGAAGTGCCAAACGCGGCCTCGTACATCCTCGCCTGACTAGTAAGGTAGCCCTCGGCGCCGGTTTTGAAATCCTTTGCCGCGCTATCCACCAGGAACGCAACCGGCAGGGCATCCGCGTTCTCGTACACGGTGAGGTTCGCTGACTCGTAGTACGTTGGGTAGTCAATCAGCTGCCCGTGCTCCTTGTCACTGGTCATCACATATTTCACGCCGAGGAAAGTATCGAGCGGTTTCACCGGATTGTAAGCGTAGGAGTTAATGCCGTTGGTGGATAGGCCAACGTCTTCCATGAGTTTTAGCTGTTCCTCGCTAAACGAGGATCCGAACAGGGTGACGCCGTCATAGCCGTATAGGAACGCGTCGTTATAAGTCTTGCGATTAGCGAGCTCCGCGCGCGGATACCCATCATTCTCGGCCTTGATTTTGGCGGCAACCTCGCGCATATCCCGAGGGAAGTCGCCCGCAGCGTAGCCATCGCGGTTGCCAAACACCTGTCCGTCTCGCACCTCTTTAATGCCCATAATCGATGATCCCAGCAGTTCCAATGAAACCAGGCCGATCATGGTTGCTACCGCCACGGCGCGCGCAGCAAACACGCGCTGCTTCTTCCCCAGTTTCAAAGCGATCTCTTCTCGCCGCGTAAAAGCTACCAAGACCGCCACATACAGCGCGCTGACCGCAATCGTTGCAACCATCGCACGCGCCGTCACCGCCTCTTTGTCAATGCGATACATGACCAGGGCCAGCAGGCCAATGCCGGATGCGATTTTGGCCAGTGGGAGGGGTTCGTTTTTGAGCGCACGGAACGCGTCAGCGGTCATCACCACCAGGAGGAACACCGCCGTAAACGCAAACCGGTGATTCAACTGGTTCGGGTAGTGCATGCCGTGCCAGAAGAAGTTCAACGAGTTGACCGACAGGCTGAGCGCCATGATGGCGAGTAGCAAGCCGTTAGCGAGCTTCGCCCGGGTGGAAATGCTACGCGCTAGAAAGTACGCCGGGATCAGCAACAGGACGAGGATGCCCGCATAAATGTTGGGAAGCCCCTCACGCACCGCCGGTTCAGACAGCAACATTTGCCGCCCGAACAAGTCGATTGGCGAATACATGAAGTCCAGCTTGTCCGGCCACGCATCACCATATGCCGACGTGTGTTGCAGCTTTAAATAGACCGGGATCAAAAGCGCGGAAGCCAGCGCCGCCCCAAACACGGACGCCGCGCCAAACAGGATCACTTTGGCCACTTGATCGCGCCAACGTTTAAACGGCACGTTCTCAAATAAGAGGGCCAAGAAGTACAGGGAGATAAAGAGGACGGCGAAGAATGCGGCGTAGTAATTCACAAACAGGGTGATGGCTGTGAAGATAACGTAGGGCACAAGCCGCTCATGCTTAACGATCAGCCACGCCCCATAAGCGAGGAGGGGGAGCATTATCTGGACGTCCAGCCACATGATGTTCCAAAAATACGCGAGCGTGAATGAAGACAGCGCGTAACCGAGCGAGAATAGGACCGCCACCCACGGGGTGTGAGCGCGGCCGCGACGCAAGAAGAAGTAGCCGGTGTAGCCAGCCAGGCCCGTCTTTAGGACGACGTCGAACAGCACAAAGTTAGACAGTTGCGAGGCGGGGAACAACAAAATGAGCAAGTTTATTGGACTTGCCAGGTAGTAGGCGAAGAGCGAGAGAAAATCAGTGCCAAGCCCTCCTCGCCATGAATACATCAAAGTCTCAAAGTTTGACAGTTTACGCTGATATTCCGCGAGGAAAGGCGCGTACTGATGGTACAGGTCAATAGTGAGGATATGCCGGTCGCCGCTTGGCCACACCCCCTCCACCTGGAACGCGACGAAAATAATCAAAGATGGAATGACAAACGCGGCAATGCCTGGACGATTCTTCGGAGCGAACCACGCTTTCGGATTCAGCAGGGCGACCCGAGACTTTCGCGGCACGCTCAGCTCGGGAGCCCCGATTGTGTCCGACTGTTCAGGCGAGTCCACCGACTGCGGATCCTGCTCAGCCTCGTCCGCTTGTACCGACGCTACGTCCTTCGGCGTCACGTACTGGGGTGCTGCGTCGTCCGGCATAAGAATCTCCTCGCTCATCACTACACTGCGACAACAATATTTTGGCAGACTTGCGCCCTATCAGCACCCACCAGGCCCATAAACCGGCCTCTCTATAAGCTTTTGGGGAGGGCAGCGCCGCGCACCGCCCTCCCCAAACATCGCTTTGGAAGACTACTCCCACTCGTATAAGGTCGTTTGCTGCCACGCCATTCCGGTCCATTCCAGTTGGGTCGTCGTTTTTAGTCGCCTTGCCGCCATATCTCGGCAAGGGGTCTTGCATATGGTGAGATAATGTGGGCACTAGATGAAAACAAGACACCGCCGGAGACTGCCCGATAAGCTCGCGGTTGTCCGTGAACAGGGGTGCGCAATTGGAAAAGATAAAGCTGCAAGATGTCAAAAGGGTCATCGACATCGGAAAGAATGTCCTGCCGTCCGCTGAACCCGCCATGGACAAATACGGACCCGCTCTGATCGATTGGAGGCAACGGAGGGGAAAGCAGGTGGCAAATAACCTGAGAGAAGCAGGGGATTCCATTCTTTCAAAAGGTCAGGCGATCAAAGATTGGAAGGAGCAGCAAAAGTCACTCGAGGCAGCCCGCAAGAAGGCCGTGGCAAGCTCGCTTCCACCGATCTCCGCCAAGGAGTTCTTCGAGAACTTCGAGAACAGCGTCTCCAGCGGGGGTGATCTCAGCGATGGGTACATGGCAATCGCCGGCTGCTTCGCCATCACCACGATGAAGTCGGCTCGCAAGAAAGACCCTTCCGCCTACGAGGATGTCTATGTCGGTTGCGGCAAATCCATGGGCTTCAGCATCTACACCCAGCTTCGCGGTTTCGGCAACGTCGACGTCTACGCCGACTTCAAGTTCAAAAAACCCATGATGCTACTGCTCTTTCCATGCGAGGAAAAAGACCTCAAGACTCGCTTTGAGGCCCTCGTCAGTGACCTTCAGGCCGAGAGCTCGTACAACAAATGGGACGTCCTGGCGCGTTCCAATGAGGCGAGATAGGCGCTAAGAGCATGAGCGACAAGGAACTTGCACCGATTAGCGTCGAGGCCGTTGCGATAGAAGACTTCGACAGCATCAAGGTCATCGCGCGCACCGATGCGAGCAAAGAGAATCACGCCGGCATCGGAGGGCGGGCGGATGCCGTTCTCGGTCTCGCTTCGAACGTCATAAATCTCGTCGAGAGAAAGCAACTCTATAAAGTCGAGGTCCCCGAAGGTTACAGCCTTAAGGATCTTGTTGCCTCGAAGAAAGACCCAGAAGCGGTGAGGGCCCTTGTCCGGAACCCAAAAGGTCGCCTGAGCGGCGACGTCTCCCTCAAGGCCACTGGGGTCAGCCCTGTGCAGATCACCAGCGTCGGCCTCGCTGCAGCGGCAATGGTTGTCGGCCAGGCGTACATGACCGAAATCAGCGACAGCCTCCAGCGTATCGACGCCAAGTTGGAATCGATCGCCTCCATGATCGCTGGTGATCAGAGAGCAAAAGTCAAAAACGCCCTGGACATCGCCAGAACCTACGCAGCCCTTCATGGCGATTATCTCCAAAAGCCCGCCGAGGCGCACCAAGCGGCAAGAAACGAGATCGAGGGCAGGTACAACGACGTCGGCCAGGTTATCGATTGGATTACCGAGCAACTCGCCGGCATCGAGGACAAGGTCAGGGGCGCTACCAAGCGCGAAAAGCACCTTGAACCGTTGCTTAAAGAGGTCAGTCCTACGAGACTCAGTTCGGCATGTGCCTCCAGGCACTGTCGGCGCTAGCCATGACGCGCATGTACTACGACGGCAGCATGGATGACCGCAGCGCCCTCATCGAAGAGCAGCGGATCCTCGACAAATCTCAGGGCTTTCTGAAAAAGAGACAGATCATCGCTGCGCTCATGGAGATGAAGATCGGGGGCATGAAAGGGACGCCTATCGCGCTTCCGCGCGGTACCCAGAGAAACGCCCTCAAGAGGCTGGTCTCCCAGACTCCCAGGGCGGCTGCAAAAGAGCAGCTCCTTGAGGCCAAGGTTGAGATGCTCGCGAGCCTGCGATCGGGCGAATCGAAATTAAGGTCCGAGGCCGACGATCGAAAAGGCGAGATCGAACGCATCGCGGCAGTATCACGGACAGCCAGGACGCTACTCACAGATGGAACCGACTGCTGGCTCATCGACGATCGGAATGATTAGAAAACTCTTCCTTCTCCTCCGCGAGCATCCTCGCCAGCTCGTCCTCCACGCCGAGGAGCGGAAGTCAACGGAAACCCCGGCATTTAGGGCTACGCAAGCGGACTGAGGAATGGTCGAGCCTCTCCCCGCAGTGCGCTTCGATGCCGTTTGCGTTTCCGAGGTCGTGGGAGAACGGGTTGAATAAAGCATGCAATAGCCCGGGAGGATTTAGCGGCATCCCAAACCGAGCCGCCGGCGGCTTCTTCTGGCCTCAAGTCGAAATGGCAAGACCCGTGATTAGCCGTAGGCAACCGAGAAAGGTCGAAAGAATGAACGACGAGGAGCTCGGCCTGCCAAGCCCGGAGAGATACGAGGGCGAGCGGTTCAGCGTCGAAGACTATAAGACGTAAGAATACGCGGAGGCGCAAACGCTCGAGGAGGCCATAGCCATCCGGAGCGCCAAGATGTTCCTCAAGGACGTGACCCCGGACGTTTTCCTGGACGACGCCCCGCTGGGTGTCGAGAAAATCGGAATAGCGGACCTTTGGTCTGACTCTACCTGGAAGGAAGGCGAAAAGGAGCGCGACGTGGCCCTCGAGAGGTCGGCGGCCTCCCTCAAGGAGGGCGACCTTCTCGAGGTGCGTCCGTGTTCGGAGGACGCCAACGAATGGGGCTACAGGTTCCACCTGGCCGACGGGTCCACGGTGCCCTACACGCCCTATCACGATTACGACGACCAGCTATTCCAAAAGGTCATCGAGAGCCTCGGCGCCGGCGAATGGCTCGCATGCCGCGTCAGAGAGGTGTCCTGCTTCGGAGAAGACGGCATCGACGACGACCCCGAGTTCTTCTGGCGGGTCTACTCTTGCAAGGTCACGGTGTATCGAGGCGGTTCGACGAGGGCGTAAGCCCAGATCAGCGCCGCGACATCGTCTTGCTGCGTTTGCGGGCGCTGTTCTCGCACGGCATACTATTCACCCCACAGCTCGAAGAGCGCGTCGGCGATCTGCGCGCGCTTGGCGAGGAAAAGCGCGAAGAGCTCGAGCACGGCGAAATCGATGAGAGCGCTTACGCCGTTTGGAAGACGTCTTCCTGATATTTCCCCAGGTAAATTGACGTTTCTTTGCAAACAGCCTCCGAACCAGAGGGTTCGGAGGCCGTTATTCCCGTTATTGTGCTGGTGGCTTTGCCCTAGGGCGATGCCGAAACAGCATCAGACAGTACTCGGCGGTACTAAAACGCGAGTTCGAAAGCCAGTTCTCGTTACTCCCACTCAATAGCTAGAAACTCTCCCCAGTTTGCCGCAGTTTGCTCCAGTTTATCCTATTTACGCCCAGTCTCAAAAATTGCCGCGAATCCATGGGGTCAAATTTGGGTCATGGGTTTCGGGGTGGGGATAGGGCGCTTTTGTGGGTCACAGTGGGTCATGAAGGCTGGCGAGTGGGTTCTCAAGGTGTTTTGATTATAGGGCGAGAAAGAAGCAGCAGGCAGGTCTCGTTTCTGCTGCGCGCTTTCCCCGGGCAGGCACCGCCCGTCCGCTTCCGCCCGAGCCTACCGGGCGTCTTCGATCCTGGCGACGAATTCATTGGCCCACCGAATCGCCTCGTCAACATCCTGGAGCACGGGCAGGCCCTCTGCGAGGGCGGCGTACATCTCATTCCATCCCTTTTGCTTGGCAATGACCGGCGGCCAGGCCTGCGCCCGCCTGTAGGAGAAAAGCCTCCGGCAGGCGGCCCTCGCAGCCGTAAGGTCAACCTCGGCTCTGGCGTCGATCAGCTGGAGGTCGATGAGATCGCGGGCCCGATCGTCCGGGCCGGAGACGGCGTGGAGCTTCTGGGCGATCTGGTGGTCGAGCGGCATAAGGGGAGCTCTGCCGGGCGCGGGGAATCCCATCGCCTCGAAGAGCTCGCCGGCGTCCGCCAGCTCGGCCCACTCTGGCGCGTCGGCGTCGCCTATCTCGTTGTGGCCGACCTCGAGCGGCACCGTGCACCAGGGTTTCCCGAGGTAGTCCAGCTTGACGTCATACGGCTGCATGACGTACTGCTCGGGAATCCCATCGGGCGAGGCCGGGTCCTTTTCTACCACGCGGCCGGAGAACCCCTCCCAGCCGGAGCGGAGCCTCGAGTTAAGCTGGGCGGCGTAGGCTGCGGGATCGGTCGCCGTGGCGGTGTCTAGGTCCGTGGTGAACCGCGTGTTCTCCTCGCCGAAGCGCATCTTGAGCGCGCTGCCGCCCTTGACGACCCCGTCGGGGAGCATGCTCGCCACGATCGCGTTCGCCATCACGGTGCGCGCCCTCATGAAGTCCTGGGGCGCGCCCCCGCGGAGCCTGCGTATCGCGTCGTCGAGATGGCGCATGCTGTTGGGTCTCTTCATCGGGTTATCTCCTCCTTGATCCGCGCTTCCTCCTCTTTGGTTATGTAGCCGCGTGCGAGCGCCTCGCTTGCGGCCTCAATGGCCCTGTCGACCCCCATGGTCTTCGAGGCTGCCGCGATGGCGGCCGGCAAGGGCTGGCAGGCGACGCCCTCCAGGTAGACGGGGACCGTCCCGCCCATTCGCTCCAAGGTGACCCCGGGGCCGAGATTGCGTCGGCAGCGCCTCGGCGACGCGAGGCGCATTTTAGTAGGGTCCGTTGGCGCCAGCCCCAGCAGCGCCACAACCGACTCTCCGCAGAGGAAGGCCCCTTCGCCCGCCGCCTTCACGGCGATGGCATAGGGCGTCTGCGGCTGCGATGGCCAAATGGGCATGCGGTACACGCCGCGCGCGACGCGCACGAGCTTCCCCAGCTTTTCTTGCTGGACCATCTCCGCCCTGGACATGCCGAGCCCGGCCGCCTCGGCAGAGGTGATTAGGCCGAAGTCGTCTACCGCCTCGTATATGTCGTCGATTTTAGCCATGCCGAAAGTATAGCGTATTTACTATACTTTTGACCTATCGAAAGTATGCAACCCTGTGATGGTGCCTGCAGTGCGCCGCAGCCCGCTTCCTTGCGCAAAGATAGCACCCATGATGCAGTGCGCTATGGGTGCTATCTAGGTTGTCGTGCACGTATGTTGCACGTATTTTAACTACTCCCACTCGATTGTTGCCGGCGGCTTTGACGTCACGTCAAGCACAACCCTGTTGATTTCCGGGACCTCACTGGTGATTCGCATCGAAATGCGGTCCAGCACGTCGTACGGCACGTGCGCCCATTCGGCGCTCATGGCGTCCTCGGAAATGATCGGGCGCAGAACAATCGGGTGACCGTACGTGCGCTGATCGCCCGTGACACCCACGGATCTGACATCGGCCAGCAGAACAACCGGGCACTGCCAAATAACCTCGTCAAGGCCAGCATTGGTCAGCTCCTCGCGCACAATGAAATCAGCTGCACGAAGAACATCCAAACGCTCCCGAGTCAGCGCGCCAACCACGCGCACACCCAAGCCGGGGCCGGGGAACGGCTGGCGCTTCACCATAGAGGCCGGCACCCCAATCTCAAGGCCAAGCTCGCGCACCTCGTCCTTAAAGAGGGCGCGTAGCGGCTCAACCAGCTCAAAGTTCAAATCCTCCGGCAGGCCGCCCACGTTGTGGTGCGACTTGATGTTTGCCGATCCCTCGGCTCCAGACTCGACCACATCCGGGTAGATCGTGCCCTGGACGAGGAACTTAACTTCCTCCCCATCGCGATCAGCTTCTGCCACGAACTTCTTCTGCGCATCCTCGAACACGCGGATGAACTCGCGGCCAATGATCTTGCGTTTCTGCTCCGGTTCAGTAACGTCCTTCAACGCGTTCAAGAAACGTTCCGACTCGTCAATCGTGACCACACGAATACCCATCGTGGCTGCGTAGTCACGCTCAACCTGCTCGCGCTCACCCAGACGCAACAGGCCATGATCCACGAAGAAACAGGTGAGCTGGTCCCCAACAGCCTTGTGCACAAGGGCCGCCGCAACGGAGGAATCCACACCGCCAGACAGTGCGCAAATCACGCGCGCAGAACCAACCTGCTCGCGAATCTTTTGAATCTCACTGTCAATAATCGAGGCCGCAGACCATTCGCCCTCAATGCCCGCAATGTCGCGCAAGAAACGCACAATTTGATCCTGACCGTGCTCGGTGCGGCGAATCTCTGGCAGCCATTCCACGCCGTACAGGCCGCGAGCCGTGTCCTCGGCCGCCGCAATCTGCGACTTATCCGTGCTTGCGCTCACGCGGAACCCAGCGGGTAGCTCCTCCACGCGGTCAGTGTGAGACATCCACACATCCTGGTCACCATCAGCACCCAGTAGCTTCGAATCCGAAACCGTTACAGTTGCGCGGGCGCGACCATTTTCTGGCACATCTCCAGGGGTAACCACACCACCAAGGGCATCCACCATCACGTGGAAACCCGACGAAATAGCAAGAACTGGAACCCCAGAATTAAGAATGTCCGCGTCAAACTTAACGTGCGCGGACGACGGACCACCAGAAAGAATAATCGCAGCAGGATTCTTTTCACGGATCTGCTGCGCACTATAAGTCTGGGGAACAATCTCGGAGTAAACATGGGCCTCACGGACCCGGCGGGCAATCAGTTGCACGTTCTGCGCACCCAGGTCGACCACCAGAACCGGGCGATTCTTCATTTCATTTGCGTTAGTCACAACTAAATTCTACCGCGCAAAATTTGCCATCCGTTACCACGTCCAAAAAATAAGGCAGAATATAAGGCATGGCACAAAAGAAGTCGGCAACGTCGCTGTCAGAAGTCTTCATCCGCAAATGGGGCACGCGCAAGCTCAAACCCCTTACAAAAACGGAAAAACAAGCCATCAACGCCATCAATCACGACTACCTCCAAGCCGCGAACGAGGCCGCCACTGCCGCTCACTGCCCCGACACAGCGTGGCTAATATCTCTTTGGACCAGCCCGCGCGACCTCGGAAAACGAAAAGGCCCCGACCTGCCTGACCTTGACCTAGTACTCGCCGCCATCAACGTCATCGAAAATGAGTACACCAACCGCACGCGCACCCTACCCCGGCGCAAAATCCGCGAGCCCCTTGCCCGCATGTGGCAAGCCCACGAGGCCCGCAAAACCAATCCGAACTGGAAAGAACTTACCGACAGTAAATCGCGCTGGTACACCACCGAAGACCTGCAGCAGTGGTACACCGGCATCGAAGAGGGGGCGAAGAACCTTACCGTTCTTCCCGCCCGCGCCTACCCGCACGCTTTCGTACAAGCCGTGGCGTGGGTGGAAGCATGGGACGAATTCCTCAAAGTGCGCGGCCACATCGGGGAGCGCTTTTCGCTACGCGAAGAACTAACCCGCCTCCACAACTGGCCGGGAGACCAGTGGAACACCGGAGATGACTATGAATCCGCCCAAAACCGCTTCCACCGCCGTCTCGCCAAAGCTCAAAAGCGCGTTGCCGACCCGCTGCGCGACCAGGTGCTTCGCCGCGCCCTCTACCTGCGTGAAGGTCTGCTGACCGAACCGGTTGATCCCCTCGAATGGTTCCTCGCCGCCGCCTCGTACACCGCCATCAACCCCGGCGTCATGATTCCGTGGACGCAAAAGGACTACAACGCCCTTGGCGACCTCGTGGATAGCTTTGAAAACCTGTGGTTGCGATCCAAACGCAAGTCGTTCGAGGCAAGAAAGTCCGACCTAAAACTGAAGCTGACGTCCATTGAGGAAAGCGAACTTGAGTGGGTTTGTGGGCCGCAACAAATGATTGACCTGGACGAGGATGTTGTTGCCGCTCTTCCTCCCGGTTGCGCGGTCAAGCGACTCATCGTCTCGCGCCGGCACCCAATTGGGCCAGACTGGATGGTCTACTGGGTTGAATCTGAAGACGGCAGTGCCAAACCGATCCTCAACCTCGTTGAGACGGCGAAGCTACGCCCACCCATCCTGTTCGTCTCCGATGGCACGCCTGCAAACCTGGCCTCGCTCGTCTCCGAACACCTCGACAAGGCATTTACCATTCCCACCCACCCGCTGAGCGTGTGGAACAAAAGCGAGCACCCATTCTGATTAATCTTTACGGCTATTTCACGTAAGGTTTAAGTGCGGACCACGAGTTAAATACTTCGCGCAAACCCCTCTGTCACTAATTAAGGAGTAGAACGTGAGCCTCACGATTGGAGTTGACGTAGGCGGCACTAAGATCGCCGCAGGCCTTGTTAATGAAGAAGGTGAAGTTCTTCGCACCGAAGTGATCCAGACGCCCGCGCAAGAAGTTGACGCAACCGCGAGCGCGATTACCACCCTGGTTGAAAAGCTCCGCGCGGGTGAGGAAGTAAGCGCCGTCGGTATTGGGGCGGCAGGTTTTTGCGACGCCACGCGCACTTCAGTGGTGTACGCGCCGAATTTGGCTTGGCGTAGTGAACCTTTGGCTTCCAAGATCGCCGAGGCCACGGGACTACCCACCGTGGTTGAAAACGACGCGAACGCGGCGGCGTGGGGCGAGTTCTGTTTCGGTGCTGCCCGCGACGTGAAGAACGCGATAGTGATCACGCTAGGTACCGGTATTGGTGGTGGCATCATCGTTGATGACAGGCTGGTGCGCGGCTTCCAAGGCTTCGCCGGCGAGGTGGGCCACATGCAGGTCAAGGCCGGAGGGCGCCGCTGTGGTTGCGGTAATCGAGGTTGCTGGGAACGCTACGGTTCAGGCACCGCGCTCGTACACGAAGCTCGCGAAATCGCTACGGTCGCGCCTGCCTCTGCACTGCGACTGCTGGAACTGGCGGAAGGTAACCCGCAGCAAATCACTGGCCAGATGGTTACGGCCGCCGCTAAAGAGGGCGACCCGGTTGCGCTGGACGTGGTTGAAACCATTGCGGAGTGGGTAGGGCGCGGACTTGCTGATCTTTGTGCCATCCTCGATCCGGAAATGATCGTGCTCGCTGGTGGGGTGGCCTCTGCGGGAGAACTGTTGCGCGCACCCGTGCAAAAGTCTTTCGAGAAGAACCTCACTGCCCGCCTATACCGCCAGCCCGCCCAGATCACTCTAGCTGAGCTTGGCGTTCCGGCCGGCCTCATCGGCGCCGCTGACCTGGCTCGCCAGTCGGGCTAGCACCACATTTCTCCCTATAAGAGGGTTGCGGTGAACCGTCCTTATGTACTTGGTTCGCCGCAACCCTCTTAATGTGCGGGTGTAGCTCATCTTCGGTGAGATCAACCGGGGGAACTCCCCCAACCGTCACCGACCCGGAGGCGAGCGGGTGAAGTATTCACCACCCAAATTGTGGGAAATGCAATTTTGCTAAATACGGCTTTTCGCTGCTTGAATTCTTCTTGACTCTACTATCACGGTTGTTTTTAACTACCATTAGGGAAAGCCGCAACAAATTTTTCGAAGGAGACAGTTTTGGCACGCACACTTTTTGTTGCCTCGCCAGAGCCCCGCACCGGTAAACCAATGGTGACTATCGGACTGGCTTCATTTTTTATTGAAAAAGGTATGAAGGTTGGCCTCCTGCGTCCTATTGTACGAGACCGATCCACAGACGCGATGCTGAATATCTTCAACAACGGCACCGTCATTTCCGGACCTGCCGTTGGTGCCCTCACTTATGAGGAGTACGTAGCTGATCCCGATTCTGCGTTGGAAAGCATTGTGCGCACACACCGCAAGCTTTCGGAAAACGTCGATGTCGTCATCGTTTCGGGCTCTGATTTCGAGGGCGTGGTTGGTTTTGACGAGTTTGAGTTCAATTGCCGGGTGAGCGCGAACATTGGCGCACACATGGCCGTGGTGCTGTCCGGTATTGATCGCACTCCAGAAGACGTGATGGACGCGGGACGTCTAGCCGTGACTACGGCCCGCCAAGAGTTCGCGCACGTTGCGGGCGTGGTTATCACGCGCGTTCCGGAAGAAAATGCGGATGATTACCGCCGCAAGGTAGACAAGATCCCCACCTACGTGATCCCGGAAGACCCGTTGCTTACCGCTCCTCGCGTCATCGATATCATGAACTCCACCAACGCCACCTTGATAAATGGTGACCGCGCAAATCTGCTTCGCGAGGCTGAAAGCGTGCTGGTTTGCGGCATGAACTCCACGCACGTGGTGGAGCGACTGCAAGATGGCCAGATCGTGATTGCTGCGGCGGATCGCCCCGAGCTTTTGATGACCGTTGCCGCAGCGCACGCGGTTGAGGGCAAGCCGAGCCTGGCCGGCCTCATCCTAAATGGCGGTTTTGAACTGTCTGAACAAGTGATGGACCTGGTTGGCAAACTCGTTCCAGACCTACCGATCATGACCGTTGCGACCGGAACTTTTGAAACCGCGGACAGGGTTTCGCGCACTCGCGGCCCAGTGCATCTGCACACCCCTCGCAAACTTGAGCGCGCTGTCGAACTAGTTCGCAAATCGATCAATCCGGCCGCAATGGAAGCCATTTCTGAGGCGCCCGGTGCCGCGCACGTCACCCCCCTCATGTTCCAGATTGACCTGTTGGAAAAGGCTGCGGCCAAACGCATGCGCATCGTTTTGCCCGAGCCTGACGATGACCGCATTTTGCACGCTACCGACACGATTGTGCGTCGCGGCGTGGCCGACGTGATTCTGATTGGCGATGAGGAAGCGATCCGCACCCGTGCGGGAGAGCTGGGCGTGGAACTGGCAACCACGCAGATTGTGTCACCGCAGGATCCGGAGCTTTTGGAAAAGTATGCGGCTGAGTTTGCTCGCCTGCGCGCAAAGAAGGGAGTCACTTTGGAGCAGGCGCGCGAGCAGATTCAAGACGTGTCCTACTTTGGCACCATGATGGTGCACATGGGGGATGCGGACGGCATGGTTTCAGGCGCTGCCCACACCACGGCTCACACCATCGTGCCATCTTTCCAGATCATCAAGACCAAGCCGGGAACCTCGATCGTGTCTTCCACTTTCCTCATGCTGATGAAGGATCGCGTACACGTTTATGGCGACTGCGCTGTAAACCTGGACCCGTCAGCCGAGCAGCTTGCTGACATCGCGATTTCGTCCGCTGAGACGGCTGCCCAGTTCGGGGTTGAGCCGCGCGTGGCGATGATCTCTTATTCCACCGGCACTTCCGGTCACGGGCCGGACGTGGACAAGGTCCGTGAGGCTACCGAACTCGTACGCCAGAAAGCACCCGGCCTCGCCGTTGACGGCCCGCTCCAGTTTGACGCGTCCATCGACCCGGTAGTTGCCGCGCAGAAGATGCCGAACTCGGACGTTGCCGGCAAGGCTACCGTGTTCATCTTCCCCGACCTCAACACTGGTAACACCACGTACAAGGCCGTGCAGCGTTCCTCCGGCGCTGTTGCCGTGGGTCCCATCTTGCAGGGTCTCAACAAGCCGGTTAATGATCTTTCGCGCGGCGCCCTCGTGGAAGACATCATCAACACGGTTGCGATCACCGCCGTGCAAGCCCAAAGCATCAACAACGAGCAGAACTAGACAGGAAGCAACCAATGAGTGAAACTCCTCCCCGGGTGCTTGTTATTAACTCCGGATCCTCATCGCTCAAATACCAGCTGGTAGAGCCTGAAGATGGTGTCTCCATCGCCTCGGGTATCGCTGAGAGAATCGGCGAACCTGTGTCCCACACCGAACACCGATTCGGAGACAAAGAGGTTGCGATGGACCAGCCGATCCTCGACCACACCGCAGCACTGCGCGAAGCCCTGCGCCTGTTCGACCAGGTAGGGCCAAAGCTTGAGGAAGCCAATATCGTGGCAGTTGGACATCGCGTGGTCCAAGGCGGCAGATACTTCTCTGGCCCTGCCCTCATTGATGATCAAACGCGCAACCTAATCGACCAGTTGTCCCCGCTAGCCCCGCTACACAACCCCGCCCATCTAAAGGGAATTGACGTAGCGCGCAAGATGCTTCCAGACGTTCCTCACGTAGCAGTTTTTGACACAGCGTTCTTCCAGTCACTACCGGACGAGTCAGCAACCTACGCGTTGGACAAGGAAACCGCAGACAAATACTCGATCCGCCGCTACGGCGCACACGGAACCTCGCACCAGTACGTCTCTGGCCGTGTCCATGACCTGCTGGGCCGCAAGCGCATCCGCCAGATCGTGCTCCACCTGGGCAACGGCGCGTCCGCATCCGCAGTTGTAAATGGCGAAGCCGTGGACACGTCGATGGGCCTAACCCCCCTCGAGGGCCTGGTGATGGGCACGCGAACTGGTGATATTGACCCGGCAGCGGTTTTCCACCTCATGCGCAATGGTGGCATGAAGATCGACGAAATCGACACGCTGTTTAATAAGCGCTCCGGCCTTAAGGGCCTCACCGGCGACAACGACATGCGTAGCGTTCGCGCCCGCGCAAACGCGGGAGATAAGGAAGCCCGCCTCGCCCTCGACGTCGTACTGCACCGCCTGGTGAAGTACGTTGGCGCCTACGCTGCCGAAATGGGTGGCCTGGACGTGCTCACGTTCACTGCGGGCATAGGCGAAAACGACTCGGCGCTACGCCAGGAACTGTGCGACAAGCTGAAAATGTTTGGCATCACGCTGGATCCGGTTGCAAACGTTTTGCGGTCAAAGGATCCGCGCACCATCTCGGCCGCTGATTCGAAGGTGCGCGTAATGGTTGTGCCTACCAACGAGGAGCTAGCCATCGCCCAGCAGGCGATGTCGCTACTGGACTAATGCACTGTGGCGCCTCGCGTCCGCACGATTTAACCGCGCTGATCGGTTTTATTTTGCGGAGTGGGGCGCCATTTCTAATTGGGCTCTAAAATCGAAGACAGGGATAACCACGCCCGGATTTACTTCCCACCTGTGAAGGAAAAACATGTACGACTTTCACTCCCCCCTCGCAAACGGGTTTGTGCGTGTAGCGGCTGCTAACATCCCCATCAAGGTTGGCGATCCTGCGGCGAATGCGGCCCGCATCATTGAAGCGGCCAGCCAGGCGGGCGAGGCCGGAGCAA
Source organism: Gleimia europaea ACS-120-V-Col10b (assembly GCF_000411155.1). Lineage (GTDB taxonomy): Bacteria > Actinomycetota > Actinomycetes > Actinomycetales > Actinomycetaceae > Gleimia > Gleimia europaea_B. Next base: position 786,169 of record NZ_KE150266.1, read on the forward strand.
GCGTAGTTGTATTTCAAGAGCTCACGCTGGTAGGAGTAACGGCAGACGATCTGCTGTTCCAAGACACCCTGCACGAGGAATGCGAAGCTGCAATAGAGACCATCAAACAGACTTCCTCCAACTGGCCGCTAGTGGCGCTATTTGGCGCCCCGTTGCAAGCAGAGGGCAAGATGTTGAACGCGGCGATAGCCGTGGCGCGCGGACAAATCGCGGGGGTCTGGTTTGCTCCTTCCCATAGCGCCCCAATGCGAAAGCGCTGGTTTAGTTCCCGCTCTGATGCCTCCGCCGCCTACTCGGTCATATTGGACCAGCCGCTATTCATTGCGGGCGAGATACCTCTGACGGTTCAGGACGTGCCCGGCCTATCCATCAGCGTGCAACTGCAGGAACCGATCGACTACCAGATGCAGGCAAAGCATGGCGTTAGCCTAGTTGCGAACTTGGGCGGGGCACCCGCGTTTGCAGGAACTGCACGGCATCGTTTGGCCCGGGCACGTGAGGCCTCGCGAACCACAAAACTCGCGGTTGTGTATGCGGGCGCAGGCGAGGGTGAATCAACAACCGACTATGCGTGGGACGGGCAGGCTTTCATCGTGGAGGCCGGTGAGGTACTGGCACAAAACGACCGGTTCGGATCCGGTTTACGCCTCACTTATGCCGATATTGATCTGGCTCGACTGCAGGCAGAGCACAAGCTCTTAAGCCCGGCGCAAGAGGAAATGTTTGCCGGCCAGCAGGTTTGTGTGCGCCCGCGTAGCGATTGGACGTTAGAGCGCAGGCTGCCCCGCTTCCCTTACTTAGACACGGATCCGCAGTTGTGGGAAGCCGATCTGGAGGACATGTTTAACCTGCAGGTGCAGGCGTTGATGCGCCGGCTTGAGGCCACCGGAAACCCGCATCCGGTTATCGGCATCTCCGGCGGTCTGGACTCAACGCACGCCCTACTCGTGTGCGTTGAGGCGATGGAGCGCATGGGCCGGCCCCGCACCGATATTTTGACGTTCACAATGCCTGGCTTTGCCACCACCTCGCACACGAAGAACAATGCGACCAAGCTGTGCGAAGTCCTGGGCACCACATTCGAGGTGATTGACATTCGCGACACGGCCCGCCAAATGTTGGCCGACATGGGGCACCCGTTTGGGCGCGGCGAAGAAGTGTATGACGTGACGTTTGAGAACGTGCAGGCGGGCCTGCGCACCGATTTCTTGTTCCGCATTGCTAACGGTAGGCGCGGCCTGGTGATCGGTACGGGCGACTATTCGGAGCTCATGCTCGGGTGGTGCACGTTTGGCGTTGGGGATCACATGTCGCATTACAGCGTGAATCCGGGGGTGCCAAAAACTCTAATGCAGCATCTGATCCGTTGGATTATGGCCTCGAATCGTTTTGGCGAGGAAGTCAATAGCACGCTGGATTCGATTTTGAAGACGGAGATCACCCCGGAGCTGATCCCCACGCGTGAAGGCGAAGAGGCGCAGTCTACGCAGGCGATGATCGGCCCTTACGTGCTACAAGATTTCAACGCTTACTACCTGGTCCACCTGGGGCTTTCCCCAGAGCTCACGGCGTTTCGCACGCTAAATGCGTGGGGTAGCGCGGGTGAAGGCGTGTGGCCCACCGGTTTAGAGGGCGCGGATCGTATTGAGTTTGACCTGAAGCAGATCCTCACGTGGGAGCGCGTGTTCTTGCGCCGGTTTTTCACAAATCAGTTCAAGCGCTCAACGCTGGCAAACGGCCCGCGCGTGCTCGAAGGTGCGAATCTATCCCCGCGCGGTGACCTCATGCTTGCATCCGACGTTTCACCAGCGCCGTGGCTCGCGCGTATCGACAAGCTGGCTGAGAGCTTGGGCATCAATCTAGAAAAGAGGTAGCGGTGACTGCACTATTGGTGATTTTTGGGCTTTTGTTCGTTGCGGCCGCTACCTTGGGCACGGCTTTGATCGCCAGCATTGTCAAAGAAGACGCGTGGCACGGCTCTGCCCTGCGTTTGCCGGTGCATTCAGATGACCCCGAGGTGGTTCGCCACGTGCACCGCGCGTCGCTACCGATTCTGGGCGCCCTCGTGTTCATTGCTCTGGCACACGGAGCCACTTTGGTGATCTTAGCTTTCTACCCCTCGGTGGCCACGGCAGTGAAAGCCGCGGTCATAGTGGCAGGGTTAGTGACCGTCGGGGGCTTGGCGGCCACACTCATCTCATACGCTAAAAACCCGCACATCAAGCGCTGAATCGCTCTTATAGCATTGCCCGAGGCCGGTTTATTGACCTCGGGCAAAAACATTTGGACTAGTCTTGCGCGGGTTTGTGTTCTTCCAGCACAACTGTGGAGGCAATGATCAGCACTCCTGCGATCGGCAGGATCACGATGGGCGCCAGCAGGGACGTCGCAACAACCGCCTGCCCCAACAGCGGCGGCAAGAGCAGGAATGAAAGGCGCATGAGCCAAGAAACCACCATTAGGCCCACGCCCGGCTTCAACCCGGGCACGTCGTCAGCAGCGTTCATAGCCAGAGGAACGGTGGTGGCCGCCCCAAAACCCGCTGCCGCGAAAGCGATGACAGTGACGATGACGTTTTGGAACAGTAGCGCCGCGCTCATGCCCACGATGATGAGAGCGGCGCCAAGCAGGATGGTGCGCTTGGCGCCAAGCTCGTTAACAAACTTGTCTCCCGTGATGCGTCCCAGGAAGTGGAAGGCGAGCATGCAAACGTATGCGGCGGGAGCGAGGGCGGCACTGGCCCCCAGGTAGTCACGCATGTACAGCGTGGACCAAGATTGCGCGATGTCTTCAACGAGCACACCGGAGATCGCGAGGAGTAGCAGGAGCGCGATAACGAGGGGAACGGGCCAGCTCTTTGCAGACAGCCGATGAATACTGGGCTCGTCCTGGTCTGCGGTGTCGTGGCCAGGAAGGGTGAATTTGCTGGCGGTGAGCGCGACGAGGCTGAAGAGGAGACCGGCGAATCCGATGTGGTAGCCGATTGGAACTGCCAGCGCGGTGGCCGCCATCGCCATGAGACCACCGGTCATAGCGCCTAGCGACCAGGAGGCGTGGAAGCTGTTGATGATGGAGCGCCCGTAGCGTTTTTGGACGCGCAGGCCGTGCGCGTTTTGCCCCACGTCCACGATCGCGTCCGTGGCTCCACCAAGGGCAAAAAGGATCGCAAACGGCACTGCGAGGATGGCTCCCCCAGCCTGTGCAACGCCTACCAAAATCGCGGAAAGGGTTAGGGCAATGCCGATCATGAACGTGCCGTATGCGGCGACTTTAGCGGAGGTGAAGCGCTCCACGAACTTCGCGGCAAAAGGCCCGCCTATGATTGCGCCTAGCGGGAACGCCGCGATGATCAGGCCGTAGCCTCCCGCGGTTAGTTCAAATGCGTCTTTTAGTTCCGGAAACCTCGGCGCGAAGTTTGCAAACAGCGCCCCGTTGGTGAAGAACAGCGCGGTTACACCCGCGCGCGCCCGAGCTACGTCAGCAGAAACCAACTTATTTTGATCTTTCCAAAAGCGAACCCTGGCTGATTGTGTCAAAGTCAGTGCGCGGTTTCCAGCTGTCCCACTTGCGAGGGGAATCGACCTAGATATGAAAAAGGCTCGCGCCCAACGTTTGCTGGACGCGAGCCTTTTTCAGTTTCGCTAGTTGGCCTTCGGGTGGGTCATGGACGCCACGTCGAGAGCTTCATCAAGCTGTGCTTCAGTGATTTCGCCACGCTCTACGAATCCGAGGTCGATCACGGCCTCGCGAACCGTGATGCCCGCAGCTACGGAGTGCTTTGCGATCTTCGCAGCGTTCTCGTAACCGATGATGCGGTTGAGCGGGGTGACGATGGACGGCGATGACTCAGCGAGTTCCTTGCAGCGTTCAACGTTTGCGATCAGGCCGTCAACCGTGCGCTTTGCAAGGACGGTGCAGACGTTGCCAACGATGTTGATCGACTCGAGGATGTTGCGAGCCATGACGGGCAACATCACCAACAGGTCGAAGTTACCCTGGGCGCCAGCGAACGCGATGGCCGCGTCGTTGCCGATAACCTGGGCGGCAACCATGACGGTGGCTTCCGGAACAACGGGGTTCACCTTGCCCGGCATGATCGAGGAGCCCGGCTGCAGGTCAGGCAGGTGGAGCTCGCCGATGCCGGTACGCGGGCCGGAACCCATCCAGCGCAGGTCGTTAGCGATCTTGGTTAGTGACACTGCGATGGTGCGCAGGACGCCGGACAGTTCCACGAGGGAGTCCTGGGCGGCCTGAGCTTCAAAGTGGTTGCTGGCTTCCTTGAACGGCAGGCCCGTGTTCTCGGCGATGAGCTCGATGACGCGCTGGGAGAAGCCGGCCGGCGTGTTGATGCCGGTGCCAACAGCGGTGCCACCAAGGGGCAGCTCGTACAGGCGTGGAAGGGCGGCGTGTACGCGGTCGATGCCGTAGCGGATCTGGGTGGCGTAGCCGGAGAACTCCTGGCCGAGCATGATCGGGGTTGCATCCATCAGGTGGGTGCGGCCAGACTTCACGACGTCCTTGTATTCTTCCGCCTTGGCTTCTAGCGACTTCGCTAGGGTCTCAAGCCCGGGCAGAAGAACCTCATCGACGGCCTGCGCGGCTGCAATGTGGATTGACGTGGGGAACACGTCGTTGGAAGACTGGGACGCATTGACGTGGTCGTTCGGGTGTACCTTGTCACCCTTAATGCGGGTGGCGAGGGTAGAGATGACCTCGTTGGTGTTCATATTCGAGGACGTGCCCGAACCGGTCTGGAAGACGTCGATGGGGAACTCGCCGTCGTGCTTGCCGGCGATGACTTCTTCAGCGGCTTCGCGGATGGCGTCCGAGGTAGCCTGGTCAATGACGCCGAGCTCAAGGTTAGCGATCGCGGCGGCGCGCTTTACCTGGCCGAGGGCGGCGATGTGGTGATCAGAAAGTCCGCGCCCGGAGATCGGGAAGTTCTCAACTGCGCGCTGTGTTTGTGCGGCGTAGAGGGCGTTCTTGGGAACGCGAACTTCACCCATCGTGTCGTGCTCAATGCGGTATTCGATTTCGGTCATTAGTTCTCCTTCATCGTGGATCGCGCGGCGTGCGCGCACTTATCTTTATTGTCTAACACCGGGGGCATGCTGGGGGCGGTTTGCACGCATACCCAGGCGGGCCAAGGCGTATCGCATATTGGTGAGGCGCCTTTAGTGCGGTTCGTAGGGAGCTACCACCATGTCTACGCGTTGGAGTTCTTTAACTTCCAGGTAACCGGTGGTTGCCATGGTGCGGCGGAGCGAACCGATGTAGTTAACGGTTCCGTCGGCGCGTGAGGATGGGCCGAAGAGGATTTCTTCCATGCTGCCAACCGTGCCCACATGTACGCGGTGTCCGCGCGGAACTTCGGGATGGTAGGCTTCGGATCCCCAGTGCCATCCGCTTCCGGGGGCTTCTTTGGCGCGAGCGAGGGCGGCGCCAAGCATGACGGCATCCGCGCCGCAGGCGATTGCTTTGGGCAGGTCTCCAGATAGGCCAATGCCGCCGTCGGCGATGATGTGCACGTATCTGCCGCCCGATTCGTCGAGGTAGTCGCGCCGGGCTGCGGCAATGTCTGCGATTGCGGTGGCCATGGGCGCATGAATGCCAAGGAGTTGGCGGGTGGAGTGCGCGGCTCCCCCACCAAAGCCCACGAGCACGCCGGCAGCGCCAGTTCTCATCAGGTGCAGGGCGGCATTGTAGTTTGCTACGCCACCTACGATGACGGGCACTTCTAGTTCGTAGATGAAGCGCTTGAGGTTGAGGGGTTGGGCCCGGCTGGATACGTGCTCGGCGGAAACCGTGGTGCCACGAATGACGAACAGGTCTACTCCGGCGTCAACGACGTAGCGCCAGTACTGTTGGGTGCGTTGCGGGGAGAGTTTGCCGGCAACCACAACGCCGGCCTCGCGAATCTGGCTCAGGCGCTGCCCAATGAGTTCAGGCTTTATAGGCTCGGCGTAAATTTCTTGCAGCCTGCGGTTTGAGGCGCGCGCGGGCAGGCCGCGGATTTCCTCGTAGACGGGTTCGGGATCCTCGTACCTGGTCCACAGGCCTTCGAGGTCAAGGACGCCAATGCCGCCCAGTTTGCCTAGTGCGATCACGTTTTTGGGGCTCATGGCCGAATCCATTGGCGCGCCAAGGACGGGAATGTCCACGTTGTACGCGTCGATTTGCCAGGACGTGTTTACATCTTCGGGGTCGCGCGTGCGCCGGGAGGGGACGATTGCCACGTCGTCCAGCGAGTATGCGCGGCGGGCTTGTTTGCCGCGTCCAATGTTGATCGTCTCAGTCACACTTCCATGATACGAGGCTTGCGTGATACTTGTTCAAATACTTGTCCGTATGGGCGTATAAGCTCTACGTAGTGAAACATTAAGGAGGATCCATGTCTTGGATTGCCGGCCCGTTTGTGGGTTTTGATACGGAAACTACGGGGGTGATTCCCGGCAGTAGCCGCCTGGTTACAGCCTCGATTGTTTTTCGCGACGAGGATGGTGACCAGATCTCGAATTGGCTGACGGATCCGGGGATTGAGATTCCGGAGGCTGCCCAGCGGGTGCATGGGATTAACACAGAGTATGCGCGCGAGCATGGGCGTCCTTATCCCGAAGTGTTGGAGGAGGTCGCGCGAGCTTTGACGCAGGCGCTTAGCAACGGGGTTCCCGTGGTGGCGTTTAATGCCGGATATGACCTGGGGCTTATGGAGGCCGAGCTGGCCCGCATACAGCTCCCCACTTTGACGCAGCGTGTGGGGCAGATCCGCCCTGTGATTGACCCACTGGTGCTTGATCGCGCGCTGGTTCGGAGGCGGCGCGGTAAGCGCACGCTGGCAGACCTGATGGCAGCCTACGGGGTTAGTGCGGATGAGTCTTTGCATGACGCAGAGGTGGATACGCGCGCCACTTTAGATTTGTTGGCGCAGATGATCCGCAAGCACCCTCGCCTAGCGATGTATAGCTTGGATAGTTTGCATGAGTATCAAAAGCAGGCGCACGCGGTTTGGGCTACTGATTTTGAGGCTTTCTTGCAGAGCAAAGGCCGGGAAGCAAGCATCAACCGAACTTGGTTGGTGTAGGTCAGCTTCCCGGCCAGTATGCACGCTAGTTGCGCTTGGTTACCCCTGCTATCCGCAATCCCCTAATCCTGGCTTATGTGGTAGTTGGGGGCTTCGGACGTGATCTGAATGTCGTGCGGGTGAGATTCGCGCAAGCCCGCTGAGGTTACGCGAACAAACCTGCCGTTCTTCTTGAGCTTCGCGATGGTGGGCGCGCCAAGGTAGAACATTGACTGGTGCAGGCCGCCAACCATCTGGTACATGACTGCGGCAAGCGAACCCGAGTAGGGCACCTGGCCCTCAATGCCTTCGGGAACAATCTTGTCATCTGAAGACACGTCCGCTTGGAAGTAGCGGTCCTTCGAGTAGGACTTGCGCCCGCGCGAGCTCATCGCGCCAACGGAGCCCATGCCTCGGTAACGCTTGTACTGTTTGCCGTTGGTGAATACGAGATCGCCCGGAGACTCTTCGCAACCGGCAAGCATGGAGCCAATCATCACGGTGTTAGCACCCGCTACGAGGGCTTTCGCAATGTCGCCGGAGTATTGCAGGCCGCCGTCAGCGATCAGCGGTACACCCGCCGGCTTGCAAGCAAGCGATGCCAAGTAGATCGCGGTAACTTGGGGCACGCCAACGCCTGCCACCACGCGGGTGGTGCAAATGGAGCCAGGGCCAACGCCCACCTTCACTGCGTCCACCCCCGCGTCAATCAGGGCCTGTGCCCCCTCGGTGGTGGCAACGTTTCCGCCGATTATGTCGATGCCAGCAAAACGCTCATCGGTCTTGATACGGCGGATCATGTCTAGCGCCAGCTGTGCGCCACCGTTTGCAGTATCAACAACGAGGACGTCCACGCCCGCTTCCGCGAGCGCCACCGCACGATCCCACGAGTCGCCCCAATAACCCACTGCCGCGCCAACCAGGAGGCGGCCCTCGCTGTCTTTTGCGGCGTCGGGGTACTGCTCGGTTTTAACGAAGTCTTTAACGGTGATGAGGCCGGCCAGGCGCCCCTCGTCATCAACGATTGGTAGCTTTTCAATGCGGTTCTTGGCGAGGAGTGCTTTTGCATCTTCGCGGCTGATTCCAACAGGCGCGGTGATCAGCGGCGTGGGAGTCATGTGCTGCTGCACCGTTGCGGCTGCCCATTCGCTCGGAGGAATGAACCGCAGGTCGCGGTTGGTGATGATGCCGTGGAGCTTACCGTCCGCATCTACAACGGGGAGGCCGGAAACTCGGTAGTGGCCGCACAGTTTGTCCAGCTCCTCAATGGTGGCTTCCTTGTGGATTGTCACCGGGTCGCTAACCATGCCCGATTCGGATCGCTTAACCTGGCGCACCTGCTGCGCCTGATCTTCGATGGACAGGTTTCTGTGCAAGATGCCGATGCCGCCCTGGCGAGCCATTGCGATAGCCATGCGCGCCTCGGTAACGGTGTCCATTGCCGCCGACAGCATCGGGATTTTCAAAGTGATGTTCTTTGTTAGCTGCGCGGTAGTGTCTACCTCGGAGGGCACCACGTCAGTGATCTCGGGCAGCAACAAAACGTCGTCATATGTAAGGCCAGTAAGGGAAAAAGGATTATCGATCATTTCGCTCACGCGCCCAGTCTAACGCAGGGGGCAGTCAGGCCCCATCCGCGCCCGCATAGTGATGTGAAACTTCTTCTCCCACAAGCTGGCCGCGTCCCGGCAGCTGGTGAAACAGCGGCGCGTTTCGTGTTCAGGCGATAGCCTCCTGGATTGCGCGTGCAAACGTGGGCGCGAGGGGAAGCTCGGGCAAAAGTAGCATTTGCACCACGTGGTAGGCGTCCGGTTTGCCCGGCCAGGTCACGGTAGATGGCTGATTGTTCTCATCCAACTCGTGCCACCAGCGTCCGGGTTGTTCAATCAGGTAGCGTTCGCAGTATTCCCACCAGGTGTTAGCGTGGGCTCGCAGATCTTCTACTTTCGCCGCGTCATCGCCCGCAAACCCCTCATTCTCTTCGAGCGCGCGTGCCAGCGTCACGGCCGCACCGATTGCTTCGCACGCCACCCAGTGCATGCGTTCGCGCGCCACGGGCTGGCCGTTTTCGTCAGTGGTGTAAACAAATCCGGGTGCCCCGTCCACGTTCCACCCGTCCGCCACGGCGCGATCAAAAAGTTGGAGGGCACCACCTAGCATCCAGTGCGGCACTTTTTCTGCGCTACGCGCCAGCTGCGCTCCGGCATGAACCGAGAGGCGAGCCCATTCAAACCCGTGTCCCGGCGTGAAGCCGAACGGCCGGAACGGATCCTTAGGCCGGTCTCGGTTGTAGTCCGGGAGCACGTTCCAGTTCTCATCAAAATGCTCGGGCACGCGCCAATTGTTTTTCGAGGAAGCCTCAACAACCCAGTTCAGTATCGCCACCGCACGGTTTAGCCACTGCCGATCATCCGTCGCGTCGTACGCGGCCAGATAGGACTCCACGGTGTGCATGTTCGCATTCACACCGCGATACCTTTCACATTCCACGAACTCACGGTCATAGCTTTCACGCACCTTCGCCTGGTCGCCCTCCCACCAGAACTCGTCCTGCACTGCAAGCGCTTGATCCAGCAGGTCCGCAGCTGCCTCAACTCCCGCTATTTTCGCCGACGAGGCCGCTAGCACCACGAACGCGTGCGCGTACGCCATCTTGGTGTCATCAACTACCTGCAGGTTTTCCGTATCGTGGCCTATAGCTGAAAACCAGCCGGAATACTGCTGATCATAAAAGTAAGTGGAGAGCGCTTTCACACCGTGGGTGGCAAGTACGCCGGCCTCTGAGTCGCCCATGATTGACGCGAGGGAGAACACGTGCGTCATGCGGCAAGTAATCCAAAGTTCCACGGGGCGCGAGGAGTCTACCTTGCCGTTCGCGTCCAGGTAACCAAAACCGGTTGGAACCCGGGAGGCTTTTGCGAAATCGATTAGGGCATCAAACTGCTTGGCGCGCGTATCTGAATCGAAAGTCATTTGGTATTACTCCAATCGGGAGAGAGGAATAATACTAGTTAACCCCACCGCTTTCGGGGATGGAGCAGTTTCGCGCTGAATCCACGGCCTCTTCTACGCACGCGGTCAGAGTGCGCAAGCGCGTGGCGCCCGGAGCGGAATCCAACGGGCAGTGCCGGCCCACCAGAATCAGGTTTGAACAGCTGTCATCTACGCCCTCAACAACCGCTTCGTCAGCCGACAGTAGGCCAATGAGTATGAGGACGTGCGCGCCAAAACTGTCGCGGTATTCCTTGATCGCTTCGCTGACGTCTTGCGGGCAAATGTCGGGGCCTTCCGCAGGCGCGGTTACCAGGACAATGCGCGCGGGAACGCCCTCCCATTCCAGGGCCACACCCACGATGTGCGCGCGAAGTTCATGCGCGGCGTCGCAGACAATGAGCACGGGGCACGCATCTGGGAATCCGGCGGAGTGTTCCGGTGCTTGTTTGGCCACCTGGTACACGGCGTACAGCGTTGCCTGCGTGATGAGCGAGCGGGGGGCGATGCCGGGCTGATCGCCTTTTGGCGGGTAGTAGGTACCACGCATCGCGGGGCCAATGTATTCATGCCACGTGTGTAGCAGGCCGTAGCGCGAGATCAGTACGTCAAGGTTGCGTTGGAGCGAGTTAAAGTCACCACGGCGTGCGATTTCGAGGATTGATTCAACGGTGATTGCGGCCTCGTTTTCCGCGAGTATCTCGGTGGAAGACTGGATTGCTTTTGCCGCGTCCGAGGGGAACACGCCTGAACGCACTAGACGAACCATTTGTTCAAGCTGTTTCAGCTCAACCTCGTTATACCGTCTACGTTTGCCCGGCTCACGTTTAGGCCCTAGACCGTAGCGGCGCTCCCACGTGCGGATCGTAGACGCGGAAACCCCCAGGCGCTGCGCAACCGTTGCAATGGTTAGCGGCGCGGGATTCATGTGCGCGCTTAGATCTGGGCGGGGCATTGTTCATCTCCAGTTTGGACAACTTCCAGAAAAATTTAAGGTTCGTCACCTACTAATATTCTTACGCCCGAACAAGAGAAGCGCCACCGGAGCTCAACTTCTTAAAAGTTGCGAACAATACACGGAAGGATCTTGAACAACTTTTGCATAACTAATAATATAGGTTTTGGTCGCAGACAGAGGCGATATGAAAGGAAGCAGAAGGATGACAGATATCTCCAGGCTTCCCGGTCCCGTAGCGGATCGGTGGGATTGGCAATACCTCGGCGCGTGTCGCGACATGGACACAGAAATTTTCTTCCATCCGGAAGGTGAGCGCGGCTCAACCAGGCGTCGCCGCGCACAGACGGCAAAGGCAATCTGCGCCTCCTGTCCCGTACTTGAGCAGTGCCGCGAGCACGCCCTGCGCGTACAGGAACCGTACGGCGTTTGGGGCGGTCTAACAGAAGAAGAGCGGCGCGAAATCGTTAATCGCAAAAAGCGCTTCCGGGTAGCTTAAACACGGATAGCTTAAGGAACATACATAGAATCCCACGCCATTGGCGTGGGATTCTATGTTAGAAGCGCCTAGTTACTTCTCCACGATCGCGAGGACGTCACGAGCCGAGAGAATCAAGTACTCCTCACCACGGTATTTAACCTCGGTGCCACCGTACTTGGAGTAGATAACAACGTCACCTTCGGAAACATCCATCGGCACACGATTGCCATTGTCATCGACACGGCCCGGACCAACTGCAACAACGGTGCCCTCTTGCGGCTTTTCCTTCGCAGTATCAGGAATAACAAGGCCTGAAGCCGTAGTCTGCTCGGCCTCAACCTGCTGGATCACAATACGATCCTCAAGTGGTTTAATGGAGATCGACATTGGCCAACTCCCTTTCACATTCGTAGTTGATCTGCACGCCATTTACAGCATCCGCCGTCGCGGGTGGTCGGATACGGTAAGCGTTACATATATAAGATTAGATCCTCGATTAGCACTCTTGCAAGCTGAGTGCCAAAAGTTGGATCCGAAGGAGCCTCGTGAGCATTTCTCCCATCGAGCTGGTTCTCAGGCCACTGCCCTGGCAGGCGTTGAGCGAGCTGCAAGAACTAGCGGAAGACGAGCGCGAAGGCGCCCTCGCAAATTACGAGCTAAAGCCGGGCGAACGCGCAGCTGTGCTTAACCAACTGACACTGCGGGCGCAGGCAGAAGACAAGTTGGGGGAGTTTGCCCGCGCCATGATTTTCACCCGCGACGGCCTGGAACAAGCAACGAGGTTGCGGGTGGCCGCGATGCACGCCGCCCGGTTTAAGGATGCAGGAATCACCGCAGTTGCGGACTTGGGGTGCGGCATTGGCATCGACTCGCTGGCAATGGCCAGCCTGGGCTTGCGCGTGCGATCGTGGGATATAAACCCAGAGGCCGTTGCCTGCACCAGGGTTAATTTGCGGTTCATGTCCGATTGCGAAGCGAACCTGGGGGACGTCGCCGCCCTCGACATTGAGCATTTGATTAGTGAGGGCGTGCAGGCAATCTTTGCTGATCCGGCCAGACGCACGGGCGCGGCAGCGGGCGGGCGACGCATTAGCTCTCCCGAGGAGTGGTCACCTTCCCTCCCCCTCGCATTGTCTTGGCGCGAACCGCTGCGAAAGACTGGCTTTGACGCGCTGGGCCTCAAAGTTGCGCCCGGCTTGGCCTACGAGCACATTCCGCCTGATTTTGAAGCCAACTGGGTTTCGGTGGACGGGCAGCTACTAGAAGCGGGCCTATGGAGCCCGGCCCTGCAAAATCACGGGTCGGGCCGCAGCGCCACCGTGATTAGGGGTAGTGAAGCGTTTACTTTCAGGCAAGCCTGCAACCCCTCGAAGCCGGCAAAACAGTTGGACAGCGCCGGTCTGGGTAAGTATTTGTGGGAGCCGGATCCGGCGATAATCCGCGCCGGCCTCATCGCCCAATTTGTTGACAACACGGCGCTGGAAGGCCCAATTTCACCATCTATCGCCTACCTGACTTCAAACGAGATTGTTGCTAGCAGGGAGGCAAACGCGCTTACCGGGTTCGAGGTGCTGGGCGTGACGCAGCTGCGGCCGAAAGCTATTTCAAAGGCTTTGCGACAAATCGAACCTACCAGCGTGGAGGTAAAGAAGCGCGGGGCGGACATTAATCCCACAGCACTGCAAACGGCATTAAAACGCATTTTGGCGCCAAGAACCGACTCTTACGCAAACCCCGTGACCGTCATTGCAACGAGAGTAGACGGGCAACATCGGGCGGTCATCGCGCGCCGCCTCGACCTTTAAACTAGGCTCGTAACAGAGAGCAAGCGACCAACATAGGATCACCATGCATTTCAACGAGTCCGAGCGCGGCCTGATTGGCGTAGAGTGGGAACTCCAGATGATCGACAAGGATACCGGCGACCTCAGACAGAGCGCCGACGCCGTCATGGACATCGTGGAGTCTATGGGCGATGTGCCAAACATTCACCGCGAGATGCTTCTAAACACCATTGAGATCACATCTAATCCGCGCCGCCTTGCCTCGGAATGTTTGGATGACCTGCTCGAAAACATCGCGCTCATCCAGCCAGTAACCACGCCGATGCGCATTGACCTGGCAGCTGCGGGCACGCACCCCTTTGCAACCCCCGCATACCAGCGCGTTACCGACACGGGCCGCTACAACGAACTCGTGGAGAGAACGCAGTACTGGGGCAGGCAAATGCAGCTGTACGGCGTTCACGTGCACATCGGCATTGAGGACGCCGCCAAGGTTCTGCCAATCCTCAACGCACTACTCACGCGGTTCGCGCACCTGCAAGCGCTATCTTCCTCCTCCCCATACTGGGCGGGTGAAGACACCGGGTACGCCTCCAACCGCGCCATGTACTTCCAGCAGCTACCCACCGCAGGTATTCCACGCCAGTTTGAGAAGTGGGATGACCTCGAGCGTTACGTTGAGGACGTGACGAGAACCGGCATTATCAGCGACTTCTCTGAGATTCGCTGGGATATTCGCCCCTCGCCAAAGCTAGGAACCATTGAGATTCGCGTTTTTGACGCAGCCACGAACATTCGCGAGGTGGGCGTGCTCGTTGCCCTCACGGCCACGCTGGTTGAATACTATTCGCGCATGCATGACCGTGGCGAGGAATTGCCCCGCATCCCCGACTGGTATATCGCGGAAAACAAGTGGCGGGCGTCGCGCTACGGCATGGAAGCCAACCTGATCGTTGACGAGGCGGGCAACCAGGAAGACGTGACTACGACGATTAGGAACATGCTTCCCGAACTGCTCCCTATTGCCGAGGAGATTGGCTGCCGCGACGAGCTTGAACACATTCACGAGATCATCCGTAAGGGAGCTGCATACCAGCGGCTCACTATCGCAGCTGCGCGGCACGAGGATGGCCCGCGCGCGATGGTTGAGCTCATGCAGGACGAGTTCAAAGCCGGCCATCCGATCGATCCGCTTGTTTTCCTCGCCAGCAAACCAAACGAACTGAAGAAAGAAGCACGCCGGCAGTAATGAAAACTCCGCGATCTGGTCGCGAAGTGCACCGAGTTTTGGTGAGCTAACCGAGTTTGAGGATGTCTCCTGGCTGACAGTCCAGGGCCTCGCAAATTGCGCTGAGCGTAGAGAAGCGGATTGCGCGCGCCTTGCCCGTCTTTAGAATCGACAGATTCGCCATCGTGATTCCGGTGGCCTCTGATAGCGCGGTGAGCGTCATGCCTCGCTCAGCTAAAACAGCGTCCAACGTTACTTCAACGCGGTGCGGTAGCGGCTTAGATGACATAGTCCAACTCCTCCCGCATGCGCGCACCCTGGCGAAACGCCGCCCACAGCGCCAGCGCTATCACTCCGGCGAAGAAGAGCGCCGCAGCTAACACGGGTTTCTCCCCTACCACGATAGAGCCGGATCCAGGATGCACGGCCTCTTGGAACGCAATCGAATCCTCCTGCAGGCAAGACCTTGCCGCGTCGGAGACAAAACCGCAGATAACTCCACCTAACGCGAGCACAATTCCAGTCACCCCCATCAGGCGCACCGTCTGCCGCTCAAAAGCGCGGCCCCTACTGATTTCCCGAATAACTGCCGTACCAATGATGAGGCCGGCCGCGATCACTACAGCAATAAGCGCAGCCTCGGCAATAGCAAGCTGGATGCTCGCGGCGGAGACGTAACTTAGGGGAACCTCCGACTCTCCTTGCAGGCAAAAATTCGGCAAATCACACGCGCTGATCGGCGTGCCACCAAACACACGCTTGCCACTGAGTAGTTCAACAACCGTCACGGTTTGGCCGGCAATCATCAACAGGGAAAACACCCACACCAGCGCCGCCGCAAACCAGAAAGGAACCTTTTCTAGCCGCGACATCCTGCCTCCTCTTTTATCGCTTATCAATATTATTGATTAACGATAAATCTAGCTGGCGCAAAAGTCAATAGCACCCCAAAAGGTACCTACCGACACAAATTGCGCGCCACCACGCAAGTTCATGGCACTACGTCATCAAAGCCGCAGAATGTAGGCGTTTACCAACGCTTCACACTATTCTTTCTGTGGTTGACATTGACGCGAAGGGGAAACATGACTGCCGTACAAGAAGCGGTGACCGCAGAACCAAAGAAGAAAAGCGGCTTGGCCGCGATAAACGAAGAAGAGTTTGATGCCCTTACCGTCATTGGTGGCTGGCGCGTCATTGTTGAGGCCGTAGTGCCCACACTCATCTTCCTCATCGGTCTGAACCTCACCGGTGACTACCTGCTTCCTGCGGGCCTGGCCCTTTGCTTTACGGCGATCGCCGCTCTTACACGCCTGATACAGAGACTGCCCGTGCGCCCCGCCCTTATTGGAGTGCTCAGCATGTCCGCCTCGGTGTTTGTGGCGTGGAAAACCGGGCAAGCCGTCAACGTATTTGCCATCTCCATCTTGAAGAACACGTTCTACGGCTCGCTCCTGCTGATCTCCATCCTGGTGCGCTGGCCGCTACTCGGCGTCATGCTCGGAGCAGTGCGCGGGGAGAAAACCCGTTGGCGTAAAGGTGAAGAGTGGAAGCTCACCCGCATGCGCTACTACCAGATCACGTGGATATGGTTCTTCGTGTTCGTTGCCCGCCTCAGCGTTCAAATCCCGCTCTACTTCACCGACAACGTGCAGTGGCTGGCACTCATGAAGCTGTCTTTGGGAATGCCCGCAGACGTGGTTGCCGCGTATTTCTCGTGGAGGCTTTTGCGTACGCTACGCCATCGCCATCTCGCCTAGCGACATTTGCGAGTCCGGTGAGAACTGCAAGGTTGAGGGCTGAACGCCATTTCTTACCAGCTGTGAGCCCATTGCCGCGATCTGCGCCCCATTATCCGTACAAAAGCGGATCGGCGGGATCCGCACCTCAATGCCGGCCTCGCTAGCGCGCTCAGTTAGAAGCTCCCGCAAGCGTGAGTTCGCGGAAAACCCGCCTCCAACCACAATCGTCTTCACATCGTGGTCAAGCGCCGCCTGAACAGCTTTAGCCGTCAAGGAGTCATTCACGGCCTCGCTAAAACCAGCGCAAATATCAGCCTTACTAATCGGTTCACCGCGTAGCTCTTTAGCCTTCACGTAGCGCGAAACGGCAGTCTTTAAACCCGAGAATGAGAAGTCGTAACGGTAGCGCTCCTTATCGCGCCCACCGGACAGGCCGCGCGGGAACTTGATCGCTTCCTTATTGCCCTGCTGCGCGAGCCTATCTACGTGCGGGCCACCCGGATAGGGCAGTCCCAGCAGGCGGCCAACCTTGTCGAATGCCTCGCCGGCCGCGTCATCGAGCGTGCCCCCAAGTTCGCGCACATCCGTCGCAATGTTGTTTACAAGTAGGAGGTTGGAGTGGCCACCCGAAACCACCAGTCCAATGAACTTATCGGGGAGGGGCCCGTGCACCAGCTCATCTACAGCCAAATGCCCCAGCACGTGGTTCACCCCGTACACGGGCACGCCCAAGGAGGTGGCCAGAGCCTTACCTGCGCATATCCCAACCGTTAGCGACCCCACCAGGCCGGGGCCTGCTGCAACAGCAACCGCGTCCACGTCAGATAGTTGGACTCCGGACTCCTCTAACGCCACATCGAGGGTGGGTAAGAAAGACTCAAGGTGTGCGCGCGAGGCGATCTCCGGAATAATGCCACCGTAGCGCGCGTATTCGTCCATCGACGTGGCTGTGCGGTCAGCCAGTAGCTGTCCGCCGCGAACCAGCGCCACGCCTGTCTCGTCACACGTCGATTCAATACCTAAAACCAAAGCATCTTTCATTTCCATCACCTCAAGCATTCTAAACCCTGAGCGGCACAATCCCACACCAAAATGGTTCCCTGCCCATTCCAATAGTGTGAGACGATGAAAGCATGAAAAGACTAGTATTCCTCGACCTTGATGGAACCGTTGTTACCCAGCATCAAACCGTCCCCGACTCTGCGCGCGCAGCGCTGAAGCAGGTGCACGATAACGGGCATACCCTGTGGATTTGCACCGGACGGTCAGCACCTGAAATCTACCCGTGGCTGTGGGATCTAGGCTTTCAAGGCTTCATTGGCGCAAACGGCGCTCACGCCCGCCTTAATGGGGAGGATCTTTTTGATCACCGGCTCTCTAAAGAGTTCATAGAAGAGTCTGAAGCTTACTTTCGTGAACACGGCATCATGAGCCTGTGGCAAACCCCTGATGCGCTTCATCCAGCTGAGGGGTTTATGGAAATGTTTTTCCAGTCCACTCCCGAAGCAGTTGAGCGGTGGGGCGCCTACATAGACCAGGTCACCCCGTACGTCAAGAAGGGACTGCCCGAGGGCTCATCTAAAGGGATGATTACCATTCCCCCAACCTCGGGCCTCACGATCGAAGACGTTAACGAGTACCTTGGCCCCCAGATCCTGATTATTCCCGCCTCGGTTGATACCGGCGTGGCAAATACCGGAGAGGTGATGCTATCTGCGTACAACAAGGGCACCGGGCTTAAGGAGGTGGCCGAAGTGCTTGGCTTCCCCATTGAACAAACCGTAGCTGTTGGGGATGAACTGAACGACCTGCAAATGGTTGCTACTGCAGGCATGGGCATCGCCATGGGCAACGCCGTTCCAGAAGTAAAAGCGGTAGCGGACTTCGTCTCTACCCAAATTGAAGAGGACGGCCTCGCAAACGCCCTCAAACACGCAGGACTGTACTAACCGCTGCACTATCGCAACAAAAAGGTGGCTTCGAGATGAATCTCGAAGCCACCTTTTATTCGGCCAATACGGCTTGGGCTACACGCCCTTTAGGACGGCCTTTCCAAGCTGACGGTTCAGCGTAGAAATAACATCCAACGGGATCTGCTTCGGGCAGACAGCCGCGCACTCACCAATGTTCGTGCACGTGCCAAAGCCTTCCGCGTCATGCTGGTTTAGCATGTTCTTCACCCGCATCAGGTTCTCCGGCTGGCCCTGTGGCAACATGTTCAGGTGCGTGACCTTAGCCGAAGTGAACAGCATTGCCGAAGCGTTCGGGCAGGCAGCTACGCAAGCACCACAACCGATGCAAGCGGCAGCCTCGAACGCACGGTCAGCGTTCTGCTTCGGAACCGGGGTAGCGTGAGCGTCCGGAGCCGCACCCGTGTTCACGGAAATGTAGCCACCGGCCTGAATGATGCGATCCAAAGCCGAGCGGTCAACAACCAGGTCCTGAATAATCGGGAAAGCGGTTGCGCGCCACGGCTCAATGGTGATCGTGTCACCATCGTTGAACGAACGCATGTGGAGCTGACAGGTGGTGGTGACCTCCGGGCCGTGTGCAACGCCATTGATTACAACGCCACACTGGCCACAGATGCCCTCACGGCAGTCCGAGTCGAATGCGATCGGCTCTTCGCCAGCCTCGAATAGTTCCTCGTTGAGGATGTCCAGCATTTCCAGGAACGACGAGTCTTCCGACACGTTGTGTACCTGGTATTCGTGCATCGCGCCAGCATCTTCGGGATTGGCCTGGCGCCAAATCTTAAGGGTGATGTTCACTTGTAACTCCGCTGCTTAAGCTCGATGTTGTTGTAAATCAGGTCTTCCTTGTGCAGGGTGGGAACGCCGTCGGCGCCAAACTCCCAGGCAGCCACGTAGGTGAACTTGTCGTCATGACGAAGCGCTTCACCTTCAGGCGTCTGGTGCTCTGCACGGAAGTGGCCACCACAGGATTCCTCGCGGTGCAATGCGTCAATACACATCAGTTCACCCAGTTCGAGGAAGTCTGCAACGCGGCCGGCCTTTTCCAAAGACTGGTTCATCGCGCCCTTGGTATTGCCCGGAATGCGCACGTTGTTGTAGAATTCTTCGCGAAGCTCGCGGATCATTCCAATAGCCTTCTTGAGGCCTTCCTCGTTACGCTCCATACCGCAGTACTCCCACATGATGTGGCCGAGTTCCTTGTGGAACGAGTCAACGGAACGGTTACCATCGATCGACATGAGCCTATCGATGCGAGCCTGCGTGGAGTCCAACGCCTCCTGAACCACCGGCGAGTTCTCGTCAAGCTTTTCGAAGCCGAAAGCGTCAGCGAGGTAATCGTTGATCGTGTTCGGAAGAACGAAGTAACCATCGGACAGGCCCTGCATAAGTGCGGAAGCACCCAGGCGGTTAGCGCCGTGATCCGAGAAGTTAGCCTCACCCGCTACGAACAAGCCAGGCAGATTGGACTGGAGGTCGTAGTCAACCCATAGGCCGCCCATCGTGTAGTGAACAGCCGGGTAGATACGCATTGGAACTTCGTACGGGTTGTCGCCAGTGATGCGCTCGTACATGTCGAACAGGTTGCCGTACTTAGCGGAAACCGCATCCCTGCCCATGCGCTCAATAGCTTCAGCGAAGTCAAGGTAAACGCCGCGTGCAACGCCGTCGATCTCCGGGCCTACACCGCGACCATCGTCACACATGTTCTTCGCCTGACGCGAAGCAATATCACGCGGAACGAGGTTGCCGAACGCCGGGTAGATGCGCTCCAAGTAGTAGTCGCGATCCTCTTCTGGAATGTCGCGCGGATCCTTCTTGCAGTCCTCTGCCTTCTTCGGAACCCAGATACGACCATCGTTACGTAGCGACTCTGACATGAGCGTCAGCTTCGACTGCTGGTCACCGTGCTGCGGGATGCAGGTGGGGTGAATCTGCGTGTAGCAGGGGTTTCCGAAGTAAGCGCCCTTGCGGTGTGCACGCCAAACCGCCGTGCCGTTACAGCCCATAGCGTTGGTGGACAGGAAGAATACGTTTCCGTAACCACCCGTTGCCAGAACAACAGCGTCTGCGGTGTAAGTCTCCAGCTCACCAGTTGTCATGTTGCGGGCAACAATACCGCGAGCGCGTCCGTCCGAAACAATGAGTTCAACCATTTCGTGGCGGCGGTGTTCCACAACCGTGCCGGCCTCAACCTGACGCTCAAGCGCCTGGTAGGCGCCGATCAAGAGCTGCTGGCCTGTCTGGCCACGAGCGTAGAACGTACGCGATACCTGCACGCCACCGAATGAGCGATTGTCTAGCAGACCGCCATATTCGCGAGCGAAGGGAACGCCCTGGGCAACGCACTGGTCGATAATGTTTGCTGAGACTTCAGCGAGACGGTAAACGTTGGTCTCGCGAGCACGGTAGTCGCCACCCTTAACGGTGTCGTAGAACAGGCGGAATACCGAGTCGTTGTCGTTGCGGTAGTTCTTCGCCGCGTTAATACCACCCTGCGCCGCAATAGAGTGGGCGCGGCGAGCGGAATCCTGGTAGAAAAATGCGTCAACGTGGTAACCCATTTCGCCAAGCGAAGCGGCGGCAGCGCCACCTGCAAGACCGGTACCAACGATGATCACCTTGAGCTTGCGTCGGTTAGCCGGGTTCACGAGCTTCGCGTTAAACTTACGGGTTTCCCAACACTGCGCTAGGGGCACATCTAAAGGTGCCTTAGTGTCCGCGATTTTCTCGCCTTCGCGGTAGAGGCCGTGGATAAGCTGATCAGTCATTTCACGTTCCTCAAGAAATAAAGCCGAATGCGATAGCGACCGGCGGCAGCATGAACATCACGAACACGATTGCAGCAACAATGCCACCAATCACAACGGTGACGTGCTGGGTGTTGCGGCGTAGCCAGCCCATGGACTGCAGAGCCGACCAGATGCCGTGACCGATGTGCATTGCAACGGTTCCTACAAAGACGGCGTACAGGACAACGAGAGCCGGGTTAGAGAAGGCTCCGATCATCCTCATGTACGGGGACGTCTCGCTTGCGTCGAAGCCAGCGGGAATCGTTGCCGTAGTGAAGTGGAGAATGTGGAACGCGATCATGAACAGCAAGATCACTGCGGATACGCGCATGGTGCGCGCAGCGTAAGAGTCTGCAACGTTCTTCTTCACCGAGTAGCGGTCGGCGCGTGCCTTATTAGAAACACGCCAGGTGTGGAACGCTGCCAGGATGTGCACGAGCGCGAACAGAATCATTGCCGTGCGGAATATAACGATAAGTCCACCTTCAGGCAGTAGCGGATAGAAGGCGTCACCCTTCAGCCAGTGAGCGTATTCATCGTACGCCTCCTGGCCGAGGAACATCTTCAAGTTTCCGTACGCGTGGACGATAACGAACATGACGAAGAAGAGGCCGGAGATTGCCATCAGTTGCTTAACGAACACGTTCGTGTTCCAGGCACGGCGCTTCCTCGTTTCGAGATTTTTATTGGCCATGTATTCAAGGGTACATACGTGACGCACAACTCATGTCATATACGATCGTAACGACGGTGCAGACCCCTCGCACAAATTCCTACTTTTTGGCGATCTGCCGCGAATTGTCGAGCTTTGCCGGGGCGGCGAGGGCGCAGGGTTTACGATCGCTTCGAGCCCCTTTAATGGCGGAAAATCACGCCTATTAGGCAACAATTGAGTTTCATAATGACTGAATGTCGCAAAACTTGCCGCCACCAACTGTTCTTTACGGGTTATGAGGGCGCAGTTGGGACGGCGTTTACTTAACGCCCGGAAGGTTTAACTCCATCACAACAGCGTCTTCGCGCGGGGCACGATAGTAGCGCGCAATCTTTGCGATCTGTTTGAAACCGCGCGATCTGTACAGGCCGATCGCGCTGGTGTTAGACGCGCGCACTTCCAACATGACGCTGCGGACCCGGCGTAGGGGGCGCGCAATGCCGGCAGGCCCAGCGCAAGATTCTTCGCTTCCACCGGGCAGTTCTAAATCGTTCTCTGGGCCCGTCGACGGCAGGTAGTGTACCTCCCGGGGCGTGTAAAACCGGGCGCTGGCAAGCACCTGTAGCAGGTGATCGAGTAGCGCGCCCGCTATTCCCCGGCCCCGGTATTGATCTAGCACCCCGATGGTGAGCACATCGGCCACCTCGTTTATGCAAGCCCCGGCGGCGGCGATCAGCACGTTTTGGTCGAATACTCCAAAGTGGATGCGGTCGGGGCTAGAAAGCTCACCGGCCCAGCTGGCGCGGCTCCACTGGTCAGCCGTTGGGAAAACCTGCTGTTCAAAGTGCAACACCTGTTCCAAGTTGGCCCCGGTCAAAACCACCGGGGTGGGAGCTAGGTTCACTTCTTTTCGCCGTGAATGTCTGGGCGGCGCAGATACTGCGGATCTACCAGGAAGTCCTCAACCCCATTATCGAGGCGGGCGCGCACAATCCGTGACGCCACGGCCACATCAAATCCGGCAGTGCCGCGCGTACTGGGGAAAGCGTCCGGGTAGAGCTGGCAGGCTGGGCCCACAAACTCGACGTCGCCAGCGCGGAACTTGTTGGCCACACAATCAGCGGTGTTTACCGCCGGCCCTTCAATAACTTCAACATCGTTCGGGCCAGCCGCACGAATGTGCGCCCAATACACCTCGTGGCGGCGCGCGTCGGTAGTCACCACAACCTCGGCGCCAGGAGGCATGTCATCCAAGTATGAGCGTGCCAAAACCTCCAGTGAACCAATACCGCGCACGGGGATTCCAGCCACGCGGCCAATCACCCGAGCAGTTACGAGGCCGGCGCGAAGCCCCGTGAAAGGAGCCGGCCCCGTACCGACAATCACCTGATCCAGGCCGGCCTCTTTTACCGTCTTACCAAGCCCCGCCTCACTAATTGAAAGCGAGATGAGCTCAGCGAGGCGTTCGGCATGAGCGCGAGAGTTAGGCTCCGTATTTACCGTAGTGGCACCCTCCGTTACAACCGCAACTACCGCACCGCCGGAGGTGTCAATGCACAGGTCTTTCATGCGTATGCTCCCTCAACTGCTTCGCGAAGCGTTTCTTCAAGCGCATCCTCTCCACTCCAACGCGGGCCTACCGGGTTGAAAGTGACCTCACGAATGTTGGAATCAGCGTGCTCCAGGTTTTCACTCAAATCGTCCACGGCGGCCGGGTTTTTGAACGTGACTTCAAGGCGGTTTGCAGAAAGCGACTCGGTTTTGCCCTCGCCCCACTCGACAACCAACACGGACTCTTCCAGCGCCGTGTCAAGATCCAAGGTTTCTAGATCATCAAGATCCTTAATGCGATACGCATCCACGTGTACCAAATCTGGATTGCCCTTATGCACGCGCGCAATGATGAACGTGGGGGAAGCAACACGCCCCTTCACCCCCATCGCGCGGCCAAGCCCCTGCGTGAACGTGGTCTTGCCCGTGCCAAGATCACCGGTGAGCATGATCATGTCGCCCCCGCACACAAACTGGGCAAGAGCTGCCCCCAAGTTGCGCGTATCATCCGCGCTTCTTGCAGTAATCGTAAACATGGTCTTCCTTTACGTATCAGCGCCGCTCTAAGAGTACGCTCTTGGCACGCGCGCACCCAACCGAGTGATGATCTCGTAATTGATAGTGCCGCACGCCTGCGCCCAATCATCGGCAAGCGGACACCCGGGCGTATTTTCTGCCTTGGGATTTCCAAACAGCACCACGGTGTCGCCGGCCAGGGCGGGCGGCTGGCTACCTGCCACCGGCCCAAGGTCGATCACAAACTGATCCATACACACGCGCCCAACCACGCGCGTGTCGATCCTCCCCGCGCGCGTGTACACGCTGACCGGACCTTTACCTGCAGCGTGGCGAGGAATCCCGTCCCCATATCCGAGGGGGACAAGGCCAAGCCAACGATCCGTGGGAGCCACCCATGTTCCTCCATATGAAACGGTTTGGCCGCGCGGCACACGCTTGACCTGCACCAGGTCAGCTTTTAACGTCATCACCGGTTGTAGCCCCAAATCGAGGGAGGCCGAATGGTGCGGATCTGGGGAAAGCCCATATAAGCCAATGCCATCGCGCACCATGTCAAAATGAGCGTCCTCATGCCAAATCTGCCCCGACGTTGCCGCCAGGTGGCGAGCGAACCCAGTCAGGCCAACGTTTGCAGCTGCCTGCACCGCCTCGTTGAAAATCTTGATTTGAAGCCGGGTGGCTTGCTTGCCCTCCTCACCGGCCTCGTCAGCGCGCGCCAAATGCGACCACACGCCCACGACGTTCGCGTGCTTGGCTTTGCTTGCGGCGAGCGCGAGGGCAGGGAACTCGGTGGAGATTGCTCCCGCGCGGCCCATTCCCGTGTCCACTTTCAAGTGGATGCGAGCGGGTAGCCCCTGCCGCTCAATCAGGTGAAGCTGATCCAGGTTAGACACCGACAGTTCGATTCCGGCTTCGATCGCTTGGCGAATGGCGGCCTCATCGGCTACCGGCAGAATCCAACTGAAAACACTTACCTGGGAAAACCCTTCCCGTTTAAGGAAATCGCTCAGCTCAAGAGCCTCGGCAAGCTGGGCGATACCCAGAATGTCGTAGCCTGCGAGGGCAAGTGCGCGGGCAACCTGGTGTCTGCCATGCCCGTAGGCGTCCGCTTTCACTATTCCCAAGTGGCGAACCTCCGGAGCGAAATGGCGCATGCGCGCAGCATTTGCTACAAGCGCGGCAACATCGACCTCGGCAACTGCCGGATAGTGCGCTAACTGTTCACTCACTGCCATTCCCCTAGAGACCGTGACACTACTTGGACGCTACCTGGACACTACTTGCGGGTGGCATCGGTTTTGCTTGCGAACACTACAAAACGCTGACCCGCGTAGTTCAACGCCACAAACAAAATCATACCGAGGCCCATGGACAAGTTATCCGCAACCTTCACCGAAAGCCCCGAAGTAAGCGCGTAAACCAGCGGTTTGGCCAGACCGTAAGCAACCAGGTAGCACACGGCGATGTTCAAGATGAACAGCCACACCTGGCGCAGCGAACGCTCCTTGTTTTGGAACGTGAAGTACTTATTGAGCACAAAACTCACAATCGAACCAATGATGTAGTTCAGCGCCGAGGACACCCAATAGCCAAAACCCAGCCAGTTATACGCCAAAAACATGACGGACGTGCCCACGATCGTGTTCACAATACCCACCAGGATGAACTTCCAGGTAGTTGCGTCAATCAACTTGCGGCGAGGCGGTTCGGCAAACGCCTGGGGCTCGGCGGGTGCCGGAGGGTCGGCCGGTGTCGAGGGGTCGACCGGTGTTGGGGTTTGCGGGTTTTCAATCACAGAGCCTCCCGGGCAGAATGCTTGCGCGCCTGCAGGGCCTGACCAAAAGCTCCGGGCAGATTGCGCGCAATATCAGAAGCCGCTATCGGGCGGCCACCTTCTAAACCATAACCTGGGCGCAGAGCAACCCCACCGGCCTGCCCATCCGCGTCCTCGAATCCAGCCGCGCGCCGTGCCGCCACCCCGTGCAACCAAACACCGGCCGCCACTGCGCGAGCTAGCTCCTCCCAGTCGAGGCTGCCAGCTTCCTCCTCGACGCGCGCCTGCACGCCGGCCAGAACAGCCGCAATCACGCCGGCAAGGACGTCGCCAGAGCCGGCTGTACCCGCCCACGCCGGGGCCTGCGCCTGCACAAACACGTGGCCGCGCGGGCTCACAATCAGCGTGGCCGCGCCCTTCAGTGCGATCACCGCGCCAGATAGGCCGGCCAGGCGCATAGCGGTCTTGATTGGGGCTTCCTCCACTCGTTCGCGCGTCCATTCAGACTCATCCAGGATCGACAGCGCCTCGGCGGCCTCGCCCGCATGCGGCGTCCACACCATCTGCTGCGCACCAGCTTGGCCAGAATGAACCAGTTGTGCTGCCACCGAGATCGCGCCCGCATCAACCACTAGGGGAACTTTGGCCGCAAAAATCTGCGTAGCTATCCGGCTGCGGTCCTCCAGATTCTGCGGGTCCAGACCGCATCCCACCGCCACCGCTTGCACGCGGCCGTCCACGGTCACGGCCTCGGGAGCGGCCGCCAACACTAGGGCACGCGCAGCTTCATCAGTGACGAGGCGAATCATGCCGGCCCCAGCTCCGCGCGCTCCCAGGGTGGCCAGAACCGCTGCACCCGGATATTTTTGTGAGCCCACCGCCAAGCGCACCACGCCGCGCGAATACTTGTGGTCCGTAGCAGAAGGAATAGCAACAACCTCACGCACGTCAGCGGCTTCAAGTACGCGCGCAAAATGCGGGCCCAGCTCGAGCCCTAAATCCACCAGGCGAACCTCACTCTGGTGGTAGCACGCGGGTGGGAACACCGCCGATGGTTTCAACGCGCCCATCGTCACCACAATGTCAGCGCGCAACGCACCTCCTGGAACCATGCCGTCCGGAGTTGCCAGCCCCGACGGCACGTCCACGGCCACCACTTTGCGAGCGGGTAACTGCAACCTCACATTTTCCAACGTTGTCACGATGGAGGCCAGTGGTTCTTTCAACGCCCCTTCGGCTCCCGTACCCACGATGCCATCGATCCAGACAGTTGCGGGCGTAAGAAGCGGCAAAATGTCGGCGGAGTTCAGCGCCGGCTGGTAGATCTGCACGCCGGCCTCCCGCGCGGCGGCCAGCGCCCGCTCGTGCGGATGATCGCTCAAAAGGACTACCTTGGCTGGCACGCCCTCACGACGCAAGAACGCGGCTGCGTACAGGGCGTCTCCCCCGTTATCACCGCCACCAACAAGGGCAGCTACCTCACCTGCCTCGTACACGTCTTGCACCGCGTTAGCAACGCCTCGTGCCGCGCGCTTCATCAGCTCATCTGGGCCCGCCGCTTTCACGGCTGTGGCCTCCCGCGCGCGAATCATTGACACGCTAAAAACTCGCTGCATTTGCCCTCCTCAACTACACAACTTTACGTCCAAAACCACAACGCCATAACCGAAGGCGAAAAAACGCGAAAAATCAGGCAAAATAGTTGCGTGCAATTGAACCCGCCCGCCCAGTTCTCTACAGAACCATCGCCGTTCCAACGTTTCACGCGTGAAGCCTGGAGCGACCTTGCAGATTCAACGCCGCTACCTTTAACCGGGGAGGACGTTGAGCGGATCTCCAGCCTCGGCGACCCGATGGATCTAGCGGAAGTAGACGCCATTTACCGTCCGATTTCAGCACTTTTACAAATGTATGTGAACTCGGCACGAAGGCTGTCACACGACCGGCACTATTTTCTGCGCGAACCCCACCGCCCCCCGGTACCGTTCATCATTGGCGTGGCCGGATCAGTAGCGGTAGGTAAGTCCTCAACCGCGCGCCTGCTACGAGAGCTACTGCGGCGCTGGCCAAACACTCCGCGCGTCCAACTGATTGCAACGGATGGTTTCTTGCTTCCCAACGCCGTGTTGAATGAGCGGGGCATCATGGCAAAGAAGGGATTCCCTGAATCATACGATCGCATGGCGCTCATGAAGTTCATGGCCGACGTGAAATCGGGCCAGTCCGGCGTTACCGCCCCGGTATACTCCCACCTCACTTACGACATTGTTCCTGGCGAACACGAAGTAGTGAACCAGCCAGATATCCTCATTGTTGAGGGGCTGAACGTCCTCCAGGCTGCAAGAACCGCGAAAGACCAGACGGGCGCGGTAGCGGTTTCGGACTACTTCGATTTTTCGATTTACGTAGACGCGGATCAAGATCACATCGAATCTTGGTACATCAACCGTTTCTTGAAACTGCGTTCAACCGCGTTCAGTGACGAGAACTCGTATTTCCGCGCGTACGCAAATTTGACAGACGAGGAGGCCGTGGCGCGCGCCCACGACATTTGGAACACCATTAACTTGCCTAACCTGACGGACAACATTTTGCCCACCCGCGAGCGCGCTACCCTGGTTATTCGTAAGGGAGCTGACCACCGGGTTAGAGAGCTACGGTTACGCAAAATCTGAAACTAGGTTGAGAAGAAAACACCCATGACACACCAGCATGCACACATTTCTCGCACCGCTGAGGCTTCCACAACGTCGCCGAAGGCGCGCCTTGTGATCATTGTTTTGCTTGCCCTCATCACGGCTTTAACCGCTGTTGGAGCGTACGTGCTACGGCCTAACTGGGCAGGGCTTGAGCACGTTCAGGCACATACGGGTTTCCAAACCGCGCCTGGTATTTCTAGAGAGCGTGCGCAGATTCTGCAAGTAGACCCCCAGTGTGGCAGCACCGCTTTGACCGCGAGCGGAGAGCATTCTTGTGTCACGCTTACCGTCCGACTAACCACAGGGGAGGACGCGGGTAAGGAAGTTGTGATGGAATCTCCCGGCCCGGCCGCCGCCTCGCACCTGTCGGTGGGAGACGTGATTCAGGTAATCAGTTCGCCCGGCCCAAACGGTGCTCCCACTTACAGTTTTACAGGGATCGAGCGCAACCTACCGATCCTCCTGTTCGCATTGCTGTTCGTTTTGGTTGTGTTGGCGGTAGCGCGAGCCAAAGGCGCGATGGCCCTGGTTGGGCTTGCCTTTGCCGTGCTGGTCCTCGCTCGTTTCATGTTGCCGTCGCTGGCGTCGGGACGGCCCGGAATTTTGGTTGGCGTGGTTGGGTCGAGCGCGATCATGCTGGTTGTGATTCATGTTGCGCACGGTTTTTCGATGCGCACGGCCTCCGCGATGCTGGGCACGTTTGCAGGCTTGGTGTTGGCTGCTTTTCTTGGCACCGTTGCAACGAGGTTTGGGCACCTGTCTGGCTTTGTTGACGAGACCGCATTTAACTTGTCCGCAAGCTTACCGAACTTGGATATGAGCCAGCTTTTGGTTGCGGCCATTATTTTGAGTGGGCTGGGCGTATTGAACGATGTGACTATCACGCAGTCCTCCGCAGTTTGGGAGTTGCGGATCGCCTCCCCCACCTACACGAAGCGCGAGATCTACTATAGTGCGATGCGCATTGGCCGCGACCACATTGCCTCCACTATCTATACGATCGTGTTTGCCTACACTGGAGCCGCATTGGCGTCCGTAATGCTGATTGCGCTGTTTTACGACCAGCCTTTATCAGACCTGTTCACGGTGGAGAGCTTGGCGGCCGAAGCCCTCCAGATCTTCGCGTCCGGTAGCGCCCTCATTTTGAGTGTGCCCATCACAACCGCGATTGCAGTTGCGGCAGTGCGCGGGCCGCAAGCCCCCACGGACAAGCAAACGCCGGAAGCACAACAAGCGCTCCCGGCGTAAGGCGAACGTAACTGACCTTAAAGCGTCAAACGCTCCTTCACCACGTCGGCGATTAGGCCGGCCTCGCGATCGGCCTGCTCCTGGGTTGCTGCCTCAACCATGACTCGCACCAGCGGCTCCGTGCCCGACGGGCGCAACACCACGCGGCCGGTCTCCCCCAGACGCTCTTCCGCTTCGCGAACCGCAGCCACAACTGCCTCGTCATCGGTACGCTTCTTATCCACTCCGCCCACGTTGATCAAAATCTGCGGCAAGCGCTTCACAAAGGCCGTAGCCTCCGCCAGCGAACGGTCCGTCTCTTTCAACATGCGCGCAATCAACAACGACGTGAGCACGCCATCACCCGTCGTCGCATGATGGGAGGCAATCACGTGACCGGACTGCTCGCCGCCAAGCGTGTAACCCTTCGCCCGCATTTCCTCCAACACGTAACGGTCACCAACAGCTGTCTGCACAGTCTTAATGCCCTGCTCCTTCATCGCCAGCACCAGACCCAGATTCGACATCACCGTAATCACCAGCGTGTCATCAAACAACTTGCCGCGCCTACGCAAATCCAGCGCCAAAGCGCCCATGATCTTGTCACCATCAACCAGGTTGCCGTCAGCGTCAACCGCCAAACAACGGTCCGCGTCACCGTCATACGCCACCCCAAAATCAGCCTTTGACGCCACGGTGAACGCCTGCAGCTGCTCCGGATGAGTAGACCCACAATCGTGGTTAATGTT
Source organism: Gleimia europaea ACS-120-V-Col10b (assembly GCF_000411155.1). Lineage (GTDB taxonomy): Bacteria > Actinomycetota > Actinomycetes > Actinomycetales > Actinomycetaceae > Gleimia > Gleimia europaea_B. The sequence goes on from NZ_KE150266.1 coordinate 816,349, forward strand.
CCGCCCATCAGGCGACGCGTTAATCACCACCACGTCAGCGCCGGCCTCTCGCAGCGCCTCCGGGCCAAACCTAGATGCTGAACCGTTCGCCGCATCAACCGCGATGCGCATCCCCTTCAACGACGTGCCAACCGCACCCACCAGATGCTCAATATACGAGGAGGAAGCGCGCGAATCGTCAAACTCTATCTCCCCCACCGCGTCACCCACCGGGCGCTCCCACGGCTCCCCAATCAAACGCTCGATCGTATCCTCAACGCGGTCCTCCAACTTGAAACCGCCATGCGCGAAAAACTTAATACCATTATCCGGCATCGGATTGTGCGACGCCGAAATCATCGCGCCCAGCTCCACGTTCTCCGTAGCCGTCAAATGCGCAACCATCGGAGTAGTAGCCACACCAATACGCGTCACGTCCATACCAGCCGCCGCCAGACCAGCGGCCAACGCGTGATCCAAAAACTCACCCGAGACGCGCGTGTCACGGCCAATAATCGCACGCGGACGCGTCCCTGAACCATTAGAAGAACGCGCCACATACCTCGCGGCAGCCTCCCCCAGTTCCAACGCCAAATGCGGGGTGATATCCCTATTCGCGAGCCCCCGCACACCATCAGTACCAAACATCCGAGGCATAGCATTCCTCCAATCGTGGGCTACACGCGCCCTCTAACAACCAAGAAAACGATACTCCATAACAGCTTTTCCCCCACAATCATATGGGCAAATACAAAAGGAGGTCCGCACCACGTGGTGCGGACCTCCAAAACGCAATCAACCAAACCTTAACGCTTGGAGTACTGCGGAGCCTTACGTGCCTTCTTAAGACCAGCCTTCTTACGCTCCGTGACACGAGCGTCACGAGTCAAGAAACCAGCCTTCTTCAAAGCCGGGCGGTTAGCCTCGCGGTCAATCTCGTTGAGCGCGCGGGCAATGCCAAGACGCAAAGCGCCAGCCTGGCCAGACGTGCCGCCCCCATTAATGCGAGCAATCACGTCAAAACGACCCTCAAGGTCAAGAAGTACAAAAGGTGAGCGAACCAGCTGCTGGTGCAGCTTGTTCGGGAAGTAGTCGTCCAACGAACGACCGTTGACCTTCCACTCGCCGGTGCCCGGAACTAGGCGCACACGCGCAACGGAGCGCTTGCGACGGCCCAGGCCAACACCCGGAGCGGTAATCGACTGGCCAGCGCCAGTCTTCTCGGTCTCAGTTTCAGTAGTGTACGAGCTGGGGGCGTTCTCCTCTTCCAGCACGTCGATATCGGTGGTCTCAGCCACAGTTCTCCTCAGTTTTACTTACTGGCGTCCACAGCGCTGGGCGCTTACTGGGCGACCTGGGTGATCTCGTAGGGAATCGGATTTTGAGCCGCGTGAGGGTGCTCCGGACCTGCGTAGACACGAAGCTTCTTCATCTGCGCTCGACCGAGCTTGTTGTGCGGGATCATACCGCGAATAGCCTTCTCAACAGCACGCTCAGGGTACTTGGCAAGAAGTTCACGGTAAGAAATCTTCTTCAAGCCACCCGGGAAACCGGAGTGACGGTAAGCGAACTTCTGATCCAGCTTGTTACCGGTCAGGGCAATCTTGTCAGCGTTAATGATGATGACGAAATCACCCTGGTCAAGGTTCGGCGTGAAAGTAGGCTTATGCTTCCCACGAAGTAGCCTGGCAGCCGTAGCTGCCACACGGCCGAGGACGAGGTCGGTGGCGTCGATAACGTACCACTTCTTGACGTCGTCTCCGGGCTTAGGAATATAGGTGCGCACGGGCGTGGCCTTCTTCTTCTAATTCGGGAGCAGTACAATATTCGATGACGAATAATTGCAACCGCTCACATTCAGGTATTGCTCGCGTCATTGCGTCTGGGCGTTAGACCAGAGAGTGGGAAGTTCTGATCCGCGCACACTAGACGCACAACGTCTTACAGCTTAACGATCTAGCGGATCAGCGTCAAAGGAACAGCGCCCTTAGTGGCGTATTACTCATAAATACGCGGGCGTTTGGCCGCTTAACAGTCCAATGACCTGAACCTGCGTGTTCTCTTCTGCTGGTCCGCCCACTCGTCTCCACCAGGATACTCCACTGCTATCAACGTGAGGCCATGAGCGGGCGCAATCGGCACTGAATGAGCGCGGCTAGGCTCCCCCACCAGCTGTTCAATCCAGCCGCGAGGACGCCTACCTCGCCCCACCTCCACTAGTGCTCCAACCACCGACCTCACCATCGAATGGCAAAAAGCATCCGCCGACAAATGCACTTCGATCCCCGCTGGGGTGCGCTCTACCCTGGCCTCTTCCAACGTGCGGATGGTGGTAGCCCCCTCTCGGGGCTTACAAAACGATAAGAAATCATGCACTCCAAGAAGACAGTTCACCTCCGCCTGCATGACGTCCACATCCAGGGGCGCGCCGCTCCACCACACCGTGGCGCCAGTAAGCGGATCATTCGTTTCTACCCGATCCGAAATGCGGTAGCAATAGTGCCGTTTAAGCGCGCTAAATCGGGCGTCAAAATCATCCGTCACCACGCGAACAGACTTCACCACAACGTCCGCGCCCGCAGCCTCACTCCCACGTGACAACAAACCATTCAGGCGTCCCTGAAGGGCGGCCAGCCCGGACTCAAAATCACCCGCACGGTTGAGCCTCGAAATACGGCTTTGCTCCACATCGAAGTTCGCCACCTGCGCCGCCGCATGCACACCCGCATCCGTACGCCCCGCCACCGTTAATGTCACCGGCGTGCGCAGTAGCGTAGCCAAAGCCTGCTCAACCTCGCCCTGCACCGTGCGCAACTGCGGTTGTCGCGCCCAACCGTGAAACGCCGTCCCCAGATACGCTAAATCCAACCGGACTCGAACCGCGTCCTCACCAATGCGTGTAAACCGGGCTGGCTCGGTTTCCTCTAAACGTTCCAAGCTCGCACCCCGCCGCGAATACCGGCGTCATTAGGCACAATCACCACGTCATCACCCAGATGTTCGCGATGAGAAGGCGTAATGCGTACCCCATTACCTCCGCCGATGTACAGGCGGTCCCACATGTACATCGGGCGCAGCGCTGCCACGGTACGGCGCACGCGACGAGACCAGTGTGCATCACCCAGGCGCAAACGCTCATGCTCGCCCAGGTAATCGTCATACGTTAAACCCCAGCGGATCGGGCCCTGCGAAATCTCCGTGTGCGGGGCAAGCCGGCCCGCATCAAACACCGCGTTGCCCAGGCCTGTGCCCAGCGTAATGATCATCTCTAGCCCCGTGCCCGCAATCGCGCCCGCACCCGCTACCTCCGCATCATTCAACACGAGCGTAGGAATCTGCAGGCGCTCCTCCAAGCTTCTGCGCATATCGAACCGGGACCACAGCTGCACCAACTCGGGTAGCACCTTAGAACGCGGGCCGTCCTTCGTGATGTAGTGGGGTGTTGCAATCACCACGCCATGGCGAATCATGCCCGGCATACCCACCGTCACACGATCCGCGCGCGGCAAATGCCCCGCCAAATCCGCAATCGTGTCAACCAGCAAGGTTGGTGACAACGGGTAGGGTGTGGCCGTGCGCACAGCCGGGGCAATCATCGTGCCGTTCTCATCCAGCACCGACGCCTTAATACCGCCCCCGCCACAATCAACCGCCAAGGTCAAAATCTCACTCATACTCCCCATCCTAGCGGCCCTTAACCCACGGAAAACAAAAGGAGGGCGCGGACCAAACGATCCGCGCCCTCCTCGAAGCAGTCAGACTTACTTCTCGGTTTCCTCAGCAGCCTCGGCCTCTTCAACCTCAGGTGCCTCTACAACCTCTTCCGCCTCAGGAGCCTGGGCGGGCCCGGGCTCCTTCACCTCGTCCTCAGCCGCCGCAGCCATAGCTGCAGTCTTGTCGGCCTCGGCGATAACAGCCTTCTTCTCAACCTTCTCGGTCACGATAGAAATCTGTACCATCGGAGCGTTGTCGCCACGACGATTACCGAGCTTGGTGATACGGGTGTAACCACCCTGGCGCTCCGGGTCAATCGACGGTGCGACCTCGTCAAACAAGGTGTACAGGACGTCCTTATCCGGGAGCGTCTTCGCAACCGTACGACGAGCGTGAATGTCACCTCGGCGAGCCTTGGTGATCATCTTCTCCGCAAGCGGCTGCAGGCGACGAGCCTTAGCGGCCGTCGTCGTGATCTGTCCGTGAATGAACAGTTCCCTGGCGAGATTCGCCAGAATGATTTTTTCGTGCGCCGGGCTTCCACCCAGACGAGGGCCCTTCGTAGGCTTGGGCATGATTTCTCCTATAAAACTTCTGTGCGATGCTTACTCGTCGCTGAACTGGATAGAACGAGGCTGATCAGTGGAACCACCGGGCATTACTGCGTCTTTAAGCGTCATGCCAAGACCAGCAAGCTTCTCCCTGATCTCCTCAATAGACTTCGTACCAAAGTTACGAATATCCAGAAGGTCAGCCTCCGAGTGAGCAACCAGCTCGCCCACGGTCAAAATACCGCGGCGACGCAAGGCGTTGTAAGAACGGGACTGCAGCCCAAGCTCCTCAATCGGAAGAGCCAGATCCTGCGCAAGCGTCTCATCCGTAGCAGACGGACCAATCTCAATACCCTCAGCCTCAGTATTCAGCTCACGAGCTAGACCAAACAGCTCAACAAGCGTCTTCCCAGCCGAAGCAAGAGCATCACGCGGCGAAATAGCCGCCTTAGTCTCGACATCAACGACGAGACGATCAAAGTCCGTACGCTGCTCAACACGAGTAGCTTCAACCTTGTAGGTAACCCGCAAAACGGGGCTGTAAATCGAATCAACCGGGATGCGTGAAATCTCCGCATCCGCGCTCTTATTCTGAGCGGCCGAAACGTAGCCACGGCCACGCTCGACGGTCAGCTCGATCTCCAGTTTGCCCTTCTCAGAAAGCGTAGCGATGTGAAGATCCGGGTTGTGAATCTCAACCCCAGCAGGAAGCGTAATGTCTCCCGCCGTCACCTCACCGGCCTCAGCCTTACGAAGGTACATAACAACAGGCTCATCGTTCTCAGACGAGAGAACGATCTCCTTGATGTTCAGGATAATCTCGGCAACATCTTCCTTGACGCCCGGCACGGTCGAAAATTCGTGCTGAACGCCATCAATGCGGATAGACGTTACAGCCGCCCCCGGAATGGAGGACAGCAAGGTACGACGCAAGGAGTTACCCAGCGTGTAGCCAAACCCCGGCTCTAGGGGCTCCAGTGTAAAACGCGAGCGGTAGTCGCTAACCTTCTCTTCTGTCAGAGTGGGTCGCTGTGCAATGAGCACGTCTGTGATCCTTTCTGCTCAACATCCGCCATATGACATTGAGCGGTGTTACCAGCATCCGCTGGAACAGGTTTGGCGTTGAAAAACCGGGAGGCTAATCAACATCGACGTGGAGACTCAACGGTCTCGATGAAACGCTCAGACGCGGCGACGCTTCGGCGGGCGTGCACCGTTGTGCGGCTGCGGGGTGACATCCTGAATGGAGCCAACCTCAATACCCGTTGCCTGAAGCGAACGGATAGCAGTCTCACGGCCGGAACCCGGACCCTTAACGAAAACGTCAACCTTCTTCACACCGTGCTCCTGAGCGCGGCGAGCTGCGGACTCCGCAGCAAGCTGAGCAGCAAACGGGGTGGACTTACGCGAGCCCTTAAAACCAACCTGACCGGAAGAAGCCCACGAGAGGACAGCGCCGGTTGGGTCTGTGATCGACACGATCGTGTTATTAAACGTCGACTTAATGTACGCGTGGCCGTGGGGCACATTCTGACGAGTCTTGCGCTTGCCCTTACGAGCCACCGTTGAACGCTTAGTAGTAGCCATAATTTATTCTCCTGCGAGTAACAGCCAACCCAGCGGGTTAGGCCTTCTTCTTTCCGGCAACAGTGCGCTTCGGGCCCTTACGGGTACGAGCGTTCGTCTTGGTGCGCTGACCGCGAACCGGCAGGCCACGACGGTGGCGCAGCCCCTGGTAGGAACCAATCTCAATCTTGCGGCGGATATCAGCCTGAACCTCACGGCGCAGGTCACCTTCCACCTTGTAGTTGCCCTCGATGTACTCGCGGAGCTTTACGAGATCCTCTTCAGTGGCGTCTTTTGTACGCAGATCCGGTGAAACACCGGTTGCGGCCAAGGCTTCCTTAGCGCGCGTGCGGCCAACGCCGTAAATGTAAGTAAGCGCAACTTCCAACCGCTTCTCGCGGGGGAGATCTACGCCGGCAATACGTGCCATGTTTTCACTCCAATGGTGAAGTAGGAGGTGGTCACTTCATCATCTAGGTTCTAACCCCTAGCCCCGGCCTCCTCAACCGAGGGTCTCGCACCCGGGAAAACACCCCGGAGCGGCCGATGAAATGCTTATTGATTTATAAAACAGCTTGGGGCTTAGCGGCCCTGACGCTGCTTGTGTCGCGGATTGTCACAGATGACCATAACCTTGCCGTGGCGACGAATCACCTTGCAGTTGTCACAGATCTTCTTGACACTCGGCTGTACCTTCATGGTTCTACCTCCACCGAAAATCGGCTTAGTGTCGGTTTTACTTGTAGCGGTAAACGATGCGTCCGCGCGACAGGTCGTACGGGCTAAGCTCGACGACGACGCGGTCCTCCGGAAGAATACGAATGTAATGTTGGCGCATCTTTCCAGAAATATGTGCCAGAACTAGATGCCCGTTACCAAGCTCAACTCGAAACATCGCGTTAGGCAGAGCCTCCACGACGGTTCCTTCCATCTCAATGACGCCGTCTTTTTTCGCCATATCCTCCGTCTATCCCCTACAGGTCGTTTGGAAACCCCCAAAACTGAGGGCGAGCCTATGCACACCGAATTTCGGGTACAGATTATGGCCCAACCAACGAGTTTATAGGATAAATCAGGCCCTGGAAAGGCCGCGGACTTGTTAAATCACTCACGCGCCGAGCGGGGTCGGTTTCACCCCGTACGGAGCCAAACCAGCCGCACCGCCGTCGGGAGCAGTGAGCACCCAAACGCCTTTACTCGTGCGCGCAATAGTGTGCTCCCAATGCGCAGCTAAGCTTCCATCCGCAGTCTTAACCGTCCAGTCATCTGCGAGCACAACAGTTTCAATACCGCCATCGGTCAGCATGGGCTCCACCGCCAAAACCATGCCCGGCTTGATACGCGGGGACAGGCCGCGAGGGCGGTAGTTCAAAACTTCTGGCGCCTGATGCATCGCGGTGCCGATACCGTGACCCGTGTACTCTTCAATAATTCCGGCCTCCCAGTGACCGTCGCGGCGCTTAGCCACCACGGCTTCAACCGCATCGCCAATGTCGTAAATACGCTTGCCCTTCGCAACCGCAACCAGAGCTGCCCACATAGATTCTTCCGTGACCGAGTTCAACCTGAGCGCCTCATTAGCACCTGCCTCGTCCCCGCCCACAATCATCGTGAAAGCCGCGTCGCCGTGCCACTGCTGGCCTTCACGCTCCACATAAGCCCCGCAGTCAAACGAAACCAGGTCGCCGCGCTCCAGCCTCGTCATGTCCGGAATTCCGTGCACCACCGTGTCGTTCACCGAAATGCAAACCGTTGCGGGAAATCCCCCGTAGCCCAAAAAGTTTGACTTCGCCCCGTGGCTCTCAATCACGCTTGCCGACACCTCGTCAAGCTCCAGCAGTGTAACGCCCGGTACGGCCGCCTGGCGTAGCGCCTTATGAATCGCGGCGACAACCAGCCCGGCCTCGCGCATCCACAAAATCTGCTTATCGGACTTCAGTTCAATACGAGACATGTAAACCCCAACACGTATAAAAGTGGTGAACCCGCTGAAAGTTCAGCGGGTTCACCATCGTCAAACTACTTTTCTAACAGGCCGTACTCGGTAAGCACCTGGCGGATGCGTTCCCAAACCTCATCTACCGTGCCGATACCGTCCACTTGCACCAGCTTGTCCTGATCCGCGTAGTACGTCACCATCGGTTCGGTCTGCTCCTTATACACCTCAAGGCGACGGCGAATCACCGGCTCGGTGTCATCAGCGCGGCCCTCAATTTCGGCCCGTTTCAATAGGCGCTGCACAACCTCGTCAAGCTCAACCGCGATCTCAAGAACCAGATCCAGCTCACGGCCGGTGGCGGCAAGCGCGTCGCGCAGATAAAAAGCCTGATCAATCGTGCGCGGGTAGCCATCAAGTAGGAAACCGCTCGCAACGTCCGGCGCTGACAGGCGCGCTTTCACCATCGGGTTGGTAACCGAATCGGGAACGAACTCGCCTGCATCCATGTAGGACTGTGCCTTTTGACCAAGCTCAGTGCGGTCCTTCATATTCTGACGGAAAATCGCTCCCGTAGAGATTGCAGGAATTTGCAAAACTTCAGCAATCCGCTTAGCTTGCGTCCCTTTCCCGGCGCCGGGTGCGCCAAGAATCAAAATAGCTGGACCGGCATTTGACCCATCTGGAGATATCACTGGAGGAACCCTTCATAATGGTGCTTTTGCAGCTGGGAGTTAATTTCCTTAACCGTTTGCAAACCAACACCAACAATAATCAGAAGCGTTGTTCCGCCAAACGGCAACTGGCCATGCTCTAGCTTCAAAGGAATGATCGCAAGAGTTGGGAGCAACGCGATGATGGCGAGGTAGATAGCACCCGCCGACGTAATGCGGCTCATCACGTACCGCAGGTAATCTGCGGTGGGACGACCCGCACGGATACCGGGGATAAAACCGCCGTAGCGCTTCATGTTATCCGCCGTCTCGTCCGGATTGAACGTGATCGACGTGTAGAAGAACGCGAAGAAAATAATCAGCAGCGCGTTCAGCAGCATGTACATGGCGGCAGTGGACATGAAGTTTCGCTGAATCCACAAAACCCAATTCGCGGTGGGCTCGCCAAAGTTAGCGATCATCGGTGGGAGGGCAAGAATGGACGTGGAGAAGATGACGGGGATAACGCCCGACATGTTGATCTTCAAAGGAATGTAAGTAGTGGAACCACCCATTAGGCGGCGACCAACCATACGCTTCGCGTACTGAACTGGAATACGACGCTGCGCCTGCTCCACAAAAACAACTGCAAGAGTAATCGCCAAAATAAGAAGAACGATCCAAAAGACCTTGCCCCAACCGCCACCACGGCCAATCGCCATGAGGCGAGCTGGTAGCGTTGCAGTGATTGAAGTGAAGATAAGGAGCGACATGCCGTTACCAATGCCCCGCTCCGTGATGAGCTCACCAAGCCACATGATGACGCCAGTTCCCGCAGTCATAACAATGACCATAAGCAAGAACGTGACCGGCCCCTGATCCGGAATCAACGGCACGGAACAGCCGGGGAAAAGGCGGCCCGACATAGCTAGCGAGACAATGGTAGAAGACTGCAGAACGCCCAGGAAGATCGTCAGGTAGCGCGTGTACTGCGTGAGTTTAGAACGTCCCTGCTGCCCTTCCTTGTGCAGATCATCAAAACGCGGAATAACTACGCGTAGAAGCTGAACGATAATCGACGCCGTAATGTAAGGCATGATGCCGAGCGCGAAAACCGAAAGTTGTAGGAGTGCGCCACCGGAGAATAGATTCACCAGATCGAGAAGAGAGGTTTGATCCTGCTGCGCCAAACAAACCTGAACATTCGGAGTGGAAACACCCGGAGTGGGAATGAATGAGCCGAGCCGGAACAATGCCATGACCAGTAGCGTGAACAGCATCTTATTCCGAAGATCAGGCGTTCGGAATGCCTGTGCAAATGCGGAGAGCAAGCGTCCTCCTGGGATAAAGAAATAAACTCAAGCCTAACTGATCTTAGACTAGCGCATGATCGTGCTAGGTCTGAAACCAGATTAAGTAAAGGTCAAAAGTGCGGCCCGACCATACTGATCGGGCCGCACCTCACTTTAGACAGCTGACATTAGCGAGCGGAAATAGTTCCGCCAGCGCCGGTGATCTTCGCTTCAGCAGAAGCAGACCACTTATCAACCGTAATGTTGAACTTCTGGGTGAGCTCGCCCTGGCCCAGAACCTTCACCAGTTCGCCATCGCGAACAGCGCCCTTAGCTACAAGATCCGCAACGGTGACGTCGCCACCCTTGGGGAACAGAGCCTCAATCTTTTCCAGGTTAACAACCTGGTACTCGACGCGGAACGGGTTCTTGAACCCACGTAGCTTCGGAAGGCGCATATGCATCGGCATCTGGCCACCTTCAAAGCCGGCAGGAACTTGGTAACGAGCCTTCGTGCCCTTGGTACCACGACCAGCGGTCTTACCCTTCGAGCCTTCACCGCGACCAACGCGCATCTTGCGCTTGTTGGAGCCCGGCGCAGGCTTAAGGTCGTGGAGGCGCGTGATCGAGTATTCTTCACTCATGGTCAGTCGACCTCCTCTACCTCGACCATGTGGCGGACGGCGCGAACCATACCGCGGTTGGACTTGTTGTCCGGCAGAACAACCGACTGGTTGATCTTACGCAGACCAAGAGCACGCATCGTGGCGCGCTGACGCTCAGGACGACCAACGTCGCCGCGAACGCGAGTAATCTTCAGATTCTTAGCCACTAGTTGCTCACCCCTGCCGCAGCCTTCTCGTTCTCAGCCTTCTCGGCAGCAGCGCGGCGCTCAGCCTCACCCTCCGCGCGAGCGCGAAGCATGGAAGCCGGAACTACGCGCTCCAGCGGAAGTCCGCGACGCGCAGCCACAGCCTCGGGAACCTCAAGTTCCTTCAAAGCTGCAACCGTAGCGCGAACAATGTTGATTGCGTTCTGCGAGCCAAGCGACTTCGACAGAACGTCGTGGATACCCGCGCACTCAAGCACTGCACGAACCGGGCCGCCGGCGATAACACCGGTACCGGGGTTAGCGGGACGAAGCATAACAACGCCCGCAGCATCCTCGCCCTGAACCTTGTGCGTGATCGTGCGACGGATCATCGGAACGCGGAAGAAGTTCTTCTTCGCCTCTTCAACGCCCTTCGCAATAGCCTGAGGAACTTCCTTAGCCTTGCCGTAGCCAACGCCGACAGTGCCTTCGCCATCTCCAACGACTACAAGAGCCGTGAAGCTGAAACGACGACCACCCTTAACCACCTTCGAGACGCGGTTAATGGTAACTACACGCTCAATGTACTGGTTCTTGTCGTCACGCCGGTTATTGTCACGGCGCTGATCGCGACCTGAGCGGCGCTCGCGACGCTGCTCGTCGCGTCCCTCAGAGTTTTCCTGATTTTTAGCCATCAGTGTGTTCTCTTCCTTTCGTCGCTTCTTACAGCGTCAGCCCGCCCTCGCGGGCGCCTTCTGCTACAGCGGCGACACGGCCGTGGTACTTATTGCCACCGCGGTCAAAAACCACAGCGGTGATACCGGCATCCTTAGCACGCTGAGCAATCAGTTCGCCAACGCGGCGAGCCTTCTCAACCTTCGTGCCCTTGCCGTCAAAATCCTTTTCCAAAGTGGAAGCGGATACGAGCGTGTGACCAACCTGATCGTTCACAACCTGCGCAACCATGTGGCGGTTAGAGCGGGTCACAACCAGGCGAGGACGCTCCGCAGTACCGTTGACGTTCTTCCGAACACGCTGGTGACGACGCTTGCGGGCAATAACTTTGCCCTTGCCTTTAACCGTGTAAGCCATTACTTACCAGCCTTTCCAACCTTGCGACGTACCTGCTCGCCGGCGTAGCGAACGCCCTTACCCTTGTAAGGTTCGGGAGCGCGAATCTTGCGGATCTTCGCAGCGGTTTCACCAACCAGCTGCTTATCGATACCGGAAACAGAGAACTTGGTCTGGTTCTCAACCTTGAACTCGATCCCTTCCGGAGCCTCAACGACAACCGGATGGGAGAAGCCAAGCTGGAACTCAAGGCCCTTGCCCTTCGCGGCAACACGGTAACCCGTACCCACAATCTCAAGTTCCTTCGTGTAACCCTGCGTTACACCAACAACCATGTTCTCGATCAAGGAACGCGTAAGACCGTGCATCGCACGCGCCTCACGATCGTCACCATCGCGAGAGACCTTCACCTCGTTATCTTCAATAACTGCGGCAATCGGGCCTTTCACAACGTAGCTAAGTTCGCCCTTGGGGCCCTTAACCTTAACTTCGCGATCCGAAATCGTAACGTCAACACCAGCGGGGATCGGGATCGGAGTCTTGCCAATACGTGACATGAATAGTTCTCCTTACCAGATGTAGGCGAGGACTTCCCCACCTACTCCCCTGTTGTATGCCTCGCGGTCAGTGAGCAGGCCGGACGAAGTCGAAAGAATCGCAACGCCAAGACCGCCACGAACGCGCGGCAGGTTGGTGGACTTTGCATAAACGCGCAAACCAGGCTTAGAGACGCGCTTTACGCCAGTGATAGCGCGCTCGTGGTTAGCACCGTACTTGAGGTCAAGCGTCAGAGTTTTACCAACGCGGGCGTCCTCTACCCTGCTAGCGGCAATGTAGCCTTCCCTAACAAGGATCTCAGCAATAGCTGCTTTGAGCTTAGAATGCGGCATCGACACCGACTCATGCTGTGCCGAGCTCGCATTACGCAGACGCGTGAGCATGTCTGCGATGGGATCAGTCATTGTCATCGGGGTTTCTCCCCTTCCTCAACGCGGTTTCCAAAACTGCTTCTCAGCATTGGACCTGCGATGTAGTCGTTACCAGCTGCTCTTAGTCACACCCGGAAGCTCGCCGTTAAGAGCGAGTTCACGCAGGCAGACACGGCACAATCCGAACTTGCGGTACACCGAGTGCGGACGACCGCAACGGTTGCAACGCGTGTAAGCACGAACCGCAAACTTAGGCTTGCGGGCGGCCTTTACTTTCAAAGACGTCTTCGCCATTTGTCAGTTCTCCTTGAGCGGGAAGCCCAGGCCGCGCAGAAGCGCACGACCCTCATCGTCGGTTTTGGCTGACGTGACGATCGTGATGTCCATGCCACGAACGCGATCAATGTTGTCCACATTGATCTCGTGGAATACGGACTGTTCCGTCAGGCCGAACGTGTAGTTGCCGTTACCGTCGAACTGCTTCGGGCTTAGACCACGGAAGTCGCGGATACGCGGAAGCGCAAGAGAGATCAAGCGATCCATGAACTCCCACATGCGGTCACCACGCATCGTGACGTGCGTGCCAATAGGCTGCCCCTCACGCAACTTGAACTGCGCGATCGACTTACGAGCCTTGGTAACAGCCGGCTTCTGGCCGGTGATAACGGTCAAGTCGCGAATCGCACCCTCGATAGCCTTCGAGTCACGAGCCGCATCTCCAACACCCATGTTCACGACGACCTTAACCAGGCCACCTACCTCCATGGGGTTAGTGTGCGCGAAGTCCTTTTCCAACTTCGGGCGAACCTCATCAATGTACTTTTGCTTCAAGCGAGGGGTCATGCTCCGATTTCCTTTCCAGGTTCGAGGCCGCGCTTGGTACCACCACGAACCACGCGAATCGGGTTGCGGTTAATACGCTTGCCGTTCTCGTCGCGCTCAACGCGGAAGCCAACACGAACACGCTTCTTCGTATCCGGATCCACAAGAGCCACCTTGGAAATGTGGATCGGAGCTTCAATGTGCTCAATGCCGCCAGTGGTGGCGCCCTGGGCAGACATGCCCTGACGCGTATGGCGGGTCTTCACGTTGATGCCCTCAACGAGGACCTTCTGCTCGGCTGGGAACACCTTAATAACGCGTCCCTGCTTGCCCTTATCGCCAGGCGCTAGAGGAGCGAGCCCCTCGGCCTCGCGGCGCTTGTTGCGCTCATCAATCTTCTTCTGATCGCTCGTGCGACCAGAGATGACCTCTACCAGGTCACCCTTCTTAATTTTTGCTGCCATCAGAGCACCTCCGGTGCGAGTGACACGATCTTCATGAACTTCTTGTCACGAAGCTCACGGCCCACGGGGCCAAAGATACGGGTACCACGCGGTTCGCCATCACTCTTAAGGATGACAGCTGCGTTTTCATCGAAGCGGATGTAAGAACCGTCTGGGCGGCGGCGTTCCTTGCGGGTACGCACAACAACTGCCTTGACGATCTCACCCTTCTTCACGTTGCCGCCGGGGATAGCGTCTTTCACGGATGCGACGATAGTATCGCCAACACCCGCATAGCGCCGACCCGAGCCACCGAGGACACGGATGCACAGGATTTCCTTAGCTCCCGTGTTGTCGGCAACTTTTAGTCGCGACTCCTGCTGGATCATTCGTTGTACTCCTGTCGTCGAGCTGGTTCTCATACACGCACACAAATGCGCTTGAGCCTGGCCGAACGTATACGGACTTGTGCGCGAATTTTCGCGCTATGTTACCTCTTCACCTCAGACTCGAGCACACCAGGAAACCATCGGTGCTAGGTCTCTGAAACAAAGTAGGCTGGGTCTTACAACGTGGGCGTGGTGGGTTAAGCCACTCAGTGCGATACGCGCACGTTTGGAAAAATGCGCACACTGCCACTGCTGCAAAGACTGCAACCCCAACAGCTTACGCTACTTCCCCACGCAAACCAAAGAGAGGGGAGAACAAAAACCCTGTGCCTTTGCTCACCCACAGCACATACAAAGAATGTAGCCACCCGTTCGGGTGGCTACATCCTGAAAGGTTACAAGTAGAAACTACTTGGCTCGCTCGATTACCTCGACTACGCGCCAGCGCTTCGTCTTGGAAAGCGGACGAGTCTCCATGATGCGAACCAAGTCGCCAACACGGATATCATTGTTCTCGTCGTGCGCCTTAACCTTCTTGGTACGGGTAACAACCTTGCCGTACAGAGGGTGCTTGGTACGATCCTCGAGCTCTACCACGACCGTCCTATCCATCTTGTCGGATACGACGTAACCGCGGCGAACCTTACGATGGTTACGAACTACAGGCGTTTCGCTCACTTAACTCACTCCTCGCTATTCGGTGCGGTGCGAATACCGAGCTCACGCTCACGCGCCACAGTGTAAATACGGGCGATGTCACGGCGAACAGCCTTAAAGCGGCCGTGATCCTCAACCTGTCCGAGAGCCTTGGAGAAACGCAGGTTAAACAGTTCTGCCTTAGCCTTCTCAAGCTCGCTCGCAAGCTGGGCGTTATCCATCTCGTCGAGCTCAGCCGTCGTTAGACCCTTCTTGTCTGCCATTATGCGTCACCACCCTCACGGACCACGAACTTGGTCTTAATCGGGAGCTTGTGCTGCGCGCGACGCATAGCTTCACGAGCTACGTGCTCTTCAACACCAGCAAGCTCAAACATGACACGACCCGGCTTCACGTTAGCGATCCAGAACTCCGGAGCACCCTTACCGGAACCCATACGGGTTTCAGCGGGCTTCTTTGTGAGTGCGTGATCCGGAAAAATGTTAATCCAGACCTTACCGCCACGCTTAATGTAACGGGTCATTGCAATACGAGCGGCCTCAATCTGACGGTTAGTGATGTAGGCGGGCTCAAGAGCCTGAATGCCGTAATCACCGAACGCAATCTCAGTGCCACCCTTCGCCATACCCTTACGGGTCGGACGGTGCGGTTTGCGGTACTTAGTCCGCCTTGGGATAAGCACGACTAGGCCTCCGATCCAGATGTCTCAGCCTTAGGGGTAGCCTCTTCAGCTGCCTCCTGCGGCCTCTTATTCCTGGGCTGATCGCCACCACGACGCGCGCCACGACGGCCACGGCCACCACGACGGGCGCCACCGCGGTTACCAGCCTCCATAAGCTGCTGCTGGTACTCGCGCTCGGTCACGTTGCCCTTGTAAATCCAAACCTTCACACCAATACGGCCAAACGTCGTACGAGCCTCGTAGAAGCCGTAATCGATGTAGGCGCGCAGGGTGTGCAGAGGCACACGACCTTCACGGTAGAACTCGGTACGAGACATTTCAGCACCGCCAAGACGACCCGACACCTGGACACGAATGCCCTCGGCGCCACCGCGCATAGCCGACTGAATGCCCTTACGCATTGCGCGACGGAACGACACGCGAGCAGCAAGCTGCTCGGCAATGCCCTGCGCAACGAGCTTCGCATCAAGCTCAGGGTTCTTAACTTCGAGAATGTTCAGCTGAACCTGCTTGCCCGTCAGCTTCTCTAGCTGCTGGCGAAGACGGTCAGCTTCTGCACCGCGACGGCCAATAACAATGCCGGGGCGAGCAGTATGTAGGTCAACACGAACGCGATCGGTAGTGCGCTCAATAACGACCTTCGACACGCCAGCGCGCTCCAGGTGCTCGTTCAGGAAGTCGCGAATCTTCACGTCTTCGATCACGTAGTCGCTGTAACGCTGGCCTTCCGTGGTGGAGTCAGCGAACCAGCGGGAGCGGTGCTCGGTGGTAATACCAAGCCTAAATCCGGTGGGGTTAACCTTCTGACCCATTACCGGCCTTCCTTCCCTTTGTCGTCCTTCGTACCAACCACCAAGGTGATGTGGCTCGTGCGCTTCAAAATCTGAGCGGCACGACCCTGCGCACGCGGGCGGAAACGCTTCATGGTTGGACCCTCATTCACGTAAGCCTCAACTACGTAAAGATCCTCTTCCTTGAAACGTTCGCCAGCGTTTTCAGCCTTCACTTTCGCGTTGGCTATAGCACTCATCAGAATCTTGCGGATATCTTTTGCGACAGCCTGCGGAGCGAACCGCAGAATGTCCGCTGCCTCCAAGGCATTCTTGTTGCGGATTTCATTCACAACGCGACGTGCCTTGAGGGGCGTGACGCGTACGTAGCGCGCCTGCGCCTTGGCTTCCATTAAAACCTGCCTCATTTCTAGCTACAAGACCAGGCTTAGCGCCTGCGTGCCTTGCGATCGTCCTTGTCATGGCTACGGAAGGTGCGAGTCGGAGCAAATTCACCGAACTTGTGACCAACCATTGCTTCCGTAACGAAGACCGGCACGTGCTTACGGCCGTCATGCACTGCAACAGTATGCCCCAGGAAATCCGGGGTAATGACGGACCTACGAGACCAGGTCTTAATAACGTTCTTCGTACCCTTATCGTTTAGCTCATCAACCTTCTTCAGGAGATGCTCGTCAACGAAGGGTCCCTTCTTTAGACTGCGTGGCATAATCCAGCTCCTCTATCAGCGCTTCTTGCCGGTCCGGCGACGGCGCACAATGAGCTTGTCGCTGGGCTTATTCGGACGACGGGTACGGACTTCGGGCTTACCCCACGGGCTAACCGGGTGACGGCCACCAGACGTGCGCCCCTCACCACCACCATGCGGGTGATCGACAGGGTTCATAGCAACACCACGAACGTGCGGACGGCGTCCCTTCCAACGCATACGTCCGGCCTTACCCCAGTTAATGTTGGACTGCTCGGCATTGCCAACAGCACCAACAGTTGCGCGGGCCATGACCTCAACGTTGCGGATTTCGCCAGAAGGCATACGCAGCTGCGCGAAGCGGCCTTCCTTTGCAACCAACTGGACAGAGGTGCCAGCAGAACGTGCGATCTTTGCGCCACCGCCAGGGTAAAGCTCAACAGCGTGAACCACGGTACCAACCGGGATATTGCGTAGCGGCAAATTGTTGCCCGGCTTAATATCGGCGTTTGCACCAGATTCGACGACGTCGCCCTGATTCAGGTTTGCAGGAGCGAGGATGTAACGCTTTGCACCATCGGCGTAGTGCAACAGAGCGATACGAGCAGTACGGTTCGGGTCGTACTCGATGTGAGCGACCTTGGCCGGAATGCCATCTTTATCGTTGCGGCGGAAATCAATCAGACGGTAGGCGCGCTTATGGCCGCCACCACGGTGACGAGCCGTCACACGACCCTGATTGTTACGACCGCCGGTCTTGGTCAGCGGGCGAACCAGAGACTTCTCCGGAGTGCTCCGGGTAATCTCCACGAAGTCCGCCACGCTCGAGCCACGACGACCAGGAGTCGTGGGCTTGTACTTACGGATTGCCATTATTTGTAACCTTCTTCTTCGATGACTCAGGCGAGATCGCCGAAGATGTCAATGGTGCCTTCGCTTACAGTAACGATGGCTCGCTTCGTGTTGTTTCGACGGCCAATACCATCGCGAGTGCGGTAGCGCTTGCCCTGTCGGTTCTGCGTAGCAACGTGGCTGACCTTCACATCGAAGATCGCCTCGATTGCCTGGCGGATTTCAGTCTTGTTCGCGCGCGGATCTACCAGGAACGTGTACTTTCCAAGATCCATCAGACCGGAAGACTTCTCGGTGATAACCGGCGCGAAAATAATGTCGCGGGGGTTCTTCGACTTTTCGAGACTCACTTGTTGTCCTCCCTCGATGCGATGAAGCTTTCAAGAGCGTCCTTGGTGAACACAACATCTTCCGCATTCATCACGTCGTACGTGTTGAGCTGGTCAGCCCAAAGAACGTGAACGCTAGGAAGGTTGCGAACCGAAAGACGGTTCAGGTCATCCTCACGCGTTACCACGACGAGAGCCTTACGACCGTCAACGATCTTGTCAAGAGCAACTCGTGCGGTCTTGGTGGACGGAGTATCGCCCTCAAGAAGGCCGAGAATAACGTGCACGCGGCCACCGCGGAAGCGATCCGAAAGCGCGCTGTAAAGTGCTGCCGCCTTCATCTTCTTAGGGGTACGCTCAGCGTACGAACGCGGTTGCGGACCATGTACAACGCCGCCACCAACCCACTGCGGAGCGCGGATCGAACCCTGACGGGCACGACCGGTGCCCTTCTGGCGCCAAGGCTTCTTACCACCGCCGCGAACCTCGCCGCGAGTCTTGACCTTGTGGGTTCCAGCGCGAGCTGCACCCAGCTGAGCCTTAACAACCTGGTGGATTAGCGGAATGTTCAACGGGGTGTCAAAGTACTTTGCGGGGAGCTCGATAGTCTCGACCTTCTTACCCTCAAAGCCCAAAACGTCAATAGTCAACTTAGCCATTTATAGTTCACGCACCCTTCACAGAGGAGCGAACCAGAACAACCGCGTTCTTCGGGCCCGGAATGGCGCCACGAATAAGCAGCAGACCCTTTTCCGCATCAACCGCGAAAACAGTCTGGTTCTGGATGGTACGACGGACATTGCCCATACGGCCGGCCATGCGGGTGCCCTTAAATACGCGACCAGGGGTCGAGGCACCACCGATTGAGCCCGGCTTACGGTGAATCTTGTGAGCACCGTGGCCAGCGGGACCGCCAGCGAAACCGTGACGCTTCATCGTGCCAGCAAAGCCCTTACCCTTCGTGTTACCGGAAACGTCAACCTTGTCTCCCGCAGCGAAGACGTCCGCAGTGAGCTCCTGGCCGACCTCAAACGAATCAGCTTCAGAAGTGCGAACCTCAACGAGGTGACGGACAGGCTTAACGCCGGCCTTCTCAAAGTGACCAGCCAAAGGCTTGGTGATACGGCGAGCATCGATCTCGCCAAATCCAATCTGTGCGGCACAGTAGCCGTCAATCTCTTCAGTGCGCACCTGCGTAACGACGTTGGTGCCCACCTGCACGACCGTCAAAGGAACGACCTTACCGTCGCTATCCCATGCCTGGGTCATGCCGAGCTTGCGGCCAAGTAGCGCCTTAACGGGCGCAACCGCCTGCTTGGTGTTTTTAGTCATGTCTGCAGGTTTCCTCAGAGTTTAATATCGATTTTTACGTCGGCCGGAAGGTCGAGTCGCATAAGCGAGTCAACTGCCTTCGGCGTCGGGTCGATGATGTCAATCAAGCGCTTGTGAGTGCGCATTTCAAAGTGTTCGCGGCTGTCCTTGTACTTGTGGGGCGACCGAATAACCGTAAAAACGTTACGCTCGGTCGGCAGCGGCACCGGGCCCACTACCGTCGCACCTGCGCGCTGCACAGTGTCGACGATCTTGCGCGCGGAGCTGTCAATGACCTCGTGGTCATAGGACTTGAGCCGGATGCGGATCTTTTGTCCCGCCATGCCGTCTTACCTCTCTTAAACAGCTTCTCACCGGTCCCCGCGCTCGGGCGTGTCGCTTTTTCAAACAGCTTCGCGCGGTGGCTCCCCATTGGAGGAACGGGACCGTTTTCTTGTGATCAAGAACATGGAGCATAAAGCCCCTCAGCAGAGTGCATGTTCATACTCTCCACTATTCGTCCTCCCAAGATGTCACTCTCGTTCGGACACAACCACACCAGTTTGACAGATTTAAGCACTGATTCCAAATGATTTGGGATTTAGTGGTGTGATTCTCAAAAGCTTCAATTTGCAACCAGCTGCAGGCGTCTCAACGCGCGTGTGCGCAGCGCCTTTTTCAACCTGACGCTCCCTAACGTTAAGGCACCTAAGGAGAAACGAAGCAACAGAAATAAGTTTGTGGCCCGAAGCAAACGCTTCGGGCCACAACTAAAGTCAGTCAGACTTAGGAAAGAACCTCAGTTACACGACCGGAGCCAACGGTGCGGCCACCCTCACGGATAGCGAAGCCGAGGCCCGCTTCCATTGCGATCGGCTGAATAAGCTCAACCGTAATCTCGGTGGTGTCACCAGGCATAACCATGTCGGTGCCCTCAGGCAACTCGATGATGCCGGTAACGTCCGTGGTACGGAAGTAGAACTGCGGGCGGTAGTTGGTGAAGAACGGCTTGTGACGGCCACCCTCCTCCTTCTTCAGGATGTATACCTGGCCCTTGAACTTGGTGTGCGGGGTGATCGAACCCGGAATGGCTACGACCTGGCCGCGCTCAACATCTTCACGCTTGGTGCCGCGAAGAAGCAGACCACAGTTCTCGCCTGCCCAAGCTTCGTCCATCTGCTTGTGGAACATCTCGATACCGGTAACGGTGGTCTTCTGCGGCTCGCGAATACCGAGGATCTCAACCTCAGCGTTCAGCGGAAGCTTACCGCGCTCAACACGACCGGTAACAACGGTGCCACGACCGGTAATGGTGAAGACGTCCTCAATCGGCATGAGGAACGGCTTGTCCATGTCGCGCTCCGGGGTGGGGATGTACTCGTCGACGGTCTCCATGAGATCCTCAACCGACTTTACCCAAACCGGGTCGCCCTCAAGTGCCTTAAGAGCGGAAACGCGGTGAATCGGGGTGTTGTCGCCATCGAAGTCCTGCGAAGAGAGCAGCTCGCGGATTTCTTCCTCAACGAGCTCAAGCATCTCTTCGTCATCAACCATGTCGGACTTGTTCAGTGCAACAACCAGGGTCGGCACGCCAACCTGGCGAGCAAGCAGAACGTGCTCGCGGGTCTGAGCCATCGGGCCGTCCGTTGCAGCAACAACGAGGATAGCGCCGTCCATCTGGGCAGCACCGGTAATCATGTTCTTCACGTAGTCAGCGTGACCCGGGGCGTCAACGTGTGCGTAGTGACGCTTGTCGGTCTGGTACTCAACGTGAGAAACGTTAATGGTAATACCACGGTCGCGCTCTTCCGGAGCGTTATCAACCTGGTCGAACGGGGTGAACTCGTTCAGTTCCGGGAACTTGTCAGCCAGTACCTTGGTGATCGCCGCGGTCAGGGTCGTCTTACCGTGGTCAACGTGACCGATGGTACCGATATTTACGTGCGGTTTGGTACGCTCGAACTTGGCCTTCGCCACTTGTGTCCTCCTGGACTCGGGTAGATAAGTTCTTGTCAGCTTAGTGCTACGAAGTAGCCTAACACTTGACTTCGATTACTTACTACAGGGTTTTCATTTGTGTGGTCTTTATAACGCCACTTTTGGCTAGATCAGGCTCTTACTGGCCCGAAGCGTTGCCAATGATTTCCTCAGCTACTGCACGAGGAACCTCATCATAGCTATCGAACTGCATCGAGTAGACAGCGCGACCCTGCGTCTTCGAACGCAAGTCACCCACATACCCGAACATTTCCGACAGCGGAACGAGTGCTCGCACAACCTTCACACCGGAAGCGTCATCCATCGACTGGATGGTGCCACGACGGGAGTTCAGGTCGCCGATAACGTCGCCCATGTACTCCTCCGGAGTGCGAACCTCAACAGACATGATCGGCTCAAGCAGTACCGGAGATGCCTTGCGGACACCCTCGCGGTACACCATTGCGCCAGCGATCTTGAACGCCATTTCAGACGAGTCCACATCGTGGTACTGGCCGTCAAGCAGCGTAGCCTTCAAGCCAACCATCGGATAACCAGCCAGGACACCAGTCTGCATGGCCTCCTGAATACCGGCGTCAACCGACGGAATGTACTCACGCGGAACGCGGCCACCAGTGACCTCGTTGCCGAACTCGTAAGTCTTCTCGCCGTCCAGTGGGAGCGGCTCGAAACGGACGATCACCTTTGCGAACTGGCCAGAGCCACCAGTTTGCTTCTTGTGCGTGTACTCAACCTTCTCAACGGTCTTGCGGATGGTCTCGCGGTAAGCAACCATCGGCGCACCAACGTTGGCCTCAACCTTGAACTCGCGACGCATACGGTCAACCAGAACATCAAGGTGAAGCTCGCCCATACCACCAATAACCGTCTGGCCGGTCTCCTCATCGAGGCGAACGGTGAAGGTCGGGTCTTCTTCGGCTAGCTTCTGAATAGCCGTGCCGAGCTTCTCCTGATCCGCCTTCGACTTCGGCTCAATAGCCACGTGGATAACCGGATCCGGGAAGGTCATAGACTCAAGAACAACCGGAGCGTCCTGCGCGCAAAGCGTGTCGCCCGTGGTGGTGTCCTTCAAGCCGATGAAAGCGTAGATGTGGCCAGCGTGTGCAACATCCACAGGGTTTTCCTTGTTGGAGTGCATCTGGAACATCTTGCCGATACGCTCGCGCTTACCCTTGGTTGAGTTCATCACGGTCTCGCCGGATGCAACCTTGCCAGAGTAAACGCGGATGTAGGTCAGCTTGCCGTAGAACGGGTGAACAGCAACCTTGAACGCCAGAGCCGAGAACGGCTCGTTCTCATCTGCGTGACGCTCAACAACGGTCTCTTCATCGCCAACCTTCGTGCCCTTAACGGAAGGCACATCCAGAGGCGACGGCAGGTACGAGACCACGCCGTCAAGCATGACCTGAACGCCCTTATTCTTAAACGCAGAACCACAGAACACCGGGTAAGCCTGCGAAGAAATCGTGAGCTCGCGAACGCCAGCACGAATCTGATCGTTGGTCAGTTCACCCTCTTCAAGGTAAATGTCCATGAGCTCTTCGTTAGCCTCAGCCGCAGCTTCGATCAGAGCCTCGCGGTACTCCTCCGCCTCAGCCTGCAGCTCCGCCGGAATCTCTTCCTCAACCACGCGCGCACCATAAAGATCGTTGCCATCCTCATCCTTTTCCGGGAAGTAGACGGCCTTCATCTTCATGATGTCAACAACGCCCTGGAAGTCGGCTTCCGCGCCAATCGGGAACGCCATGACGATCGGGGTTGCACCCAGACGATCCTTAATGGTCTGCACCGAGTACTTGAAGTTCGCGCCCAGCTTATCCATCTTGTTGATGAAGCAAATACGCGGAACATCGTACTTGTCAGCCTGACGCCAAACGGTTTCAGACTGCGGCTCAACGCCTTCCTTACCGTCGAACACCGCTACCGCGCCGTCAAGCACGCGCAGCGAACGCTCCACCTCAACGGTGAAGTCAACGTGTCCGGGGGTATCAATAATGTTGATCTGGTTGTCATTCCAGAAACAGGTGGTAGCAGCGGACGTAATGGTAATGCCGCGCTCTTTCTCCTGCTCCATCCAGTCCATCGTGCCAGCACCGTCGTGGGTCTCACCCAGCTTGTAGTTGATGCCGGTGTAGAAAAGGATGCGTTCTGTAACTGTGGTCTTACCAGCATCGATGTGAGCCATGATGCCGATATTGCGGACCTTCGTGAGGTCAGTGAACACCTCTTGTGCCACGTGTGTTTCCTTCGCTTGTTAGATCTATGAGCCCAGCTGGGATTACCAGCGGTAGTGAGCGAAAGCCTTGTTGGACTCCGCCATCTTGTGCATGTCTTCACGACGCTTCACAGCGCCACCGAGGCCGTTGGACGCATCGATAATCTCGTTCATAAGGCGCTCGGTCATGGTCTTCTCACGACGCTGGCGCGAGAAGTCAACCAGCCAGCGAAGAGCAAGAGTGGTACCACGCGAGGAACGAACCTCCACCGGAACCTGGTAGGTTGCGCCACCCACACGACGGGAGCGAACCTCAAGGGTGGGGCGAATGTTTTCAAGCGCGCGCTTCAAAACTGCAACCGGATCCTGCTCAGTCTTTTGCGCAACGCCCTCAAGAGCGCCGTACACAATCCGCTGAGCAACGGAACGCTTGCCGTCAAGCAGCACGCGGTTAACCAGCTGGCTAACAACCTTCGAACCGTAAATCGGATCCTCAACTAGAGGGCGCTTGGGAGCTGGACCTTTACGAGGCATTACTTCTTCTCCTTCTTTGCACCATAGTGGGAACGAGCCTGCTGACGACCGCGAACACCCTGCGTATCGAGAGCGCCACGAACGATGTGGTAACGAACACCCGGGAGGTCCTTCACACGACCACCGCGAACGAGCACGATCGAGTGCTCCTGCAGGTTGTGACCCTCACCGGGAATGTAAGCCGTGACCTCAATACCTGAGGAAAGGCGAACACGAGCCACCTTACGAAGAGCCGAGTTCGGCTTCTTAGGCGTGGTGGTAAATACGCGAGTGCAGACACCGCGGCGCTGAGGGCTTCCCTTCAGTGCGGGCGTTGCTGCCTTCGCCGGCTTGGTGCTGCGTCCCTTGCGCACCAGTTGCTGGATGGTAGGCACTACTTCTCCGTCTTCCTTAAACAACAAACTTTTAGTATCGCGACGCCGAAACGCTTACGCGCTACCCCGAGTGGACACACTGGTGTCCGCCGGGGCCGGCCCGCCAACAGCCTCACAGTCGCATATCGTGAGGGTTAAGGATGACGTCCGGAGCTCAGACGAACAGTCAAAGAGCCCACTTGTCAGAAAAATCTGCACGGTGGATACCCGGCGACGCGGGCACCGTCGTCAAATATATGGCTTTCAGCCGGCAAAGGTCAATACTGCGCCGGTTTAGAGGCGCCTATTGTGCCTGATTTAACAATGCCACAGCTCCTAATACCCCACGCTGCCTCGGCCCCTGCCCACAATTTAGTTTCGCCCCCTCCGCAGAGGGGGCGAAATCTAAATGCGCTTCAAACCGGATTAGCGGAAGTCGCTATCTGAGAACGGGGCGCCGAAGTCGATCGAGTCGAGCGAAGCGAGGAACGCCTCGTCCACCTCACCGACCTGGAAATCAGCCTCAACGTAATCCGCGTTAGCCATCGCCTCTGGCGTGGGCTCCACGTGAATCTTGTTGTAGCGCGCAAGACCCGTACCAGCCGGGATGAGCTTACCGAGAATCACGTTCTCCTTCAGACCAATCAGCGGATCCGACTTCGCGCTAATAGCAGCCTCGGTCAAGATCTTCGTGGTCTCCTGGAACGAAGCCGCAGCCAGCCACGAGTCCGTAGCCAGCGAAGCCTTCGTGATACCCATCAGCTCCGGACGGCCCGCAGCCGGGCGTCCACCCTGAGCCACCGTTGCACGGTTGATGCGCTTGAAGTCGACCTCGTCAACTAGCTGGCCGGGCAAAAGCTCCGTGTCGCCCGGATCGTCCAGAACCGTGACGCGGCGCAGCATCTGACGAACAATCACCTCAATGTGCTTGGAGTGAATGTCCACGCCCTGCGAGCGGTACACTTCCTGCACCTCATCGACCAGCTGACGCTGCGTTTCCGATTTGTTGCGGATGCGAAGCATCTTCTTCGGGTCCAGACGACCCGTGGTGAGCTTCGTGCCAACCGCGATGTGCTCGCCTTCCTCCACAAGGAGTTCCTGACGGCGCGAAACCTCAACCACAAGATCCGCCTCGCCATCATCACGAGTGATCACAATCTTACGGTTAGTCGGATCCGTATCATCGATGTGGACCTTTCCTGCTGCCTCCGCCATCGTTGCTTCACCCTTCGGGGTGCGAGCTTCGAAAAGCTCCTGCACACGTGGCAGACCCTGGGTAATATCCGCAGCCGATGCAACACCACCGGTGTGGAAGGTACGCATCGTCAACTGAGTACCGGGCTCACCAATCGACTGTGCCGCGATAATACCCACGGCCTCACCGATGTCAACGCGCTTACCCGACGCGAGCGAACGGCCGTAGCAAGCCGCACAGGTGCCCGTAGCGGACTCACAGTAAAGCACCGAACGCACCTTAATGGTGGTGATGCCTGCGGCCACAAGCTTGTCGATCAAGACGTCGCCCACATCCGAACCTGCCTCGGCAACCACGTTGCCCTCAGCGTCCTTCGCGTCAGCCGCGAGAGTACGCGCGTAAGCGGTGGTTTCCACGGTGTCGAGGCGGTGTGCCTTGCCCTCTTCGTCCAGCTCAGCGATATCCATGTTGATACCGCGACGCGTGCCACAGTCTTCCTCGTGCACCACGACGTCCTGTGACACGTCCACGAGACGACGCGTCAAGTAACCGGAGTCAGCGGTACGAAGAGCCGTATCAGCCAGACCCTTACGAGCACCGTGAGTTGCAATAAAGTACTCCAGAACCGTCAGGCCCTCGCGGTAGTTAGCCTTAATCGGACGCTCAATGAGCTTTTGCTTCGGGTCCGATACAAGGCCACGCATACCGGCCAGCTGACGCACCTGATCCCAGTTACCACGAGCACCAGAATCAACCATCTGGAACAGGTTGTTGCGCTCCGGGAATGCTTCTTCCATCGCGTCCGCAACCTCACGGGTTGCGGTGGTCCAGATTTCAACCAGCGCGTTGTAACGCTCGTCTTCCGTGATCTTACCGATCTCGTAGTCACGCTGAATCCGCGCTGCCGCTGCCTCGTGCTGGGCAAGAATCTCGCCCTTATTTGGCGGCGTCATGATGTCATCAAACGCAATGGTGAGGCCCGACCAGGTGGACCAGTAGAAGCCCGCTGCCTTAAGGGCGTCAAGCGACTCGGCAACCAGAACCTTCGGGTAAAGCTCTGCAAGGTCGTTGACAACCTTGCCGAGAACCTTCTTGTTCACTACAGCCTCAACGTAGGGGTACTCCACCGGAAGCAGATCGTTGAACAGGGCGCGACCAAGCGAAGTTTCCAGCTCGATCGGGTCACCCTCGCTCCAACCTTCTGGAGCCACCCAGTTCTTCGGCGGCACGATATCCGTGAAACGAATGATCGCGCGCGCGTTCAGGTGCAGATCGCCACGATCGAACGCCATGATTGCCTCGGCAACAGAGCTGAAGTGCGGCAGGATCGGCTCGCCCGTCTGCTCGTTACGCGCAACCGGAATCGACGAATCCGGGTTCAGCGTGAGGTGGTACAAGCCAATAATCATGTCGTGCGACGGCATGGTCACCGGACGGCCATCCGACGGCTTCAAAATGTTGTTCGAAGACAGCATGAGGATGCGCGCCTCAGCCTGTGCCTCCGCACCAAGCGGAAGGTGCACGGCCATTTGGTCACCGTCGAAGTCAGCGTTAAATGCGCCACAAACCAGCGGGTGTAGCTGAATAGCCTTACCCTCAATAAGCTGCGGTTCGAACGCCTGAATGCCAAGGCGGTGAAGCGTAGGTGCACGGTTCAGCAGAACCGGGTGCTCGCGAATAACCTCGTCGAGAACGTCCCACACCTCGGGGCGCGAACGATCAACCTTACGCTGCGCGGCCTTAATGTTCTGCGCGTACTTCTTCTCAATAAGGCGCTTCATAACGAATGGCTTGAACAACTCCAGCGCCATCTGCTTAGGCAGACCACACTGGTGTAGCTTCAGCTGCGGACCAACGACGATGACCGAACGGCCCGAGTAGTCCACGCGCTTACCAAGAAGGTTCTGACGGAAACGACCCTGCTTACCCTTAAGCATGTCGGACAGCGACTTCAACGGGCGGTTACCCGGACCGGAGACCGGGCGGCCGCGACGGCCGTTATCAAACAGGGCATCGACAGATTCTTGCAGCATGCGCTTTTCGTTATTCACGATAATTTCCGGAGCGTTTAGCTCAAGAAGACGCTTCAAA
This sequence comes from Gleimia europaea ACS-120-V-Col10b, assembly GCF_000411155.1. GTDB lineage: Bacteria > Actinomycetota > Actinomycetes > Actinomycetales > Actinomycetaceae > Gleimia > Gleimia europaea_B. Next base: position 844,201 of record NZ_KE150266.1, read on the forward strand.
CGGTTGTTGCGGTTAATCACGCGGCGGTACAAATCGTTAAGATCCGAGGTCGCGAAGCGGCCACCATCGAGCTGCACCATCGGACGCAAGTCCGGTGGAATCACCGGGATAGCGTCCAGAACCATCGCCTCAGGCACGTTATCCGTAGTGAGGAACGCGTTCACAACCTTCAAACGCTTAAGCGCACGCGTCTTACGCTGGCCAGTACCGGTAGCGATAATCTCGCGCAGAGCCTCAGCCTCGGCTTCAAGATCGAAAGACTGCAGACGCTTTTGAATAGCGGCAGCGCCCATCGCACCCTTGAAGTAAATGCCGTAGCGAGCCTGCATGTCGCGGTAAACGAGCTCGTCACCCTCCAGGTCACCAACCTGCAGGTTCATGAACTTGTCCCACACCTCTTCAAGGCGGGCCAGCTTTTGGTCGTAGCCACGACGGATCGCGTTCATGTCACGCTCACCAGCACGGCGCTCGCGGTCGCGAGTCTCCTGCTTGTTGCCCTTTGCTTCCATCTCGGCAAGACGGGCTTCAAGAGCTTCGGCGCGGGCATTAATGTCGGCCTCGCGGCGAGCCTCAATGTTCTTGCGCTCAACCTCAAGCTCGTTACGCAGCGTCGGTAGATCCTCGCGGCGAGCCTCCTCATCAACCTCAGTGATCATGTAGGCCGCAAAGTAGATGACCTTCTCAAGATCCTTTGGTGCAAGATCAAGCAGGTATCCAAGGCGTGACGGCACACCCTTGAAGTACCAAATGTGCGTCACAGGAGCCGCAAGCTCAATGTGGCCCATGCGCTCACGACGCACGTCCGCACGCGCTACCTCCACACCGCATCGCTCACACACGATGCCCTTGTAACGCACGCGCTTGTACTTACCGCACGCACACTCCCAGTCCCGCGTGGGACCGAAAATACGCTCGCAGAACAAACCGTCCTTTTCCGGCTTGAGCGTACGGTAGTTGATCGTTTCTGGTTTCTTTACTTCGCCGTGGCTCCACTCGTGGATGTCGTCAAGAGTCGCCAGTCCAATGTGAAGCTTGTCGAAAGCATTGGCGTCGATCAAAGTGTTTCCTTCTGTAGTACACCGGGTCCAGCGTTGGATGGTCCGGCTCCCCTACCGCCCGCTGGAGCGGCAAAGGCGCCTTCCCGCCACCACCTAAAACCGAGGTGGCGGGTAGGCGGACTAAATGTCATCAAGCAGTGCGCCCGCATTCGGACGAGTGTCGAGCGTAATGCCGAGCTCCTCCGAAGCTGAACGCGCCGAATCGCTTTGCGTAGCGAGATCAATCGCGTTGCCGAAAGCGTCAAGAGCCTCAACGTTCAAGCACAGCGAACGCATCTCATACATGAGGACGCGGAAAGACTCAGGAATACCCGGCTCCGGGATGTCTTCGCCCTTCACGATCGAGTTCACAACCGAAACACGACCCTGCATGTCGTCCGACTTGATGGTGAGCAACTCCTGCAGAGCGTAGGCGGCGCCGTAAGCTTCAAGCGCCCACACCTCCATCTCACCAAAGCGCTGGCCACCGAACTGGGCCTTACCACCAAGCGGCTGCTGCGTGATCATCGAGTACGGGCCCGTGGAACGAGCGTGAATCTTGTCATCCACCAGGTGGTGCAGCTTCAGCATGTAGGTGTAGCCAACCGCGATACGGCCCGGGAACGGTTCACCGGAGCGGCCGTCGAACAGCTGCGCCTTACCGCTGGCGTCAATCAGACGATCACCGTCGCGGTTAGGCAGCGTATTCGAGAGCAGCCCCTTCAACGCCTCCGGCTCCAAGCCGTCGAACACCGGCGTAGCAACATTCGTACGAGCCGGGGCCTTAATGCCCTCCTCGGGAATGTACTTAGCCCAGTTCTCGCCGTTCTTCACAGCCTCGGAAACGTCCCAACCCATCGCGGCAATCCAGCCAAGGTGGTATTCCAAAACCTGACCGAGGTTCATGCGCGGCGGCACACCCAGCGGGTTCAAAATGATGTCAACCGGTGTGCCATCTTCAAGGAACGGCATGTCTTCCACCGGAAGTACCTTCGACACAACGCCCTTATTGCCGTGACGGCCAGCGAGCTTATCGCCGATCGTGATCTTACGGCGTTGCGCCACGTAGACGCGCACCTTCTGCTGCACGCCCGGCTGGAGGTCATCCTCATCCGCGTTCTGTTCGCGAACACCGATCACGATGCCGGACTCGCCGTGCGGCACGCGCATCGATGTGTCTCGCACCTCGCGCGCCTTCTCCCCGAAGATAGCGCGAAGTAGACGTTCTTCCGAAGTCAGTTCGGTCTCACCCTTCGGCGTGACCTTGCCAACCAGGATGTCGCCAGCCTCAACCTCGGCGCCAATACGCACGATACCGCGCTCGTCAAGATCCGCGAGCGCATCCTCGGAAACGTTGGGGAGGTCACGAGTGATCTCTTCGTAACCCAGCTTCGTTTCGCGGGCCGCGATCTCGTATTCCTCAATGTGGATCGAGGTGAGGAGGTCATCTTGTACAACGCGACGCGACAAAATGATCGCATCCTCGTAGTTGAGCCCCTCCCACGACATGTATGCAACCAGGAGGTTCTTACCCAGCGCAAGTTCGCCGCCCTGCGTTGCCGGGCCATCTGCAATCAGATCGCCAACCTCAACGCGGTCTCCCTCGTTAACTGCCACAATCTGGTTGGTGCAGTTACCCGGGTTAGAACGGCCAAACTTCTCCAGGCGGTAGGAATCCGTACTGCCCTCATCCGTCGTCACAACAACAAGATCAGCGGAAACCTCGGTTACCACGCCGGCTCGCTTCGCGGTCACCATTTCGCCAGAGTCCATGGCTGCGCGGCGTTCAATACCGGTACCCACCAGCGGGGCTTCCGTGGTGAGGAGCGGCACGGCCTGGCGCTGCATGTTAGCGCCCATGAGAGCACGGTTAGCATCGTCGTGCTCCAGGAACGGGATAGCGGCGGTAGCAACCGACACCATCTGGCGCGCCGACACGTCCATCAGGTCGATTTCATCAACCGGAACCAGTGCCGGGTCCTCGCCCGCAATACGGCAGACCACAGACTCGTCAACGAAACGGTTATTCTCATCCAGCGCCGCCGAAGCCTGCGCGATCGGGTGCGCGTTCTCTTCATCAGCCGTCAAGTAGTGGATCTCGTCCGTAACCTGGCCGTCCCGCACCACGCGGAACGGGGTCTCGATGAAGCCAAACGGGTTAATACGCGCGTAGGTTGCAAGCGAACCAATAAGACCAATGTTTGGACCTTCAGGCGTCTCAATCGGGCACATACGCCCGTAGTGAGACGGGTGCACGTCACGAACCTCCATGCCGGCGCGATCACGCGAAAGACCACCCGGGCCAAGAGCCGACAGGCGACGCTTGTGCGTCAGGCCCGCGAGCGGGTTGTTCTGGTCCATGAACTGCGACAGCTGCGAAGTTCCAAAAAACTCCTTAATAGCAGCTGTAACCGGGCGAATGTTGATAAGTGAGGTAGGAGTTATCGCCTCAATATCCTGCGTGGTCATGCGCTCACGGATGGTGCGCTCCATTCGCGCCATACCGGTGCGAACCTGCGCCTGAATGAGCTCACCCACAGCGCGGATACGACGGTTACCGAAGTGGTCGATATCGTCAACCTCAAGCGGGAGCAGAACCGGCTCGCCACCGCGCATGCCCGGGAACTTAATCTGATCACGCTCGCGACCAGTTGCATTACCGCGCTTATGGAGGGCAAGTAGGTACTTAACCGTAGCGACGATGTCTTCCAAACGTAGCGTGGACTCGTCCAGGTCAGCTTCAAGACCAAGCTTCTTGTTGATCTTGTAGCGCCCCACCTTTGCTAGGTCGTAGCGCTTAGGCGTGAAGTAGAAGTTATTCAGCAAGTTCTGCGCGGCCTCGGCCGAAACCTGCTCACCCGGACGGATCTTACGGTAAATATCCGTAAGCGCCTCTTCCTGAGTGGTAACCGTGTCTTTTTCCAGGGTCTCAAGCAGAACCGGGTAGTCCTCAAACTCAACGCGAAGCTCCGACTCGGTCATGCCCAGTGCCTTCAAGAAGTGCGTTACCGGCTGCTTACGCTTGCGGTCAATACGCACGCCAACGGCGTCACGCTTATCGATCTCAAACTCCAGCCATGCGCCACGCGAAGGAATGATCTTCGCCGAATAGATCGTGCGGTCTGAAGTTTTATCCGCGATGGCCTCGAAGTAGACACCCGGGGAACGGACGAGCTGGGACACAACCACACGCTCAGTACCGTTAATAATGAAGGTGCCACGCTCCGTCATGAGCGGGAAGTCGCCCAGGAACACCGTCTGCGACTTGATTTCACCCGTTGTCTGATTCATGAAGTCCGCTTGAACATACAGCGAAGCCTCATACGTCTTGTCTTTTTCGCGGCACTCCTCAACCGTGTACCTCGGCGGTTCAAAGTGGAACTCGCGGAAGTCCAGTGCCATCGTGTTACCGACGTCTTCAATCGGAGAAATCTCTGCGAAGATGTCCTCCAACCCCGAGGTAGTTGGTAGCTTCTGAGCGCCAGAAGCATTCGCCTTCTCAACCCGCTCACGCCACTGGTCAGTTCCGAGAAGCCACTCGAAGCTCTCCACCTGGAGGCTAAGGAGGTTTGGCGCTTGCATCGGCTCGCGCAACTGCGCGAAAGAAATTCGTTTATTCGTGTGCTTTGCGGCAGATTCGCTCTGTGCAGCCAAAGGGGATCCTTCCCTGCTTTACTAATAATCAGCGCGCACGCCTCGAACCCCTCGTGTGATCCATGCCCAACCCACGCTCAGCGCATTCATTAATTGCGTGCAGGCATAGTACACCTCGGATACAGGCGTAATGATCAGAATATCGAAGACGAGTTGCAAAACTCTACTCTTCGGCGCGTGCATTCCATCACTTTCACAAAAGCGTGTAGCATGCCGGCCGGAGTCGTGGTGGACTAAAGCAAGACCGCGAGTAAAGCCTACAAACGCGGGGGCACGGAGACTAAAAGGGCGCGTGAGGAACCCCTCACGCGCCCTTTTAGTAGCTTGAGCAGAAACTACTTAACGGTGACGGTGCCACCAGCAGCCTCGATGTCAGCCTTGGCCTTCTCAGCGTCTTCCTTCGAAACACCGGAAAGAATGGTGGCCGGAGCTGCCTCAACCTTGTCCTTGGTGTCCTTCAGGCCCTCGCCCGTAATGGCCTTAACAGCCTTGATAACCTGGACCTTCTTGTCGCCAGCAGCCTCAAGAATGACGTCGAACTCGGTCTGAGCCTCAGCAGCCGGAGCGTCGCCACCAGCAGCCGGAGCTGCAGCAACAGCGGCAACCGGAGCGGCAGCCTCAACATCGAACTCTTCCTCGAACTTCTTGATGAAGTCGGACAGTTCAACGAGGGTTAGTTCCTTGAAAGCATCAATGAGCTCTTCAGCGGTGAGCTTTGCCATTTTGGCACTTCCTTCCATTTATTCCTGCTGTAGAAGCAGATGTCAGTTTTATGGACCTCGGCACGGTACCGGGAATCCGGGGTGGCCTTAGGCCGCTTCTTCCTGCTTCTGGCGCAGGGCGTCGATGGTGCGCACGGTCTGGGTAGGCAGTGCGGCGAAAGCAAACGCGGCCTTGGACATTCCCGCCTTGAGGACGCCAGCGGTCTTGGCCAGCAGCACCTCGCGAGACTCAAGGTCAGCGAGCTTCTTAACATCATCAGCGGAGAGCTTCGCGCCCTCCATCACACCGGTCTTTAGAACCAGTGCGGGGTTCTCCTTAGCGAAGTCACGCAAAGCCTTCGCAGCGTCAACGACCTCGCCGTTTACAAACGCGATGGCGGTTGGGCCAACCAGGTCTTCTTCTAGGAAGTCGAGACCAACTTCCTTCGCAGCAATGGTGGCCAGCGTGTTCTTCACCACGGAGTACTGCGCGTTACCAGCCATCGAGCGACGAAGCGTCTTCATCTCCTCAACGGTCAAGCCGCGGTATTCAGTCAGCACAACAGCAGACGAAGAGCGGAAACGCTCCGTTAGCTCTGCAACTGCAGCTTCCTTGTCAGGCCTTGCCATGGGCCCTCCTTCCGTGATCATCCGCCGGCCCAGAACAAACCCGGAGCGGGGAATAAAAAAATCCCCGGCGCGCAAGGCACACGGGGGCAGACAAAAAGTCTCACTCGTTCACCTGCGCAGGTTCCATCTGGATTACACCTCAATGAGGTACCAACGGTCTTTGGCTACAAAGTAGGCTACCCAGCCGCGGCTACAAGTGCAAGCACGAAAGCGGCAAAGGAGGCAAATATGAGCGGTTTAACAAGAAAACTGGCCCCGGCATAACCGGGGCCAGTCACGTGCTTGAAGCTAGATTAAGCAGTCTTAACCACGACATCCAACGGAATACCAGGACCCATGGTTGTCGAAACAGTAGCCTTCTTAATGTAGCGGCCCTTAGAGGAAGCCGGCTTCAGACGAATGATCTCGTCGAACACCGCGCGGTAGTTCTCCGCGAGCTGCTCAGCCGTGAAGTTCGTCTTGCCAACGATGAACGCGAGGTTCGAGTGCTTATCAACACGGAACTCGATACGACCGCCCTTAATTTCCTTAACGGCCTTCGCAACATCCATCGTTACCGTGCCTGTCTTCGGGTTTGGCATAAGACCACGCGGACCAAGCACGCGGCCCAGACGACCAACCTTGCCCATCATGTCCGGGGTAGCAACAGCGACATCGAAGTCGGTGTAACCGCCCTGAACCTTCTCAATGAGCTCGTCGCCGCCAACCTCATCCGCGCCAGCATCGAGCGCCTCCTGAGCGCGCTCGCCAACGGCAAAGACCAGGACCCTGGAGGTCTTACCGGTGCCATGCGGAAGAGAGACAGTGCCACGCACCATCTGATCAGCCTTACGCGGATCCACACTCAGGCGGAACATAACCTCAACGGTCGCGTCAAACTTGGTGGTCGAAGTTTCTTTAGCTAGCTTCATCGCGTCGAGCGGAGCGTACAACTCACCGGGGTGAATCTTCTCGACCGCTGCGCGGTAAGCCTTTGAACGAGTAGCCATATCTGCGTTTCTCCTTGCAGTTGTGGTGTCAGTGGGCGGCTATTGCCCTGCCACGAAATAGTTAGTGGAATCAGGCCTCAACCGTGATTCCCATGGAACGAGCGGTGCCAGCAATAATCTTCATAGCCGCATCAACATCGTTCGCGTTAAGATCTTCCTTCTTCAACTCCGCGATCTCACGAACCTGAGCCTGCGTTAGCGAGCCCACCTTCGTGGTGTGCGGGGTGCCCGAGCCCTTTGCAACGCCAGCAGCCTTCTTAATCAGCTGCGCTGCCGGAGGGGTCTTGGTGATGAAGGTAAACGAACGGTCTTCATACACGGTGATCTCAACCGGAATAATATTTCCGCGTTGAGATTCAGTTGCCGCGTTGTAAGCCTTCGTGAACTCCATGATGTTCACGCCGTGCTGGCCAAGAGCTGGGCCAACCGGCGGAGCCGGGGTTGCAGCGCCAGCCTGAATCTGGAGCTTAATCAGGCCGACAACCTTTTTCTTCGGTGCCATAAATTTGGGTCCTTTTACTTGTCAACTTTCCCAACTGCCATGTCGCAGTTTTGGGCAGTGTCCCCCTTCATCGCTTCGCAATGCCGATTTTGGGCATGCGAATGCCGAAAGGGTGCACGATCGATAATCATAACGCCCACGCCGCCTCTAAAGCCAGACGGCGTGGGACACATCACCCGCATGGTGACTAGTCGATTTTCTCAACCTGATCAAAGTTGAGTTCAATCGGCGTTTCGCGCTCGAAAATCATGATCGAGAGCGTGAGCTTACGCTGCTCTGGGAAGACCCCAGAAACCGTAGCCGGCATGTTCTCGAACGGGCCGTCCTTAACCGTGACAGACTCGCCAACCTCGAACGTGATTGCCGGAGCAGTCACTACCTCGGCGGCCTCCTGCTGCTGCGCCTTGGAAACCCACATCGGGGCGAGCATGTTCACAACCTCGTCCAGATATAGCGGAACCGGATCGCGAGCATCGCCCACAAAGCCCGTAACCGCAGGGGTTTCCTTAACCACACGCCAAGACTTCTCGTTCATCTCCATGCGCACAAGCACATAGCCCGGAATGCGCACGCGATCAACCTGTTTCTTCTTACCAGCCTTCGTCAGTTCCGTGACAGTCTCCATTGGAACCTCAACCTGGTAAATCCAATCCTCTGCATTCTGCGAAACCACGCGTTGCTCGAGATTGGCTTTCACGCGGCGCTCGTGCCCGGAGTAAGAATGAATGACGTACCAGTCACCCGGCAGGTATGACAGTTCCTCGCGCTTAGCCTCGATCGGGTCTACGACCTGAGGATCATCGCTCGGAGCCGGAGCATCTACTGCCTGTGCGGCGGCCGCGCCTCCTTCAGTTGCTCCTGCCGCAACCTCGTCTGCAACAGCCGGCGCTTCGCCCGCCACATCGGGCGCGACTTCGGGAGTCTGCTCGTCCTCGTACTTTTCTTCAGTGCTTTCCTGATCCATCTAGGACCTCCTTGAACACTTCCTAAATAGGCTAAAAAAGTAACACACCCTGGGCGGTGCCTCGGGTGTGTTTATCAACGACATGAGTTTAACGCATAAGCGCGAGATTTACTATCCAAAAACCCAAACGCTCAACTGGCCAAACGCGAAATCAAGAAGACCGGTGTAAATCATGATCGAAACCACGAAAACCAGAACTACCAAGAAATAGGTCCACCATTCTTCCTGACTGGGCCAAATCACCTTCTTAAGCTCGGCAATGACCTGGCGAATGAACAGCAAGATGCGACCAAAAACGTTCAAGTCTTCCTTGACGTTTGGGTTCTGCGAAGACTTCGTCTGGTCTGACATCCTCTTCCTCCTGGATAAACTACAACGAGCAGGGCAGGCGGGACTCGAACCCACAACCGCCGGTTTTGGAGACCGGTGCGCTACCAATTGCGCCACTGCCCTACGCTCACATCCGCGGCGCGAATATGTGCGTCGTCAAGCATAACCCGCCACGGCCACCAAGTCCAACTGCTAGCGCCTGGGGCAAACTTTGCGACACAAATAACAGCACCAAATTGTGCGCCGTCCAGCAGGCGGCCCATCCTGCCAATACTGGGCGGCAAAGTTTAGGCTTAACACGTGAGCAAAAATCGAGTATCAAAACGCCTGGGTGCCATCGCGCCATCAGCCACCCTTGCAGTATCCAACCGCGCAAAAGAACTGAAAGCCGCAGGCGAGCCCGTTATCGGATTCGGTGCAGGTGAACCCGACTTCCCCACCCCCGACTACATCGTGCAAGCCGCCGTTGCCGCCGCGAATGAGCCGGCCATGCATAAGTACACGGCCAACAAGGGCCTGCCCGAACTGCGCCGAGCGATCGCCGAAAAGACTCTGCGAGACTCCGGCGTTGAGGTAGATCCTGAAACCAACATTCTGGTTACCAACGGTGGCAAACAGGCTGTATTTCAGTCTTTCGCAGCCGTAATCGACCCGGGCGACGAAGTTCTGCTACCCGCCCCGTACTGGACCACCTACCCCGAAGCCATCACCCTGGCCGGAGGCATTCCCGTTGAGGTCTTTGCCTCTGCCGAACAGGAATACAAGGTAACCGTCAAACAGCTTGAAGCGGCCCGCACCGAACGCACCAAAGCCCTCCTCTTCTGCTCGCCGTCCAACCCCACCGGTTCGGTTTACACTCCCGAAGAAGCCGAAGCCATTGGCCGCTGGGCGCTAGAAAACGACGTGTGGATCCTCTCCGATGAGATATACGAGCACCTCCTCTACGATGATGCGCAGCCCGCGCACCTGCAAAAACTGGTACCCGAACTGTTTGACCGCATCATCGTCATGAACGGCGTTGCTAAAACCTACGCCATGACCGGGTGGCGTGTGGGCTGGATGATCGGGCCTGCGGACGTTATCAAGGCCGCCTCGAACTTCCAATCCCACCTCACCTCCAATGTTTGCAACGTGGCTCAACGCGCTGCCCTGGCGGCCGTATCCGGCGACCTCGCCGCCGTTGAACAAATGCGGCAAGCATTTGATCGCCGCCGCAAGAAGATGGTGGAACTACTCAGCCAAATCGACGGGTTCAAAGTTCCCACCCCGAAGGGCGCGTTCTACTGCTATCCCTCCGTTGAAGGCGTTATTGGCCGCGAGATTGCCGGCACGAAGATCGAGTCTTCTGCTGATCTTGCCGAAGTGATCCTTAATGAGGCGAAGGTTGCGGTAGTACCTGGCGAAGCGTTTGGCCCATCTGGCTTCATCCGCCTGTCTTACGCCCTTGGCGACGACGACCTCGTAGAAGGCGTCACGCGCATTAAGAAGCTGATTAACGGCGAAAACTAGTAGCTTTCTTACAAAGGTGGCCAGGTTCGTTAGGGATCCTGGCCACCATTTCTATTACCCGCTCGACTGGGGTGGACTGGTGTAAAGCCGGAAAAACTCATCGTATTTTGACAAACTTGAAGGCATGAAAGCTGAACTAAAGAAACATTACGCGGACGATCCCAAAGCAACCGTTTTGATTTTGCACGGGTACGCCGAACACCAAGGGCGATATGCCCAGCTCATCGACAGTCTGGTCGAAGCCGGCATTGACGCCGTGACCTATGACCAGTACGGACACGGCACTGCGCCCGGGCCGCGCGCCAGAGTGGACGTGGGCCAACTCATTAAAGACCATCTCGCGGCGCGCGAGCAGGTGCGCGAAGAAATGCGCACCGAAGACCTGTTCTTGTTTGGGCACTCCATGGGTGGCCTCATCACCGCTGCTTCAAACCTCATAAATCCGCGCGGCGTCACGGGCGTTGTCCTATCTGGCCCGGCGTTTAGCGCGACGGGGAGCCTTGAACGCGACAAGGTGCGCGCCGTTGCGAAAACAGTGCTGAAGTTCCCCGCAGGCATGCCCACGGCCGCGCTGGATGCGGAAGCGGTTAGCTCTGACCCTGACGTGATTGCCGCATACAAAGCCGATCCGCTCAACTACCACGGGCGCGTGCCCGCCCGCACCGCCGCAACCATGATTTTGCAGGGCCTGGAGACGCTTGAGCGAGCCGATAAGTGGCAGAACCCGCTTATCATCTTCCACGGCTCTGACGACACGCTTGCCGACCCTTCTGCTTCGTGGGAGTTCTCGCAAAAAGCACGCACGAGCGGCGCCCCCGTTGAAATGATTGAAGTGCCCAGTGCGCGCCATGAAGTGTTCAACGAGCCTCACGTGAACCGGATGCTCATGGAAACCCTCAACATGTGGATCCTTGGCATCCTGCGTGGCAAAGCCATCACCGACCCGCGGGAATAGGGTTTAGGTAGCAGACGTAAGCCCAGAAGATGGTCTTAGCGGCTAGCCTTCGGCGGGGCCGTAACGGTACTCAGAATCCATCCAGCCCAAGATCGGCCCACCATTGTGCTCTCTTGAAGCGCGCTCTTGCCTCGGCCTCGCCAAAACGTAGCGAGGACGAGGCTACGAGCGACAACGTGCCCGCCGCGCACCAGGCAGGGCCGAGGCTTTGATGCCCGCCTAATGCGCGGAGCACAAGCTACGCTGTGTGCAACTGAAGTATTGATTCGGCTAGTGCGGAGATTTCCCCCAATGGAGCCGTGGAAATCATTCCCGGGAACTCCTCGTGGAAGGCATTTAGAGCTGGCAATTCGTATACGGCACATCTGAGTCCGCATTTCAACGCTTCATAAACCCCGTATCCAAATGATTCCAAAAGTGACGTAGATACGAGCACGGCGGAATCCCCAAGTTCACGGTAACGTTTGGCGAGCTCTTGTTGCGGGACGTTATAGAAGATAGACACGCGATCTTGCACACCTGAACGCGCTATCTCTGCCATGAGATCAATTACCATCTCAGCAGGGACTCTTCCTGAAAAATACATCTCCCCTGCGTAGTTTTCGGGAAGATTACCCAAGACTCTGAGAAAATCGTTGTATCCCTTTGCCCGGGAAAACTGGCCCACCCAAATAAGCGTGGGCGACAAGTCAATACCATGCTCATGTTTATCTACAAAGAACATGTCTTCATCAACTTGGTTTGGCACTACCCGAACAAGTCGTTGCGCATTTGCAGGGAGCAGACTTTGGATGATGCCCGCCAGATAATCTGAGGGAACCCGCACTTCATCTACTCGTCGCAGATCAAGCTTTTCCACTTCAGATGAGAGCACCCGCACATCGGAGGAGTGGAACTCATACACCCGTAGCGCAAGAGGTAAACTCTCAAATACCTTGTTCGCGATCTCTGGGGCTGAAGTAAAAATAACTTCATCATATCGACGTTGGCTTAAGGTAAACGTCAGGTAATTCTCGAGCCGATCTTTCCTGACGAGTCTGAATTCGACGTTGGGTAGCTCGTCAAAAATATTTCCGCCGCCACTGTCGTTGGAGAAAAGGAAGTCGAACTTATGGCCCGGAAGGTTTTTGGCTCGAGTACGCAGAACTGTTCCCATGCCTCCCTGGGTCAAATTCGGATAATAGTGGAGAACCCTCATTAGTCTTCCTTTCCGATTTCGTTGATGAAGTTCAAAACCTGCTTGGCGCGGCTACTCCACTTCGAATCTTCAACTAGTACTTCTACAGAATTGAGTTCTTCTTGCGTCCACTCTGCTTCCATATGCAACCTAATCTGGTCGATGAAAGACTCGAGAGTGTCATAAACAGTTGTCGCCGGATATGTGCTGACACTTCCCATCTCGGCCGATACAACTCTGTTGGCACACGCCAGGTATTCATAAATCTTGTTCGGGTCTACGCCTCGAGTTAGAGGTGAGTCAACGAACGGTATCAACGCCACTTTCCAGCGAGGCATGATCGCCTCAAGCTCTTCGTGATTCTTCGGCCCCAGTATCTTCAAGTTATCTGGTGTGATTAGATTATCTGGCGCTCCATGCCCAACTATTTCAAACGTGTAATCAGGTAGAGCTTTTGCAGCAGCGATTACGTACTGCCAGTTGAACCATGCAGGAGTTAGGTGGCCTACGTAACCAACTACTTTCAAGGGCTGTCTTTCAGCTATCTGCTCAAGACTTCGATACTCGGAAAACACATCAGCGAGTTCTGCCCGCACGCCGTTGGGAATAACTCTCGGCTGCCGATCAGGATGCGCGACTGCCTCCATCTTCCGAGCTAATGCACCAGAAACTGTAATGATCGCATCAGCTCTCTGCGCCACGAACACTTCGAGGCTCGGGTCGTACCACTTTGAGTAGCCAACCCGTTTGAACTCCTCCATGTTGTCCCGGATTTCATAGACGGTTGTCCAACCGTTTCGGTTGAACCGATCAATAACGCTTGCAGCATTCCAATCGGGGAAGGATGTGCAGTAATAGACCTTTGGCCCTTGCCATTCAAGCTTAAGGAGTTGATCTACTACCGCGTGGAAATCATTTCTGGGGAACTGCACGAGCCTTTCATCCACGACATTCTCATGTTCCTGCAAACTCGAGAACGGCATGTATACCACCGTGGCACCGGCGTTACAGAATTCCTGTGCAAGATTATTTGGCCTAATAGCCAGTGTTTGGTGCCCGAGCGGAGGAGCTGTCGAATCAATGAAAATAAGGGGTTGTTCTTTATCCTCGGCTGGCAGAGCCTCAATGCTGTTGAAAACTTGTTCAACAGTACGCTGGAACTCATATTCAAAATGCGGGGCGCCGAGTATGCTTCCTTTAGCCGACCAGTTTGCAAAGCTTGATACTCGTATTTGAGCAACTCCCTCAGGCAAATCTATTACAGCCGACGTATCTTTCTTGGAGTTACGAGAAGCGTGGCAATTTATAAACGCGCCCTGAACAGCGTGGTGTGGCAGGTTCGCTGGGCTGAGCATTTCGGCTCCGGCAGAATCGAAAAGCTGAACCTTTAGGGGCAGGTTTGTTCCTGTTCCAGGTGCAACAGTGATGTCAACTTTTACCTGCTGTGCTCCCGGATCCACATTTTCACTAAAATCATAGTTTTCGTAAGGAATCGAAAGCGGGGTTCCGGATTGCAACGCTCCAAGCGTCGGACCTGGAAGGTACTCTACGGCACCCAATACCAAAGTTTCTATGTCAGCTTTCCACTGTCGTCCAGTCAGACGAATGAGGGTGGCGTTGGCAGGGACGCGGAAAGCTGCATGAGTCACCTTGGGATTCTCAATCGGCCCGCTTTCAATGTAAATGTAGTCTCCAACCAAGCTTGATTTGTGGGGCCAATCTAAGATACGGATAACCTCGCCCGAATCATCAAGACATTCAATCTTCACCAGTGCGGCTCCGGCCACCTCTGGCGATGACGACACGGATTCTATCCAGAATTGGAAGTTCTCTCCGGCTTCGACAGGCACTTCAAGAGCAAGATTATGAATTGGCTCTAACTTGATATCGCTAAACTGCTGGTCTCGAAAAAAATCCAAGAATTGCATTTTCAACGAAGGTACCCGATCCCTAGTGGCCCTCATACGAGCTTTCCTAAGCAAGTTTTTACCTGACGAATGCATAGTAATCCTCAACTTTTCGGTTTTGAGTCTTCATTTTCATTTTTCATGCCTTTTGCGTCATTTGTCATGCACCTGGCTCGGCTCAACGTCAGTAGCTGACTGATAGGGCTTACGCATGTGACAGCGCTCTAGCGTCGACTAAGCCCGCCTAAAAGTCCAAACCTCTAAGCTGGTTCGGATCCTTTATTGCGTAGCTTCCGGCTAAACGTTTCTCAGCATCCTGCCACATGCGCCCGAGCCGAACAGCCTCCGCGCTACTCATTATTTTCCGGTTCTTGTAATAAAAGGTACCTGGAGTAAAAGTAATCTCTCCAAGGTAAATACCATTCACAGTGTTGTACAGGTCCACGCGACAGAACGCTGTTGCCACCGCAGTAGAAATCCTCTTTGCAACGTTCAGTAGCTCCTGCCAGTTTTCCGGCACCTGGGATTCAACAATCGATTCCAGATGTGACATCCCCGGCGCAATCCCATAACGATTAGGCAAATCGGGGAAAGGCATAAAATCACCATCGAAATACATGGCTTCTACCGGATTTTCGAGATGTTGTTCCATTAAGATCATGCCGATTTCACCTTGAAAACAGTAAAAGCGGATGTCTGCAGGCGGCACCGAACCATCTATGCCCACGAGGAGCTCTTCGGCTATAAAAACGTCATTAATTGGACTGTCCGAGTAGCGCGCGCTGACATCATGAGCCTCCTCAATGAGTTGCTCTGTGGAGAAGACATCGCAAGAAACGATATCTTCCCACTTGTCCTCCTTTCGTTCCAGCAATCTAACGCCAATGGAAGTAGAGGCAAACGCTGGCTTCAAGACAAACAACTTAGGTAACTGGCTTGCCAATACGATTTCAATTGGGCCACTGATATAAATCGAAGGCGCCCGCACACCGATCAGGTCAGCGAATTGCCTCGTACGCGCCTTCGCTCCGAGATATGACGGCAAGAATTCATCTCGCCCTGCCAAGCGTCGTTCCAACAGTGAAAAGTAATCCATAGTCTCATCTTTCTAGTTAAATCCGGAAATTGCGGTAGAGACATCGGGGCTACCTATAAGCCTTGAATGGCGCAGGATCTCCACCGAGTTCGCCTTCCATGTATGAGAACTCCCTAACCGATTCTGTGTAAAACCGTATCGGCCAGTGGCCCAAATCTTACCCCCCGAATCCGATACTGCCTTAAGGAATGCCGTGTCTTCACCCGAGCCGACATCCTCGAAACCGATATTCAACATGGTCTCACGCCTAGCCACGATAGTAGGGCCAGATACGAAGCCAGTGAAAAAGTGCTCCTGCCCCGGATAGGTAATTACCGAACGCCTGACACCATTGAGATACAACGTGACAAAGTGGCTTTTCTTCCCGCACACATCCGCTGCCATCGAATCAATAGCATCAGCCTGTTCTAACAAGTAAAACGGCTCATAATCGTCGTCATCATCGAATTTAGCCACAATAGGATAATCCGCTCGCGCGATCAGAAAATTGTAGATGCTACCTAAACTAATAGTCTCATCCTGATAAAACCACTGCGCGTTCAAGGCCAGATCGTTAGCCAGGTTCTTATGCTCCGGAGTGGCTTCGAAACCATGCGTAGCTACTAGCAGTTGTACCTCGACTCCAACCTGCTTTCCTACTTGTTTCAGCAGGTGCGGAATCTGGTTTGGCCTATTTGTGGCTGCCATAATCGATACTCGAGGTTTTCCAACCACGTGATTATTCAGGCCGACTCGTTTCAAGATTTCATCAACGCGATGAGAATAAGTATGTCCCAAAAGAATTTTCATGCGCGCCTCATAAGCCAATTCGTCACGCAAATCCGGAGACATCCGTAGAGCTTTTATCCAGTTAGCCGCCTCATCGCTATCTGCTACCTGAACAACTCCATTTCCAAAGACGCCTTCTAACGCTGGGCTCGACGCGGAAATGACCGGCGTGCCGCAGGCCAGAACCTCGAAAACCCGCCGAGAAAACATCGTCGTGCTATTCGGAATAGAATTAACATTCAGAAAACAGTTGTACGACCTGTACGCACGAAGCATCTGTTCATACGTCAACTCGCCTTTTACATACGGTTGATACTCTTCGGGGAACCGATATTCGGAACCGACATCCTGAAATCTTGAATAGATGTCTAAACTTCCCGAGCCGGGCGTTATCGATTTAAGCGTGCCTTCTAGCAGCATGTTAATTTGTTCGGCACGTTCCGGGAACTTGTGATTGAAATAAGTTCCCGCAAAACATACATCCCCTGGTTTAGTTGAGCGACTACCAGGGTTGTGAATAACCGGTTGCGCTCCAAATAGGAGGGCCCCCACACGGTCATGTTTGAGCACCTTTTTGTAACGCTCAATCAGATCCCGCTCGGTGGTAAACACCCAATCAAATATTTTTGCGGTGTCGATGAAGTCGTCGAAGTGATACGGATCTTCCTTATTCCAAAATACGGTGGGAATACCGAGCTCTTTGCAGGCAGCCACAAGCTCTCGCAGGGCTTCAGAGGGCGCGGAACTACCCGTCAGCTGATATTGCCACGCATCCGAGTTCCCATGCCAAGCAGACTCCACAAATAGAAGGTCTAAGCTCTCATAGTGATCACGCCAGTCACTAGGTCGCAACGGAATCTGCTGCCACTCGTAACCAAATGCCAATTCGGAAAACGGATCCAAGATCGTACCGACACGCATTGCACGGCGAGGTTCTGTTACCGGCAGGTCGAAACCCCTACTAAACTGCTGCCAGTTCGCCGCCGCACCGTCAAGGTGCCCCTGGCTACGGTCTACTCCAGCACCATTCTCAGCTCGAAAACGCCGCAACCCTGCCCACCCTGCGAATCGAAAATGCCAAAATGCTCGTCTGGCATATTGGATTTTTTGGGCGAGCATTTCCCCACTATTTCTTGTCATAGCTTGCTAACGCTCTAGACGAAGCTCACCTTATTTCCGCCACAAGCCCGTGGTATCAATCAACGTCTTGTCTGCAGACGCCGCCAGATCAAAGCTTGCAAACTCGCGGTGAGACACTAAGAGCACCAGGACGTCTGCCTCATCAATCACCTGCTTCGCTTCGGCGAACTCGACGTTTGCATACTCCTGAAGTTGGCGCGGAAGGCTGTCGATATTTGGTTCCACCGCCATAATTCGTGCTTCAGGATGTTCAGCAGCCACGCGAGTTGCGATATCCAGAGCAGGAGATTCTCGCAGATCGTCAATATTGGGTTTGAACGCGAGTCCTAGCAAACCAATGGTGGCAGAACCGCCTCTGCTCTTAACTGCTTCGTCAATCTTAGAGATGACCCAATCTGGCTTCGCGTCGTTAATCTCACGAGCCTGTTTAATCAGCTTCGCCGTCGGGGTAGCAGCCACGATAAACCAGGGGTCAACCGCGATACAGTGTCCTCCGACACCGGGCCCGGGCTGAAGAATATTAACCCGTGGATGACGGTTGGCAATCTCAATCAATTCCCAAACGTCGATGCCTTGCTCGTCACAAATCAGGCTCAACTCGTTGGCGTAAGCAATATTCACATCCCGGTACGCGTTCTCCGCCAGCTTACTCATTTCCGCTGTGCGCGCGTCGGTAAGAAGAATCTCGCCGGTACAACAAGAGCGGTACACCTCAGCCGCCCTCTCTGTAGCTTCAGGCGTTGTCCCGCCGATAATCCTGTCGTTAGTTCGCATTTCGATGATAATGCGACCAGGTAGCACTCGCTCGGGAGCGTGAGCGAATAAGATTCCCGGCTCACCGTTTCCCTTCGGATCACGCAGTTCCGGTCGCGCAGCGAACACACGCTCTTCCATACGATTCGTAGTGCCCGGTGGAACCGTGGACTCAAGAATCAAGAGCTCCCCGCCACGCAACTTCGGGATAATCGCGTCGGTCGCAGCGTCGATCGCAGTGGCGTCCAACCGGTTATTCTCATCAAGTGGCGACGGGACTGAAACGATGTAAACCTCAACTTGGGGCATTTCTTTCTGCGCGGTCAAGTCACCCGATTCAACTGCTGCCGCCAAGGCCACTTCGAGCCCTTCTTCCACAAACGGTAGCTTCCCCGCTCGCACATAATCAATCGTGCGATCAGACACGTCAACCCCCGTTACTTTCCAGTTACTGTTGGCTAGTACCACGGCAGTAGGAAGACCAATGTAACCCAGGCCTACAACGGCGATTTCTTTTTTCATAAAAGCTCAAGTCTCCGTATCGTATTTGTATTATCAAGATCTAGCATCATATATACCGCATTGACATGCTCTCAGGAAGTCAAATTTGTATGGTATCGATAACGCGATTAAGTTAGCAGATCAACAATAAATCATTAAGGAGACAGGTATCATGGGCGCATTCCAATCGCAGATTGTTTTTGTGAAAAAAGCAGCCTGGAGCCTTCGAAACCAGGGTCTGTCTGGCGCACGCAGATACCTGCGTGGAAAAGGGATAAATATCCCCAGCGCAAGCAGAGTACGAAACTACTTTGCACCGACCTCTCTAAAATTCCAAAACTGGCCAATCCCTCCCGCGAATCGCCCAACCCATGAACTAACTGTCGGTGTAATCGCGGATGAGTTCTCCCGCCGCGCATACGAATACGAATGGAACGCGGTTTACCTCACGCCAAGCAAATGGAAGTCCGAACTAGATTCCACCAAAATTGATTTCTTGTTCGTCGACTCTGCTTGGCAAATGGAGGCGAGCGAACCCTGGCAATACCAGATTTTAGGCAAAAGCGCTCCCAGCGAAGAACTCGTAAGGCTTGTCCGCTACTGCCAATCGGCCGGTATCCCAACTGTATTTTGGAATCGCGAAGATCCACCCCATTATGATGACGCCATTGAAACAGCAAGACTATTCGACTGGGTATACACAACAGATGCCAATCGCGTTCCAAGTTATATGAAAGACCTCGGTCATAAGAATGTGGGAGTATTGCCGTTTGCCGCTCAAGTGGCAATCCACAATCCGATGGCGTTAATGGATGGTTTCGAGGTAGCCGAAAAACGCGATGTTGCCTTTGCAGGAGCGTATTACGGAAACAAATACCCCGAACGTCAAGCTCAATTAGAAACACTCCTGTCCGGAGCGATAAAAGCCGGGGAACGCCTCAAGTATGGTCTAGATATTTTTGCCCGAGATATGGGAGGCGGAAAACTCTATCGTTTTCCAAAAGAATTTCGACCAAATATTCGCGGCTCACTCACCTACCCTCAGACGCTTTCCGCCTACCGCGCATATCGCGCATTCATCAACGTGAACTCGGTTGTAGACAGTCCGACAATGAGCTCAATGAGATTATTTGAGTTGCCTGCCTGTGGAACTCCCATAATCTCCACACCAACACCCGCGACCACTAATTTCTTCACGACAGACATGGTCGCTCAAATAAACACTCCAACTCAGGCAGAGTTTACTGTTCGATCCCTGGCTACGAATCCAGATTTAGCAGACCGAATGGCATACCTGGCCCAGCAAGAAATCTGGCACAAACACACCTATACCCATCGAGTCGACCAGATTTTGCGAGATATCGGCATGGAGGACGCTGCCTACTGCCCTCCACGTGCCACCGCGATGATCTCTACAAACCGTCCCGGTCAAATCCGACATGTATTAGACACACTCGCCCGGCAACGCAATGTAGAAATGCAAGCACTTATCGGCACACATGGGTTTGTTGCCACCAGCGAAGATCAAGCCTATGCCCGCGATCATAACCTTGAAATCCAGTGGGTTCCCCTAGATACAGAGCTTTCTTTGGGAGCGTGCTATAACCGGCTCATCGACCGAGCGGACGGGGACTACATTGCCAAGATTGATGACGACGACATTTATAGTTCAAACTATCTTTTCGACTCATTACTTGCAGCAAGATATTCACGCGCTGACGTGGTAGGAAAGCACGCACATTACATGTATCTGGCGGATAAGAATCTAACTGTCTTACGTTTCCCCAAATGGGAAAACCGATTCACTCAGTTCGTTTCCGGCCCTACAATCCTTGGGTCGGCCAACATTATGAAACAGGTCCGCTTCGCAGATATAACCGAAGGCGAAGACTCCGACTTCCTCCGTCGCATAACCCAAAATGGCGGCACCATTTATTCGGCTCAGCGATTCGGCTTTACCCAGATGAGACAGGCGCAAAAGGCGACACATACGTGGGCGATACCAAGCGAAGAGGTGATAGCTACCGGACGCATCTCCCATTGGGGACTTCCGAATGAGACAGAGTTCCCCTTGGAAGTGCCGAAACTCTGATCTATTGAGAGAGCGATCCTAATACGCCGAAATGCCCCGGCAACTCCAGTTTGCTTGGCCCACCCGCGTGTATTTGCCTACCATTTGCTGTAAATACAGAATTGTCCACCGCCCAAGTATGACTTGTGCTGGATCGCGCCCTCACGAACCCGAATCTAGAGCCTGCATAAATTGCGGCCCCCTTTTGCGAAGCTCTTCTGAGGAAATCACCGTCCTCCCCCGTTGAGATATCTGCAAACTTAATTTCGTCAGCGAAATCTCTGCTGCACAGCAACGTTGGTCCTGCAACCTCATGCACAAACTTATTCTCATCCGCTTCAAAACATAGAAGCGTACTGTCTAGCGATTCCAGATAAACAAACGTAGATCGTTTACCAACTATCTGCGCTTCGGAATACCGGTGCGCTAAAACCGAGTCGAGAAGGTACGTAGCATCATAAAAGTCATCGTCATCCATTTTTGCAATGTATGAAGCATCAGCTCGCGCAATCATTTGATTGTAAATACTGCCCAACGATAAGTGACTATCTTGCTCAAGCCAGATGATCTCCAAGTTTAGATCCCTCGCTAGATTTCTGACCGATTCCGGAGCTTCAAAACCATGTGTTGAGATTATTGGCTGAAGATCGACTCCACGTTGCGCTGCCAAGTACTCGATGACGTGTACCAATTGTTCGGGACGAACTGTACTTACCATGGGAGCAACAGAAATCTGACTATGCTGCGCGTTCTGGTTTCCAAGCGCCTTAATGATTTCGTTAGCCCTGTGCCGATAGGTATTAGAAAGCCAATAGTTCTGTCTGGCCACGTAAGCCTGCCGCATTCGGTCGATGTCATTATTGCCATCAGGAGCCGGGGACTCACACACGAGACCGTCACAGGCGTTGATTTCCATGTGGCGTCGCGAGGGGCTGCCACCCGCTTGTTCGGTTGAGTCAACGAAATACTTGTACATGCGATAGGCACTAAGTTGTTCCTTGCACGGCAACCCTTCTATCTTCTTAATGGGGGTCGCATTCTTTCGCTTCAACGTTTTGCCGTTAACTGTTATCACACGCGGGTTATGTACCATGGGCTGAACAGCTGGAGGAAGGTTTACTACTGCCGTAAATTGGGTACGCAGTTTTTCATCAATGCTGACTGTCGAATCGTCCAACCACAACACACTTGGAAGACTTAACTGCGTGCATCGAGCGAGAATTGCCGGCACATCTTCCCATATCCTCATTGACACAGCCGAACTTGTCACCAAGAGTAGATCCAAGGAATCGTCTAACTCGGATTGCCACTTGGTAATGCTCAAAGGCACTTGCTGCCATTCATATGAGAAGCCCATCTCTATAGATGAACTAGCAATCACCGCCACTCGTGTAGGCAGTGGATCCAACGGTTGTGGCACAGGCCACTGCGGGAATACTCTACCGGCAACTTTTCGGGGTTCTTTCCCTCGGCGAGCAAGACGCTGACGCCGCAAATACTCTCTTGTGGCTCCGCCAATACCTGCACGCGAGTACTGCCAGGCGCGGCGAATCTTGTAAACTAGGGTAACAGTTTTCATATAGAATCTCGCAACAAAACGTATTCTACATCTGGTTGCCCAGGCAAAAGAAGTCAGTTTTGCAATATGTATAAAGTGGGAGTGGCGCTATCTTGAAACGTATCGTAGCAGTTCTATCGGGATTAGCTATCCTGGTTGGGATTGGAATATACGGTTACCACAGCAACGCCTATGGGCCAGTCGTTAACTCGTACGAAAAGGCGGTAGCCGAAGAAACCGGGCAATTCAATGCCCTTTCAGATCAAATCAAGGTTGCCGAGAAAAGCCTGGCGAAGTGCTCATCTCAGAAAATAGTGCTCCAAGAATGTAAAAATCTTGCGAATGTCCTGAAAGACGCCAAAAACATTCAACAGACCACTCCTGTTGAGAAAGAATCTCCTCGCTCGACGTATAAGCGGAGTCGCCAGAAAGTAGTTGAGAATACCAAACAGGCGAAGCGAGCCCGAGAACTTATTGAGAACGCTCTCAAAGCTCTACGGGAAGCAGAAAAGACAGCCCCCAGCGTGACTGAGCCCAGCGAGAAGCCCTCGGAGACCGAAACAGAAGCTGATAACGACTCTGACGAAGAAGCATACATCCCAGAAGAAGAGGAGGCGCAAGACCAGTTTGTTCCTGCTCCGCAACAGCCTGAAGCACCGGCACCAGCTTCACCTGGGAACGTGTATCCGCAACCGGCACCTCCCGCTCCAGCCCCACCTGAGGAACAACCCGAACCGCCTCATGAGCCGTCGCCTCCACAACCGGACACCCCTGCTCCGCCCGAGCCTCCCTACGGCGACGAGGTTCCTTAACCGACAAACCCTACTGCATCGAGAGCTCCGTGGCGGCCTAATTTCTTATAGCTTGTTCTAAAAAGTCGATGAAAATCTCATCCGGCTTCGCTGCAACCACAGTTTCGCGTAACCAATTTATTCCCCGGTCTGAGACGTCAAGCCGCTCACGGTTATCAGCCAACTCACGCCAGAGCTGCGCAAGCGCGTCCGGATCCATCGCCGGCACACAGTCGCCCACCCGTGATCGGCGCATGATTTCGGTGCTTTCTCCATTAGCCGCCAGACACACGTGCAAGCCGGATCCTATGGCCGTGAACAACTTGGAAGGTATCGTCTTTTCAAGTGGAGGCCAATCCTTCAGGTGCACCAAAATCGTGTCCGCCCATGCGTAATGCTCCTGCAGAGTTGATTCCTCACTTAGAGGCACAAATTCAATATAGGGTAGCCCCGCAGCCAGCTTTTTTATCCGTGGAAGATGCGCCCCTTGCCCAATTAGGCGCAACACTACGTTTGTTCCATGTTGCCTGGCCCGCTTAGCTGCCTCAATCGCATTTTCTAGCCCTTGAGCGCGCCCGATGTTTCCCGTGTACAACACGTGTATATCGCGGGCTGAAGAGTCATTGCGCGGTGGAACATTCTTGGGAAGGGCTACTAAAATATCGTTGAATAACGTGGAGGTGCGAACTCCGTACCTGTTTCTGATCGCCTGCGCGTGGGATTGCGAAGTAGTTAAAACCCCATCCGATTGCGACAACAGGTATCCGAATATCGATCCGGCGAAGAGAAAAGCAGGATGCGCAATTCTTTTCAGCACCGCACGCACATGAGATGACGATGGATCAGCGCTAATAACAAATCGAGTTAACTCCGGCCACACGTCGCGAAGATCCACCACGAACGGCCTACGAACTACGCGCGCAACCACAAACGCTGTGAACGTAGCAGGCAGGGGTGGCGAAGTTGTCAAAATAATGTCTGGATGAGTGTCTCTAGCGGCTCGAATTCCCGTCGCCAACGATGATATTGCCACCACAGCCTGATCGACTACCCGCGTGGATATCCGCGTATCGTGCGGACGAAAATGGGCTCGATAAATTGTTTCTCCCTTTTGCGATACTGACACCGCCCCAGCCTGGTCTTCTGGCAACGACGACAGTAGACGCCCTTCCGAGTAATGAGGAGGAGGAGCAACCACTGTCACTTGGTGCCCCCGAGACATCAAAGTATCAGCCATCCATCGGCCACGTCTTTGCGGAACACCGTGCTCAGGCTCCCATTGCTGGGTAATGAAGAGAACACGCACCAGGAACGTCCCTAATTTTCAGATGATGGAACGAAGTCCGGTAACCTCACACCGACACCCAACAACTGCTCAATCGCTGCAGCGCTTCGTTTTGCAGCGCCTCCGTCGCCGTAGGGATTGACTGCATTTGCCATCTTGGCGTAAGTTTCCGCGTCCTCCTTTAGGCGTGAAACCTCTGCGACAATGCGATCCATGTCAGTTCCGATTAGAGACACAGTGCCAGCTGCAACCGCCTCTGGACGTTCGGTACTTTCCCTCATGACCAGAACTGGCTTTCCAAGGGCAGGAGCCTCTTCCTGCACACCGCCAGAATCGGTCAGGATTATGTGGGCGGCCTTCATGGCCAGAGCAAACTCGGGATAATCAAGCGGATCCATTAAGAGTACGTTCTCCAAATCCTGCAAAAATGGCAGGAAGGTTTCGCGTACTTTTGGATTGCTGTGGATGGGGAAGACAATCAAGTCATCCGGATACTTTTGCGCCAATGTCTGCAGCGCGGCAGCAATATCGCGCATCGGATCACCAAGGTTTTCACGCCGGTGCGATGTCACTAGAAGAATGCGCTTGCCAGAGTTCAACGCATACGCCAATTCTGATTTGGTTACCTCTATATCCTGTTTCAGCGTGTAAAGCAGTGCGTCAATTACCGTGTTACCGGTCACAGCAATAGATGCCTCGGGAACTCCCTCATCAAGCAGGTTCTGTTTAGATCCGGCCGTAGGAGCAAGATGGAGCGATGTTATCTGAGAAGTCAGCTTCCGGTTAGCTTCCTCCGGGAAAGGTGAAAATATATCTCCAGAACGCAAACCCGCTTCCAGGTGAACAACCGGAATCTTTCGATAGAACGCGGCCATCGAAGCGGCTGTGACGGTGCTAGTGTCCCCCTGCACCAATAGCGCGTTCGGCTCATATTCTGCCAACACGGGATCTAGCTTTGAAAAAATCTTAGCGGCGATCTGGTTGAGACTTTGACCGGGCTCAAAGATATCCAGCTCGACATCGGGTGTGATTCCGAAGTGGTTGTTGACCTGCTCCAACATGTCCTTGTGTTGACCGGTCGATAAAACAATCGGCGAGAGAACCTTTGACTCTTTCAATGCCTGAATTACAGGCGCAACTTTAACGCCTTCCGGCCTTGTGCCATAGACAACCATCACTTTTCTCATTGTCCACTCCAATGGGTCCATTGCGATAGAGCGCAAGAATGTCATACCATGCTGAGCTCAATTAAAATCAAGCATGCCCGAAATCGCCACTATTCCTCACTTATAATGTGAAAATCGGCTATAAGCGTAAGCCCGACTATACCAAAACGGATTGCATACAATCACGATGTTGCGTAACAAATGTTGCATACTGGCAAAATGTTGTGTAACTAATCTGAGCGCACGGTTTGGCAACCCAAGATTGGATATCCATGACTCCTCGTGACACATCTTCAAACCACAATCAGCAGCACGAAGTTGTTTACGTTCCGCCACAAGAGCGTAAACGCACGCGGCGCGCACTGTTAGTTGTGGTTCTTATTTTTGGAGTACTTTTTGGCGGTCTAGTTGGGAGCGCCGCCTGGTTAAGCGCCAAATTAGACGATATCCGCACCCTCGGCGATCCATTCCAGGGCGTCACCGAGGTGAACAACGGTGAACCCCGTCCATCACACCCTGAATCGGACACGAGCAAGCCGATTAATTTCCTTATGCTGGGAACTGACTCTCGCATATCGGCCGGAGATCCAAGTCAGTGGGTCAAGGGTGCGCAACGTACAGATGCATTCATGATTCTTCAAATTGCCGGCGATCGCGAATCAGTTAATGTCATTTCCATCCCTCGTGATTCTTGGGTAGACATTCCCGGATACGGTAAACAAAAAATCAACGCAGCCTTCTCTTACGGGGGCCCTACCCTCACCATCGCCACTGTAGAGCAACTAACCGGAATCCCCATAGATCACGTAGCCGTGGTTGATTTCACCTCATTCTCTGCTCTAACCGACGCACTAGGTGGCGTAACCATGACTACAAGCACAGAAGGCACACAAACTTACGATGGAGAAGCAGCTCTTGCTTTTGTACGGGAACGGAAGAACCTCCCGGGCGGTGATTTCGACAGGGTTCGACGCCAACAACTATGGATGAAAACAGTTGCGGACAAAGTATTGACACGCGAAACTCTCTCAAACCCAGCAAACCTCTTAAGCCTTTACAACACCGTAAGTCCATATGTGGCTGTTGATGAAGCGTTCAGCCTAAGCACGATCCTTGATTTAGGTACAGACTTCAAAGCGCTTCAAAACGCAGATTTCAATTTCCTAACGGCTCCCAACAATGGCACCGCAACTTCTGCGGACGGGCAATCAATCGTAGTGTTAGATGAAGCTAACTTCGGCCTACTAGCCCAAGCCTTCGCCGAAGATCGTGCGGAAGATTTCATCAAGAATAACTCAGACTCACTCGAGACTTTGAATTCGGGTGAAGTCCGCTAAAATCATGCTTTTTGATGACGCGGCTGATGCTTATCTGCGCGCCGAAGCGCTGTATCTGACTTTGTTATTCTCGTCGCTGGATAGGCATCACTAGCCTCATTCATAATCGCGTTTGCGGCGTCACGATCAGTCTTACTGATTGCCGCAGACCAATTCTGGTAGTGGGAGGAAATTGCTTCTACATCGCCATCAGCAACAACTTCGCCTTCATGCAACCAGATCACACGATTACACATACGCTTGATGACACCTACCGAGTGCGACACCAAGAAGATAGTTCCCGCATTCGAAAGCATCGCTTGCATGCGTTCCTCTGACTTTGCTTGAAAAGTCGAGTCACCCGTGGAAAGAGCCTCATCAATCAGGAGGATCTCTGGGCGCGCAGACGTTGCGATAGCGAATCGGAGACGAGCGCCCATACCCGAAGAATAGGTCTTCATTGGCCTGTAGATAGCATCCCCGATAGAACAAAACTCTTCTATATCCGGGATTCTCTGCCTAGCTTCCGCAGGACTAAAACCAAGTGCAAGAAGCCCCAATACAGCGTTTTCCACTCCGGATAACTCGGGCATCAATGCGCCATTAATACTTAGCAGCGAAGGCTTGGTCTTTGCTAACACAGTTCCTGTGGAGGGGGGTTCGCTTCCGGCCAGAACCCGCAACAACGTCGATTTTCCGGCTCCGTTTGCCCCCATCAAACCAATAAAATCCCCCTCAAATGCAGCGAACGAAACATCCCGAACTGCGTTCACTTTTACTTTCGGTGCACGACCAAGCGCAGTGGCAATAACTCTTTGTCCCAGTGTTGCCTTAGATCGCTCATTCGGATCAGAAGAGGTTGACAAGTATTCAACTGAAACACCGTCAACCACCATAGAAATAGTTTTATCGGCCTTCATCGTTCCAGAGCCTTACTCATATTAATCTCATTGCGCCAGATGAATAGGAAACCGAATACCGCTAGTCCAATGGACCAAACCCCGAAATATATCCACAAGCTGAGAGGGGGAACCTCTCCCCGCAACAAGAGCGTTCGTAAAATCTCAAGGTAGGTCCAAGCGGGATTCAAACGCATAATATCTTGCATAACCGGCTTGTCAGAGAACATTTCAATTGACCAGAAGATTCCCGAGGCATAAAACCAGAGGCGACTAAACAATCCGATCACAAACCGGATATCAGGAACCAGCGTTGCAAACGTTGCGGTAATAGAAGCGATGCCTACGCACATTGGGACGGCAAGAAGATAAACCACCGGCACCAGTAGCCAACCAAGCATTGGCATAGAGTGCGGCGGCACCGCCACGATGAAAATAAGCATTGCCAAGAACGTCGGAATAAAATCTATATATATCCGCATTACATACGACAGCACCAAGGAAAACTTTGGGAACTGGAATGTGCGAACGAGATTACGACCTGATCCTTCAATAGCAGACGTGGCATTAAGTGATTGCGCCAGTACGTTGAAGGAAATGAGTCCGACCACGAGGTACCCAACAAAGTTGTCCATACCACGGTCAAAACTCAAGAGAACCGCAAAAATGAAGTAATAGATCGCGGAGTTCAAAAAAGGTTCGATGATGAGCCAAGCTTGCCCAAGGGCCGTATCCTTGATTGATCCAAATGCCCGCGCTCGACTTTCCATGAGCGTGAAATGGCGCCGCTTCCACACCTGCGCAACATAGGAGGACAAGGTTGGCCGCATACTTAGACGGACGAAATCGCTAACGTCATATCTCGCTGGAACAAGATTTGTTATTGGCTGGTTATCCGTTTTGGTAGCAGCTCGTTTCGGAAGCTCATTAGGCGTATCTGACGTGCTCTCGGACAATACAAATTCCTCAATATGTGGGACCCATACGAAGCTCAGTTCTTCTCAGTTTACCCGAGGCGAACGAAAACGTTCGATCGCGGATCTATGTGGCATTTACCATAACCAAACGAGGATTCTGGACGCAGCACCGCAAATGTTAGACATCGCTGACAGTGAAACACAACTAATCGCCGTAACTGCCAAGATCGGCCCACCATTGTGCTCTCTTGAAGCGCGCTCGTGCCTCGGCCTCGCCAAAACGTAGCGAGGACGAGGCTACGAGCGACAACGTGACCGCCGCGCACCGGGCGTATAGGTCGGTAGCTGGAACCTCTCGCTGTGCGCTGATGCGCCACGCTTCAAGCACAGTTTCTGACTCGGGGTAGGAGCGGCAACGCCGGCCTGGCAAGAACTGGTCTAAGCGGGTTCGCCACGGTTCGGTTGCAGACGCATACACCCACGAGTTTGGAGAAAGGAAGGGCAACACCGACACGTGCGCTAACAGGCAGGCATAATCGTCCGCGCGCGTTCCTGGCCCCAGCGAATCTAAATCCAACACCGTAGAAATGCGTCCGTCTGCGGTCAATAGGTTCGCCTCGAAAAAATCACCGTGCGCGGGAACCAGCTGCGGATTTGGAGTCAACATCGAATCGATTTGCTCCACCAAACGCGCGGCGGGTGCCTCCAAATCTGGTATTGACTGCCCAATCGCTTTCGCATGGTGGCGCCGCCTGTCCGTCCATGACTTTTGGCGTGGCAAATCCGCAACCGCAGGTGGGAGAGCGTCCAAGACCTCTCTAATCTGCCCAAACATGCGCGCTGCCTGCAGGGGCTTTTGCGAAATCAGATTCGCAAGCGGCGCGCCGCGCCCGTGCGCTTGTACAATCACGCCCTCGCTAGGCGCACCTAGCACGGGTGCGAACGGGAAGCTAGATCCCTCCAGGGTAGAAATTGCCTGCAAGAGCGGCTGTTCCAAACCCGGCCGCAACACCTTTGCCCACGCGCGCACCTGGGCTCCATCACTGACGCGCACCATCGCCCTGCGGGTGGGGCGGTAAACCACCCTCGTCAAACGCGGCTCGGTAATGCCTGTAAACGCGCCCACTTTCGCGCTGTTGCTGGCCCATTCAAGGCCCGGCAACTGCGGATCTCGCGGCAATGTCCACACGCTGATCTGCGCCGGCTCCTGATCCGCCTCGACGGCGAGGATTCGTGGATCCACCCGCAGCGACGCGGCCGCTCCGCGAGGCACCCGCTCCGTTGACGCCACCGTCCAAACCGTCATCGCGCGTGAGGCGCTTGCCAAACGCACCTCGAACACGATGGAGGCACCCGCATTGGGGCGCGCATGGGTTGAAACCACCTGCCACGAGGCGACCTCGTAATCCGTTAAATACCGCAAACCATAAGCGGCCTCGGTAAGCGGCAACGCGGGCGCCGAACGCAAAGCCGCGCCGATCAGCTCCTGCGCGCCATCGCCGGCCATGAATTCGATCAGTCTCCGATGCGAAATCACAATCCAATCCCATCACACAGGTGGGTAAATCGTTGTGTTTCGTGGAAGACTTTAGGCATGAAAGACCTAGCTGCCCTCCCCAAAGCCCACCTGCACCTGCACTTCACCGGTGCGATGCGGCCCGCAACTATGGTCCAACTTGCGCAGCAAATGCGTATTCGCTTGCCCCACCACCTGCTGGAGAACGACCCCATGCGCGTGCCCGCAAACGCGCGCGGGTGGTTCAGGTTCCAACGCTCCTACGACTCCGCTAGAGCGCTCGTGCGCACCGAAGAAGTCATGCGCCGCATCATCCGCGAGGCCGCTGAAGACGACGCTGCCGAAGGCTCCCGCCGACTCGAAATCCAGGTTGATCCCACCTCCTACGCCCCATGGGTTGGCGGCCTTACCCCAGCCCTCGAAATCATTCTTGACGAAGCCAAAACCGCCAGCCACGACACCGGCGTGGACATCGGAGTGATCGTTGCAGCCTCACGCATCCGCCACCCCCTGGACGCACGTACCCTTGCTCGCCTCGCCGTCCAATACGCCGGCGATCAACCCGGCGAAGTAATCGCGTTCGGGTTATCCAACGACGAAACTGCGGGAGACACCTCCCAATTTTCGGCGGCGTTTCGTATCGCGCGACATGGCGGTCTTGAAGGCGTGCCCCACGCGGGTGAGCTACTTGGCCCCACGCACGTGCGCGACGTAGTTGCCCATCTCAAACCCCAGCGGCTTGGACACGGCGTGCGCGCCTACGAAGATCCGGAGCTACTCGCCCGTCTCATCGACGAAAACATCGCATTCGAAGTGTGCCCCGCGTCCAACGTGTCACTCGGGGTATTCCAAAACCTCGACGAAGTTCCCCTGCGCACCATGTTTGACGCCGGCGCCACCATTGCTCTCGGGGCCGACGACCCGCTTCTATTTCGCTCCCGCCTGCTAGACCAATACGAGTTCGCGCGCTCTGCCGGATTCAGCGACGCCGAACTTGCCTCCCTGGCGCGCTCCTCAATCGAGGCATCGCTAGCCTCGTCCACCAACAAGGCCCGCTGGAAGCGTGAGATCGACCAGTGGCTACACGGGCCAGACGACGTTGCAACGCGCGGGGCTGGAGCGGACAATACCCGCCGTTGCTGAGGAGGCACGTTGAGCGATTACACCGTTACAAACTCCCTCGTTTCCATCGGCGACGGAATGCTCATGCGCGTACACCGATTTTGCCGCGACTTCATTGACGAGGGCGCGCCCACGTTCGTCCTCGTCCACGGCATCGGCGTCTCATCCGAATACTTCGTGCCGCTAGCGCAACGCCTGGTTGAACACGGCGACGTGATTACGCTCGACCTACCGGGATTTGGTGACACCACGCGCCCACCCCACCCACTGTCCATCGCCGGATTTGCCGCCGCTACGCACAAGATCATGCGATTTGAAGGCGTTAAAAATCCCGTTATGCTTGGACATTCGATGGGCGCGCAAGTAGTCACCGAAATGGCGGCGCGCGACCCGGAGTGGATCAACCGCATCCTCCTGATCGGCCCGCCCATCAACGCTTTAGAGCGCACATTTGTGCAAGCCGGATTGCGGTTTGCACAGTCCTCCATCTTTGAGCCTTTTGCAGTCAGCCGATTCGCCGTGGGCGCATACCTGCGCTCCGGCCTCGCCTGGTTCATGGAAACCCTGCCGCAAATGGTTGCCTACCCCATCGGAGTGCGCCTAGCCGACGCGCGCGCCCGCACCTACCTCATGCGCGGGGAGCACGACGCCGTAGCGCCGCGCACCTGGCTAGAAGACCTCCGCCTCGCTGCCGCGAGCGGCACTGGCCTGGACGCCCCGATTTTTGAGGTCAAGGATGGCGCGCACTCCGTTATTGTTGCGCACGCTGACGAAGTTGCTCACGCTCTCATCACCCTATCCCAAGAGCCGCCTGCAAAAGCTTCGCCAAGGGCAGAAGCGGGGAACGTAGCCGGGCA
Source organism: Gleimia europaea ACS-120-V-Col10b (assembly GCF_000411155.1). Taxonomy (GTDB): domain Bacteria; phylum Actinomycetota; class Actinomycetes; order Actinomycetales; family Actinomycetaceae; genus Gleimia; species Gleimia europaea_B. The sequence continues at coordinate 876,312 of NZ_KE150266.1, forward strand.
GGAGCGCGTCAAACAGCTTGCTGAGACCGCCGCGAGTGCCGCTCGCACGCCTGAAACCGGAAGCGGAGTGTGGGAGCAGTTGCGCGAAAACTCGGTAACCACACCGCCCCTTCGGCGTGCCACGGTTATCGCCCTCACTGACTACGCGCGCTCTGGCGTTCAGGCTCTACGTGCTGCGCTTATTCGCGCCGGCCTTGCCGGCGAGCCCGCTGCATCCATGCGCTTCGCGGGCGGGTCCGTCTGTATTGGCATTCCCGGCATCGTTGAAACCAGTGAACACCTGCACCTAGCCGGCCACGCCCTCCACAGCGCCGGCTGGGACGTACACTTTGTGACCGCCCTCGATCACCTAAACGGGCCCATCCCACTGTTTGCGCGCAGGCTAGAAAAATACCTCGCCGACCAAAATCTTCAAGACGTTGTACTGTTCGCGCACTCCAAGGGCGGACTCATTGGCAAAACCGCCATGACCGGACCGCAGGGGTGGCGCATCCGCGCCATGGTCACGCTGGGAACTCCCTACGCGGGCTCGCCGCTGGCTAACTACGCGCCCAAACTGCTACGGGTTGCCGACATGCGTACCGATGCGCTCAGCCTGCGAACCCAGTACGAAGACATCCGCGTCAACCCGCGCATCACCTCAATTCAAGCCCGCTGGGATCAGCAGGTGCCCAACGGATCGTGGCTCCCCGGCGCGCGCGTAGTCACCGCCAACGTCTACGGTCACAACAACCTGCTCACCGCGCCCGCCGCTCTGCGCGTGCTCGTAGCCGAAATGGAGCGGCACAAGCCGCGCGCGTAACCGTTGTTCAAGCACGCGGCTTATAGGCACACGCTTTTTACGAGGCTCTGCCGCGCCGACTCTCTCAGGCTCACTGCAAAACGCTACTTGGTGGCCGGTAGCGGCGGCAGATCCCAGCCCACGCGAACAGGTTCGGGCACCAACTCAATCTGCCACTTTTCCCACACCCCATCACGCACCGCCGCAGCGAGGCGAGCCACATCCTCCAGCGAAGCCGACCCCGTATTCGAGATCGCCAAAACATGATCCGAAGAAAGCGCCGCCTCCGAATCCGCTTCCAACTTAAACCCGCGATCAAAACCCGAATGGTTAATCAACCAGGCGGCCGATACTTTAACCACGCCCTCCTCGACACTATCCCCGTCTGGCACAGTGCCCGCAGGAGCAACCTTGCGAACTGGGAACACCGGAGCGTCCGGCGGCAATTGCTTAGCGGCATCCTCGGAAATAATCGGGTTAGTGAAGAACGAACCCGTTGACCACGTATTGCGATTCTCGTCATCGAGAACCATTGACTTGCCGCGACGCAGCTCCAACACCGCCGCGCGCACATCCCGCTGATCCGCGCGCTCACCAACCTGCACGCCAAGGCTTTGCGCCAACTGCCCATAGCCAATCGGCAAAGACAGCGACGCGTGCGTGAACTGGAACTCCACCCACAGCACAATCCAGCGGCCCGTTGGCCCCCACAAACGCCCCTGCGATAAGGACGGATCAAACGTCGAACGCTTCAACACCGACGTGCGGTAGCCAAACTCTAAATCCGCTAACGCCAGCGTCTTGCGACGCTTTTCCAACCGGTCATAGACGCGGATCGCCGCGATCGTATCCGCAACCTCCTTGCCATACGCCCCCACGTTCTGCACCGGAGATGCACCCACAGTTCCGGGAATACCAGACAGGGCTTCCAAGCCTGACCAGTCATTCTCCACCGCAGCCGCAACAAACTCATCCCACGCCATGCCCGCATCCACGCGCACCACAGCGCCACCGCAACCCGAATCGTGCACCAGCGTGTAACCGGATCGGCCATCGCGCACCACGACGCCCGCGAATGGCTCATCCGCCACCAGCAGATTCGAACCGCCACCCAGCATCAGCACCGGCTTGCCAGCCTCATCCGCAGCGCGCACGGCCTCTACAATCTCGTCCTCGCTACGCGCAACGATCAGACTCTGAGCCTCACCGCCCACCCCCAGCGTGGTCCAATCAGCCAGGCGTTTCGACCCCTCGTCATACTGGCGGTTTGACTGCACCGGCGTTACCGGGCTGGGATTTTCAGTGCGGGGGAAAAAACTACAGGTATCCATATCGACCTCTCTTGCGCCCACTCGCGGGCACAACGCAAACAAAGCCGAGCCGAACGGCCCGTCTCCTACGCGTCTTCATCAATATAACGAGCCAAATACAGGGACAACAGCACTGGAAGCACCACGAACCCGAGAGCGCTACGGTACCCCACTAACTGCGCAATATGACCAATCACCGGCGGGCCAACCAAAAACGCCCCGTAACCGATCGTGGACAATACCGAAATGCGTGCTGCCGTCATCTTCGGATCCGTTGATAGTGCCGAGGCCGCCGTGGGGAACCCCAGCGAAGCACCAATGCCCCAACCGGTTATACCCAACAAAGCCAACCACGGCCACGGAGACAGGGCGAACAAGAGCAAACCCGCCACCGCAATCGCGAGGAACACCTGGAGCATAGGACGCGGGCTCCACCTGCGCTGCATGCGCGGCGTTAGCAAACGAGTTGCAGTTAGCACCGCCAAGAAGAACGCAAGCGCCGCCGTCCCCAGCGCGTGAGAAACATCGAAACCATCAACAATGGCCAGTGGAATCCAATCGTTTGCCGCGCCCTCCATCAGACCCGTTCCAATAACCATCACGCCGATCAAAACCGTGCGCTTTTCCCGCCACGCAGCCTTTGTTCGCTTTGTGTTTGACGCCCCCGACTCATCCGTTGAAATCGACGCCACAATCCACTGCGGTACATATAGTAATCCCGTTAAAAACATGACGACCACAGTCGCTGCTATCACGCCAAGGAGGTGCGCTTTCACTCCCACGTGCAAGTAGGCCATAAGCACACCTGCCAGTGCGGCCGTCACCGTACCTATAGAATAGGATGCGTGATACCAGGGCATCACCCGCCTACGCGAAAGCACCTCCACGTACCCGGCCGCGATATTCATCGTGGTATTCGCCATAGACGTGCCCATATTCGCTACAAACAGCGAAACTGCAAGTAGCATCGCACTGCCCTGATCTAAAGTTGCGATCACTGCCGCCATGCCAACGCACCACAGGGAAAAGCCTGACCACATAGTTACGCGCGGACCAAAACGACCCGCCACCGGACCGGTAGCTGGAAGCGCAATAACCGAACCCAGCGAATCTATCAAAAGAACATTGCCAAGCGTTGCCGGATCCAGCGAAAACGCGTCGCGAATAGATGGGATACGCGAAAGAAACGAGGCCAAAGTGAACCCAGAAAAGAAGAAAGTCATCGCCGTCGCGTACGACGCGCGCCTGTAAACAGGTGAATCCGGCCTCGGAATCTCCACAGTGTCCCCCTTCTCTTAACCCGATATTACAGCTCGCCTAGCAATAACACGCGTTCGCGCAAAACAAAAGAGCCCCCAAAAACTGGGGGCTCTCAAACCCGAACTTAGCGAGTTTCGCGGTGCAACTTAGATGAGCGGCAACGCGGACAGTACTTCATAAGCTCGAGACGATCCGGCGTGTTACGACGGTTCTTCTTCGTAATGTAGTTGCGCTCCTTGCACTCCGAGCAGGCCAGAGTAATCTTAGGGCGAACGTCAGAAGCCTTGCTAGCCATCCCTTTTCCTTTCAATCTGCTCGGCGTTTCCTCACTGAGGATGAGCCGGTAGCGGGGGCGGGGCTCGAACCCGCGACCTCACGATTATGAGTCGTGCGCTCTCACCAACTGAGCTACCCCGCCGCTTGGGGTTTGCCGACACTACCTGTGCCCACAAACAGAGCCCCGAAAGGGAATCGAACCCTTGACCTTCTCCTTACCATGGAGATGCTCTGCCGACTGAGCTATCGGGGCAACGCGTGCAACTTTACTCGAATCAGAGCCGCCGAGGCAACCCGCAGAACCGAGTTAATCGTCACACAGCCTTTCGGCTTGTGGCGGAGGAGGGATTTGAACCCCCGAAGCATAACGCGGCTGATTTACAGTCAGCTCCCTTTGGCCGCTCGGGCACTCCGCCATTGTCGCAAACATTCACTGCTTGGCGACGCCAATGAAGACTATCAAACCTGAACCACAAAACGCCAATTCATTCAGGCTGGAAACTGAGGTTAGTGATGCATGTCCTACACATGTGCCAACCGCACCTCGAAAACCTAATATCCCGCCATTCGCTCAAGGCGCTCAATGCGCTGCTCCATCGGCGGGTGCGTGGAGTACAAACTGCGCAAGCTAGCTCCCCTAAACGGGTTGGCGATCATCATCGCAGCGGTAGTTTCCCGCGATGGCGACGGCTGCAGGGGCGACATGGTGTTGCCGCGCTCCAACTTACGAAGCGCCGAAGCCAGCGCCAACGGATCCCCCGAAAGTTCCGCACCATCATGATCCGCATCAAACTCGCGCGTGCGTGAAACCCCCAACTGCAACATCGTGGCCGCAAACGGAGCCAAAAGAATCATCAGCAAACCCGCAATCGGATTTCCACCCTCATTATTGCGACCTCCCCCAAAGAAGAACGCAAACTGAGCGAGCGATGTAATCACCTGCGCCATACCCGCCGCTATTGTCGAAGTCAAAATATCGCGGTTATACACGTGGCTAAGCTCATGCCCAAGCACCGCCCTAAGCTCCCTGTCATCCAATAGCTGCATAATGCCGCTGGTGCAACAAACCGCCGCGTTCTGCGGATTCCGTCCCGTAGCGAACGCATTTGGAGTAGCCGTGGGCGCAATGTAGAGCCTCGGCTGCGGCTGTCCTGCCCGCGCCGACAACTCCTCTACCATCGCGTACAGCTTGGGGGCCTCCTGCGGCGTCACCGGCTGCGCGTTCATAGACCTAAGCGCCAGCTTGTCCGAATTCCAATACGTGTACAGATTCATGCCAAACCCGAACACAATCGCAGCGAGCAGCCAGGAACTATTTCCCGTACCCCGAGAAATGGCCCAGCCAATCAGTACTACCAACGCCCACATGGCCGTCAACAAAACAGCCGTTTTCAAACCGTTTCTATTCATGCCTAACCTCAAACATGACGAATCTTAAGACTTACATTAAACGCGAATGCTTAAAGATTGCTATAAAACTGCCGAATAACCCGTTAGATGAGTGGTGGGGCGACAACCAATGTCACCGCCCCACCACTCATACCGACTCCAGAGTCACTCGCCCGGCTGGCCAATCAAATCCGTCTCGCCCAAGTCTTCACCCTTAGAGATGCGAATCATGGCCTCGCGCGACACCACCTTCACGCGCTCACGCAGGCCACGGCCACCAACGACCTCACCGAAGTCTGCACCAAGCTTCTGCTCGTACTCATCCAGAAGCTCCCAACCGTGCCACTCGGTGTAACGCACGCCGCGCTCGTTCAAGAGATTAATCATCGCATCGTGCCCAACGGCCTCAGAGGTCGCGTGCAACTTACCCGCCTGCGCGTCCTCCACCAGCATCGCAATCGTCTCTTGCGCATCAGACTTCGTTGAGCCAATCAAACCCACCGGACCGCGCTTTACCCAACCGGTGGTGTAAAGCCCCGTGATCGGCACTCCCGCCTCGTCAACCACACGCCCAGACTCGTTTGGAATTACGCCGCGATTGTCATCAAACGGCACGCCCTCAATCGGGCTAGAGAAGTAGCCAACCGCGCGGTACACCGCCTGCACCGGGGTTTCAATAAACTCGCCCGTGCCGCTAACCGTGCCGTCACCATTCAACTTCGTGCGCTCCGTGCGAATCGCCGCGACATTACCATCCTCATCCGCCACAATCTCACTGGGCGAATGGAACATGTGGATATGAATCCGCCGGCTTGCCGTATGCTCCTCCACCATCGCGTAGTTGGTCAGCGTCTTCACAACCTGCTTCGTCTGATTCGACGCGCGGATAGCCTCCTGTGACCCCTCGTCAAAATCGAAGTCTTCCTCGTAAACAATCACGTCCACGTCCGGCTGCTTACCCAACTCACGAAGCTCTAGCGGCGTGAACTTCATCTGCGCCGGACCGCGCCTGCCAAAAACGTGCACGTCCGTAACCGGATTCGTAGACAGGCCCTCGTACACGTTCTGCGCGATCTCGGTGGTTAGCATGTCATCCGCGTGCTTTGCGAGGACACGGGCCACATCCAGCGCTACGTTACCGGCGCCAATCACCGCGATCTCCTTGGCCTGTAGCGGCCACTGGCGCGGATGATCAGGATGGGAGTCATACCAGGACACAAAATCAGCCGCGCCATGCACCTGCGGCAAATCCGCGCCCGGAATGTTGAACGGCTTATCGCGATCCGAACCGGTTGCAAAAATCACCGCATCATAGTGCTCGTTCAAGTCCGCAACCGTGATGTCTCTGCCCACGCGCACGTTACCCAGTAGGCGGATATCACCACGCTGCAAAATCTTGTACAGGGCCACAATGATCTGTTTGATACGCGGGTGATCTGGCGCAACACCGTAACGCACCAGGCCGTAAGGCGCGGGAAGCTGCTCGAATAAATCAATTGCCACGTCCAAACCAGACTTCGACAAAATGTCGGCCGCGTAAATACCCGCCGGGCCGGCTCCAATTACCGCAACATTTAGTGGACGCGCAGAGCTCACTTACTTCCCTCGATCCTTAGGAATAATAATGCAACCTATAGTTTACGAAAATGCAAGGCCTTATTTCTACAAGACGCTGTAACTTCCGCCCTATCGCGCTCGCATTAGCCCTTGAAAAACGCCCCCTTTTTAAGGGGCGTTTCGTCTTGATCTAACCGGTTAAGCCATGCGGTCAACCGCAGCGTTCGCAAACTGAACCAGGGCTTCCTTAACCGCAGAATCCGGGATAGGCGCAAGTGCTTCCACCGCCAGGTCGGCCCACTCACGAGCCTTCGCCCTCGTTTCGTCCAACACCTCGTGGTGCTTCAAACGTTGCACCACGGAGGCGAGAAGGACGTCATCAGTGAGGTCACCGCCGTCAATGTCGGCAAGTAACTTCTTGCCCTCATCGTCTAGGAGGCCAGCCTCGCCGCGGCAACGCAAAAGCAGTATCGGCATCGTGGCAACCCCCTCAACTAAGTCAGTCCCAGCACTCTTGCCGGTCAGTGCCTCGTCGGAGGCGAAGTCAATCACGTCATCGGCAATCTGGAAAGCCACGCCAACTCGTTCACCAAAGATTCGCACCGCGTCCACAAGCTCGTCGTCCGCGCCTGACAGCCAACCCCCGAACACAGCTGATGCGGCAATCAGTGAACCAGTTTTATCCGCCAGGACCTGAATGTAGAAATCAACCGGATCCGCGTCGTGGGGGCCAAACGTTTCGTGAAGCTGGCCCATGCACAGGCGCTCGAAAGTCTGCGCGTGATACTCGATGATCCGCTGGCCAAGCTTAGACACCAGTAGCGAGGCGCGAGAAAACAGTACGTCTCCAGCCAAGATCGCACGGTTATTCCCCCACTGTAGCTGCGTTGCAGTGACTCCCCTACGCTGCGGCGCCGCGTCCATCACATCGTCATGGTAGAGAGTTGCCAAGTGGGTCAGCTCAACCGCGGTTGCAGCCGCCACGATCTCGTCAGAAGCAGGCTCGCCCTCGCTACCCAGATGTGCGCAGATGAGGGTGAGTGCGGGACGCAAGCGCTTTCCACCCGCTTTAGCGAGGTGTGATAGGAGTTCGTGGATAAGGTCATCCGACCCCTTCACCGAGTCGGTGAGCAACTGCTCAACTCGGGAGAGGTCGGATGACACCTGCTCTTCTAGAACTTCAAGCGAAAACTTCGATTCCGTCACGGTAGCAGTACAACCACATTCGCCAGCGCATCAAGAATCGGCTGCGGGAACACGCCCAGCAGGATCGTTGCCACGGCGGCAACAACAACTGCGATGAACGTGTAACCTTCCGACTTCACAACCACGGTGTTCTCACTCGGCTCAGTGAAGAACATGAGAACCACCAGGCGGAAGTAGTAGAACGCCGTGATTGCCGAAGCCACCAGAGCCAGGATTACCAGGCCGGTGTAGCCGGCGGAAATGCCTTCCGCAAACACTACGAACTTGCCGATGAATCCGGACGTTAGCGGAATGCCCGCAAACGACAGGAGGAAAATCAGCATGGCGCCGGCAACAAATGGCGACTTGCGTCCCAAACCAGCCCAGCGGGAAATCTCAGTGGCCTCACCCGTAATGTTCGCGTTTTCATCCGCCTGGCGCACAAGCGCAACTACGGCGAATGCGCCAACCGTGGCGATGCCGTAACCCAGCAGGTAGAACAGGACCGAGCCCGCAGTGCGTGACGTGGCCGCCAGAACACCAATGAGGAGGAAGCCAGCATGAGCGATCGAAGAGTATGCGAGGAGCCTCTTAACGTCGGTCTGAACCAGACCCACGAACGTACCGATCACGATTGTCAGTGCGGCAACCGCTGCGAAGATCCAAATCAGATCCCACTCGAGGCGAACGCCGATAGTCAGGTAGAGGCGAATCATCGTTGCAAAAGCAGCAACCTTAACGGCGGCCGCCATGAAACCCGTGATAGGCGTTGGAGCGCCCTGGTACACATCCGGTGTCCACGCGTGGAAAGGTGCGGCGCCAACCTTAAACAGCAGGCCGACCATAACCATGAACACGCCCACGATGAGCATCCAGTCCATGCCCGGAACCATCGGAACCTTGACCGAGATTTCGCTCAGAACCACGGAACCGGAGAAGCCGTACAGGAGCGCACCACCCATGAGAACGAACGCCGAAGCAAATGCGCCCAGCAAGAAGTACTTCAATGCGGCTTCCTGCGACAGCTGGCGACGACGACGAGCCGTTGCCACCAGGATGTACAGAGGCAAAGAGAGCACTTCGAGGGCGATGAACAGCGCGATCAACGTGTTTGCCGCCGGGAACACCATCATGCCGCCTAGCGAGAACAGCACGAGCGGGAAGATCTCCGTACGCTGGTATCCCTTCGCGATTGAGAGGTCTTCGTCCGAAGAACCGGGGCGGTCCGAAGGCTGGGCGGCGAACGCGCCGTCACCAAGCTCGGAACGATCCGCGATTACGAGCAGTGCCAGGAAGGCTACAACCAAGAGCAACGCCTGCGTTGCAAGCGTGAGCGTATCTTCGATGTACTCCCCATGTGCCTCAGGCATCTGTGCGATTTCAGCCCAGCGCGCCACAATGGCCACGAACGAGACGACAACTGCGATGATCGAGAGCAGAACCTGTGTGCCACGGCGCGCCTTGTGGGGAACAAATGCTTCCACGAGGACGCCGACAACGGCGGCTCCCAGAACGATCAGAATCGGGGCGAATGAGACCCAGGGAATCTGCGGGGCTTGAGTTACAAGATCCATTAGTTGTTGCTCCCTTCCGTGCCATCGAGCAAAGTGCTTGCTCCGGCGTCGCTTAGACGCTCAATGCGCGGCTGCAGGTTCTCGATAGCGCCATCAGCAACCGGGTTGAGCGCGCTTACCAGCGGAGCGGACCAAATACCGAGCACAACCATCGCGGCGATAAGCGGGGTGATAGCCCCCTTCTCGCGCATGTTCATGTCAGTAAACTTCTCTGCATTTGTTGGCGGCCCCGTGAAGATCGCCTGGTAAGGGATCAGCAGGTACAAAGCCGCCAGAACCACGCCCAGCACCGCGAAGATGGCTGCCAGCGGGCTAATCTTCCACGTGCCCAAAAGCACCATGAACTCGGGGACGAAGCCCGACAAGCCCGGGAGCGCAACCGATGCGAGACCGGCAACTAGCCAGGTGCCCGCAATAACTGGGGTTACGCGCTGCATGCCACGGTAGGCCGCGATCTCGCGCGTACCCCCACGCTCGGTGAGGAAGCCGGAGATCAGGAACATCGCCGCAATCGAAACTCCGTGCGCAACCATGTAGAACATGGCGCCCACCAAAGCTACGTGCGAGCCGATGTAAATACCGAGCACCATGAAACCAAAGTGCGACACGGACGTGAACGAAACGAGTCGCATGAGATCCTTCTGGCCGATGGCTGCCAGGCCACCGTACAGAATCGAAATGACAGCGAGGACGATGATTACCGGCGCGGCCGTACTCGAAGCATTCGGGAAGAGCGGTAGCGCCAGGGCAATCATTCCGTAGGTGCCGATCTTATCGAGGACACCAACCAGCAGAACCGACGTGCCCGGCCGTGCAGCCGCAGCGGTGTCAGGCAGCCAAGTGTGAACTGGAACCATCGGGGCCTTAATCGCGAATGCGATAAAGAACGAGATGAAGATCCACATCTCCACGTTGGAGGCCATCGGCGTTCCCGCGAGATTTTCCATGAGGAAAGCGTTGGGACCGTGATCCGAAACCACCCACAGGCCGATAACACCGGCAAGCATGATCAAGCCACCAAATAGCGAGTAGAGCAAGAACTTCAACGCAGCCGCGCGAGCGTTCTTGCCGCCGAAGCGGCCAATCATGAAGTAAAGCGGAATCAACATCGCCTCGAAAGCAATGTAGAACAGCACGACGTCGCGGGCCGCGAAGATCAGTACCATGAAGCCCTCAAGAATGAGGATAAGTGCCATGTACATGCTGGACTGGCGGGCCCCATCACGCTTGCCCGCATCCTCGTGCCAACCGGCGATGAGGACGATGGGCACGAGCGCAACCGCGAGAATAATCATCGCCATTGCGAGCTGATTTACGCCCAGGCCCCAGCTGACACCGATCGCTGGAATCCAGTTCTTCGTCTCCGCGAGCTGGTACGTATTAGTCGCAGACCAGTCGAGGGTAACTGCAGCCGCAATACCAAGAGCTAGTTCGACGAGAGACACGACCAGGGCGATGGGGCGGCCGATAACACGTAGCGGCGCCACGGTTACCACCAGGATGCCCACAATCATGGGTAGGGCAATCAGAATGGACAGCCACGGGATTGAAGCTGCCGAGATAACTTGCATTTCCATCAGTTTCCTCCGCTCTTAAATCCGCGTTGCCAAAATGACGACTAGGGCTAGTAGCACGCCACCTGACACGTACGCCGCGTAGGAGCGGACATAGCCGGTTTGTGCCTTCGACACAGCCCGTCCGGTGCCGGCCGCCAGTTTTGCAAGGCCGCGGACGATGCCGTCTACGAAGGAGTGGTCTGCTGCGGTCACGCCGCGCATAAGTGCTTGGCCGGGAACCATGAACAGGCCCTCGTTAAGTTGATCCTGGTAGAGGTCGTTGCGCGCCGCGTGAACGAGGGCTCCCGCTGCGGGTACGGCCTGCGAGACCTCTTCGCGTCCGTACTTCTTCCAGGCGAACAGCGCGCCGATAATCACGACGAGGAGGACGAGAACCTGGATTGCAATAACCGGCAACACCGGCTCTGCGTGCAGCGTCTCTCCAGTGACTGGCTCCAGCCAGGTGACGAACGCCGAGTTGATCGTCAGGAGGCCACCGAGGAACACGGCTCCAACCGCGAGAATAATCATCGGAACCGTCATTAGCGGTGATGACTCGTGCGGCTGAATAGGCTCACCTGCCATCGTCTTTGTCCAGCGGGCCTTGCCGTGGAACGTCATGAAGAACAGGCGCGACATGTAGAACGCGGTGATTCCCGCACCAACCAGGGCAACCGTTCCGAACACCCACCCGGGCCAGGAGGCCTCAATGTTGCCAAAGTTGTTGGCCGAGAACGCCGCCTCAATGATCGGATCCTTCGACCAGAAGCCGGAGAACGGCGGTACGCCGAGGATCGCGAGCCAACCCATCATGAAGGTGATCCACGTGATCTTCATCGCGCCCTTCAGGGCACCGAAGTTACGCATGTTCACCTGGTTGTCCATCGCGTGCATCACCGAACCGGCGCCCAGGAACATGAGTGCCTTGAAGAAGCCGTGCGTGAACAGGTGGAAGATCGCAAACGCCCAACCGATCGGGCCCAGGCCCGCACCGAGCATCATGTATCCGATTTGCGACATCGTGGATGCTGCAAGCACCTTCTTAATGTCATCCTTCGCGGTACCGATGATCGCTCCAAAGAGGAGGGTGATTGCACCTACGATTGCCACTACTGTTCCAGCGATAGGGGCTTGCAGGTAGACGGCGCCGGAGCGCACGATCAGGTAAACGCCTGCAGTAACCATCGTTGCCGCGTGGATGAGCGCGGAAACCGGCGTGGGGCCGGCCATGGCGTCGCCCAGCCAGGCTTGCAACGGGAACTGTGCGGACTTACCGGTTGCGGCAAGGAGCAGGAACAAGCCGATTAGCGTGGCCACGCCCTGCGACGCGCCAGTTACCTCTGCGGAAACCGTGCGGAAATCTACGGAGCTGAACTGGGCGACCATAACCATCATGGCCGCGAGCAGGCCCATGTCACCAACACGGTTCATGACGAACGCCTTCTTCGCTGCCGTGGCGTATTCGGGAACATAGTTCCAGAAGCCGATCAGCAGGTACGAGGCGAGGCCAACGCCTTCCCAACCGACAAACAAGATCGCGTAGGAGTTGCCGAGCACGAGGATCAGCATGGCCGCGATGAAGAAGTTCAGGTAAGCGAAGAACCGGCGGCGATCCGCGTCGTGTTCCATGTACGCAACCGAGTACACGTGAATGAGCGAACCAACGAACGTGACCAGCATGACGAACGTCATCGACAGCGGATCCATGAGGAGGCCGAAGTTGATCGTGAAGTCGCCAGCTGGGATCCACTCGAACAGGTTCATCTCCATAGAGCGTTCGGAGGCAGAAACGCCGAGCATCTGAATGATGATAGCCAGGCCAATGCCGAACGAAGACCAGGAGGCGAGGACGGCAAGCCAGTGGCCCCACCGGTCAGACACGCGCCCCAGTAGGAGCAGAAGGATAGAAACCGCGAGTGGGATCGCGATCATCAACCAGCCCAGTGATGCTACGCCGGAGGCCGCGATGGCCTCGACGGGTGCCTGGGGAAGAAGCATGGAGTAGTTCACCTTTCCTCCCTCAGTGCTTCAGTAGGTTGACCTCATCGACCGAGGTGGTGCGACGAGATCGGAAGATGGACACGATGATTGCCAGGCCAACTACGACCTCGGCGGCGGCAACGATCATGACGAAGAACGCCATCACTTGACCGGTGTAATCACCGTATATGCGGGAAAAAGTGATGAGGACCAGGTTCGCGGAGTTCAGCATTAGCTCAACTCCCATCAGTGAGATCACTGCGGAGCGGCGAACCATTACCACTGCGGCGCCGATCGAGAAGAGGATCATTGCCAAAATGATGTAGTACGAAATGCTCACTGCTCGTCCTCCTTAACTTCGGGCTCGCCAGCTTCGATTTCGGGGCGGGCCTCGTATTGGAGGAGACCGTCCGGGGCTTCCTCGCCGGCCATGCCCCACGTGCGGGCGTGTTCCACACTCTGGGTGGCGGCCACGCCGTGGTATGGGTGTTGCGGCTGCTTGCCGATTGCCTGCTCTCCGAGCGAGCGTGCAAGCTCCGGATCGAGGGAACCGATGGAGCGGTCAAGGCCGCGCACACGAACCACGCGCGGAATCGATTCTTGAACCGGCTTGTGAGTTTCACCCGAAATAGCACCAACGTCAAACGCCGTGGAGCGAGCGAACACGCCTGGCGCAGTGTACTGGCCAATGTGGCGGCCGGTTTCTGCGTAGGCGGACATCTTCGCGTCAACAACATGCTTTTGCGTGCGCTTCGGGGTGAGGCGATCGCCGTGAGTCAAAAGAACAGCTCCCACGGCGGCGGTAATCAGGAGCGAGCCGGCAAGTTCCATCGAGAACCAGTAGTTAGAGAAGAGGGCGAGCGCCAGGTTCTCCACCGGAGCGTTCGAGTACGGATCAACGCCGAAGTCTTTAACTGCCGGCAGATTTGCCTTCCAAACCACTGCGGACAGGGCGAACGCCATAGTGCCCGCGCCAATCACGGCGAGCACAATGTTGCTTCGCTTTTGGTTCTGGTAGTTATCCGTTGCCTGCAGGCCGATCATCATAAGGACGAACAGGAACAGCATCATGATCGCACCCGTGTAGACCACGATCTGAACAACACCCATGAAGGGCGCTCCCTGCGCGAAGTAGAGGACGGAGAGGCCAAGCATGACCAGCACCATTGACAACGCCGCGTAGGCCGCCTTCTTAAAGAAGAGGACACCCAGGGCACCGAAAACCATGACCGCGGCGGTGATCCAGAATAGGACTGTCTCACCCGCGCCGATCGTGGCTACTGCATCAATTGGGGTCGGATTCACTTACTCTCGCCTCCTTCGGTTTCCATGCTAGCGAGAGCCATTTCGTTCTTTTCTGCGGCCTTAGCAGCGGCTTCCAAGGTGGGGTCGTCTGGGCGGTGTTCACGCACCCATTCAACCTGCGCCTTGGTGGGGCCGGTTACAGCGCCGCGGTAGTAGTCACCATCGGACAGCCCCTCCACCATCGGGTGCGGGGCAGCAAGCATGCCTTCTTCCATTGGGGCGAGAATCTGATCTTTTTCAAAGATCAGGTCGCGGCGATGGTAGTCGGCAAGTTCAAAATCGTTACCCATCGTGAGGGCGCGCGTGGGGCACGCCTCGATGCAGAGACCACAGAAGATGCAACGCAGGTAGTTCACCTGGTAGACGCGGCCGAAGCGCTCACCGGGAGCGTACTGCGCGTCCGGAGTGTTGTTCGCTGCTTCAACGAGGATCGCGTCCGCAGGGCACGCCCATGCGCAAAGCTCACAGCCGATGCACTTTTCGAGGCCGTCCGCGTAACGGTTGAGCTGGTGGCGGCCGTGGAAGCGGGGTTGCACGAACGGACCTTCGAACGGGTATTGCTCCGTAACTACCGGGCGGAACATCGACGAGATGGTTACGCCGAAACCAGCTACCGGCGCAAACAGGTTGCCCCAAAAGCCTTTCGGGTCGTGCTCGTAGAGCATCTCTTCGTTCTTGTCTTTACTCATCGCGCACTTCCTTCTGATCAGTTGCGACGGTGGCGGCCGGAACTAGACCCGCCCTCGGGGACGGGGGTAGCTGCTGGCCGGGTAGAGGCGGTACCGGGTAGCCGCCCGCGAACGGGTCAAATTCTCCTACCGGCTTAACTTCAGGCTCGGGGCGATCGAATATCCACAGGATGATCATGACGACGAGGAACACCGCCACGATTCCACCCGTGATCACAAGGAGTGAATCCGTTACCCACATGCGCACGCCCTGCAACGTTGCGACTAGTACTAGCCACACGAGGGAGGTTGGGATCAGGACCTTCCAGCCCAGCTTCATAAACTGGTCGTAGCGGAAACGCAGGAGCGTACCACGGATCCAAACCATGCAGAAGAAGAAGAACCACATCTTCAGGTTGAACCACAAGAAGCCCCACCAGCCGGAGTTAAAGTCGATGAAAGGAACGTAAGACAGGCCAAACGGTGCGTGCCAGCCGCCGAAGAACACCGTGGTTGCAACAGCGGAAACGTTAAACATGTTGATGTATTCGGACAGGTAGTACCAGCCGAACTTCATCGACGAGTATTCGGTCATGTGACCGGCAACCAGCTCGCCTTCAGCCTCGGGAAGGTCGAATGGGAGGCGATTGACTTCGCCCACCATCGAAATGAAGTAGACGATGAACGCGGGTAGGAGGGCGAACGCCCACCAAACGCTGTGCTGGGCCGCAACGATCTCGGAGGTGGAGATGGAGCCAGCCACGAGGAACACGGACACGAGCGAAAGACCCATCGCCAGCTCGTAGGAGATGACCTGCGCGGCGGCGCGAACCGAGCCGAGGAGCGGCAGAGTAGAACGCGTTGACCAACCACCAAGAACCGTGCCGTACAGGCCGATCGAGGCGATCGCCAGAATGTAGAGAATCGCGATTGGCGTGTCCGCCATCTGCAGTGGCGTAGAGCGCCCGAACATGTTCACATTCGGGCCCATCGGGATGACCGCCAGCACCATGAATGCGGAGAACGCAGAAATGGAGGGGGCAACGAAGTAGATGAACTTCTCTGCCTTGTCCGTCCAAATGTCCTCCTTGAACAGGAGCTTCACGGCGTCCGCAAATGCTTGGAACAGGCCGAGCGGGCCGGCAACATTCGGGCCCGGACGCGTTTGCATACGACCAAGACCACGTCGTTCAACCCAGAGCGCCAGGATCACTGACATGATCAGGAATAGCACGATGAACAGGGCCTTCAGTAGGCTCAGCCACCAGGTCTCTTCGCTGAAGTCAGCCGGCGCGGTTGTCGGTGGAGCAAACGGCATCAGAGTTAGTGCAAGATTACTCACCGGTTCACCTCCGTATTGGCTGCGATGGATACAACGGAACCATTTTTGGCGCCGAGAGTTTCATGAACGTGCGAACCTGCCGAACATTCTGGCAACCACACAACGTCCTCGGGTAGGTCAGTCACAGCAACCGGAAGGGTGATAGTGCCTCGCTGCGTAGAAACGTTTACGAGGTCGCCTTCGGTAACGCCGATTGCCTGCATGGTCGCTACGCTCATGCGGGCAACGGATCGGCGGGCGGTGCCGGCCAGCTCGGGAGCGAAGTCCTGCATGCGGCCTTCGTCGAGCATGAGCTTGTGGGTGGCGAGCACGGCATTGCCAGCGCCGGGTGCCTGCACGGGGGCGGGCGAGATTGCCGGGCTGTCGATGCGCGAGCCATCCCATTGCATTAGCTCATTGATTTCAGCGTGCGTGTCTTTCAGGGTTTCAACGCCCAGGTCTACTCCCATGAGGCCCGCGAGGCGGTGTAGAACTTCGCGGTCGGTAATCGCCCGGGTGGCAAGAGCCTGGCCGAAGGGGCGCAGGCGGCCTTCCCAGTTAATGAACGTACCGTTCTTTTCGGTCACCGGCGCAACCGGGAATACAACGTCTGCCATTTCGGTCAAATCCGTGCGACGAACCTCTAGCGAGACTACGAAACCGGACTTTTCGATAGCCGATTTCAGGTTCTCCGAATCGGTCACGTCACGCGAGTCAACGCCGCCGAGAATCATCGCCGAACGCGGCTCGGTTGCGGCCTCGGCCAGAATGTCTACCGTGCACTTGGTGGGATCGGCCGGAAGCTTGCCACCCCACACGGCTTCCATGTCGATGCGAGCATCGACGTCCGCAGTGCAGCGACCAAATGGAAGCAGGTTCGGGTTCAAGCCAACTTCGAGGCCCCCACGCTCCCCTGCACGGCGCGGGATCCACGCTATGCGAGCCTCCGTGCGATCCGCGAGGCGGGCCACAGCGGTGTAGAGGCCGGGAATCTCCACGGCACGTTCACCAACGACGATCACACCATTTGCCAGTTCATCCGCAAGTACGCCGCTTACTGCGTCGAGCACCTCGGGTTCGGTGCCGGGCGCTGCGCGAAGCAGGTCGGCGTTCATCTTACGAGTAGAGGGGGTGGTCATCGGAGCAACCACGGAAACCTTGACCGAGCCGGCGAGCACGCCCTTGCGCAAACGCAAGAAAACGTTTCCAGCCTCATCCTCGGCCTCGAGGCCAACGATGAGAACGCGGCCAGCCTTTTCAAGATCCTTGTAGGTTACGCCCAGGCCGGTGCCGGCAACGCGCGTTCCGAGGAACTTCGTTTCTTCCAGCGACGTGGCGCGAACGCGGCCGTCAATCTGATTGGTGTTCATGACGATGCGCGCGAACTTGGACCAGGCGTAGCCGTCTTCAACCGTGAGGCGGCCGCCGGGCAGAAGTACCGTCTTTCCAGCCTCGCGGGCTTCCCTCAAGCCGCGCGCCGCGCGGTCAAGGGCATCCGCCCAAGAGGTGGGAACGAGCTTGCCGTCCTCGCGAACCAGCGGAGCAGTCAGGCGATCTGCGCCGGTGCTCCACGTGAACGCGAAGCGATCCTTGTCGGTAATCCACTCTTCATTGACGTCAGCGTCCTCACCTGCCAGAACGCGAACAACCTCGCCGCGGCGAATGTCAATACGCGTTGCGGCGCCAGAGGCGTCGTGCGGCGACACGGACGGCGTCGATACGAGGTCAAACGGGCGGCCTCTGAAGCGGTACGAGGTGGACGTGAGCGCACCCACCGGGCAAATCTGAATGGTGTTACCCGAGAAGTAGGAAGCGAACGGACGGCCAGAAGTGTCGGCTTCGGCGGCGCCCACCGGGCCGGAGTTCAGGCCGGAATCGTAGCCGGGGTTGCCGTACGGGCCCGCAAACTCCTCGTCATTACTGTCGTTGGAGGCGTCATTGTGGAAGCCCAGGATGGCGGTGTCAAAGCGTCCTACCTGCTCCCCCATGAACTGGTGATCCTCGGTTGGAGCGGTGCCGCCGCCGCGACCCTGCAGGTCGATGAAGGCGTCTCCCGCGATCTGCTTGGAAAAACGCGTGCAACGCTGACACAGGATGCAACGCTCCCGATCCAGCGCGATCTGGGTGGAAAGCTTAATGGGTTTTACAAACGTACGCTTAGCGTCGTCAAAACGCGAAACCTCACGCCCCTCGGACATCGCCTGGTTCTGTAGGGGGCACTCACCGCCCTTGTCACAGATCGGACAGTCAAGCGGGTGGTTGATCAGGAGGAACTCCATCACACCCTTCTGGGCCTTCTCGTCCACCTCGGACGTGCGTTGCGTCTTGACCACCATTCCGGGCATGACCGTCATCGTGCACGAGGCCTGCGGCTTAGGGAAGGGGCGTAACTCGCCGGAGCGATCAGGCGCCGCTACCTCAACCAGACACTGGCGGCAAGCACCAGCCGGGGCCAGTAGCGGGTGATCGCAAAAACGCGGGATGCGGATACCGACCTGCTCGGCGGCGCGGATGATAAGCGTACCCTTCGGGACGGACACCTCAGTGTCGTCGATAGTGAGAGTTACCAACTCTTCACTCATCGGGCACCTCCTTTAGCAAAGTGGGCGGACGCTTCGTACGGGAATAGTTCGCGCGCCGGCGTTGTGAGGCCGGCCTCGAACTCTTCACGGAAATGCGCGATACCAGACTGAACGGGCGTTGCCGAAGCATCGCCGAGGGCGCAGAACGAGCGGCCCGCAATGTTGCCGGAAATTTCCAAAAGCTTATCCACGTCGCCGGGCAGTCCCCTGCCTTCTTCGAGGCGGAGCAGGATCTGCTTCATCCAGTACGTGCCCTCGCGGCACGGCGTGCACTTACCACACGATTCGTGCTGGTAGAACTCCGTCCAGCGGGTCACCACGCGAACCACCGAAGTGGTTTCGTCAAACACCTGGAGGGCGCGGGTTGCAAGCATTGAGCCCGCAGCACCCACCGACTCGTAGTCAAGTGGAACGTCCAGTTCCTTCTCGGTAAAGATCGGGGTGGACGAGCCACCGGGCGTCCAGAACTTCAGTTTGTGACCGTCGCGAATACCACCGGCCATCTCGATAAGCTCACGCATCGTAATACCGAGGGGAGCTTCGAACTGGCCCGGATTATTCACGTGACCAGACACCGAGAAAAGGCCGTGGCCGGCCGACTTCTCGGTACCCATCGTGTTGAACCAGCCGTCATCGTGCTGGAAAATTCCAGCCACGGACGAGATCGACTCCACGTTGTTCACCACGGTGGGGCGGGCGTACAGGCCCGCAACAGCCGGGAACGGAGGCTTCAGACGCGGGTGGCCGCGACGGCCCTCGAGGGAATCGAGGAGCGCGGTTTCCTCACCACAAATGTAAGCGCCGGCACCGGCGTGAACCGTGATGCGGAGGTTGAAGTCCCCTGCGGGCCCACGACCCTGGCCGATGATGCCGGCCTCTTCGGCCTCGCGCACTGCGGCGAGAAGGCGACGGTACACGTGGGCGACTTCGCCGCGCAGGTAGATGAACGCATGCTCGCAACGAATCGCGCGAGATGTGATTGCCATGCCCTCAATCAGAACGTGCGGGTTGGCCATCAGTAGCGGAATGTCCTTGCAGGTTCCCGGCTCGGACTCGTCCGCATTCACAACTAGGTAGCGGGGGCCACCATCGTCGGGCGGAAGGAACGACCACTTAAGACCCGTGGGGAAGCCAGCACCACCACGGCCACGAAGACCAGCCGTCTTCACCGCATTCGTAATGTCAGCCGGATCCATCGTGAGGGCGCGCTCAAGACCCTTGTAGCCACCGCGCGAGCGGTACGACTCAAGCGTCCATGAACGTTCCTCGTCCCAACCGCGCGAAACGATCGGGGTGAGAATGCCCGGTTTGGAGAACGTTACGTCACTCATCAGTTGCCCTCCTCAACCTGCGGGGCCGCGGTGGTAGCCTCGGGAGCCACCCAGCCCTTCTCTTTCGCGATCTTCAAACCGCGTAGCGATGCCGGTCCGGCAGATGGGCCCTGATCTACGAGTCCGTCCTCGAAACCAGCGAGGAGCCGAGAGATTTCCTTAAACGTGGGAACCTGCTCCGAACCGCGCGTGGACTTGATCGGGCGGCCGGCCGCAATATCATCCACGAGGGCGATCGTTGATTCCGGTGTCTGGTTGTCGAAGAACTCCCAGTTGACCATCACCACGGGCGCGTAGTCACAAGCCGCGTTGCATTCCAGGCGCTCCAGCGTGATCTTGCCGTCCGCCGTCGTTTCGTCGTGGCCCACGCCAAGATGGCCGGACACGGCCTCCCAAATCTGATCCCCACCCATCACGGCGCACAGGGCGTTCGTGCAAACACCCACGTTGTATTCACCGTTGGGGTGGCGCTTGTACTGCGTGTAAAACGTGGCTACAGCAGAAACTTCCGGGCGGGTAATGCCCAGAGTTTCCGCGCAAAACGCCACGCCGTCAGCGGAAATGTAGCCGTCCACCGACTGCACCAAGTGCAGCATGGGCAACAGCGCTGAACGCTCGTGACCCTTCGGGTAGCGCGCCATAATCGCAACGGCATCAGCGCGCAGGCGCTCCAAAACTTCGTCGCTGTACATCAGCGATCAACACCTCCCAGTACCGGGTCAATCGAAGCGAGCGAGACGACAACGTCAGCAAGCTGACCGCCCTCTGTCATCATCGCGAACGACTGCAAGTTAGAGAACGACGGGTCGCGGAAGTGCGCGCGGTACGGGCGCGTACCGCCGTCCGAAACCACGTGAGCGCCGATAACGCCCTTGGCGTGTTCCACCATTCCATACGCCTGGCCGGCCGGAACCTTGAAGCCCTCGGTTACCAGCTTGAAGTGGTGAATGAGCGACTCCATGGATTCGCCCATGATCTCGCGAATGTGTGCGGGTGAGTTACCCTGGCCATCGGCGCCGATCGACATTTGTGCCGGCCACTTGATCGCGGGATCCTGCACCATAACCGGGTCGCCCTCGCACTCGTCGAGCTTGTCAAGAACCTGGTTAATGATTCGTAGCGACTGGTAGCACTCTTCGAAACGAACCTGCACGCGGTTGTACGCGTCCGACTTGTCGCGAACCGGAACGTCAAACTCCAGCTGGTCGTAACCGAAGTACGGCTGCGTCTTACGTATATCGAGCGGGAGGCCAGCGGCACGCAAGCACGGGCCGGTCATGCCCAGCGCCATCATGGCGGAGAGCGACATGTAGCCCACGTCGATGTGACGAAGCTTGAAGATCGGGTTTTCCTGCGTAAGATCCTGGAGTTCACCAATGTCGTTGCGCAGGTTTGGTAGCAGTTCCCGAATGTAATCCGTGGTGCCCGAAGGCAGATCCTGAGCCACACCACCCGGACGCATAAACGCGTGGTTCATACGCAGGCCCGTGACGCGCTCAAAAATGCGCAGAGCGTTCTCGCGGCCCCTGAAAGCGATGGTCATCATCGTGGTTGCGCCCAGCTCGTTACCACCCGAACCGATTGCGACCAGGTGCGAACCGATACGGTTCAACTCCATCAGCAGAATGCGGATCCAGTTAGCGCGCTGGGGAACCTCGTCGGTAATACCCAGGAGCTTCTCCACGGTCTGCACGTAAACGGCCTCGTTAAACAGCGGAGCCACGTAGTCCATACGCGTGCAGAACGTCACGCCCTGCGTCCACGTGCGAAACTCCATGTTCTTTTCAATACCCGTGTGCAGGTAACCCGTATTCAGACGGGACTCGCGTACGGTTTCACCATCGATTTCGAGGATCACGCGTAGCACGCCGTGCGTGGACGGGTGAATCGGACCGAGGTTAACAACGATGCGTTCGTGAGAAAGACGCTCAATTTCAGAAAGAACATCTTCCCAGTCGCCGCCGCTTGCCAGAACCTCAGGAATATCGTCGATATCGAATCCACCGGGCGTAGCGTAAAATACCGGTTTTTCGTTATTCATTAGTTGTACGACCTCCGAGTGTCTGGCGGCGGAACTGTAGCTCCCTTGTATTCAACCGGAATGCCACCCAGCGGATAGTCCTTGCGCTGCGGGTGGCCCACCCAGTCATCGGGGAGAGCAGTACGAGTAAGGCCGGGGTGACCAGTGAATACGATGCCGAACAGGTCCCAGGTTTCCCGCTCATGCCAGTCATTACCGGGGTAGATGGAAACAACGGACGGGATCTTCGGATCCGAGTCCGGAGCGGTCACCTCAAGGCGGAGCACGCGATTGTGCGTCACCGACATCAGGTGGTAGACAGCGTGCAATTCGCGGCCCACAGCGTGCGGGTAGTGCACGCCAGAAACGCCCAGGCACAGCTCGAAGCGAAGATCCTGATCGTCACGCAACCAGCGGCAAACCTGCACAATATGCTCGCGGTTGACAAAAATCGTGAGCTCGTCACGGTCTACAACCACGCGTTCAATAACGTCTTTAACCTCGAGGTCGCCATTCTTGATGAGTTCTTCAAGAATGTCCACAACGCTGTCAAACCAGCCACCGTAGGGGCGAGCCGATTCGCCCGGAAGTTCAACCATGCGGGTGAGGCCACCAAAACCGGTGGTATCGCCAGAGCCGCGAACCCCCCACTGGCCGTGACGGACGTCAACGGTCTCGGGAGCCGCAGCGCTGCGGTTCATAAAGACTTGCCCGGCTACCTCGCCGAACTTCTTAGGAGATGAGGAGTTGTCGCTCATGCAAGCAGTCCCTTCATCAGGTGAGTTGGGGTAGCCGCAAGAGCAGCTTCTTCCGCCTTACGAGCAACCTCGATGCGGTTAATACCAACCGGTTCCTTACCGATCTGCTCGCGCAACACCAAGATTGCGTTAATCAAAGCCTCTGGACGCGGCGGGCACCCCGGCAGGTAAACATCAACCGGAACCACGTGGTCACAGCCCTGCACAACCGCGTAGTTGTTGAACATTCCGCCCGTGGACGCGCAAGCACCCATAGAGATAACCCACTTGGGTTCTGGCATCGAGTCGTAAACACGGCGCACAATCGGGGCCATCTTGTGTGATAAACGGCCAGACACGATCATGAGGTCGGCGTGGCGCGGCGAGGCGCGGAACACTTCCAAACCAAAACGGGCCATGTCGAAACGCGGCGTGCCCGCAGCCATCATCTCAATGGAGCAGCATGCCAGCCCCATCGTTACCGGCCACTGAGAGTGTTTACGGGAAAGATCTAGAACCGCCTCAATGGAGGCCAGGCCAACGCCTGCGGGAAGACTATCTTCAATACCCATTTACTACTCCCTCCTATCAGTCCCAATCCAGGCCGCCGCGACGCCACTCATAAATGAATGGAACCGTGATCAGCGCGATGAACGTAAACATGACAACGAGGCCAAACAGGCCCAGCTTCCCGAAGGCCACAGCCCACGGGTAAAGGAAGACCACCTCAATGTCGAAAACAATGAATGTCATAGCCACCAGGTAGTACTTGACGGGGAAACGGCCCACATCAGCGTCGTGATGGATCGGGTCCACGCCACACTCGTAGTTACTGGACTTGACCTTGTTCTTGTTAACGGGTCCCAGGATCGCGGAGGCGCCCAGGCCACCGAGGGCGACCAGGACTGCCATCGCAGCCATGATCAATATCGGAATATACGGATTGCTCACTATGCCTCCAACCTGGCGGTCAACAGATCACTCTTTGTAGATTTTGCAGGGAATACCAAACGCTTAATCATACCTTTGGCACCACCTTCGCAAGAGCCGTTATCAACTTGTCATCCCACTCTCCACCCGAACGTTCGAAGCCGTCCGACAGGAGTTTGTGAACGAGTTTCATGAGCCTGGGACGCGGCAGGCCATATTTTGTGCAGGCGTGCATAATCTTTGGATTCTCAATCAGTTTCACGAACATGCGGCCCAGCTGGTAGTAGCCGCCCCAGTCTGCGGTCAGTGCCTCCGTGTACGTCTCCATCGCGCGGTCAAAACCGGCATCAGAAGTGCGACTTAGCGCGGAAACAATGGATTCTGCAGCGTAGCGCCCCGCTCTCATAGCCGGAGCAATACCCTCGCCGTCAAAAGCGGAAACCATGCCGCCCGCGTCACCGACGATTACGAGGCCGTCCCGGTAGTGAGGCTTGCGGTTAAATGACATGGGCAGGGCCGCCGAACGTAGCTGACCGATCTGGTTCTCTTCGGTCATCTCCCACTCTTCTGGCAAGTTCGCCACCCAAGTTTTGAAAATCTCACGATATGGAAGCTTGGTGGCCTTTGACGTGGACGAAACCGAGCCGAGACCGACGTTCACAACGCCGTCACCCAACGGGAATAGCCATCCATAGCCGGGCAGAAGATCAGACTCGCCGCGCTTGCCGCTCCACAGCTCCAGGTGGGAATCCATCCACTCAGAGTTACCCTTGGGCGACTTAAAGTACGCGCGCGCCGCCACACCCAACGGACGGTTCTCAATCTTTTCAATACCGAGCGAGGTGGCCAGGCGTGCAGCTACGCCACCGGCCTCGACCACAACTTTTGCGCGGAACTCGATATCGCGCGCGTCCTTGCCCTTACCGACCTTCGCCGTCACTCCGCATACGCGGCCGCTTGGGGTTTGGAGAGCGCCCGTGACGTTGAAGCCCTCATACAAGCGGACACCCGCAGACTGGGCGCGACGCGCCAAGTCCTCATCCAAC
Organism: Gleimia europaea ACS-120-V-Col10b; assembly: GCF_000411155.1. Taxonomy (GTDB): domain Bacteria; phylum Actinomycetota; class Actinomycetes; order Actinomycetales; family Actinomycetaceae; genus Gleimia; species Gleimia europaea_B. The sequence continues at coordinate 901,120 of NZ_KE150266.1, forward strand.
TGCATGCGGGCACGCGCCATACCGAAGTTAGGAGCCGATTTGGTCTCTGGCCACGGAAGGTAAATAGAGTGGCCGCCCCCAATCACGTTAAGGCCCTTGTTGCGCTGCCACCCCTCGGTGTTAACACCCATGAGCTGGATCTCGGCAACTGCGGTGGGCGTCAGGCCATCACCACAAATCTTGTCGCGCGGGAACGTGGATTTTTCTAAAAGAGCGACGTCAAGTCCCGCCCTCGCCAAATAATAAGACGTTGCAGAACCTGCAGGCCCTGCGCCCACAACGACGACACCAGCACTGAAGTCGGACGCGTCATCCAGCTCCACGTGTTCCTCCCGCTCGTTGCTACTCATATAACTTTTACCAAACTTGCATTCCTACGGAGGCAGAATGCCATATGTCACTACCCTATCCACCAGTTAGGGTGCGTCCACAAAAGATACAGAAAATAGCCGATTTGGCACGGGAAATAAAAATCCGACCATCTCAAACCCGATCGGATTTAATCACGGCGGTGTTGTGTATTTTATTGATCGTGGTGAGGCTATCGCTAAAACCGGAGGCCTACACTTCATTGCTTCACAGCCCGATGCAACGCGAGAATACCGCCCGTATAGTTGCGGTACTGCACGCGTCCCCAGCCGGCCTGGGCGATCATCTTGCCCAGCGTTTCCTGATCATGCCACTCGCGAATCGACTCAATCAGATAGTCATAGGCCTCATCATCTGAAGACAGCAGTTTCGCAACGCGCGTCAAAATCTCTTCCAAATAGAACCCGTAGAGGGCGTTGAACACCGGCCACGTTGGCCGCGAGAACTCACAGATGAGGAGGCGCCCGCCCGGCTTGGTAACGCGCGCCATCTCCTGTAACGCCTTCTCGGTGTCCTGCACGTTCCGCAACCCGAATGAAATGGTCACCGCGTCAAACGCGGCGTCCGGGAACGGTAAATCTGTTGCGTCCCCCTGCACGAACTCCAACTCCGGGTGACGCTGACGACCCACCTCAATCATGCCTTCCGACAAATCACACGCGATCACATGCGCGCCGGTTTCTGCCAGGGCCGCCGTGGAACCACCCGTTCCGGCCGCCACGTCAAGCACGCGCTCACCCGGTTTCAGGTTGAGAGCGCGCACAACTCCTCTGCGCCAAATGTGCACCTGGCCAAAAGTCAGCGCCTCGTTGGTGAGGTCGTAGCGGCTGGCCACTTTGTTAAACATGCCCGCGACCTCGTGGGGACGCTTTTCTAGCGATGCGCGGTTCACGTCTGAAGCTTTAAGGTCCCGATCTGCCATGGGGTCTATATTGTCACGCTTGGGCGCCGGAGGTGAACTTCGGCCAAATGACGATCACCCGCATCTTGTTGCCGGCTTATACAATGCCCATATTTTCAGCAAAACCGACGCGTTAGGATCCCTGCCGCAGCCACTTACACGGCCGGGTAATATGGAATACCGTGACCCTAATGAACTGCGCTCAACGATTCGATCTTCGCGACCCGCACGCGCGGCCCAAACTGCGCGTTTCGATTAGCGAAGTCGATGGGCCCTCCACGTTTCTTGAACTTTTGAACCGCCTTGAAGGCGCGAGCAACCTTTCGGTTTGGAGTGGGCCCGCGCTCGCTGCGGATATTCAGCCAACCATCGCAGGGGTTGGCATTGCGCTTGCCGTCGTTGCCACAGAGAAAGGTAGCTACGGCCTGGCACATCCAACTTTCAAAGAACTCTCCCGCGCACTGCTGCCAAACCCGCAGCCAGAAAATCCCGGCACAGTGCAAAATCAGCCGCATATGCAAGCTGCGGGTAAAGACTGGTTGGTGCTGGTCGCCGACGCAAACGTAAGCGGGGGCGAGGAGTTTTTTGCGCGGACGGGTTTACGCGCTCCGCTGGGGCTCATGTCGTTCGGTTTTGCTCCCGGCACGCCCGGGGCGCTGATATTGCCACGCGTTGCGTGGGTGGCGATGGGAGATGCCACGTGGAGGATCGAGACGGTTGTTGAAGCCGGCGGCAGGCAGCTCGAATCAGGCCCAGCCGCTGCTGACCGGAGTGAGGCAGTGCCCGACGGCACCGACGGACAGCCCAACTGGTATCTGGATCCAGGAACCATGTCACGCTCCGCGTGGAAACACGCCGTAGCCATGGTTGTGGACGAGCTACGCGCGGGCCGCGCACAAAAGGCCGTTATGGCGCGCGACATCACGGCCCGTTCAGACCATCCGATCAACCTGGTTGCAGTTCTACAAGAGCTTGCCGGCGCCTACCCCACCACCTGGACGTTCAGCATTGCCGGCCTCACCGGCGCGTCACCCGAAATGCTTGCATCCGTACGCGGCGGGCAGTTGAAATCCCGCGTGCTTGCCGGCACGTGCCCTCCGGGTGAGGGAACGTCCCTGTGGGAATCCGCCAAAGACCGCGAAGAGCACGCCCTGGCGGTTAAATCGGTTGTGGGTGCCCTGGCCCCTCTCAGCTCTGACCTCGACGCCCCTGAAGAGCCGTTCCTTTTGGACCTGCCCAACGTCACGCACCTGGCCACCGATGTGAGCGCGAACCTCACCGAGATTGGCGCGGGCCTGGCACCCGTATGCGAGGCCGTGCGCGCCCTGCATCCAACGGCTGCGGTTTGCGGTGCGCCCACGCAGGACGCGTTCGAGTTGCTGTCCAAACACGAACTCACCGACCGGGGGCGCTACTCCGGTCCGGTTGGCTGGATCGATGGCGCGGGCGAAGGTGCGTGTGCAATCGCCTTGCGTTGCGGCCAAGTGCTTCCCGACGAGCACTCAATCCGCGTGTTCGCCGGCGGGGGCATCATGCCCGAATCCATTCCCGAGGTGGAACTGGCCGAAACCGGGGCAAAAATGCTGCCCGTACTGCAAGCAATCGGCCTCGAAAACTAATCTTCGTTGCCGATCTGTAAAGACTTAAGGCTGGAGAACCCGGTTTAACGCGGCGAGTAGTCTGGCATCACCACGTAGATAGCGGGGAGCAAAATCACCGCAAAACCAATGGTCAACGCCAAGGGCGAAAAGGCGTTCAAGGCTAATGCGGTGAAAACGCCGCACACCACGGCCGCTATCGCTGCCACTAGGTAGATGCCGCCCGACCTGTAATACTCCACAGCCAGCACATTCGCCATTACCGAAGCGACGCAAACCACCGCCGCCCAAATCAGTGCTCCGCCCATCAAGAGCAACCAATCCCCCGCCCCGGCTTCGGCGCGCATGTGATGCGCTTGAAATAGAACCTGCTCGTACCAAACCAGGAAAGGCAGAGCCAGGCCAGCTAGCATCACCAAAACAACCGGAATGGTGTACTGACTATTTCGCTTCACGAGATTCTCCTAGATCTAAGCGCTACAAGCCCAATGCTACACGCGTCAAAAGAGCGCTTGCTACCCGCGCGAAGATCCTCGAAAGGGTTTGAAAGTAATGGCAAAAACTAGCTGACCTGTCAGGTTACTTCGCTTTGAGAACCACCTGCACTTCGATGATCTCACCGCCGCGAGCAACCCCCAGCGTCACCGTGTCACCCGAGTTGTACCTGCGGACAAAACCTGTAAGGGCAGCAGACGAGACCACGCCGTTACCATCGATCGATACGATCACGTCACCAGGCTGTAGCTTCGCATCCGCAGCTGCGCCCCCGGGCAACACCGACTCCACCTTCGCGCCCAGACGGGTTTCCTCACCCACCTGCACGGCCGAGGTAGAGATGCTCACGCCAAGCTGGGCGTGCACAGCCTCGCCTTTTTCAATCAGTTGCGTCACCACGTTCTTCACCAGATTCACCGGAATCGCGAATCCCAGGCCGATAGAGCCAGCTGCCCCCTCTTTACCCATCGACGCGATTGAGGAGTTAATGCCAATCACGCGGCCCTGCGCGTCAAACAGCGGGCCACCCGAGTTACCGGGGTTAATGGAGGCGTCCACCTGGATCGCGTTTGTCACCACGGTTTCTGATTGCGGCGACTGCTGTAAGAAGTACGGGAACTGGTAGTTGAACTGTTCCTCCTGATCATTGGGCACGGCCGTCTTTACCGCCACCGGACGATCCAACGCCGAAATAATGCCCGTGGTCACCGTGTCCGTAAGACCGAGCGGCGATCCGACTGCCATCACGGCCTCGCCTACCTTCAGCTGACTAGAATCACCAAAATTGCCGGCAACTAGATCAGCAGGCGGGTTCTTCAAACGAATTACAGCGAGGTCGGTGGTGGGGTCGATACCCACGATCTCTGCCTCGTAAAGCCGGCTTCCACTGGCGCGAACCGTGATCTTCGCCTGATCGTTATTGACCGCAGCGGAAACCACGTGATAGTTCGTCACGATGTTGCCGTTGCCATCCCAAACAACGCCCGAACCGGTGTCACCCCCCTCGCCCGTGCTGACCTGAATAGAAACGGTGGCGGGGCGAACCGCGTTAGCTACCGCCTGCCAGTCAGTGCCTTCACCCGTCACCTCGACGGTTGGGGTCTTCTCGCCGGACGGCTGCTGAATCTGTTGGCTACTAGCCGCAGGCGCAAACGTGTCCGAAAACTTCAAGGTAGCAATCGTGCCACCCACCGCGAGGAACGCGGCAAGCAACATTGCGATTATGAGGGCGCCCCAACCCGGCCCCTTCTTGGCGGGTTTGTCCGGCACTGTTTGCACATCCTGCGAGTATCCAAACGGTTGACCATACGCCTGCTGAGAGTAGCCTTGCTGGTCATAGTTCGCCTGACCATAACCTGGCTGGGCGTACGAGTCCTGCTGGCCGTAACCTTGTTGGTCGTAAGCATCTTGCCGCGAGTAGTTTTGTGCGCTCATGGGGGCGGAGTACCCCTGGAGTTGTGCCCGGCTGTGCTCCTCATTCTGCCTCTGCTCACGCGGATCCTGTTCCTGCGTATCCTGCTGGCCTGTGCCTTGCGAATCTGATGTTCGGTAGACGTAGCGCGACTGATCCGGGGTCTTTGCAGCCTCAGAACGTGCGGTCTGCGCTGGTTCAGTCTGCGGGGTTTCAGTAGGCTCACCCGGCGGGGTTGCACCGGAAACGGAGTCTGGCTCGCCCTCGTAATTCTTGGGACGCTCGCTATCCATCGTGGCTCCTAAAAAATATCTGTACTTTTTTCAAAACAATGTACATGGTGACCCCACGTTCTGAGCGATTTCTTTAGCGCACCTGGGTTTTTTCTGGAAAAAGTGATTGCACGCCGGCGCGCACCCCACTGTGATCTGCCACCACGTGAATGATCCGCCCTCGCGGCCTGTCTGCAAGCGCCCTCGTCAAGGTGTCAAAAGCGTTTGCCTCCCCGGCGTTGTTGGCGGCGGTATTCGCACTTCCGGAGTTGGAGGAAGTGAAGTCTGCGCGCACGTATTCCCAGCCGGTGGCGACGGCAAGCGCCGCAAAATCTAGGCTGTGAGCGAGGGCGAAGAACCTTTCATACACCGCGCTTGGGGCAAGGCCATGTTCGAGCGACTGGAAGATGCGTCCCCCACCGTCGTCTATCACCACCACGTCCACATTCGGCGCCGCCTGCCCCACGGGGAGGAGGAGCGAACCAATGTCGTGCATGAACGTGAGGTCTCCAACCAATGCGCGCACGGGACAATCAAGCCCGTACGCAATGCCTTTTGCCGTTGCGATCGTGCCGTCGATTCCCGCCTGACCGCGCGCCGCGAACACCCCTTTCGCACCATTACCCACGGGAGAATCTGCCGCCAAATCCACGTACCTGATCGAATTTGAAGCGCCCAGGACGAGGGCGTGGCCCCCATCGGCCGGGCCGTCCACACGCGAGGCACGCGCGTAGGCGTCCCAAACCGCGCGGGCGGCGATAACGCCGTGCGGTATTGGCTGGTTAACGCCGATGTTGGAATCCGCCTCGCATGGACTATTGCCCTGCCAGTTGTCCTCATCGAGGCAGGAGGAGGCAAGCTGGCTGAGTTCGCGCGCTTGAATCCAGTGGCCAATGTTTTGGGCGTGGCAGGCCCAACTTTTTGCCCAAGCGTCCTCCGCCATCTTCTGTTTGGCGGGGGCGAGTTTTTCAACAACGAGGTCGGCGCTACCGGCAACATCAGGGTATTCGCGGGCAGTTGAAGCCACCACCACGCGGGCAGGGCCGGCCAGTAGGCGGGAGACGGGGCGGGACAAGCTGGGATGTCCCAGCACCACTATCTGCTCGATTTCACCGGCAAACCGGGTGAGCATTTGCTGTTGGAAGCCGCTGAAAGCGGGCGATCCGAAGGCGCCAGAAGAGGGCTCCGCCAAGAGGGGAACTCCAGCTGCCTGGGCCAGCTGCGCCGCCCCCTCGGCCTTGTCACCGGCAACGATGACCGTGCGCAGGTCGCGCACTGCGTCCTCCCACGCAGTCGCAACCGGCTCACGCGCAACAAGCCGGGCGGGGGCGCCCGCATCCAAATCTGCTACCGCCGGCGCGCCCTCCGGCGTCAGCGGATCGCGCAAGCCGATATTAATATGCGCCGGGCCACCCACCCCGCGCGCGCCCACGGCCTGCCCCACCAGGCGCCGAACCCGGGCCACAAATGCTTGCGCGGCGCCGTCCTCGTAAATCGAACGAGTATCCGGGCTAATCCCCACGCCCGCCGGCACATCCAGCTGCGCCACCACGTGCTTGCCAAACAGCGCCGACTGGTCCGTGGTCTGGGACGCGCCCACGCCCCTCATTTCAAAGGGTCGATCTGCCGAAATCACAATGAGTGGGGTGCTCGTGTGGAACGCCTCGATCACTGCGGGTAGCAGGTGAGCGGGGGCCGTACCCGATGTTGTTACCACCGCGACGGGAGCCTTCGAAGCCTGCGCAAGACCCAGCGCGAAGAACCCTGCGCTACGCTCATCAAACACGGGGTGCGCGCGCACCATTGCGCTCTGTTCCGCACTAGCTATCGCGTACGCGAGCGGAGCGCTACGCGAACCCGCAGCCACAACAAAATCGCGCACGTACGGAGCCAGCGCCGCAACCAGCCAGCGCGCGTCAACAGAAGCAGGCATAACCCTCTCCGCCACTACAGGCAGTGAACCATTTCCTCAAGCCTATCGAGCCACCGCGTGAGGTGCGCCGCCTCGCCACGGCTATGTGGCAAGAACGACACGGCCGCCTCATCAATTTCAATTTCTCGAGGCGCGATCATTCCACCTACCGGTCGTAGCGGCGTCTTGGTGACGTCGGCGGTGAACATTTGCGCGGTTGCGAGGCCACAGGCAAAGGGAAGTTCGTCCAACGCTGCCGCGCACTCCACGCCGCGAGCGAGACCCACCGACGAGTCCAGGGCAGAAGATACAACCGCTGGCAATCCTGCCCGCGCAACCACATCAATCAGCCGCTTCGCTCCGCCCAGAGGCTGCACCTTTACGATTACCAGATCCGCCGCCTCCGCGCGCGCCACCGCAAGCGGATCCGATGCGCGGCGCACCGACTCATCCGCCGCAATCCGCACGCTCACCTGCTGGCGCACGCGCGCCAACTCCTCCACGGTTGCGCACGGCTGCTCCACATATTCGAGGTCTGCCCCTCCCCCGCTCTGGCACGCCCGGTTCAGCTCGCGAATCGCCGCCAAAGCTTGGGGCACGTCCCACGCCGCGTTCGCATCTACGCGGATCTGCCCCGTCGGACCGAGGGCGTCGCGCACCGCTTCGATACGCGCGCAATCCTCGCTAATGGTCGAGTTCGGATCCGCCACCTTCACTTTGACCGTGCGCGCACCACCCGAATTCTTCACAATGTCGAACGCCACCTGCGGATCCACCACCGGCACCGTCGCATTAACCGGCACGGCCTCGCGCTTACGCGGTAGCGGCTCACTTCGCGCGGCCTCAAGTCCGGCGCGCAACCACTGCGCGGATTCGCGAGCGTCATAATCCCAAAACGGTGACACCTCTGCCCAACCGCCCGGCCCGCGCAAAATCAGACCGTCGCGCACGGTGATACGCCGAAACTTGTTCTTTAACGGCAACCGAAAATAGAGCAGACGGTCGATTCCTTCAAACACGTTCACAACCGAGGCGGGAAGCGCCTCAATCGCGACCTCAAAAAGCCGGGCAGAATCCGTGGGGAGCGCATCATTCACAACCCCATTTTGCCAAACTCGCGCACATTTCGTGGCCCTGCCGGGCCCCGGCTCACCTTCGGTGAAAGTCTGGCGCGCGGCACGGCAAATCCGCGCAAGCCCGCGTGGGCACGTGTGGGTAAGCTTAAGGCATGACGATCATCGCATTCGTACTGGGCCTCGCGGCCCTCATCGCAACCCTATGGCTACGCAAAGACACGCCCTCTTCGCGGGCGTGGGAAACGGAAAACGGCATCGTGGATGAACGATTCGCCTTCGTTTTCCTCCCCAGCTTCACCATTTTGCTGTTTGGCTTGGGCATCATTGGGCTATCAGGGCTGTTCAGCGAGCTCAGCGCAGGCGTACGGCTACTGTTTATCCTCGGTTGTCTACTGTCCGCAGTAGGTGCATTCGGCACCGTGGCCGGCCTGTTCTCAAACAAGTACCCGCTGTGGCTGCTACCAAAGTGGAGGCTGGAAAGTCCGTATCGCAAGTAGGCTACCTAGCGGCTTAGGATTGCCATTGCGGAGCGAGGTGCGAGGACGGCGTGGCCCGTCGCATCCGCCTGCGAAATCAGGTCAAACCCGGTAACGCCAGACAGTTGTACAGCCTTGTCAGAGTGGTTCATGTAGAACGTGACCGGCCCGCGCGTCACCCTCTCCACGCCATCAGGTAGCGTCATGCCGCTCATGTCCAGGCGGGCAAACGCGCCCAGCACGCGCGCGAGGGCCGCCCTCCCCGTCGCATCCAGATCCGTTGCCACATACCACGCGCTACCCTTAGCGATTCGTCTGCGAGTGATTGCCGGCCATCCTCCAAGATCTGACTCGTAGCCAAACTGAGCCATCACCTCGACCTCGTCATTTAGCCACATTGGGTCAGTGAAGTCGCTGGCTTCGCTTGTTGCCATCACGTACTCGGCCCGCTCGCCGCCGCGCGGGTTGGGCCGGGGCGTGCCAATCTGATCCAGCGCCCGCTTCAGCTCTTCGGAGCGAACCTCCAAGTTGTGAAAGCCTTGCTTGGCGGGCACTTGCACCGCCCTCGTAATCCGGTCAACGCGCGGATCCACTTCGTCCAAGTTTGGAATATTCCAACGCTGCGCATTTGGCGAAGCCACAGCGTGCTGAGTCACGCGGACTCCCAGCAGATTCGATAGCGACCCTAAGTATCCGCCCAAAATCGCGCGGCCAAACTCATCAACCACGCCTGTAGGAGCCGCAACCAGCACCTGCGCGCCGCGCTCAGCTTCGGCTTGAAGGCGCGCACTGAAATGCGGGTAATCGATGAACAGCTCGGGCACAATCACGAGGTCGTAGCCGGCCAGGTCATCGTCAATACCAACCACGTCGGCGACAATGTTCATCTCCCACAGGGTTCGGTGCCACGCCCGCGCCCCATGCATAGCCGGCGGCAGGCTGTCGGGACCAACCACAGCGGCCCGCGCCCGCATACTTTCCCAATCCGCCACGATGCAGGCCCTTGCCTGCACCCGCTGCCCCACCACCGGGGTTAGCCGGTGCAAATACTGACCTAGCTGAACCACTTCTGCCCACGTCTGCGCGTTTTTACCCGCGTGCGCCACCATCGCAGAGTGCATCATTTCCGCTCCGCCTGGACTTTGCCGCCACTGGAAATGCAGCACGCCATCCGCGCCGTGTGCCACGCGCGAAAGTGACCAGAGGGCCAGCTGGCCGGGCCGCTTCGGGCTGTTTTCCGGCCGCCACTGCACTGCGCCCGGCGTTTGCTCCATCAGCAAGAACGGCTGGCCGCCGCGATATCCGCGCATGAGGGCGGAGGTGAACGCGACCTCGTGCGCACTACCGGCAAGCGCGGGATCCGGGTAGGAGTCATCCGCCACGACATCTAGGTGCTTCGCCCACTCGCGCCCATTAGTGAAAGGAAATTCGCCCATGAAATTCGTGGTTACCGGAATCGAGGGATCAACCTCACGCACCTTTTGCACCTCGGCTATGCACAGGCCGCGAAGCTGACTGTCCGCGAAGCGCGCGTGATCCAGAACCTGCGACGAGTTATGCTGCGCGGGCATCTTGCGCGGTAAGTACACGTCCGTGAAATCATTGTAGGTTTGGGACCAAAAACTCGTATTCCACGCGTGATTAAGCGCCTCGATAGAACCGTATTTTTCCCGCAACCACGCCTGAAACTCGCCCTCACAGGCAGTGCAGTAACAGCCGTGTACGTGGCAGCCGTACTCGTTGTTGATGTGCCACATGACGAGGGCGGGGTGGTCGGCAAACTCCCTCGCAAGCGCGCCTGCGAGCGCCACTGACCGTTCCTTGTAGGCGGGGTTGGAGGGGCAGTACTGCTGGCGTGAGCCGAAAGACAGGCGCACTCCGGCCTCGTCTACGGGCAGGGATTCGGGGTACTGGCGGGCCATCCACACGGGTGGAGAGGCGGTGCCGGTGGCCAGGTCCACGTAGATGCCGGCCGCAGCGCACTGGTCCATGATTTCGCGGAGCCACGCGAAATTGTAATGGCCGGGGCGCGGCTCCAGTTTTGCCCACGAGAACACGCCGAGCGTCACCAGGTTCACCCCGGCCTCGCGCATCAGTTCAATGTCTTCCCGCACGGTTTCGGCGGGCCACTGCTCGGGATTCCAATCGCCTCCGTAGCAAAGTTCATTTGTGGGCAGAATCGAGTTCATCGCTAGATCCTTTGCTTTCTAGGTTTATTCGCGTCCGAGGCAGGCAACCATGACGGCTTTAATGGTGTGCATGCGGTTTTCAGCCTGGTCAAACACGATGGAGCGATCCGATTCGAACACTTCGTCGCCCACCTCGCACCCGTTCAGCCCGTAGCGTTCAAATACCATTTTGCCTACTTGCGTGTTGGTGTCGTGGATCGCGGGCAGGCAGTGCATAAACTTGGCGCTCGCGCCGGCCCGATCCATTAGCGCCTCGTCCACGCGATAGGGAGTGAGCAGGCGAACGCGCTCGTCCCACGCGGCCTCGGGTTCACCCATTGATACCCACATGTCGGTGTGGACAAAGTTTGCGCCCGCAACGGCCTCGACGTCGTCGGTTACCGTCACCGTGCCCGAGGTGGTAGCGGCTAGATCCTGGGCTTGTGCGATCAGATCGGCGGGCGGCTGCAGGGCGGTTGGCGCCACGATGCGCACGTCCATGCCCAGCATGGCTCCAAGGACGAGGAGGGACCGGCCCATGTTGTAGCGCGCGTCGCCCACGTACGCAAAAGCTGTTTCGGCTAGTGGCGCGCTAGAGTGTTCGCGCATGGTGAGGGCATCGGCCAGCATCTGCGTGGGGTGCCAAAGATCTGTGAGGCCGTTGAAAACGGGCACCTTGGCCCACTGGTGTAGTTGTGCAACGGTGGTGTGGCTGTCCCCGCGAAACATGATGGCGTCGAACATGCGGCCAAGGACGCGCGCGGTGTCCGCCACGGATTCTTTGTAGCCCACGTGAGAGGAGGCCGGGTCAAGATACGTGGTGTTTGCACCCTGGTCAAACGCCGCGACTTCGAAGGCCGAACGGGTGCGGGTGGACATTTTTTGAAAGACGAGGGCGATTTGTAAACCTTGCAAATACTTAGTTTCCCGCCCCTGGGCCTTTGCATGCTTTAACTGCGCGGCAAGATCAAGCAGGTACGTCCACTCGCTGGCGCTGAAGTCGAGTTCGCGCAAAAAACTGCGTCCACGTAGAGGAAAATCCATGCGTCCAGTCTATTTGCCGCACCCGGCGCGCGCAGGCATGTCCACGCTTTCCTCGTTGCCGCAGGGCGCCCGGACCGCACGGCCCTGAAGTAGCTAAGCGAGGGGCACAGCCACGGGACGCCCGTTCACATGCACGACTTTAACCTCAACCTCGAAGATGTCCTCGAGCACCCCGGGACGCACCACTTCGTCCGGAGTGCCGTCAGCTACTAGCTCGCCGTCTTTTAGAGCGATGAGGCGGTCAGCGTAAGCACTGGCCGTGTTGATGTCGTGGATGACAACCACGGTAGACATGTTTTGGTTGTTCGTGGCGCGCACGAGGTGGCGCATCATTTCGCGCGAGTGGTGCATGTCGAGGGCGGAAAGCGGCTCGTCGAGCAGCAGGTATTTGGCATCCTGCGCAAGCGTCATGGCGATGAATGCGCGCTGGCGTTGCCCGCCCGAAAGTTCGTCCAGGAAACGGTCAGCAAGGCACAGCATGTCCACTGATTTTAGGGCTTCGGCCACTTTTTCTTGATCCTGCGGGCCGATGCGCCCCCGTCCGTGCGGGTGGCGTCCCAGCATGGCTAGTTCCGCCACGGTGAGCCGTACCGAAAGATGGTTTTCCTGCCGCAAAATCGCAATCTTCTTGGCAAGTTCCTCACTTTTCCACTTTTTTACGTCGGTGCCGTCAACCAGGACGTGTCCGCCTGCCAGCGGCGTGAGGCGCCCAATGCCGGAAAGGAGGGTGGATTTGCCGGCCCCGTTGGGCCCGATGAGAGCGGTGAGTCCACTATCTGCCAGGTTGAAGCTCACGTTTTTCACTACAGGATCGGCCCCGTAGGACATGGTGACGTTGCGCAGTTCGATCATTTGGATCCCCTCACTAGCATGACGAGCAGTAGCGCGCCACCCACTAGTTCAATGACCACGGGCAAGATTGTGCCCCCGGCAAGAAGGTGTTCCAAGATGGCTTGGCCGCCAACGAGGACGATGATTCCGATCGCGCTCGCGCCGGGCACTAGATGTCGGATGGAGGTGGAGCCGAGGGCGTGGACGGCGATGTTTGCCACCAGGAGACCGAAGAACATGAGCGGGCCTACCAAAGCAGTGGCGGCGGAAACTAGCAGAGCGGAGGTTGCGAGCACGGTTTTAACTTCGCGGTTGTAGTTAAGGCCGAGGCAGGTGGCCATGTCTGGCCCCAGCGCAAGCACGTCCCAGTCGCGCGCTCGCTTGATGGAGTAAGCCACGCAGACTACGGTTACCAGCGCCGTGATTCCTAGCGCGCTGGTGTTGATGGCGGCAAATGAGGCCGTGGTGAGGTCTTGCACGGTCAAGAATTCGTTGGGATCCATGATGATTGACATCATCGTGGTGATGGAACGCAACAGTGCGCCCACAACAATGCCAACGAGTACCAGCAGGTGCGTGGAAGCCCGGCCTTTACGCATGATTGCAAGGAACATGGTGACGGACACCAGGGTCATGAGGCAGGCTTGCAGGGCAAACATGAGGGTGGGAGGAATCAGGTTTGTTACGCGGGCGCTGAGGAAGAACACGAGGCTGGTTGCCACGAGGGCAAACATCGCGTCGAATCCCATGACGGAGGGTGAGAGGATCCGGTTGCGCGTGACCGTTTGAAACAGCACGGTAGCGACAGAGAGCGCGACGGCCACCACCGCGAGGCCGGCAAGGCGTTTGATGCGCAGTGCCGCAATGATTTGCCACGCGTCCAAGGCTCCGTACAGCAAGAAGAACGCCATCGCGATGACCGCTAGGCCCACCGCGATGAGTACGCGCAGCCGCACGTCTCTTGCGCGTTGGGTCATGACCGCTTCGATGTGGGGCGCACTCCCTACGGCCGATTCGGATCGAAGCGGACGCAGGAGGGGCAGGGCGATGGTGGTCATAGCTTCACCGTTTTCAGCAAGATAACAAGGAATATGGCGCCGCCAAGCACGCCCATTACGACGCCGACAGGAATTTCCGCCGGTGCGATGAGGGTGCGGCCAAGGATGTCGGCGATGAGGACGAAGCTGGCACCGCCGATGGCTACGAACGGGAGAGAGCGGCGCAGATAGTCGCCCATGATGAGTGACACGATGTTGGGAACGACGAGGCCGAGGAAAGGTAGCGATCCAGCAACGACGATGGTTGTGCCGGCCACGATGGCCACGATGGTGAGGCCAACGCGGGTGACGTGGGCGTGGTTGAGGCCAAGATTAGTGGCGAAGTTTTCTCCCAGTCCAACCACTGTGAACCGGTCTGCGAACATGTATGCCAGCGCGCACGCTCCAGCTACTATCCACAGCAGTTCGTAGCGGCCAGCGATGGTGCCCGAAAAGTCACCGGTGAGCCACGCCTGCAAGGTACCTTGCAGTTGAAATTCCCAGGCGAGGAAGGTGGCACCCGCTCCAATAACTCCGGACAGGACGATGCCAAGGAGCGGCACAATGATTGGGTCTTTGCGGGGAATAGAGCGGATCAGGGCGAGGAGCACCAGGGTGCCTCCAAGTGCGAAGATCACGGCGAATCCCATTTTTAGAAGGATCGAGGCCGTTGGAAAAAGGAGGGTTACAACCAGCACGCCCAGGCCGGCCGATTCGGTGACTCCGGTGGTGGAAGGCTCTACGTAGCGGTTTTGCACCAGCATTTGCATGACCAGACCGGCAACTGCCATTGAGGCTCCCGCAAGCACGATTGCGAGCGTGCGGGGGATACGCGACACGGTCAGAACTTGCGCTTCCGCGCCACTTAGCTGGCCGGTAAACAGGTTTGCGATGGATAGATCCGCCGTACCAACCGTTACCGACACGGCCATGAGCGTCGCAAGCAAGACGGTGCCGCCAACCAGTCCCAGAGCGTAACGGGACTGGTTGGCGGCTACCGGCTTAACCGCTAGAGCGGGGGCGCTCATTTGGTGGCGGCCGCTACTTCATCTAGTTCCGCCATGAAGTTGGAAGCACCCGTCATGACCACGTACCAGCGTTCTGGCGACAGGTAGACGATGTGACCGTTCTTCGCTGCGGGAGTTTCGTTCACGAGGTCGTTGTCAAGCACCTGCTGCGCAGTAGTTCCAGCCTCGGTATTTCCAATGGCGGCGTCTCGGTCGATTACGAAGATGTAGTCGGGAGCAAGCTCACGCACGGTTTCAAAAGAGATCTTCTGCCCCTTGTGGCCTTCCTCAGCTTCACCTTCGGCTACGGGCTTGAAACCGAACACGTCGTAGATGGGCGCCCACCTGGACTTTGGCCCGTGCATTGAAACTTCCCCGCCGTTGGTCATCAGAACCATTGCGGTGCCGCGCTCAGACTTTTCCGCTTCCGCCTTGTATTCGGCGATCTTCGCGAGGAGATCATCTTTAAGCTCTTCGCCGCGCTCGGCCTTGCCCACAGCAGTGGCGAGCATCTGCACCGACTCCGCAGCGCGCTGGGAGTATCCTTCCTTGTCCCACGGGACGGACGCATCGATGGTGGTGAAGTTCTTAGAAAGCTCGTCGTAGAACTTCGCGGACCTCGCGCCCACAACCACGAGGTCGGGGTTCAGCTTCGCAATTGCCTCTACGTCAGGCTCTTTCAAGGTTCCCACATTTTCGAGGGTGGAGTAGTCGACGCCCTGGTCGTCTTTCAGCCAGGTGGGAACTGACTTGGTGGGGACACCGGTCACGAGCTCGCCCGCACCAAGCGCGTCGATGGTGTCGAGCGCGGCCATGTCGAGTACGACGACGGATTTTGGTTGCGCCTCAATGGTGGTTTCACCCGCGTTGTGCGTGACGGTTGCCGGGAATGCGCCGGCCGCTTCAGTTGTAGTTTCGGTGGGTTCCGGCTCGGAGGTTGTTCCTCCTGAGCCGCATGCCGCAAGGGCAAGCGACGCGGCAACGGCGATGGCGCCGAGCGATAGTTTACGCATTAGATTTCACTTTCCTTCTTAACGTAGGTAAGGCTAACCTAATCACACTCCGGAATTGTTTTCAACATTTCGCAACGACTACATTACGTAAATCGCGAAAGAGTTGCCAGCTCGAGTTTTTCCCGTATTTTCGCGGACTTTAACCAAGGCCGGGCGCGGCCTGACGCGGGCGAGGTGGCCGCGAAAGCTAAAAAACACGCGAACAACTACGATGTACGCATGAGCGCTTTACCCAATGTTTCGGACACTTTTGACCCGTCGCGCTGGCGCGAGGTGGAAGGTTTTGAACTTACTGATATGACTTACCATCGCGGAATCTCGCGCGGCGAGGAGGACGGGGCTCCCGCCGGAGCAGACTTGCCCGTGGTGCGGATCGCGTTTGACCGCCCGCATCTGCGCAACGCGTTTCGCCCCCACACCGTCGATGAGCTCTACGCTTGCCTCGATCACGCGCGCATGAGTCCGGACGTGGCGGCCGTAATCCTCACGGGTAACGGCCCGTCCGCAAAGGATGATGGCTACGCGTTCTGTTCGGGCGGGGATCAGCGCATTCGCGGTGCTGCCGGGTACCAATACGAAAAGGCAGATATTTCCGATGAGGCCGAGATTTCTCAGCGCCGCCAAAACATGGACAACGCGCGGGCAGGACGCCTGCACATTCTGGAGGTGCAGCGCCTGATCCGCACCATGCCCAAGGTTGTGATTGCCGCTGTCCCAGGTTGGGCAGCAGGCGGCGGCCACTCACTCAACGTGGTGTGCGACCTGTCGGTGGCTTCCATCGAACACGCACGTTTTATGCAAACGGATGCGAATGTGGGCTCGTTTGACGCCGGCTACGGATCCGGCCTGTTGGCACGTCAAGCTGGGGATAAGCGGGCGCGGGAGATCTTCTTCCTGGCTCGCGAATATAACGCGAAGGACGCGCAGCGTTGGGGCGTTGTGAACGAGGCCGTACCGCACGCGGACCTGGAAGCCACCGCGCTCGAATATGCGCGGATTATTGCAACGAAGTCTCCCCAGGCCATCCGCATGTTGAAGTTCGCATTCAACCTCGCCGATGACGGCTTGGCTGGCCAGCAGGTGTTTGCCGGGGAAGCGACGCGCCTGGCGTACATGACCGAAGAGGCGCAAGAGGGGCGCGACGCTTTCCTAGAGCGGCGCAGCCCCGACTGGTCAAGCTACCCGTACTATTTTTAACCATTTTCTTCTAGCCACTCCCCCAGCAGACTGGCACCTTGCCCGTTTGCGCGCCCGGCATTGTACAGGCGCCCTCGTACTTGAATGGATTTGTAATGACGTCGATGAACGCTGCTGATTCTGCGGCCCAACTGATGATTGTTCCGGGAGGAACCACGCCCGGCGCGGTGACCATGACCTATTCTGCGGTACACAAGCTGTGGGAGCTTTACGAACGGTTTGAAAAGACGGGTGTGCAGCGTAGCCAGCGCATCATTTTGGCACCGCGAGAGGCCAGCGAGGCTATGCCTGCGCGCGCGGCTCAAACCAACGCCGCGCTACAAAAACGCATCAAGAAGTTGCCGGGCAGCGTGGACGTGATCTTAGAGACCTCCGGCTCCACCACGGGAAATCCGCGGCTTGTGGGTCTCTCATTCGCCGCACTGGTAGCGTCTGCCCGAGCCACGCACGAGTTCTTGGGCGGGCCGGGCCGCTGGATTGTGGCGCTCCCCGTGCATCACGTTGCGGGACTGCAAACCTTGATTCGCACTTGTGTTGCCGAGGCCTCGCCCATCATCGCGGACATGTCAGCAGGATTTGATGAGGAGGCCCTTACCGTTGCCTGCCGTACCGCAGCTGACGATGGAGATCACCGCGCCTACCTATCCTTGGTTCCCAAACAGTTGTATGACGCTCTCGAGGCTGGGGGCGAACTCGTGGAGCAACTCGCGCGTTTAGATGCGGTGCTGGTAGGAGGAGCAGGCACCTCCTCGAATCTGCTGGATCGTGCCCGCGCGGCCGGTATTAACGTGGTCACCACGTACGGCATGAGCGAAACCGGGGGCGGCTGCGTCTACAACGGCATTCCTCTGCCTGGCGTGCAGATCCGCACGGTTGATGGTCGAATCCAGATTTGCGGCCCCGTCCTCATGGATGGATATGTGGATAGTTATGACCGTCCATTCGATGTGGAGGATGGGCAGCGCTGGCTACGCACCTCTGACGCGGGCGAATGGGATGGCAACAGTCTGCAGGTGCTGGGCCGGGCTGATGACGTGATTGTTTCTGGAGCGGTGAACGTGGCGCCCACGCGCGTTGCGGACGTGATTGCAGCAGCAAAAGACGTTGTCGACGTAGCGGTTGTTGCCCTGCCTGACGAGAAGTGGGGGCAGGTAGTGGCTGCCGCTATCGCCTCGCCTTGCATTAGGGCAAAGATTGACGAGGCCGGTGCGGATCTGCCTGCCCACAAGAATGAGGTATACGCGAAGTTCGCCAAGCAAATCCGAGACCTGGTTGGCGAGAAGTTAGGGCGTGATCACGCCCCGCGAGTCATTGCGGTTGTGGATGAGCTTGCCGTTACGCCGCTGGGCAAAGTTGATAGGCACGCGGTGGGCGTAATGGTTGCAAATTTGGTTGCGTCTGAAGCCGCGTGGGTACGCTGAGCACATGGCGACTTTCAACGACTGGCTCGAAGGCGCACGCCTTCGCACACTCCCCGCAGCAATCGCGCCCGTGCTTATCGGTATCGGCGCGGCGCATTTCCTAGGCGGATTTTCTGCCGCCCGCTCGATCCTTGCTCTGGAAGTGGCGCTTGCGCTACAGGTTGGGGTGAACTTTTCGAACGACTACTCCGACGGGGTGCGCGGAACAGATGCGGTGCGTTCAGGCCCTCCTCGCCTAACCGGCGGGGGCAAGACAAGTCCAAAGGTTGTGCTCGCTGCGGCACTGGGATGCTTCGCGTTAGCGGGGGTACTTGGCCTCGTTCTGCTTTACATTTCGAGCCAGTGGTGGCTGCTAGTTCCCGGAGTTGCGGCGGTTGCTGCAGCCTGGTTTTACACGGGAGGGCGCACACCTTACGGCTACATGGGCGTGGGATTGTCTGAGCTTTTCGTCTTCGTTTTCTTTGGCCTTATGGCCACGGTTGCAACCACTTGGGTGCAGATTCAGGTGGCACCCTGGTGGTTGTGGTGCGCGGCAACGGGCACGGGTATGTTGTCGATTGCCCTGCTGTTTGTGAACAACATTCGCGATATTCCGACCGATTCGAAGACGGGGAAGAGGACCCTGCCGGTTCGCCTGGGGGATCGCCCTTCACGTTTCGTGTACGCCTGGCTGCTAGGTATTGGCGTAGTTATGACGGGACTTGGCCTGGTAGAGACCCGGTTTGTTCCGGCTTATTTGCTGGTATTTGCCGCGCCTGTGCTCCTGATTTCACGCAAGGTTTTAGCTGGGGCGAAGGGCCGTGAGCTACTTCCGATCCTGCGAAACACGGGCTTTTTGACCCTGTTCACCGGCCTGGCAGTGTGCGTTGGCTTAATTGTCACCTAAGTCTGGCCGAGCACATTCGCGGCCAGTGCATACAATAGTTAAAGGGTTATTAAGGAGCGGAAAATGGCTAGGGTTGTTATCGCTGTACTGTCGCTGGCAGTGACGATTTTTGCTGTCGCCGACATTGCGCGCACCCCTAAAGATGAGATGCCTGCCCGCATTCCTAAACCCTTGTGGCTTTTGTTAGCGATTTTGTTGACGCCTGTGGGTGGTCTGGCCTGGATCATTGTGTCTCGCGTGACCCAAGCAGAAGCGAGCGGAGGACAGGTGAATCGCGGTTTTTGGTATTCGCAAGACTCTGCAATAAAACTGCCGCACCGCACCTACACGAACCAAGATCCGTACATGTACGGCGCGCCAGACGATGATCCGAACTTGGCGTGGCATTTGGAAAAGCAGATGCGGCAAAAGAGGTCCGAGAATCTCATGCGCGAGTTCGAGCGTCAGATGGAAGAAACTGACCGCGCAGAAAACATGGGGAACGCCGACCTCGAAGCGCAGGACTTAGATGCGGAAGCCGAGGACCGATCCATCCTGGGCGGCGAAGCGAGCCCAAACGAATCAAAACCCGCTAACGGCTCGGACGCGGATACGCCGCAGCACCTGCAAGGGCCCGATGAAGAAGACGAGGACAAAAACAAGGGCGAGAACCTGTAGCTCTCCAAGAAATAGAACGAAAAGATCTTGCATATCCTGGCCCACCTCGCAGGTTTTCCACAGCCAAAACCTGCATGTGCGATATTCATATACATTGAGAAGCACATTGAAATGCACTAACAACTAAACTAAATTTACGTTTAGTTGCTCTGGCCGTTGACGCTCCACTTATACGGATGTCGCCGATGACCAGAGCTTTTATACAAAGGAGCGCCATGTCCTCTGCGTCGCTAAGAAGACACCAGCTCACATAGCCAGGTTACTTCCCAACTGGTCAGGTAAACCGGGTTAAATGCGACCGTGGGGGCCGTTCCTTTTGGAATGACCCCCACGGTTTTGTATTCGGTTACTAGTGCTGGCCGTACACGTTTTGATACCTGTCGTACAGGGAATCAATGTGGCGCTGCTCGATTGGAATCACGTCGCCAAGCTGTTTAGCAATGTGAACCGTACGGGCAACCTCCTCCACCATCACAGCGGCCTTAACCGCCGCCTTCGCATCCTTCCCGATCGTGAACGGGCCGTGGTTTTGCATGAGTACAGCCTTTGACCTGTGTCCACGCAAAGTCTCCACAATCCCACGACCAATCGAATCATCACCAATGATTGCGAACGGGCCAACCGGGATCGGGCCGCCAAACTCGTCACCCATCATGGTGAGCACGCACGGGATCTCCTCACCGCGCGCCGCCCAAGCCGTTGCGTACGTCGAATGCGTGTGCACCACGCCTCCAACCTCGTCCATATGCTTGTAAACGTAGGCATGTGCAGCCGTATCCGAAGATGGCGAGAGTTTATCGGGCGTCCCATCTGAGATCTTCTTACCGTCCAGGTCGCAAACCACCATGTTGTCGGCAGTCAGCTCGTCATAAGACACCCCGGAAGGCTTGATGACAAACAGGTCGGTGCCAGGTACACGCTCCGACACGTTTCCCGCGGTCCACACCACCAGCTCCCAGCGGGGTAGCTCAGAGTGTAGGCGCGCCACGTTCTCGCGAGTGCGCTGGACGGCCTCCTGAACTTCTGTAGGTAGCTTCGATAATTCAATCATTTAGTTGATCGCTCCCATCTACTTCGCGCGACGCTCATGAGCTTCACGCCGGATTCGCTTCAAATCGTGCATCACTTCGTTTTCACGACCAAAGAGGTCATGCAGGTACTTGTAGTGCTTGTATAGCTCGTCGTACTGCTTGGACCTGGTCTCATCCGGCTT
Organism: Gleimia europaea ACS-120-V-Col10b; assembly: GCF_000411155.1. Classification (GTDB taxonomy): domain Bacteria; phylum Actinomycetota; class Actinomycetes; order Actinomycetales; family Actinomycetaceae; genus Gleimia; species Gleimia europaea_B. The sequence continues at coordinate 922,104 of NZ_KE150266.1, forward strand.
GTAAGCAGCCTTCTTCCGCTTGCCCATTGCCGCAGCAGCCTCTGAAACCGTGTCGTACAAGCCCGCTGCCACAGCACCGAAAATAGCGGACCCGAGAGCCGGAGCCTGCGAAGACAGCGCCGTAGAAACAGGGAGCCTAGTGATGTCAGAGAACATCTGCATGAGGAACGGGTTCTTAATCAAGCCGCCAGCGGCGATGAACTCGTTAATCTCAACGCCGTGTTCCTCGAAGTTCTCAATAATCACGCGGGCGCCAAACGCTGTGGCCTCCATGATCGCGCGATACTGGTCTTCCGGCTTCGTAGCCAGCGTCTGTCCAACTATCATGCCAGACAGGTTCGCATCGACCAGGATGGAACGGTTGCCGTTGTGCCAATCGAGCGCAACCAGACCGTGCTCACCGATCTCCTGCTGCGCTGCCTTCTCCGTCAGCAAGTCGTGGAGCGAAATGCCGCGGCTCTCGGCCTCTTCCTCGTAGGCCTTCGGCACGCAGTTTTCAACAAACCAGGCGTAAATATCGCCAACAGCGGTCTGGCCGCCCTCGTAGCCCCACATACCATCGATGATGCCGCCATCAACGATGCCGAACACGCCCGGCACCGGCTGGAAGTCCTTACCTGAAACGACGTAGCAAGAAGAGGTACCCATAATCGCCGTCAACTGGCCGGCCTCGGTTGCCTGTACTGCGGGAGCGGTAACGTGCGCGTCAATGTTGCCCGAAGCCACCGTTACGTTGCCGGAAAGGCCCGTGATGCGCTGGCCGCGCTCGTTCAGCGTGCCCACCTTGCCACCAAGCGGCAGAACTTCAGCCGGCATCTTTTCTGTAAACACGCCGCCAAAGTCAGGGTTCAGTGCCTTGAGGAAGTCCTCATCGGGGTACTTGCCATCTTGGTACATGCGCTTGTAGCCGGAGTCTCCTGCCGCGTAGGTCAGGTGACCGGTGAGGATCCAGGTCAGCCAGTCCAGGGCGTTCACAATATGATCCGCTGCGTTGTATACTTCCGGAGCCTTCTCCAGGGTCTCCAAGGCCTTCGGAAGCAGCATTTCCGAGGACAGTTCGCCACCGTAACGGGCCAGCCAGTCCACGTTACGCTCACGTGCCAACGCAACAATGCGGTCCGCTTGCTCCTGTGCGCCGTGGTGCTTCCACAGCTTCACGTAGGCGTGTGGATTGTTCCTAAACTCTTCCTTCTCACAAAGCGGCGTGCCGTCCTTGTCCGTCACAATCACGGTTGCCGAGGTTACGTCAAGTCCGATACCAACAACGTCGTCCTTGTTAATCTTCGCGTCCTCAATCGCACCCGGAATAACGGTTGAGAGGACTTCCAGGTAGTCCCGAGGATCCTGGAGTGCAAAATCTGGCGGTAGCTGCTGATTGTCGCCCGCCGTCAGGGTGTGGTCCATAACCGCGTGCGTGTATTCCATTACTGCTGATCCGAGCTCGTCGCCGTTGCTCGCGTCAACAACTACTGCGCGACCAGACAGAGTGCCCAGGTCGATGCCGATTACGTATTTGGGTGACTCAGTGGTCATAGGTTCCTCCTTGAACTACTTGGCCGATGATCCAAACTAAAGCTTTTAACAATCAGGCGGCTCAGCATTACCTGCGAGCCGGGCTTGCCCGCGCGCCTCGACTTGGAGGGCGCGCGGGCAAATGCTAGGCGCGTAACTAAAGTTACGCCTCGGGATGACGGTGCTTGCCCCAGTAGCCGTCCGCAGCGAACAGACGCTCGATTACCTCATCCAGCATGCCTACGTCCGCGAGGACATCAAGCACGGTGTAACGAGGACGAATCTGCTGTGCCTTGGTGTGGGTTAGGCGGAAGCGATCCCAATCGATCTCGATCATCTCGGGGTGGTAAGGGGCCTTAGCATCCTTCAGCATGCGTGCAGCCTCTTCCGGCGAGACCAACTGGTCCTTCACGCGCTCCTTGATCTTTGGCCAAGCAGCCTTGATCTTCGCTAGACGCTCGCGTAGCTCGTCACCCTCCAGGTGCTTGCCAAGGGTGTGCTTCACAGCCTCCTCAACGATGCGTTCAGACTGGATTTCACGAACCTTCGCCTCAACTTCAGCCTTGGTGGGCTGCTTAGCTACTACCTCTTCAATGTCGAGATTTTCGAGGTCGAGCTTGAGCGTCTCTTCCCAGATCGCGCATGAGGCAACGGTGCCAACGCCCACCTTGAAGCCGTGCGATAACGGCGGCTCCCAGTCGAGGCCGTGGCCCTCCATCTCCCAAACGTGGGAGAACTGGTGGCCTGCGCCCGAAGCGGGGCGGGACGACTGCGCTGCCTGCATTGCAAGGCCTGACATGATGTTGCCTTCACCAAGCTTTGCGATCGCATCCACGTCGCCAGCGGCAATAGCCTTCGGATCCGCAAGCGTGTCACGTAGCGGCCCCTGGACGAGGCTCCACACGTAGTCATCAATCGCTTCAATGCCGAGCTCGTCGGCCAGCATCCAGTCAGCACCCGCCGGGATCTTTTCGATCAGGTCACCGTAGCCCGTAGCTGTGAGGCGCTGCGGGGCCTGTGCCATGACCTCAAGGTCTGCAACCAGGGCGGCCGGAGCCGGGCAGTTACGCGTGATTTTGAAGCCATCGCGCGAAATGGAAGCACCAAACGAGGCGAAACCGTCCACCGAAGCTGCGGTACAAACGTTCATGTACTCGCGGCCCAGCTCGCCAGAAGCGAGCTTAGCGATGTCGTTTAGCGTCCCGGCTGCGATGGAGCAGACCACGGTCTCATCACCCAGCGGACGAATAACCTCACGTAGCTTCGACACGTTATCGTAATCGCCGTAAAGGGTTGGCGTGCCGGGGAAAATGTACGGATCGGCAGCGAACTCAACGCCGGCGTCCTTAAGCGATTTAACTACCGCGTCACCGCAAGCACCATAGGTGTTGCCATCCGCTACGACGAGTACCTTCTTGCCGGGGAAGACTCGGGCGAAAAGCTCGCCCGTGCGGCTTACCGCATCGTGGTCAAAAAGGATTTCGCGTGTCTCAGTGGCTGTCTTTAGAGCAGTTTCGATCAATTTGCTTGTCATAACTAACTTCTTTCCCTAGTTGTTTGTTGCCACGTGGTCAACAGTCTTGTGGGTGAGCTCCTGCATCTGCGGGTACGCATCCATGTACTGCTGGAGGTAGAACTTGTATTCTTCGTGAGTTTCCATGTTGGGTTCGATGCGGTCCTTTTCGTGGACCATGTTGCGAACCGCGTCGTCGATCGACTTGTACTGGCCAGAGCCAACCGCTGCGAGGATGCACGATCCGAGCACAACGGCATCCCCCACCTCGGGAAGAACTACCGGCAGACCGGTAACATCCGCGTGCATCTGCATCCAGTCGCGCGACTTCGTTGCGCCGCCTGCAGCCACCAGCTCCGTAGGCTTCAAGCCCGCGTCGCTCATTGCCTTCAAAGTGTGTGCCGTGCCGTAGCAGACGGCTTCCTTGATGGCGTGGTATAGGTGCTCCGGGGTATGGTGCAGCGACAAGCCCCAAATGATGCCGCGTGCCTTCGAGTCGGTGTACGGCGTGCGGTTGCCCTGGAAGTACTCGTTAACGATGAGGCCATCCGAGCCTGGCGGAATGTGGGCAGAGGCCTTATCCAGGTACTGGTACGGGTTAAGTCCAACGCGCTCCGTTGCCATTACAACGTCACGGGCGAAGCCGTCCTTGAACCACTTAAGTACCGAACCGGATGAGACGAGGCCGCCCTCAACCGTGTACTGGCCCTTAATCACACCGTCCGTGTAGGAGCCGAAGAAGCCCTTGCCGTGAATCGGCTTGTCCGACTGGCCGTTGATGACCTGCGACGAACCGGTGGTGACCGCAATACGTCCCGGAGCAACAACGCCCATACCAATCTGGCCTGCCCACGCATCGGCACAGCCCTGCGCCACCGGAATGCCGGGAACTAGCGACATGTGGCTTGCAGCCGCCGGGGTTAGCGTACCGATCGGCGTACCGAGGTCCAGCACGGCCTCGGGAAGCTTGTCGAATACGTCACCACAGCCGATGTGCTCGTAAAATTCTACCGGCCAGCCGCCGTAATCACGGTTGTAATAGCCGCGCATTGCCGCCGAGTTAATATTAATGGTCCACTCGCCCGTCAGCTTGTAGGTCAGCCAGTCCGGGGCATCCAGCAGACGGTAGGCAGAATCGTAAAGCTCACGATCGTTCTCACGTAGCCACGCGGCCTTGAACGGGAACCACTCTGCGGTTGCACCCAGCGTGCCACCACCGTTGTATAGGCGAGCCCAGTGATCAATAGTCGATGCACGCGCAGCCTGCTTGGTAGCGCGCACGTCCATCCACATGATTGCGCGCGAAAGCTCTTTGCCGTTAACATCCATCGGCACAACTGTCATGGTGGTGGCGTCATAGGAAATGCCCGCGATCTTGCGTGCCGGAACACCCGTGTTGTTGAGAACCTGTGAAACAGACGCACCAAGTGCTTCCCACCAGTCAGCGGGAGATTGCTCCGCCCAACCCGGGTGCGGGTGGTAGGTGCGGTAAGGGGTGGCGGCAAAGCCAATCGGCTCGCCCTTCAGGTCGAAGATGGCGGCGCGGCAAGATTCCGTACCGAAGTCGATACCGAGCAGGTACGGACCTTCAAAACCCGGATTAACCATTGGAGTTCCTTTCAGCATCATTGCTATAAGTTACGAAATTTAAGTTTTTGCTTCCCGTGGCGGTCCGAGAATTACCGTCGCGGGGTACGACTTGTAGGGGTTGAAATCGCGCGGCGTTTCAACCTCTACAGGTCATGGGATTACCTGTTAGGCGTCGTCTTCCGTCCAGCCGTTTTCTTCCCAGATGTCAGCGGGGATAAGGCGGTCTAGTCGATCGATTACGTAGGTGGGGCGATCCTTCTCATCAAGTTCTGCGACCTCTTCGATCGTGGAATCACCCGTAAGCGGCATCGCTGAGAACATGCCCGTGCGTACAGCCATCTGAATATCGGTGTGAAGGCGATCCCCCACCATCATGCAGTTAGTGGGATCCACATCGAGGCCCGCGATGGCCTCTTCTAGCATGACCGGGTTAGGTTTGCCCGCGATCATCTGTACTTTTGTGCCCGTGCATGCCTCAATGGCGGCGATGATGGACGCGCAGTCTGGTTCGCCGCGTCCCCCTGGGAACGGGCAGTAGCGATCCGGGTTTGTTGCAACGAGGATTGCTCGCTTGTGGAACCAGATCGCATCGAAAGCAATCTGGAGCTTGCGGTAGTCAAAAGTGCGGTCATAGGAGGCTACGACAATGTCGATTTCCTCCGGATTGTCACTCATCTTGATACCTGCATCATTAAAGGCATCAATCAAAGGTTGCTCTGCAATGGGGAACACAACCGCGTCTGGACGGTGATCTTTAAGCCACCGAGTCATGGTCACAACGGTGTTCGCAATATCAGAGATATCAGTAGGAAGCCCAAGCTTGCTGAGTTTTTCTACGTACTGGCTCGGGTCTTTCGTCGGGTTATTAGAAAGGTAGCGAACCGGAATGTTGCGCCTGCGCAACTCCTCAATGGTTCGTTTCACACCCGGAAGGAGGTGGTCACCAAGGTAAATGGTGCCGTCCATATCAAATATGTAGGCATCGTAGAGTTTGGACGGAAAGCTCAAGGAAATTTTAGTGTCAGTCATTTTCCCAACTTGTGCTTTGCAGTTGTTTTCGAAACGCTTGTTATAGAAAAGGAGTGCCGGGAGTATGAGCTACTGCCCGGCACTCCTTAACTGTTTAGCTAGAGACCGTCTTAGGCTACGAGCATGCCCAGAACGAGCACGATCGTGGTGGACGGCCAGATTGCGAATGCCGGCGGGTCAATGTGGGTGTCGCCGTGCGCGTAGCAGAGGTGGTTGCCAACCTCAGCAATCGCAGCCGACATCACGCCGAACACTGCGCCGAGGATGAGCGCGAGAACGCCCGATCCGGTGGCTTCGAAGAAGGTTACGCCAGCCAGACCACCGATGATGGTGATGTGGTGGGAAACCGGGATCGTTACACCAAACACGAGCAGGAAGATCGTAATAGCGGAGATTGCGAACGGTAGCGTCTTCGCGTTCGCCATTAGGATCGCCGCGGTGTCCGGATCAAGCATGGCACCAGCGTGGTAGTAGACCATGGTTGCAACGCCTGCACCGAAGAGGCCACCAAGGGCGCCAATGGTGATCCACTGGCTCGGCTTCTCTTGCCAAGCAATCCAGCGCCTGTCGCCTTCGAGCTTACTTACCCAGCCGAACATGCCGGTGCTGGAGAATGCGGCGCGGGCGATGAGGCCCTGGATCACAACGGTGAAAGCAACGGTATCGGTGTGCGAACCGAACCACGGGATCATCGCAACAAGGTTGTTGATAACGTAGCCGAGCATACCGAACAGGGCGCCGACCAGGAGTACATCGGGCTCACCGAGTCCAGCCAGAGCCGTGTTGATATCACGGCCCTTGCCGGTGTCTTGTAGATGTCCCTTCTTAGCTGCGTACGCCGCTGCTGAAGCGGCACCGGCAAACGCGATGTGCGGGCCAAATACCGGGCCGAATGCCAAGTAGGAGAAGCCCACATCAGAGCCCGTTGCCATCGTGATACCGAAGCCAACGAGAATCAGGACGCCCGTGAAACCGAACGCAAAGTTACCACCGATAGCGGCGCCAAAGAAGCCGCCACCGGCTGCAGCGATAAGCCAGAACAAATCCATGTTTCCAAGGAATGTCAAAGCTGCATCTGGAGTCATTTGTCCACCTTTTGTTATTGGATGGTTTAACCATCTGTTATGGGAATATTTCGAAAACACGCAACGTTGCGCGCACGAAAATGCTGACAGGTAAACACTACCCAAGGGATTGCACTTTTGCCCAACAGTTCATCGTTGTGCACACTTGCTCAAAAATGTGATTCAGTCACTCACTTTTTCCCAGGTAGCGAAGTGGTTGAAAAGCTAGCACCCGTCGTAAGACTCGAGTGCCTCAACCTTCTGGGCAGACGGTGAGCTCGTGTCAAATTCGTAGCCCAACCATTCCTTTGCCAAACGCCTTGCCAACTCAATTCCGATGACACGCTGGCCGAAGGTTAGAACCTGAGCATTGTTTGACAGAATCAAACGCTCAACCGAGAACGAGTCATGGGCCACCGAAGCACGAATGCCCGGCACCTTGTTGGCAGCCATTGCCACGCCCATACCAGTACCACACACGAACAGTCCGCGATCAGCCTTGCCCTCTGCAATCATGCGAGCGGCCTTGACTGCAACGTGCGGGTAGTCAATATCTTCGCCAGCATGAATACCGGCGTCAATTACTTCATCTACCCGCTCGTCAGCCTCGAGATCTTTCTTCAGAATTTCCTTGTAATCAAGACCCGCCGAATCGGCGGCGACAACTATACGAAAACCCATAAACGTCTCCCTCCTTGGAGCATGTGGCGTGCATCATCGGCATCAATATATCACAAAACATGTCATTTTTAACAGACGTTGTTTTAGAAATAACATCAATGCCTTGAACTCAGTATACAAATATGGCCCCGATCACGGGGTCATATCGCAGTATTTAAAACTTGGGTTTCACATTTCGTTACTTCACGGCGTCGCGACAATAACCCTCGATCCAGAATCTTGAAGCATTTGCAGGTCATCCTCACTGGTCTCCGAGTCAACGACAATCACGTCAACATCCGCGAGCTTGCCAAAGGAATACATAGCGCGGCGCTTGAACTTAGTGTGATCCAAAAGCAAAATCGTTAGCTCAGATGATTCCATCATTTTTGCTTTCACGGCGGCAACGTCCGCATACGGGTGATAAACCGTCCCATTCCTAATACCCGAGGCGGAGATCAAGCAAATATCGGCGTGCACGGCTTCGAGGTTACTGATGGTAACCGGCCCCATGGTGGCGGCAGCCCAAGACTGATATTCCCCTCCCAACACCAGCAGAGAGTGGCGAGAGTCCTCCTCCAACTCGCGGGCAACTAGCAAAGAGTTGGTGATGACCGAAATTGGCGCGCAATCTGCGAGTTCGCGCAGCACCCACACTCCCGACGTTGAGTCATCGAGCATCACCGAACTGCCCGGGGGAATAAGCGATGCAACCGCCTTCGCTATCTGGCGCTTCGAAGTGGCTTCTTGCTTCAAACGATACGAGGCCGTGGCCTCATGCAAGCCCGAAGCTGCTGCCACCACCTTCCCACGATGCTTGTGCAAAATCCCCGCCGCCTCCAGGGCCGCCACATCGCGGTACACCGTCATAAGCGACACGCCGGTGTACGTAGCCAGGTCTTCAACCGAGACCTCGCCCATCTCAATGACGCGCTTAGCTATAGTGCGCCGACGCTGGCTTTGATCACCCGAGTTCCGGCTCATTCTCGAGACCAGCTTCGCATCACCCTCGCTCAATTTTGCCTCTTTCCAATTGCAATCCCAGCGTCAGAACTACCCGGAACCATATCCGCAGCCCGTTCCAAAAGCTTGCCAGCTGGCTCCCAATATGTCACTGATTTCAAGGTCGCATTTTCAAACTGCAGGCTCGTTAGCGAAGCTAACGAGCACTCGCGTTTACGCGGATCGTGCCAAAGAGGACGCCCCTCCACGAACGAACGCAGAGTCCAAATGGGCAACTGGTGAGAAACCATCAGCACCTCGCCGCCCTCGAACTGACCGAGCGCGTCAGAGACGGCCGCGCTCATGCGAGAAACCAAATCCGAATACGGCTCCGACCAAGACGGTTTGAACGGATTGACGTAACGCTTCCAATACTTTGGATGAACCAGCATCAGGCGGTTGCGATTCACAGCCTCGCCCTCGAACGTATTCCACGCCTCCACCAGGCGCTGGTCGCTCAAAATTGGTAGATCAAATGCGCGGGCCGTTGGCAAAGCCGTCTGCTGTGCGCGCAAAAGCGGGGACGCCACCACGCCGGCAATCTCGTGGCCACTGTCTACAAGAACGCTGGCAACCTCGCTCGCCATCTGCCGGCCAAGTTCAGTCAAACCAAAGCCGGGCATCCTCCCGTACAAGATCGCCTCGGGATTTTCCACCTCGCCGTGGCGCATCAAATGAATAACGGTTTGCAAAGCCGGCCTCCGAATCGTGACATATAGAAAAGGCCCCGCAAGTCGGGGCTTTTTCAAACAAAGAATTACTTCTTGTTACGGCGCTGGTGGCGCGTCTTACGAAGCAACTTGCGGTGCTTCTTCTTGGACATACGCTTGCGACGCTTCTTAATCACGGAGCCCATGCGGCCCTCCTAAAACTGTGGCTTTACCTTTAACCAAACATAGAGAATCTATAGAAAATCCGCCCAATTTGTCAAACAATACCGGCCTGCTATGACCCAGCTAACGGTTCCGTCACCAAAACCGCGAGCGCAATTGCTACGCGGAACGAATAGTTTTCAACGGCGAGTGAACTTTCCTCCTATAAATTAGTAAAGTTAGCGCATAAGCGTTTGAAGGAGGCAGTGTTGGATCCCTTTGCGCCGGGGGGCGAAGCCTTCCCTCGGGACACCCCTGCCCCGGGCTATCCAAACATTCAGCCGACTGCGATCTATCAGTCACACGAGCCCACGCTCCGCGAGCGTTTGCGCGGGAAGATCGACCACTGGGCAAAAACCTATCCGGCGCGCCTCGCGATGATTGTTTTTGCCTCCATCATCGCGGTAACTACCGCACTGCTCAGCCTGCCAATCGCCACTCAATCAGGCCGGCGCGCCCCATTTGCTGACGCCCTGTTCAACGCGACCTCCGCAGTTGCCGTCACCGGCCTTGCCAGTGTAGATACAGCTAACTACTGGTCCCTTTTTGGACAGATCGTGCTCGCAACCGCGATCTCAATCGGCGGTATGGGTGTTATGACCCTGGCGTCAATACTCGGCCTTGCCGTGTCTCGTCACCTCGGCCTCACCCAACGCATGCTGGCCGCAACAGAAACAAAAACGGCGGCGCTCGGCCAAGTAGGTTCGCTACTGCGAATGGTTATTCTCACCGCACTAACTATGGATTTCCTGCTGTTCGCCGTGTTGTTCCCCCGCTTCCTCACCCTTGGATATCAGTTCAAAGAAGCTCTGTGGTATGCGATCTTCATGGCGATTTCGATCTTCAACAACGCCGGATTCGTAGTCATTCCCGAGGGGCTGGAACAGTTCACCTCAGACCTGTGGGTCATCGCTCCAATCGTCGTGGGCACCGCAGTGGGCGCACTCGGCTTCCCCGTTATCATGGATCTGACCCGAAACTGGAAGCAGCCGCGCCGCCTCACCCTGCACTCCAAGCTCACTATCACCACCTACATCACGCTGGCTATCGCCGGCTCGCTGGTGATCGGAGCGCTCGAATGGAACAACGTCAACAGCATGGGCACCCTCTCTGCGCAAGATCGGATCGCCCACTCCGTGCTTGCGGGCGTCAACGGGCGTTCCTCGGGCATCTCCATCTTGGACGAGAGCCAGATGCACGCCACCACCTGGTGGATCCAAGACGCCCTCATGTTCATCGGGGGCGGCTCCGCATCCACGGGCGGCGGCATCAAAGTAACCACCCTGGCCGTCCTTGCCCTCGCCGTCCTCGCGGAAGCGCGCGGTGACCGCGACATTGAAGCTTTCGGACGGCGCATTTCTTCTTCCACCGTGAGGCTCGCGGTTGCGGTCACCATGATTGGCGCGTTCCTAGTGGGCATTGCAACCATGATCCTGCTGGCCGTCACGCCCTACTCACTCGACCGCGTCCTGTTTGAAGCTATCAGCGCGTTCGGCACTTGTGGCCTGTCCACCGGCATCACCGCTGATCTGCCCGACACTGGCAAACATACCCTGTCTGCGCTCATGTACCTGGGGCGAACCGGGCCTATGACCATCGCGGCAGCCCTCGCCTTGCGTGAACGCCGCCGCGTGATTCGCCAACCGCAAGAAAACCCGATTATCGGCTAGAAGGCCCCTCACGCTTTACACTTGAGTGGAACTGATATGAACTTGCGAAACTGCAAACGCAAAGTTTTAGGGAGGAAACGTGGCTGAATCCGATTGGAAACAATCGTCCGGCACGCTCGTGATTGGCCTGGGGCGCTTCGGATCGGCTGTAGCGGCAACGCTGGGACGATTGAAGCGAGAAATCATGGCCGTCGAATCAGACCCGCGCAAAGTACAGATCTTCGCCGGCCGCATCCCCCTTGTGGAGGCCGATGCAACTAACATGGAGGCACTAGAACAGCTCGGGGCACGCGAGTTCTCCTCCGCCGTGGTGGGGGTGGGCACCTCCCTGGAGGCGTCCGTGCTTATTACCGCTAACCTGGTAGACCTTGGAATCCCCTCGATCTGGGCGAAAGCAACCTCGCGTGAACACGGCCGCATTCTGCGGCGCATCGGCGCCCACCACGTTGTCTACCCCGAGTTTGACGCGGGCCAGCGCACCGCCCACCTGGTTGGTGGGCGCATGCTTGACTACATCGAGATGGACAAGCAGGGCTTTGCCATCATGAAGATGCGCCCACCCAAAGAAGTGCAGGGCTTTACCCTTGCAGAATCTGACGTGCGCGCCAAGTACGGCGTCAACGTGCTTGGAGTTTTGCGCCCCGGGCGCGCCTTCGAATACGCATCCTCGGATACGCGCATTGACCGCGAAGACATCATCATCGTCTCGGGGGATGGCTCACTTTTGGAGTACTTCGCCAACCGGCCTTAAAATTCCTTCCCCGTTTGAAGCGACCACCTCGCACATGAAAAGTGGCGGTTTTCCTTGCATTTGCTTAGAAAACCGCCGCTTATTTTTGCCTCTAGCACCCGCTCTCGGGAGCTGGCACTTTAGTGCGCGCTCTCTTTTTCCTTCGCTTTCCGCGCTTTCACGCGATCCTTTTCGAGATTCACCGCCGCGTCCTCGACGTAAATGTACTTACCGCGGTCAAGGCGCTCATATTCTTTTTGCTCATCCGGGTTTGGCCTTGGTGGCACCTCCACCGGGTCTGGCTCAATGCGCTGCCACGGAATCTCATTCAAAATGTCGTTAATGACGTTGATACGCGAACGTTTCTTATCTTCAGACTCCACCGTGCGCCAACGCGCCCACGGCGTATCCGTTGCCGCAAACATGGCGTCCTTCGCGCGCGAGTATTCCTCCCACCTCGTGATCGATTCCACGTCAATCGGGGAGAGCTTCCAGCGGCGCATCGGATCAGATGAGCGGGAGCGGAACCGCGCTTCCTGCTCGTCTGCGGACACCGAGAACCAGTATTTGATCACGCGAATACCGTCATCTACCAACATGCGTTCAAACTCGGGGGCCTGGCGCAAGAAACGGTGGTATTCCTCTGGTGAACAGAATCCCATCACGCGCTCCACGCCCGCCCGGTTGTACCAAGAGCGGTCAAAAATGACGATCTCGCCAGCCGACGGCAAATGCTGCACGTAGCGCTGGAAGTACCACTGCGTACTCTCCCGCTCCGTTGGCTTCGGCAGGGCAACCACGCGCGCGTGGCGCGGATTCAAATATTGGGTGACGCGCTTAATTGCGGACCCCTTGCCCGCAGCGTCGCGTCCCTCAAACAGAATGATGATGCGTTCCCCCTGGGCAATAACCCACTGCTGCATCTCCACGAGTTCAGCTTGGAGCCGCTTCAGCTCCTTCTCGTACGCCTTCTTATCGAGCTTGGGCAGATTATCGTTTTGCGAAATGCTATCGGTGCTTGACATGTCTCAACTCTAACGCGCACGGCCCGCGCCCTGCCCGGTTTGGACAGATGAAATGACCGGCGCCTTTTTTGCGCGGCTTCGAGCCATGTTTGCGTGGTTTCAATCCACAAAGTCAACGCCGCCAATTTTCTTGTCCGTGCCCACTGCTAACCTTTTATTAACGACAGAAAGAAGGGGACGTGGCGAAGAAACCTACCGAGCACTTCGAGTGTAGCGAATGCGGCTGGACCACCACCAAGTGGGTGGGTCAGTGCCGTGAGTGTAGCGCGTGGGGAACCTTGGAACAAGCACAGACTTTCGCGGCTCCCTCCCAGGCCGGGGGCGCGAAAGCCCTCACCCCTTCTTCTCCCGCTGCTCCGATCTCAAAGGTGTCCGCCGAGATTGCGCGCTACCGTTCCACGGGAGTGTCCGAGTTTGACAGGGTTCTTGGCGGTGGAATCGTTCCCGGTGCAGTGGTACTACTGGCTGGCGATCCCGGGGTTGGCAAATCCACTCTCTTGCTGGACGTTGCCGCCCGGTCTGCGGCCGACACGGCGGGGAGCGGGCCGGTGCTCTACATTTCTGCAGAGGAATCTGCTTCTCAGATTCGCCTGCGTGCAGAACGCATCGGGGCGCTTCACGACAACCTTCTGCTGGCCGCAGAGGCAAACCTGGAGACCATTTTGGGACACGTGGACGCAACGAACCCGAGCCTGCTGATCGTGGACTCCGTGCAGACTATTTACACCCTCGACATGGAGGGCTCCGCCGGCGGCGTGTCCCAAGTGCGTGCGGTTGCTGCCCGCCTCATCAGAGCCGCAAAAGAACGCAACCTCCCCGTTATCTTGGTTGGTCATGTCACCAAAGACGGTGGCATTGCCGGCCCGCGTATTCTTGAACACCTGGTGGACGTTGTCTGTCAGTTTGAAGGCGATCGGCACGCGCGCTTGCGCCTGCTTCGTGCCGTCAAAAATCGTTACGGACCAACAGATGAAGTGGGGTGTTTCGACCTACGAGATTCGGGAATCGTGGGGCTGCCAGACCCCTCCGGACTGTTCCTGTCCCACACCGGCACAACCACGCCCGGCACGTGCATCACCGTCACCCTGGAAGGACGCCGACCCATGCCCACAGAAGTGCAAGCCCTCGTAGCCCATACCAATGCGGGAAGCCCGCGACGAACCACCTCGGGAATCGACCATTCGCGCGTTGCGATGATGCTTGCCGTGTGCCAAGCCCGCCTGGGCGTGGACACCTCCACCACCGACGTGTACGTATCCACCGTTGGAGGGGCAAAAACCTCCGAACCTGCAGCCGACATGGCCACTGCCCTCGCCATTATGTCCGCCGCGTGGAACCGTCCCGTCAAAACCGAACTCGTAGCCATCGGAGAAGTGGGATTAACCGGAGAGATTCGGGCAACAGCCGGCGTGCAACGCCGCCTAACTGAAGCCGCGAGACTAGGATTTAAACAGGCCATCGTTCCCAGCACCGGAAGCGAAGACCTCAAAGCAGTTAATGGACTCACCATCTACCCGGTGACCGACCTGGCAACGGCCGCCAAAGTCGGCCTCGCTCAGCCAGACACCGCGGTGTGCAGAAGAAAAGAATGACCATGACAACCGCAGAACACGAAACCATGCGCAAAGCCCTTAAGGCCCTCGCCCCCGGCACCGACCTACGCGAAGGCCTTGAACGCATCCAGCGTGGGCACACCGGCGCCCTCATCGTGCTCGGCTACAACAAAGATGTCGAAGCCCTGTGCTCGGGCGGTTTCGAACTCGACGTCGCATTCTCTGGCCCGCGCCTGCGGGAACTGTCAAAAATGGACGGCGCCGTCATCATTTCTTCCGACTACAAGCGCATCCGCCGTGCCAACGTGCAACTAATCCCGCACGCCGCTGTTTCCACCGTGGAATCCGGTATGCGCCACCGCACCGCTGAACGCATGGCCCGCCAAACCGGGATACCCGTCATCTCCCTTTCCGCCTCCATGCGAGTCATCACCGTCTACGTTGGCTCCCTCCGCCGTAGCCTGGAAGAACCCGAAGCGCTACTATCGCGAGCCAACCTTGCCCTCGACACGCTCGACCGCTACTCGCAGCGCCTCGAAGAAGACCTCGCTACCCTCACCGTGCTCGAACAGCGTGAAACCGTTACCGTCCGCGACGTTGCCACCACCCTCCAACGCATGGAAATGATCAGGCGTATCCACACCGAGATTTCCGGCTACCTCGAAGAGCTCGGCACCGAGGGCCGCCTCATCGAACTGCAGCTGGATGATCTTTTGCGCGGTTCCGCATCCGAACGCGCCCTGGTGATCCGTGACTACATTCGCCAGCCGGAGCGCATCAGTGAAGTAGAATCCGAACTGTCTAACCTTGACGGAGAAGGCATGGTTGATCTGGCTCGCATTGCCGCAGCAATCGGCCAACCCGTAGTAGACGCATCCGACTTCGACCGCATTATCTGCCCGCGCGGCTACCGCTCCCTCACCATGGTTCCGCGCCTACCCTGGAACATCATCGAACAGCTCGTCAAAAAGTGGGACACGCTCACCAAACTGCGTGAAGCCACCGTCGAGGAGCTCCAAACCATTGAAGGCGTTGGCCCCTACCGCGCCAGCCTCATCTACAACTCGCTCAACAGGCAACACGCAGCTGCGTCCCCCGAAGCCGTCGGCTGGTAGCTCCAGCTACTCCCGCGGCTGCACAACCTGAACCAGCAGGTCAGCCTTCGCCTCACCCAAATAGTTCACGTGTAGCACGTACGTGCCTGCGGCGCCCGCGTCACCTGCTTCACAACCCTCGTAGTCGCGGCCGTCCCAAGACAAAGTCGTGTTCCAACTGCGCCCCGGCCCAATCAAAAGCGGCAGTGACGCATCTGCGGGTGCGCACTTCAACGAGTCCACCAGCTCATACGAGCCCGACGTGACGCGCACGCCCAATGACTTTGCCGACCCGTCAGCAAGACACGCGTCCGCACCCCGATTCGTCACCGTAACTGCGGCGTTCCACGGGCCCCCAACCGGAATAGATCGGTCATAACTCGTGATCTGAAAATCCAGATCCGCAGCTCGACACTCCGCGATAGGCTTCACCGCGTCCTGTTCTTGCACTGCCTGCAAACTCTGCTGGCGCTGTTCCAAACTCTTCGTTGCCGAAGCACTCAAGAAATAGATACCTAACCCCAGCGCGGCCAAAATCAGGAGCCCCACAAGAATCAAATGCCCCCGCGTAAACCCCGCGCTGGGCCGCGCGGCGGAACCAGACTTCCTCTTCACGGTGCGCGCCGCCTGCGGCTTCTTCGCCTGCGAGGTATTCCGCCTCGCTACCACGCGGCTCGGTTCAGCCGCTCCGCCGCCCCGGCCTGAAGGAGCCTGCCTCCTCGTTGAACTACCGGCCTCAGACCTGCGCGAAGCCGATGGGCGCGCAGAGCTGGACGATCTGCCCCCACCGCTTTGGGGCCACACTTCCCAATCCCCCGCGCCCTTGCCGTTACCATTTTTTGGAGCCACTAGCTCACGCCCTGCCCTACACCCGAAGAACCGGCGTCTTCATCATCATCCAAATGGCACCAACGCTCAACCACGACTGCCACCACCAGTAGCACTGCGGCTCCGAGCGCCGACACGATAGCTCCCAGCATCGACGTTTGCACATACTCGGCGTGCGCGTTGCGGAGCATTGCCAGCGTCGCGCCAAAGAAAAATCCGATAGTAGCCGCAGACACCCACGCCGCAGAGTATGCGAACATCGCCACGTTCATTGCTCCCGTAGCGCTTATCCGCCTGGCCTCACCCTTTCGTAACGCGTGTACCCGCCGGCCAAAAAAGAACAGCACTGCGGCAATCGCCAAGAAAAGAAGACCCGAGTACGGGGTGAACATGAACGTTGGGAGTAGCACCAGTACCAGCGCCCCCACGGCCGTGGTAGCGGCAAACAGTATGACGAGGCTAGATACGCTCAGCGGCTTCACGACGTCTCATTCTCTTCGCCTCGCTTCACAATCGGGATGGCGCCCGTAACTGTTGGGCGTACGATCGTGCGACGCGACGGGCGGACAGGCTCCTCAGACAACGGGATGAGGCCAGATGCGAAATCCTCTGCCAACCCCGACTCAAGGCGTGGCCTGCGCGTAGAAGCGTCATCCTCCTGGCGCTCATCAGCGCGGTGTAGCTCGTCGGGCTCGTCAATAATCCTCTGCTCAGGTATCCGATCCCAGTGAGGCAAGCCGATATCGCGGTCATTAACAGACCTCATCTGTTGCGTCCTATCATCAGAGATTTGATGCTGCCCCGCAACAGGAGTTGACGCAGATGGAGCGGCCTGTGCTTCTCTTTGCTTTAGTGAAGGCCTCGTCGCTGACCCTTGGGAGGGGGCACGCGGAGGTAGCGGCATCCAGCGAGGTTTCGCCTTTGGTGCGGATTCCTCCTCCTCTAGAGAGGACACCCAAGCGTCATGCCCATACCTCTGGCCATCAGTTGGCGTGGCATCCTCTTGGTTCACCTCGTTCCTTCTGCCCCCAGTGGGTTTGCGGGTTACATCCGCCTTCTTCCGAAAACGCATTTGCGGCAACACACTCGTCCTGCCGCTACTC
Source organism: Gleimia europaea ACS-120-V-Col10b (assembly GCF_000411155.1). Taxonomy (GTDB): domain Bacteria; phylum Actinomycetota; class Actinomycetes; order Actinomycetales; family Actinomycetaceae; genus Gleimia; species Gleimia europaea_B. The sequence continues at coordinate 939,349 of NZ_KE150266.1, forward strand.
TCCTCGCGCCCAACGCTAACGCCCAGTACGGTTGCGCGGAAGATCGCATCATCACGGGCAGCGTCTTCAACCCACTGCGTTGCAACCTGTTCAATGTCCTGATCCGCGATTTCCGGCACCAAAACGTCCGCGCGGCCATAGCGGCCAACACGCGCATTCGGGTCGATCTGAAGCCAAGGCACCAGCACAAATGCACGCTCGTGGGCACGCGGATGCGGAAGTATAAGCTTTGGATCATCACTACGTAGCGATCCGTACGTGATGATGTCGAGGTCCAGGGTACGCGGCCCCCAATGCTCAGTGCGCACGCGCCCAAACGCGTTTTCAATCATCTGCGTAGCATTGAGCAGATCTAGCGGAGCCAGCGCGGTGCGTACCTGCGCGACGGCGTTGTAGTAGTCGGTCTGCGCCGCCTGACCGGGCGCGAGCATAGGCGCGGACCGGAACAGCGCCGACAAGCCAGTCACAGAAATATCCGGCATGGCATCGAGCATGAGGACGGCCTCTGCGAGTGTCTTCCACGGCGTTCCCATGTTGGCGCCCAGAGCAATTATGGCGGTAACAGGCTCCGCCGGAGTTTTCGTCAGCCCCTCGTGATCTACATACGAGTCCATGAGCGTAGCGTGTAGCGGTGACGACAGGGAAGGCAGCGATGGTTTAACCGATTTCGATACCGGACGCGGATCTCCTACCTGCCAGTCTTGCATGGACCGAGCAATGGGAGTGCAAGCTGGATTTTCCAGGTCTTGTTCCAGCTGCTTACGGTGAGTGGCAAGCCACTGTTCGCGCTCCGCGCGGCGTTTCGCTGTGTTCATCATCTGCGCGTGCAAGGGAGAATCCGAGTCCGTCAGCCGCGGTTCAGCCGCTACTGTAGTTTCAACCTTCGGCGTGCGCGTATTGGTGGGGCTAGGCTTTGCCTCGTGCTTCGCGCTCCGAGCAGGCCGGGGAACCTTTACCTCATTCTTTGACTTATCTGCCTTCAACTGGTCGTACACGCTACCTCGACGTTTAGGCAACGCGCTGACCTGGTGTTCTCGACCCACCTGGCCCGCAGAGTGCGCGTCAGCTGCGCTGCGCGTAACCGTTGGCTCAGCTTTTCCGCTCATAGCAAGCGATCCGACCGCAGACATTGCTAATCCGGGCTCAGAAGAAGTTTTGCGCGTGCGGCTGATGGTCACGGAAACATCAGAAAACTCAAGACCTATCGGAGCGTCAGGCTTGTGCACCACGACTTCAACAATTTGGACCACCTCATACATCAACACGACTTGAGCGATCCTCTGCGCGAGCGTCTCAATTAGCGAAACAGGCGGCCCGGCAAGGACTGCACTCACTTCGGAGGCAATCTCGGAATAGTCAACCGTTTGGGTCAAATCATCGCCCCGCGCTGCGCGCCGCGTGTCCAGGTACATGATCACGTCAACAGTGAACTTCTGGCCCTCGCGGCGTTCAAACGCATAAACGCCATGCCGCCCAATGGTGGTGAGGCCCAAGATTTTGACTACGTCAAGGTCACTCTTACCGCGATCCATCATGAGCCTCCCTTCTACCAATCGTTCCAAATTATTTCACAGATGCGCGATTCCACTGCTCGGCCGCGCGCAGGGCGGCCAAATTTCCCCTCGCTTCGTGAACCCGCACAGCCCACGGGCGCCACTTGGCGATCAGCGCGGTGAGGGCAACCGTCAGCTCATCCACATCCGCCAACTCGTCCGCACAGCCCTTAATGAAACGTTTCCGCGAGTGTCCAATCAGAAACGGAAATGGGGATCTGGTAATCATTTCGTCAAGGCCACCCAGCAGCTGCCAGTTAGCCTCCATAGTTTTCGCAAACCCCAGGCCGGGATCCAGCACGATCCGCTCCGGCTTCACTCCGGCGGCCAACACGGCCTCAACCTGGCGGTCAAGCTCGCCAAGCACCGTATCAACGCTACCAGTTTCGAGGATGTCCTCATCCGGCGCTCCGGGAAGGCCACGCCAATGCTGAATAATGCACACCGCGTCCGTTTCCGCCATAACCCGCGCCATCTGTGGATCCCAGCAGGCACCGGACACGTCGTTAATGATGTGCGCGCCGGCCTCACACATTGCCTGCGCAGTTGCCGCGTGGACCGTATCTACAGACACCACCACGCCCTCGCCTACCAGCGCGCGCACCACATCCACGATGCGTGAGATTTCCTCACTGGCACTAATGCGCTTCGAGTTTGGCCGGGTAGATTCACCGCCCACATCAATAATGTCCACACCCTGGCTCACCAGTTCCAGACCGCGCGATACCGCCCGATCCGTAGCAAACCACTTTCCGCCATCCGAGAACGAATCCGGCGTTACATTCACAATGCCCATCAGCAGAGTGCGGCCCTCAGGTAGCGAAACGCCGTTGAATTGCGGAGCCAAGAAACTCATTACTTGCGCCCCTCCATCACCAAGGTCATGATTTCCTGGCGAGTTGCCGGCGAATTCATCACGCCGCGCAATGCCGACGTGACAGTCCACGAACCCGGTTTGCGCACGCCGCGCATAGTCATGCACATGTGTTCGGCCTCAATAATCACGCAAGCGCCCTGCGGCTTCAGCTTAGTCACGAGAGCGTCCGCGATCTGCGATGTGAGGCGCTCTTGCACCTGCGGGCGACGTGCGTAGCCCTCCACGAGGCGAGCCAGCTTAGACAGCCCCGTCACCGTGCTGTTAGCCGGGATGTAAGCCACATGTGCCTTGCCGTAGAACGGAAGCAGGTGGTGTTCACAAACCGAATAAAAATCGATGTCGCGAACCAGCACCATCTCTTCGTGTTCCACCCGAAAATGCGTCTGCAGGTGGACGGACGGATCCTCTTCCAAACCGCCCACGATCTCTGCCCAAGCCCGGGACATGCGCGCCGGAGTATCAACCAGGCCCTCGCGGGAAGGATCCTCCCCGATAGCTACCAGCAGGTCACGCACAGCTCGCTCAACACCAGCCGCGTCATAAGCCATGACTATTCGCCCAGTCTTTCCTGCGGGCTTGGCTGTTGCGGGGTTTGCGGCTTCGCGGATGAATCCGAAACCCCCACCGGATCTCCCCACTTCGTCCCCTCAACCGCAGCATCCGCCTGGTAGTTCCACACCGGGCGCTCGGCCTGCTTAATGACGTCCTTGAAAATATCTTCAAGCTCGTTCTCAGTCAGCGTCTCTTCATCCAGCAGACGCTGAGCCAGATTGTCCAGCACGGAACGGTTGCGCGACAGAATCTGCCACGCCTCGCGGGCCGCATGATCAAGGAGCGCCCGCACCTCCTGATCAATCACCGCAGTGATCGCATCCGAAGTCTCGTGGCTTTGGCCTCCGCCCTGCGTAGCAAACGGCTCCGTGTCAGCAGTGCCAAGCTTCACCAGGCCCAAACGTTCAGACATGCCGTAGTCCGTAACCATTGCGCGAGCCGTAGCCGTGGCCTTCTCAATATCGTTTGACGCGCCCGTAGACGGGTCTCGGAACACCAGCTCTTCTGCAACGCGGCCGCCCAACGCATACACGAGGTCATCCAACAACTGGTTGCGCGTCTTCGAGTAGCGATCTTCCGTGGGCATCACCATCGTGTAACCCAAGGCGCGCCCGCGCGGCAAAATCGTCACTTTCGTCACAGGAGCCGTGTAACGAAGCGCCGCAGCACACAGGGCGTGACCGCCCTCGTGGTAGGCCGTGACAGCCTTATCGTGTTCGTTCATCACGAGCGTGCGCTTTTGCGGGCCCGCGATCACGCGATCAATGGCCTCATCCAAAGCTCGGTTATCAATTAGATCCGCATTTGAACGAGCCGTCAGCAACGCTGCCTCGTTAAGCACATTCGCCAGGTCAGCGCCCGTGAACCCCGGCGTGCGCTTCGCAATCTGATTCAAGTCCACATCCGCAGTCAAAGGCTTACCCTTGGCGTGAACCTTTAGAATTTCAAAGCGGCCTCGCATATCGGGAGCCTCAACCGCGATCTGACGGTCAAAACGGCCCGGACGAAGCAGCGCTGGATCAAGAATATCTGGGCGGTTCGTAGCCGCAATCATGAGGACGTTGGTGCGGTCATCAAAACCGTCCATCTCCACCAGCATCTGGTTTAGCGTCTGCTCCCGCTCATCGTTGCCACCACCAATGCCGGAGCCACGGTGGCGGCCCACCGCGTCGATCTCATCGACAAAAATGATTGCCGGAGCGGCCTTCTTCGCCTTATCAAACAGGTCACGAACGCGCGACGCGCCCACGCCCACGTAGAGTTCCATGAACTCAGAGCCAGACATTGAGAAGAACGGCACATTAGCTTCGCCCGCAACCGCCTTTGCCAGCAACGTCTTACCGGTACCCGGAGGGCCATACAGCAACACGCCGCGCGGCACCTTTGCCCCCACCGCCGTGAACTTCTCGGGATGAGCCAGGAACTCGCGGATCTCCTGCAGCTCCTCCACCGCTTCGTCCTCGCCCGCAACATCTGCGAACGTGACCTCCGGATTCTCGCGGTTAAACTCCTTTGCCCGTGACTGGGCAAAACCGCCCATCATCCGGCCACCCGCCGCACGCGTAGTCAGCCAATAGAAACCCGCCAACAACAGCAGGATCGGAATCATCAGCTGCAAAAGCGAACCAAATAGGCTTGGCTGCGGGTTCAAAACGTTATAGCCGGCCTTCGCATCTACTTTCTCCACCAGGCGGAGCACGCTCGGGCCCTGATCTTTTGAATACACGAAAGTGACCTGCTTACCGTGGTTCACTTCCCTGTCATCCTTTGAAGTCGGCTTATGCACGAAATCCTCAGTCAGCTTGAGCTCCACGCGCTGCGCCGGGTCATTCACCACCACGCGCTCAACCTTGTCAGAGCGTAGCAACTCCACGCCCTCATACGTCTCAATCTGCGCTGGCTGGAACAGTCTCCACACCATCCAACCAACCAGGAAGAAGATCAGCAGAGGCACCGCAATGGCAGCCCAATTCGGCGAATCTTTCTTCTTCGACTTCGAATCCTTCTTGTGCACCGGTCGCTTCACGTAAGGACCCTTTCAAATAGCTTCGCGAAATTCTCTTAATTGTAAACGTGGGGAGCAAGAGTCCCAATGAACGGCAGGTTGCGGTACTTCTCCGCATAATCCAGGCCGTAACCAATCACAAACTCATTTGGAATATCGAAGCCCACGTACTTCACATCAACTTCGACCTTAGCCGCCTCCGGTTTACGCAGCATCGTGGCGATCTCCACCGACGCCGGGCCGCGCGAGGACAGGTTCGACTTCAACCAGGCAAGCGTGAGGCCCGAATCAATAATGTCTTCAACAATCAACACGTGCTTATCCGTCAGATCCGAATCAAGATCCTTTAAAATCCGCACAACACCCGAAGACTTCGTGCCCGAACCGTATGAAGACACAGCCATCCAATCCATTTCCAGCGGCGTAGAAATAGCGCGCGAAAGATCAGCCATCACCATAATCGCGCCACGCAAAACACCTACCAGAAGAATTTCCTTACCCTCGTAATCGCGATCAATCTCCGCCGCCATTTCTACCAGACGCGCATCGATCTGCTCCTTCGTGAACAAAATCTTTTCGAGGTCAGAACCCATGTCGGATGCCTGCATTTTCATCTCCCGTGAAAAGTTAGTGATTGGTACTTCCAGTCTTGCACAAATCAGCTGGTTTTCATTATTTTTATCAGCCGGCGAACACGGCCTTCTCGCTTGCAATCCGCGCCCCCGTGTGCTTGCGGTTCACGACTGGGGGCACTGCCCGGACGTGACTCCTGAACGCCCTCGGAACCCGGTTGGTTACGTCCCGATTCACGTTCGCGCCAAGCCTTGACACCGCCGGGCAAGTCAATCGGATCGCCCCCCTCGAAACCTACAACCAACTTGTCGAGAGCACTAATGTGCGCTTGCGTGAGCGGCACCGCACCCGCGCGTTCCGCCGCATCCTTCAACACCCGCGAGCGCACCGCCAGTGGTAAGCCCGCCAGATCTTCAACCACCAGATCTTCACCCGGGAGCCAGCATCGGCTGGCCCACTCTTCCAGCGCGCTCGCATCCGCATCCAGAAGCTGCGCAGACCGCGCCAGTAGCGGCACGACATCGCGTCCGAGTGCTTCCCCCAGCGCGGGGATCACGCGATGACGTACCGCTACCCGAGGCAGAGGCCCCCCATCCGCGCGCGCCCAACCACCCTGCAGACGGTTTGACGGATCCTGCACCGGCTCCAAACCGAGCTCAGCGCACATCCCCTCCGTGTCCCACCGCCGCACTCCGAGCAGCGGGCGAACCCACGTGCGCGAGGACGGCGCGTCCTCGCGCACTACCTCCCGCATTCCCGACAGCGACCGCGCGCCCGAACCCCTGCCCAACCCGAGCAGCACGGACTCCGCCTGATCGTCCATCGTGTGACCCAAAAACACCACCGCGCCCGCGCCCGAGTTTTCCCGTAACGCCAAGTAGCGCGCCTCGCGCGCCGCAGCTTCCACGCCCCCCTCGCTACGAACGTTTACGGTCACCACACGGGCCGCGATCCTCCAGCGTGCCAACACCTGGCGGGTTTGCTCCGCCTCCGCCGTAGACTCCGCACGCAACCCGTGATCCACAATCACCGCCCGCACGGCAGCTCCCAGTCGGCCTCCTAAATCGGCCACCGCAAACGTCAGGGCCAAAGAATCCGGGCCCCCCGAACAGGCCACCACCCACTCGCCCGCCTCTAAACCGTTGTCCTTCACCACGCTACGAAGCGCCAGCGTCACCGCCCTCGTATGCTGCGGCGGAGTGGAACTAATCAGTTGCGAAACCATCAGCTACAACTTCGCGAGTGCAAGAGCAAAGTCGTCAATCGCTGGACGCGTGAACACCGCTCCTTCTTCCATTCCACTGGACTGCACGTGAAACGCCAACACGCGGCCCCGCTCCGTCACCACATAACCAGCCAGCGACGAAACCTCATCGAGCGTCCCCGTCTTGGCATACACACGCGTGCCCGCGAGGTCACCCTCAAAATGCTTATTCAACGTGCCCGAAAAATGCCCCACCGGCAAATCACGCACAATGTTAAAAGCGGCTGGCACACCCGCATCCTGCAGGTACAGCAGGGACTCCACGAGCGTTCGCGGACTCACCTTGTTCGCCACGTTCAACCCGGAACAATCCACCGCGCTCAGCCCGTCGGAGTACACGCCGGTATTTTTCACCTGCTCCACAAGATTTCGCGCGGCATCCTCCAGTGTTGATCCCGCGCCCTGCGCCACACTGCTCAACCGGCACAACTGTTCGGCAAGCGTATTATCCGAATCCATCAGCATCATGCGTGTCATCTGCGAGATTGGAACGGAGTGCACCTGTGCAAGTAGCTCACCCTGCCCGTCATACGGCTCGCTCGACGCCTCCAGCTCCACCTGCACGCCTGCACTATCCAACGCCTCCTGAAGCGTTTGCGCCACCTGCGTTGCCGGATCATCGTAATAGGGCTGGTACTCGCCCCCCGGCATCTGTCCGCGATCAATCGCGAAAGGAGCAACATGCCCCACCCAATCCTCCAAGCCATCCGTCAAAGCCTGCTCGCGTGTTGGCCCCTCAAAAATGTGCTCGTGAAACACCAGTTTTCCCGAGAAACGCTCGTTGCCCTCCAACGCCTTAGCTGTGGCGGTAGCCAAATCAGCCACACCGGCCCTACCATTCGCCTTCGGACCACCAACGCCCGCAACTAGAAGTAGATCGCCCTCACCCACTAGGTGAAGCGCTCCGGCCTTGTCAATGAAAACACGGGTGGCAAGAGTGGCGGCCGGATCCAAACTTTGCGCCGCGTTAATCGCCGTCAAAATTTTAATGGTCGAGGCCGGGGGCATCGGTGTCTGCCCATTTTCATCGAGCAAAACCTCGCCGGTTAAAAGGTCCGCAACATACACGCCCGGTGTGAATTTTTGTTCCTTACCAGCCCGCTCCAACGCCTCCCATGCGGGTACAAGTTCACGAGGATCAACAGGTGGCGCATCCGCGGCCATCTGTGCACTAATAGCATCACCGAGCTGCACAGATTCCCCCAAAGGAGGCTCTTTACCAATAATCGGCTTTGTCTTAGTCAAGAAACCGGGCACAACATCGTTAAGATCGGCATAAACATATCCGGCTATGCACGCAATAGCTATGAAAACGCTTAGAATTACGGTAACAGTTCTTTTTAACACGTGCCCTCCAGTCACTTGACATCCTAAGTGTAAAGCGTTTTTGATTGCCTTCTGTCAGGTAGTCTGGAGATCACACTTAGCGAAGGGAAGAAACAGTGGAATTCGACGTCACTATTGAGATTCCAAAAGGCAACCGTAATAAATACGAAGTCGACCACGAAACAGGGCGCATCCGCCTTGACCGCATGCTGTTCACCTCAACGCGATACCCCGATGACTACGGTTTCATTGACGACACGCTCGGCGAGGACGGCGACCCGCTCGACGCACTAGTCATTCTTGAAGAACCCACTTTCCCCGGTTGCGTGATTCGTTGCCGCGCACTCGGCATGTTCCGCATGCGCGACGAGGCCGGTGGTGACGACAAGGTTATCTGCATCCCATCCGGAGACCAGCGCGCCTCTTGGCGCACAGAGATCGACGACATCTCTGAGTTCCATCGCCTTGAAATCCAACACTTCTTTGAGGTTTACAAAGACCTTGAGCCCGGCAAGTCCGTTGAAGGCGCACACTGGGTTGGCCGCGAAGAAGCAGAAGCGGAGATTCGCCGCTCCTACCAGCGCGCCAAGGACGCCGGCTTCTGAACCCGGCCACGCGCAGAGTAGCAGCGAGCAAAAGAAGGCGGTTCGCCCCGTGGGGGCGAACCGCCTTCTTGCAGTCTCTAATTGCTTACAAAGTAAAGCTTATCCTAGTTTCGTAACATTACCTAGTAGATTGAGCAACTCTTTTTACGGACGGCCTCCAAACGGCACAAGATCGCCGTAGCGCAAGGGGTTCAAGCGAACGTAGTCACCGGGAACCGTTGCTTCCACCATCATGCCTCCACCGGCGTAAATCGCTACGTGGTAGATACCGTAGGCCGAGCCACCCGGCCCATAAAACACGAGGTCACCAGGCTGAAGATTGTTGATGGACACGCGCTGGGTAGCCCAATACTGCTGTTGGGAAGTACGTGGCAACGAAACCCCCTGGCTGGCCCAAGCCGTCATTGCAAGTCCCGAACAGTCGTAGCCGCCAGCACCCGTGCCACCCCACAGGTACGGCACCCCGATACGAGCCTTCGCGAACGCAACAACCCCAGACCCACCGGATCGAGCTTGAGCCGCCTCTGCCTGACGGCGCGCCTGCTCGGCAGCTTCCGCCTGGCGCCTTGCCTCTTCAGCAGCTTCCGCTTGGCGCCTTGCCTCCTCGACAGCTCGCGCTTCATCGGCGCGCCTCTGCTCCTCAGATCTGCGCCTGGCCTCGGCCTCTTCACGCGCCCGCTGAGCAGCCGCTTCTTCTAGCGCCCGAGCATTGTTCGCACTGGCCTGATCCCGCGCCGAGTTTTGATTGGCATTCTCTGCCTGACGAGCCGACTCAGCCTGGTTTACCAGGCCCTGGCTACGCTCAACGCGGGCCCGGCTAGCGGCCTCCTGGCGCGCATTTTGAGAACGCTCGATCTCGCTCTGCCGCGCCTGTTCTTCCGCAACCGTAGTGCCGCGACGTTGTGCCAGTTGTGCAACCAAAGTGTCGCGACGCTGCTGCACCTGCGCTAGCGCGGCCTGCCTGCCTTCGGCGTAAGCCTGGATTTCCTGCGAACGCTTCTCAACCTCAGCCTGGGCCTCCTGCACCCGCATCTCAGTAGCTTCCGCCTGGTCTTCCATTGCTTTGGCAACCTGATGCATGGCAGCAACGCGCTGGAGCTTCGCATCGGTAATTTGCGACACCGTGTCAACGATCTTGCCGCGCCGTTCCATGTCGGCTAGCCCGTCCCGCGCCAAGAACGGAGCCAAGCGTTGCGCATTACCCGAACCTGAGCGGTAAGTGGTCTGAGTCAAAGCCGCGAGCGTTTCTCGCTCTCCCTGGTATTTGTCCCACGAAGATGCCACCGCTTCTTTCGCGGCCTTTGCATCAGCCTGTGCCTGCGCTAGCTGTGACTGGGCCACAGCTAGTTCTTCAGCTACCTGCTGTACCCTCACGTTAGCTTCGGCTGACTCTGCAGACACTTTTGCAAGTTCAACCTCAAGCTGCGCAACTGAAAGGCCACTGTAGTCATCGTCAGCAACTGCCAAGCCCGGCATTGCCAATACGAGACTTGCAGATACCGTAAGCGCAACCACCGCGCCTTTACCAAAGTACTTACTCACTGAACACGATCTCCAGTTACGAAACTCATCCACTGATACGGGCCGCTAATTTCTCCTCCTAAAGTTACCGTAACGCCACACCCATTTCCACAAATCGTCGCTACCATTACAAAGCACCTCGGCGTGTCGCCTTGAACCTAAACATTTTTCGCTTCGAAAACAGGTTACGGTTCAACCATTTCTATTTTTTCCACCGGGCGCGGGCATATTTATATCCCTCAGCGTTTAAGCTCGATGTATGGGCGACATTAATCCAAAAGCCGGTTTTGGCAACTTTCCTATCCCCCGCGCAGGCCAGTGGAGCCCCGATGTGCTCGGCCCCGGATTTGAGGCACAAACCCTACAACTACTGCCCGATGATGAGGGCGAAGTGCTCGCCACCCTCGTCCGACACGACGCCAGCCAAGACCCCCACGCCCTCGCAGGCACTCCCGAAGAGCCAACATTTAGAGCACTTTACATTCACGGGTGGAACGACTACTTTCATCAGCGCGAACTCGCCCGCCAAATCGCTCTTGCAGGCGGACAGTTCTTTGGTCTCGACCTGCGAAAATACGGGCGCTCCTGGCGACGAAACCAAACTTTTGGCTGGACCCAGAACCTGGCCGACTACGACGAAGACATCGCCGAAGCCCTCCTCATCATGGGCGAAGACCTTCCCGTGGTGTTGCTGGGGCACTCCACGGGCGGCCTCACCGCAACGCTGTGGGCGGCCCATCACCCCGGACGCCTGGCCGGACTTTGGCTCAACTCGGCGTGGCTAGAGCTCCAAACTTCCTCCCTTGCACGGGTTCCCACAAAACAAGCCGTGCAATTAATCGCGTCGCGCGAACCCCACCGCATCCTCCCCACGGGCGGCAACGACTTCTACGGCATTTCCCTGCGCGGGTGGAATAAAGACGATGGGGAGATGCCGAGCGACCTCCTGCCCTACAAATACGACCCGTCCCTAGCCGGCTGGGGTCTGATTCCCGAGTGGAAAGCAACTGGACGGGACATTCACGCCGGCTGGCTTGCAGCCGTCATCACCGGCCACCAAGAGGTAGCTAACGGGCTGGATATCGACTGCCCCGTGATGAACATTTCCTCCACCCACACGTTTGCGGGCTCTGAGTGGAGCGCCGACGTGCGCTACCAAGACACGGTGCTGGACGCCGACCTGATCGCCGAACGCGGCGCTCGTTTGGGTAGCAACGTCCTGATCCGCCGGTTCGCCGGCGTACACGACCTGGCACTCTCGGTTCCTCCCGTGCGCCGGCAACTGTGGAGCGCCACCCTCCACTGGCTACGCTTTAGCGTATTGAGATCGCAAGCCCTTGCGCCGACAGAATCAGCTGAACAGTTCCGCCTGCGCGTGCCAGAACCAGTGGACGTCCAGCTAGCACCGAGATAGCTCGCGCGGTGTTCGTCCCTCCGGCACCGAGTCTTAACCGCGACGGCGGCGGCCCTGCTTTGGGCTCCCCAAGTTTTGGTACTCTTCGCGAATCTCGCGATTGACTTCTTCTAGCGATTCCGCAAGCGTTGGGCCAAGACGATCCCCCAGATGCCAGTTTTGCCAGCCGTCAAACCGGCTCGACCCGCTCACCATTGCTGCAGCCTCGTTAGGATCCTTAGTTGACCATCCCAGGGATGAAATAACGCCATTTGGTGCCAACGTTGCCGTGTGTACACCATTTTCGCTTTGCCACACGAGGGCGGTGTCTTCTCCTAGAATTCCAGCAATCACCTCGATGGCATCCTCGCCCGGTTGCAACTGGGGAATCTGCGCGGATGGCTGCCCGGCGGGAGCGGCTTGCGCCTCTTTTGGCTCGAGCGAAGGTGCAGGCATGGGGGCGGGAGCCGGCGCTTCTTCTGGCACCACTGGCTCGGGCTCCGGTTCTACCTCCACAGGCTCCGGCTTTGCCTCCGGTTGCGCGGACTCGTGCTCAACCTGTGACGTAGAAGCCTGCGCCGTTTCAACTTCTTCCCACGGATCGTAGGAGCGCGTTGTCGCCGAATGCCTAAGGGGTTTGTTCTCAGGTACTTGCTCAGAAGCAGTTTTCTCAGCTTTGCGTTCAAGCTCGAGCGCATGGGGAGTGGATCCAAGCAGGAGGTTCGGGTTGTGCCCATACATCCTGGGCCCCACTGCCTCAACATCAATAAATCTGCGCCCGTTAGACATCTCCCGCACGGAAATTTCATGAACCTCCACGCCAGAAGAGGCCAACACGTCTAGCGCGGGCCGCACGGAATCACTGATTTCTCCAGCAACGAGGATTAGGCGGGGCCCGGGTGCGGGAGATGTGGGCATGGCATCGCGAAACTCGGTCCACCCGGCGCGAAACCCTTGCATGCCCGATGGGTATTGGGCAGCCAGGTCATTCCACCCGAGCGCGGCCGTGTCAGCCAGACGAGAGAGAGAATCGATCATCGTCTGTGAATCGAGTCGGTCAACCACCTCGATGGACACAACCTGGCCGGATGCGTCCAATGCCGTCAGACGTGGCTGCTCCGCGTCACTGCCCGCTTCCACCTCGCCGACATCTTGCCAAAATATGGGAAACAGCGGACGGCCAACGATCTCAAGTACCTGTTCTCGCACTGAAGCCAGAATGTCTCTAGCTATCTCGCCGGGCACACTGCGGCCGAATTGGGCGGGGATCAGGTGACCGTCATCAAATTCGAAAAGCGCCATATCGTTCCGTCCTAGTCTCAATTGCTCCTATTGTGTCACGAACCCGCCGTAGTTTGACACTTGTTATTAGCGTGCTGACATCATGCGTTGGTGGCGTTTCGATTTTGATTATGTTTGATTAGCGAGGCTAGGTGCATTCCGTCACGATCCGCCAGCTGTTGCGCCTGGGTGCGGCACGAGAAACCATCCGCCAAATAGATGGCATCCGGGTGCTGGGAGAGGGCGGGGAGCAAGGACTGTTGCGCTACTTTTAGCGAGGTTTCGTAGTGGCCTGCCTCCATTCCAAAGTTTCCCGCCAAGCCGCAGCATCCCGAAAGCTTAATGAGCTTGGCGCCGGCGCGATTCAAGAGAGTCTCGTCCGCCTCCCAGCCCATCACCGAATAGTGGTGACAGTGAGGTTGCGCCACGACTTCTTTGCCCGCCAGATTAGGCATCCAGTCCGTTGTGTCCGGGCCGATGGGAGCCGGCGCCGTGAGGAGCTCTGCCAGCGTGTAAACAGCTGAGCTAACGGTTTCTACCTGCGCGGGAATGTTCAGATCCAGAGCGTCATCGCGTAGCACTGCCGTGCAGGATGGTTCTACCCCCACTATGGGGATGCCGGCAAGTGCAAACGGAGTTAGCTGTTTAACGAGCGTAGTGATTTTCTTCCGGGCCGTGTCGAGTTGCCCAGTTGTAATCCAAGTTAGGCCGCAGCACAGGTCTTGGGGAGGCAAGAGCGGGGTGTACCCGGCTGAGACGAGGACATCTATCATGTCCCGCGCGCCGACGTCGTTAATGGACTGAGAGAAAGAATCTGCCCACAGCACCACGTATTTCTTGCCGTTAGCGGAGCGGGGCACGGCGCTGGTTTTGCGTGCACACGTGTGCTTGGGCGCCCAGTTGTTGAACAGGTGGCTTTGCAACTGCGGCATTTGCCTGCGCGAATCTATACCGGCAATTTTGAACGCCAAATTCCGTATCGGCGCTATCTTCATAGCGGTATTGGCTATCGCTGCCATGCCGGGAATGGTGGCGGTAAGCCTGGTCCACACCGGTAGCCGTCCAAGAAGATAATGCGAGGTGGGGCGCACCTTCCCCCGGTAGCGCCGGTAGTTCACCTCGGACCTGTACTTCGCCATGTCAACTCCCGCCGGACAATCTGCCGCGCAGGCTTTGCAAGCCAGACACAGGTCAAGTGCACGCGTCACGCGCGGATCGTCCCACGTTGTGATTAGCTCACCGTTGGCTAATTCTTCGAGTATGCGCGCCCTGCCTCTAGTGGAATCGATTTCATTCTTTGTTGCGTTGTAGGAGGGGCACATGAACTCCCCATTCCCGCTGTTATCGGCGCGACATTTTGACACGCCGGTACAACGGTGCACTGCGGTGGTGAAGTCCGCATGGTCGCGGCGGAATTGGAATCCGGTTGCCGCTGGAATCGGTTTCGCGGCGGGGCGGCGCAAACCGATTTCAAGATTGTCGGGAGCTATCTCTTTTTGCAGTTGCTCAAACGCGTGGTGATCCGGGTGTGACCCGGCCGCCCCCACCAGCGGCTGCGGACGCGTCAAAACTCCCGGATTCATGAGATTTTGCGGGTCAAACAGATGCTTGATTGCTGCAAAGATCTGAAGCATTTGCGGGCTGTACATGTATTTGAGCAGTTCGGATCGGGAGCGTCCGTCCCCGTGTTCGCCCGACACGGACCCACCATATTTGCCCAGCAGTTTCGCACTGTCGATCAAGAACTCTTTTGACCTGCCAACCCCGGCCTGCGAACCAAGCGGCATGTCCAGGCGAACGTGAACGCAACCATCACCAAAATGGCCGTACAAAAGGCCGTTAATTCCGTAGCTATCCATGAGGGCGGTGAAATCTGCCAGGTAGTCACCCAGGTTTTGCGGCGGGACAGCCGCGTCCTCCCAACCGGGCCACGCCTGCTCATTTCCCCCTACAACGTTGCCTTCATCGTCGAGTTCAACGGGCGTGCGCCCACCGAGGCCGGCGCCATCGGCCCGGATGCGCCACAGCCGGGCAGCGTCCTTACCGGGCGAATAGATTACCACAGCGTTCGAGTTTGCGCTCGCTGCCATGGCCTGCGCGCGCCTCATCGCATCATCGAGGTCAGCGCCACCGACCTCGCACAGGAGCCAGCCCTCGCCCGCCGGAAGCTCCGGGACAGCGCCAGGACCTTTGTGCACGCGAACTACATCGACAAGGCGCTTATCCAAGCCTTCAACCGCGAGCGGATCATGCGCGAGGATTGCGGGCACGTCCCTGCCCGCCTCGATCATGTTCGGATACCCAATGGCCACGAGGACGGGAGCGCACGGAATATCTACGAGCTTAACTTCGATTTCCAGCGCGCACGCGAGCGTCCCCTCGGTTCCAACCAGCATCCCTGCCAAGTTGGCACCGCTTTCGGGTAGCAGGTACTCCAGAGAATAGCCGGACACTTGCCGGCCAAACCGCCCCATCTCGGTGCGGATAGGAGCCAGGTTCGCGTCAACCAGTTCCTGCAGGCCAGGAACGTCCGCAAGACTCCCTTGACTGGCAGTGAAGTGGCGGCCGCACCCGTCCACAACTTCCAAAGACACAATATTTTCGGAGGTTTTACCCCACGCTGTAGCGTGCGGACCGCACGCATTATTACCTACCATGCCGCCGATTGTGCATCGGTTTTGCGTGGACGGGTCAGGCCCAAAACGCAACCCGTATTTTCCGGCCTCCTGCTGGAGCGTTGCCTCAATACAGCCCGGCTCCACTATCGCGGTTTTCTTTTGCGGATCCACCGAAAGTACGCGGTTCATGTGGCGCATAAAGTCGATAACCAGGCCCGGGCCGATTGCATTTCCCGCGCATGACGTTCCCGATCCGCGAGGCGTGAGTGGAATGCCGAGTTCGCGCGCAACATTGATGGCGAGGATGGCCTCAGCCTTATCTACCGGAGCAAAAACGACGTTAGGCACAACCCGGTAATTGCCGGCGTCCGTGGAATACAGCGCCCGCGCTGTGGTGGTGAAGTCAAGTTCGCCGCGAACCCGCTCAGACAGGCGGGAGGCGAACTGGCGTAAAACCTCAGTATCCGGCTGGTTAGGATCCGGATTATTTGGGTCAAGCGTTTCAAACGATGCAGTTGGAGCGGTAGGCATGCCCTCAGTGTGTCATGACTTTGCCAACTTTTGAGAAAGTGTCCAGCGATAGAAAACAGACGTATCAACCTGAAATCCGGCATTATCCTCGCCGTTCCCACCTCTAAGATCTTTTGCATCCTGCATTCTTGCGCCCCTCACGTCGCAATAATGACAGGCCCAACAAAACACCTCAAGGCGTACCGGTAGCGAAAGTAGGCCCGGCACCCCAAGCCACATTTTGCGACTACGAGCAATATAACGGTTTGGTAACTACGCCCTCACCTCTGGTCTACGCGTGTAGATCGTGTTAGCTTTGTCACTGCAGAAGCATTTTGACGCAGTTCAAAGGAGACCCGCGTGAAAGATAAAGCAATCGACGCCGTATATATGTGCGCCGGAGATACCGGATTCATCCTGGACAATTCCTTCGGCGCAATCCCCCAGGTTTGCTACTGGGGCCCTACCTTAGGCGTTCTAACTGCATCTGATGTGAAGGCGGCGATTATCAGCAGCCGAGAATCCCTGGACGGAAACGCACCCGACGATCACGTTGCTTCAAGCCTCATTCCGCTCGAATCCGACGGCTGGCTGGGACGTCCAGCTCTGGCAGGACACCGCGCCGACGGCACTAGTTGGGCGCCACGCTTTAAGGCCGCGCAAGTTGAATTACCTGACAACTGCCGTGTTGAAGACGGGGTCGCATTTGTTGCCAATGAACCGGTCACGTTCTCTACAACTTCAGATGGCTCGCAGCTGGCTTTAAAGATTATCGTGGAACCGTTCGAACAAGGCCCCCTGCGTATTCGGGCGCAGTTAACCAACCTTTCTGATTGTGACTATTACTTGGAAGAGCTGGGCATCGCACTTAACTTGCCGCTAGAAGCCAATGAGATCTTCGATACCACCGGAAGGTGGGGCAAGGAGCGCGTAGGCCAGCGTCGCCCGGTAGTTTTGGGTTGCGACCTGCGCGAAGGACGCCACGGACGCACGGGATTCGACGCTCCCGGATTCACTTTTGTTGGCCCGCAAGGCTTTTCGTTCCGCCAGGGTGAGGTCTGGGGTCTACACACCGCGTGGTCTGGAAATCATCGTACCTGGGTTGAAAAGTCCATCGCCGGCCAGCAGGTTATTGCCGGTTCTGAAGTACTCATGCCCGGTGAGGTTACGCTGAGTAAAGACGAGACGTACTCAACTCCTTGGTTCTACGCCGTGCATGGTTACGGCCTAGATGATGCTGCCCAGCAGGTACATCGCTGGTTCCGTAGCCGCAAGAATCACCCTAAGACCAAGCGCCCCGTAACCCTGAACGTGTGGGAAGCAGTCTACTTTGACCACCATCTTCCCAAGTTGCAGAAGCTAGCTCAAAAGGCTGCAGAGATTGGTGTGGAGCGTTTCGTCCTCGACGACGGTTGGTTCCTTGGCCGCCGTGATGACTATAGGGGACTGGGAGACTGGTACGTCGATAAAGACGTTTGGCCAAACGGACTATCACCATTGGCTGACATGGTGCACGACCTCGGCATGCAATTTGGGCTCTGGTTTGAGCCCGAAATGATTAACGAAGATTCAAACCTTGCCCGCGAGCATCCAGACTGGATCCTGGCCGCACAGGGTAGCACTGACGCGAAAGATCTACCGCTACAGTGGCGCCATCAGCAGGTTCTCAACATCGCAATTCCGGAAGCATTTGAGTATGTTAAAGATCGCGTTGTGTCGCTGGTGCGTGAGTATTCGATCGACTACATTAAGTGGGATCATAATCGCGACCTAATCGAGGCGGGTAACACACAGTTAGGTGGACGCGCCAGCGTGTCCGTGCAAACACACGCGGCCTACCGTTTATTCGACGCAATTAAGGCAGAATGCCCCGGCCTCGAAATTGAAAGCTGTTCTTCAGGAGGCGGCCGCGTCGATCTGGAGGTCTTGCAGCACACCGACCGATTCTGGGTGTCGGACTGTATTGATCCGGTTGAGCGTCAAGAGATGACCCGCTGGTACAACCAGGTGTCACCACCGGAGCTCATGGGCACGCACGTGGCATCAACCGAATCGCACACCACCGGGCGCCACTCCACTATGGCCATGCGCGGCGGAACCGCACTTTGGGGCCATTTCGGAATCGAGTGGGACATTCTTGAAGCCACCGACAGCGAGATGTCTGACCTGAAGGACTGGATCGCGTTCTACAAGTTGAACCGAGACTTCCTCCACTCTGCGGATATTGTTCGCTGCGAAACTCCCGATGAAACGATTTGGCTGCACGGAGTAGTTGCGAACGATCAGTCTCGCGCCCTATTCCAAATGGTTACGCGCGGACGATCCGCTATTTCGCCGCGCGGCAGGCTGCGCTTTAGCGGATTGGATGATTCGCGCACCTACCGCATTCGCCCGGTAATCGTTGGCAGTGAACCATCGGGGCTAGTACCGCCCCTGTGGTTTGGCAAGCTTAGCCAGCCCGCTGAAGGCAGCGCCTGGCATTACTTTGACGGAATCACTACCACCGGTTCCGTTCTACAAAATTCCGGTGTGCAGACGCCCCGTCTACACACTGACCAGACGCTACTTTTCGAAATAGTCGAGAAGTAGGAAACCAATAAAGACGAAGGAGTCTTTTCACGATGAGAAAAGGGAAAATTTTCGTTGCAACCGTAGCGGCATCAGCACTGGCTCTTGGCTTAGCTGGCTGTTCGGGAGGCTCGGGCTCTGACGGAGGCGACAGCGCTGCGGGCGGATCCATTGACGTGTTCATGAACATGCCAACCGGCTCACCTCAAGAATCGATGATCAAGGAGCTGAGTGCCAAGTTTGAGAGCGAAACGAACTCCAAGGTAAATCTTACCTTCGCTTCCTCTTCGTTCGAAGATGACATGAAGGTCAAGATGGCTTCAGATTCAGTTCCAGACGTATTCTCAACGCACGGCTGGTCTGTTAACCGCTACAGCCCCTACTTGCGCCCGCTGAACGACCAGCCGTGGGCAAAGCACGTCAGCAAGGGCCTCGACAACGTCATGTATGACGCCGACGGAAACATCTACGCCCTTCCTCTTGAGTACTCAACCACGGGTCTCTTGGTCAACTACGAAATCCTGGACAAGGTAGGTGTTGACCCGGATTCGCTAAAGACCTGGGATGACGTCGACGCTGCAATGCAGAAGATCAAGGACGAGCTCAACATCTCTCCAATCACCGCATCCGGTAAAGAATCAAACGCTGGCGACGTTGGCAACTACATTGCTTCTGGCGCATTCACGCCCGAGCAAAACGAAGCGTTCAAGAATGGCGATTTCAGCACCGACCTGTGGGTTAAGGGAGTAACTTCTCACGTTCAAAAGTGGCAGGAAAAGGGATTCTTCAACCCCGACTACGTGTCCGCAACGCTTGACGACATGTCACGTCAGCTAGCTGACAACACCGCAGCTTTTGCGATCTCTTGGCCGTTCGTTCTTTCCACGGCTTACGAGTACAACCCGGATGCAAACCTCGGCTTCATGCCGATGCCCGGCGTTGACGGCCCCTACATGGTTGGTGGCGAAGGCGTGAGCGCATTCGGCGTTTCCAAGACCAGCCAGAATGAAGAGCTGGCTTTGAAGTACCTTGACTTCCTCGCACAGCCTGAGAATGCAAAGCCATTCCTTGAGTCTATGGGCGCTTACGCTGGCCTAACCAACGTTGAAGTAGACCTGGGCAACTTGCAGCCGAGCTTCGATAAGTACGTTGCCCCCGGCGAGATTCCGACCATGCCGTTCTTTGACCGTCTCTACCTGCCTAACGGCATGTGGAACACCATTATTACCACCACCGACGGCGTGATCAATGGTCAAATGACAGCGGAGGTGGCTGCTCAGCAGATGGCAGACCAGTACCAGACGCTGTACTCACAGCAGAAGTAATCATCTGCTTAGAGGTGGGGTAAAATCGGCAGATTTTACCCCACCTCATTACCACGATTAGGTGAACCATGAGTGACACAAAAGCAGCGGTGCGCAGATTCTTTAAAGGTTCTTCCATAAACCTGATGTATGTTCCCGCTTTAACAATCTTCGCTATCTTCCTCGTATGGCCAGTACTCCAAGGCGCATACCTATCCACCACCAGTTGGGATGGATACTCGCCGACTCTTTCCAGTGCAGGATGGTCTAACTACACGAGGCTGGTAAGCGATCCCAACTTTCTTGTAGCACTGCGCAACACCTTCATTTACGGAGTTGGAAGCACGGTACTGCAGCAAATCATTGGCCTCTTTCTGGCCGTACTACTAGAGCGCTCCGGCAAGATTTCCAACAGTGTGCGAGCCATTATCTACCTGCCGGTACTCATCTCACCAGTGGTAATGGGCACCTTCTACTACCTCGTATTCCGCTACCGCCAAGGCGCTTTGAACGGAATCCTGGAAGCGTTTGGGGTTCAGCCTGTCGCTTACCTGGCAAACTCCAACTTTGCTATCGCCGTAATCGTGTTCATTAACTCGTTCCAGTTCGTTGGCGTCTCGATGATCATTTATCTATCCGGTTTGCAGTCGATCCCAGCAGAGGTTCACGAAGCCGCCCAACTTGACGGCGTTAACGGCTGGCAACAGTTCAAGGACATCACCTGGCCAATGCTCCACCCGGCATTCGCCGCCTCCGTAGTTATTAACCTGATCGGCGGGCTGAAACTCTACGACATCATCAAGGTTCTTACCGATGGAGGTCCGGGCTTTGACACTAACTCCGTTTCAACGTTGATTGGACGCACCTACTTTGGCAGTCAAGCCGCCGGTTACGCAGCCGCGCAAGGCGTGGTGCTGTTCTTCATAATCGTTCTATTCACGGTTATTACAAACCGTTGGCTTGATAGACGCGCTACGAGAGTGGGGCTGTGATGAGTGCAAACAAGAACTCTGTAAAAACTCCCAAGTTCATTCTTTTCCTCCTGGTATTGGTCTGCCTTGTACAGTTAGTACCTTTTTATTTGGGAGTAGTTGCGTCCTTTAAAGGTTCGCGAGACCAAAGCTCGGCGTGGGCGATCCCCTTTGGTGGATCCACGCTTGAGAACTTCACCATTGCTTGGGAGCGCGGACACGTAGGCCAAGCCATTTTGAACTCGGCAATAGTTACCATCCTGGCCACAGCGATCGTGGTCATTGTTGGTGCACTAGCCTCCTACCCGCTTGCGCGCCGTCGGACAAGGTGGAATCAAACAATTCTCATGCTGACGCTTACCGTCATGATGATTCCCCCACTGTCCATCCTTGTTCCCTTGATCCGTCTGTTAAAGAGCTTCGGCATGATGAACACCTACATGGGTCTGGTTTTGCCACTGGCAGCCTTCGCGCTCCCCCAGGCGATCTTCCTTTACACGCAGTCTTTGCGCGGCATAACTGAAAGTTTGGAAGAGGCGGCAAAGATTGATGGTGCGGGAACCCTGCGGACGTTCTTCTCCATCGTGCTACCTTTGCTTAAACCCGTGACAATCACGGTGGTTATCCTCACCGGCACTAACGTTTGGAACGAATTCGCTTTAAGTAGCTACATTATGACTACAAATGAAATGCGCACTCTGGCTCCTACGATCGCATCGTTCTTCGGCGCGGCTGGATCTAACGTGAACGCAGCAATCGCCGGATCGTTCCTTGGTGTAATCCCCGTGCTAGTCGCATACCTGTTCTTGCAAAAGTACTTCATGAAGGGCATGCTTGCAGGCGCAGTGAAGTAATGATTTCAAGGTGGTGGCAACGTGCGGGCTGAAACAAAGCGCCGGGTAACTCGAGACGAGGTGGCCGCTCGAGCCGGCGTCAGCTCCGCCGTTGTCAGCTACGTTGTGAACAACGGCCCCCGGCCTGTAGCTGAGAGCACCCGCCTTAGAGTGCTTGAAGCCATTAAAGAGCTTGGCTACCACCCCAGCGGCACTGCAAGAGCGCTACGGCTTGGAGCTAGGCAGACGTGCGGCGTGGTTATTCCCAACGTAAAGCACCTGTTTAACTCCGCCGTGGTGCACAGGCTGGATCAAGAACTGTCACGCCATAACCTCTCCATGCTGCTTTCCAACACGCATAACGATCCGGAAACTGAAAGAACCGTTATCAGCGAAATGCTCTCATGGGGAGTGGACGGTCTCATCGTTATGGTCTCAGCGCTCGATGACGACGATTGGCGCCACCAAAAACTTCCCGTACCCACCATTCTTTTGGACCGCCAGATTGGCCTGGAACACTTCACCACCCTTGGCCCCGATTTTGCCGAGGGAGGCAGAATAGCTACCCAGCACCTAATCGACCACGGGCACGAACAAATCCTGGCAGTATTAGGCGGCTTGTTCCCCGGCGATAACACCAGGTTAGCTGGTTACCATCGGGCACTATCCGATGCGGGGTTAGAACCCCTCACCCCGATCATGACTTCGTGGTCACTGGAGGGCGGATACGAAGCTGGAAAGCGGTTCCTAAAACTAGATTCGCGCCCATCCGCCGTGTTCTGTTTCTCTGACGCACTAGCTATCGGTTTCCAAAAAGCAGTAACAGAAGCTGGAGTTCGCGTCCCGCAAGACGTTGCCATCATGGGCTTCGATGGCACGGACACCGTTAAGTATGTTCAACCTCGAATCACCACTGTAAGACAGCCCATTAACGAAATGCTTACCACCGCAGTCGAAACCCTCGTTAAAGAACCTTACGAGCCTTTACGAGAACACATGATTTTCCCTGTTGCACTGGTGCCAGGGGAATCTTGCGGCTGCCCGCGGATAGAAGGAATAGACTGATGGCCGCTTATTTTTCGGAAGAAGAAGTTCGCCGGCGCATCGAAGAGCGCGAACTGTACTGCGACGCCTACGAGGGCTTGGAAGGGCTTAAGAGCGAGCGGGATCGGGCTAAACGCCTGGTGGCGCGATTCAATCAAACTACCGTAGATGACGAGGCCCTGCGTAAGGAACTCATTGCGGAACTGTTTGGACAAAGCGCTTCAAACGCTTTTCTCGAGCCGCCTATTTCTGTGGCCTACGGCTATCGCACCACGTTTTCTGGTAACGCTTACGCCAACACGGGTTTGACGCTTGTGGACGACTACGAGATCCACATTGGCAACAACGTGATGTTTGGGCCCAATGTGACTCTAACGTCCACTAACCACCCGATTCACCCGCAGCTACGCAGGGACGGCACGCAGTTTTCTGCACCTATCACCATCGAGGATGACGTGTGGATCGGTGCTCACGCTGTTGTACTTCCCGGAATAACCATCGGCAAAGGCTCTATTGTGGGCGCCGGAGCCGTGGTGACCAAGAATGTGCCGCCCATGTGCGTTGTAGCCGGAGTGCCCGCCAGAATCATCAGGCGAATCACCGACGAAGACCTGGAGTGGGAGTACAGGGAGCCGGGAACTTTGGAGTTCAACGACTAGCTTCAACGCAGACTTGTTCTGCCCCGGCTAACGGATCCGGCCACCTACTAACCAACCGAGAGGGGGCAGCCTGCGCAGTGGACTTTCACCTCATCTGAAGTGCCACCGCCGCAGGCCCCCAATCCGGATGAGCACAGCGACCCTGCGCTTTCCAGACGCCCCGAGCGCCGCAAGTGATCTACCATCACCTGCGCTATCTCAACTCTCATCCCCGCCCGCTGGGCGGCAGACTCCAAAGTTGCCCCCTGCTGGAGCTCATCCATTAACCGGTAAAGAGGTGGCCGGTTTTCCACGATCACAGGAATAGCTTCCCCGCCTGGAACACCAGCACTGCCAGCAGCCAGGCTGCCGCTAACTGGACTACCACTGCGCCAAGCGTCCAGCGCCCACCGATCTGACGTTTTTGCTCCGCCACTGTAGCCAAACACGGAGTGTAAGTCAGCACGAACACTAAGAATCCGAACGCCGCCAAAGACGCGTACTTCTCTCCCGCGCTCTTCGCAAACGATGCCGTCACTAGCTCCGGCAGCGAACCAAGATCGTCGCCACCATCTTCAGCATCACCTGCTGCAGACTCATCCAAGTTGTAGGACGTCACAATCGAAGAAATCAACGTTTCCTTAGCCACAAAGCCCGTCATCAGCGCGCCAGTCATGTGCCACTCACCAAAACCCGTGGGAGCAAACACCGGCTCAAGAGCGCGCGCGGTTGAACCATATAGGGAGTTCTCCATCGGCAACTCCTCATCAGCGAAGGAGTATCCCTTTGCCATCGGGATTGAACCCATCAACCACACCACAAGAGTCATCACCACGATGATCTTGCCAGCGCCCTTCACGAACGCCCACGCCCGGTTCCAAGTGTTTTGCAAAATCACGAAAATACGCGGCATCTGGTAGGCCGGGAGTACCAGCATTAGCGGCGCCCTCGACTCGCCCTTGGTGATGAAAGGCTTCAGCACGAGCGCTCCGAGCACCACCATGAGCAGCGACAAGACATACATCAAGAACACGATATTGCCAGCGTTATCTGGGAAGAAGATTCGCGCAATCATCAAATAAATCGTGAGCCTGGCCGCGCAGGAAGTGTACGGGATAATCAGCGTAGTAACCAAACGCTGCTTCGCATTTGGAAGCGTGCGTGTTGCCGCAAGCGACGGCAAGTTACAACCAAAGCCCATAATCAGAGGTAAGATTACGCGCCCATCCAGGCCGATCATACGCATCACGCGATCGCCCAGGAACGCTGCGCGCGCCATGTAACCAGAATCTTCCAAGATCGCGATCGCCAAGAAAATCACGAACATCAGCGGAACGAACGAGGCAACCACGCCCAAACCAACCGCAAGACCGTTCACGAACAGTGACTCAACCCAAGTACCCGACAAGCCCACGCCAGCGAAAATAAGTTTCAAAAGGTTAGCTAGCGAGAAAGCGCCCTCGTCGGTACTGGAGAACAGCCCATCGAAGAAGTCCTGTAAAGGACCAACCCAGCTCCCCGCCGCCTGGAATAGGAGCCACATGAGGAGGAAGAACACCGGGATGCCGATTAGCGGATGGAGAAGGAGCGAATCGATCTTGTCTGAACGCGACGGCTCACGGGCCGAATCGCGTTTGCGTCCAGCCTGCTCTTCTACCCGCTCAACCCAAGCAAATAGCTTCGCCGCGCGATCAAACTCGGAGGTGTCAGCCAGGCGGGCCGCTTCCGCAGAAGAGTCGGCCGGCCCCATACTCCTGTTTTCAGCTGCGGAACAGCCGCAATCTAGTGCGCTCGAAACTGGAGCGCCCTCACCGATACCCAGGATTTGCGGGGACTTCGACTGGTCAATCTGGTCAAACGCCGCCTGCGCCGCCACCTGGTTGAAGCCCGGAGCCGTTGGGTCAGGCAGTATCGACTTCACTCGCGGGCGAGAAATCAGAGCTGAACGGATCATATCTTCAACCGCGCGCACACCCTGTTTTGTGCGCACGTCCGCTGCTAACACTGGGATGCCGAGCGTGTTCGAAAGCGCTGCCGCGTCAACTACCTCGCCCTCGTGCTCCACCACATCCGCCATGGTAATGACCGCAACCATTGGACGCCCGGTTTGCGCCACTTGGCCCAGCAGATACAAGCTGCGCGTCATCGCGGAGGCATCGAGCATCATGACCACCAGGTCAATCGACTGCCCCGACGCCATGTCCGTAGCGGATCCCGTTGCACCTGCCAAAGTATCGACAACGACCTGCTCGTCCTCAGAATTGGCTACCAGCGAGTACGTGCCGGGAAGGTCAATAACACGCGCACCCAGCGCCGTGGAACGCCCCTGCATGAGCTCCACGGTTGTACCCGGAGCATTAATCACCGCCTGGTGGGCACCCGTAACCGCGTTAAAGAAGGTGGACTTTCCAACGTTTGGGTTACCAACCAGCACCACGGTATCGCGTGGATGACGAACATCCTTCACATCTAAGAGGACAGACCTGGCCTGCGGATTATCACAAGACTGCGGATTTTTGGGCGAACACTTTGGACAACTCACTTAACTAACTCCACGTCAATCAGTTTGGAAGAACGATGGTCAACGGCGACTCGCGCTCCTCCTATATTTAGGACCATGCCTCCAAAGGCGGCGCGGTTCACAACCGCGAAATGCGCTCCTGAACGCAAACCAAGTTCTTGCACCCGCAACTGGTAACACGGTTGGATTTCAACATTTTGCAGCTGGCCAACATCACCGCGCTTACACTCAGAAAGTTTCACACCAAAAAGATTAGATAAGGCATACCTACCCCGCAACGACCTTTGCGTAAATCAAACCTCCGCGAAGGCGCAGAAAATAGTTTTAAGCGTATTTACAAGGAAAGCCCCGTGTCGCCAAAACGCTGAAAACTCAGCATCGAAGAAATTACACAACGATATACGATCGTAAATACCGCAATTTACGAAACGGTTGTGTTACCACAATAGTTTTGGGGCTGGAGAAAGTCACACAACTCTCTCCAGCCCCAACTGTCAAGGTCAGTTAAAGCTTCTAAGAAGCCTTCCTGATTAACCGTCCAGCACCGCTGCGCGGCCCGCCTCCAGACGAGCCACCGGAACGCGGAATGGCGAACAGGACACGTAGTTCAGATCCGTCTTGTGGAAGAAGTGGATAGAATCCGGGTCACCACCGTGCTCACCACAAATGCCGAGCTTCAAGTTCGGCTTCGTGCTACGGCCCCGCTGCGCGCCCATGCGCACAAGTTCACCCACGCCGCGCTGATCAATGGTTTCAAACGGCGACACCCCAAACACGGAGTTCTCGATGTAGGTGGGGAATATCGTGCCCTCCACGTCATCGCGCGAGAAGCCCCACACCGTCTGAGTCAGGTCGTTTGTGCCAAACGAGAAGAAGTCAGCATCACGGGCCAAATCATCAGCGGTGATAGCCGCGCGTGGAAGCTCAACCATACAGCCGATCGGGAAGTCGTGCTCCACCTCGAAAGCGGCGATCTCGGAGCGAATCAAAGCTTCAGCTTCGACACGCACCTTGTGCAGCTCACGAACCGAACCGACGAGGGGAACCATAATCTCTGGGCGAGGATCCAGCCCCTCCTTCTTGAGCTTCAGCGTAGCCTGCGCGAGAGCGCGGATCTGAAGCGCGAACAAGCCCGGCAACAAGATACCTAGACGAACGCCGCGAGTACCAAGCATCGGGTTGGTCTCATGCAGGCGACGAACCGCCTCCAGAACCTTGCGATCCTCCGCCGAAAGCTCCTCACCCTGAGCACGCTGCACCGCAGCCTTCACCTCAAGCTGAGTGAGATCCGGGAGGAACTCGTGAAGTGGCGGGTCGATCAAACGAACCGTCATCTCTCGGCCATTCATCACGCGCAGCATGTCCTCAAAATCAGCAAACTGGAGGCGCTCCAGCTCCGCAAGTGCCTCCGCGCGAGCCTGCGACTCAGCGGGGGAGAGAATCACGCGCTCAACCAGGGCGCGACGCTCACCAAGGAACATATGCTCCGTACGGCACAGGCCAATACCCTGCGCGCCAAAGCTAAGTGCGCGAGCCGCATCGTCTGGCGTATCCGCATTCGCACGCACAGCCAGGCGACGCCTGTGATCAGCATGCGTCAAAAGACGATCCACCGACTTAATCAAGTCCGCAACCATCTCATCATCTGCAGCCGCCGCAAGACCAGCCTCAAGGCCCTCAGCGAGGTAGGTAGTCACAGCCGAATCAGTAACCGGAACATCACCAACGAACACCTCACCGGTCATGCCGTCAATACCAATCACGTCGCCGTGATGGAGAACCTGGTCGCCAACCTGAATGAACTTCTTCTTTTCCTTAACAACCAGTTCCTCAGCGCCAACAACAGCGGTTTTACCCATGCCACGCGCAACCACGGCCGCGTGCGAGGTCTTTCCTCCGCGAGCGGTAAGAATACCCTCGGCTGCAACCATGCCCGGAAGATCATCCGGGTTAGTCTCACGGCGAACCAGAATAACCTTCCGGCCTTCCTCGGCAGCAACAACGGCGTCCTCATTATTGAAAACAATCTCACCAACGGCAGCGCCCGGCGAAGCGGCCATAGCCTTCGTCAGCAAAGTCTTTTTCGCCTTCGCATCAAACTGCGGGAACATCAGCTGGGTCAGCTGCTCACCCGTCACGCGAGTAAGCGCCTCATCCATGTCGATCAAGCCTTCATCAACCAGCTGGGTAGCAATGCGAAATGCGGCGGCAGCCGTGCGCTTACCAACACGCGTCTGCAACATCCACAGTTTGCCGTGCTCAATCGTGAACTCGATGTCGCACAGGTCCTGGTAGTGCTTCTCAAGCTTATCCATGATCGCAAGTAGCTCGTCGTACGACTTCTTGTCATGCGTTTCCAGCTCAACCAAAGGCTCCGTGTTGCGAATACCGGCAACCACGTCCTCGCCCTGAGCGTTCATCAAAATATCGCCGTACACGCCCGAGTGGCCGGTGGAGGGGTCACGTGTAAAGCAAACACCCGTGCCCGAATCCTCACCCATGTTGCCAAACACCATGGTCTGAACGTTTACAGCGGTACCAAGATCATCCGAAATGCGTTCGCGGCGGCGGTAAATCTTGGCGCGCTCCGTGTTCCAAGACAGGAATACCGCTTCAATACCAAGATCAAGCTGTTCGCGCGGATCCTGTGGAAAGTCGCGGCCCGCCGCTTCCTTAGTGATCTGTTTGAACTCGACTACGAGCTCCTTCAGATCCTCTGCGGAAAGCTCGTGGTCAAAGTGAACGCCGCGCCTTTCCTTAATGTTGTCTAGCGCGTCCAAGTAGAGAGCACCATCAACGCCAAGCACGGTGTCACCAAACATCTGCACCAGGCGGCGGTAGGAGTCCCACGCGAAACGCTCGTTGCCCGAAACCTTTGCAAGACCCAGCACGGACTCGTCGTTGAGGCCAATGTTAAGCACCGTATTCATCATGCCCGGCATCGAGAACTTTGCGCCCGAACGAACCGACACGAGTAGCGGATTGTCCGGATCGCCGAGCTTGCGTCCCATCTTCTCCTCAACCGAAGCCAAATTTTCCGTGACTGCCGGCGCAAGCTCCGCCGGAACCCCACCCTGCTTCATATACTCACGGCACGCGTCCGTAGTAATCGTGAACCCAGGAGGAACCGGGAGCCCAAGCTTGGTCATCTCGGCAAGGTTTGCACCCTTACCACCAAGCAAGTCCTTCATGTCTTTATCGCCCTCGGAGAAGCGGTAGACGTACTTGACCATTCGTGGCCTCTACTTTCTATAACCGAATTTCTACATAGCCACGCCATCGCGGCTAGTGCTCGCACACTGCTCCCAGGGTAACAACTTGGAACCAAGTTGCGTTAACTGAGAGCCATCGCTGCAAAAATGCTCACACTTTGTGCAACAATAACCTCCCGGCCCTAGAACCGGGAGGTCACGTGAAAGACTCGCCACCCTGCAGCGGGTTAGCGAACCGGCGTGAAGGTAAAGTGCTGCTCCCCTTCCTCGCCTTCAACATCCACGCGCACAGTGTCGCCACTCTTGATCTCGCCAAACAGGATCTTCTCCGACAGCATGTCTTCAATCTCCCGCTGAATGGCACGGCGAAGGGGACGAGCACCAAGCACCGGATCGAATCCCTTATCCGCAAGCAGCAAACGTGCGGCCTCGGTCATCTCCAACTTCATATCCTGTTCACGCATACGCTCATCCAGCCGCGCGATCATCAGATCAACGATCTTAACGATCTGCTCCTTCTGCAACGGCGGGAATACGATCGTTTCATCCACGCGGTTCAAGAACTCGGGGCGGAAGTGCTGCTTTAGCTCCTCATTCACCTTCTGCTTCATGCGATCGTAATCATTCGCCTGCGCACCCGTGGCTTGGAAGCCCGTAAGCACACCCTTATTAATGTCGCGCGTACCCAGGTTCGTGGTCATGATGATGATCGTGTTCTTGAAATCAACCACGCGGCCCTGCGAATCCGTCAGGCGACCCTCTTCCAAGATCTGCAATAGCGAGTTGAAAATATCGGCGTGCGCCTTCTCCACCTCGTCGAACAGTACCACGGAGAACGGGCGGCGACGCACCTTCTCGGTAAGCTGACCGCCCTCGTCGTAACCCACATATCCCGGAGGGGCACCGAACAGGCGCGAGGCCGTGTGTTTTTCTGAAAACTCCGACATATCCAACTGGATCAGGGCTTCCTCATCGCCGAATAGGAACTCGGCAAGAGCCTTCGCAAGCTCCGTCTTCCCCACGCCCGTGGGGCCCGCAAAAATGAACGAGCCGCCCGGACGCTTCGGATCCTTCAAACCCGAATGGGTGCGACGAATCGACTGAGACAGAGCGCGAACCGCGTCCTCCTGGCCAATAATGCGCTTGTGGAGCTCCGCCTCCATGTTGAGAATCTTGTGCGACTCAGCCTCCGTCAGCTTCACCACCGGAATACCCGTAGCCATTGCGAGAACTTCCGCGATCTCAGCCTCGCCAATCTCGCCGATCGTGTCCATGTCGCCAGCGCGCCACGAACGCTCCTTCTCTTCGCGCTGCTCCGTCAGCTTCTTCTCCTCATCACGAAGCGCGGCCGCCCGCTCGAAGTCCTGATCGTCAATCGCGGACTCCTTATTACGACGCACCTTAGAGATACGCTCATCCAGTTCGCGCAGCTCTGGCGGCGCCGTCATACGACGAATACGCATACGTGCACCGGCCTCGTCTACAAGATCGATAGCCTTATCCGGCATGAAACGATCCGATACGTAGCGATCAGCCATCTGCGCTGCGGCCGCAAGCGCCTCATCCGAAATGATGATCCGGTGATGCGCCTCGTAACGGTCACGAAGTCCCTTCAAGATTGCGATGGTCTCTTCAACCGAAGGCTCTTCTACCTTTACCGGCTGGAAACGACGCTCCAAAGCCGCGTCTTTCTCAATGTGCTTGCGGTACTCCTCCAACGTGGTTGCACCAATCGTCTGGAGCTCACCGCGCGCCAGCATCGGCTTCAGAATCTGGGCCGCATCAATCGCGCCCTCAGCCGCGCCCGCGCCCACCAGCGTGTGGATCTCATCAATGAACAAAATGATGTCGCCGCGCGTGCGAATCTCTTTCAGTACCTTCTTCAAACGCTCTTCAAAATCGCCACGATAACGCGAGCCCGCCACCAGCGAACCCATATCGAGACTGTAAATCTGCTTATCGTGCAGGGTCTCGGGAACATCGCCACGCACAATCGCCTGCGCAAGGCCCTCAACCACAGCGGTCTTACCCACACCCGGCTCACCGATCAGCACCGGGTTGTTCTTGGTGCGACGCGACAGAATCTGCATCACGCGTTCCATCTCTTGCACGCGACCAACCACCGGGTCAAGCGACCCCTCGCGAGCAGCATTCGTAAG
Source organism: Gleimia europaea ACS-120-V-Col10b (assembly GCF_000411155.1). Lineage (GTDB taxonomy): Bacteria > Actinomycetota > Actinomycetes > Actinomycetales > Actinomycetaceae > Gleimia > Gleimia europaea_B. Next base: position 970,677 of record NZ_KE150266.1, read on the forward strand.
CGAGCGGCCGAACTGCTCCAGCAGCGCCGAATTCGTCTGCGGCTCGCGCGCCGGACCGCCCACGCCCACGGCCTCACGCCCGCCGCCAGCCTGGCGCTGGTAGCCGCGAAGTAACTGGATAACCGTCTCACGCAACTGCCCCAAATCGGTGCCGAGTTCGACGAGAACCTTCGTAGCCACGCCCTCGCCCTCACGAATCAAACCGAGCAGCATGTGCTCCGTTCCGATGTAGTTATGGCCCAGCTGGAGCGCCTCACGCAGAGCAAACTCCAAAACCTTCTTTGCTCGCGGGGTAAACGGAATCGTGCCCTCGGGAGCGGACGAGCCCTTACCGATCATCTCCACAACCGTAGCCCGGACAGCCTCCGGCTCAATCCCGGACATCTCCAGAGCTTTAGCGGCAACGCCCTCGCCCTCTTCAATCAACCCCAGCAACAAATGCTCAGTGCCGATGTAGTTGTGATTGAGATTGCGTGCCTCATTCTGCGCTAACACGACAACGCGGCGGGCGCGGTCGGTAAACCTCTCGAACATAGTCAGCCTTCCTAAAAATCTACTAACTACACAGTAGAGGCACGGCTACTTAAAATCGCGTTTGTTCACCATAAGCGAGAAACGCGCCGGCTCACGCCTCTAGGAGTATCGTCACCGGCCCATCATTTGTGAGCGAAACCTGCATGTTGGCCCCAAACACGCCCGTTTCCACGTGCAGGCCGTGCTTTGAACGCAACTGCTCGACCACCGCAGCAACTAGCGGCTCAGCTACGTCACCGGGCGCGGCCGCCTGCCACGTGGGGCGCCGCCCCTTACGTGCATCCCCATAAAGCGTGAACTGGGAAATCACCAGCACCTGCGCGTCCACATCCGTAGCGGACTTCTCGTCATCCAAAATGCGAAGCGAAGCGATCTTACGTGCGATCGTCTCCACCTGTGCCGGGCCGTCATCGTGCGTCACCCCCACCAGCACGCAAAGCCCCTGGCCCGAAACTGCGCCCACGACCTCACCGTCAACTGATACCGAGGCGCCCTGAACGCGCTGAATCACAGCTCTCACAGCGATCGCCCTCCAATCCCAAAACCGCCCGGGGTACCCGGATTAGCCACTCCTGGCATTTCGCGGCGCGCCTTGCGAAGCTCCTCGCCCGGCCGCTCCTTGGGTGACGCGGAAGAACGCCCCAGCGGATCCACAACCACTTCCTGCGCCGCCGCTACCTCACCCTCACTCGTTTGCACATCAAGTTGCGCATCCAGCGGTATCGCCCGGCGAATGACCGCGAGCGCTATCGGCCCCCAATCGGCGTGACGCGCCACCGAAGTAACTTGGCCAACCCGGCGATTGTTCAACACCACGTTCGCGCCGGGCTTCACCACGCGCGATTGCGAACCATCCAGTTGCAACAGCACCAACCTGCGCGGCGGCTTCCCCATGTTCACAATGCGCGCTACGGACTCCTGGCCCGAATAGCAACCCTTATTCAGGTGCACAGCCGTGCGCAACCAGTCAAGCTCGTGCGGAACCGTTTTCTCATCCACCTCGCGCCCCCAGCGCGGGCGCAGATCTTCAATCCGCAAGGCCTCCCAAGCGTTGCGTCCAGCCCAGCTACCGCGCTTTGCCCACGCGGACGCAAACTCTGTAAGCTGCGCGCGATCCACCCCGTGTAGGGCCCGCGTGCGGCCCTGCGCGGGGTGGGCAAAGCCCTGCGGAGTGTAGCTAGCCCCGCCCTCGGTCACCCCCGGCCACGGATCCACCCACGTAAATAGGTAGCCCGGCAAGTCAGGTACCACCTCGTTTGCAACCCGGTGCCAATCATCCGCGCCTGTCTTCACCATGCTTCCAACAATCGCGACCTCGCTAGTCACATTGCGCACTTCCACGCGCAACATGAACTGCATGCGCCCCAAGAACTCGGTTAAGTCACCCGCCTTCGCCCCCTCCACCAGGAGCGTTGTAACCTGTCCATCATCAATAATCGCGATTGCGAAACTGATGCGGCCATTCGGGTCTAGCAGAAGTAGCTCGCGAGACTCACCCGGCGGTAACGGGTTTACTACCTGCGACGAGATGGTAGTTAGCCACGAAAGGCGGTCTGGCCCCGAAACTTGCACTACCCCCAAGTCCGACAGATCAGACAGTGCCTGGCCCGCCTCCAACTGCCACTGCTCGCCGCTGAAATCACCAAAGCGAGCCGGCACATCCTCATCAAACTCATCCGGCACGGCCCCGGGCAGGTCAAGCAATGGTGAGCGCATCACTGTTCCTTCTCAAACGTCTCGATTGGTTTGGCTTCCTCAACGCGGGCCACTCGGCCCGAGATCACGAAGTCTCCCTTATCGGTATTCAAGGTCTCGGTAAAGAAAATATCGGAGTTCACCAGCCCCAGCATCCGCTCCCCCAGCGAGGCAGCCGGCGCCCCCTCCTTATGCACGGCCGTATCAATCAACAGACGTATACGCGGGCCTTGCACCCTGCCCACCCACAGTCCGGCAATACCGTCCGTAGAAGCAGAGGTCACCTGCAGGTAGTTGTCCTCCCCCTCAGTATCCTTAAGCACCTTCCAATACGCGGTCTCGTCACTACAAACACCGCTGCGCACAAGCATGTCGCTTCCCTCCAACGCGCCCACCTGCGCGTCGACCTCCACCACCGCGTCCGTATTAAACACGGTGAGGCGGGTACACACCTGCTCGCCCACCACCTGGTTGTCAAATGCGAACGTAACCAGGTTGTTGCCATCCGGCGCGGCCTGCGTGCCCCAACCAACCCAAGTTCCAAGCAGCCAGGTTAGGGGCGCAACCTGACTGGGAAGATTCTGCGGAATAACGATCATGTATTCAGGCTAAAGCCACGGGCGGACAATTATTTTAGGCATGCGGGCAAACCCCCACATGGCCAGCAAGTTATGCAAACAAAACCGCGAGATAAGTCCTAAAACAGGGCTCCTACTCGTACTATCACATAGATAGGCATCACTGCCAGCAGGAACTTCATTGCCCCGCGTGCAAGCGCGCCAGCCTCAGACATGCGGCGATAGTGCTCCCCAAACAGCATGTCTACGATCACGATCACGCCGCCCACGCCCAAACCAATCAGAGCGGACATTAGCAACAGTGACGTCTTTGCCGACGCGGTTGATGATGCGTTTGCAAACGCGAACGACAGCAGGCTGGCAGGTTCTCCCACCGCGAGCGCAATCAGGACGATCGCGATAGAACTGAAGGGGCCGAGCAATAGCGCCCAAAGTGCGTTTGCGCCCGCACTTGCGCCCAACTGATTACCAATCATGGTGACAATAAGTGCGAGCGCAGCAGTGACCATAATGGCAGACCACACTTCTGACTTGCACAGCGTCACCCAAGCGCTCCCGATCGCCACCACGAAGCCGCCAAACACTGAGGCTGAAAGCGAATGAAGAAGGTCTGCGCGCGGAAGGGGACGGGTGGCCTCCATGACGGCAGCTACCAGCACCACCAGACCAAGCCCCACGGTTGCCCACGCAAAATCGTCACTCACACTAATGGCAATCAAAGTGATAAAACCGACGACCAGTATGGTCACTAGCGATGTGTGCCGCACCGGGGTTTGCACCAGATCAGCCCAACCACGCGCGAAAATCACCACGGCAGCCACAACTACAAGCGTTACTACGGCCCTCGTGTCGAACACCAGGTAACCAACCACGACGGACGCCGCCAGCAAGATCGCGACCGTGGCGGAAAGATAGCGAGCTGGAATCGACAGGATTTGCCCCGCCTTACTGCGAACTTGCGTTCCTGCGCGACGCTGAGATGCGCCCGTCCTCTGCAAACTCCTAGACGCATATGAGGGCTTTGCCGCATCCGCCCCCTCCTTCGGGGCGGACAGTCCGGGAGCCGCCCGGCGCGAAGCACGCCTGTGCTTGCGCAAATTGTTTGTTGGCTGGTTTTGCACATTCTTGTCTTCCACACCCAAATGCTCCCATACTTTCAACCCAGAATCCCCACCACAACAAGCAACACCTGAGCGTGGCAAATAAACTTACGCTAAACATCGAACATTTTGGGGTGCACACTTCAAAATATGCATTACTATTGAAACAGGCACCGAACCAACTATGCCCCGGGCTCCAACTTCTGCCGCCACGAGCGGCCTTCGCGCCGACAGGCGCATTTTGGTTCGGTGTCTTTTACTTGCCCAGTTGGCTATTTTGGTGAGCTAGTCTTCTAAGCCCAACTCATCGCGAAAACCGCGCGACGCATTTGACTCAAACTTCAAAACCCCAAGCAAATCAAGGGTTGCTGGATGAACCTCTTGCGGCGCCAAGTCGAAGTCACTGCCTTGCTCCTGCATCAAGAACACGGTCTCCGTGTCGCGCACGCACTCCCACTGTGAAATGACGTCCACCACCGCATGCTGAATTCCCGGAACGTCATCCGCCCGCAACCGCAACATCACGTCATACTCGCCCGTTGTCACCGCGTAATAGTCGAGCTCTGAAAGGGCTCCGAGCTGCATTCCGAACTGCTTCCACTTGCTTTGATCAAGCGAGACGAACACAAAGGCACTCACCTTCTTGCCAATCAAGCTCGGATTGATATCTATTGTGAAGCGTTCGATCACACCGGCCTCAACCAAAGTGTTGAGCCGCGCATAGGCATTCGAACGCGAAATCCCCACGGCCTCGGCAAGCGCCGCAACGGACATGCGCGAATCGCGACGCAACTGGCGTAGGATCTCCAGATAAGTTTCATCCATTACAAAATCTGGATCTTTGGAATGCTCACCGCTCATAAACCAATTCTAACGAGACACAATGACGAAAACCAGAGGAATAATAAAACAAACTGTCGCAGACTCTTCTCGATTTGAAATAACATCTACCGAATATGCGGGCACTGTGGACGCGAAGACATCCAATACGAATTTCTTGCCCGTGGTTTAATGTGGGTGTGTCTGCGGTAACCTAAGTTGATGTGGCGCGCGAAGCAGGAGTCTCGCGCGGCCTGGTCTCCCTTGCCATGTCAGGTAGCCCAAACGTTGCCGCCGATACTCGCGAGCGCATCATGCAGACCGCGCAAAAACTTGGGTACACTCGTAACCTCGGCGTAGCCATGCTAGCGGCAAAAGCTTCCCCAATCGTTGGCATCGCACTACCAAACCTTGAAAACCCTTTCTTTGAATCCATAGTGACTGCCATCCAACACGTTGCAGATACTCGCGGCATGCTTGCACTAACCGCCACAGCATCATCCTCAGCCGAACGCGAACGCAAAGTCATTGAATCCTTTCAAAGCTTGCGCGCAAGCGGGCTCATTATCGTTTCCCCAACGCTTGACAACAGCGCTCTGGCCGAACTCTCACAGGACATTCCGTTATGCATCGTCGGCGCCCCTTCTGCCGGTGGTAGCAGCATGAGCGTACATATTGATGAGACTTATGCGATTCATCTGGCCATCAATCATCTTTTAGACTGCGGTTTCGAGCAGCTAGCATTCTTTTCGGTACCGCCGGAAGCGGCGGCAGACTCCGCATCAAAAGAACGCGTTGCCGCCTACAAGAAAGCATGTAAAGAATACGGACTACAGCCGCGAGTGGTGCGCGCGCAAACCCTAATTAGTGCAGCAAAGAAGATCTAAATCTCTTCTTTACCCAAACCTTCTGGTGGTAGCCGCATCCCTTTCATTCACCGGGATGCGGCTACCACTATAAACGCCGTAAACCCGCAAACACAAGGATTTAAGCGCTGACAGCAGCGTCAAATACATTACCGAAATTGAACTAACGATTACTGAAATAGGTCAAAACGGTAAAGTACACTAATCTTGAATCTGCATGTGACCAACGACCGCGTATTGGAGTATGACAAGTGCGTTTTTCAAGGTCCAACGACGACAACATCTTCTTCACCCTTTTTACAAAGCAAGCCACCCTCCTCGTGTCAGCGGCCGAGCTCCTCGCAAAAATTCACGGCGCAGCCCCTGAGCGGCGTGTAGCTCTTCGCGATGATCTACACAATCTCGAACAGCAATGCGACGAAATCACTCATGAGATCGCCGAACGACTCAACCAGACGTTCGTCACCCCCCTCGACCGCGACGACATCACGTACATTTCCAGCCGCCTCGACGACTGCATGGACTACATGGACGAAGCCGGTGACCTAGTTGTCCTTTACAAGGTAGATGAACTACCGCCCGGAGTTGCAGAACAGCTCAACGTAATCCAGCGTTGTTGCGACCTCACGGCACAAGCTATGCCCCACCTCAAGACCCTGGGTGGTCTGCGCGACTACTGGGTAGAAATTAACCGCCTCGAAAATGACGGAGACCAGGCCTACCGCCGTACCATCTCTGACCTGTTCGAATCCGGTAAAGATGCTGTCGAAATCATCAAGCTCAAAGACATTATTGAAGTCCTCGAAAAAGCAATCGACTCCTTCGAAGCACTCGCTAACGGCGTAGAGGTCATTGCTATCAAGGAGTCCTAAGCCGTGGATCTGAACCTCATCCTCGTCATAGTCGTAATCGTCATCGCCCTTGGCTTTGACTTCACCAACGGCTTCCATGACGCGGCAAACGCCATCGCGACCTCAGTGTCCACCAGAGCGCTCACGCCTCGCGCGGCACTCGGCATGGCAGCGGTCATGAACATCGTTGGCGCGCTCCTGGGTACCGAAGTTGCCAAAACCATCGGTGAAGGCATCATCGATATCCAACAGTTCACTTACTCCACCGACCCCACCTTGCAATTGCACGGGCTCGGAATTATTCTTGCAGCACTCATTGGCGCCATCACCTGGAACCTCATCACCTGGTGGTTTGGACTGCCGTCCTCGTCCTCACACGCCCTCATCGGCGGACTTGTGGGCGCGGGCTTTGCATCCTCCACCACCGTGCTGTGGGGCGGCATTACCATGCAGGTCATCATCCCGATGTTCCTCTCGCCGCTCGTAGGCTTCTTCCTCGCCTACCTATTCATGGAGCTCACGCTCTTTGCCGTACGCAAACTTCCCTACCATCGCACCATGCGCAAGTTCCGCTTCGCTCAAACCGTGTCCGCCGCCGCGATGGCACTTGGTCACGGCCTGCAAGACGCCCAAAAGACGATGGGTATCATTGTCATGGCGCTCCTTGCCGGCGGCTACGGCGAGACCCACAGCGTGATCGTGGACGGCGAACTCACAATCCCCACGTGGGTAAAGCTCGCTGCGGCACTCGCAATCTCGGCGGGCACCTATTCTGGTGGCTGGCGCATTATGCGCACCCTCGGACGCCGCGTCATCGAGCTTGACCCGGCGCGCGGATTCATTGCCGAAACCGTTTCTGCCACCGTCCTCTATTTCACGGCATTCGTTGTGCACGCACCGATCTCCACCACGCACACCATCACCTCGGCAATCATGGGTGTTGGCGCCACCAAGCGGCTCTCCGCAGTACGGTGGGGCGTGGCCGGAAACATCGTCGTCGCCTGGTTCCTCACCCTTCCCGCGGCCGCCGCAGTAGCAGCAATAATCTACCGATTACTGCACCTAGTGTTACCGTAGGGATTGATGAGAGCTTTTAACCACAACGCGAAGCCCCGCTACATTGGCGGGGCCCTCGCTTTCGCCCTCCTGTTGTCCGCCTGCTCCACCACCTCGGCGCTTGAGCTCAAGGTGGGCAACTGTCTTGACCTGCCTAACGACGCTGAAATGTCCGCCGGATTTGAACTGACAACCGTTAAAACAGTTTCCTGCAGCAGTGAACACGAAGCCCAGGTGTACGCCGAAAAAGAACTAGCTGGAAACGAGTTCCCCGGTACCGACGCAATTCAAGACATCGCCGCCGAGTTTTGCACCGAAGAGTTCAAAACGTTTGTGGGAAGTGAAATCGGCACCTCGACGCTGGATATCTATCCGCTGATGCCCACCGCTGAAAGCTGGGAACAGGCAGGCGACCGCACACTCCTTTGCGTTGCCATCAGCCCCACACCAGTTACCAACACGTTTGAGAACTCCAAGCTGTAGCTCTTCTTCGCGCCGCGCGTCCAAGAGATTCAGATAACCGTACATACATAGTTTGAGGGCGAGGATCCAATCCTCGCCCTCAAACTATCGAAAAGGTCTATCCGAAGCGGCCGGAAATGTAATCTTCAGTTGCCTTTTCTGTGGGGTTAGAGAAGATCTTCGACGTTTCGTCGATCTCCACCAGGCCACCCGGCTCACCGGCCGCACGCAGGTTGAAGAAGCCCGTGCGGTCCGAGACGCGCGCCGCCTGCTGCATATTGTGGGTGACAATCACGATCGTGTAGTCGTCCTTCAACTCCATCATGAGATCTTCAATCGCGAGGGTTGAGATGGGGTCGAGTGCCGAGGCCGGCTCGTCCATCAGCAGGATGTCTGGCGAAACCGCGATTGCTCGCGCAATGCAAAGCCGCTGCTGCTGGCCACCCGAAAGGGAAGAACCGGGGCTGTTCAAACGATCCTTGACCTCATTCCACAGGTTCGCGCCACCCAAGGACTCTTCCACCAGATCGTCCTGATCCGACTTTGGCATTCTCTTGTTATTGAGCTTGATACCGGCCAGAACATTTTCGCGAATACTCATTGTTGGGAATGGGTTTGGACGCTGGAACACCATGCCGATAGAGCGGCGAACCTGCACCGGATCCACATCCTTGTCGTAAATGTTCTTGTCCCCAACCTTCACACTGCCCGTCACGCGAGCACCCGGAAGCACCTCGTGCATCCTATTCAGCGTGCGCAGGAACGTGGTTTTTCCGCATCCCGACGGGCCAATCAACGCAGTGATCGACTTCGCGTAGATCCGCATATTCACATCTTTCACGGCCAAAAAATCGCCGTAATAAATGTTTTCGTTCTCAACAATGATCTCTTTAGCCATCGTTTTCTCTTTAGCTCCTGCCCTTAGGCGCAAAGTAGTGCGCCACGATTCGAGCAATCAGGTTGAACAGCATTACCAGCAAAATGAGCACCAGCGCGGCAGCCCAAGCGCGATCGTAGTTGATCGTCTCCACACAGTTTTCCAGCGCACCACACGGGGCCAGCCCCTGCGAATACTGGCGGTACACGTAGACGGGGAGCGTCATGAGGCGCCCCTCGAAAACGTTGTAGTTGATCGAATCAATCACACCCACCGTCATAAGTAGCGGCGCAGTTTCTCCAACCACGCGCGCGATTGCAAGCATCACCGCAGTAGTTAGGCCCGCTGCGGAGGTGCGAAGCACGACCTTCACAATCGTTAGCCACTTTGGAACGCCGAGAGCATATGATGCCTCGCGTAGCTCATTGGGAACCAGGCGCAGCATCTCCTCGCTAGAGCGCACAACCGTTGGGATCATCAGCACCGACAGTGCGACCGCACCCATAATGCCCGCACGGTATGCCGGCGAAACTAGCAGGCCGAACAGCGCGGCGGCAAACAGACCCGCAACAATCGAAGGAATACCCGTCATCACGTCCACGAAGAACGTAGTTGCCCGCGCAAGCTTGGAGTTACCCGCATACTCAACCAGGTAAATCGCGGTTGCCAAACCGATCGGCACCGAAATGAGTGTGGCCCATAACGTGACCAGCAAGGTACCGATAATCGCGTGGTAGATTCCGCCCGCATCCATGCCACCATAAACACCGTTCATTGACACGGTAAGGAAGTATGGAGATAGGCGGCTCCAACCGTTCTCAACCACGATCCACAGCAGGGAAACCAGGGGAATAATCGCAAGAGCGAAAGCCAGAGCCACAAGCACGACTGAGTTCTTATCCGCCAGTTTGCGGCGCCTATCCAAACCCGGATTGCGCGAGGCAAACGGGTTGGGACTCGTTGTTGTTTGAGTTTCGACAGACATTAGTTGGCCCCCGAGAACTCGGCGCGCCTAGCAATAATCCAACGCGCAATCATATTAACGATCATTGTGATTGCAAACAGTGCCAAACCCGTCGCGATAAGGGCAGAAGTGTACGTGCCCGTAGCTTCGGGGAACTGCAGGGCAATGTTTGCCGCAATAGTGGAGTGCTTCCCCGCCTGCAAAACGTTGAACGAGTAGCTCGACCCCACCGAGAGCACCATAACAACCGCCATCGTCTCGCCAAGCGCGCGGCCCAAACCAAGCATCGCAGCCGAAATGATGCCGGAGCGACCAAACGGCAGAACCGCCATTTTCACAACCTCCCAACGCGTTGCCCCAAGAGCGAGCGCGGCCTCCTCGTGCGACTTCGGTGTTTGCAAGAACACCTCACGCGTAACTGCCGTCACGATCGGAAGGATCATCACAGCAAGGATCAAGGAGGCGGAGAATAGCACGCGGCCGGTTGTAGATACCGGGCCCGCAAATAGGGGGATCCACCCCAAGTATTTAGACAAGAACTCGTAGAACGGTACGAGCTTTGGGATCAGCCACATCGCCCCCCAAAGGCCATAAATCACCGAGGGGATCGCGGCCAGAAGGTCCACCATGTAGCCGAGCGGCTGAGCCAGGTGTTTAGGTGCGTAATGGCTAATAAACAGTGCGATTCCGATGGAGAGGGGCACAGCAAGAATCATTGCGAACAAAGCCGCCAGCACCGTGCCGAAAATCTGCGGACCAGTGAACTGCCAAATGTTTAGTTCTTCCGCACTGCCAACCGTTCGGATACGCACCGAAGGATCACTGATCGCCGGCCAGGCTCTCACAACCAGGAATGTGGCAACCGCCGCGAGGGTCACGAGGATCGTGACCGCTGCAGCAGTTGCCCCTGACCGGAAGATCTTGTTGCCGATCTTCCCGGTGTTTTTCATTTACTTAGCCACCTGGATCATGTCGAGCGAAGACTTGATTTCGCTCTGCATGCTAGTGGAGAGCGGAGCGGAGCCAGCAGCCTCAGAAGCAGCTGCCTGTCCCTCAGCGGAAGCCTGGAAGCCAATGAAGTCCTTCACCAGGTCAACCGTTTCCTGATCCTCGTAAGTGGAGCAGACGATCGAGTAGGAGACCAGAACCAGCGGGTAAGCCTTCGGGTCTTCCGGCGTGCGGTTGATGGTCAAACCAAGATCGCCCTGTACACCCGAATCAACGCGCTCAGCCGAATCAACAGCGGCCGCTGCCGCCTCGTTCGAGAACTTCACGTAGCCATCACCCGCCTTAAGCGCAATCGTACCGAGCGAGCCAGCCTGCGAAGCATCCGCGTAGCCGATCGTGCCGGTGCCTGCGGTTACAGCCTGCACCAGACCCGAGGTCTTATCACCAGACTCGCCACCTGAAATCGGCCATGCCTTGCCGGCCTTGTGCGGCCACGCATCCGGGGCGGCCTTGCTCAAGTAGTCAGTGAAGTTCTGCGTGGTACCAGACTCGTCAGCGCGGTGAACCGGGGTGATCGCAACATCTGGAAGCTCAACATCCGGGTTCTGCGAAGCAATCGCCTCGTCATTCCACTTGGTGATCTCACCGGAGAACACCTTTGCTATGGTCTCCGCATCCATGTTCAGCGTATCGATACCATCAAGATTGAAAATAACCGCAACCGGGGAAATGTAGACCGGCAGGTTCAAAGCGTCCGAGCCGCAACGATCCTTTGCGGCCGTAACTTCGTCATCCTTCAGGACGGAGTCAGAGCCAGCCCAAACAACCTGCTTACCAACGAACTGGGTGATACCAGCACCCGAGCCCACCGGGTCGTACGAAACGGTTACGTCCTGCCGCTGCGACTGGTACTTAGCAATCCACGCGTTCATAGCGGCTTCCTGAGAGGAAGCACCCGCGCCCGCAATGGAGCCAGATAGCATTGCGTCCTCGGCCGTCCCCGTCGAAGTCTCGCCCTCATTCTGGGCAACCGGGTTATCCGAACCGCAAGCGGCAAGACCAAAAGCGATCGTGCCCGCTCCAAAAGCTAGAGCTACTCTAGAGAGTCGAAGGTTCATCACGTCAATAGTCCTCTTCAATAAGGTGTTCCCAGACGCAAACGCGCGGGAGAAGCTGCCTTTTGCAACCGCTAGAAAAGTTACCGACGCAAAGTTAAGCCCTGATACGAACTAGGTAAACGAACGGTGAATTGTTAAAGCACACGCGGACAACTTAAAAGCGTTTGATAGTCCTTTGTGTTTCGAATGCCACAATTTCGGGAGTTTTAGCAGTAGAGACAGGGTAAGCGACGTGAGCTACTAGCATTTGCGCCGGCCGCAAATAGGGGTCTTCCGCCGGAATCTGCCGCGTCAACTGGCTGGCGGCGATTGCCTGCAACGGCTCAAACATTACCGGCAACGCGGGCCTATGGCCACACACCACAACCGGTTCCGCTGGGCGTTGCACCAGGCGTTCAATCACTTTGGCCGCCTCATCCGGAGCGGCCTGCGCCTGCTCCTGCGTGAGCTCCTGTGCAGTGACCAAGTTAAGGCCGGCTGCCGCCGCGTACGGCTCTAACGAGGAGCGACACCTCACCCACGGGCTGGACAGTAACCTTGACACTCCCAGCGCAGAGAAGATATCCACCAAATCCAGCGCCTCCACAACGCCCGTGCGATTCAGCGGCCGCTTTGCTTCCGCACCATCCCACTGCGCCCGAGTCAGCGCCGCCCCGTGGCGCACAATCGCAAGCGTTGCCGTGACCAGCCTGCCCGACTCCGCCCTCGAAATCACGTCATCCAACAGGCGCCTATCACCTCGGCGCGTCAGCATTTCCAACGCGGTGCGCGGATCCACCCAACGCGTCGAATCAATTTCTTTGGTAGGAGCGGGAATCACCGGGATGCGTGAACGCTCCACTCCCCCGTGCGTCACCGGCGTGCCAATCCAGTAGTGCACTTCCTTCGTCTGGCCCGACCCCAGGCGGTAACGCTGCGTATTCAAAGGGGCATGCATTTGCACGAGGACGCCGGTTTCCTCCTCCACCTCGCGAACTCCCGCCGCAATGAGGGGCTCATTGACCTCCGCCTTGCCCTTCGGCCAAGACCAATCATCATAGCGAGGCCGATGGACTATCAAGACCTCGATCTCATCTGCCTTGTACTCTCGGCCGAACTCCACCGGCACGCGCCAGTCTCGAGGACGCCAAACAACAGCGCCTGCAGACCTAACAATTCGGCTAGGCACAGGGCTGGGTCGAAATTTAGCCACGGTGAACTTTCAAAACTTACATACCACTGAACGCATTGCCACTGCGGTGACAAAAGTTTTCAGGAGCTACGGATACGGACAAATCTGATTCGATTCTACCGGTTTTCGCGCCAGCCTGTGAGACAGTCCACGATCAGGCGGCGAGTTCGGACGGGTGCTAGTCCAGATATTGGCAAGTTCACTAACCTCTGTGCGAACGCGGTGAAGTGATTAACGGTGGGCACTTAGGCGGGCACGTCCACGCCGGTGAACGTTAGGTAAATAAGGGCAAAGTTCAGCACCACAATCAGCGCCGAAACCGCCACCATCGCAACCTTCATGACCATGCCATCGCGATACTCGCCCATAATTTCCTCACGGGCCGTGTACCAGGTGAGAGGAATAATCGCGAACGGAATACCAAATGAAAGCGCCACCTGCGAAATCACCAGCGCCCACGAAGGATTTGGGTAAACCCACAAAACGATCAACGCGGGAATGAGCGTAACCAGGCGCCTGGCCCACAACGGAACCCGTACGTGGAGCAGGCCGCCCATAATCTCAGAGCCGGCATATGCTCCCACCGACGTGGAGGCCAGACTAGAAGCCAACAAACCCACCGCGAACACCACGCCAATGCCCGGGCCCAGCACGGACTCGATAGCGGCGTGCGCCCCCTCGATCGAATCGGTGCCCGCGTGCCCACCAAGCGCAGACGCAGCCAGTAGCAGCAAGCCCAAGTTCACCGCACCCGCAACCACCAGGGCGAAAACCACGTCCGTCCTCGTCGCCCGCAGCAGGATCTTCAAATTCCGATTCTTCTTATTGAACCGGTGATTCACCAAAGACGAATGTAAGTAGATCGCGTGAGGCATCACGGTTGCGCCCAGCATCGACGCGGCAATCAACACCGAATTCGTGTCACTAAAGCGCGGGACGAGGCCGGAAACCACGCCACTTGCTGAGGGTGGCTCAATAAACAATCCCGCTAAGAAACCGCCGGTGATAACCACCAGCAGGGAAACCACGATGGCCTCAAACTGGCGTTGGCGCCGCGCATTTTGGAAAATCAACAGCGACATCGACACGGCGCCCACAATCAATCCGCCCACAATCAGCGGCAAATCGAACAGCAACTGCAAAGCAATGGCGCCGCCAATTATCTCCGCCAGGTCGGTAGCTGCCGCGATGATCTCGGCCTGCACCCAAAACGCGATGCGCCGCCGCTTGGGCAAGCGATCGCCCAAAATCTCAGGCAGAGAACGCCCGGTAACGAGGCCGAGTTTGGCGCTCTGATACTGCACCAGCACAGCCATCAGATTGGCGAGCACCAGCACCCACACCAACATGTAGGAATACGTAGCGCCCGCCGAGATATTCGCAGCCACGTTACCGGGATCAACATACGCGACAGCGGCAACAAAAGCCGGCCCCAACATGGGCCAAAGCCTGTGCTTGCGAACTTTCTTAGCGGGCGCCATGGCGTCCTCTTCCCACCCGAAGCCTAACGAATAATCCTCATCGTATTTCGGGCGTCCGAAATGCTCAAGTGGCAAGGCCGCATAAAAGCGTCAAACACCTTGAATTTAGAGGTTTTGCGCAATCCAATCTCGTGCGATCACATCAGCGGACACCTGATCCTGCGCCGAACGCACGTTCAGATCGAGCAAACCATCTGCACTGAGCTTGGCCTGCACCTTGTTCAGCACCTCTACGGCCTTCGGATCAAGATCTGCCACGGTTAGCGGCACCACATGCGAGGACAAGAACATGCCCTGCGGATCATCCAAAACCACAAGGTCATTCATCTTAATGTCCGGGCTGGCCGAGAAGATATTCGCCAACTGCACGTCACCATCCAGTAGCGCCTTCACCGTCAGCGGGCCACCCTTATCCTCAATCGGCGTGAAATCAACATCCACACCGTAGTGCTTCTTCAGACCCTTCGGGCCATTCGGACGGTTCTCAAACTCAGAGCTACCGGCAACCACAAGCTTGCCGTCATAGTTCTTCAAATCAGCAAGCGAAGTAATACCGTTTTCTTCGGAAAACTTGCGCGACACCACGTACGAATCCTGATCCGTGGCCTCCGCCTGATCCAGCACCTGGAAGCCCTGCGGAGTGGTCTTCTTCAACTCCTCATAAATCGCGTCCTTGCCGGTCACCTGGTTATCCGGATTCCAGAACTGTAGCAGCGGGCCCGTGTACTCCGGACGAACGTCAATGGAGCCGTCCTCCATCTCCTTATTCAAAACCTCGCGCGCCCCGATCTTGAAATCACGCTTCACCGTGAAGCCCTCAGCTTCAAGCGCCTGCGCGTAAATCTCCGCGATGATCTCATTCGAGTAGTAATTCGATGAGCCGATCACAATAGCGTCCTCCGCAGGTTTCGACGCCTCGCCCTCCTCAAACGAAGACGAACCGCCACACGCCGCAAGCGACGCCGTCAAACCAACCGCCAACGCGGCACCAAACACACGCTTCAAAGACATAGCCCTACTCCTCTATCGATACCTTCCATAAACAAACCCGCGCGGCAAGTCCTGCCTACGCCAAAGCGGCGCTCCCGCGAGCGTGCCTGTTACTAACCTTCACCGCAAGATTAAACGCCAAATCCACAAATAGCGCCGATGCAATCACCAAGATCGCGCCGCCCAACATCTCGTCATAACGACGCGCCGACAAACCCGAAAAGATGAAACGACCCAAACCAGCATCCGCGATATACGCAGCCAACGTTGCCGTAGCCACCACCTGGACAGCTGCCGAACCCACACCGCCCATAATCACCGGACCTGCCAACGGGAGTTCAACCCCACGCACAATCTGCCACTCCGACATGCCCAGAGCGCGAGCCGCCTTCACAGCAGTCACGTCAACATTTGCCACACCCGAATAAGCGCCCGCCAACAAAGGCGGGATAGCCAATACCACCAACACAATCACCGGCGCCTTCAAACCGATTCCCAACACCAGGCCGAGCAGCGTCAGCAAACCAAGTGTTGGAACCGCTCTCGCCGCACCGGCAATCGCAGCCACCACGCCCTGTCCCCGGCGCGTATGCCCCACCGCCACGCCCACCGGCAACGCCAGCACACCGGCAATCAACAGTACCAACAGCGCGATACCCAAATGTTGGCCCAGGCGCACCCAAATACCGGACGCACCCGACCAGTTGCCAGGATCCGCCACCCACGCAAACGCATCACCCAACAGTTTCATCGCGCGCCCTCCTCACCGGCCGGCTCCCCCTGCGTCACACCTGCAACCACCAGCGGCCCCGGCCCGACCCGCTCCGCCCTCTTCCACGGGAACAGCAACCAACCGGCCAGCACCGTCAGCGCGTCTAACACCAACGCCAACACAATTGTCAGTACCAAGCCCGTCACTACCTCGGCAATGATTCCCCTTTGAAAACCATCCGTGAACAGTGAGCCGATACTTTGGATACCAATCACCGCGCCAACCGTCACCAAACTAACCGTGTTCACCACCACCACGCGCAAACCCGCAATGATGATCGAACCGGCAAGGGGCAACTCGATGCGCCAAAACTTCTGCCACGGCGAATAGCCCAGAGCCGTAGCGCTATCCAACACATCTTGTGGGACGGCCGCGAACGCATCTGCGGCGCTACGCTGCAAAAGAGCCACACCGTAAATGCTCAAAACAATCACAACCGTTGCCGCAGACCGGATCGAAACGCCCGTAATCGCTGGAATCACAATAAACATCGGCAAAGACGGCACCGCGTAAATCACGCTAATCAACGCAATCAAAGCATCCCGCGTCAGCTGGTGGCGGTTCACCAACCAGCCCACCGGCACCGCGATCAGCACACTAACTAAAATCGCGCTCACCGACAGCCACAGGTGGAGCCAAACCAGCTCGGCAATCCACTGTGCGTTATTTACAACCCACATCATTCAAGCGCCCCAAGCAATCGGCCCGTGGCGTCCTCCACGATCCTTGAATCACCCCGCACGCGCAGCCTGCGCGCACCGGAAGTGAGGCCAATAAATGAAGCCACAAAATCGCTCGCAGGATTAGTCAGCAACTCATCGGGGGTGCCGCGCTGAGCTATCTGCCCGCCCGTGCCCAACACGATAACGTCGTCAGCCAACGTGAACGCCTCATCAATATCGTGGGTCACAAACAAAACCGTCTTACCCAACTCCCGTTGCAACCTCGAGACCTCATCTTGCAACTCACGGCGCACAATCGGATCAACCGCAGAAAACGGCTCATCCATAAGCAAAACATCCGGATCCGCAGCCAGCGCCCGAGCCACACCCACGCGCTGCTGCTGACCACCCGAAAGCTGCGACGGGTAGCGATTAGCCAACTGCGCCTCCAGGCCCATCAGACCCATAAGTTCCAAGGAGCGCTTGTGCGCCTCGCGACGCGGCACCCCATTAAGTATCGGAACCGTTGAAATGTTGTCGATAATCGTGCGATGCGGCAACAAACCACCAGCCTGCATCACGTAGCCGATAGAACGGCGCAACTTCACCGGATTAACCGTAGCCACGTCAACCCCATCGATCAGAACCTGACCGCTCGTAGGCTCAATCATGCGATTAACCATCGACAATAGAGTGGATTTACCCGAGCCTGATGACCCCACAAGCACGGTAGTTGAATGGCTCGGCACTGTAAAAGACACGTTCGTAACGGCCTGCGTGCCCCCGGGGTAAGTTTTTGACACGTCGCGGAACTCGATCATCGGTTCTCCTAGCTTCATTCCCTCCAATCGTATGTAACATCGTTGCGAACCCCGACCTCGAATCAAACAACCTCCGCCAGAAAGCGCGAAAAATCACACAAAATATCCCGAGGGCGCCGCACAGCGCCCTCGGGATCATAACAATCAAGAAATGGGGTTAGAAAACCTTCCTGCCCTTCACCCGCGAAGAAGCGTTTTCCATCAGCAACTCCTGAATATCGGTGAGCTTGCGGCCCTTTTTCCCGTGCGTGTGACGAACCCAGGATCCGTCCGCACGCAAATGCCACGAGGAAACGTCGTCAGAGGCCTCTGTGCGCAACAGCTTAGACAGGTACGCCACCTGGCTCTCATCCGTGATTCGCACCAACGCCTCCACGCGCCTATCCAAGTTGCGATGCATGAGGTCGGCCGAGCCGATCCACACCTCCTCGCTGCCTTCCGGCCCGAAACAGTAAATCCGTGAATGCTCCAAGTAACGGCCCAAGATGGAACGCACCCGAATGTTATCGGACAGCCCCTTCACTCCCGCGCGGATCCCGCAAATGCCGCGAACAACCAGATCCACGGGTACGCCCGCCCGCGAAGCCCGGTAGAGCGCGTCAATCACCGCCTCGTCAACAATCGAGTTCACCTTGATACCGATGTAAGCATCCTCGCCGCGCTTCTTGCGTTCAATCTGCGCCTCGATTCGTTCAATGAGGCCGGAGCGAATCGACATTGGAGCTACCAGCAAACGGTGGAATGTGGTGCGCGGAGCGTAACCGGACAGCTGGTTAAACAAGCGGGTTAGATCCTGACCAACCTCGCGGTCGCACGTCAGCAGGCCGAGGTCCTCGTATCCGCGAGCCGTTTTGGGGTGATAGTTGCCCGTGCCCACGTGGCAGTAGCGCCGCAAACCATCTGCCTCTTCGCGAACAACCATGGACAGCTTGCAGTGCGTCTTTAACCCGACCATGCCGTAAACCACGTGTACGCCCGCACGTTCCAGTTTGCGCGCCCACGAGATGTTCGCTTCCTCATCGAATCGCGCCTTGATCTCAACGATCGCGACAACCTGTTTACCGGCGTGCGCGGCGTCGATCAGCGCCTTCACAATCGGCGAATCACCCGAAGTACGGTACAGGGTTTGCTTGATAGCCAAAACCTTCGGGTCCGCCGCAGCAGTAGCCACAAAATGCTGCACCGACGTGGCAAAAGAATCGTACGGGTGGTGGAGTAGCACGTCGTGGTTGCGGAGAGAAGAGAAAATATCTCCCGCACTGGCAGACTCGTACTCCGCCAACCCACTCGGCGTTACCGGCACATACTTGGGGTACTTCAAATGCGGCAAATCCAAGTCATGCAAGTCGTTAAGTGCCGTCAGATCAAGCGGCTCTGGCAGGCGGAACACATCTTGATCCGAAATCTCCAGACGGTCAATCAAGAAATCCAGCACCGTCTGCGAAATATCTTCCGCAACCTCCAGGCGCACCACCGGGCCGAAACGACGCCGAAGTAGCTCCTGCTCCATCGCGGTTAGCAGGTTCTCTGCGTCATCTTCTTCCACCTCTAAATCCTCATTACGCGTCACGCGGAACGTGTGCGACTCCAGCACCTTCATGCCCGGGAACAGCGTATCCAGATGCGCGGCAATGACCTCTTCTAGGGGAATAAAGTTTGTTCCCACCTTTGTGGCCGCGAGGTCTTCCGTGGCCACGCCCTCGAAATCAGGCATGACGGACTCAACATTCACGAGGCGCGGCAATGACTGTGGAACCTTAACGCGCGCGAAATAAGTCTTATCCGTCGCTTCGTTGAGGACTACCACAGCGAGGTTAAGGGACAGGCCCGAAATGTATGGGAACGGGTGAGAAGGATCAACCGCGAGCGGCGTAAGCACAGGGAAAACACGCTGTTGGAAGTACTTTGACAAAGCGTCTTGCTGCGGGGAATCGAGTTCTTCCCAACGACGCAAATGTAGGCCCTCTTCATGGAGGAGGGGTAGGAGGTCCTCATGGAACGACTTCACCTGCCGCGCCGTGAGGTCATGCGTCAGCTGCGTAATACCGTCAAGCACCTGGCGGGGGGTTAAACCCGACGCCGCAACCTTTGCGATGCCCGCCGCGATACGACGCTTCAAGCCGGCAACGCGCACCATGTAAAACTCATCTAGGTTGGACGAGAAAATCGTGGAGAACCACGCGCGCTCAAGCAGGGGCAATTCCGTATCTTCGGATTGCTCGAGCACGCGCCGGTTGAAGCTCAGCCAGGACAGCTCTCGATCCGCAAACCTCTCTTTCGGTAGCTCATCGACCGTTTCCGAGGACTTCTTTTTTACGAGCAGGAACATGTCCTTTTGCTCCGCAGATGCGAAAGGCGCGCCGGCCTGATCCGGGGTTTCCCCGGCCTGCGGCTCTGCATTGGAAGCGATATTTTCAGCCATCGTTTCTCCGTCCCACTTTTCTATCCAAAGCCCTGTCGGGCATCAGATTAGCCGGCCATTTTCAGATCTTACCGCCGCTTCGTCCAGCTCTTTAGCGGTTTCAACAAGGGCGCGCGCACGGCGAGTTACCATATTCGCCAGCCTGTCTTTGTCCGTGCGAATCCACGTGGTGCCGAAGGTAGCGCCCGATGCGAGGATCCGCATAACCAGTGCTGCATCGTGCAAAAGCTGGGATAAATCTGCGCATCCAGCCCCCGTCATCAGCGCATTCAGTCGCTCAAAAAACTCAGCGTCGTCCGGCGTTTGCGGGCGCGGGTTCGCATCATCAATACCCGCCGTGAACGGCGCGTTCAGGCCCTCCGCGAACCTCTCGTGAACCTTGATTGAGTCACGCTGATACCACTCGTTCAACAAATACAGGCGCCACAGTGCTCCGGGGAGCGTGAACGCGGGGCTGCGTTCCCACAGGTCAGAAACTATGTCCACGCCCTCTTTTTGGATCGCTGACACCAGCTTCTCTACCGCCTGATCGCCAAATTCTTCATCAGCGAGGCCAAGGAGGGCGCGCGCCGACGTCATCGCCACCAGGGCCGCAGCTGCCGGATCTGAATCACCTTCGATCTTCTCAGCATCCTCAAAACTAAGCATTGCGGGACGGTGAAACCTTGGCTGGCTCATGATTACAACCCCTTACATTAAAAACTGCTAACCCCATTGTCTCGCAAAACTCGCTTTGAAGCGCTCCAGCCGGGTAATAGGCAACAACACCAGCCGGCGAGGGCGACTGGATACCAGCTCCGTTTGCACCTGGATACGCGAAAGCCCCTGCTCTCGCAGGGGCTTCCTGAGTGGGACCACCGGGAATCGAACCCGGTCCTACGGGTCTAGCGGCTATCGCTCGCACGATTGCTACGGTGCCAGAAATTTGGCTGAGTTACCAGGCTTGCTTCCAAGCGGGCCGCTGTCGTCAATCAACTAGACTCGACACCAACGCAGGTAAAGGAAAAGACCATGAGCACCAACCCACCCAGCACGCCACCAGAAGAAACAACCGAGGTCGCGATGAGCGAACCAGCCTCTACAGCTAAACCGGCCTGGTATAAACGCCCATCCATTATTGCCACTATCGCAGTAGCACTAATCGCGGTCCTGGTAGCGGTTGGGTTGGCATGGAAAACCCAAGCCGACACCAAGAACGCGCGCGAGCAATACCAAACAGCCCAAGCGAGCTACCAGCAAGTCCTCACCGAACTAGACCAGGCCAAGACGCAAGCAGAGGCCCTTATCGAACTCGCAGCGCAGCGCGCCAAGGATACAGATACTAAGGCCCTTGTCGAAGCGGCAGAAGAAGCAGACAACCTCAAGAATGTTGAGATGCAGGATGTCTCCACGCTAGGACGGGAACAAGCCAAGGAAGCCACAGACGCGGTTAAGAGCGCGCAAGAGGCGGCCCGAAGCGTACTCGACAAGCTCACCGCCTCGTTCAAGGACGTGCGCGAGGAAGTCGCGGGCAAAGCCACAACTGAGTTTGACCAGGCCGTGAAGAACCTTAACGAGGCAATCGACCAGGCCGGCAAAGCTAACTGTGAAGGCGTAGAAAAGAGCGCTATTGACAAGCTAGATGCTGCGGTGAAAGAAGCTAAAGCAATCGACCAGGCCAAGCCAGAAACACTAGAGGCCGTGGCCGACATTGAGACCGTGTTTACCCGTGCTGACCAGGCGAGTAAGAGTGCTAAAACCTTGAGCGAGGCTACCAAGATGGTAAATGACGCGGCACAAGCCAAAGCACAAGCCCAGCAAGAGCAAAGCTCAGGCGGATACGAACCAGCATACGAAAGCAATGGTGGCGGGTACAGCGGCAATGACTATAGCGGTGGCGGCTACAGCGACTGGAACACTGGCAATAATGGCGGCAATAGTGGCGCTGGTAGTAGCGACGTATGCGGTGGTGGGCAATACTGCTACAACCCAAACTTCCTCGAATGGATCCAATCTGACCAGGACGGTAGCTGGCATCATCAGGTACAACCAGATGAGAATGGAACAATTATCGGCGATATTCAAGGAGGAGGATGTATAGCAAATTGTGACTGATCTGCCGGCAGTTCCTTCCGAAATATTCAGACGGCCCGTAGACCTAGCTCAATTGTAGCCGGACCCTATCCGTAAGCCGTTTTATGGAAGGGCGTGCTATCAGATGCAACATGTCGAATGAGCAACAGAATTAGGCGTTAGGGTCGCGATAGCGAACTCTAACAATTTGGCCTTCTTGCCCAGATGGATCACCACCGCGGAATACACAAACTTTACACACGACCGACTTTGACGATGTCGCAATTTTTACTTAAGTATCACACGAGTAACCATCAAGACCTGATGCTCTTTCTCGTTCTCAGCTATCCTTTCGAGCATACGATTGTATCGCACCGTAAGGCGTAGCGCACCCAAGATAACAGCAGCCATCCAGGTCCACCCGTAAAAGATAATTTGAACTAGTGTTCCAAGCCTTGGGCTTTTTTCTGATTCAATCCAAAGAGGCACAACCACGGTTAATACCCCACCTAAAACTCCAGCCCACCACACAGCGATCTTAAAAACCCACCGAGAATAGCGCGGATGCAGTAGATTAAACGCGGCCAAAATGGGAAGCCAAAATGCGACTAAAATTTGCGCGAACAGTAAACCTGACTTGGTGCTTTCTGGAGTGCACGCTCGAATGACCGCAACGATAGCCCCAAATATTAATATGAAGGAAATCCCCCAATGATAGGCTTCGCGGCGAAATCTGCCAGCATTTTCGATCCTTCCCAGCACATTCTTCTCAGCAACTTGCCACACTCTCTTTGGTGTCTTCTTGTATTGCGCCGCAAGCATCCGAATGGTCTTTTCAGAATTGCTAACAGAGTCCCACTTTTTCTCAGCTACTGCTTGCTCCAGCTCTAATGACATGTAAATCCTCGTTTTTCCTGCGCAGGTCTTTTCGCGCACGTAAACATACTTCGAAATTATCGTTGGAGGTCACAACGAGCGAGAGCCGGGAGCGAATTATGGCTCGTCACACAGAGACGCCAACACCACCGAAACCAGAAACCTCGTGAAACCAAGCAAACAAAACGTGCAAAACTAGCGCCCAAAACCCTACCCGTGCAGAACCGTCATCCATTGAGCATTGCACACCACGACGGTAAAGTTCGAATAGTAAACGGAAGGCATTATGCGCACTTTTGATATTGAGCAACGCTGGCCCGAATTGTTCCAAAATCTTGATGCGCAACAACGCCTCGGCGTGCTCAACACGCTTGCCGCATTGTGGCACGAGGGCTTCGAGCTGAACAGACAAGATGCTGAGAACCTGACAGACTACGCTGCGGGTATTATTGACGCTAACGAATACAGGGCTAGAACACGCGCAACGGTAGGTGCCCGCCACGCAAGTCAGGAAACATTATGAGTGTGCCAGCACAACCGCGATTAGTAACTCAGGCCGCAGTACGCGAGGCAATATCGTTTGCAGATGCAGCGCTCGCTTTGGCTGGCCACGCTGTTACTGACGCCCACATTAGAGATTTGCTTGAGCAATGCCTATCTGGCCAAATCAGCGACGCTGAATACATCGCCCAAGTCACCCAGTATATCGACCGCACACAGTGATTGAACAACGTTACTACTCTTGGAACGACTGCAACATTCCAGGAACGACCACCCTGAGAAATAAATTCGTGACGGCAACCCACCCTTTTGCGGAGTCCGATGCTCAGAAACTGAGAGCAAAAGAAGAAGCCACAGCCACGTCAAAGCAGAGGCAGGAATCAGGTTACGGACGGGGAATGTAATGCTCCCTATTGGATATGCGGAAGCCCCTGCTCTCGCAGGGGCTTCCGCCGGGTGGCCCACCGGGAATCGAACCCGGGACGCACAAACCTTAGGATTATGGTCTACCTTTTCGTCGTAGCATGACCCAATCTTTAACCGAAGTTACCCCGACACAAGACACGCCGGACGAGTCAGCACATTCGTGTTCTTTTCTTCCGCCATTAGAGCACCACCTTCAGCAAACGCAAAGCGAACGTGATTGCGATCGCAATTATAGTTACATAGCCGACACGACGCATGTCCTCATTGCCGATGCCCCACTCGTTGGAGGCTGTAAGCAGGATGCCGACAATAACGCCTCCAACAATCGCTGTTACTCCACTAATACATATCAGCCAGTTCAACATCGTCTGCACGATAACATCCACTCCCGGAGGAGCCTCGGGAACCGGGTTCAAATCCAAACTGGCCAAGCCCGCCTTACCCGCACCAATCAGAGCAGCACCTTTAGAAAACACATTCATTAGTCTTCCTTTCTAATCAAAGACAAATCTTGCGAAACCTTACGAACTTCCCTAGAAGCCTCATCACTCAAGCCACTTGACAACGTCACGCCTGTTGAAAAGACGCCAGCCGCACACGCCCAGACCAAACCTGGGTATCCATTGTGTAGAAACGGCCGGCAAACCAGCCCACGGATTAACATCACTCATTGCAACCTCCCTTCTACGTACTACGTAGAATGTGCGCGCACAACAGCAAAGGGCATAAAGTGACCGCCAGCCACCAGTCACCATTGACTAACCGGAAACCCAAACAAAGACGCGAGAACTAAGGCGCCGCAACGAATGCCTCGCCGCCTTTGAAGGTCAGACCTGAAAACAAGCCGGAAGCAGATACTTTGTGGCCCGCGATTACAAGGTAGCCACCACCACTGTGGAAGCAGGACAAGACACCAACTACGAAGAAGTCATCTAACGCATTAACGACGAGTTAAACCGATATAAAAATACGAAAGCAAAAAGCAGGGTGCAATTTTTGCACCCTGCTCACAAACTCTTTAGCGATTTGCGTCACATTGATTGGGTTGCGGGAGCAAGAGACTCAACCGCTTCCCGCGCCACTAAGACTAATGATTCATCGGCGATTTCTAAGACACTACCCTTAACACGCTACAAGATCCAACTAGCATCGCCTTCCTGCCCCACTCCAGGACGCACACCCGCCTCGGACATCATTGCTACCTCTACCGGTTCTCCAGGGCACAAACATCATCATGGGTGAAACAACGCCGGCCCACACCGCCCAAGCGCTAATCGCCGCAGTAAGTTGTATAGACAAGTAGCAGCCACCTTCCATGCGATCCCGCGCATAACGTCGCCGCCAATTACTGCACCGTTTGTGCCTGGATACGCGAAAGCCCCTGCTCTCGCAGGGGCATCCGCCGGGTGGGCCCACCGGGAATCGAACCCGGGACCCACGGATTAAAAGTCCGTTGCTCTGCCAATTGAGCTATAGGCCCGTGCGAATCATTTTAACGCCTAGCAGGGCAACTGCCAAAACCTAAATCCATTACCGCAGCAGCAAATAAGGGGAGGGAGCCAGCGGCCCCCTCCCCAATAAGCGACAAAACTAGTTCTTCTTTGCCGCGATGCTCAAGTACAAGCTAATCAGGCCCATTGCGACCAGAATCGAAATTACCCACTCGAGAATCGAGCCAACCCCGATTGCACCCGCAATCCAGCCGCCGATACCAGCACCGAGCGCGCCCAGAATAATCGTCCACACAATACCCATCGGCTGCTCACCCTTCATGAACAAGCGAGCAAGCGCACCAATAATCGCGCCAACAATGATGTACCAAAGAATAGCTCCCATTTTGGAAAACCCCTTCTCAATGTCTCAACTAGCCCCGCTCACGCCGGGCCTTACACTTTCTAACCTTTCAGAAAACGAGCCAGACTTCGCGCGCTAAACCCAAATGAGCGACGAGTCGCACAAAAATAATGTCACCCAAACTGATAAAGCAATGCTCTTGCCAAGTGTTAACTAATGATTGTTAAAGTTCTGCGGTTTTCTTCTGTTCCGGTACTGAAGGCCGCGACGCCATCCACACCGCGATTGACACGAGCACCAAACCCACAACTGCGGGCCACGCCGGGAACTGACGCAACACCACAGCCCCCACAAGTAAAGACGTTGCCGGAAGTAGCGCATTCAGTAGAGCGAATGTTGGAGCATCGATCCAACTCATAATGACCTGCTCAATGGAATAAGGAACCACCGTGGATAAGAACGCCACTCCCACCACAATCCAAAACGTTTGCGCAGACTCGAAAGCAGACAAGAAATCGCCCGCAACCAACGGGAAATACACCAGCGAACCCGTGGCCGTTGCGATCGAAAGCGAAGTGAGGCCCGACCTTGCCCTCGCAATTCGGCGCCCGATGAGGATATAGCCCGCCCACAAGCCGCCCGCCAACAGCGCCCACAATAACCCGGACACTCCAGCCGAGGTAGTTGTATCAATACCGAAACCAGAGATGAGCACCACCCCCGCAAAGGCCACCAGGCCCGCGAGTTTACTCAGCCATCCTCGCCCAAAAATCACCGCAACTACCACAGGGCCGAGGAACTCCAGCGAAACCGCAACACCTAAATCCAGGCGAGCCACGGCCTCGTAAAACGCTATATTCATACCCGACATCACCACGCCGAATAGGGCGGACTCCCCTATCTCGCGTAACGTCAAATGTTCCCGCCACGGCCTGCGCCACGCGAGCAACACGAGCGCGGCAATAGTGACTCGCCACCACGCGACTGTTGTAGGCGCCATGACCGAAAACAACACCACCGCAAACGCGGCCCCCGTGTACTGGGTTGTCCCAGATGCGATGAACAGTATCGGCGCTAACGCGCGCCTGCCCGAGCTACTCACCCCCGGTATGCTCAAACGACAGCGACACGGAGTTCATACAGTAACGCTGCCCCGTAGGAGTTTGCGGCGCATCATCAAACAAATGCCCCAAATGAGAATCACAATTCGCACAGCGCACCTCCGTGCGCACCATCCCATGCGAGGTGTCCTCCACATACTTCACGGCGGCGTCCTCAGACTTGTAGAACGACGGCCAACCGCATCCCGCATCAAACTTCGTCTGAGAACGGAACAATTCCGCTCCACACGCGCGGCAACGGTAAATGCCTTCGCGATCCTCATCCAATAGTTCACCGGTGAAAGGACGCTCCGTGCCTGCCTCTCGCAACACGTGGTATTCCATCGGGTTCAAGACCTCACGCCACTGCGCCTGCGTACGAGCCGCCGCGTTCACGTCAACCTTGGGAGTTTCCATACCTATTTCTTCTCCTCATCTTGAATCCGCTTCATCTCTGCAGCCACCAATTGCCGAGCGGGCTCATCGCCACCAAGCTTGTTGATCGCGGTTTCCTCAGAAATATCACCAAGACGTAACGCCCGCAAAGTTTGCGTCTCAACCCGCTTGCGTTGCATCTCTGCGGAGGGACCTTCAAGCTTCTTTGACCGCGCCTCGGCCTCCTCGCTACCCGAATACAGGCGGTCCCCCACCGTTGACGTCACTTCACTATCAGTGTTGTTGCGAGCGCCGTCAGTACCAGCGGGATGCTGATCCGCTTCCTGCTGTATCGCAAGCAACTCCGCCGGTGACAACACGCGCGTGGACTCCGGCTCAGCCAGCACCTTCGTATTCACCTTGCGGTCACGCAGCCTCTTACGACGCACCTTGCTGGCCCGGTTCTTCGCAGCGCGCATACGCGCTTCCTGCTTCGTTTGCACGGGTGCATCCTGCGGTTCGGGCTGCTCCGGATTCTTCTCACCCTCCCGCTCAATATCGCGCAACTCGTTGGCGAGCTCCACGATTTCACGCTCCGAGCGATCCAGGTTGACCTCGACAACGTCTTCTTTTTGCACGCGAGTTCGCACCAGCGCGTAGGGAGCATTCTGCACCACCCAATCGATCAAGTGCTCACGCATGTAGCAACGCAAATCCCACAGGTCACCCGAATTTCGGGCCGTCAACGCAATGCGAACAAGCATCCAACCATCCGTTGCATCCGTGACCTGCACGCTGGAGCTACGCCTATCCCACAGATCCGTTTCTTCAAGCAGACGCTCAACTTCCCTACGAATCAAAGGCACGGGCGCACGCCAATCCAACTTCAGCTCAACCGTTCCGGCGAGCTTCGTATTAGAACGCGTCCAGTTCTCGAACTTGTTCTGCGTGAAATGTGTGGATGGAACAATGAAACGCCGATCATCCCACCCGGCCAGCACAACGTAGGTCAGCGTGATCTCTTCAATCGTTCCGAACTGGTCATCAACCACCACCACGTCGCCCACACGAATCGCGTCCGTAAAAGTGATCTGCAAACCCGCGAACGTATTCGACAGTGAATCTTGCGCCGCAATGCCAGCAACCAAAGAAATCACGCCGGCTGACGCCAAAATCGAACCCATTGCGATCCGGGCCGACGGGAACGTCAAAATAACCGCCACCACGCCCAAAATCACAACAACCAACTGCACGATGCGGCGCAGCATCTGTGCCTGCGTAGCCAGACGCCGCGACCCCGTTACTTCCTTACGATGCTTTGCAACGTCCTCAATCACATACGCACTGGCGTAACACATCCAACTAACCATCACGATCGTGATGATCAACAGCGTGTGTTGCAAAGGCGGGATCCACGTTGCCGCATCCGTGGGAAGCACCTGCACCGTGTAATTCAGGCCCACCCACGCGCCCGCCACCAGAAACAAAGCGAAGAACGGGATCTTCACCCGTCTTGCCAGCCAAGCAAAGTTATCCGACTTGCGCGACACCATCCGCAACGCGACCCACGCCAGCATCGCAATAACCAGCGAAACCAGCACGCCAACCGCCACGCCCGCAAAAAGTTGGAGCAAGTTCAGCGCATCCTGCACAGCTTCTTCAGCGTTACCATCCATACTTAAAGAGTAGGGCTAGACACGGACATTTTCTTTTCGGCGCGACACGCTAGGACAACTCGATACGCCGGTGAGAGGCTTCACAACCTGCCACTTTGCCAAGTTGAAGGTAAGTCACGTAGACTTTGACGAGTCTGATCGCAAGCATTGCGAGAAGAGGCCCCCATCGTCTAGCGGCCTAGGACACCGCCCTTTCACGGCGGCGGCACGGGTTCGAATCCCGTTGGGGGTACGTTGGCCCCGTAGCGCAGTTGGTTAGCGCGCCGCCCTGTCACGGCGGAGGTCGCCGGTTCGAGCCCGGTCGGGGTCGCCACTTCCACTCAAGACCCGCAAGGGTCTTTTTTCATATCCAAACCGTACAATCTCGCCCCTCCGTCACGACGGGGGAACACCGGCAGAGCCACTAAACTCGGGGAGAGCATGCTCACACGCGCAAACCGGTACAGTAATTTGGCAAGGGTTCAAAAGGTCGGTAATATAATCTTCGCATCAAGGCCCCGTAGCGCAGTTGGTTAGCGCGCCGCCCTGTCACGGCGGAGGTCGCCGGTTCGAGCCCGGTCGGGGTCGCTCGGTCAAGGAAACTTGACTAGAGCCTCTGTAGCTCAGTTGGTAGAGCGTTCGACTGAAAATCGAAAGGTCACCGGATCGACGCCGGTCGGAGGCACAGGTAGCCCTCGGGAAACCCGAGGGTTTTTCTGTGCTCAACGCCAGAGCAGGACACAAACCGGAAACCAGGGGCAGCGAACATTCCCATATTCGCGTGTACATCGCAAATAGCGGCCAATTCAACGACAATAGACATATGAGTGTACTCCAGGCCTTAACCACCCCCACCGAGCCCGCCATCACTGCCCGCGGCCTCACCAAAACCTACGGCAAAGGCAACACCGCCGTCACCGCCCTCAAATCCGTAGACGTCACCATTGGTCGCGGCGAATTCACCGCCATCATGGGGCCCTCCGGATCAGGCAAATCCACACTCATGCACTGCCTCGCCGGCCTCGACTCCATCACAAGCGGAGACGTAACCCTGGACGGCAACACGATCTCTAACATGTCCGAGCGCAAACTCACCAAACTGCGGCGCCAGCAAATCGGATTCATCTTCCAGTCTTTCAACCTCATTCCCACACTCACCGCGCAAGAAAACATCACGCTACCTGCCGACATCGCCAAGAAAACCGTCTCCAAAGAACGCTTTGACACCATCGTTGACGCCGTGGGACTACGTGACCGCCTCACCCACCGCCCTGCAGAAATGTCCGGCGGCCAACAGCAGCGCGTTGCCTGCGCCCGCGCCCTCATCACCGAACCAACCGTAGTGTTCGCTGACGAACCAACCGGCAATTTAGACTCCAAATCCTCCGCTCAGGTACTCCGATTTTTACGCGAAGCAGTGGACGCCTTCGATCAAACCGTCGTCATGGTCACCCACGACCCCACCGCCGCATCCCACGCCGACCGGATCCTATTTCTGGTAGACGGACGCATCGTTGCCGAGCTACGTGAGCCTACGCCAGGCAGCGTGCTTGACGCGTTACGCGAGCTCGACGCCATGCGCGAAACCGACCCGGAAGCCGAAACCACTCCAGGCAGCGACCCCGAACCCGCCGAGGAAGACGCCCCCACACCAGCCCTCGCGCTTACAGATGACGAGCCCCTCCTCGAAAATCAAACAACCTCCACCAAAACGGCCGACTTCCAAGACGCAGAACGCCAACCCGGTGAAACCCTTGACGAAGCGCTGCGCCGCATTGCGCCAACCGGTGAACTCGACGCCGAGACTCAAGACCTCCTGATCCGCGCGCAAAAACTGCTACACGACCTTCCCGGATCCGTCATTCCCGAAGACGACCTGGAGTTAACCGGCCCCATCCCAATCGTGAAACGCGTAAGACCAGAACGAGGCAACGCGCAAAACGGTGAGGAGCAGGCGTGATCAAGATAGCCCTTAGAGACGTCTGGGCGCACGCCACCCGATTCCTCATGACGATCTTGTCAGTGGTGCTCGGCGTCGCGTTTCTCTCTGGCACGCTCGCTCTGCGAACCAGTCTCGAAGACACCTTTGTGCAATCTTTTGCCTCCACCACGTTTGGCACCATCCAAGTAGAAGGCAACCCCATCTCCAGTGACTCGAGCGAGCGTGGCCGCATCGACGCTGGCGCCGCCGACACGATCCGTAGCATAAGCGGCGTCAAAGACGCTCAGCCCGTTTACATGAGCCCAATCACCGTGCTCCAAGACGGATCGCCCGCCACCGGCGTAGGCACCGTTACCCTCGCCACCGGTGCGCTTACCGACTTCACCCCCTGGTCCATTGCGGGCAAAACTCCAGCGAACGAGAACGAAATCGCGTTTGAGGCCGCCGCCCTCAAACGCTACGACCTTGCCGTTGGCGACCGGATCGAATACATCGCCGGAGGCGAAAAACGCAACGCAAAAATCGTTGGAACCGTACACCTGGCCGCAGAAGTCTCCCCCATCAACATCATTGCCTTTGACCAAGACACCGCGCGCTCCCTCAATCAAACCCCCGACTTCGTAAACGCCATCGCCGTACAAACAAAAACCGATGCCAACCAGGGCGCCGTCATTCGCGACATCAAGAACCGCCTCGGGGCCGACTACACCGTTAGATCCAGCGAAGATGCGATCGACGAAGCCGCTGACAATGTCAAAGACACCCTCGGATTTGTAACCACATTCCTGCTCGTATTCGTTGTCCTTGCCCTCGGCGTCTCTACATTCATCATCACGAACACCTTCCACATGGCCGTCAAAGCCCGCCAAAAAGAGTTCGCCTACCTGCGCGCCGTTGGCGCCTCGCCCCTGCAAATCTTCCTCCAAGTTGCCCTCCAAGCCCTCGTTATCGGCATCGTTGGATCCGCGCTCGGACTCGCCGCCGGCACCGGCCTACTTGCGCTTGCATCATTCGGCCTGCTCAAAGCCGGCATGGTCACCTCCCTCATCACCACGCTACCGCGTGACGTCATCATCACCTCGCTGATTGTGGGCGTCGCGGTGACCCTCGTTGGCGCTGTTCTTCCCGCCCGCGCCGCCGCGCACACCGCGCCCGTAGAAGCCATGCGCGAAGTGTCCGGTGTGCGCGAAGCACCACTCTGGCCGCGCGCCCTCATCGGCATCGCCCTCATCGCGAGCGGTTCTGCCGGCGTCTACCTGGGCGCTGAACAAGTCGTCACCTGGGCGGGGCCCGCCCTCGGATTTGGCTCTGGGGCCGTGGTTCTCGGCACGCTCGTTGCCTCTCCCTCCCTCGCCAAAGGCATCCTCGCCATACCTGCCCTCGCACTACGTAAAACCCGACTTGTAGCGGTGCGCATCGGCACTAAGAACGCGGTTCGTAACCCGCGCCGAACCGGCGCCACCGCCGGCGCGCTCATCATCGGTATGGGGCTCGTAACCCTTGGAACCGTGCTGGCTTCGTCAGTTCAAGCCTCCACTTCCGAGGCAATCCAATCGGAACTACACGCCGACCTCACCATCACGCCCATCAGCCCCGGAGAAACCATCACCGATGACGCGATAGCCAAAATCCGGGCGACAAAAGGCGTACGCTCCGTGGGCGACTCCTACACCAGTGCCTTCGCGCCCGTCACTATCGAGGAAGAAACCTTCCCCCTCGCCATCACCACCGTAGATACCTCCCGGCTCTCCGCCGACTTTAAAGTGCCGATGGCCAAAGGTAGCCTCTACAGCATCAACCGTGGCCAAATCGTGCTGTCTAAAAATGCTGCACAAGCGATTGGCGCCTCCGTTGGCGACGAGCTCACCGTTTTTGGCGACGAGGGCCCCAAAACCGTGACCGTTG
Source organism: Gleimia europaea ACS-120-V-Col10b (assembly GCF_000411155.1). Lineage (GTDB taxonomy): Bacteria > Actinomycetota > Actinomycetes > Actinomycetales > Actinomycetaceae > Gleimia > Gleimia europaea_B. Next base: position 1,003,490 of record NZ_KE150266.1, read on the forward strand.
GGGGAATCCACGACTCCACGATCCTCACCACAACCTCCTTCATCGCACCCGACACGCTCGAGCAGCTCGGCCTCACCGCGCTCGGGCGGTCCTTCGTCACCGTATTCACAACCGACCTGCCCCTAGACGAGGTGCAAGCAAACGTTCGCAACACGCTCGCCGACCAGCCCACCATCGCCGTCTACACCAAAACCGAACTGGTCTCCGAAATCGGTAACACCATCAACACGGTGCTCGCCATCCTCTACGCCCTGCTCGGACTCTCCATCGTTGTGGCGATCGTTGGCATCATCAACACACTCGGCCTCGCCGTGAACGAACGCACCACCGAAATCGCCCTCATGCGGGCCATCGGCACCAGCAAACTCCAAATCGCGGGGACGATCATCACCGAAGCGATCCTTACCTCCCTCTACGGCACCATCATCGGTATCCTTATCGGGCTGGGAACCGGCATCGGCCTGGTCACCTACAGCAAGGACGTTGGCATCTCCGTGCTCTCAATCCCCTGGGCAACCCTGCTCGCGCTACTCGCGGGAACCATCGTGATCGGTATCCTCGCTGCCGTTGGCCCCGCCCGGCGCGCCGCGCGTGCACCGATTCTCGAATCCATCGCCGCCGAATGAGCATGTGAGTTTTCGCCAGAAAGCACCACTATTTCAAGCGACCAACACCGTTTCGTGACAAACTAGATGCAGTGTGCCCTACGCACAAGCATCCGCAGCCAATACGGCCGCAACAACCGACCCACTCGAGGAGTTCAAGATGGCAGTCGACAGGTCCAAACCGGCCACGCCAGTAATTGTGGAGACAACGCAGTCTCGGCCCAACACAAGCATTGGGCAGCTAGTCAACGAACTGTCCAACCAGATCACCACCCTGATTCGCGGCGAGATCGAACTAACTAAACTCAAAGCAACCACGCTTGCCAAGAAAGCCGGTGTTGGAGGCATCCTCCTCGCAGGTGCGGGCGTATTTGCCCTCTACCTACTCGGATGGATCTTCCACACCATCGAACTCGGCTTCGCAAACGTCGTCGCCCCCTGGGTTGCCTCCCTCATCACCGCTGGCATCCTCCTACTTATCGTTGCCATCCTGGCAGTGGTTGGAGCCCTCCTCCTCAAAAAAGGTCTGGAAGACAAGCCCAACCCGAGTGAAAACATGAAGCTCAACATCGCCGCCGCAAAGAAGGGACTGGAAAAGTGAGCGAAACCCCTCGCACCGTTGAAGACATCGAAGCTGAAATCCTGCGCACGCGCCTTGCGATGCAATCTACCGTCAACGAGCTCAGCACCCGCCTTAACCCGCGTGAACAAGCCAAAGCTGCGGCCACGAGGGCCGGGGAAAAGGCCACCACATTTGGGCAAAACACTGTGGCCGAGGCGAAGGCCGCCCTCAAAGGTGACCCACGTGCACTAGCCAAATTCGCTTCCGTTGGCGTTGGACTCGGCCTGCTCGCCGGCATCAAGAAACTGCGCAAATAGATCCACTATTTGAAATTTAGGCGCCCAATAAGTGCCGAAAACTCGCAGAAAACCCTAAATAAAATCCTACACGTTAGGATAATCTGCTTGGTTTTCGCTAGAATAGGCGCTTGAAAGACCGTTAGACGCTCAGGATTCCCACTGGGATCCGCAAGACACTGTGGAGGGGGTCGACGCCAATGGGGCGCGGCCGTCAGAAGGCCAAGCAAACAAAAGTGGCTCGGAAGCTAAAGTACACTTCACCCGAGACCGACTTTGACGCTCTGCAGCGTGAACTCGCTGCTGAGCGAGGCAAAACAAACGATCCGTACGGGGATATTCCCCCGGCAACCGACGAAGATGACTGGGGCGACTACGACGACTACAAATAAATCGTCAACCCCTAATAAATAGTCAAACAATATCGGGAGGGCTGTCGGCCCTCCCGATTCGTCATTCTTTGTCCCGCCCAAACGCGGAACTACAGCCGTATGACCTGCTAGAGACGGTAACTACCCGTGAGCAAAGCTGCTCCGGCCTGCACGCCCTTAGCACCCTGCACCAAGCGATCCGAATCCGCGACCTGTAGTGAAGAAGAAGTCAGCTCCACCTCACCAAGCACCCACGGTTCGCAGCCAATGGCCATCAAATAACCAAGAGCCTCATCAGCTGCGGCCTCATCCACAATCGCGACCATGCCAACGCCCAAGTTGAATGTCTGCTCCATCGCGTCCCAACTGACTTCGCCTAGTTTAGAAAGCGTGGAAAATACGGGCGGCACGGCCCAAGATGAACGATCCACTCGCGCAATAAAACCAGTGGGGATAACGCGGGAGATGTTCGCGCCCAAACCGCCGCCCGTAATGTGGGACAAAGCCTTTACCGCGCCGCGAGGAAGCGACTCGATCATCGCTAACATCTGCTTCGTGTACAAGCGCGTGGGCTCTAAGAGTTCCTCCCCGAGCGTGCGGCCAAACTCTGGCACATCCCGATCAAGCTTCCAAGTAGAATCGGCCACAATCTTGCGAACCAGTGAATATCCGTTTGAGTGCAAACCTGAAGAAGCAATACCAATCAAGACATCGCCCACCGTCACGCGGTGAGCGCCAAGCATCTCATCGGCATCAACCACGCCCGTTGCGGCGCCCGCAATGTCGTAATCCTGAGGATCCATCAAACCCGGATGCTCCGCAGTCTCACCGCCAATCAGCGGGCAATCCACCTGCGCACATGCCTGTGCCACACCGCGCACAATATCCGCAATCTTCTGCGGATCCACCCGGCCCGTTGCAATGTAATCCGTCATTAACAACGGCCTTGCACCCATCACAACCAGATCGTCCACAACCATCGCCACGAGATCTTGACCAATCGTGTCATGGATCCCCATTTCTTGCGCGATCGCGATTTTTGTGCCCACGCCGTCCGTAGACGAAGCGAGCAGGGGCCGCTTCATATCCTTCAACGCGGATGCGTCGATCATCCCGGCAAAACCACCCGAATCACCAAACACCGTGGCATTATGCGACTTCGCAACCGCGGCCTTCATTAGCTCAACCGCGCGGTCACCCGCCTCAATATCAACGCCCGCAGCAGCATAATCAACCATCAAGCAACCTCACTTAGTCACGCCAGGCGTACCTGGAATCGGAGTTCCCGGCGGAACCGGCACCGGATACTGCCCATTGAAACAAGCCAAACACAAGTTATCCGCCGGTTGGCCAGACGCCGCAACCATGTCTTCCAGCGACAAATATCCCAAGGAATCCGCGCCAATCCACTCACAAATCGCGTCCACGTCCATCACCGAGGAAATCAGCTCCGCCCTCGTTGGGAAATCAATCCCAAAGAAACACGGCCACCCCACCGGAGGCGAGGAAATGCGCACGTGGATCTCACTAGCACCGGCCTCGCGAAGCATCCTCACAATCTGTCGTTGCGTGTTGCCCCGCACAATCGAATCGTCCACCACCACAAGGCGCTTTCCCTGCACAATGTCCCGCAGTGGATTCAACTTGAGCCGGATACCGCGCTGGCGCAAACTCTGCGTGGGTTGGATAAACGTACGACCCACGTAACTGTTCTTCACAAAACCCTGCGCGTATGGGATACCGGACTCCTGCGCGTAACCAATCGCCGCAGGCGTACCCGACTCTGGCGTTGCAATCACGTAATCGGCGTCAACAGGATGTTCCCGAGCGAGCGCCGCGCCCATCTCTTGGCGCGCCAAACTAATCGACCTGCCGGCGATCCGCGTATCTGGCCGCGCGATATACACGTACTCAAACACGCACCCGTGCGGAGTGGCCTTGCCAAACGTAAACGAACGCATGCCGTCCGAATCAATCGCAATCAGCTCGCCCGGCTCCACCTCGCGAATAAACGAGGCCCCCACAATGTCCAGCGCCGCAGTCTCCGACGCGAGTACCCAACCCGTGTCCAAACGGCCCAGCACCAGGGGGCGCAAACCGTGCGGATCGCGCGCACCATACAACGTGCGTTCATCCATGAACACCATCGAGAAGCCACCCTGGAGACGCGGCAACACGTTCTTCGCCGCCTCGATCAGCGACCCGCGCTCAGTTTGCACCCCCTCGCCCAAATGCTGCTCGCAGCCCTTCTCGGTGCCGTAACCGCCCAACAGTGCCGTAATGATCTGCGTGCCCGTCGCGTCATCATCAATGGGTCGGTGCGAAACCTTATTCGCCAAATCGCGCAACTGAGCCGCATTGGTCACGTTTCCGTTATTAGCCAGCGCGATCGAGCCCGTAGCGGTAGGCCCAAGCATCGGCTGCGAATGCTTCCACTGAGCCGCCGCCTTCGTCGCATAACGCACGTGTCCGATAGCAAGATGGCCCTCAAGTGTTGAAAGAGCCTCATCATTAAACACCTGCGAAACGAGCCCCATGTCCTTGTAAACCATGATGCTCTTGCCGTCAGATGCGGCAATACCCGCCGACTGCTGGCCGCGATGCTGGAGGGCGTACAAACCGAAATACGTTAAACGAGACACTTCCTCGCCAGGCGCCCACACCCCAAAAACGCCACATTCATCTTTAGGTTTATCCGAATCAGAAAAGTCTGCACCTGGCAGTTCATCTTCACGCACGCCCTCATCATTACACATTCACAAACGCCGTTGCGGGGCGCTTCAAAAAATGGACTCAACCGACCTCACTGGTGGACGAATCTAAATCAGGATAATCCTTTGGCCTTGCAAAACCATCGCGTGCCTGCGGGTGCTTAATCGTGATTGCCTCCGCCTGCTCGTTATCAAGCGACAGCTCATCAACCACCAGGTCAGTGGCCTCGAACTCTTGATTGCGGTACGTTGCGCGAGCCATCAGCTGCGAACCAATCGGGGAGGACACCGTCTGCAACGCGACTATTAGCAGCGCCGCCGCAACCCACTGCCACGAACGCATCGATACGGCCGCGCCCGTTGCCATCAAGAACACGCCCAACCACTGGGTTTTAGCCGAAGCGTGCATGCGCGAATACGTGTCGCGCAAACGCAGCAACCCCACGCCACTAATCAGCATGAACGAAGCGCCCCCAAGCAGCAACAACGCGCCCAGCAGGTCCCACACGGCCTCGAAGTTAGTCATGCTTTCCACCCGTCATCTTTGACGCGTTCTTTGCCCTCTCCCCCGCATCCGCGACCCTCTTCGCAGTCTGCGCCGCCGCCTGCGCTTCACGAGCCGCCAAGATTGCTTCACGCTCTTCCGCGTGTAGCTCGCTTTGCGCCTCCCGCATCAAACGCACCTCCTGCGCGCGCAACTGCTCCGGTGTTGTAGCAGCATCCGTGGTTTCACGCGGGCGCTCCGAAAAACGCCCCAGCGTCACCGAATACATGAACCCCACCATTGCGAACATGATGGCGAGCACCAGCACATCCGTGCGATCCGTTCGCACCGCAAGCACCAGCGTGATTCCCGCAGACGCAACCGCGAGCACATCCGACGCAACCGCCCGATCCATGATGCTCGGCCCCAAAGTTAGCCGCACCAGGGTCATAAACGCGGTGGCAATCATCGCCATAAGTGCGACAAATAAAATCACATTAATTACAGTGCTCAAAGATTCACCCCCACGTCCTCCAACGTCTGCGCGGAAGCAAGAGCCTTCAACACGCGCTCCTCCTGCGCCAGCGAGGCTACCCGCACGCCCTCAATATCGCCCTGCGCCTCAAGATCAAACACGTGCAGGTAAATGATGCCCTCGCGGCGCTTCACCTCAACTACGATTGTGCCCGGCACCAAGTTGATCATCGCCGCAGTAACCGCCATCGTAATATCCGCGCTACTGCGCAAATCGATTCGCACAACCCCGCACTCATAATCGCGGCCCGTCACAACCACCTTCGCAACGTGGACTGCCGCCTTCACCATGTCCACCAAGAACACGCCGGCAAGAACCAAACCCTGACGAAGTCGGAAATGCGCGAAGAACCCCGAGCGCGGTAGCGGGAACGCCAGTTGGATAAACAGCGCGACCAGCAGGCCGCTCAGTAACACTAGAGGCTCAAACTTAGCAAACAGTAGCGTCCACAACACCAACAGCCACAACGTCATAAATAGCGACATTCGCTTCGATGCGAAAGCTCTCACCCTACTCATTTGACAGCCCCGTCCTCGGGAACGCCGCCGAATAATCCCGCGCTAGCTTCATGCCTAAAATGTGGCCCTGAATGTGCTCGTTCTTCTCGTCGAAAATAAACGGCGCATGCCACTGGTAACTCCACAGTTCCTGGCCGGTTTGGCGCTTTTCTGGCTCCAACACGCGTCCATCGCGGCTAAGGTCGCGAATCAGATCCTCCTGCGCCGACTTCGCGTAATCTTGCAAAATCTTTGGCGCATCCGCAGCCGCGGACTTCGACTTGCCCGCCCCACGGCCATCGTCTTGGAGCACCGCGTGCAGGTACGTGGAACGCTCCATCTGATCGAGCGCCGCGTTGGACGCGTAGGCGTAAATCGGGCCTGCACCCACAGTCATCGCGACCATCACCAAGATCAGCGAGGCGGCCGAGGCGTACATCAAGCGCGTCACACCCGACCCCTCCATTTCGCTTCTCGTGCGCGAATGCACCTGCATGCGATCATCTGAGTCTGCAATCCGCGAAATCGCCTCGGCAGCGCGCAAGGTGGCCTTCTGATACCTGGCGCTGTGCACCTGGTCAAGATCCGTATCCGTCACGTACGTATCCGACTTCGGTTGCCAAAACGCGAAATTCCACACCTTGATAAGCGCGTACAGCGTCAGGAACGACGTGATAATTCCAGCGACGAGAAGCGCATAGCCCTCCCAGTGCCCCTGCAACACCGAAGACTGGGCGAGACCTACCTTGCCGATGAACCCCGTGAAGGGAGGCACGCCTACGAGATTCAACCCCGCGATCATGAACATGATGGCAAGCACCGGATAAGTCTTTGCTAGCCCACCCAGAGCACGCAAAGACGTGGTTCCCTCGTGGCGCTCAATCAGCCCGATAATCAAGAACAGTGTGGTCTGAACCAGAATGTGGTTTGCCGCGTAGAAAATCGTTGCCGCGAGCCCCACCTTATTCACCACGGCCAGACCCCAAATCATGAAGCCAATGTGAGACACCAAAACAAACGACAGCAAACGCCTCATATCGTGCTGCGCGATCGCCCCCAAAATACCGACGATCATCGTCGCTATGCCCACAACCGTGAGGAGCACCGACACGCCCTCGCCGGGGAACAACAACACCTGCAAACGAATCAGCGCGTAAATGCCCACCTTGGTTAGCAAACCCGCAAACACCGCAGTTACTGGCGCCGGAGCCGTCGGGTACGAATTCGGGAGCCAAGCGGCCAGGGGGAACACCGCTGCCTTAATCCCAAACGCCACCAGCAAAACGAGCTGGATAGTGAGCGCCACGCTGGGATCAATTTCGCGCAAACGCGTGGAAAGCTGGGCCATGTTTACCGTGCCCGTAGCCGCATACGTCAGGCCAATACCAATCAAGAACAGCACCGACGAAACCAGTGAAACCACCACGTAAACCGTGCCGGCGCGGATACGCCCCCGCGTACCCCCAATCGTGATCAGAACAAAAGAGGCGGCAAGAAGAATCTCAAACCCCACGTACAGGTTGAAAAGATCACCCGTCAAGAACGAGTTTGAAACGCCCGCAATCAAAATCAAATACGTGGGGTGGTAGATCGCAACCGGCACATCCGGATCCTCATCCGCCAGATTTTGGGCCAGCGAATACACCAGCACCGCGAGCGTCACGATCTGCGAAACCACGAGCATCAGCGAAGACAGCCTGTCTGCCACCAGCGTGATACCAACCGGCGCCGCCCACGAGCCCACGTCCAGCACCACCGAGCCCGAATTTGCGGCAACCGCCAGCATGATCCCAACTGCCAACACCACCGTCAAAGTCACCAGCGAAATCAGCTGCTGCAACTTCGGGCGGCGCACAAACACCAGAGCAAAGCCAGCCGACAGTAGCGGCAGCAACACGGGAATGGGGAGCATCCAGTTCATCGAGTGCCCTCCCCTCGGCTCGAGGCGTCATCAGATGCCTGCGCGGCATCCTCCTGCACGGCCTCCGCATCGTAGAAGAGATGCGGATCTTCCTCACCCGTAACCTCATCTACCCCGTAGTCATCCACGCGGTCCTTTGCCAACCTGCGCGCAAGCCGGCGATCCTCAACGTCATCAACCACCTCGTCATGGCCAGACAAGCGCCACGACCTATACGCGAGTGCCATGCCAAACGCGGTAGTACCCAGGCCAATCACGATCGCGGTTAACATCATCGCCTGCGGGAGCGGATCCGACATGATCGTTGGGTCTACGTCCTCACCAAGCAAAGCTGGACGCGCCGAACGGCCACTCGCCGCGAGGAACAGCACGTTCACCCCGTGGCCCATTAGCGCCAAACCGATGAGGATGCGCGTTAGCGTGCGTTCCATAACCAAATAGGCGCCCACCGCTACAAGCACGCCCGCGAGAATTACTACAACTAGGGAAGGAGTACTCACTTTGGCTCCCTCCTCACGTCGCTTATTGAGCCTGCAAGCATCTTGTCTTTCACCTGCGCCTGCTCGGCCTCCGCGCGATCCTTATCCACCTGGCCACCAAGAGCCGTCACCAAATCCAACACGACTGCCACAACCAGGAGGTACACGCCCACGTCCACGATCAGCGCCGACGTGAAATGAACATTGCCGAGCACGCCGAAACTGAGGTCAATCTCCGTAGACTCCAAAACCGTGTTCCCGTAAGCCAGCGGCATCACCGCTCCAACCGTTGCCGTGAACAGGCCAAAGCCCAGCAGCGCACCCGGATTCACGCGGCTAGCTTCACGTAGCTCGAACCGGCCTCCTGCCATATAACGCAACGTGAATGCGATGCCTGCGAGGACGCCGCCGGCAAAACCGCCGCCCGGATTGTTGTGGCCCACCCACAGCAACCACAGGGAGGCGACCATCATCGTGGGGAACAAGACCCGCGTACCAACCTCAAGAAGAAGTGAGCGTGAGCGCGCCGAAAGCATCGAAATAGCCGGAAGCCACGAGCTGGCAGTCTTTGGCCTCTCGCGCTCCAACGTTGAGCTACGACGCACCAGGTAGATCATCGATGCCACGCCCGTAGCGGTCACGAGGAGCACCGAAAGCTCCCCAACCGTGTCCCACGCACGCGTGTCCACGAGGATCACGTTCACAACATTCTTGCCCGCACCAAACGAGTAGGCTTCCGCCGGAATCAAGTTGGAAATGGGCTCTGCCACGCGGGCTTGGGCCGCCACTATCGTTGCACCCGTGACCACAATCCCCAAAACGCCGGCGAGGCCAATGCGCGCCCAGCGTGAAATCGCAAACGAACGCACCGAGAAGTTCTGCGGCAAGGATCGCAACACCAGCACAAATACAACCAGCGAGACGACCTCGACAAGCATCTGTGTAAGCGCCAGATCCGGCGCGCCATACGTCATGTAGAGTAGCGAAATCGCGGTGCCCACCACGCCCAGCGCCAAAACCGCGTTGATCCGCGAACGCGACCTCGCCGCCACAAATGCAGCTATGCTCGCAAGCGCAACAATCCCCACCTGCGTAGCAGAATCCCACAGGCGCAGATTGAGCTCGGCCTGCCCCACCTCGACCAGGCCAAAACCAACCGCCGCTGTGAACACCACGAAAATCGTGGTGATATCCCACGGTAAAGAACCCCTGTGGAACAAGGAAGTGATGAGCGAGGCGAAGTGTTCCAGCTCCAGCATGAGCCACCGGTAAATCTCACTGATATGCAGGTGTTTTGGAGCCAGACGCCGCTGAATCCGCGCGATGCGGGGACGCTGCCACGCCATCCAGGCGCCACCGGCCAGAATTGCCGCCGTAATCAATGCGGGCACCGGGCCTGACCACAGCGCGATATGGGGCTCGCCTACTCCCCCCTCGGTAATGAACTCGGTCAAAATCTGTAGCCATGCCGGCTGGATTGCGGTGAATGAAGCCACCGCCAGACCGACCACCGGAACGAGAGTAAGAGTGGGAAGTTGCGCGTTGGACATCTCGATCTTGATGCGTTTGTGTCCGAACGCGCCCCACCAGTAGCGCCAAGAGTATGCAACCGTGAGAACCGAGCCGAGCGCCAAGATTACGAGGGCGGTTACGTCAAGGCTTGCGCCTGCCGAATGGGGTGCCATGCTCGCAGTCCAACCCGCGCCCGTTCCCTCAAACAGGCTGGTGATGAAAGCCTCTTTACCCACAAAACCAAGCAGAGGCGGCACGCCAGCCATTGAAAGCGCTAGCACCGCAGCAGCGGTGGCGAGCACCGGCTGATGTTTGTACAGGCAGTTCAGCTCCCGCAAATCGCGCGTGCCCGTGGCCTTCTCTACCAAACCGACACTCATGAACAGCGCCGACTTGAACACGGCGTGCGCCACCAGCATCGCCACGCCAGCCGCGTAGGTTGTGGCCGTACCGTAGGCCATCGCCGCGCTCATCAAACCAAGCTGAGACACCGTGCCGTACGCCAGCACTAGCTTCAAATCGAACTGACGCAACGCGCGATACGAGCCAAGCAGCATAGTGGCCAGCCCCAGCGCTACAATGATCGGCGACCAGCCCGGCACGTTGGTAAAACCCGGCGTCAAACGCGCAATCAAGTACACTCCGGCCTTCACCATCGCCGCCGCGTGCAAGTATGCAGACACAGGAGTGGGGGCAGCCATCGCGCCAGGGAGCCAGAAATGATGCGGCACCAGCGCCGACTTGGTGCTGGCACCCAAAATAATCAGCAACGCAGCCACAATCACCTGCGCCGAACCCACATCAAGCACCCCGGTGCGAGCATTTTCTACCAGCACGTGAACCGCGTAGGAGCCACCCGGGGCCTCGGCTACCATCACGAAACCAGCGAACATCGCGAGGCCACCAAAACCCGTCACCTGGATAGATTGGCGTGCCGCAGCACGCGCCGGGCGATGGTCAAAATGGTGCCCAATCAGCAGGTAAGAAAATACGGTAGTCAGTTCCCAAAACAAATAAATGATCAGCAAATGATCGGCCGTCACCAGGCCGAGCATCGCTGCCGCGAAAGCCGTGAAAATCGCAGCAAACCGGCCCAAACTAGCCGCATTAGAACTGAAATAGCGCGTCGCATACAGCATCACTAGCGTGCCCACGCCACTCACTATCAGCGTCATCAGCCACGACAGCGGATCCAACCTAAACACGACCGCCAAAGAGAGTTCACCCACCCAGTTCCACACGAACTCCGGAGGGGAAGTGAACACCTCCCTCGTATACGAAAGCGCCCAAACTACCGCGCTAAACGGCGCCAAAGCAGTTATGAACAATAAGTTTCGCCCCAACTTGCGCCCCAGAAACGGGGCAAGACAAGCCGCCACAGCGTGAAGAAGCAAAATCGTGACCAAAGCTGTCCTAACTCGCAACGAAAGCGGGCAACGTGGCTATCAGCCAGAATCAGACTAACGAATTTTTGAGACGACGGCGCATTAAAGCGATAATACGGACAGGCCCTAAACCCGTGAAGGAGCGTAGGCCATGACCCCTGCAACCTTGCGCGTAACCCTTTTTGCGATCGCAGTGCTTGCGACCATCGTCGCCATCCTGACTTTCGTTCGCGCCCTCGTAGTCATGTACCAGCGCGTCGCCACCGGTCAGAACGCACCCGGCCGGCTTCGCCCGATCGGGCCACGCCTGTGGATGACAATTAAAACTGTGCTGAGCCACCGCGAATTTCGTGGCCGGCCAGGCGTTCGCATCGCCCACTGGTTCGTCATGCTTTCCTTCCCCATCCTCGCGCTCACACTCATCACCGGCATGGGAAAACTCCGCACGTCCTCGTACTCCCTGGGCGCAATCGACCACTTCCCCCTCTGGGAGTGGATCGTCGAACTGTTCGCGTGGACCAGCCTCATTGGCATCACCGGCCTCATTGTCTTGCGCATCACGTCCGGCATTGGCCGAGATAAAGAAGCCGAAGGCGAAACCCGCACCGGTCAGGCCGCCTCGCTGGCATCACGATTTTTGGGATCCACGCGCTGGCAAGCCTACTTCGTTGAGTTTGTAGTAGCGACCGTGGTGCTTGCAGTCATTGGCCTGCGCTCCCTCGACTACGCCGCAGGGATCACCGGCGTGACCGACGAGGCCGGCCAACTACTCCTAGACCCTACCTACGCCACCGCCATGCACTACCCCACCACCGCGTGGCTCGGCAACGCCCTGGCCGGCATGTCCAGCGCTGCCCTCCTCAACTCGATAGCGATACTGTCTTTCCTTAAAGTCATGATCTCCATGGCGTGGATGACTGTGGTTGGCGTACAAACCAGCATGGGCGTGGCATGGCACCGCTTCCTCGCCCTCGTCAACATCTACGCGCGCCGCAACGCCGATGGCTCTAAAACCCTGGGCGCGGCTTCACCATTGATCGTGGAGGGCGCCCCACTTCTGAGCGAAGAACAGCTTGATGACCTGGATGACGACGCCACTCTGGGCACCGGCACGCTCGCGGACCTAACGTGGAAGCAGCGCCTAGACTTCATGACCTGCACCGAATGTGGCCGTTGCCAAGAGCTGTGCCCCGCGTGGAACACCGGCAAACCCCTGTCACCAAAGCTGCTCACCCTGTCCCTACGCGACCACGTGGCGGCCGTCGAACAGATGGAAGCCCTCGGAGACAAGGCGTACACCGAAGATGAGGAAGGCAACGTCCTCGTCGATTCAAACGCTCCCAACACCGCGCACACGCCCGACGTTTTAGAAGCCCTAATCGCGTCTGGAAATACGGGCGAAACCGGCGTTTCGATGCAGGCCAGTCCGCTGGTTGGCGACGTCATTTGCGAGGAGGCGCTGTGGGACTGCACGATGTGCGGCGCGTGTGTTGACCAGTGCCCCGTTGACATTGAACACCTAGACACGATCCTGGGACTACGCCGTCACCAGGTGCTGATGGAATCCGCCTTCCCCCGCGAACTGGCACGCCCATTCCGCTCGTTGGAGACGAAGGCGAACCCATACAACCAAGCGCCGCGCAAGCGCTTGGAATGGGCCAAAAACCTGGAGTTTGACGTGCCTGTCATTGGTGAGGACGTGGAGGACGCCAGCGAAGTTGACTGGGTGTTCTGGGTTGGCTGCGCGGGCGCCTACGATGATAAGGCGAAGAAGACCACGCAGGCGATCGCCGAACTCCTGCACGTTGCGGGTGTGAAGTTCGCGGTTCTCGGCAACGCGGAAACATGCACGGGCGATCCGGCGCGCCGCGCCGGCAACGAACTGTTGTTCCAAATGTTAGCGCAGCAGGCTATTGAAACGCTCAATGAGGCGAACGTGAAGAAAATCGTGGTCTCTTGCGCGCACTGCTTCAACACCATCGCTAACGAATACCCCGAACTTGGCGGCACATTTGAAGTTGTTCACCACACGCAGCTACTGAATCGTCTGGTCCGTGAAGGCGCCCTCACGCCCGTCCCGCCGAAGCCGGGCGAAGACGGACGCAAGATCACTTACCATGATCCATGCTTCCTGGGCCGCCACAACCAGATTTACGAGGCGCCGCGCGCGCTGCTCAGCTCTGATCCCGCCCTTGAGGTTGTGGAAATGCCGCGTTCCGGCGAGCGTGCAATGTGTTGCGGTGCGGGCGGCGCGAGAGCATGGCTGGAAGAAACCCGGGGCGTGCGCATCTCGCAGGCGCGCGTGGACGAGGCTGGAGCTACAGGTGCGAAGGTCATTGCAACGGCCTGCCCATTCTGCTCGCAAATGCTGGGCTCCACGCCCACACCTTCCGGTGCGCAGCAGGGCATCGAGATTAAGGATGTTGCCGTGCTTATGCTCGAAGCGGTGCGCCGGGGAGAGATTGAGGAAGCAACCAAGTAGCTTCGCCCACAAGCGCTATTATTCTGGGTCGGAGATCAAGAATTGGTCTTCGTCAAGCATGTAACCGGCGGTGGATCGCGCGATGAGGCTGGCGATCATCTCGATCTGGTCTTTAACGCGGTTGCGTTCAAAGCGTAGCGCGCGGCTGGGACGCATGAGTTTGTCCCGGTAAACCTCGGGCATGACCCAACGAACACCGTATTCGATAGCGCTACCCTGCGGCCACTGCTCGAAACGCAACACGGGGGGCGTGAAGTCGGCGGGCGTGACGGTGATGTGCACGCGCGAAGTGTTTCCCACTGACGCGATGAGCGAGTAGCCGCGCACAACAAACCCCTCGGCCGTAGCTTTCCTGTCGGCTTCCTGCGCGATTTCCGCGATGCGCACCAGCTCGTCTTCAGGAATGTTGATCTTTTTCGCGATTTCTTCTCGCGTTTGCACACGCTCGGCTGAGTCAATGGGCGGCAGCTTTGATTCTTCCAACCCGTTTACAATGTCGGGCAGGTAGGGGCGTAGCAGGGCGGTGAGGTCTTCTTCATCCACCCACCGGGGCGCGAACACCATCATGTCCACAGCACTGTCCGCATCCGGTTCGATGTTGATTCGCGAGGGCGCGGCGTTCACAGCTCCGGCAAGGCGCCGAGCAATGCGGATGAGGCCGGATAGTACTTCGAACTCTTTGCCGGCCGGCATGCCGTCTGGGAAGGCGCGTGCCAGAGGATCTGTGCGCATGAGGAAGTCGGGGGCTGGTTTGGTGCGCGTGGCGGGCACGTCAACGATCCACGCCTGCGCCATGCGGGCGGGTGTGTTGAACTGCGCGCGTTCTCCCTTGGTGATGCGCCACGGCCCTGACAAGGTGGCACCTTCGGTGATGCGGAGCAGGCCGGGGGACAGCCAGCCGGCGTCCTCGGAAATCGAAACAGCGAGGGCTTCGAGTTCGCGCGGATCCACGTCATCCCCGGTGACCAGTAGGTGTTTGCCCTCTGCGGCATTCGGGTCCAGGATCTCGGCGTCCTCGAACTCGATTACGGGCATGTCCACGGATGCGCGATGTTCAACGGCGTTGAGTTTGCCGGCCGCCGTGACGGTGAGGGCGCGGGCGCGCGTAGCGTTCACTTGGGAGGCCAGGTCTGGCATCGCTTGCGTGGCGATGGACTGGACGGACGTTGGCGTGGTTTCGCGCGGAACCGTGTTGGTTTCATTCAGTTGCGCGAGTCGGTCAGCGATTGGGACGCGCTCGGACTTGCTCATAGAACCTGCACGTCTCCTTCAATGTGAGGGCTTTTCGCAATGTTCACGCGTTCAAAGTTTTTATGCGACCGCGAGGCGGTGGGGCCGCGCTGACCTTGGTAGCGCGAGCCGCGCGCGCCCTTGCCGTAAGGGGCTTCGGCCTTCGAGGACAGTTGGAAGAAGCAAAGTTGGCCCACTTTCATGCCGGGGTAGAGCAGGATCGGCATGGTTGCGGTGTTAGAAAGCTCCAGGGTGACGTGGCCGGTGAAACCGGGGTCGATGAATCCGGCGGTGGAGTGCGTGAGAAGGCCCAGGCGGCCAAGTGACGATTTGCCTTCGAGGCGCGCAGCAATGTCATCGGCAAGCGTGACCTGCTCGTAGGTTGCGCCGAGCACGAATTCGCCGGGGTGGAGCACGAAGGGCTCGTTGCCTACGTCAACGAGGCTAGTTAGGTCGGATTGGTCTGCGGCCGGGTCGATTACCGGGTACTTGTGGTTGTTGAACAGCCTGAAGTAGCGGTCCAGCCTGACGTCGATGGAGGCTGGTTGCACCATGTTTGGATCCCACGGGTCAAGGGCAATTTTTCCGGCGTCAATGTGGGCTCGAATGTCGCGGTCACTTAGCAGCATGCGTTCATTTTCCCATGAAATCGAGGCCGCGTGGTAGCGCTTAGATCTTCTGCGTCTTTTACGAAGCGGAACTAGTATGGATGGTGTGTCTCTCATTAGAGTTTATTGAAGGAAGGGATAGGCAATGACCGAGTACGCTGGCCAGTTTGACGACCAGGGCAAGAAGCCCTACGTGATTGATATTGAGAAGGAAACTCTTGATAACACGAATTTCCGCACCACAATGTGGACGGGTGAGCACATTCAGCTGACTGTCATGGAGATTCCGGTTGGTGGAGATATTGGCCTTGAGGTTCACGAGGATAATGACCAGTTCCTCCGCATTGAGCAGGGCAGGGGCCGCTGCGAGATGGGCCCGTCCAAGGATGATTTGAACTTCGTGAAAGAAGTTGAAGACGACTTCGCAATTTTCGTTCCAGCAGGTGCTTGGCACAACGTGACGAACATTGGCGATGTGCCGTTGAAGCTGTACACGATTTACGGTCCAGCCGATCACTTGCCGGGTACGGTGCACAAGACGCAGGCGGATGCGGAGGCAGATCCTCACGAGCACTGAGTTGATTCGTGAGGGCGTTGGTAACGCTTGATCGTTTCTGTTGAGGGGCGCGGACTCAGTTTTGGGTTCGCGCCTCGCATTTTCCTGGCAACACAGCGGGGCATTCCGTAAGAATCGCTTTTGCAAGCTCCTGCTTACGCGCGTACAGATTTCGTTCGATTAATGGGGTAGACATGACCAACAGCGTCCTCTCGCAAACCTCCACTAGGGCTCTTGACGAGGGCGCCTCCCTGAATCCAAAACTCGCTGCGCTCAGTGGGATCTTGGCTGCGAAAGGCGCCACACTACTGCGCAACAATGCAGTTTTACCGTTGGAGAGGGGCAAGCCGCTGGCGGTTTTTGGGCGCGTGGCGCGCGACTGGATTGCGGTGGGCTACGGCTCGGGCGGCGATGTGAATCCGCCCTATGTTACGAATCTGACGGACTCGCTGCGCGAGCTTGAGGTGGCTGTCGATACCGAACTGGCTACCATGTATGAGCAGTGGTGCGCGGCAAATCCGGTAGATCCGGGCGAGGAGTGGGGGAAGTGGCCGCTTTCGTTTGCTGAAATGCCCATGCCGGATGCGGTTATTGCGGGAGCCGCAGTGCGCTGCGACACGGCCCTGGTGGTGATCGGGCGTGCAGCCGGCGAGGATCGCGACTCGCTGCTGCAGGTGGGCTCCTACTACCTCACTAATGACGAACGATGCCTGCTGAAACGAGTGAATAGGGCGTTTGCCCGCATTGTTGTGATCGTCGTGACCGGCAACGTCATGGACTTGGCGTGGGCGGAAGAGCTGGACGTTGACGGTCTGTTACTCGCGTGGGCGGGCGGGCAAGAAGGTGCCCGCGCAATCGCAAAAATCTTGGTTGGCGAGATGGAGCCGGGCGGGCGTCTAACCGACACGATCGCATACCGCTACGAGGACTACCCCAGCCACGGCCATTTTGGCGACCTGGATGCGAACACCTACGTTGAGGACATTTACGTTGGCTACCGCTACTTTGAAACGTTTGCCAAGGAAAAAGTGCAGTACCCGTTTGGATTTGGCCTGGGGTATTCAACGCATGAGTATTCCGACCAGATCGTCCAGATTTGCGATGAGGGCGTGAGCGTATCCGCGACGGTAACGAACGTCGGCTCGGCAAAGTCCTCCGCAGTGGCGCAACTGTACGTACGCAAACCCGGCCGGCTGAACGGAGCGCCCGAGCGCGAACTCGTGGGGTTTTGGCGCTCTCCCGACCTCTCTCCGGGCGAGAGTGCGCAGTTCACCATCACCGCACCGCTACGCAACCTCGCGGTTTACGATGACGCGGCAGGCCGGGACACCAGCCACTGTTGGGTTTTAGAGGAGGGTAGCTATGCCTTCTTCCTCGGAAACGATGTACGCCAGGCGCGCGAGATCGGCACAGCGCAGTTCGACCGCAAGATTTTGGAGCGGCTGGAACAGGCCGCAGCTCCCGTTGTTCAGTTTGACCGCTACGTTCGCGAGGCGGGCGCGGATTCTGTGAAGTTGGCGCCCGTTCCGGTGAGCGAGGTTGATCTGGCCGCTCGTATCACGCAACGATTGCCTCAGTCATCTGGCAAGCCGGCGAGCGATCCGCGTTTTGAGGACGTCTTGGCCGGGCACATTTCAACCGCTGATTTCGCTGCGTCGCTGTCTAACCGCGACCTCGCTGATCTGACTTACGGTGACGTGACTATGAACTCGCCGCTGGGAGCGCCGGGCAATGCGGGGGCTTTGGGAGGAGTGACGCGGGCTTTGCGCGCTAAGGGCGTTCCTCCTGCAATCACCACGGACGGCCCGTCCGGTCTGCGTTTGAATGCGACTGCGACGCTGCTTCCGTGTGGGACAGCTCTCGCCTCCACTTGGGAGCCGCAACTGGCTGAGCAAATGGCGGTTCTGCACGGGGAAGAAATGGTTCTGCTGGGTTCGGACATCATTTTGAGCCCGGGCATGAACATTCACCGCGATCCGCTGTGCGGGCGAAACTTTGAATACTATTCGGAAGACCCACTGATCACGGGCAGCTTTGGCGCCGCGATTGTGCGGGGCGTGCAAAGCCGGGAGCGTAGCGCGTGCCCGAAGCATTTTGCGGTCAATAACCAAGAAACTAACCGCATTTTCAACGATTCGCGGCTGTCCGAACGCGCGTTGCGGGAAATCTATTTGCGTGGTTTTGAGATGGTGGTGAAGGACGCCGGCCCGCATTTCATTATGACGTCCTATAACAAGATCAATGGGGTGTGGGGCCACTACCACTATGACCTGATTGAAACTGTGCTATTTGGCGAGTGGGGTTACCGGGGTGCGGTGATGACCGACTGGTGGATGAGGATGGCGCCAGACCCGAACTTTGCGGGCGTGTACGATTCCGCGTACCGCGTGCGGGCGGGCGTGGACGTGCTGATGCCCGGAGGCGACGTGCACCAGGGCACCACTCGGGAAGACTCCGTATTCGAATGCTTGGAATCGGGTACTTTAACGCGCGGTGAGGCCGAACGCAGCGCGGTGCGAGTGCTCGACTTCCTCAAAATGCGATACGCAACCCTGAGCGCAAAATAGGAAACGCTGAGCCGGCTAGGAGTCGGCTTAAACTCTTGGGCCAGCACAACCACACTCACAACCCCTCGGCTACCAATTTGCGCGCAGAAGCGGCGGCCTCTTCGATGGAATCGAACAGGTAGGTGGGCGAGCTTAGCGCATCGATTATGCCCACGCTTTGCGCGGCCTTCAGATGCTCGGGGCGCAGGCCCTTGATCATCGTTATGATGCCGCGTTCATTGAGCTCCACGAACACGTCCGCAAGTTGTTTTGCGCCCGACGCGTCCAAAATCCCCACGTGCGACATTGACAAGATCACCACTCCGGTGGAGCGGTGAACGTCGGAAAGCTCAGTGACGATGCGCTCTGCCGCGCCAAAGAACATTGAGCCGTCCAAACGGAAGTACGCGATCTTGTCATCGGTTTGCTGGCGTTCGCCCGGCAGCGGCAACTCCACTACGCCCGACAGGCGGGACAGGTGGTAGACCGCCCACAACACGGCGATCGCAACGCCCAAACCGATTGCAACAACCAAGTCGAACACGACCGTGATCAGTGCAGTAATCCAAAATACGAGGCCATCGCCGCGCGTTGAGCCCAAAATCTTGCACACACTAGATGTTGAAACCATGCGGAATGCGGTTACGAACAGGACTCCGGCTAGGGCCGCGAGCGGAATATGGCTCACGAGGCCAGCCGCGAGGTATACCACCGCGCCCAGGATTATCGCATGCACGATTGCGGACACGCGGCTGGTAGCTCCCGACTTCACATTCACTGCCGTACGCGCAATCGCGCCCGTTGCCGGCATTCCTCCAAAAATACCCGAGCCGATTGACGCCAGCCCCTGGCCCACCAGCTCCCGGTCCGGCTGATACGATCCCTGCCCCGGCATTCCAGCCGCAACACGTGCCGACAGTAGCGACTCGATTGCCGCCAGCATTGCCACCGCGAACGCGGCAGGCAGCAACTGCCTCATCAATGAAAAATCAACATATGGAAGGCTTGGCGCCGGAAGGGAACTGGGGAGCTGGCCAATAGTTGGCACCGCAAGATTGCCAAAGAACGCCGCCAGTGACACCACGACCACTGCGACGAGTGAGGCCGGGAACGTTGTTGATATGCGTGAGGTTCCCACAATCACCAACACAGTAACTAGGACAATGCCCAGAGTGAATGCAGAAACCGCCCAGTCTGCTTCCTGCACGGCCAAGAAAGCGCCGTACAGCGAGTTCACGCCTGCGGGGATTTCCACTCCCATCGCCATCGGCACCTGCTGGAGCGCGATTAACGTGGCGATTCCCAGCGTGAAACCCTCCACCACGGACCAAGGGATCAGGGAGATAGCCTTGCCGAGGCCCAACAATCCGAACGCAAATACCAGCAGGCCTGCCATCACCGACAGCAACATGATTGAGCTTGCCCCATGCCACGCAAATATTGGCGCCAGGATCACCACCATCGCACCCGTTGGCCCCGACACCTGCACGTGTGAGCCACCGAAAGCCGCTGCAATCAGGCCCGCAACTATTGCCGTTACTAAACCGGCGGCTGCGCCCACTCCAGACGAAACGCCAAATGCCAACGCCAACGGCAGTGCAACAATACCCACCGTCACGCCTGCAACCACGTCGCGGCGCCAATTCGCCTCGCGATAATCATCTGCGGACGGTAACAAAAACTTCAAGTGATCAGCTATCGAAGAAGACAACCGCACGTATTTATCCCAACCCGTTCAAGCCAAGAATTTTCATCAACACGCGCGAAATACAAGGAAAAACTAAACGGCGCGTGGACTCACCATGGTATCACGGCACAGAATTGATCTGAGGATACAATCCGGTTCGTGTTCCGCACTGGTGAACAGGTGAGTATGGCCTTGAAAGGGTGATGCTCGTATCGGTTTACGTGCACGGTTAGGTACATCTTCCAGAATTTAGATAAGGTTAGCCTTGCCTAATAAGGATGGTGTTTGCATGGACGATAGTGCAATGGATCAGGTTGTTGACGGCGAGTATGGGTCCGCGAAGGAAAAATCTGTCGCTGGCCAGAACGCGATCCGTCAACTATCGCAGCCAGTGAAAGGCAAGCTGTTCGTCGCGCAGGTTTTGGCTTTTCTCTCTGGCGTGTTGGCTATTGCCCCGTATGTGGCTCTGGTGGAGCTTGGCAGAGAACTTATGCAAGACCAGGTGGACCCGGCGCGGGTGAACTGGATCGTCATACTCCTCGTCAGCGCATACATGGCCCGGTTGAGCTTATATTTTGTTGCATTGGGCGTGACGCATTTTATTGACCTGTCGTTGCGTAACCAGATGCGTCGGCAAATTGCCGCCCGAATGTCGGCTGCTCCGCTGTCGTGGTTTACCCGCGAGGGTGAGGGGAAGATCCGCAAGACCATTCAGGATGATACGGCCACGGTGCACACAGTAATCGCGCACGGGCCGATAGAGAAACTGAACGCGATCGTATCCCCGCTCGCCTTGTTGATGTATGCGTTTGTGGTGGATTGGCGACTCGCGTTGCTGTCGATTGCGACGATCCCGCTCTATGTGGGCATGTATGGCATGTCGATGCGTGGGATGAATGAGAAGACCGCGCAAATGGATACCAAGCTCGCTCAGGTTTCGGCAACGATGGCCGAGTTCGTTGCCGGTATCTCAGTGGTGAAAGCATTCGGCAAGGTCGGCCAAGCACATAAAGCCTATTTAGATGCAGCTAACGAGTTTTCTAAGTTCTACCGAGCGTGGTGTATGCCGCTGGTGTCGATGTCGGTCGCCTCATTTTCGTGGGTGTCGATCCCGGTGTTGTTGATCGTGAACCTTGGCGGTGGCGCGTTGATGATGAACGCCGGTTGGGTGAGCATCTACGAGGTGATAACGACGACGTTGATCGCCTTGGTGCTGCCGGGAGCGTTGATGACAGTCGCAACCATCGCCTGGTCTTACCAGCTTGCGGGATCGGCTGCGGTGCGCCTCGTTGCGGTGATGGAGCTACCGGCATTGAGCCAACCCGATGCACCACAGACACCACACGGTCATGATATCGAGATTCGGGGTGTGTCGTATACCTATGACGACACCCAGGCATTAGACGAGGTAAGCCTGAGCATTCCGACAGGCACGGTGACCGCGCTGGTTGGCCCGTCGGGTGCGGGGAAGTCGACGTTGGCGAGTTTGATGGCCCGCTTTGATGACCCGGACGCTGGCACGATCACCATCGGCGGGGTTGATCTAAAGAGCATTTCCCAGGACGTGTTGTATTCGACGGTCGCATTCGTCCTGCAAGATGCACAGCTTATTCGCGACACCATCCACAACAACATTGCCCTGGGCGCGCCAGACGCAACCTTAGATCAGGTGCGGCAGGCGGCGAGAGCAGCGCAGATCGACGAGTTCATCATGAGCCTGCCAGATGGTTACGACACCGTGTTGGGAGAGGACACCCACGTTTCGGGCGGACAGGCAGCCCGTATCGCGATCGCCCGCGCGCTCATGGTTGATGCCCCAGTGTTGGTGCTGGACGAGGCGACGGCGATGGCGGACCCGGAATCGGAATCGAAAATCCAACAAGCTCTCTCGACTCTTGCCAAAGGCAGAACCGTGATTGTGATCGCCCACCGACTGGCCTCGATCAGGGGCGCGGATCAGATTGTCGTCATGGAACGCGGGCGCATTGCTGTGGTCGGTAAACACGACGAGTTGTTGGGTAATGCGCACTATCAGGCACTTCTTGCCCAAGGTGCATGCGAGGAGATGACACGATGAATCAACTATTGCTGCCACGCTTTAAGCGTTTGATGGAACCCGCCTCGTGGCGAGACCTTTCGGTTGGTCAAGCGTGGGGTGCGGTCTCAGGACTGTGTCACGGCTTTGCCCTGCTGACTCTGCTTCCCGCCGCAAGTGCCCTAGCAACCGGAATGCCGGTGTGGGGGCTGTCGTTTTCGGGCTGGCTCATCGCCTTGGCGGTGATCGCGGTGCTGGGCGTGGGCACGGAGTTTTATGGCATGCGCACCGGCTATATCGGCGCGCTCGGATTCATTCACGACGTCCATCAAGCGGTCGGCAACAAGGTAGCCCGCCTACCGTTGGGAGTGTTCGATTCGGGTAGCTCTGGACGGCTGTCGCGCATGGTCACCCAGGAAATGATGAACTTGGGCGAGTCGGCGGCACATTTCATTTTCTCTCTCGTCCAAAAACTCTCGGCCGTGCTGGTGATCACTGTGGGAACCTGGTTCTGGGATTGGCGACTGGGACTGACCTTGACGATCGCGTTCCCGATCATGCTTGCCTTCCTCCATATTTCCCGTGTGCTTCTTGATAAAGGTAAGCAGGTTTCCGAACCAGCCGAATCGGAGCTGGCGGCTCGCATGGTCGAATTCGCCACCTGCCAAGGCGCGCTGCGCTCCTGCCATGTCGCCGACGACTACCCGGCCCTTGATCAGGCTTTCGACCAGGCTGACCGCAAGGGTCGCAAAGCATTGTGGATCGAAACATTAGCGAACCTGATTAATGGGATGTTCGTTCAAGCGCTCATTGTGGTGATGATCTGGCTGACCGCCCAACTCGCCCTCGGCGGGCAGGTGAGCGCGTTGAACGCTGTGGTCACCATCGGCATGTGTCTGCGGTTCACCACTATGCTCCAAGACATCGGCGGATGTATGTCTGGGCTGGAAGAACGCCGCCAGCAGATGAACCACGTCGACAAGGTCATGGATGCCCCCGAACTGTCCGAACCCGATGCCTCTACACCGATAAACGCCCCTGGTGATGTTCGTTTCGAGGACGTCACCTTCGGCTACGATCCGGACACCCCGGTTCTCCGTGATATTTCCTTCCATGTCCCGCAAGGTGGCATGTGTGCCCTGGTTGGTCCATCTGGGTGCGGGAAGACGACGATCGCCCGGTTGGTTGCACGTTTCTGGGATGTGCAGTCCGGCAGCGTGCGCGTTGGCGGAGTGGACGTGCGCGAGCAGACCACCGAAGATTTGATGCGCCAGGTGTCTCTTGTCTTCCAAGACGTCTACTTATTCAACGACACTCTCGAAGCCAACATTCGCCTTGGCAACCCAGAAGCCACCGATGAAGAAATCAGGTGGGCCGCTGACCTGTCGGGCGTGACGGAAATCGTCAACCGCCTCCCAGACGGCTGGAATTCATTGGCGGGTTCTGGCGGGCGTGCACTGTCGGGTGGGGAACGGCAACGCGTCTCTATCGCCCGCGCTTTGGTGAAGAAGGCCCCGATCGTGCTTTTCGATGAGGCCACTAGCGCGTTGGACGCGGAAAATGAAGCCAATATTGTTGCGGCGATGAATGAGCTACGCAAACACTCCACACTGATTGTCATCGCCCACAAACTTGAAACCATTCGACAAGCTGACCAAATCATTGTGCTCTCCCACGGTGGGCGTATCGCTCAGCGCGGGTGCCACGACGAGCTGGTCAACCAGCCAGGTCAATACCGCGATTTCTGGCAAGAACGCATCAACGCAGCCGGATGGCAACTCGTCTAAAACACAGCACGTATAAGCACATGAAAGGAAAAACTATGTCCACACCCACATCCTCGCGCCTCAACGCGCGCGACTTCATCAACATTGGCGTCTTCACCGCCTTGATGTTCGTCATCGTGTTTGCATTCGGAATGCTCGGGTTCATCCCCGCCGCCATGTATGCCGGTTTCCTGCTTTCTATCCTCGTTAACGGCATCGTCTTTGCGCTGTTCACAGCACGCACTCCGAAGATGGGGGCGTTGACAATCATGCTGATTATCATCGAAATCCTCTTTTTCGTGACCGGCCACTGGGTGGGAGGCATCGCGGTGGCCGCTGTATTCGGCCTGCTCGCCGACCTAGTCATCACCAAGGGACCGAAGAACGTTAAGGTTCGCGTTCCGCTGGCATACGCACTGTTTATTCTGCCGATCTACGTGTCACCGTGGATGCCGCTATTTATGAACCAAGACGCATATATGTCGCAAATCGCCGAACAAATGGGTGCCGAGTATGCCGCCAAGATGGCACAGGTCGTCACGATTCCGATTCTGCTGGGCTTCTTCGGCGTGATGCTCATCGTGGGCTGGCTTGCTGGTCTGTTGGGAACCAGGGTCGCGCGCAAACACTTTGAACGGGCCGGTCTTGTCTAAACTTCCCGACCCGCGCACCATTATCGCAGCGCTCGTCATCGTCTCCACCACGATCTACAGTGCCTACTCGCCGTGGTTCGTGTGTACTCTGGGCGGATTCGCCGCCGTGATGCTGACGAGCGCTGCGATCAACCCCAACACGCTCGTGCGCCCGAGCTGGGTGGCCGTCTACCTGGCCACGTTTGCGGTCCTCAGCGGGCTCGTCTTCGTGATACCACTGGTCTGGAAATCAACAGCCAGCGCGTTCCTCGTGCTGTTTCTGCAGTGGATGTGGCGATTCAGCGTCAGCGCAGGAATGGGAGCCTACGCGATCGGCGTAATCCGACCCGCCACCTTGCAAAAAGCACTCGCCAGCTCACGGATCCCGACCTGTTTCACGATCCCAATCTCGGTTGCCTTACGTGTGCTGCCCGTGATCGGCCACGAAGTTAAAGCGATCTCAGATGCCATGAAACTACGCGGCATGTCCGCGCTTTCCCTGCGTGCGGCGCAATACTTCACAATCCCGCTGCTATCGACCGTGGTACGCAGCGGGGACGAACTGGCATCGGCTGCCCTCGTGCGCGGACTGGGCGGAACCGCAAAGCCCACCTCAGTCACGGTCGTGAAATTCCGTGTGATCGACGCAGTCATTCTGCTCGTCGTTATCGGCTTCGCGATATGGAGAATCGTCCTATGACAATAGCCCAAGCAACTGGGGTCACCTTCACCTATCGAGGAGCAGACCACCCCTCAATCAATGGCGCCAACCTCACTATTTCGCAGGGAACTGTCACCTTGCTGTGTGGCGCGTCAGGGTCAGGAAAAACCACCGCACTACGGCTATTTAACGGGCTCATCCCGCACTTCCACGACGGCGACCTTACCGGAAACGTCACAGTCGACGACATTGACGTGGCACGAGTAGATCTATCAGAGCTTGCCCACCACTGTTCGACAGTGTTTCAAAACCCGCGCACCCAGTTCTACACCACCCACGTGCGCCAAGAACTCGCCTTCGGCCCAGAAAATCTCGGCCGCGACCCGCAGGAGATCTGTGCCCGCATTGACGAGGTTGCAGCCGAGTTAGGTATCGCCGACCTGTTGGAATCCCGCGTCACACAACTGTCGGGTGGGCAGATGCAACGCGTGGCCTGCGCCGTCGCCATGTGCAACAACACGTCGATGATCGTCTTTGACGAGCCAACCGCGAACTTGTCCGCTGACGTTATCGACCAACTCGCCACACTCATCGCCAGGCTCAAAGCTGATGGACACACCATCATCATTGCTGAACACCGGCTAAGTTTCCTTTCCGGGATCGCTGACCGTGTCTACTGTTTCGACAAAGGCAAGATAGCCCTCACCGCAACCGGCGAAGAGTTCTACGCCACGCCAGAGGCGGAACGCAAACACCTTGGACTACGGTCCCTTGTTCCCGTGCCCATGCCGCAGCTACCGCAACCGGCAGGATATGGGCTGGAGATCAGAAACCTCACCTTCGCCTACCGCCACGGAAACACGGTTCTCAACATCGACCATCTGCTCTTCCCGGCAGGGAAAATCACCGCACTGTTGGGCCCGTGCGGGTCAGGCAAATCAACACTGGCACGTATCGTCTGCGGACTCGAAAAAGCCAAAGGTGCATCCATCACACTCAATGGGCAAAAATTCACCAGCCGAGACGCATACCTCGTCATGCAAGACCCCACCCGGCAGCTATTCTCAGACACAGTCATTGACGAAGTCACGCTCGGGATAACGAGAGCCGAAAAACAACACATCGACGCCCGCACGATCCTTGAAGAACTCGATCTTGCGGAGCACGAGTCCGACCATCCGCAAGCGCTGTCTGGTGGGCAGCGCCAACGCCTGGTCATCGCCACCGCGCTTGCCGCGAACAAGAAGGTCTACATTTTCGACGAGCCGACATCGGGTGTGGGCTACAAGCACCTCGTCGCAATTTCTCAAGTGATGCGCAAACTCGCTGATACCGGTGCCGTCGTCATCGTCATCACCCACGACGCCGAACTCGTCACCGAGGTCGCCAACCATAGCGTCCGCCTCGACCAAATCAACGCCTGCTCAGACATGTGTCTACAGGAGTGAACGAGGGATTCACGAGCCGAGTTTCTAGAAGGGGGTCATCATGAGCGAGCATCACCACGATCACGGGCCAAGCGCGCAAGAAGCCGCCACAGATTCACACCTGCGAAAAAAGCTCGCCATCGCATTCGGACTCGTGTTTAGCATCGTTTTGGTGCAAGCTATCGGCGCGTTTATGACGGGAAGCTTGGCACTCTCCTGGTCGATGTTGTCCACTCGTTGGCTGATTCTCTTTCCCACTGCGGCTTCTTTTTGTCATGATCGCGTAAGCGCTCAACAAAGTTTTCTATCTTGCCGATGTAACACTAGGTATTCTCAATAGCTTCAGGATCATTACCAAGAAGAATATACACACCATTACAAGCGATTGAGCTGAATGCCCCCGTGTTTGCATGGGGTTTTTGAGACGTTTGAGTTTGTTTGAATCTCGCAGCGACTAGACATCATAGTTCTGCTGAAGTCAATACCGCTTTAGCAGGGATTTTTATGGTTTTTGCTTCTAATCATAAAGAGATTATTTGCGGAACTCGGGATGGTAAAAACTCAGCAAAACTGCCGCAGCTATCAGAACTGTGCAACATGTCATTGGTAGCCACGGAGAGAGTCCGTAAAGTGCGGTGGAGGCTATCGGTGCCACTACATAGGCTGCACCATTGTTAGCATTAATCAACCCGGCCAGCCCACCTTGTTCTTCGGGCTTCATTTGCAAAGTAGGCGCCGTGTTGTAGCCAGGCATCGCCAGACCTAGACCAAAGCCTGTCAAGATGCTGGCCACGATGAACAGTCCAAGATTTAGTGGATAAACCAAGAGCAGTAACCCGAGAAGAACGATTATTAACCCTCTTCTAAAGAGTTTTTTAGCACCCCAGTTTAACCTTGGAGCCACCAAGGCCTGCGCCAGTATCATCACCACACCCATTATTGACATGCACAAAGCGGTGAACCCTGCTGTGGCGCCGGCCGCTAGATTCAAAACATCCTGCAGTAAAAAGCCGAAAAGTGTAGCCACGGTAGAAAAAGCGGTAAACATTAGGAAACCGCAAGCCAGGAACACGAATACTCTTGAATCAAAATAGGAAACTTTTGCCGGTTGAGCGACTTTTTCTTCGCTACCTGTGGGTTTGAATGTTAGCAGTAAAACGGCAACGCCTAAAAGCATGACCAGAGGCATCACCAGCAGGGGCATCATGAAACCTCCTATAGCTGCAAGGCTGCCGCCCAATAAGGCTCCAAGAATAGACGAGAATCCTTGTGCAGCGCCCAAGACTCCCAGACCTTTTACCCGTTGCGTCTCATTGTAGGTATGAGTCACAACGTAGGTTTGCGCGGCTGGGGAAACTGATGCGATGGCACCGCCGTACAGCACGCCCCTAGTTATGACTACTCCTATGATCAACGCTATGCCGGTGAGCAGACCCTTAAATCCTAGCCACACCACCATAGCGAATCCGCTTAGAGTCAGGATTCCGGCAAGCATGCCAATAAGCAAGATACGCCGAGATCCCCATCGCAATGAGACCCGTCCCCACCTGGTGGAGGTAAGAGAAAACATTATGGCAGCTAACGAAATGGTGGCGCCAATGTGCCATTCCTTCAGCCCGATTTCGCGCGATAGTGGAGCCAGAATTGGATTAAGAATCATCTGCCCCATATACGCCAGTAGCACCGTCAAAAACAGGGGAAACAGTCCCGTTATTTTTGATTCGACTTTCTCGTTTCGTTCATTAGTGGCGCACATTAAAACATCCTTTCCAAAGTGAGCAGCCAATCAAGCTGAAACAATACTAGAACAATGTTCTAGTATTGTCGAGGTTGAGGGTATGCTGTTTTCGTGGGGAATAAAGACAAGCGGGTAAACACGGGTAGACGCGCCTGGCTGACGCAGGAAAAGATCATGTACACCGCAATGGAACTGACCCGAGAGTGCGGTCTAGAAAAATGGTCGATTCGTGACCTTGCGCAGCGTCTGGGAGTAGTTCCCTCTGTCATCTACCACCATTACCAAAACCGTGACGCCATTACCGCTTCTGTAATTGGCGAGATCACTAGCACCATCGAGCTACCGGACGAGCAGCTGGAATGGAAAGATTGGTTCATCTCCCTAGCAGAAAATGTCAGGCCCGTCTTTCTTGAATTCCCCGGAGTCACCGACAAACTGATGTATGGACATATGGACGCCGCGTTGATACCAATCTTGGAGGTGGCTTACGAAAAACTACGGGACGCTGGTTTTAGCAAGTACATTCACATCGCATACTCAATTATCATCAACACGATGCTGTGGAGCATTACTGCTCGCAACTTGCGCAGCCCAACCAAGCAGGAACAGCGCCACGACCTAGGCCAAATGATTACCCAACTTCAGCCCCTAGCTGCCTGCTCTACAACGCTGGCTGACATAATCCAGGGCTACTTAATTCCGCTAGCCAACCCGAAAAATGAAGACCGCATGAGTCAGGAATACTTTGAAATCATCATGGAAGTCGTACTCGCCGGTTTAGAGATAGCGATTTTGCCTCGCGAAAACACCTAACGAACCCGTGAACAAGAGAAATCATCAATACGCATAAAATATTGCCCAAAATCGCAAGGCATCCAGCTAAGAACAGAGCCTTTCAGCCTCTCACTCTATTTCCTGCGATTTTCCAATAAACACAAGAAAATCCACTATATCCAGAGCTTCCCAAACAACTGGTACGACTACATCAAATACGTCACCATCAATGAACTAGCTATCGCTCTTCACAGCACGCAGGCTTCTCCCAGGAATCCGCAGCCTATACCGAAGCCTAAGCCCAGCCTATTGCGTATGGACGAAGAGGAAACCTCCATCTCGACGTGCAGAAATAGCGTTTGGTGTTTTATATGAGGGTGTTTTGCATGTGGAAGACTTACTGGCGCGCCGCACCAGACTCTGTTACGAGCATCGGAATCGCGGATTGGCTGCTATTGACGAGGTTGCGAAAATAGCTGCGGATATTCTTGGCTGGGACGAGGCGGCCAAGGCGCATGAGATAGAAAACTACAAGGCCCGGTGTGATGCCGAAGAAAAGGCGGAGGGTATAGTTAGCGAAGCCGAAGCTCAAAAGGTACGTGAGCAGGCGGTGCCTATAACCGAATTTGTTGATGTGTCTCCGCAAATTGACGGTTAAAGCCGTGGGGATTTTTGCCTTTTAAATCGCTGACTCTAAGGCCTTGGAGGCGTGTACTCCAAGGCCTTAGACGTACTTAGGATGCCAATAGGCCCTCTCTGGCAACAGAGCAAAATTCAGTTTTAGGCGCTTGCTTTAAAAGCACTTTCGATAACGCGGTATTCGGGCTAATGCCCGAAAATAAGACAATATCATTCTAAGTTTACTAACCTAGAACCAACACCACTGATCCACCGTTAACGCCGGGTCACAGAGGCGCATTTTTCATCTCCGTTAGCGAGTTGAACCCCGACACCCTACCTGAACAGGGAAAACAGGATACTAGGTAACGGAAAACCCAAATCCGCTAACGCAAGCGATTTTCTTGACCCCCTTGGGGCGTACGCACTAACGCAAACGCCTACTTATCATTTTCGACGTCATGTTGGAGCGGGTGACGGGAATCGAACCCGCGTTCTCAGCTTGGGAAGCTGATGTTCTACCATTGAACTACACCCGCAAGCACCAGAAACCAGGCATATCTGGCGTCTAGTTGCCCGATCAGTATATAGCCGGGCCCTCGCACGCGCCAAAACTATCTAGCCCGCGCACATACAGCTTGAAAGCGGCCTCCACAATCGGCACATCCGGCTCTATCCACGTGATCTTATGCAGGTCGCTAGCAGCCACCCATCGCGCCTCCAAGTGGCCGTTGCCCACCTGCGGGGATCCAATCGGGTGAGCCAGCCACACCAGCATTCGCCGTCCGCCCAGCACCGGCCACGCTCCGTCCTCGTCCTTTGACAAAACCGGTTGGCCAAGCTCGATGTCGCAACCTAGTTCCTCACGGATTTCACGAACGAGGGCATCGCTGGGCCGCTCCCCCGGTTCGACCTTGCCGCCCGGCAGCTCATACAAGCCGCGAAGCTCTTGCGGATATGCCCGCGCGGCCGCGAACACCTGCGCCTCGGCTCCCTCGCCGCGCATAAAAGCCGCTGCCACTACAAGTTTCTTCACGCCCTCGAGTCTACCCAAAACGATTTTGCGACACTTACGGGAAAAATGTCACAATACATCTATGCCGAAAATCTCTGGGACAAACCTTGCCGAACACCGCGAAAATACCCGCGATGCCCTATTTGCCGCGCTCGCGTCGCTCATGCGTGAATACTCCTTCGAGCAAATCTCGATCGCCCAAATCTCGAGGCGCGCAGGCATCGGCCGAACCGTTTTTTACAACCACTACGAAGACAAAGAAAGCCTGCTGGTGGCGCTCACCCTTGAGAGCACAAAGCGCTTCACCAGGACGCTCGGCGAAACTCTCAGCATCATCGATGATCCGATTCAACAGCTGCGCGTCTACATCCGTGCCCAGCTAGAGCTTCGAAACCAAAACCACTTCAGCTATCCGCTACGCATCACTTCGGCAGTTCCTCAACAGCAACTCAAACAACACGCCCGCACAATTCAGCACATCATCTACCAGCTTTTGAACGGCGCATACGAGGCCGGCAAAATCACTCAAAACCCGGACGCTAGCACGGTGCGCCTGGTGCTCTCCTGCCTGTCCAACATTGACCTGCCCGCCAATCTGCAAGAGCGTAGCAACGTCATGGCCTGCACTGAGGCATTCATTTTGCGAGGCCTCGGGGCAGCCGAATCCGATATCAACCACATTGATCCAGCTGTCGCGAACTTGAGGTTCAACTTCTCCATCCTCAACAACCCTGAAAACGGAGCCATGGACCTTGACCTCGCCAAACAAAGCGCACAGGCACGCTGCCCCGTCACCGGAGCCATGCAATACAAAACCGCGCGCTAACCCCGCGCTCACAGACACTACAAAAGGGTTCGGGCACGTAAAAAGGTTCAGGCACGCATATCGCGTGCCTGAACCTTTCACACTTTGGCGTTAGTTACCTTCCGCACCTTCGCCATCGGCCTGCTGGATCTGCTTGCGGACCTCGTCCATATCCAGCTCCTTAATCTGACGGATAATGTCATCCAGAGCCTCACCCTGTAGCACACCCGAGTGGCGGAACACCGCTATGCCCTCGCGGAACGCCATCAGAGTTGGAATCGACTGGATCTGCGCGGCAACGGCCAGCTGTTGCTCGGCCTCCGTATCAACCTTCGCGAAAACTACGTCCTCGTGACGGTTCGAGGCTTCCTCATAAATCGGACCAAACATACGGCACGGACCGCACCAGGCTGCCCAGAAGTCCACGAGTACAACATCGTTTTCCTCAATGGTCTTGCCGAAATTCTCAAAGTCAACATCAACAGTTGCCATTAGGTAACCCTCCAAAAGTTATTTGCGTTGCTAACACCCTAAACCACAAGCTCTACGAATGTATTCCGTAGTAACGAGTGATCTAGGCAACCGAGCCGGTAAGCTCCTTCGCAACAAGCTCTGCAACCTGCACCGCATTAAGCGCGGCGCCCTTTCGCAGATTGTCACCCGCAACTACAAACACGAGGCCGCGCCCATCTGGAACCGCCTGATCCTGGCGGATCCTGCCCACCAGTGTGCCATCCATACCAGCGGCTGCTAGCGGAGTCGGCACGTCCACAAGCTGGACGCCGGGGGCGTCCTGCAGAAGCTCCTTAGCGCGCTCCACGCTGATTGGCTTTTCAAACTCAGCGTGGAGCGTGAGCGTGTGGCCCGTAAACACCGGCACGCGCACGCAAGTCGCTGACGCGGCAAGCGTTGGAATGCCCAGAATCTTGCGTGACTCGTCGCGAAGTTTCTGTTCCTCATCCGTTTCCAAAGAACCATCATCAACGAGGCCACCAGCAAGCGGCACAACGTTGAACGCGATAGGCGCCACGTACGTCTTTGGTTCAGGTAGCTTCAGTGCCTTACCGTCAGTGGTAAGCGCCTGCAAGTCCTGCTTAACACCGGCCTCGACCTGATCGATCAGCTCGCGCACGCCCGCAAGACCAGAACCTGACACGGCCTGGTAGGAGGACGCCATGAGGCGCTTCAAACCGGCCTCTTCGTGAAGAACCTTCATCGACGGCATTGCCGCCATAGTCGTACAGTTCGGATTTGCAATAATACCCAGAGGGCGTGACTTCATGGCCTGCGGGTTGACCTCACTGACCACCAGCGGCACATCCGGGTTCTTACGCCACGCGGACGAGTTGTCTACAACCACCGCTCCGGCGTCGGCAAACTTTGGCGCATACTCGCGAGAAGCCGCTCCCCCAGCAGAGAAAATCGCGATGTCGATGCCGGAGTAATCGGCGGTAGCTACGTCCTCGACCACGATCTCTTCACCGCGAAACTCGAGCTTTGTGCCCGCCGAACGCGACGAAGAGAAGAAACGTACCTTCGTGGCCGGAAAATCACGTTCAGCTAGGATCTGGCGCATCACGTGGCCCACCTGACCGGTGGCGCCAACAACAGCGAGAGTTAGTTCTTTCATCGTCCCGTACCTCCATAAACAACGGCTTCAGATTCGGTGGCATCCAGGCCGAACGCCGAGTGTACGGCGCGCACAGCCCGATCCAAGTCTTCAAGTTTGGTGACAACCGAGATGCGGATCTCGGACGTCGTAATCATGTCAATGTTGATCCCCGCTTCGGACAGGGAGCCGAACAGTTTGGCGGAAACACCCGGATTGGTCCTCATTCCCGCGCCCACGAGCGAAAGGATGCCAACGCCGGGGCTGTAACGCAGATCCTGGTAGTCCAGCTCATCTTTTGCCGCCTCGATCGCGGCGATAGTACGCTGCGCGTCAGCACCGGGAAGCGTGAACGAAATGTTTGCCCGGCCCGTACCCGACGTGGGGATGTTCTGCACAATCATGTCGATGTTCGCGCCGGCTGCCGCAACGATTTGGAACAGGCGCGCCGCCATGCCCGGCGCGTCCGCGATTCCAACGATCGTGATCTTATCTTGGCTGCGGTCATGCGCGATTCCGGAAATAACGGGAGCTTCCACTTGATCCTCCTCTAGGGTTTTTAGGGCTGCGTCTGGCACGAGGCCAACAAGTTCGGGGTGCGCGTCAGAGTTCGCGATCCACGTTCCGTCCTTATCGGAAAACGAGGAGCGCACGTGAAGGGGAACGTTGTACCTGCGCGCAAACTCGACCGCGCGAAGGTGCAGAATCTTAGCGCCGTGGGCCGCAAGCTCTAGGGTTTCTTCTTGACGGAGCCTGCGCACGCGTCTTGCGGTAGGCACGATGCGAGGGTCCGCGGTGTAGAGGCCGTCAACGTCCGTGTAGATTTCGCAAACATCGGCGTGAAGGGCGGCTGCGAGAGCAACTGCCGTGGTGTCGGATCCGCCACGACCGAGCGTGGTGACGTCATCATCGGAGGACACACCTTGGAATCCAGCAACGATGGCTACCTGGCCCTCGCGAATGGAACGGGCAACGCGTTCTGGCACCATGCCTGTGATTTGGGCTTTGCCGAAGTGGCTGTCAGTGAGGACGCCTGCTTGCGCGCCCGTGTATGACACTGCGGGCACACCCATTTGGTTGATAGCCATGGCAAGTAGAGACATTGATATGCGTTCTCCCGCGGATAGGAGCATGTCCATTTCGCGCTGGGGGGCCTCTTCGGTTAGCTGGCCGGCCAGGTCGAGTAGGTCGTCGGTTGTGTCTCCCATTGCGGATACGACCACTACGACGTTGTGGCCCGCATGGCGGGTGTCGCAAATACGTTTGGCAACGCGTTTCATTGCTTCCGCGTCCGACACGGATGATCCGCCGTATTTTTGCACTATTAGCGCCACGTCGACCTCTTCTATGTTGTGGGTGGCTTTGCCACTGATGTTGTGATCAGTGTAGGCGCGGTTGAGGGGAGCGTGTTTGGCGGATCCACCTTGCGAACATTTTGGCCAAAATTGTGACCTTTTTTACGCTTCCAGGAGGGGATTTGGTTAGCTTCCGATGGTGCGGCGGCCTTCGAATGCGCGGCCCAGGGTGACTTCGTCTGCATATTCGAGGTCGCCTCCAACTGGTAGGCCAAGAGCGAGGCGTGAGGCGGGCACTCCCATGGTGTCTAGCATTCTGGCTAGGTAGGTTGCGGTGGCTTCACCTTCGATGTTGGGGTCGGTGGCGATGATGATTTCGTTGATTTGGTTGGAGGATAGGCGGCTCATGAGGCCGCGGATGCGCAGCTGGTCGGGACCGATTCCACGGATTGGGTCGATGGCGCCGCCAAGCACGTGGTACAGACCCCGGTAGGAGCCGGTGCGTTCGATTACTTCAACGTCTTTGGCTTCTTCAACTACGCAAATGATGGTTTGATCGCGGCGTGCGTCGCGGCAGATGTTGCACGTTTCTTCTTCCGCGATGTTGCCGCAGATGGTGCAAAACCGGACTTTTTCTTTGACTACTTGGAGCGCGCGTGCCAGGCGCATCACGTCTTCACGGTCGGTTCCAAGAATGTGGAACGCGATGCGTTGCGCGGATTTTGGGCCGATGCCGGGGAGCGCCCCGAGTTCATCGATGAGGTCTTGGACTGCACCTTCGTACAAGGCTATTTGTTTCCTTCACTCGTGTCTTCGATGATTGTTGCGCCGAACATTCTTTCAACTAGTGGGAGTCCCACGAGGTTTGAGTTTTCAGCGTCGGCGTCGTCCATATTAGCCCCGCCCGTGTCGAAGTCGTAGTCCGACTCTTCGACCTGCGAGGTTGGCGCGGTTTCCTGCGATGGTTCGGGGACGGCTTGCGGGTCCGAGGTGCGTTGCGGGCCTGCGGTGTCCTGCGACTGTTCTGCGAGGACGTGCGGGCGCGCAACTGTGGAAATGTGCGGGTGTACGGATTGGCCGGACTCGGCGGCACTGGACCTGGCCTGTTCAGCGGGCGCGTCTTGTCGGCCGGCGATGCTGTGTGGCTGAGTATTCGACTGACCGAAGTCGCGGGAGCCTGGTTGGCTCGTAGCGTTTTCACGCTGAGCATTGTTCGGCATTTGCCGAACTTGCGAGGCTTGCGAGCTTGCCGTGGCAGCCTGGTTTTCTGGGGTGCCCGACTGGGCGTTGGGTACTGCGCGAACCGTTGGCCACGCCGCGCCCTCATCGTTGTCCGACGCTGACTCGTTTGGGGTAGCGCGGTTAGCCGCGTGTTCACGTCCATTATTTGCCCGGTTGAAACTCTGGTGGCTATTTGCCTGTTTGCGGCTCTGTGAGCCATTGGCGTTAGCTGGTTCCTGGTTACCGTGTGGCGGCTGCGTGGGAGCAGCAGGCGCCGGCTGGCCGCCAACTTGAACTTGGATGGTTTTTGATACGCCGGTTATTACTTGGATGGCTTTTAGTGCGGTGTCTTGGTGTCGGTTGAGGAACACGTTCGCAAGCCCTTGGTTTGCGAACCCGAGAATAACGGTTGCGGAGTCTTCTGAGATTAGTTTGGCGTGCTCCCCAATCAGGAAGGCGGAGGAGGGCATGATTACGCGCACGGCTTCTACGAACTGGTCCCACTTGCCGTGCAGGTTTGCGGTCACGTTTCCCGGCGCGGGCGACGACGCGACTTGCTTCTGATCGGCAGGGGCGGCTTCAGCCTTCGGCTCCGGCTGAGACTCGGGCTTAGACTCCGGCACTGGCGCAGATTGCGCGGTTGGGGCGGGTGCAGGAGTTTGTGCAGGTTCTGGCCGTTGCGGAGCCTGTCCCTGTGGGGCCGATGTTTGTTGGGGAGCTTGTGCCTGCGCTCCTCCTGCTCTTTGTGGCGCCTGCTGTTTCGGGGCCTGCTGGTGCGCAGGGGCACTTGTGCCGGGAGCGGCCTGGGCGGGCTTATTCGCCTGGTCTTGCGCCCGCGAGCGCCTTAGCTGTTCGCGGGCAAGCGCGGCTCCGGTCAGTGGCTTGCCGTCCTCCCCTAGGATTTGCGGACCATCTTGCGCAGGCTCATTAAAGCTACTGCTTCCACCGAACGTGGGCGCAGCTGAGTGACTTGCCGGGGCGGCCTCGCCACTACTGGGGCGAACTCGGGCGCCACTTAGCTCAACGAGGATGCGGCCAATCATCAGCTCTAGTTGCAACCTGGGTGAGGTGGCGCCAACCATGGAGCGCAGTGCCTCATCGGTTAGATCTGCGGCCATCGAAAGCGCAGGGGCGCCCCACTGTTTTGCCTGCGCAAACATGCGTTCGCGTTGATCCGCGGGAAGCTGGCCCAAAATGTCTTTGGCTTGCTCTCCCGCTACCGCGATTATCAGTAGATCGCGGAGGCGTTGCAGGAAGTCCTCCACAAACCGGCGCGGATCATGGCCGGATTCAACCATCTGTTCAATCGTTGCGAAAAGGCCCGCCCCGTCGCGCTTGGCGAGCTGTTCAACTGCGGTGTCAAGCAGGTTAATGTCCGTGTATCCAAGCAGAGCGACGGCGAGGTCATACGGGATCTTCGAGTCAATGCTTCCAGCCATCAGCTGATCAAGCACTGAAAGGGAGTCTCGAACCGAGCCGCCGCCCGCGCGAATAACGAGGGGTAGCACGCCCTCGCCAACCTCAATACCTTCTGACTCGCAAAGGTTTGCCAAATACGGTAGCAGGACGTCGCCTGGTACCAGACGGAACGGGTAGTGGTGCGTGCGGGAACGAATTGTACCGATCACGCGCTCCGGCTCGGTTGTAGCAAAGATGAACTTCACGTGCTCGGGTGGTTCTTCCACCAGTTTTAGTAGCGCATTGAAGCCCTGGGTTGTGACCATGTGGGCCTCGTCCAGGATGAACACCTTGTAGCGGTCTCGAACTGGCGCGAAAGATGCGCGTTCACGTAGCTCGCGAGCATCGTCCACACCGTTGTGCGAGGCCGCGTCAATCTCAACAACGTCCAAAGAGCCGGTGCCGCCGCTGGCAAGCTCCACGCATGACTCGCATTTGCCGCAGGGTGTGTCCGTGGGGCCTTCCGCGCAGTTCAGGCAACGCGCGAGGATACGAGCGGACGTGGTTTTACCACATCCTCGCGGCCCGGAGAACAAGTAGGCGTGCGTGATTCGATTAGACCGAAGCGCTGCTTTCAGGGGTTCGGTCACGTGGTCTTGCCCGATCACGTCGTCAAACGTGTCGGGTCGGTAGCGGCGATACAAAGCTATGGTCACAAGTGAACTCTATCGTTAAGCACGGACAAAAGTTTTGCAGGAGAACAAACCGGGCAGAATCGCTCGTTTATGAGGCCGCAATCACGTCCTCTACCAGCGCCTTCGCGGCTTCTACAAAATCCAGCACATCCAGGCGAAGGGAGAAACCGCGCCGGCCTCCAGACACGACAATTGAGTCTTGATTCAAACAGCTTTGGTCAATGATGACGGGCGCCTGCTGCTTTTGCCCAAACGGAGAAATCCCGCCCACAACATAGCCCGTGCGGCGCTGCGCTACTTCGGGAGGAAGCATCTGCGCCTTCTTAGCGCCTGCCGCTCGCGCCACTTTCTTGAGAGACATGCGATGGTCTACCGGCACAACCACGCACACAATTTCACCATCAGTGTCAACGAGGAGGGTTTTGAACACCTCCGCCGGATCAAAACCAAGCTTTTGTGCAGCCTCGACACCGAACCCGTGGTCAAACTCGCTGGAATGCTCGTAGGTTAGCTGCAAGAACGGGACTCCCACCTCCATCAAGTACGCGACTGCTGGAGTAGAAACCGACTGATCCACCACGCCCCCATCCTGAACGCCTAAATGTTGCCTATCTGACAGGCGTCGCACTCATGCTAACTCGACTAATGCGCCCGTCATTCGGTAGACTATCGAAGCGTTACCGCGCTTACGCGCGGAAACCCACAGGAGGATTCGCATAGTGGCCTAGTGCGCTCGCTTGGAAAGCGGGTTGGGTGCAAGCCCTCGGGGGTTCGAATCCCCCATCCTCCGCAGCGCGCCCCGGTATTTCGTTGAGATACCGGGATTTTTCTTGTATTTACGCTGAATTCTCCGGCTTCTGCCATTGACCACACGTGAAACAGCGTGTCTTGTGACGACAACAATGCACACTTAACAGAACCTAGCTAGAACCTTGAGAATCTGAAACGGAAGAACAACATGCCCAATGGAGACGACGCAGTCAAGCGCTAAATAGAGCATTTCAACGCGCAAGTGCAACTAACCAAAGAGTGACTATCTGCAAGCATTTCTCTACATCTACGGAGGCCGGGACAAAGACGAACAAGCGCAAATAGGCCCGTAAGCCTGCCCCTACTGGCGTGGGAGTAGATAAACGGCCCTAATTTTACGTATTGACCTCTAAGAGGACGATTAGTACACTTTCAATTGCAGGCGCAGTCATGGAGCTGCGGGCTGTACACGTGAGGTAACCGAATTAACGTTTAAGCGGTCTTGTAAGGCCGTCGGCTTCACGGGGCCATCCGGATAGGGTGGCCTTTTACTGTAATATCAAGCCCGTGACTGTCTTTATCTATGCGGACGAATCCGGAGTATTCGATCAAGCCAACAACGAACTATTTGTTTTTGGCGGCCTCGTCTTCCTATCCAGAGATGAACGTGACAGAGCGGCGCGAATGTACCGCTCGGCAGAACGATCCCTAGGAGCAAAAGCAGGCCGAACTGCGCGAGGCGAACTCAAGGCCACAACCCTATCGAACAAAGATAAAGGCAAAATGTTCCGAAGCTTAAACAGTGTGCACAAGTTCGCCGCTATCGTAGACCAAACACGAGTGCACCCCGAAATCTACAAGCACAAGAAGAGTAAGCAGCGTTACTTAGATTTCGTTTTCAAAATTGCAGTTAAACGCGAACTTGAACATTTGCGTGATGCTCGTGTGCTTGCTACTGATTATGCAGGTGCGATTGACGTTCGCATGGATGAGCATACTACTGCCACTGATGGTCGTTACGAGTTGCGTGAAGCTCTAGAAATGGAACTGAAGATTGGGACTTATAACCAAGATTGGGACAGGTTCTTCCCGCCAGTTTTCCCTAACCTATCTGACGTGCGTTTTTGCCTTCGCGACTCTATCCAGGATCCGCTAATCAGAGCGGCAGACATTGTTGCCAACAGGGTTTACTACCTGGCTAGGTCAAACCAGTGCGTGACAAATAATGGGAAAGTGTCGGTACACACATTTCCAAGGCATTAGTCAAAATAAATGAGCTTATCGACAACCTGGACGGATACTACGAACGCGACCAAAGGCTAATTGCTATCAACAACAGACTATCCACTGTTCAGGTGGCTTCCATGCCCGCTCGCAGGTTAATCCACGCTACACGCACATGACGGGCCGCAACCGCCTCACATATAAGCACGGGTAGACAAGCCTCGCTACGCGTCACCTGATCTCGCCGGCTAATTATGAGCAGGCGGAGCGGCTGTGTGGGTCACAAGCACGATAGCCCGTGAACCGGAGCTACTGCGTTGGGGGTGCAAGCCCGGCAGGATCAAGCTCATCATCCGCACTCGGTCTTGCCAGTACCCAGCTAGAACCCAGAGTTAGCGAATCTTTAACGGATCGTTGAGTTTGCGGGACATATTAGGTGTTTGCGTTAGGTCTCTCCCACGCAACCGGCCTCGCACAACACGTAGCGGGGCTCTTTTGACGCGGGAAGCGCTTCGCACGCTCTGGAATCGTGCGAGAAATGCTACTTAACAAGAACACCGACATTGCGGGTGCACACTAAACAAAGGCTTCGCGAATACAGAAAGTTCGCCCGCCGTCACAGGAAACTACGAAAATCTGACAGTCGAAGTGAATGAAACTCACAAATTTCTGACTTTAAACTTACAAATTTGTAAGTTTAGTGTAAGTCTGTTTCTCACTTTCAAGCTTGGTTTGTAAGTTTGCAAGGGCGCGCCTGCCTTGTTCGCATTATTAGAAACACGCCGTTTTAGGTTATTCACGTTTGAGTGCCGAACAGGAGAGGGATGGCGCTTATTTCAGAAATTCCGGCGGCGTTCTCGACTATGTGCCCTGCTGGTACGGCAAGGCGGCAACCTTCATGGGAGCTAACCAGGCAATCGAGCTAGCGTTCGCGTTGACCAACTCGATCATCTACAACAACCTCGTTTGGCCGGAGTCCTCGAGCGCTCAGCGAGGGGGAAAGCTCTAACCAGGGCATGTTTTCCAGCTTCCCACTTAACTTCCCACTCAACATAACACTTTGGGAA
The DNA here is from genome assembly GCF_000411155.1 of Gleimia europaea ACS-120-V-Col10b. Classification (GTDB taxonomy): domain Bacteria; phylum Actinomycetota; class Actinomycetes; order Actinomycetales; family Actinomycetaceae; genus Gleimia; species Gleimia europaea_B. Next base: position 1,044,687 of record NZ_KE150266.1, read on the forward strand.
GTTGAGTGGGAAGCTTGTGGGAAGTTCTCGAGAGCGTCGAATTTGCTGGTGCGTGGCTACGTCTTGATACGATAGCGTTGCCTCGGGCTTCTCAGCGGCTCAGTGCGCTCGACAACACCTTCGGCAATAAGCTCGTTCACTGCATTTTGCACTGCTGTGCGGCTTAGTTTTGTACTCTTGACGAGTTCAGTTGTGGAGGCAGACGCCTGCCCTTTTAACGCGGTGAGTACTTGGTCAAAGGCGCTTGCATAGCGTTCTTTTTCTGCCACTCTTCGCCGGCGGAAAATAATGGTGAAGCTGTCTAACCGGTTGATGTACTCAGGTGGCGGCATGAGGGCATCGGCGAGCGAACGTTGAATGACCGCGATGCCCGTGCCCCTATTTTCAGCCACAACACCTTCTGCTCCCCCATCGGCGCGAAACTTCACATCTTCAAGAAAAGAAGAGAGACGTTGGTTTCTGGTTGAACTCACGCCTGGCTTTCCTAGGTTTCGTACGGTAACGCCTCCATACAGACCTCCCGGGCTTGTGATTTCGAGGCGGTCAACGAACATGTTTATTTGCACTTGGCTGCCTTGCGCGTGCGGCGAGTAATCGCGATGCATGAGGGCGTTTACGAGCGCTTCGCGTACTGCGACAGGAGGATAGTCCGGCAAATCTGAGCGGTACTTTTCGCCAATGAGAGCGGCAGTGCGCATGTTGTTTTTGACTACTTCGATTCCTTCATCAACGAGCTCTGGAATGGTTCCGGTGAGGGTTTTACTGTCTAGGAGCCGAACTCCTTCAGTGACAGAGCCCTTCGTTGTACCCGGGAAGCTGGCAAATGTCACGGTGAGTCGCGGATAAAATTCTTGCGGATACTCACCCATGACAAGCAAGGACGCCAGGGTTGGGTGTCCGTCTTTGAGGATGCGTAGACGTTTCATCGCGGTTTCGGTGCCGTCATTAAAGGTTTTGGGGCGACGTTTGCGTTGAACAGTCATGTAGGCATTCACGGTGTCTGAATGTAGGTCTTCAAGTTGTGCTTCCGTCACTGGCTGTTCGTCCCATTTGGGTTGGGCCCGCTCCTCAATGAGGCGGTCGACTTCGTATTGCGTGAGGCGGATGTCACCGTCACCAACCCGAATGTAGCTGCCGCCATATTTTCCCTGGTCAGTTACGTAGCAGGGTTTATCTTCGGAAGTCATTTCATTGATTTCCGCTACAACAACCAACGAGTTCTCAAAGGGAACCGTGTCGATGAGGGGGCGTAAGGGGGCGTGGTTTGGGCGCATCGAGTTTCTAGTGCGTCCCGAGCTTTTGCTGCATCGAAGCCGTCCACGGGCAGGAAGCCGTTTGCTTCATCTAGCCCGACGATAATGAGGCCTCCGTTGGCGTTCGCGAATGCGCTGAGTGTTTCGCGAATTGATTTTCCAACATTGCTCTTGACTTCGATCGGTTGCTTGTCTGTTCCGATCAGGCGCAATGTGTGGATGATTGGCTTTAAGCTTTCGGCGTCCATCGAATGCTCACTAACTCCCCACTTAACTTCCCACTTAACATACCACTTTGGAAAGTTAAGTGGGAAGCTTGTGGGAAGTTCTTGAAATCGCGCGCGAAGGTTGGAATGGCACGGTTTTAGCGCGTCTGCCGCGAATCAGTAGGAAAGTGCAGCTAATAGTCGATACCAGAAGATTGTTTCAGAGCGAGGACGCGCCTGGCTTGCTCCGCTTCCAAATTATTGTCCGGGGCCCCGGCTAATATTGCGTTAGACACTTAGGGAGGCAATGTGGCTACCGCACTTTCACTCGATGAGATCCGCAGGCGCTGCACGAAGGTTGTTGCAGACTGGGCTGAGGAGCCCGGGGATGAGCGTCAGCAGGCGCAGTCGTTCATCAGGGACCTGCTTGGAGCGTTCGGGATCACGCAGACCAAGGCGGCTTTGTACGAGAAGCGCGCGAAGCGGACCTCAACTGGCAGACGCGGTTACATTGATGCGTTGATTCCCGGCCTAGCTCTTATTGAGATGAAATCCGCAGGGAGGGATCTTGAGGCTGCTGAAGCTCAAGCTCTGGACTACATGGAAGACCTGGGCGATATCGAACGCCCCAGCCGCGTTATTACTTCCGACTTCAAAACGATCCGAATTCTTGATATCGAAGCCGAGGACGGGGCCGACACTGTTCAATTTCCGCTAGAGGAACTGCCTTTGCACGCGGAAGACCTGGCGTTCCTCGCCGGCTTCCAAACCCGCGCTTTTGGCTCAGTAGAGCAAGAAAAAGCATCCATTCGGGCCGCGCAAATCATGGGGCGCCTATATTCAGAGCTTGAGAAAACCGGATACTCTGAACACGAATCCTCCGTGTTCCTGGTTCGCTTACTGTTTGCTCTTTACGGTGACGATTCAGGTATGTGGGAGCGTGACCTGTTTTACGAATTCTTAGAGAAGCGAACGCGCGAGGACGGCACAGACCTCGGTGCACAGCTGGTAATGCTGTTCCAGATTATGAATCAGCCGGAAGCTGTCAGGCCGGCGAATATGGATTCGTTGCTTTCTCGATTCCCGTACGTAAATGGCGGAATTTTTGGAGAATCCACATCTATTCCCTATTTTGATTCAACAATGCGAGAGCTTTTGATTGAAGCCTGCATGTTCAACTGGTCAGAGATCAGCCCCGCAATTTTTGGCTCCCTATTCCAGTCCGTGAAAAGCGCGAAAGCCCGGCGGCAACTGGGTGAGCATTACACGACTGAGATCAACATTCTTAAAACCATTGAGCCCCTGTTCCTTGACGAACTCCGCACGGAATTCAAGACCTACTACCACGACGTAAAACGACTTGAAAAACTGCGCAATGAAATCGGCCAGCTACAAATCATGGACCCCGCGTGTGGTTGTGGAAACTTCCTGGTGGTTGCATACCGTGAGCTACGCCAGCTTGACCTCGACATTTTAAAACGTCTTGAAGAACTGGACCCCAGTGCCGGCGGAACCCTCTTCTTTGAGCGCGAAAACCTAAACGTAAAACTGGAAAACTTTGCGGGCATAGAAATTGAGGAATGGCCTGCCCGTATTGCACAAACCGCTTTGTATCTGGTGGATCACCAAGCGAACCAGAAGCTCGCAATGTCGCTGGGCGCTCCCCCAAAAACACTGCCGCTCGACAAAGTTGAATGCATCCACGTGGGCAACGCGCTACGCACTAACTGGGAGCAAGTTTTCCCACCTTCAGATCGCGTGCGCATTGTTGGAAACCCTCCTTTTATTGGCCAGTACCTGCAAGGTGTAGACCAAACCGAAGACATGAAACTGGTGTGGGGTGACCTGTACGACGGTTACCTTGACTACGTTACCGGCTGGTATAAAAAGGCGGCAGACTACTTCCGGTTTGTCAACAACGGCCAGTTCGCTTTTGTGTCCACAAACTCGATCACGCAAGGCCAACCTGTACCATCCCTGTTTGGTCCGCTGTTCAGCAATGGTTGGCGCATAAAGTTTGCGCACCAAACCTTCTCATGGAGTTCCGAAGCCGCTGACGCCGCTGCCGTTCACTGCGTAATCATTGGCATGGACAAGAAACGTCGCGGAAACGCGACCCTCTACACCTACACAGACATTAAAGGCGAACCCACCGCAGTTCCGGCCAAAAATATCAACGCCTATTTGGTGGACGCACCCAACCTATTTGTGAAGAAGCGTTCAAATCCACTATCCGCTTTTGTTCCAAAGGTTTCTTACGGCTCGAAACCTGTTGACGGTAGAAATCTCATTGTCGATGTGGCAGAGTACGCCCGAATAAAAGATGACCCCATTGCAACGAAGTATTTGCGGAAATTTGTAGGTGCTCGCGAGCTACTACATGGTGAAGACCGTTGGTGCTTGTGGCTCGAAGATGCTACCCCAGCAGATATTCAACGCTCAGGTATATTACGTGACAGGTTGAACGCTGTTCGAGAGTTTCGGCTCAGCAGCAAAAAACAGGCGACAAGAGATCTTGCAGATAGTCCACATTTATTTGCTGAACGTAGACAACCTACGCAACCCTACCTCTGCATCCCAGCTCACGTTTCGGAAACACGCCTATTCTTTCTAACTCAGAGATTCGAGGCAGATGTCATCTCGGGAAACGCAAACTTCGTCGCTGTTGACCCCGACGGCTACCTATTCGGAATAGTTTCTTCATCCATGTTCATCACTTGGCAGAAAACCATTGGGGGCAGACTAGAATCTCGTCTTCGCTTCTCAAACACCGTGGTATGGAATAACTTCCCGCTACCAGAAGTTTCTGAAAATCTGCGCGCCGAGATCATCGCTGGCGGCCAAGCCATCATCGACGCACGGAACCTACACCCCGAACGTTCCCTAGCAGACCATTACAACCCACTCGCAATGAGCCCGCAGCTCCTAGCCGCACACCGAAAACTAGACAAAGCAGTAGACCGAGCCTTCCGCCAAAAACCATTCAACTCAAACGAAGAACGCCTCGAAACCCTACTCAACTCCTACCTCAAAATGACGGAAAACGACGCGCTCATCAAAACCAAACGCCGCCGCTAACCCCAGACACCCGGACAGCTTCGGGCCAATTACTTCATGAAAGGAGGGCGACTGTCTTGTATGGCAACGATGACGACTACACATACCATTTCAAGGACCAAATCAGCCAAGATCAAATAAAGCCAATACTTCGCGATCTTGAATGGATCATAAAGCCCTCTGCATTTCCTGACTACATGAGCGAGATTTATGTTATTGGTTCTCACAACATTGACGATGTCTTAGCACGCTTACGAAAAGCAGGATTGGATCCTATACCGGAAACCATTGCTGAGGAACCCTGGGTTTATCGTCCGGATGAAGAAACTATTGAAGAATATGTGGCTAGATGCGGCTTGTAAGCTAATCGACTAATAAAGTTCGCCCACCCCAACAGGGAAGGGTTTAGCTACTGACGCAGGTAAATCTCTTCAAGATCAGCAAAGTCTTCGTCTAGGTAGTCGCCTGGCTGGCCGACCTGTTTGAACAGTTCATACAGGTGGTCCGGCAACTTCACATCATGGTTTATAAGAGTGTCTGAAGCCGATGATATTGCAGCGGCCGGATCATACTTATAGAGGTACTCAAGTTCTTCTAAACCCGACTCACCATCATCTCGAACTTGATCTGCAATTGGGAACAATCCCTTAGCCAACTGCTCATAAATCTCACGCATACTACCTACTATATTTCGCCACTGGAAACGCTGACGTTATTCGTGTCTTTGTTGTATGCGTCATTTTGTTGGTTCTTATTTAGCCAGAGGTTTCTAACACTCATCGAGGTGAAAAAGCTCTAGCTGGGAAGCCTTTTCCAGCTTCCCACTTAACACACTGCTTTGGGAAACTGAGCGGGAAGCATGCCGAATGTTCTCCAGGGGGTGCGAAGCCTGAATAGCACGGTTTTAGCGCGTCTACTACGAGTCAGCAGGCAAGCACAACGTTAACAGTCGATATGAGCGAAAAGGCAGTTTCAGAGCGAGGACGCGCCTGGCTTGCTCCGCTTCCAAATTATTGGCCGTAGCCCCGGCTAATATTGCGTTAGACAATTAGGAAGGCGATGTGGCCACCACACTTTCACTCGATGAGATCCGCAGGCGCTGTAAAAAGTATGCGAAACTGCGCGACGCGATCGGGTAGCTCCAGGTCATGGAAACCTTCATGACACGCCGGATGTAAACGCGCGTGAAATACGATTTAGCCGCTTGATTGGTTCAACCAACGTCGGTTGGAACCGAATGAGGTGAGATATAGCAATGAGGCCTTGCAACGTAGATGGGTGTAGCCGTTCTGGAGCGTTTGTCACGAGAACCAAACCGACGTGGTGCCTCGTTCATCTTCGCGAAATCTATGGTGAAGGAGGCCTGACACTGCTGGAGGATTTCACGAAGTCATCTGCCTACTTACTTACTAGGTGTATACAATGTGGGTTCGAAGCGCACTACCGCTTTGACTACGTACTTGATCGGCTTGATGATGGCGAGGCAGTTTGCCGAGCGTGTTACTGGCGTGCTTGGGCAAAGAGTGCACGTGCCCTGGCTGGTATCACCGATGACCCGGTGAGTATTTCCGCTATCCGGAAGAAGGCTGAAGAGAATGGGTACACCTATCTTGGTCCTCTAACGAACCCCAGTTTGGCAGACGATCCGCACGCCACTCGCTGCAACTTTTGTGGGCGGATCGCAGCACTGCGAAGCGAAGATATTGGTTGGGGTTGCCCCTGCCGACGTAACCCCAAAACAGCTACGGCAGGGACTAAGAAAGCCCGAGGCGCAAACCTGTTGAAGAACTCAGACAATCGAGCAATTAGCTGGTGGGATCATCAACGCAACGAAGAATCATTGTGGAACACTGCGAAACTAAAAGGGCGGCAGGAAGCATGGTGGATCTGCCCTGAAGGGCACTCATTTCAGGCTCGCATCCTTGACGTTACAAACAAGAACTTCTCCTGTCCCCAGTGCGCCTCGCTTCGGCAAGCTGCTCAGGAAAGAGAGATTGCCGCGCTCACTGGAAAGACTATCGCGGACGTGCCTGTACTTTTATCGGCATGGGATGATGATACCCCGCCGGATACGGTGCCAGTAATCCAGAACCACTGGGGTCCCGGCTATAAATTTCGATGCCCGGCGGGGCACCGCAACACCCGGGACCCGCGCAGCTACTTCTTCGGCGGCTGTTCTGCGTGCAAGGCGATTGAGACGCGCAAAGCTAACGCGAAAGCTGCGGATGCAGATCCATCGTCAAGCCGTTTGACGCCCGAAATCAGCAGTCAATGGCACCCGACGAGAAACGGCAACCTTCGACTCGCAGAAATTTCGCCGGAGTCTCGTCGTACAGTCTGGTGGCAAGACCCTGTGTGCGGTCACGAGTTTCAAGCCACGCCACGTGAACGCGACAAGTACGACAGATGGCGGTGCCCTATCTGTCGTACGATCCTTGACTCACTGGCATATCACTATCCGGAGCTGGCCGAGGAATGGTCCCCGGAGAATCAATTATCTCCATGGATGATTCGACCAAACACAACGCAATTAGAAGTAGTCCCACTTTGGGTTTGCAGGAACGAAGCAAGCCATGTCTGGCGTGCTATGCCAAGCGCACGAGTAAACGGGTCACGATGCCCGGAATGTCTCGAAAACGGAAAATCACAAATCGAGCTTGAATACTATTCGTCGGCGCTAGCGCACTGGGGAAATGCTAAATCGGGGCCGCGAATCCATTCAAAGAACTTCAAAACGCACTCATCTTGGACCGTTGACTTTTGGTCAGCCTTCCTTCAGGCAAACGCCTCATCATCGAATATGACGGCTGCTACTGGCACCGAGACAAGGCCGACATCGACCACAACAAGAGCATGGATCTGCTAGCTGAGAGATTCATACTCGTTCGTCTAAGAGAAGCACCACTGTCGTCATTGAAGATCTCGCATCCGAACTACTACGAAGTGACCGTCTACACGACCGCCCAGGATCCAGATAGTGACGTGGCACGGATTGCTGATCTAGTCAGGGAATGAGCGAATTAGTCTGGGACCGCCCAGCTCGAAACACAAAGTAGGTCGCCCTCTCAGTGACCTCTGTGCGGTTGAGGAGGGTGTACCAGCGGAATGGGCCGTGTTGCCCTGCATGCCGCTGAGGGTGGCGGCATGCAGGGCAAAGGGGGTGTTCACGGGGTGACCTCCTGAAAATCGTGGTTGAAGTATTTGATTGGCAGTTCAAGATCGTGAGCCCAGTCGTCTCAAGGTGGTAGTGAGTGACGATTCCCTTGCAGTGACGCGCCAGTTCATCTTTCGTATTGGCGTAGCGGAGGGCGGTAGCCACGTCCTTGCCACACAACAGGATCTATCCGCCCGAGGTGAGGGTTCGGATCGTGTCGAACTCGTGGTAGGTGAACGCAAGTAGCGCGGTAGCCATGATCGGCTCCTTGTCTGAGAGTCGGGTAGACAATCGCGGGCGTGGGATGCGCCATGCTCTCACCTGGCAGTCACGGCAGGCACGGAAACTGGACACGGTGTGAGGAATGCTCTCGCCCGTACGTCCCCGAGGCCCGGCGAATCCGGGCGGGTCAGAGGGCACACTGGTGTGTGAATGTACCGATGGCTCCGTGCCCCGTGCTATTGCTTCGGCGCCATCAACCGGGTAGCCTTGTAACCAACATGACCGGTTCCGCTGCCCGCCTCGGTGGGAGTCCAGGGCCGGTCTTCGTTTTTCGTATCAAACAGGGGTGCGCGTGGAGCAGGTGAAGCAGTTCAAGACCTACAGTGAACAGGTCGAATTGCTTCGTCAGCGTGGGATGCGAGTGAATGATCCCCAGCATGCTGAGACGTTGCTGGCGCGATTGAACTACTACCGCTTGTCCGGATACTGGTACCCGATGCGTCGTTTCTCCCAAGGCAACGGCACTGCCCGAGATGAATTCGTTGAGGGAGCATCGTTTGACCTGGTGGTAGCCCTCTATGGGTTTGATGAACAATTGCGCCACAGCGTGTTCATCGAGCTTGATCGCGTGGAGTTGGCTATTCGAACCAAGCTCGGTCACGAACTGGGTCGCCTTGACCCGCTGATCTATTTGGATCCCCAGCGTTTGAGTGCCCGGGCACGGCAGCGAAACAAAGACGGGCGTAGCGTGCACGAGGTGTGGTTGAGAAAGTACCAGTCGGCATTGAAAGCGTCGAAGGAGGACTTCGTCGCCCACCACAAATCCAAATATGGCGGGACTCTACCCATCTGGGCAGCTGTCGAAATCATGGATTGGGGGATGCTGTCGTACCTGTACGGCATGTCACCCAATATCGTGCGCAAACGGATTGCCGAGCCCTGCGGCCTAACCGGTCCTCAGCTTGAATCATGGATGAAATCCTTGAATATTCTGCGTAATTATGCAGCTCATCATGCAAGAATGTTCAACCGTGTTTACGACATCAAACCGAAACTGAACAATGACGTCAGGCTGGCTCCGGTAGCTAGAGGGATGAATCGCGTGTTCGGGCAGCTCTCCCTTATCCAATACTTGCACCGCCAACTGGACTTGTCTCCAGCCGACCGACTACCGAAGCTGTTCGACACTTACCCGCACAATCCCATCGTGCCGTTTTCTCGCATAGGCGCACCTGACAACTGGCGCGAGTTGCCTCTTTGGCGCGTCTAATCCTTGCGGTAGTAGTCGCATTCGTAGCCATCGCCACGAATTGGGTTCCCTTGTTTAGTTCAGCTTCAGGACTTGAGAAAAGCGATGCGCTAAGTCTTCAAGATAATCGCGGCGTTTAAGACGCGCCAGCCACTGTGGCGGTATCGCTTCCACCTTGGTGTAAGCCGCTCCGGCAATTGTCGCGTAAGTATCAGTATCGAAGCCAAAGTTCACCGCAGTCTGCATAGCCTCACGGTACGTATCGGCATGAAGGAGAGAATAAAAGACAATTTCTAACGTATCGACCACGTAGCCAGTCGCATTGAAATCACTTGGCGTAAGCCCGATTAGCTCTGCACTCAAGATCCGCCTATGTGCCGCCAGAGCTGTTTGCCACTCTTTGTCACCCGGCAACCAGTCCTCGTAAGGAAGAACAATAGCCGCTCGATACGCCTTCTCTACATCGTCTCCGCGAAGAATTGCGCGAAGAAACTCACCATAGATGATGCAGGAAAGCGGTGAAATAGCGTGACCATGAGTGACGCGGGAAGCCTTACTAATGGTCTCCCACCTCTCTTCACGGCCAGCTTGCTTCGCTAACAGGTAGAGCACCACAGGGAAGATACGCATAAGCGCGCCATTGCCATTATCGCGCTCACGAGTTCCACCACATTCAAGCGCCGGCACACCATTCTCAAAGCGACCAATCGCCATAGCAACAGTGCCGCCCAGACCAAAAGGAAAGTCGAGCGCGCTATATTCTCCTTTTTCCCACCACGCCACAAACTGATTCATCAGGTCAGTAAAATCCAGTTCGCCACCAGTGCGGATAATGGATTCCATCGTAGCCACGGCCATTGAAGTATCGTCACTCCAGGCTCCGGCAGGAATTTTCTGCCCCCAATGGGAGTTAACCGGAATATCATCACCAGAACCACGCATCGTGTCCAATGAATACTGCGCTATTTCATCTGCCAAGAGAAACTCGAAAGGAACTCCGAAAGCATCACCAGTAGCAGCCCCCAGCAACATCGCTTTTACCCGAGCTGCAGAGAGTTCATTTCGTTTGTCTAACTCACTCATGACTACCTCATCCTAGTTGTCATTAAGACCCTGCTACCGAGCTAAAAGCACGCGCTTCCAATACGGTTCGCGCTTGATAACGTCTTCCAATTTAATTTCGTGTCGAAAACTCGACGATTAAGTACCGAAAATATCGACGAGGTATAGCTCCCCTTCTTGGGCTTTGCGTAGCTCCAGCTTACGATACTCACCCGCGAGGTTACGTAGGCCAGCGTATGAGACCCAGCGCTGCCACAACCCACGTGCATTGCCGGATGCGGAACCAATATAAGGTTTCCCGGTGTGTCGAATTCAAGGTGCAAAAGCCAACGGGTGGAAACAAGCTGTCAACCAACTAGTTTATTTGGCTCCCAAGAAGAGAAGCGTAAGTGGGGTTGTTTTTGAGCTGCTCGTGGGACCCTTCAGCAACAATGCGCCCATCCTCAAGAACAATAATGTGGTCAGCAATCCGGATAGAAGCAAGCCGGTGAGCAATAACAACCGTCGTGCGATCAGCCCGCGCGCGGCGAATGTTCTTAGCAATAGACGCCTCGAGGAACGGATCGATATTAGCTAACGGCTCGTCAAGGATGAGCATATCCGGGTTGCGCAAGAAAGCACGCGCAATCCCAACGCGCTGGCGCTCCCCTCCAGAAAGCGTGGTTCCTCTATCACCCACCCTCGCGTCAAGCCCGCCAAGCGAAGTCACCAACTCGCTAATGTCCGCATCGGCAAGAGCCCGCCAAATATCCTCATCAGAAGCATTAGGGTTCGCCAAAATAAGATTATCGCGCACAGTTCCAGCGAAAATATGACAGTCCTGAGGCACCAGGGTCAACCTGTCGCGGTAGCGGTTCGGCTCATAGCCACGCAAATTCTTCCCATCGAAACGCAGCTGCCCCGAACGCGGATCCAAATAACGCATAGCAAGATTAGCCAAAGTAGTTTTACCCGCCCCAGACTTACCAACTATCGCCACAGAACGTTGCGGAGTAGCAGTGAGGCTCACTTTATTTACCACCGGAAGGTCAGGCTGGTAGGCAAACATGGCGTTATCAACAACAAGGTAGTTTGCCTCCCCGTCATAGGTTGTGTGGTGAGGTTCCGGGACAGCAGGAATCGGGTCTTTCACGTGAAGAATCGTATTAATCCGGTGCGCACAGGCACCGATCTCTCCCACGCGTCCAAGCATCCCCACCAACGTGGTGGCCGGCGTGGGTACAAGCCCCGCCAAAACCACAGCAACGGGAAGTATCGCCGCCTCCAAACTGCCATCAAGCACACGTCCAGTGAGAATGACTAACAAAATGGTAGATCCGATCGTGGTAACGATCATCGCGAACGCTGACTCCCACGCTTGCCGCATAGTTTGCGCATTTTTTGTGGCCTGCACTTGACGCGTCAAGTCAAGAATAAGCTGGTTTTGTTTCTCAACCATTCCGAGGGAACGCAACTCGCGTTGACCCTGAATGGAATCCAACACCGCAACCCGCAATTCAGCTAGTTGACTACGCATATGTGTGCCCTGCATACGCTGAATGGGCATGAGAATGAAGGGGAATACGATCATAGCGATAGTGGGAACTAGCATGATCAGCCCGAGCGGCCCCACAAAGCTAACAAGAATACCAGTGAACACTACTGGCGAGAACACCGCGCAGATTGCGGTAGACGCAGTGTGCGCATAAAACCACTCAAGCTGTTCCGCATCATTCATGGCCGCTGACGCCACATCGCCAGTGCGTTTCCCGTGGAGCCCGAGTGGCGCGATTCGTTCGATAGCCCCATAGATGTGCACTCGCAAAGTGTGCAAAATTCGGTAGGCAACCTCGTGCGACCACCACACTTCAAACAGGGTACTGACCGCATGAACCACCACCAAAGTGAACAGCAAAGTCACCAGCGGCGTGAGGTCATGAGCCGGGTCAAGAATGAACCGGGTTGAAACCCACACGGACGTAACCGATACGCCCACAACACTGATTTGCGCCAAAGCAGTAACGATCGTGGAAGCAACGAAAAGAGGAACGCACTCGCGTAGCCGTTTCATCAGCGCAATGAAGTCGCTAAACGTAGAAAACATGGCGGATCAGGCTCCTAACTGTGCGTCGATAAGCTGTGACCACGCGTTGTCTTCACCAGCCAGAATCTGGGGTGCACCAGCGCAGAGCACGCGGCCATCTCCCATCACCACAACGTGATCCGTTTGCGCAGCGGCATCCGTGCGGTGGGTAACCAGAATCAGCGTGAGGTCTGGGTAGGCGCGGCGGATATTGGAAAGCACAGTGGTTTCCGTCTGAGTATCCAACGCGGACGTAGATTCGTCGAGGATCAGCAAAGGACACTGGCGAATCAGAGCGCGCGCAATCGCTAACCGCTGCTTCTGTCCCCCAGAAAGATTATGAGCGTGCTCCTCAATCACCAGGTCAAGCACACTATCGTTCCCCGCTTCACCGCTGACATCCTGGTGCAAATCGTTAGCACAGACCAAAGTTAAGGCGTTCATCATCGCCTCGTCATCCGCTTTCGGATTAGCTTCAGCCAATATGGATCTGATAGTTCCAGGGAAGATGATGGGATCTTGCGGAACCAGGGTAGCTACCTGCGCAATGTCCAGCTGGTCTGCTGGCACGCCTCCAACTGTGATCGTTCCACTGCCGGGGCGGTCAAAACCCATCAATAGCCCCAATGCTGTGGATTTACCCGACCCGGACAGGCCGACCAAAGCAGTTGTCTTCCCTGGTAGCGCGTCGAACGTGACGTTTGAAAGCGCGGGCTCCACAGTACCCAAGTACGTGTAGCTAGTATCGATGAAAGACACCCCAGTGCCATCATGATGACGTTCAACCGCTACGGAGGATTTGGTTTGGACACCCTCTTGATCGAATAGTTCACTCATTGCTGGCAGAGCAGAAATCCCAAAGAAGGCCTCATGCCAACATGTTGACAATGCGGTGAACGGGCGAAACAACTCAATCGATAACAAAGTGATGATGAACAGGTGGCTCATCGGCATGTCCCCCGCCCGTATCAAACTGATAGCGATGACCAAACCAAGAGCAGGGCCAAGCACTTTCATCATGCTCGATAGGCCGGTCTCTCCCAGCGAAAGGCGAAGCTGGCCCATTGTTGTTGACAACAATTGGCGTGATTGCTTGGCTAGTTTCTCACCGTGATTTTGGGCGGCCCCAAATGATTTCAGCGTTGCCATTCCCATCATGGCGTCCACAAAGTCCGCGTTGAGATCCTCATACGCGATCCAGTGGGACTGCCCCCGATCGGAAAGGGCTTTGTCCCATAGCCGTGGGATAGCGATAATAGCGACGCCGCAGATTAATAGCGCTCCCGCAATCAACGGGCTGATTGTTCCGATAGCTATTGTCAACCCTGTAGCGGTAATAACAGTGACCGCCAGCTGGGTGAAGTATTTAACGAAGTAGGGCTCCACTGCCTCGACCCCATCAGTCACAACCGACTGGATTTGCCCAGAACGGCCAAACCCCGCCCGCATGGGACCGCGAGCGTCGATTTGTTCAAGGAGGGCTTGTCGCAACCGGCTTTTCACCACCAGTCCGGCACGGTTTTGTAACAGCTGCCCGCCCACCTGTACTAGTGGGCGAACCAAAAGCAAGATGACGATAGCTACGATCAGGCCCATCACTGTAGGCATGTGGCGGGTAGTGAGTAGTTCGTTGAACAGGATCGCATTACACACCGCAGTGGCAATGAACAAGCCAGAAACGAGGACGCCCACCAAAACGGCGGGAGCCAACAGCCTCACGGACAGTCCGGCGGCACGCATCACTAAACGCTGCTTCATGAACATGGTTATCCACCTTCGCGTGTCTGAAGAAAGCAGGACTAGCCACCAAACTTAACTTAGGTTAGGCTTGCCTAAGTGCAGTTTGGCATGTTTCTCTCAGCATGACAAGAGCGCACAGCTTTATCACACCAGCCAGGAGGGCTTGTGAACCCGCAGATTTTGCAGCGCAATGAGGTATGCGCAGGCATCGCCCAGCTTCTAGAACAGATCCGCTTATCTGAGGGAAATTTGCTCCACGTCAGTGGAGGAACTGCTCTGACCGCGCAAATCCATGGGGGTTATGTTGCGACAGCTAGTGCAAGCATGAAAGGCATGAGCGCACCATGTTAACTAAGCGCTACCAACGCCTTGTCCTAGCCGTCGCATTATCTGTCCTGCTGGTGTGCGCCCTTGTTGTTGCGGTAATCGTAGGAGCCACTGACATCTCCCTGTCCGCAGCGCTCGAAGGTATAAAAACCACCCTATTTCACACGCCCACCAACGACGTTGACACCCAAATCATCGGGCAAGTCCGATTCCCCCGCGCTGTTCTTGGAGCAATAGTTGGTGCCGGACTTGGCATATGCGGCCTCATAACCCAATCACTTTTGCGCAACCCACTGGGCGACCCCTACATCCTCGGCATCTCGTCGGGCGCGTCTGCCGGCGCGGCCGCCGTAATCGTCCTGGGCACCTCCAGCAGTGTACTATCCGCACTGGGCGTCACCATCGGCGCTTTTCTTGGAGCATTAGCAGCCATCATCCTCGTCAGCCTTCTGGCCTCGGCCGGTGGAAAAATCACCCCTACGCGCATCATTTTTGCTGGTATGGCAACCACCTACCTATTTTCGGCACTGACCAGCCTGATCACGCTCATGGCAAAAAACGCTGCCGGAACCAAATCAGTCATGTTCTGGACGCTCGGCTCTCTATCCAACGCCAGTTGGGGTGACACCGCGCTTGCTGCCACCGTGGTCATTATCGCCCTCGCCTGCTTCACAATGTGGGGCAGGCGGGTGGACATACTCAACCTTGGCGACGACACGGCAATCTCGCTCGGGACAAGCCCCCGCCTCTACCGCAACCTTCTGTTCCTCGTCGTAGCCTTAACCGTTGCCGTCCTTGTGTCCCTCACCGGAGCAATCGGCTTCGTTGGCCTCGTAGTCCCCCACATCACCAAACAACTCGTTGGCTCCACAACCCGAGCCGCGCTACCTATTGCTGCCTTGTGTGGCGCGCTCCTGGTTGTCATAGCCGACACCTGCACTCGCATCATAATCAGGCCCGCCGAAATACCTATCGGCATCCTCACCGCGCTTGTAGGAACACCAATGCTAATGGCTCTAATCAAAAGATATTCCAAATAGAAAACAGAAAGGACAACCCGTGATGATGAAGAAACAAATCATCGCTGGCACTCTTGGCGTTATGCTCGCCGCCGGCGCGCTAACCGCCTGCTCAGAAACTGACAAGCCCAACAACAACGCCGAAAATGGCGCTATTACCATCAACAACTGCGGGGTAGAAACCACCTTCAACACGCACCCGAAGAAAGCCGTTTCGATGGGCGTAACCGGCTTGGCCTACCTGTTCGCCGCCGGCGCACAGGACTCCATCATCGGCCGCGCCAACGAATGGGGCGAAGAACCACCAGCGTGGATTGGCTCAAAAGCTGACAGCATCGACGTGCTCTCCAACGAGTCCATCTCAATGGAAGCTCTGCTGAAACTGGAGCCTGACTTGGCCTACGGTGGCGGGTTCAGCTCTGAAAACTCCAGCCCCGAGGCAGTCGCAGCTAAAGGCATCCCTGCCGTCGTTGACGCACCAGAATGCGCGTACTTCTACCCGGATCAACCAGAAAACGAGTCCTTCGATGCGATCTTGGCAGAAGTGACCCAACTCGGGCAGCTCATGGGCACATCCGATAAAGCCGACGCCACTGTTGCTGACCTCAAAGCCCAACTAGAGCAAGTCAGCAGCGAAAAAATTGGTCAAGGACGCAAAGTTTCCTACGCCTACTACTACGGGGAAGACCCCGAGCTGTTCAGCTACGGCAACCAAGGCGTAGTAGGAGAAATCAACAAAACCCTCAACCTAGAAACCGCAATCGACCCGAACTACCATCCCCACCAAGGCCCTATCGCGCCTGAAGCTTTCGTCAAATCAGACCCCGACGTCATCATCGTGCTCACCGGCATGGGCGGGGCAACAAAAGAAAGCTCGCTGGAACGCCTTGCAAAGATTCCCGGTTACAACGACATGAAAGCCGTGAAGAACGGCAACATCATCTACGCCGAATCAGCCGCCGCCTACGCCTCACCTACGGCAATCCACGGTGCCCTTGAGCTAGCCGCGCAACTGAAAGAACTAGGGAAATAAACCGATGACTGATTCTCCCCTCAAGATAGAAAACGCTAGCGTCCGGTTTGGGGATACCCAAGTGCTCACCAACGTCTCTTTTGAGGTACCTCGAGGACAAATCCTCGGAATCGCCGGCCCCAACGGCTCTGGGAAAACCACCCTCATGAGATCCCTGTTCGCTGCGCAAAAACTATCCGAGGGGAGAATCACCATCAATGGCCAGGCACTGAACACGCTCAGTCCGGGCCAAGTTGCTAGACGCGTCGCAGTCGTTTCACAGTTCGAACAAGACATGGACCAAACCCGCGTCATGGACATCGTGCTACTAGGACGAGCGCCCCACCGCAAAGACATCCAAGGCTACAACGCCACCGACCATGAGATCGCCCGTGAATCCCTGGCTGCCGTCGGGATGAGCTACGCCCAGAACCGATACGTTCACACCCTTTCTGGAGGAGAACGCCAGCGCGTACTCATCGCCCGCTCACTCGCTCAACAATGCAAATGCATCCTTCTTGACGAGCCCACCAACCACCTCGACGTCAAATATCAGCATCAAATCCTGAGCGTCATCAGAGAAGTCAGCGACACCGCCGTCATTATCCTGCACGACCTCAACCTCGTTGCACGCTACTGCGACAACGCCATCATCCTCAAAAACGGGCACCTGCACACCAAAGGCGATCCGGCAGACATCCTGACGCCGCAACTCATCCGCGAGGTCTACGGCGTCACCGCCTCCGAAGTCAACGACGCGGGCACCAAACAGTTCAGTTTCAAGCCACTGCAGGAACCGCTGCACCTCAACCGTTGATAACCTGCAGGCAGGCACTCACTTTCTCCTCACCGAACAGCCGGCAAGCCTCCACCTTTTGTAATCGCCGCACGGTTTAGTAAACTGAGCGTGATCCCTCGCGTGACGGTATCACTCGAACCTCCCCAGGACCGGAAGGCAGCAAGGATACGGTAGCTCTGCCGGGTACGTGAGGGAT
This sequence comes from Gleimia europaea ACS-120-V-Col10b, assembly GCF_000411155.1. Lineage (GTDB taxonomy): Bacteria > Actinomycetota > Actinomycetes > Actinomycetales > Actinomycetaceae > Gleimia > Gleimia europaea_B. Next base: position 1,062,045 of record NZ_KE150266.1, read on the forward strand.
CCTTTTATGCTCAAACCAGCCCGTGATCTCAAACAGACCTCGAATTCAAACCTGCCAACGAGTTCAAATCAGTCCACGAGGCGGGCGCGCTTCCGTCCGATAACTATCGGGCTCAACTACGAGGGAGCCCCTGTATCGGGCTCAACTGCGAGGGAACCTAGGAACCTGCCTCACAGGTTTGCTTACTCGCGTATCAAACTGAGTTGATGCAGGCTGGCGCTCGCTAAGCGTTACAAGATCTAAGACCTCATTCGCAATAAACGCCGTAGTTCCACGCGCAATCGAACGAGTAAAAAAGATACCCGCGTCAGCTAGCTGGGTTAACGCCTCCGAAGCATTCTGAACCGACAAGCCATAAATCTGGCTTGCCGTCTTAACCGTCAAAACCGGAGTGCCCGCAAGCCGCCCCAAAATACGCGCCACGCCCGAATCTGAACGCAACGCGCGCGTGTAATTATTAGCCGCTCGGAAAGCCTCGAGCTGCCCGCGCCACTGCTCAGCCAGTAGCAACAGCTGTGCCCGCAGATCCTCAGCCTGCGTCACAGCCTCGTCCACCGCCCTCGAAAATAGTTTTATCCACTCAGCGATCCGCCTAGCATTCTCGGGCGATTCAGGTGATCCTTCAAAACGAAGATCGTTCAAAGCGGCGACATACTGTTCTCGAAATGTTGCCAGCACGAGGCTAACTGGCAGCAGGCGACTTGAAGTGAGGCCGCGGCGAGTCAAAACCGTATGGATCAGAGCACGCCCGACACGCCCGTTGCCATCAACAAATGGGTGAATAGATTCAAACTGCGCATGAACGAGCGCGGCCTGCACAAGTGGACCGTGCGTCGCACCATTCAGATAGGACAATAGGTCTTCCAATAAGTTGGGCACGAGGCCTGGCGCCGGCGGCACATATTCCGCGCCGATTGGAATTGGATGATAGTTCGACGTTCCCACCCAGTTTTGGACCGTTCGGATCCCAACTGCCGGATGCTCAGCCCCCAGTAGCGCTCTTTGCAGCTGCTCTAAATCGGTGACAGTAACACTTTGCGATCGAGCAAGGCGATCCGATGCCTCTCGAACCACCGTCATGTTCCGGGCGACGAGCTTCGCCGCATCAGAGATTCCCCGAATGTCCTCTGCTTCACCGATCTCTGCCAAAGCGACCTGTTTCGCCGCAGGCGCGATTCCTTCGATTTGCGAGGATGCGATGGCTTCGGAACGCAACAAAAAACGGGACAAATCTTCAAGCTCCGTGATGCCATCTGCCTGCGCTAGGCCGAGGACGCGACGCTCAACAGCAGCGATCTCCTCGCTCAGCTGAGGACTGATCGAGACTTGAAGCGTTGTCAACCGATCAGGCAAGTAATACCAGTACGATCCGCCGCGCCTATTAGATCGTCCAGGAAGGGTGGGGTCAGCTTCCCATTTAGCTTCAGTGAAGATACCCATGTTCACCCTTTCGGCTTATCCATTAACAGAGTTGCTAGGTTATCACCTTTAAGGCTTAAACATGAAGAGAAATCCCGGTTGCACATCTTTAACGATTAAACATGAACAGCGAATCCGCGTATTCACCTTTACGCACTAAAGACACAACCAAATCCGGCTACCCGCCAAACCCGCACACGGCCAACTCCACACCAAGCCGCGGCCTCTAGCATAAAAGGAACCCGCCTACTCGCCCTGCTCTATCACCGGGAAGTAATCAATACTCACATAGACCCGTTCGGTGTTTTGCAGGGCCTCCTCACGCTCATCCGCATCGGCGAGACGCTTCTTATGCTCGTCATTTTGACTCATCGCACGCTCTAAAACACTACGCAACCCTGCAAAAAGCTCATTCTTCTGCTCTTCAGTTAGACGGAGTACATTCTGAAAACCAAAAACAACATCATCTCCGCCTGGAGCATTTGCCGCTGCTGCACGATAACGACTAACCACCGACGAGTTGCCAACCGAGTCATAAAGCTGCTCGATAACAGCGCCCAGATCCCGACCACCGGCTTCAGTGGAAGAATCAACTTTGATGCCTTCTCCTGCAACGCGATACCAAGTCTCACGCGCGTCACCACCCGGAGCATCAAACTTTTCAACAACTCCTGCTTTTGCCAGTTCGCGAACATGATAAGACACCGAGTTTGGCGCCTCTCCTAGCGCTTGCGCCAGATCACTGACGCGCGCGCCCTCATCATGAAATGCAAGCTGGTACAAAATATCCATTCGTTTTGAATTTGCCAGCGTTTTTAACAAAACTTCGCCGTTAGTCGCCATAAATAAACAATACAGAATATTTTGCGCAAGTTCTCTTGCGCAAACTTATTTGCCGATCTATGGTTGTTGCCATGAGCATCAACGAAGCAACCTATACAAAAACAGCGAATACCACGGTAGCGAAACCTTTACACCGCAACGCGGACTACCTTAAATGGTTCGTTTCAGACGTCGCGGCAGACGCTGGGAATGCGATAAGAGCTTTTGCTATGCCCCTTATCGGGCTTGCAATCACCGGATCGCTTAGCCTTGCCGGAGCTATAGGTGGCGTTTCAATGATCAGCTCCTTACTCATGTACTTACCAGGAGGAGTAGTAGCCGACCGTGTTGATCGAAAGAAACTGCTTGTGGTTGGGCACGGGCTCGGCGTCTTCATTTGGGCAAGCGCCATAGTTGCCTACCTGACCGGCAACCTCAACACGGCCGCGTTGTTCATACTCGCAGCAGTATCCGGCCTGCGTAGCGGATTCTTTGGCGGAGTGTCGATTCCCGCGCTACGCCAACTCGTACCGGGCGAGCAACTACCTCGCGCCCTCGCCGCCAATCAAGCGCGCGATGGAGCCATCCAGATGGCCTCAGGCCCGGTGGGAGGATTTCTCGTGGCCCTCTCGGTCTGGGCCCCATTCGTAGCACAAACCATCGGGCACGGCATTGCGTGGTTTTTCTCGCGCACTATCAAAGCCGATCTGAGGCCAGGCAGGGCACAAACCTCAAATACTCCGTCCTTATCAGAAGAAGACGTCGACGCAACCACCGAGGCACTTCGCGGGCGCGATCAGATTACGGGAGGCTTCAGATGGCTGAAATTCCACCCGACCATCACCACTTTGACCGTACTCGTTGCCATTACCGCAGCTGCACTCAACGGAACCATTCAAACGCTTATCTTGAGTCTTGCCGCAAGTGGGGCAAACGAGGCTCGAATTGGACTTGTATCCACAGCGATTGCTGTTGGAATGATCATCGGATCGCTTATAGCAGGGCGAATAACTAGCCGCGTACCCACGGGAAAACTAGCCATCGCCTCCCTAATTTTTGAGGGTGTGGCGCTCACTCCCCTGCTTGTGATCGACAGCTTCTACGTGGTTCTCATTTTTGTAGCGATCGCCGCGCTTAGTGTGCCCCTATTTAATTCCGCCGCATCGGGATGGTGCATTGCCCAAATCCCAGAAGATCAAATCGGCTCCATCGGGGCAGCAGCCGGCCTCATCAACGCCGGGCTTTTGCCTCTTGCGCCGATCATGGCTGGAGTCGGACTTGACGCATTCGGATACACCATCACATTGGCAGTGTTCATTGGCCTGAACTTGTTGGCCGGTTGCGCAACCGCGCTACTGCCCGAATTTCGTAGGGTTGGGATCCCCTCCGAGTGGGGGCTTACCGGGCGGTAACACATTGATCTCGCGGCCCAGCGCGCTAGGCCGGGTCGCGAGATATTGGGCAAGACATGCAACGCGGGCCTCCTCGGCCACGGCCAAGCTCCCCACCAGGAACCGTCAAAACCTCAACACCCTGCGCCGAGAGGAACTCGTTGGCAGCCTCGTTCCTGTCATACGCAAGCACCACTCCGGGGTGAACCGCCAGCAGGTTACACGAATCATTCCACTGGCCCCGCTCTGCATTCGGCCCCGTCTCCGGCGTAGAAATAAACCGCAAATCCGGCTCGCCCAACGCCTTCGCAAACACGCCATGCATATTCGCCGCATCCTCCACGCGCACATCCAAACCACCGCGCGCACCCCGGCGAATCACAACCGTATCCAACAGTCCCAAATGCTTATACACCATGAAAGTGTCCGGCAAAACCATCGTCATCACCGTATCCAAATGCATCTGAGCGCGCTCCTGCTGCATCATCACGCCCACAACCGTATGCACATCCGGATCCGCAAACACGGCCTGCGCCAACCCCTCCAACCCGGCCGGTGTTGTGCGCTGCGACAACCCCACAAGCAGAACGCCCCTGCCAGGCACCAACACGTCGCCGCCCTCTACCGTGGCGTCACGAACACTCCACCGCGCCCAAAACTTGAAATTCTCGCCCACAAACCGCGGATTCCAGCCATACACCGCGTTGTAAATAATCGTTTCACGCCGGCGCGCCCTCATCTGCATCGCATTAACCGACACGCCGCCGTACATCCACATCGACGTATCGCGCGTGAAATACAAGTTCGGCAAACACGGGGCCACCAAATCATCACCTTGGAAACGGTGAAAATACGTTGATTCAACGTGGCCAAGCTCGGCTTCAAGCTCCCGCTTAGTCAGCCCATCTATCAGCAGATCCGCGAGGTCATCACTGCTCAACCCCGCCGCGTATTCACGCAACGCAATGGCCGCACTCACCCCGAAATAGTCATCCAAGAATGCCGCATCTACCACGTACTTTCTGGCCTCCTCATTACGCAACGCCTCTTTCAACAAGTCATTCAAATACAGGGTCTTCACACCCTGGCCAGCAAGCGTTTGCACAAACGCGTTGTGATCACGCCTCGCCTGCGACAACCACAACACGTCATCGAACAACAGTTGTTCAATATTCGAGGGCGTCAGCCGGTCCATCTCTTTACCCGGCCGGTACACGATCACCTCGCGCAGCTGCCCAACCTCAGAATAAACACCTAGCGACATCACTAACTCCTTCGGCTTCCTCTATCTTTGCGCAAAAACCGCGCCCCCGCACCGCATGCAAACAAAAGAGGGGACCGGGCAGGCACCCGATCCCCTCAACAAGCGGAAGCTACTTAGACTTGGGCCCCAGTAGCATCGCCGCCCAACCCGAATACACGGACTCGGCATCCGAAGGCTGGAACAAGCCCGCAACCACATCACGATAGAGGCGCGAAAGCTCCCTAGAATTGTAATAAGACGAACCACCACATGCGCGAACAGCCTGCTGCACCGAGAACAACGCGGCCTCAACCGCGCGATGCTTAACTGCCGAAAGCTGTGGCAACCACAAGAAGCCGCGATCCTCAAACGCCTCAAAAGCGTTAGAAATGTGCTCGATATGCGGGTGGATACCATCCATCTCCACTGCCGCCGTGGCGATAATGCGGCGAATATCCGGATCATCCGAATACGGCGCATCGTTCATAACCGAACGGCGCTTCTTCACCGTCTCTACCGCAACCTCAACCGCGCGATCGCCAATACCCGCGTAGGTTGCAGCCAGCAAGATCTCAAAGTTCGCGTAAATGCCGAGGAATACCGGGTCGAGCGACGGCCCCTCGTCAATGCGCGCAAGCACCGCGTCCTCATCCGCGTGAGCGCCCTCAAGCACCGTGGAGTTCGACTGCGTGGCCCGCATACCCATCGTGTCCCAGTCATCCAAAATCTGGAAGCCACCGCCCTCGCGCGACAACACTGCGAACACCGACTTTGGCACGTCCGCTGAAGCCGAATCGCGACCAAACGTCATGAGCTTCGTCCACGCCGGCGCCAGCGAAGTGAACACCTTCTTGCCATAGAACGAGTAGCCGCCCTTACCATCGGGGCGCGCCTCCGTGAGCGAACCTAGTAGCACGCGGTCATTAGCCGGCTCGGAAATACCGAATCCGTACAGCTCGCCTGCGGCCGCACCGCGCAGAATCTGCTCGCCCTTCATATTTCCGCGCGAAACCATGTGGCGTCCCAAGCCCACAATGATCTGGTGCATGTTGATGCCCAGCGCCGTGCCCGGAGCGGCCTTCGCTAGACGGGTCTGCTCCTTCGCAATTTCCGCGAGCGTGAGGCCGGCACCACCGTACTCTTTTGGCACGAATGCAGCGTAGTAGCCAGCCTCTTTCAACTCTTTATAGTCTTCAAACGGAAACGCGTTCTCGCGATCGTAACGCTCTGCTCGCGAATGGATGCGTTCTAGCAAATCCTCATTGAGGAAACCCAATTTGAACTCCTTGCACTAGTTTGTTGGACGCGAATGCGCTCCCCTAAGATTTACACAGCCACCACGCGCTTCGCACTATTGGCGCGCCGCCTGGCCCAGGTTGGTGCACAATAACGCTCAAGTAGTCTAGAGTTAACAGGGTGAATCCCACCCCGCCACCGCCAGAAGAGCCGCGCCAAATCAGCCCTCGCCTGCAGTTTCGAGAGGCCCGTCAGCGGCGTCAAAATCTTGCGTTTTCCGTGATCGCCGCGATCATGGTCGCGCTTTCTCTACTGTCCATACTGGTGTTTACGGGCATTTTGCCCACCCCGTTCTTTAACGACTTTTCGCAGGGTAAAGAAGAAGCAAGAGCCGGCGAGGTGCCGTGCTTCCCCGAAGGTTCCGAGCCTGCAAGCCTAGACGGCATTCACGCTACCGTCCTCAACGCGACGGGCCGGCCCGGCCTGGCTAACTCGATTGCGGGAGCGTTAGAAGAACAGGGCGTGACGATCGACGCAACGGGCAACTATGAAGGCCAGTTCTATGGGACCGTGAAGCTCACAGCCGGACGCTCCCAGGTGGTTGCTGCCTACACTCTGGCGCGCGCGTTCACCGATTCCACGGTTCGCTACGCACCGTCTGATCCAACAAGCGTCACCATTATTCTGGGCGAGCGCTTCACAGATTTACCCAGTAACGAGGATGTTGCGGCGTTGCTCTCCAACACCGATCCGCTGAAACAGGCAGAAAACTGCAAGGCGATTCCCGCCGAGGACGGCACCGAGCAGCCCGGCGAAGAGGAAAGCTCGCCCGGTGAAACCGAAACTGAGCCGGCCTCGCAAACCGAACAGAGCGAGTAGCTGAAGAGTTTGCACATAAGGTTAGCGGCCTCCCCCTATGGGAAGCCGCTAACCTTTCTCGTCAGGCCGTTATTCTTGGCCCGCACCCTTATGGCGGGAGACGTAACCTTCCCACTCAAGATCAGTGCCAGCGGGAGCCGAGGCCGGCGTAGCCGCCTCTAGGTTTGTGCCGCGCACCTTCGAAATCCACCTCATCAAGTGGTAAACGCCAATCGCTGCCGCGGAACCGAGCGCAATACCGCCAAACTCCATGCCAGCCGGAACCCACGTGAAGTTTGCAATCGCAATAATCATTGCCACTGCCGCCGTATTCAAGTTCACCGGATCAGCAAAATCAACCTGGTTTTGCACCCAAATACGCACACCCAACATACCGATCATGCCGTACAGCACCGTGGCCGCACCACCCAGCACACCGGCGGGGATCGTGGAAATAATCGCGCCAAACTTCGGAAGCAAAGACAGTGCCAACGCGAACAGTGCGGCAACCACGTAAGCGGCCGTCGAGTACACGCGGGTAGCGGCCATAACACCAATGTTCTCCGCGTAGGTAGTGGTACCCGAACCGCCCCCAGCACCCGCTATCATCGTGGACAGGCCATCAGCAAACAGCGCGCGGCCCGTAATATCGTCAAGGTTTTGTCCCGTCATCGCGGCAACCGACTTCACGTGACCCACGTTCTCGGCAACCAACACAAACACCACCGGCACAAACAGGCCCAGCGTAGACCACGCAAACTGCGGAGAGTGGAACTGCGGCAAACCAAACCACGCGGCCTCGCCAATCGCGGAATAATCCACCTCGTTTTGAATCGCAGCGGCCGCGTAACCGATCAGTACACCCACCAGAATCGACAAGCGCCCAATAATGCCCTTAAACAAAACCGTGGTCAGCAAGATCGCCACAATCGTGACCACCGACGTGACCGGCGCCTGCTGCACCCAGTTCCACGCAGCCGGAGCCAAGTTAAAACCAATCAGCGCAACAATCGTGCCCGTGACGATTGGCGGCATCACCACGTCAATCCAACGCGCACCCGCGAAGTGCACAATCACGCCCACCAACGCCAGCGTTGCACCCGTTGCAATAATGCCACCTAAAGCAAAAGCCGGGCCCAAAGACTGGGACACGGCCACGATCGGAACGATCAGCGCAAACGAAGAACCAAGATAAGACGGCAGGCGCCCGGCAGTAATCGCAAGGAAAAGGAGGGTGCCAATCGCCGTGAAGAACAACGTCGTGTTGGGCGGGAAACCCGTCAGTAGCGGCACCAGGAACGTTGCTCCAAACATCGCCACAACGTGCTGCGCGCCAATGCCGATAGTGCGAGGCCAAGTCAGACGCTCATACGGCATCACTACTTCACCAGGAGAAATTGATTTGCCATCCCCGTGGAGGCGCCACGAAAAGAACTTTTGAAGCTGGGACCTGCGCCCCGAAGCTGATGTGCTCATGGAATTCCGATCTGTGTTTTATCACCACGGCTAAACAAACGCTTAGCCCGACCGGAATTCCACGCTATCGCCCAGCTAAGAAACCACCAAACCCGTGTCCAACCCGTGGCCGCCCAGGGCGCGGGCGGGAGTCCTCGGAAATTAATGGACCCTCACTTAGCCGCGACATTTTGCGGTTTTGCGCGCCTACAATGGAAAATAGGGTGATCTGAAGTGACTAATTACACGCAACTTAGCGAAACGAGCCAGGCAAAAGTTGATGCGCTTGCGAGCATGATGCGCGGGCATGCAACCGCCATCATCGCGGGCGCAGGAATGTCCACCGACGCGGGGATTCCCGACTACCGTGGCACAGGATCCTCCGGTGGGCAAACTGTGGACTTCGACCTGTTCATGTCGGACCCGAAGTGGCAGCGCTGGGTGTGGCAGCGTAACCAAGAAACTTGGAAAACCGTTGCCGGCCTATCCCCCACTCGCGCACACCTGGCCGTGGCCGCCCTGCAAAAGGCCGGGTTCGTGAACGGCATTGCCACGCAGAACGTGGATGGGTTGGATGTGCGAGCCGGCATCGAGCGCCCCGCACTTCTGCACGGCACTTTCGACACGGCGGACTGCGTCATGTGCGGCGCCAACTATCCGCGAAGCGAGGTTGACCAGTGGCTGCGCGAACTCAACCCCGACGTAGTGGATGATCCTGATCCGGCGCATGTAGCAATCCTCGCCAACGTGGATGAGGCTCGCGCTAACGCTTCAACCTTCAAGGTTGCACCGTGCCCAAAGTGCGGCGGGCCGCTAAAACCCTCGGTGGTATTTTTCGGCGAGATGCTTCCTGCGGATGCCATGGACCTAGCGTTCCAATATGCGCGCGAGGCCGACGTGCTTTTGGTAGTTGGCTCCTCAATGATTGTGGGAACCGGTGTTTGGATAGCGCAAGAAGGATTGCGCAAGCCCGGCACCAAACTCGCCATAATCAACCGGGGCCCCACGCAGCTGGACGCCTACGCTGATTTGCGGATCGAGGGAGGGGCTTCTGAAATCCTCACGGCTGTTGCCGAAAAACTCGGGGTGAAAGTTTAGCCGGCCGAAGACCTACTGAACCCAGGGGAACTGCTCTTCAGACAAGTAGCCCTTGTCGGTTGTGGTCCAGCCCTGCCGCGAAACGGCAAAGCCCTGGCCCGTCTTCATGTTCCAGCAGGAAATGCCGTTGTATTGTGACCCGCACGCCACGTCTGCGGTCTTCCCGAACTGGCCGTAATCCACCTTGGTCGCGCCCTGCGCATTCACGCGAAGCGAACAATCGCGCTTCACGCCCTCAGCGGTTGCCACAACCGTTACAAACCCCTCTTCGCACGCGCCGCCACGCATTCCCTCTTGGGTTTGCAGCACCGTGCAGGCCACCGAGCCGTCCGCTAGCTTACAAAGAATGTTTCCCGAGGGCGCAGAAATCAGCTCCAAATCCGCAGCCTCACCAGGAGCCGGGTACTTGAGTTCAACGGCCGTAGTCACCTCTTCCGATGCCTGCGTGTCGGAGGGAATAGCGGTGGCCTCCGCCCCTGCCGAGGTGGCAGTAGAGGACGCCGATTCGGGAGCATTGGGCGTACCAACCAACAGTTTCGCAGCCACAAACACCAGCGGAATAGCAATAACAAGCAGGACGATCGCTACGATCAGGCCCTTCTTAGTCGAATGTTGCGGCGAGTCTTCCTCGCCTGCGTCCGCAATCTCCGCGACATTTTGCGCGGGAGTTTGCGAGCTCGCCCCAGACTCCGCACCGGCCGCGAGCGGCGCGGCTACCGAGGCAGAGGGGTAGACCGGGCCAGATTCCTCACGCTGTTTGAGGGCAGCTTTCAGGGCCTCGTCATCGAATTCGCCCAGCCACTCCAACAGGCCCGGATAAGCAGACGGGTTCAGCGCGATCACGGACCGCAGTTTTGGGTATTCAAAAGCGAGCGTACGCAAGACTTCCAAATTCGTTGCCGGGTCTGCGGCAACCTGCGCTAAATCCGGTCTTTGCGATGAAGCCTTCGGATCCGTGTTCATGGAAATCCTCTTTTTGGGCGAAATATCTGACTTTGCTAGTATTCCACGAAACCAGCGGATTTCCAGAGTTTAAGCAGGGCGAACAACGAAAGACTCAAATCCAAGCGCGCCGATATCGCGCGCCAGCGCGTCGAACTGATCCTGCCATCCGGGCAAGTCCGCCTGAAAATTATCGGGCGCCCCCTCCGCCCTTGCCTGCTGGAGCGCAAAAGATTTCACGCCGGCTTCCAAGCAACCACGCGCAACAGCAAGTTCGTCACCAGAGGAAGCGGGGAAAGCGGTTAGGCGCACTTCGTAGTCGATGCCTTGCTCTCGCGCGCGCCGAAGCAGAATTTCCAGTGACTCCCACGCTTTCTGCCCCGAGTTAGGCCGCCCCACAACGTGAGGATAGTTTTGTGCCGTGGCTTTCACATCCATACCCACCCAATCAACCAGACCGGTGCCCAGCAACTCGTCGAGCAACTTCGGATACGGCCCGGCAGTGTGCAGGCCAACCTCGAAACCCATCTCTTTCACTTCAGCTACGGCGGGAAAGAGGGCGCGCTGGCGCGTGGCCTCACCCCCGGAGAACACCACGCCATCGAGCAGGCCGTGGCGGCGGCGCATCAAAGCAACCACCTCGTCCCACGCAACGACGCCAGGCACGCGCGTATCAATGATCGCGTGATTGTGGCAGTACCCGCACGCCCACGGGCACCCCTGCGTGAACACCGTAGCTACGAGTTTGCCCGGCCAATCCACGCTAGACATGGGCGCGAGACCCGCGATCTGCAGGTCCCGCGCATCCGCCTGCGACACTATGCTTGCGCCTCCAACTGCGCCGCCTTTTGCGCAAGACGTGAGCGCAGCGGGCCGTGCTCACTTGCCGCCTGTTCGGTAAACATCTGGCGTTCCTTGTACTCCGACTGCTTGCCGGAGTTGAACGAAGTTACCGGGCGGAAGTAGCCCATAACCCTGGTCCACACCTCACAAGCCTGCTCGCGCCCACGATCCGCGCACTTGGGGCAATCAAAGTGTTCGCCCGCCAAATAGCCGTGCGTGGGGCAGATGGAGAACGTTGGGGTGATCGTAATGTAGGGAACCTTGAATGCGGCCAGCGAGCGGCGCACCAGTTCTTTACAGGCCTTAGCGGACGAGACACGCTCACCCATGTACAGGTGTAGCACCGTTCCGCCCGTGTACTTGCCCTGCAACTCCTCCTGCATTTCGAGGGCCTCGAACGGATCATCCGTGTAACCCGCCGGTAGCTGAGAAGAGTTGGTGTAGTAGGGCGCGTCGGGCGTGCCCGCCTGAATGATGGTGGGGAAGCGTTTCTGATCCTCGCGCGCCAGGCGGTAAGTGGTGCCTTCCGCAGGCGTGGCCTCCAGGTTGTACAGGTTGCCCGTGCTCTCCTGCAGCTGAATCATGCGCTCATTCACATGATCGAGAATGCGCGCGGCCATGTCATGGCCATACTCGCTCGTAATGTCATGTTCATCCAGCGTGAAGTTGCGAACCATCTCGTTCATACCGTTCACGCCGATCGTGGTGAAGTGGTTATCCAACGTGCCCAAATAGCGCTTCGTGTAAGGGAACAGCCCGTTATCCATGTAGTGCTGCACCACCTTGCGGCGCTTTTCCAGCGTGTCAGAGGCGATGTCGATCAGCTGATCCAAACGCTTGTACAAGCTATCCTCGTCACCGGCAAACAGATAGCCGAGGCGGGCCATGTTGATCGTTACGACGCCAATCGAACCGGTCTGTTCAGCCGATCCGAACAGGCCATTTCCGCGCTTAAGCAGTTCGCGCAAATCCAGCTGGAGCCTGCAACACATCGAACGGATCATGCCCGGATCAAGGTCGGAGTTCAAGAAGTTCTGGAAGTAGGGCAGGCCGTACTTCGCAGTCATCTCGAACAACAGATCCGTGTTCTCGCCCTCCCAGTCAAAATCGGGCGTGATGTTGTAGGTGGGTATCGGGAATGTAAACACGCGCCCATCCGCGTCGCCGCCCGTCATGACCTCCATGAACGCGCGGTTAATCATGTCCATTTCCGCCTGCAGCTCGCCGTAGGTGAAGTCGCACAGTTCATCGCCGATGAGGGGCGTTTCGTTCTGCAAATCCTCCGGGCAGGTCCAATCAAACGTCAGGTTCGTGAACGGGCACTGCGAACCCCAGCGTGAGGGAACGTTGAGGTTGTAGATGAGCTCTTGCATGTTCTGCAAGACGTCCTCATAGCTCATGTTGTCCAAGCGCACGAAAGGCGCCATGTAGGTATCAAACGAGGAGAACGCCTGCGCTCCTGCCCATTCGTTTTGTAGCGTGCCCAAGAAGTTCACAATCTGGCCGCAAGCCGATGAAAAGTGCTTGGGCGGCGCGGATGCGATAGCGCCCGACACCCCGTTGAACCCCTCTTGCAGGAGTTGCTTGAGTGACCATCCGGCGCAGTAGCCCGAGAGCATGTCAAGGTCATGAATGTGGATGTCACCCTCGCGGTGCGCAGCGCCGGCCTCGGTACTGAAAACACGCGTGAGCCAGTAGTTTGCAACCATTTTTCCAGCAGTATTTAGAATGAGGCCGCCAACGGAGTAATCCTGGTTCGCGTTCGCGTTTACGCGCCAGTCGGACTGATCCAAATACTCGTCGATGGTCGAAATTGCGTCCACGTTGTAAACCGGCACGGCGCCATTTTCTGAGTGCATACTCGCTCACTGCTTCCTTTTAGATTGGGTTTTCGCATCATTACGTAAGAGTTAGCGCATGAGAGTCACAGGCACATCACAACCCCTACATATTGTGTAGTTACATTGTTGCAACTACTAGATACGGGGTCAATTCGTATATTGTTTCGGCGTGGCGCGGTTTCTAAATTGGTTATTTCGACCGGGCGAACAATAGCTTGCCAAGTATTTAGCGCCAATCCGCCGTACCCGAAAACGCACCCGGCGCTTGGGTACGATTGAAGAGGACGCATTCGCTGTCTTTTATCGCGCCCGTGTGCGCAAAGCAACGTAAAGACGCGTAGGGAGGAAAATATGAGGACTTCCAGAATCTAAAACTACGGTGTCAATATGTACACGCCAGCCCCGGAGCGTTACGACAACGTGGAATACCGCCGTGTTGCCCAGACCGGCCTGCAGCTACCGCCCATCTCGCTGGGCTTTTGGCATAACTTCGGGGATGACAAACCCCTCCAAACCCAGCGCGACCTGGGCACGCCTCTGGCCATCCACCAGCCGTCCTACTCGATGCTGAATAGGTAGATTGAGGAGGGCGAACCGAACTTGATCGAGACGTGCCCAAGCTGGCGAAGATCGCGCAGATAGACCAGTACGCGGTTGAAGCGGGCATCGACATTTGGCGCGGCGTTATGGAGTCAACCAAGAAGTAGCAGCTAAGCGAGGCCCGGCAAATCCCGGCCTCGTCTATGCGTGCTTGCGCCCGGTTTGAAGGTAGACCACCAGGTTGATGGCCAGCACAACCAGGGCGGCGAGTATCACGCACGCGCCAGCGGTGTAAATGTGGGCAAGCGCGCGCGGGCCAGCGGCAAGTGCATCTACCGGCACGCCCTGCGAGATGTGCGTGAGCGTTGCCACCAGCTGGTCACGCTTAATCACGAATGCGGTAATCAACAGAACGAGAATCAGTAGCGAGCCTACGATCGCTCCACTGTTCAGACGGTCTGAGGGCGGGCTCGGCTCCTCTTGCGGCGCGAGCGCCATCGCCCACATGAATGCCACGAGAATTCCCCCGATGACGTCAAAAGGCCTATGCCAGCCGAGAATAACTATTGAAATGACCAGGCAGGCCACAACAAATGACAGCACAAACCCGGTGATCGAGCGGATTTCTCGCGGGAGCACAACCACGAGCGCCAAAGCCAGTGACACCAATAGCGTGGTGTGACCGGAGGGGAACGAGTTTGGCAGGTCAAAACCTATCCCCATGTAAGGCCGATCCAACAGGTAGGTTTTCAGCGCCTGCGTCATCAGGTTAGCTCCCACAATCATGACGCCGGCGCGTAGCGCGAGTGCAAACCGGCCTCGTAGCGCGGCAATCAGCATGATTACGCCCGCAGCAATCGCCACGGTGTACAGCGAAATCGAGTTGGTCAAGAAGCCGTCAACCCAGTCAAAACTGGCAGCTCGACGCATCGCCACATCAAGCACAGCCTGATCCAAAAGTTGGCCCGTCCGCGTATGCAGGCCCACAATGGCCAGTAGGAGCAGAGCTAAGAGCGCACCAAAAGTGAGGACGACGCGTAGCGTGCGCCGACTATTTGCGGTGAATATCGGGGTTTGCCCCTGGTCACTCACTTTTGTTTACCTCCACGTGTCACCAGTGAACAATAATGTCATTACGCCCGGTTTGATTCGATTCGACGCGCGCGAGCCATCCGCCTAACCTAATCTGTTATCAGATCAAAGAGTTTGAGCCCGATACGAGGAGAGTGCCAGTGACGGCGGAAATCCCCACGCTAGTAACATCAGAACGCGTCCGACATTTCCTGTGCGAGCTTGATAACTCCGAAGAAGGATTCGACATTCACGAAAACGGGGAGCACGAACTCATGTTCGCCGCACAGACGGGCCTCATTTTTGTAAACTTCTCGTCGCCGTCGATCCTGCAGATTCGCGGGCTTTGGCGCGGCGTTTCAAAGTCTGAGGACGATTTTGGACTGCTCACTCAGCAGGTGCACGCCTGCAACGTGCAACGATCCGGCCCGAAAGCCTACTTGGTGCCCATTAAGGAGGCCGCAGAGTTCAGCGTGGGAGCTGAATCGAGCCTCGTCATTTCGAAAGGCGCCACAAATGCGCAGCTGACAGATTTTTATGAGACGGCGCTAACCATGGTGCTCGGCTACTTCCAGGATTTAGAAAAAGCACTTCCGCACCTCGTTGTGGCACCGCGCGATGAAGTGGAGGAAGGCCGATGACTTTGCACGTGGTAACAGATGACCCGAAGGTTCCCTCGCCGGTTACATTTGAGCGCATCGGGCAAGCGGTTGAAACGATGGGCACCTCCTTTGAAGTATTCGCGGAAGAGGGGTTTGGCCTGGCGAACTTCTCCGGCTTCCCATTCCAGTTTGCTTTCACAACCTCGGGTAAATTCTTGTCGGTGCGGATTTTGTGGAAGACGGATCTACCCATGTCGACGCAGGCGATGGCGGCGCTGTTCACGGCTGCGGACCAGTGGAACCGGGAACGCTACTTCCCCACGATTTACACGCTTGTGGATGACGGTCTGATAGATGTTTGCGCGGATTACATTTGCTCGGTAGGTGCGGGCATGAACGACGAGCAGCTGGTGGATAACATTTCTGCCGGCGTGGCCGCAGGCATGGATGGAATCAACTTCATGCAGTCAATAGCTAGGGGCGTTGCAACGCAGTTAGCGAAATAACGATGGTTGGGCAGGCCGAGTCAATGGCGCAGCGCCTGCTGGGCGCGCTGTCTTCGATTGCGGGCAGTAGCGACCGCCTGGTTTCCACCCTGACTATTCCCGGACGCGAGGAGCGTCTGGCGCAATGGCCCGAGTGGGCCCATCCGCGCGTGGTGGCCAGTTATGAGCGGATGGGAATTAAACGGCCGTGGTCGCATCAAGCGCAGGCCGCAACCGCCGCCTACGAAGGCAGGCACACCGTGATTTCGACGGGCACTGGTTCGGGCAAGTCGCTTGCCGCTTGGCTCCCCATTCTTTCCACGATTGAGGAGGGTTCTGGTACTCGCCTTTCGCAAATGCGACGCCGTCCCACGGCCTTGTATTTGGCGCCCACGAAGGCGCTGGCAGCCGACCAGCTGCAGCATTTGCAAACCGTGATCGCGGGCGGCGAGGAGCCTCTTTCATTACGCATCGGTACCGCCGACGGGGACACGCCGCGCGAAGCGAAGGACTGGGCGCGCGGGTTTGCCGACGTGATCCTCACAAATCCGGACTATTTGCACCACGTCCTCCTGCCCGGTCATGAACGTTGGACGCGCCTGCTTTCTGGCCTGCGGTTCATAGTGATCGACGAAATGCACTATTGGCGCGGCGTCACCGGCGCACACATCGCCCTGGTTTTGCGCCGTCTGCTACGCATCTCCCGCCACCTTGGCGCGGATCCCACCGTTATCATGCTTTCTGCCACCGTGTCCGAGGCCGAACGCACGGCGGCGAAACTGATTGGCGTTCCCGTGGGCGAGGTCGTTTCGGTAACCGCAGACGGCTCGCCCTCCGGCCCGAAAGACCTGGTGTTGTGGCAGCCAGGATTCATGGCGCCGAAAGACATTTCGATCGCGGACTTCCTTGCCGCAATAGAGGCTGAGGGGGAAGAAACCCGCGTGCTCTTAGCAGGGATGCAGCGTCGGTCCGCCACCTCGGAGGCCGCCATTTTGCTGGCCGAAATGGTGCAACGCGGCGCGAAACTGCTGACGTTTGTGCGCTCGCGAGCAGCTGCGGAGTCAGTTGCGGCGAAGGCGCGGGACGTGCTGTCAACGCGGGCGCCGCAGCTGATGTCCAAGGTTGCCTCTTACCGGGGTGGGTACTTGCCGGAGGAGCGGCGCGCCTTGGAAACCGCGCTTCGCACGGGCGCGGTGGCGGGACTGGCAACCACTAACGCGTTGGAGCTCGGCGTTGACGTTTCTGGCTTGGACGCGACGATCACGGCCGGCTGGCCGGGCACGCGCGCATCGCTGTGGCAACAGGTGGGGCGTGCGGGCAGGGCCGGCGCGCACGGAGTTTCCGTACTGATTGCCTCGGATAACCCACTCGATTCGTTCATCATTCACAACCCCCATTTGATTTTGGAGGCCGCCGAGGCCACCACGTTTGACCCGGCAAACCCCTACGTTTTGACGCCGCACCTGTGCGCGGCCGCGAGCGAGCTACCCCTAACCGAAGCAGATTTGAAGCTGTTTGGGTTGGACTCGACTGTTGTTTTTGACGCGTTGACCAAGCAGGGTTATCTGCGCAAGCGCCCAAGCGGATGGTATTGGAATGTGGCACTACCAATGCGCGCGCAGGATCTGACGGAGCTACGCGGTAGCGCAATGGAGGTGCAGGTGGTGGAAGAGGCCACGGGAACCGTGATTGGCACCGTGGCGTCGGATCAGGCTAACGCGCAGGTACATCCGGGCGCGATTTACGTGCATCAGGGCCGCACGTTCCAAGTCACTGAACTAACTTCCCAGCCTGCCGTTGCCGGTGGCGCCCTACGCGGCACCGGTTCGGGCGCGACCAGCGCAGCTACGGGCGGCACCCGCGTGGCCCTAGTGCGCCCGGTGGTGACGGATTTACGCACTCGCCCAACAGTGCAGTCGCACGTGCAGATCCTGAACGCTACGGACACATGGAGCGATGACGCGGTTACATGGAGTTTTGGCGAAGTGGAAGCGTCTTCCCAAGTCACCGATTTTGACACGCTACGCCTGCCCGGCCTGCAGTTCATCTCTAACACCAAGCTGGACATGCCGGTGCAAAAGCTACTCACCATGTCCGTGTGGTGGCAGATAGATGAGGCCGTGGCAGCCGGGCTAGGTGTGTCAGTCGCGGATTTGCCCGGCGCCCTACATGCAGCCGAGCACGCCTCTATCGCCATTTTGCCACTCCTGGCCACCTGTGACCGCTGGGATTTAGGGGGCCTATCCGCAGCCGCGCATGAGCAAACGGGCGCGCCCACCGTGTTTGTGCATGACGCCTACCCGGGGGGTGCCGGTTTTGCCGAGCACGCCTGGAAGAACGCTTACGAGTGGGTGCGCGCCACCCTCAACGTGGTTGAAAGTTGCCCCTGTGAGGACGGCTGCCCTTCCTGCGTGCAATCCCCCAAGTGCGGCAACCGCAACGAGCCCCTATCTAAAACAGGTGCCCGCACGCTCTTGCGCTACCTGATCGAGCACTGCCCCGAACGTCAAGCGACCACGCGATCCGATTAGCGAGGGAGTTGGCACGGCGTCCTCCTCAATGGTCAAACTGCACTTGGCTGATAACCTGCGGGTTCTTGGGGCCCGCCCGCGAGCGCAAGTGCATCTCGTGGGAGGCCACTCGCATACTCGCTGTGGTAATCACGTCGAGCCCCGCAGCCGTGCAACTGGTCAGCGTGATCCCGTTGCGTGCACACACTTCGCTCGCTACCGCGCACGGATCAGTCCCGTAAGTGGCACCAACTGAATCGATCAGCGCGGACGCGCCGGCCAGCGTGGCTAGGTCTAGCGCCGCCTGCGCCCTGGTTTTTGCGGCCAAAACTCCCATCGCAAAGGCCGCCGTGGCCGCAATCATTACCAGGGCGATCACGATCGCAATAGCCCGAACAGTGGCGTTGCCGGCCTCGCTACGTCCGCGACGTGAGCGTGGCTGACGCGGCGCACAACTGGGTCGCTCGCGCATTTCCCGAGGGCTTGCTTCCCGCATCATCGCCTGTTTTCCCTAGTTTTCAAAGTCGATCTTCTCCCAGCATCACGGTGCGAAGCTGGATTCTTTTTGCGTGGTCACCGAACACCGAATCGGCACTAGCAGGGCGCCCGCAGACATCGCCGCGGTTACCCTGGCGTCTGCCCTCGCGTGTACAATCGACACGTTGGCTTCGCGAGAAACCGACTGGACGGCCAGGCTGGATGCCTGCGCGTCACTCATACCAATGGAAACCGCCCGTGCAGCGGTTCGCGCCGCGTGACACGCCTGACCCTGGCTGGTTGCGGCGGACACGCCCGCAATCATTAGCGCAAACACTGCGAGAAGCGCGGGGATGGTAACTGCGGTTTCGGCCGTCACCATCCCCGCCTCGCCCTTGAAGCTAGACACTGAGCGCCGACTGAATGATCGCCGTCAACATCGACTTGACTGCCCCGGACTTGAGCACCGCGAGCAAAACTCCAGCGAACGCGACCGCAGCCAAAATACCCACCGCGTATTCTGCGGTAACAAAACCGCCCTCATCAAGATCACGCCGCGTGCTGTCAATGTTTCCACGCATCGAACGGTCTGGCCAATAGGGCGCAAACATTCGCATCGAAATTGGTTTTTGTGGTGACATATTGTTCCTCCTTCATTGATATGTCACCGCAACTATTTCGCGCCTAAAACCCGTGTTCGAGGCCCGCCCGCGCAAGGTGTGGAAACACGGGGACGTGTAACGCCTGTGGGTAGTTTCTATCCTGCAGATACGGTAAGGTCGCCCCGGCAGGTGTGCGAGGCGGCCGCAAAAATCAAACTATGTTCAGCCGTGTACGTGTAGGTAGGCGTCAATGAAGTTTTCAACGCCCCCGTGGTTGTGGTGGCCAATGACGCCGCGAGCGATCGCCTTCACCTCGTCGCGCGCGTTGTCCATCGCAATGGGCCAGCCGGTTTCGGGCATCCAATGCACGTCATTGCCGCCGTCACCAAATCCGGCAACGCGCTGCAGATCCCACCCCAACTTGTCCGCAACAATGTGTAACGCCTTCTTCTTGCCTTCACCGGGCGAAACAATCTCAAAATAGTTATTCAAAGAACGCTGCAAATCTGGGAATGCCTCGTGAAGTTCCGGGGTCAGCTGGTCAAGTACCTCGGCGTTGGGGTGGGCGTACATGATTTTCAAAATGAGATCCGGGTCGATCTGGTCGATGTCCTCGATCCGCACGGCCAGCCCCTCGTTCGCGTCTTTCAAGAAGCGGGCAGAAAAGTCGTCGCGGTCAGACACCATCGAGTCGAACAGGAAGAGTGTGATCGACAGGTCATGCTTGCGGCCAAGATCGATGAGGCCGCGCGAAAACTGCGGATCCATCGGGTGCTGGTACAAGATTTCGTCTGTTTCGCAGTCCCCCACTACCGCCCCGTTTGACGCTACGACAATGCCCGGGCAGTGCGCCTCGTGAAGAATCTTTGCCGCAGCCGGGTACACGCGCCCGGTAATGATTACGGGTTGCACCCCCGCATTTGCGAGGCGGGCCAGCGCGCTGATTGTGCTTTTGGGAACGTACGAGCTTGCGTCTGCAAGCGTGCCGTCCACATCAAATGCCATCGCGTCCACGCGCCCCATGGCGCGGGCCAGGCGGATTAGAGAGTCACGGTCAGATCCAACAAAAGAGGTATCAGGCTTCATAGGGCCGAGTATAGGCGAAGTTTGACATCGAACTGACAAAATAAGTAACTTTTTGTCACAAATAGTATCGCATCTATCATTTTCTTGATAACTTAGTGGCGTTGAATGCAATAAGCGGTCAACAATGGCTGGCAAGGTCAAAGGAGATTAAAGCCATGGCAGATCTAGTTATAGGCATTGATATCGGCACGGGTTCCACGAAAGGCGTGCTATCAGACACAAAAGGCAACGTGCTCTACTCTGAAGTAGTTAGGCACGAAACCGCATTCCCTAAGCCCGGCTGGGCGGAACACGATGCGGACGCGGTGTGGTGGTCCGACGTTGTAAAGATTTGCCGCGAACTCGCAACCCGCGCGAAGGGCGACGTAGCAGGTCTTTGCATCTCGGGCATCGGCCCCGTATTCCTCGCCGCTGACGAACGCGGCACGCCGCTTCGCAACGCGATTCTCTACGGCGTTGACACCCGTTCTTCCAAGGAAATCGACGAACTCACCGAACGGTACGGCGAAGAGACCGTGCTAAAGAAGTGCGGCAACGGCATGACGTCCCAGTCCGTGGGCCCAAAGATCGAATGGGTTAAACGCAACGAGCCCGAGGTTTGGGCCAAGACCCGCCGCTTCCTGATGGCACACACCTACTGCGTGTTCCACTTGACGGGAGAATACGTACTAGATCACCTGGCCGCATCCATGTGTGAGCCTCTCTACTCGCCATTTACCAACGACTGGGTAGATGAGTGGGTGGAGGATATTTGTGGCGATCTTCCAATGCCACGCCTGATGTGGTCCAACGAGGTTGCTGGACACATCACCGATAACGCTGCTCGCATCACCGGCCTGCGCCCCGGAACGCCCGTAGCCGTCGGCTCGGTAGACGCGTTCGTCGAAGCGCTCTCAGTTGGCGTGCGCCAGCCGGGTCAAGTGATGCTCATGTACGGCTCCACCATGGTGGCAGTGCAGATCTCAGACCGCGCTCTCGAAGGCCCATCCCTCTGGTCTTGCGCGGGCCTGTTAGAAGGCACCTCGAACCTATCGGGTGGCATGTCAACCACCGGTTCGTTAACCACGTGGATCAGCGAGCTGACCGGCCTCGGATATGACGAGCTCTCAGAGTTGGCCGCGCAGTCCAAACCGGGATCGAACGGCCTCATCATGTTGCCGTACTTCTCGGGCGAACGCACCCCCATTGCAGACCCGGATGCGCGCGGCCTGCTGGCCGGCCTGAACCTTACGCACAAGCAAGGCGACATTTACCGTTCCGCGCTTGAAGCTACCGGTTTTGGTTCTCGCCACCTACTGGAAACCATTCGTAAGTGCGGCGGCCAAGCAACCGAATACTGGGCTGTTGGCGGCGGAACCACCGGCGGGCTCTGGCCCCAAATCATGTCCGACATCATCGGCATCAAGCAGTACATCCCCGAAGTAACCATCGGCGCCTCCTACGGTGACGCACTACTAGCCGCAATGGCTGCCGGATGCGTAGATGAAACCACCGTTTGGAACCGAGCTGAGCGTGAAATCGTACCCAATGAGGACAACCTCGAGCTCTACTCAGAAATGTTCCAAACCTACCTCGACCTGTACCCGGCAACGGCTCCGATGAGCCACAAGCTTGCCGACATTCAGCGTCGATAAGGAGAAAACACGTATGAAAATTCCAGCCGTTGCGTATGGCACATGGAAGCTAGATGACGCACACGCGGCCACTTGCGTATCACGTGCAATTGGCGACGGCTACCGCATGGTCGACACCGCGCAGCGCTACCACAACGAATACGGAGTAGGGCAAGGCGTCCGCAACTCTGGCGTGGAGCGAGAAGAGGTACTTGTTGCCTCGAAACTGCGCGGTGGCGACCAAGGGTTAGAGCAGGCTAGACGCGCATTTTTTGCCACACTAAGAAACCTTGGGTTGGACTACATCGACCTGTACCACATTCACTGGCCCCTACCGCGCCTAGGGCTCTACCTAGAGTCTTACGAAGCGCTCATGCAGCTACGTGAAGAAGGTTTCATCAAGAACATTGGCGTGTGCAACTTCCCCATCGCGCACCTACAAAAAATCCGCGAGGAGTTCGGCGAATACCCGGCAGTGAACCAGTTCGAGGTACACCCTGGGTTTGCGCAAATCGACCTCGTGAATTTCTGCCTTGAAAATGACATTGCACCGCAAGGTTGGGGAGTTATTGGACGCGGCAAGGGTCTTCTTGAACACCCAGAGGTCAAGAAGATTGCGGCTGAGCACTCTTGCTCGCCCGCAGCGGTGTGCATCGCATGGGCCTGTGCGCGCGGAATTTCATCAGTAGCTAAGTCCGCAAACCCAGACAGATGGAAAGACAATCTTTCGGCTCCGCGTATCAAACTAAGCGAAAACAACATGCGCGCACTCGATCAGATCGACGTTGGCCGACTCGGGAAAGACCCCGAAGTAGACGAAGAATATTAGGAGAAAAAATGACCGGCAAGAACATTCGACTATCACGAATATTTGACAGCAAGACCAACAGGTCATTCATTGTGGCATTCGACCACGGCCAGTCTCTGCCAATACCCGACGGGCTGGGCAATCCCGTAGATTTGCTTGAAAGAATCGTTGCGGGCAACCCCGAGGGCATCCTCCTAAACCGTGGAATGCTTGAGCAGGGCGCACACCTCTTTGGCCGCCGCGGCGGACCCGAACCGATTCTGCGCGTGGACTGGACCACCCTGGATCCGAACATGAAGAAAGAGATGGGAGAGGCCTACCGGGTTCTCACTACTCCTCAAGAAGCCCTGGAACTTGGCGCCACCGCCGTATGCATGTACCTGATCGGACGCCCCGCTGCTGACGGCATGTTCTACGACAACGTGCAGGAAGTTGCTCATTTCATTGCGGAAGCTCACCAGATTGGCCTGCCCGTGATTGTTGAGGCAACCCTGTGGGGTATGCGAAACGAAGACCAAAAGGACCCCAAGCTCCTGCGCCAGATGTGCCGCATTGCCGCAGAGATCGGTGCAGACGCTATCAAGACCGAATACGTGGGCGATGTTGAAGCTGAACGCACCTTGATTGAAGAGGTCGGTAACATTCCAGTTCTGACCCTGGGTGGCTCCGCAGCTGACCGTAGCGAAGTTAGCCGCCTAGCTGGCGAGGCCATCGAGTCGGGCGCTCGCGGCCTGATCTACGGTCGCAACGTCTGGCAGGTAGAAGACATGGCTGGCGTTATGAAGGAGCTCTCTGCGATTGTGCACGGTGATGCCAAGTGAAAGCCGCAGTTTTTGCAGGACCTGGACAGCTTGAACTAAGAGAAGTTGAAACCCCTAGCGCAGGTACCGACGGCCTCGTTCTCCGCGTGGGTGCGAACACCGTGTGTGGCACGGATGGGCGTATCCTTCGCGGCGAAAAGACTGCGGGCATCGACCTGGGGATCGTCCTGGGACATGAAATCTCCGGGTACGTTGAAGAAGTTGGCTCCGAAGTTGAGGGATTCGAAGTTGGGGACTTGGTAGGCGTCCTCCCAACTGTGCCGTGCGGGCAGTGCTACTACTGCCGCCGCGGGATGGAGCACTTGTGCATCGACTCCAAAATCTTCGGATACGGAATCGACGGCGGCCTGGCCGAGTACATTCGCATCCCCGCCGAGGCGTTGCGAAGGGGTGGCGTGTTCAAAGCCCCCTCGCATCTAAGCCCCGTTGAGGTTGCTTTGGCCGAGCCACTTGGCTGCGTGATTAATGGCGCGCACAACTACCAGCCCGGCATTGGCGACACTGTCCTCATTGCGGGTGCGGGGCCGATCGGTTTGCTACACACCCAGGTGTGTCGCCTGGCGGGGGCCAGCAATATCATCGTTTCTGACCCGTCAGAGTCGAGGCGTGAGTTCGCCAAGAAGATGGGTGCCACGCACACGGTAGACCCCACACAGACCGACATTGCCGAGTTTTGCAAAAACTTGACCGAAGGGGAGGGCGCAGACATTGGCGTGATCTGTATTGGCAGGCCCGAACTTGTTGAGGACGTGCTTTTGTGCATGCGCAAGGGTGGTCACGTAAACGCTTTCGCGGGCTTTTCTAAGGTTGCAAAAGCGCAGATTGATCCGAACCTCATTCACTATCGTGAGCTCGTTATCACCGGCGCGTCTAACGCGGGCCGGGCAGCACACAAGAAGGCGCTACGCCTTATCGGTGAGGGTAAAATAGACGTGAAGTCTTTGCACACTCACACGTTTGAGCTTGCAGACGTTCACGAAGCTATTACCGTGGCGGCTAATGGCACCGGAATCAAGGTGGCGGTAGTCCCACACAAGAAGTAATGAGGACTGTTTGAAAAAGCTAAGTGCACAAGAGCGCCGGAAAGCTCGGCTTGTAGGCGCCGTGCTCGAAGCTGGCGGCCTAGACGTCGAGGAGCTTGCAGAGCTCCTCGACGTCTCCGTTGTCACCGTCTACCGTGATGTTTCCCAGCTGGTCAGCGAGGGGCTGGTTAGTCTGGGCCGCGGGTACGTGGAGCCGGCGGAGTCAACGGTTGTGGACCTGTCTTCCACTCTGCGATCCGGCATTTTGACCGAGATTAAGGAGTCTTTCGCCCCGGTGGTTAGCGAACTGATTCCGCGCGCATCCTCCCTGCTGGTTGATGATTCCTCCTCGTGTCTGCCTGCGCTTCGCGAACTAACGGGCCGATCTCCGCTCACAATCATTACAAACTCGCTGGCCGTAGTGCAGGCAGTGGGGCGCGCCCCCATGGTGGAACTACATTGCTTGGGCGGACGCTATTCGCCGTGGTCTAACTCTTTCTATGGGGCGCGCACCGTTGCCGAGGCGGAGAGGTTCCGCGCCGACTTTTGCCTTATGTCCGACACGGCTATCACCGACGGAGTGGTTTGCAACCCGTACGACTACGTGACGGAAACGAAGCAGGCGATGCTCCGGGCGGCGCAGGTACGGATTTTGGTTGCCGATCACACGAAGTTCACTCGCCGTGCACTGTGCAAAACCGCTGAACTAGGCGACTTTGAATACCTCATCACCGACGTTGAACCACCGAGTTCCGTGTTGGAAATCTGCCGGGAATCTAAAACCGAGTTGATCGTTGTCCCCCAGGACACTAACCAAAACGATGAGGCCGAGCCGGCCGACGCGTAGGGGGAGCCACCCTAAAACCCGGGCAGCGAGATTGACGCTACTATTGGCACCACGCTGATTGCGACGAAAGCGGGAAGCAGGCACAGGCCCAAGGGCAGAACCAGGCGCACAGCTAGCCTCTGCGCCTCACCGCGCGCCTTGGCCGCCCTCGTTGCCCGAATCCGCCTGCCAAGTAGCCGCAACATTGGGATCGGGGAGGCCCCCAAAGTCCACGCCGGGCGCAACGCCGCAATCATGGGCAACGCGTCTGCACTAACCTGCTCCTCCAGCGCGTCAAAAGGTGCGCCCATACGAAGCAAAGCTGCGCAACGCTCAAACTCAGGCTCTCCGCAAGCCACCCCAAGCGCATCCAACGAATGCGGAATAGAGGCTCCCGACCCCAAACTGGCAACCAGCAGATCCACCAGCACCACCGGATCAATGCGCTCCCCTTCCTGCGATGCCGCCGCAATCAGCCGCTTCGCCCACACCACTCCCACCACCCAAAACAGGGCCCCCACAGCCAGGCCAACCGTTGCCGCGCCGCCTGCAAACCAAAGCCCCACCACGTCCACACCCACCGCAAACCCTGCCACCACACCCAAAAGTGGTAGCACAGTGAGGAGCTTCGCCGTAGTTTCCGGGCCGGCCCGCGCCACCTCGCGATCCCGTTTTGCCGCATCGACCTCATCAATCGTCTCTAATATCGACTCCAGGATCTGCGCCATTGGTGCCCCAATCTGGTGCGTGAGCCGGCACGCGGCCTCCACTGACGAGGCTGAGCCGCGCAACTGCTTTGGCAGCTGCGGAACCCCCCGGCTATCCATCCCTCCCCACGGCAAACCCGCATCGGTTATCGCACCGCGCCAAGCCGCCTCCACGCTCGCTCCCGAGCGCAAACGCGCCACCACATCCGCAATCAACATCGCGGCCGACGCCTGCGTCGCAGGCTTGCGTTCCACTACACTCGCGCCCTTCCACGCGGCGAACGCCCGCCGCTGCCTGCACCTGCGAACCAGTGCAAACGAGGAGAAAAACACGAACAAGAGTGTCCACGCCAACGCGGCTAGCGAGCCCATCTAAACGACCTCCGCCGGGCTTTGCACTACGACCTCCGCGGTAGGAGGCTCCCCTGGTAAGGCTAATCGCCCTCCCCCGGCGTGAACGCGCGCCTGCAAGGCCGCGAACCCCGGCCCCCTGCCTGCAACTGTCAAAGCGGGAAGAACCCGCAGCGGCACACCAGACTCAACCACCGCGATTTGAGTGACCTCACGCCTGCCATCGGCGCGCCGTTCCACGTGGATAATCGCATCCAATGCGGCCGCCGCCTGGGCGTGCACGGTGGAATCAGCCATCCCCGCGAGCGCCCCGAGCGCCACCAAACGTGCCGGCACGTCCGCAGGCGTGTTCGCGTGGATCGTTGCCCACCCGCCCTCATGGCCCGTATTGAAAGCAGTGAGGACGTCGCGCACCTCCGCCCCGCGACATTCGCCAAGCACCAACCGGTCTGGCCTCATCCGCATCGCGGCACGCACCAGATCCGCTAGGCTCACCTCGCCTTCACCCTGCACATTCGCCCCGCGCTGGCACATCGTTACTGCGTGCGGGTGCGTGGGAGAAAGCTCGGGCACCTCCTCAATGCAAATGATGCGCTGGCCCGCATCCACCTTGGACAAGATCGCAGACAGTAGCGTTGTTTTACCCGTGCCCGTCGCACCGGACAGTAATACGTTTGCGCGCGCCTCAACCAACCCCACAATCGCGTCAAACATTGGTCCTGCACACGTGCCGTTCTTGCGCAACTCCTCCAAAGTGAAGGATCTGCGTCGTTTGGTGCGCAAAGAAATCAGTGGCCCACCAACCGCCGGCGGAGACAGGACCGCGTGCAAGCGCGTGCCGTCAGGTAGGGTGCCGTCTGCAATCGGCATGGCCTCATCCAAACGCGTGCCCGCAGTTGCCGCCATTCGCACTGCCAACTCACGCACCTGCGCCGGGGAAGAAAACTCCACCTGTGCCCGCTCCATACGCCCGCGCCGATCCACCCAAACTGACGTTCCATTTACGAGGACGTCGCTAACCCCCTCTTGCGAGATCAACTCCATTAGGGCGGGCCCGGGCCCCGCGATGGTTGCGTCCAAGCTCCACGCCGAGCTAACCAATGCGTTTGCTCCCGCCAGCGGGGAGGCCGTCTGCCCCACCGCTTTGGCCGGCATTTCTCCACGCGCAATCCGGTGCTGTAGCTCCCTAGCGTGCACAGGCCGCCTCCAAATCTTTCAACTTCGCTCTCTTGGGAAGCCAAACAGCGCTTTCCGCAAGGCCGAAATCGACTAGCCGCTGCCGCGCCGCCTCCACCTGGAACCGCGTGGCCGAAGCCTTCCCGAGCAACACCGGGCGGGCGTCCTCGCCCGCACAAAACTGGGCGGCCTGGCGGCTCCATTTGCCCGCATCAATCAGAACCGGGCCCACGCGGCGAAGGCTGCGCACAAGCGGCGCCACATCCGCGATCTGGGGAGGGGCGCACGCCTTAGCACCCACCACCGCGAGAATCCCCTTTGGCAAGCGCGATACCACCACGTCCTCGCAAATACTCACCTCACCCCAAGTAAGCGAGGTTGCGCGCGTATCTGCTAACGCGATGCGCAACGTTGGATCATCGCTCAAGTCCAGCACAAAAACGGACTCGTAATCCAGCTCTTTTGCCGCGCGCGCCACAGATGCCGTTGTTCCCACCCCGCCGCGCACCCCCGCAAAAACGGCCACCGCAAACCGGCCACTCGCAAACCCGGCGTCAATGATCCTCATCAGCTGGGTTTCGCCTCCGGGTAGCACCACGTCCACACCCAAACGCACCACTTTCACACCGGGCCCTACCCTCGCTGCCCCCAATTGACCCTCAACAATCAATAAGTCACCCGGCTTCGGAGTGCTTTCACCAAACCACTCGAACGTGCGCCCCATCAACTGCAGGATGCGAACAACCTGGCCGGCTTGCTCTTCCACTTTCAAAAACACGCGCATACAGCCATCAAAATGCGAGCGCGAGAACACTTCGCACCCCAGCGCACCGGGCTGTGGGCCAGGCGGACTACACCGAACCTGTGGAAACTACTGCGGAAGTCTTCCGGCCTGCACGCCCCGAATCATGTCCAGCGTGGGGTCAACTGCCCCGGCCATGGCCTCGCAAAATATGTACAACCAAGGTTCCGGATCCTCATTCTTGAGGGCGAGGCTGGCCTGTGCATCCCCCACCAGCTGGCGCGAAATCAGCAGCGTGCCGCTGGGCTCAAACCCGCTTACAACCAGGTGATGCCGGGCGAGGACGCGGCCGAGTTGCTCCGAATGAGTGGCAAACAGCGGCCGGTTCGCAAACGACCAAATGAGTAGCCCTGCGCGCATAGGAGCTGGCAACTTCGCCTCCAACACGGCTCGCGCGGCCGCGAGCGCTCGCGGATCCTTTGGGATAGCTACGTCAGCCTCAGCAATCACACCCGCACTAGACAGACGCGCGGTTAAAGCCTTATGAGTCTCAGCGAGCACCTGCGGCAACGGGCGGCCCACATTCTTCACCGGATGCCGCGAGTTCAGCGGCGGCCAATCCTGCTCGGCCAAACGATGCGCTTTCCAAACGTCAAGCGCGGCAAGCATCGCCGGATCGTCCAACTGCTCGCACCCCATCGTGGCGAGGCGCAACTGCGCTAAATCCGTGCGTGCCCCCACCAGGGCCGCCTCGTAGTGGGCCAGTTGCACGCCAGCCTCCGCCCGCGCGCTCTCCCACCCTCGGCGAAGCCCCTCGGAAAAACGGATGCGTACAACGCCCTCATCAATTTGGCGCAACACCTCCCGCATTTGCGCGGACGCCGCCAGCGACGCGAACTTTGACACACCAGGTTCAGACACGGTCTTAGCTTAGCTGGGTAAAGTGTAGGCATGAGTTTAACTGCCGAAAACGTTCGTGCTCACACCCCGCTGGTACAACGCGAAGATCTGCTGGGCCGGGGCACAATCGCAGTATTCTCATTCGTTGTTTCCCCCATCATTTTGACCCTGCTTTTTAACTCCACGGCACTACTGCAAGAGGGGAGCATTACGGGTATTCCTCTCGGCTCGCCCACCGGCCAGCTGGGCATCCTGGTGGTTGCCATTTTGATTATCATCCTGGCCTACCTCACGAGCTGGTCCACCATCGGCATTGTCATTGCCACCATCTGGGCCGGAGCATTTGCGGCCCTATTCATTGGAAACTCAATCATTTCGCCCGCGCCAACCAGCTCTATCCAAGCGCTCCTCATGTGGCAACAACTTCCGCTACAAACATTCGTCATCTTTTTCACGACCCTCATGGTCACGTTAGCCAAAAGACGCCAAAGTACACGAGGCAACCCAAAACCCGTCAAGGAACCCGGGCCGGCAGCCCTTTCTGGCTACTTAATCGTTACGTTGCTTTCCGCGCTCGCCCTCATCTTCATCGTGCTCGCCAGTTCTCCAAACACGATCACGCCAACGATTTTGAACATGCCTTTACTAATGCCAAAACTGTCCGGCAGCGACTGGTTCTTAGTGCTATTGATTTCCCTGACACTCGTTGCGTTCACCGCAATGGCGTACAAGTCGGTTCTTGCAGTCCAGCTGGTGGCGTGGTTCCTGCTCCTCATCCCCGCACTGTTTTTGGGCCCATTGTTTTCGATTCTGACTAACAAGCTGGTCACGCCCCAAGACCCAATCATGATCTCAGTCGGCTATGCGATGCCCGTGCTCGGCGTTTTTGGCCTCATCGTCGCAACGTGTACGTATTCGATCAGCATCTCGGTAAATCCTGACGCGTAAACGCCCGCCCTCCATTAGCTGAATCATTATCTGGCGCTGTCTTTTCAACACGCCGGCCCAGCCTCAGCCTGGCAAATCACCGCGTGTAATCATGGTGTTATGGCTTATTGTGTGCCGCCGCGCGCACATGTAGCGATAGATTTTTGGAGGATTTCATGGCTGATCGCAAATTTGACGACCCGAACGACGCCGATGAGGAGCAGCGCCCCACGTGGGATCTTGGTGGCCAGGTAGAGGAAGACGCGGAGCACCCCGACCTCATTGATCCGGTATCAGAACCTGCCCCCGCCGATCCGCTTGAGGCGGATAGCACACTGGATGCGGGTGCCGAAGAGCTGACGATCGACGAGGGCGCCGCCGTGTTTGGCGACGATCAGCCAGAAGACATCATTGGTTCAGCAGATGACGAAGTCCTTGAAGATGTGGAACCAAAAACCACGGTTGCACCCTTTGCTTCCAGAGACGAAGGCGCTACGGGTGAGGTAGCCGCGTCTTCTGCACAATCAGCCGCCGAGGAAAACCAACCCGCCCCGGCGCCGGAAGCCACACCGGAACCCGAGACTGTTGTCGAATCAGTGCCGACACCAGCTCCAGAACCCTTCGTAGAACCAGAATCGGAGCCGGCACCTGCTCCCGAACCAGAATCCAAAACAAAACCGGCCCCAGAGCCTGTTTTCGAGCCAGAACCAGCGCCCGCTCCCGAGCCCGAGCCGGTTGAGGAATCAGTGCCGACACCCGCTCCAGAACCTGTTATCGAACCGGAACCGGCCCCAGAACCCGAATCCGTTATCAAGCCTGAACCCGAGTTAGAGCCAGCACAGGCTCCCGAACCCGTGGCCGAGCCAGAGCCGGCACCGGAATCCGCAAGCCCCGCAGCACCTGCGTGGGAAGCGCACACCGAAACTTCGTTCCCCAAGGCCACGGACACCACGAGCACGATCCCGCATGTAGCGGCGAGCGGCAACGACATTCCGCGCGACGTGCTTGAGCGCCGTCAAAGCCCCGGCGACGAATACGAGCGCATGCGGGAAGTTCCCGCTATCCCCGAAGTTACGCCCGAGGCCGCCGCAGATTCCGTGGTCGAGCCGGTGACTGAACCCGGGGAGGAGCCTGCACCCGAAGCAACCGCGCCCCCCGCTCAGCCCGATTCTGCCTTGGCAACCGCAGTAGCAGGCGCTGGCGCTGGAGCAGCCGTGGCTGCGGCCAGTGCGGACGCTGAGGATGACATCGAAGCCACGAAGGTGCGCCGCAAATCACTCCTGCGCCCCGAAGTGGCGGAAACGGAAGAGCCCGAATCTAGCTCCTCTTGGATTCCCCGCGAACCCGTAGAGCTAAGTGACACGCAGTCGATCTTCGAAGAAGCCACGGTGGTGCCCGAGGTTCCCTCGCGCGTTGGTGCCCGCGTATGGTCCTTCTTCCTCACGCTTATCGGCGTTCCCACCGCCTGGTACCTACTTACCGACGCGGCCGCGCGCCTCACGCTGGCGCAGGGCAACCCGGTTGCAACCGGCATGATCAACCCCGCTGCACTCATTGAACTTGGCGTCGGCGTGATCGTTGCAATCATCGTAATCATGTTGACCATCAGGTCTTCGCTCGGCGCCCTCATTTTCGGCGTCCTCGCAATGGTTGGCGGCATCTTCTTCCTCGCGGCGCCCGCAGGGACCGCAGACTTCATGGAACCCACCTACAACTGGCTCACCGCATTCAACACGTTTGGCGGTAACGTTGCCCACCACATTCAGTGGACGGGGTACACGGGCGTCATGGCCGCCTCCGGCCTCATCCTGTTCATCATCGGCCTAACGTCCATCTTCGCGCGCCGCGACGGACGCAGGGAGCAAGAGATCCGCACCCAGATCGAACATCTTGCCCCCGGAACCTTGAAGAAGAAGTAAACCGAGCAGGCTAACCGGCCTCGAAAATGAGGACGATTTTAGCTAACTTGGAGCCATGAGCTCTAACTTTTTAGACCGGCCATCCACGTCGAACACGGATGGCCGGTCGCTATTGCTTCCCGAGGGCGATTGGCAACACATCACCGTGAACGCGGGAGGCGCGAACTTTCACCTGGCGCAAATGGGGCCGGCTGACGGCGAACCGGTGATGCTACTGCACGGTTTTCCCCGCACCTGGTATTCGATGCGTCACCTTTTGGTAGCCCTGGCCGCCGAGGGATACCGCGTGTGGGCCATGGATTTGCGCGGATTCGGCTCTTCCGACCTGCAGCCGCACGGTCAAGATCCGGTGCGTATGGCGGCGGACGTCACCGCAGTGCTCGGAAGTTTGAACGTGGCGAAAGCACACATCATTGGCGCGGGCATGGGCGGTACCTTCGGCTGGATTCTCGCGGCCACCAACCCGCGCGTGGTGGCCTCCCTCATGCCTATTGCGCAGCCACACCCTCTCAACCTGGAGCGTTCCACGCCCTCCCCGTTCAGCGCGGCCGGCCGCACCGCAATGAAAATACGCGCCCCGTGGTTCAACGTGCGCAGCTTGCGTTCAGGCAAGATTGTTGCACAGGCAGCTAACTCTTGGGCGGCGCCCCAAAACCGCCTCAAGTTGCAAGCCGATGAGCGCGTTTACCGCTACGCGTTCTCTCGTCCCTTCGCTACAGAAACCGCTCTCGAGGCCGTCATCCGCGCGAACTCACTGACCCGGCGCACCCGCGCTCGCATCGACACGGTTGTGGACATGCCCGTATCGCGCGTGATCTGTCTGCAAGACGAGCTGCGTCCGCCACAAACATTCCTGCGCGACCAGCAGTGGGTAAAACAGCCGATCACCACGTTCCAGCTGGACTGCGGTCACTTCCCCACCGAGGAAGCCCCCGAACAGTTGAACGAGGCCGCCCTTCGCCACCTTAAAGCCTGCGCCAGCTAACACTTCCAGCTGGCTTCACGAGCCGCTCTGCCGCCTCTTTAATCAACCTGTTCTAATCGACTTGTGCGGATGGGCAAAGGGGCGCGAGGGCGCAGCTGCCGCACTGCGGGGACCGCGCGTGACACACGCGCCGCCCATGCTCGATAAGCCGATGGCAAAGCACGGTCCAGTCCTGCCCCGGCAGAGCTTTCGCAATGTCCCGCTCGATCGCAAGAGGCGTCTTAGCCGCAGACCAGCCGAGCCGCTTCGCTAGCCTGCCCACGTGCGTGTCCACGGTAATTGCCGGGATCCCAAACGCGTTACCCATGATGACGTGCGCAGTCTTGCGCCCTACTCCGGGTAGGGATTCAAGCTCAGACCGCGAACTGGGCACCTGCCCAGCAAACTTTTCATCCAACGCCTGCGCCATCTGCCGCAACTGGGTTGAGCGCCGATTTTGAAAACCCAGAGGCCGCACTATCTGAGCAATGTCAGCTTCGTTTGCATGTGCCATGTCGCGCGGCGTTGGATAAGCCGCAAACAGCGCGGGCGTCACGGTATTCACCCGCTCGTCAGTGGTTTGGGCAGACAAGATAGTTGCCACCAGCAACTCAAAAGCATTTTCATGCGCCAGGGCGCACGCCGCGTCCGGATATAGGCGCGCCAGTGTCTGCGCCACCTCTTCTGGCTGGCTCGTAACCTCGTCTGGCTGGCTTTTGATTTGTTGCGCGTTCATAACTAGAGCATACAAACCGTGCAGTTCCGCGCCTGGCAAACGTGCGCAACACCCGCCAAATCGTGAAGGAGTGTGCTGTTCTCCTCATAAAACGCACCAGAAGCAGTTAAACTGGTAAATAGGTGCGCGCATCCACGTTACGGGGGCGTACATACGCTTATAACCACATAGCCGCTTTGGCGGAGAATGAAGGTGACCGTGGAAAGAAACTACATCAGCCAAGTCCCTCTGTTTGAAGGGCTAGATGAAGCGCAGCAAAATTCGTTGCGCTCCAAAATGGGACAGACCACCCTGCGTCGCGGGGAGGTTCTATTCGAAGAGGGCGAACCTGGCAACCGTCTTTACATCATCACTGAAGGCAAGGTAAAGCTTGGCCACACCTCTACGGATGGGCGCGAGAACTTGCTTGCAGTGCTTGGCCCCGGCGAGATCATTGGTGAGCTGACCCTGTTTGATCCGGGCCCACGCTCCACCACTGCTACCGCAGTTTCACCGGTCACGTTGCTACACCTGGATCATGCTGATCTAAGCACGATCTTGGATACGAACCCAACGATGGCTAAGCACATGCTACGCGCGTTGGCTCGCCGTCTGCGCCGCACCAACGAAAGCCTGGCGGACCTCGTCTTTTCTGACGTTCCCGGCCGCGTAGCTAAGGCCCTGCTTGACCTGGCAGATCGTTTTGGCACCCCGGCTGAAGATGGCGTTCACGTGCCGCACGACCTCACGCAAGAAGAGCTCGCCCAGCTGGTTGGCGCTTCGCGTGAAACCGTTAACAAGTCGCTTGCCGATTTCGTTTCCCGTGGTTGGATCCACCTGGAGGGCCGTGCCGTCACACTCCTCGACCTTGATCGTCTGGCTCGCCGCGCGCGCTAGTTAGATTTGTGAGGCCGTAGTTAGCCAAACAATAAAAATGAGGGAAGGTGAAAACCTTCCCTCATTTTTAAACGCTTGTGGGCGCTACGCGCGGCCTACGCTTTGGGCCTCTTCATGTACGCCACGAGGTTGTCCGGATTATTAGGTGCAGGCACCACCTGGACTAGCTCCCAACCGTCCTCGCCCCACTGGTCAAGGATTGCCTTCGTAGCGTGAATGATTAGGGGTACGGTTGCGTATTCCCATTTAGTCATAGGTCACTCCTATAAGAGGTATGCGCTCTAGCGACGAACGCGAGCGAGGACGCGCGGGATCTGCGGCGAGCGCAGTTCTTCTGCCAGCGGGTCGTCAGACTCCATGATCCACGTGCGCCAGTCAGTTACGTGAGTGTAGTAGCGTAGCATCGCGCGGCGTTCACGTTCTGTAAGACCGCCCCAAACACCGAAGTTAGCTTCGGACTGCAACGCGTCCGCTAGGCACTCAAGACGAACTGGGCATGCAATGCAACGGGAACGAACCTGGCGTTGCGCTGCCCCCTGTACAAATAACGCGTCCGGAGTCTCAGTTGCGCAAAGCGCCTTTGCCGCCCAACTTTGATCCTTATCGGAATGTGCGTAGCTCATCTTCACCCCATTGTCCGCATGTGCTTTAAGCACTGAACCTGATGTGACCATACACACAATTCGGGTTTCAGATCAAGTTGAAACCCGCTCAGACACCCTCCTAAACCAAACATTTGTGCAAATCATCGTTACCTACCAGAATTATTTTCAAAATCTCTAGGCACAAAGTCCGGTTACAAAAGTTCTTCTAATTCGCGGCGTTTAGCGCCCGGTCGTTACAAAAAAGCGTTTTCAAAGTAGGCTTGAACCATGTCGAATTCAGGTTCTCGTCACGTCGGAAAACGGCAGTTCGCCACGTTGCTTACCACGTTCTTGGCGTCTTCCGCGCTTTTTGGCGTGCTCTTAGCGGGGCTCGTTGTTCCCGCTGCGGGAGGGGCGGGCCTCGTAGCTAAAGCCGGCCCGCAGGTGTTTGACGCGCTACCCGCCGAGTTTGAAATCCTTCCCCCGTCCGAACAATCCACACTGCTTTCTGCCGACGGCAGCGTGCTAGCAACGTTCTACGCCGAGAACCGAATCATCGTTCCCCTCGAAGAAATTTCGCCCCACCTCCAAGACGCGATCATTGCCATCGAAGATAGACGCTTTTACGAACACAAGGGAATCGACCCCAACGGCATGGCACGCGCCGCGATCAACAACGTTTCAGATCAAAGCACGCAGGGCGCATCCACTATCACCCAGCAGTACGTGAAAAACACCCTCCTCGAAGCTGGATTGCAAGAGGGCGACCAAGACAAGATCGACGCGGCAACCGAGCAGACCATTAGCCGTAAGCTTCGCGAGGCCCGCTACGCCCTCGCTCTTGAACAAAAGATGTCGAAAGATGACATTCTGACCGGTTACTTGAATATCGCCCCGTTTGGTACGAATGTTTACGGGGCGGAGGCGTCCGCGCGAAGGTACTTCTCTAAGTCCGCGAAAGACCTGACGATTCCCGAGGCCGCAATGATGGCCGGGATGGTTAAATCACCCATCCAGTACGATCCGCTTAACGATCCGGAAGCCGCGCAGAACAGGCGTGACACGGTGCTTGCCGCGATGCTTGCCGAAGAAAAGATCACGCAGGAAGAGTACGACCAGGCAACCGCGATCCCAATCGCTGACATGCTGAAACCAAACTTCCGCTCGCAGGGCTGCGCTGGCGCGGGTAACGCCGCATACTTCTGTGAATACGCGCGCCAGTACCTGCTGGCATCCGACCAGTTTGGCTCCAACGAGGCCGAGCGTAAACAAAAGCTACTTCGCGGTGGCCTCACCATCAAGACGACCCTGAACTCAAACATGCAGCAGGCCGCGTTCGAGGAAATCACGGGCCTGATTGGTGTGAATGACGCGTCTGGAGCCAACACGGCGCTGGTCACGCGCGAGGTATCCACCGGACGTATTCTTGCTATGGCGCAAAACACGAACTTTGGTGTTCCCACCGAAAGTGACCCCCAGGCCACGCAGTCGAACTTCAACGTAGATAAGGCCGAGGGCGGCGGCGACGGCTTTTCTGCAGGATCAACGCTGAAGCCCTTCACGATGCTGCAGTGGTTCCGCGAGGGACACGGAGCGTGGGAACGACTGGGCGGACATTCACCGCGCTTCGCGGCCTCAGAGTTCAACATCCCATGCGGTCCCGGATACGCATCAGACTGGACGGTTAGCGACCTTGCGGGTAAGGGCGGCACATTCAACGTGATCGACGCGACCTCGCTGTCAATCAACCGCGTATTCGCGGAAATGTCAACCAAACTGAACATGTGCGAAATTTTTGACGGCATGGCTGCACTTGGCATCGCGGAGGCGGACGGTTCGCCGCACAAACCATACCCGCCGCAGATAATCGGCGCTCCCGCAACCCCACTGGCCCTCGCTGGCGCATACGCCGCGCTTGCGAACGATGGCGTGCTCTGCCAGCCGCTACCGGTTGATGAAGTACTTGGCCGTGACGGTGGACAGATCGTGGCATACGAGCCATCCTGCGAGCAGGCGGTTCCCGCTAAGGAAGCGAACATGGTTTCAACCGTGCTGCAAAAGGTGGGCCGCTCCGGCTCTTACGCGAATATCGCTATTGGCCACCCCTTCATCGCTAAGACCGGTACTTCTGACGACAACGCTAACCTGTGGGTAGCTGGCGCAACCAAGCAGATTTCAACGGTTGTGTGGGCCGGGCATGCTCGGGCATCCTCGCAGTCAATGAACGGCATCTACGCCAACGGCGTCCAGTGGGGCTACGTGTATGGCGGCACGTTCACCGGGCCTGTATGGCGCGCATACATGAATCGAGCTACCGAGGGGATGGACTATGTAGACCTCCCGCAGGCCGATCTTGGCGCCGCACCGCCGCCTCCAGCGCCACCCACGCAGCCGTCGCAAAACCGGGACGATAACAAAGACTAGAAGATGGCTAAAGCTGGTGAATCCACGCGTGAAGCGGGCTCGCGAACATGGAGGAACATGAGCGCGAGGAAGTTGCTTAGTTCAACTGCGGTAGTTGCTACCGCGGCTGGCGTAAGCGTGGCCGCATGGACGCAGATTGAGCGGCGCATGCCGACGTTGCGCCGCTACGTGGTAGAACTTCCCGAGGGCCTCGAAACCCCAACGCTGCGCATACTGCAAATCGCGGACCCTCACCTGTACCCTGGCCAGGACTTCCTCGTGGACTTCATTCGGGGACTCGCAGATGAAAATTTCGACTTCGTGGTTGCAACGGGCGACAACTTTGGATCGATTGCAGGTGCGGACATGGTTAGGCGTGCTTTCGAGCCGCTAATGGACCGGCCTGGAGCATTCGTTTTTGGCTCAAACGACTACTATTCGCCACGTAAGAAGCGCTGGTCCACTTACCTGACCGGTCCGTCAAAACACAGCAAGAAGCGAAACGTGCCGGACCTACCGTGGGAAGATCTCGCCAGTTTCTTTGAATCTGCTGGTTGGGTGAATCTGACTAATCAGGCGGAAGTCATTGACGTGCCTGTAAAGGGATCTATTTTTGAGGGCGACGCTGGACAAACTGGCCTGGTGCGAGTTGGCTTGATTGGTGTTGATGACCCGCACATCAAACGCGACCGCATCCCGGAGCTGCCGGACGGCTGGTACGCGGCTGACACGATTCGACTAGGCATAACGCACGCCCCCTACCAGCGGGTTTTGAACGAGTACACCTCGGACGATGCGCACCTGATTCTTGCCGGACACACACACGGAGGGCAACTGTGCGTGCCCGGGTATGGCGCCCTGGTTACAAACTGCGACCTGCCGCGCGAGCTTGCCTCTGGCCTGACCATTTGGAGCTTTGCCGGCAAAGAGTCGCCACTACATGTGAGTGCCGGCTTGGGCACCTCACCTTACGCGCCGGTTCGCTTCGCGTGCCGGCCAGAAGCCTCCATTATCGAAATGCGGCCGGCGGTCCGCACCTAACCGTTGGAATGTGAGGTAAACGCATTCCTTTCAATTTTGGGGTTTGGCCCCCGCTGGTTATACTTGTTGAGTCCAAGAGACACGGGGTGTGGCGCAGCTTGGTAGCGCGCTTCGTTCGGGACGAAGAGGTCGTGGGTTCAAATCCCGCCACCCCGACACACTGCAAACCGCGGAAACTCAAACCAAAATGAGTGTCCGTGGTTTTTCTAATTTCGGCTTATAGGTCATTTCGGGCAACTGATTCTTTAACGGGGATATTTCTTTGGTCATCGAATACCCGAAGGACCAGCCTTCGCGAGATTGCATTAGATACGCTTCTTGCCGCTTTCCCGGTGGACTTCTTGGTGAACTTTTACCGCAAGCATTTTGGCTGGCGCCCGGGCTGGAGGCTTGGTCGGTGGTGGAACATCCTTGCTTACGCAGAAGATCTCCAACAAGCCTATCGACTGGAAGGAGGTAGGAATTGCTGCGACTGTTGGAGCAGTCACCGGCTTTGTTTCTATGGGTGTTTCGAACCTAATTGGCGCCAAGATGGCCCAGGCGTCCCCAGCAGCTCAAAAAGCCCTGCTCACGCATGGGAATGTAGACAAGGTGCGTTCGGCTGGGACAGGGCTCTGGTCCCGGATGAATGGAACGTCAGCAATCCAGCAGGCAGTGAAGTACGAGGCTAAAAATAGCCTCAATATGGCCACAGATAACTTCACAAGGAAACTGCTAGGCGATATGGCTGGTGAAGTTGTGAGCTCCAATGCAGGATACGCAACAGAAACACTAATAGACGCGAACAAGATTTTCACTGTTGAAGGGTTGGCAACAAGTAACGCAAAGGGCCTAGTCAATGCGGCTACAAAAGCGCATGCAAGTGCTCTCACGTTTGGCGTCAATCCTATGCCTCTAGATGCGGATACAGCCTCCTTGGGTGAGAAGTGGGGTCGAGGCATATTCAAGGGTGCTGTTGACACCACGCAACGATCGTTTGTTGATTTTGTTGGTCACAACATTAAGAATGCTACTGAAAAAGATAGCGTGGATGGGGTCACTATGGGCGTTGACCATTCTGTCAATTTGGCTCAAGGGATCGCGTCAGGCATTAAAGACGGACTTGGAAAATAGAAGGAATTATTCAATGAAAATAGGAGGAATTATTCAATGGTTGAGCCGATGAAGTTTGGGCCGGAACAGAATATATGGTCCCCATACAATAAGAACTTGCCGCTCTTGTTGCGGAAGATGAGCAAGTACCCCGAAGAAACACGAGTATTTAACCAGGCACCAATTCTACTGGGTGTGGGAATACCCGGAGCACTCCTAATGACCCTAACAGCACTAATCATGACACCCGCTTACTTCCGCGGTACCAATGATGACCTCGCCTCGGTTATCGCACCAATACTAATGGCACTCTTTATGTACACCCTGACGGCTATCGGACTGTTCCGCCGCTACGGTGTAGACCAAGACAAAGTCTGGTCAAAATTCGGCAAGATTTACTATAAGGAAGTCCGCTTCGACGAAATCACTGACATCAAACTCAGTGTTACCAACCAGCGCTACAAGTTCTACAAAGGTGACAAGAAAATCAACCTGGACTACACGCGCTTCGACTACACCCTGGCTTTCATCCGCCTACTAGAAGAACTCCAACACCGCCGCTTCACACTCTACGGAGTATCACCAGATGACCCCAGCTGGGAAGACGAAGCCCAAATGGCCCGAAATGACGTAGCCTGGAAGGCCTATGACAACCACCGCAAATACTACAACTCCCACCCCGAAGAACTCGCCAAACTAAACGCGCTAGTCCAACCACCGACAACTGCTAATACTGCAGCAGAGTCAGAACAGCCAACCTAGACCCGCACCGAACAGCTACTGCCTCACCAGACTCAGAAGAAATCACCCAAACGGGATGCTCACACTCACCAACCGACCGATAATTGTGCGTTCGGATGGATGACCCTAACTCTAAATTCTTTCGCTCTCCAGACACTTCCATGTCACCCGACTTCGCGCATCTGATTAACTTTGATAAGCTCACGCGGTCCTGAACACTTGGAAGCAAGCGGTTTGGAAACTAGCGAAATCATTCGGGACGAAGAGGTCGTGGGTTCAAATCCCGCCACCCCGACACACTAGCTAGGAGTTTGAACCTCCTAGCTTTTTTGTTTCCCACAAAAACTCCGACGAGGTGAGGTAACTATGTCTGCACGCCTCACCTGCGACCTCGAAACTAAACATCTAACCACCTTTCTATTGAGGCGAGGGGCAGGCCGCGTCCTAGTAACAAAAAGTTGGAGGGCGCCGTAGCGCCCTCCAACCAAATATCAGCTCTTTTCAGCCACTACCGGCTAAAACCAGCCTCTTGAACCGTCTTGCCAATGCGGTTTGCAATACGCTGCTTGACCTCATCGGTAGCCGTATCACTAATGAGGTTCGGGTTGCCAAAGGCATCCGGGTAAAGCTCAACCTTTAGCGGATTACGCTTCGTCTTCACGATCCACCAGATGTGGTAGACAAACAGACCCGCGTTGAACACGAGCGCCAAGAAAGCGATGGTGAACATTGCCGTCGGGTTTTGGCTGTGCTCGTGCGCGAACTGCGTCTCATAGGTAAACCGTGGGAACGTGAGCACAAACGCAGACCAGAACGTGAGGGTGTAAGCCCGGTACTGGATCCAAGCACCTCGACCCGTCTTCATAAACGCCGGAATGGTACATGCCGCAAGCAGAGCGACACCCGAATACCACGCGCGATCAGACAGGCAGTTGTACACGTACGCAAAGTTCCACAGGTCGTAGCCAATGATCCACCAAATCGTAAGGTCAGCCCAAATAATGTGCTTGTCCTTCTTCGAAACGTAGATCCCAACCCAGCCCGCAATCATGATCATGTTCAAAATGCCTGCGATGGCATTCATGATGTTCCACGGGCCACCCATAGTCCAGATACCGCTAACCGGATCTGCACCATGAATTCCATAACACTGGAAGTCACGAATCACGGCCTCAAGAATGTTGACCGCCAGAATGAACGGCGGAATCAGCAAATAGTAATTGTTACGCCGCAACTTCGGGAAGTACTGCAGCGCCACAAGAGACAGCGAACCGAGGAGGGCGGAGTATTGCTTAACAATCGCGAACCAGCCTGCACTCTGAGTTCCCTGCGTTGAGTAGGGCCACCAGAAAATGGTTAGCAGTACGGGGATGACAATAAACAAAGCGATTGCCGCCCACTTGCTACGCACCGCTATCCAAGCCAGGAACGCCAAAGCGGCGATCACAACGGCCAGCATCGCGTAATCCCACCACTCTCCTACTTCAAAAAAGAAGAGATTGGCTTGCAAAGGTAACACGGTTAGTTTTCCTTTCCCCATCCGGGAAGGTACGTCTTCTCCATCTTCTGGCGAATCTGCTCGTCCCAGCTGAAATCCGGCTCGGACCAGCCGTCGAAGTATTCCTTATCAACGCGGTCCGCCCACGGCGAATCCGGGCCCGTTGGAGGCCAATCCGGATTGTCGGTAACCGGGGGCCTGATCTCCGCAACCGCGGGGGCCTGCCTGCCGTAACGGAACCACTGGGTTTGCGTGTCCTCAAACAGCGGGGTGCCAGACCAGCGGCTTGCGGGAGTTCCTGACTTGAAGAACTCGCCTCCCAAAACGCCGCGCATGAACTTCGAGTGCCACTGTTCCTTCTTACGGAACTCAGCAACGCGCTTC
This sequence comes from Gleimia europaea ACS-120-V-Col10b, assembly GCF_000411155.1. Lineage (GTDB taxonomy): Bacteria > Actinomycetota > Actinomycetes > Actinomycetales > Actinomycetaceae > Gleimia > Gleimia europaea_B. Next base: position 1,104,697 of record NZ_KE150266.1, read on the forward strand.
ACGTAAATATTCTGCATGTGCGCCATCACGCCGCCGATCAGCTCAATGTTGATCCAGTTGATCGCGTTGTTCCACAGGTTGTCGTCCTCAAAACCAATGCGCCAGTGGTTGATGAGGCGGGTGCGCTCGCCCTCCAGTGGAACCACATAGAAGCACCAAGCCGCCGCATAATGTTTCATGCCCGGGTAGCGGAACGCGTACGAGCCGGGAGCAGCTGGCGGATTCTTAGTGTCAACCCACTGCACCAGGTACTTGCCCGGAACCACGTCTGCCCACTCCATTGACATGCCGTGGTAGTCAAACGCCGCAATATCGCCTGGAGCAATAGCGTCAGCGTTTTGGAACTCTTCCTGAATCTCGTACTGGTTGAAGAACGGTAGCCGCGCAAACGCTCTTTCTAGGAACTCTGAAGAGTACGAGCCTGCCTTCTGTGCGCCAATCTGCTTGAAAATGCGGTACACGGCGTAGGCCGGCGCATCAATGTCGATCGCATAAGTCGACGAGCGCCCGTTGGTGTAGTTCGCATCGATAATGTCATCAGCGGGATACACCCACTCTTGTTCCGCTTTTGTCGCCTTACCGCTGAACTGGGAGAAGTAAACCATTCCTCCCAATGTTGCGGCGCCGGCAACGCCGGCAGCTTTTAATAACTTCTTCGTCCTTGAAGAGGCCAAATTAATCACCTGCTATTTACTGTGTAAACTTCGACAAAATTTGTGCCAAAGATTTGATGGGTCGTATTACAAATTAACATTGAGCTAAGTCACAAAACCTCAATACCAACTGCAATTTTGTCCAGCTTCACGCGGCTCTATTGAACAAATTTTGAGTTCAATATTTACGACTGTCTCAGCGATAAACTTTGAGTGGATTTTACTTATGTGATCCAAATCATCCCAACACAGTTATTAAGAAAGTCAGAAAGATGGATTCCCTATTCTTATGGGAGGTCGGACCTCTTCGCGTCTGGATCATCTGGATAGTAGTTTTTGTCGCGCAAATCGCCATTGCCGAAATAAACAGGCGATGGAACTGGACAATTTTTGCGCTGTGGACAGTAGGGGGCGTCCTTATGATGCCCTACGCCGCAATCGTTGGTGAACCCGTTTTTGGCTGGTTCCCATTTGGCAAATACGTCCTCATGGTCCTCACCGCAACCATGACAGGCACGCTGCTGGTCATAGGCAAACGAAACCCTGAACTAGCACGCAGATACGCCATTTGGTTTGGTGTGGCCCTGTGGATCGGCCTTGTTTTCAACATCATGGAAGCAAACATCCGCGACGTCGTGATCTACTTCCAAGCAGACACCTACTACCAGTGCGCAGCGGACTGGCAATGTTTGAAGGGTATTAACGACACCCACGCGGCAGACATGCTGGCCGGGCTACCCGAGGCGCGCGGAGTCACCGAACCCCTCCACTCGGACGCCTGGTACCAGGCTCTTGCCGCTAACTTCGCAACCGGCCACGTAGGCATCGACCCCGCAACCGGCTTCCGCACCATCGGTGGATACTGGAACCTGATGAGCGCCGCCGCCGGCCTCCTTAACTGCATCACCGTAACCGGCCTGGGCAAGATCATCGTCTCTTCCAGGGGTAAACAGAAGGTTCAAGGCCTGCTCTGGGTTGATCAGGTGTGGCCCTGGATCATCGCCTACGACCTGTGGAACCACGCCTTCTTGTACAACGCCCTGGCAGACTACACGTGGTACTGCACGCTAGCGCTACTGTTGGCCTGTACGATCCCGGCATTCACATGGGCTAAGGGGCAATGGATCTGGTTCCGATGCTTCACGCTGGTGTTCTGGATCAGCTTCTACAACTGGTTCCCCTACTTATCAACGCCACCAGGAGCGATGCACAACTTCGCAACCATGGATCCGAATGCGAACATTTTCAGCTCCGGCTTGGCACTCGCTTTCAACATTGGCGTATTCATCTACTGGCTCTACAAGGTGGTCAAGCACCGTCGCAACCCGATCACCAACGCACTGTTCTTTGAGATGGGTGCTTTCCGGAACCTCGTTAAGGAACACTGCGACGACAAGGACAAGTACTTCCTGACCGACATGATCCCCGAAACCCCGCGTGAACTTGGATTTGAACCCGAATCCGACACGCCTCCGGTTGACGGCTACGTAAGCTACATGCCGTGGTGGAACAAGGTAGACAAGCGTTGGCCGAAGCTACGCACACCGCTTTCCGCTGACCCGAAGCTTGTTGAAAAGGGCATCAAGTCCGACCCCCAGTGGGACGTAAAGCCAAGCGACAAACAAGCTGACCAGTAACCTTACATATCCAACTAAATGGGTTTCATACCCTAAGCGGGGCGCACGTGTTGTGTGCCCCGCTTTTCTGACATCCTGTCTGGGCACAACCACACCGCCAGATTTGGGCGACATTTTGCCGATTAGTCGCTTATGCGAGGCGTCTGCGCAGTTTACTTACACCAGTGCTCGAGTTTAATTGGGGCATGGGTAGCGTTAGTTCATCAAGAAAAAAGAGGTCACCCCTCGTAATGAATGGCTGGATTCCAGACCAGCACGGGGCGTGGCCCATGGCGCTAATGCCGCTAACCGCCGGCCTCATTATTACTACCCCCAAGACTCCCGCGCTCACGTTCCTAACCCTGGCCTGGGTCAGCGGCTTCCTGCTATTTAGCGTGAGTGAAAAGTACATTAAGTCTCGTTTCCGGCCTCGCTACCGGCCCGCGACTATCACCTACGCTATTTTGGCCGCAGCTTTCACCGCATTGACACTGCTTACCGCTCCGAACTTGTTTTGGTGGGCGCTGTTGTACGTTCCGCTGATTGGCTACTGGGCATTTAGTGTGTGGCGAAGAAAAGAACGTGATCTTGCGCCTCGTTTTTCCACCATAATTGCAGCGGCGCTGGTTATCCCAGTTGCAGTTAATACCTCAAGCGGGGCGCCTTGGTTCGCGCATTTCGAAAAGAGAGCGTGGCTTATGGCCGGCCTGCTGGGAGCATACTTTGCTTTAACCGTGCCGTACGTGAAGACGCTAATCCGGGAACGCAACAATCCTACTTGGCTACACGGCTCGATTGTTGGGCACGTGATCGCAACCGTTATTGTGTGGGTTTTCTTCGCACTTGATCTGGTTCCAATTTGGCATGCGCTGGCGTGGGTTTTAGTTTGTGCTCGAGCTATCATGATGCCGCTAATTGCTACGCACCGTGGTAAGCCCTGGCGCCCGGCCGTAGTGGGCACGGTAGAGACCGTTCTTTCGCTATTAGTGTTTGCCGCATTGCCGTGGGCCGTGTAGCCTCGGTCGCTAACGCGCGCACCCGGCATTGCAGACATACACTAGAATCATGGACTTCTCACTTTTACTTATTGCAAACATGGTGGGTATTTGGTTTGCCAGCCTCATAATTCCGGGCATCGTGCTCCCTTCTGCGGACGGAGCCGGGCAAGCTATTTTGATTCTGGCTGTTATCGCCCTCGTATTCACCGGACTCAACCTGGTTGTGCGCCCGTTGTTGAAGGTACTGACTTTCCCCATATACCTCCTTACCTTTGGCCTCTTCTCCCTTGTGGTCAACGCCCTCATCTTCATGCTGACCGGCTGGGTAACCACCCAAATCGGCTACGGCATGGAAGTCACCGGATTCTGGGCCGCCCTGTTTGGCGCCATCGTGACAGCAATTTTCTCGTCCATCGCCGGCGCGATTTTGGCCTCCACGGTGGGCGCAAAGAAGTAACCACCCCCCTCAACCGGCCAGCGCTACCGTCTTGTAAACGCGTAGCGCTGGCCGGTAGTTTCACTACCCGCACTCAGCCCAAGAGCGCGCTCGCGCCTCTCGTTCCACGCCTGCAGGTCTTTGTTCCCCATGCTCTCCGCAGCCTTCGCATCCAGCGCGTACTGGGTTAAAGAGTGTGCCTCTGCTGCCCTCCCCGAAGAATAAACCGCAATGTTAGAGGGCGAAGTCTGCTGCCTTGCCCCATCCAGGGCTGCCACAAAATCGTCGGCATTCTCATACGAAAGCACCAGTGTTGAGCTTGGAATCGGCATGGTTGAAATTGGGGATCCAGCTGCCACCACGCTGGCCACCTGAAAGCGACTATTGAACACCGGGTTTGCCGCCATCGCGCCAGCCACCATACCACCCTGCGAGTGGCCGGCAAGCTCCACCACGTCGCCGGGCTGCGCCCCCTCCAACTCTAACGCCGCCATGATCGCGGACTGCTCATCTGCCGGAACGGCGGCCAGAAGTTGCAAATTCGCCTGCAGATCTTTCGGGTTAGGTGTACCCGGCAGCCACTGCTGCGTGCCACGCACAATCACCGACCACGACGGTCTCGCACCCCCATTGTCGTGACGCAATATCTCAAACTCGCCGTGTGAAGAGTCATCTCCCTTTGCACCCGCAGCGGTTGGATTCATCCGCATTTCCCGCACCCGCTCCACCAAATCGCTAGCTCGATGCGGCGTTGCCACACTGGAGCGCGGCGCCTGCACACTAGCGCCACCGAGTACCCCTACCGGCAATACCGTTGCGGTTAATGGAGGATCTAACAGCGGCTGCACGTTGGCAGAAAGCTTTGCGTCCCGGCGCAAACTAAACCCCTCGAGACCGACTTTGTATGATTCGCGGCTCCACACGAGCGCCGGATCGGGAGAGTCCGATCTATGCATCACCAGATCACCTTTGTGCGTTCCCGTCAGCTTCTCTACTGCGGGGTACACCTGCGTTAATATTGCCGCTGAGCGCTCCAGCGGCGTATCCGCACCTCGCTCCAATCTCCACCGCTTTGCCGCGAGCGCGGCGAACTGCGTGGCTACACTTACCCGATAATTCGATCTGTCAGAAAACCCCCGCACAGCGGCAGTCAAGGCTCGCACGGACCAGTCTGCTTGCGAAATGAGGGGGCTCAGATACTCGCCCAACATTGTCATTCCCGCCTGCGCGCGATCAGCGAAGCCCAAGTTGGCGTGCTGCGTGCCGATCACCTGCGCAAAATTCAGGCTTGCGGTGGCTTCGGCTCCCTCATACACGTTGGCGCCCAGGTTCAAGCTTGCCGCAAGCGAACTCATATTTTCCCGCGCCACCTCCAGCAATCCAGCCACATCCGCCAGTCGGGAACTTGCGTGCAAGTAGCCGGCACCTCCCATCTCAAGTGCGCCGGAGAACCCCGTGGAAAACAGCGGTTCAAACTGGAGTGCTCCCGCGCTTGCCACCACCCTCGCGCGGGCCGAATCTAACGCGCCTACCGAAAGGCTCACCAAGTGCGCCCCGTCTCGAACACTACTCACATTCACACGTACCGGCCCCGAATCAATAAACACCGCGCTACTCATAGCACCCCCAAACACGCGGCACTCATCTGCGCGTAGTAGTCCATGCGCGCAGCAATCGCGGCCTGCCTGGCATCAAACAAGCGGTGGCGCAACTCCACCAGTTGCCCGATGTGGGCGCTCAGCTGCGCGTTCGCCGCGCGCGCTGCCTCACCATCCCAATCCATGCGCACGCCCGCCGCGTACGAGATCGCTAAATCTAAAGCCTGCAGGCCAGCTTCGGCCTCGAAAATCGCATCCATAGCCCCAAACCTAAAGGCCGCTCCAAACGCACATCGCAATCGATTTTTGAGATCGTGGATACACGCGCTCGCGCAAAGGTTGTGGACAGGTAGCCAAAAGTCGGACCGGTGCCCAAAAGCCGCCCGTTTTGTGTCACGATGAAGGCATGGCGTACGCAAACGAAACACTGCAAGACATGGCGCAAATGCAGCCTCCTATCGCACTTGGCGCACTGGACGGACGCTACCGAGCTGCGGTGGCACCACTTGCCAACTACTTCTCCGAAGCCGGCCTGAACCGCGCGCGCGTGTATGTGGAAGTGGAATGGCTCGTCTACCTTCTGGACAACAACGTCCTGCCTGGGGCGCCCCGCCTTACCGACCCGGAGCGCGAATACCTGCGCGCACTCACCCGCGACTTCAACTCTGACACCATCGCTGAACTTGCCAAAACCGAGGCCGTCACGCGGCACGACGTCAAAGCCGTTGAGTACTACATCAAAAACCGGCTCGAAGCCGCTCCCGCCGCGCTGGGGGAAACAAACCTGCCCGGCCTGCACGAGGTAGTGCACATCTTCTGCACGTCCGAAGACATCAACAACCTGGCCTACGCGCTCGTCATCCAAGCCGGCATCCAAAACGTTTGGCTACCCGCCGCGCGCGCCCTTAAAGAGGATCTGCTGACCCGCGCCCGCCAGAGTGCGGACGTGCCGATGCTTTCACGCACGCACGGGCAGCCGGCCACGCCCTCGACAATCGGGAAAGAACTCGCGGTATTCGCCTACCGCCTGGGAAGGCAGATCAAACGCGTAGAAAATACCGAATACCTGGGCAAAATTAACGGTGCCACCGGCACATTTGGCGCTCACGTCATCGCAGTTCCAAGTGCAGATTGGTTTGAAATCTCACGCGGATTTGTAGAGCACCTGGGGCTCACTTGGAACCCCGTCACCACGCAGATTGAGAGCCACGACTGGCAGGGGGAACTGTACGCCGACATTGCACGCTACAACCGCATCGCCCACAACTTCGCAACCGACGCGTGGACCTACATTTCACTGGACTACTTCCACCAAAACCTCGCGGCACAAGGATCTACCGGATCTTCCACAATGCCGCACAAGGTGAACCCCATCCGCTTCGAAAACGCCGAGGCGAACCTGGAGATATCTAGCGCGCTCCTCGACACGCTCGGCGCCACGTTAGTGACCTCGCGGATGCAACGCGACCTCACCGACTCCACCACGCAGCGCAACATCGGCGTTGCCATCGGGCACTCACTGCTTGCCCTCGACAACCTGCAACGCGGCCTGGCTGGCATTGACATCAACGCTGAAAAGATGGCTGCCGACCTCGACGGCAACTGGGAGGTGCTGGGTGAAGCCGTCCAGCAAGCCATGCGCGCTGCCGCCATCGCGGGAGCCAGCGGCATGGAAGACCCGTACGAGCGCCTCAAGGAACTCACTCGGGGCAACCGGGTAACCGGCGTCCAAATGCGCGAGTTTATCAAGGGGCTCAACATGCCGAGCGACGTGGAAGAGCGCCTGCTTGCGCTCACGCCCGCAACCTACGTTGGGTTGGCCGCGAAAGTCATCGACTACGTGGACTAACTGGCTGGATATACACAGAGGGCGCGGATCCTGAGGGGCCGCGCCCTCCTCCGTACCTACGCGCCGGCGCCTATCTGGGGCGCGTTTACGGCCTCCAAAATTTCACGGCTTCCAGGTAGGATCCGAGGCTGGCGCCCCAAACCTCTCGTACAGCTCGTGGGGGCGTGCAACCTCATCTGGGAAATCCAGGTCTTTCAAAGTCCACTGCTCGCCCGGGCTCGACAACCTCACCTGCAATGCCACCGGACTCTTCGGCGCCCCATCCCACACGTAGCGTGCCACGCGCTCCAACAAATCCGTGGGCGAAACCGGCATCTGCAAAAGCTCCACCGACGTGCGCACAAGCAGCGGTTTACCGAACGACTGCTTCGTCTCCACCCCAACATCTGCCAGTCCCGGCACGCGCTCCAACTTAGCTTGCAACAATTTCAACAGTTGCTGATCCTGCCTCGACGCTGCCATCGGCTTCAAATACTTCACCGCTGCTCCCGCGCCCACCGCTGCCACCCCAAGGCCGCCAATCAGCAACGGGTTACTAATGGTTGGCATTTTGCGAGAGCGGGGTGCGCCCGACTCAAACTTATTCACCGGCAAGGTTTCACCCATGCTGCGCACAATCCGGCGCCACCTATCAGCTCCCGGCAACGGCCACGGATCACTCATCGCGCCTCCCCTTTACCCATCCTGCGGTCCTTCCATTGTGCCAGCGCCGGCCGCACCAGCGTGGTAACCCGGCGGTCGCTAACCTCGCTGCCAATTAGCGAGGGTGGGTAGGCGCCCTCCGGCATTGCCGCAAACACCTCGATCGCGCCCTCCAAATCACGGGTTGAACCGCTCAGCAACTCTTGCACAATCTCGTACACGTACACGCGCGAAGCCTCACCCTCGCGCGGCAAATACGGCTCAATTCGCGACACCGTGCGGCCAATGCGTGACTGCGGTGACACTTTCGCGCGACGCTCCATCAAATGCACCGTCTCCGTGTAGGTAGACGATGCGTGCGCATAAAAGAGGGCGCCCGTGCGGGGGCGAATCAAATGTCGGCCCACCACCACGCGATCATCCACCCGGCGGCGCGGACGGCCATCGAGGGAGGGAACCACGTCCTGGTCATGTTCCAACGTCAAAGCCGCAACATCGCGCGACACGCGCAAACGCCGGCCCGGTGTGCCCAAAGTAATCACCCCGCGCACATTCACCTTGCGCGGATGTCGATCCGCCAACGACAGCGCCACCATGCCGCCTTGTGAGTGGCCCATAATGACCACCGGCTCGCGCACCATGTCACGCTCACTCACGCCCTCCAGCGCCATCGCGTGACGAAGCGCCGCCACCACACCCGACTGCATCGCAGAGGTGAGGCCCAAAACCTCACGCGTATTCGTCTCCGTATCCGCAGGATTCAGCGTCGATTCTGGGCTCAAGTGGTCCGTACCGGGAAGCGAAATCAACCAGCGCCGACGCTGGCCCTCACCTACGCTCGTTATCTTCACCGGCTGGCCCAAAGCTTCCACCCAGTACATGTCGTCAATATCAGCCGCCATGTCCATCAAGGTTCGCGGAGCCTCCAACCTGCGCGGGCGCACGTTAGGCGTGCCCGTGGGCAAATCCAAAAACTCGCCGTCCTGATACCACAAGTTTGCGGTTACCGTTCCCCCACGGAACCATCCCACCGCCGTACCAATCGTCAAATAGCTGACCATCAGCGCCTCAAAATCGCGCCTTGGCACCAGCGGGAGCATCCTTGCCGCCCGACCATCCTTATCTAAACCAAGTGCGATCTTCGCGCGCAGATAACCCCGGCCTGCCGCCACCGGAACGCGCCAAGCGCGGGCGAAGGCCTGCACCACCAGCGTGTCCAAACCCGGATTGTCAAAAAAACGGCGTTGCGCGTCCTCCAACAACTGCTCCCCCTGGCGGGCAGAAAACTCGCGCATCGCGGCCTGCGCCGAAGGGGGAAGCGGCGCGGACTGCGCGATCATCGAAAACGCGAAGTGCGCCCCCACCTGAACAACGAGCGGGCCCAACACATCTATGGCGTCGCCCAGCCACATCGTCTCTGGCACTCTGCGCGCCCCGTAATACCTGGGTGTTTGCCGGTGCCTGCGCGGAGTCACGTCAGCGTCTTCCGCTACCGGCGAACGCCGCCAAAAGCGTCCAGAAATTAGTGCTTCCTGGCGCGCAAGAAGACGAGAAATCCGCGACCTGTCGGCCATAACACCACCCCTCCTGGACGTAAGCACCTGCCTCTCAACACCACTTTAGCGCCCCACCCCATCTATCGACACTGCAAATTTTGCGGGCTATCCTAGAATGCGAAACATGAGTTTTGCGCGAATATTCGCGCAAAAGCACACTTAGGAGAAGCAAATGGCGAACATTGATCTCGATGTTAAAGGCATGACCTGCGGACACTGCGTCATGTCCGTAACCGAGGAGCTATCTGAAATCGGAACCGTCGAGTCCGTCAACGTCGACCTTTCCGGTAACGCCGACGTGGCGTCTAAAGTGCACGTGAGTACCACCGGCGATGTCAGCGATGACGAACTTCGCGACGCCATTGTCGAAGCCGGATTCGAACTGGCAGGCATCAACCGATGACCCCAAGCCCACCGCCAGCCAAGACCCCGCAAGTAGGTGAGGCAACCCGCGAACGCGCCGAAGACCTGAAGAAAAGGCTAATCGTAGCCGCAGTGTTTGCGACTCCCGTAATGGTCCTTTCAATGGTTCCCGCGCTCCAATTTCCCGGCTGGCAGTGGGCGGTAGCCGCCCTGTCCGTACCCGTCGTGGTGTGGGCAGCGTGGCCCTTCCACGTCGCCGCTGCAAAAGCGGCAAGACACGGCTCTTCCACCATGGACACGCTGGTATCCATGGGCGTGATCGCCTCTACCCTGTGGTCACTTTGGGCCCTATTCTTTGGCGGTGCCGGCCACATCGGCATGACCATGAACATGAGTTTCATGCCTCGCCACGCCTCCACCAACCACGCTGAAATCTATTTTGAGGCCGCCACAATGGTGGTCACTTTCCTACTGGCCGGACGCTACGCGGAAGCTCGCTCCCGCTACCGCGCCGGTGACGCCTTGCGCTCCCTGCTGGAACTCGGCGCGAAATCCGCGAACCGTGTGAAACCGGAGGGTGGCATTGAGGTTGTGCCCGTCGACACCCTGCGAGTTGGCGACAAGATCGTGGTTAAACCCGGGCAGAAGATTCCCGTTGACGGCACTATCGACACCGGCCACGCTACCCTCGACACGTCTTTACTTACCGGCGAATCCATTCCCGTGCATGTTGGCCCCGGTGATGTGGTAACCGGCGCCACGATCAACACCGACGGGCAGCTAACCATCACGGCAACGCGCGTTGGAGCCGAAACCACTCTTGCCCGCATTGGCCAGATGGTGACTGCCGCGCAGGCCGGCAAGGCCCCCGTGCAACGCCTAGCTGACCGCGTTAGCGCAGTATTCGTACCCGTCGTTATCGCTGTTGCCGTCCTGACGCTGATCGGCTGGCTGATCTTCGGCCCCGGTGTGCAGCCCGCATTTACTGCGGCCGTGGCAGTGCTGGTGATTGCGTGCCCGTGCGCCCTCGGGCTGGCAACGCCCACCGCACTGCTGGTTGGATCCGGCCGTGCCGCCCAGCTCGGCATCGTCATCAAAGGCCCGGAAATCCTCGAATCTACGCGTGAAATCGACACGATGGTGCTGGATAAGACGGGAACCGTGACCAAAGCGAAAATGCACGTCACCTCCCACTTTGGGCCCGATGAAGTACTGCGCCTGGCCGCGAGCGTGGAGGCTGGTTCTTCCCATCCCGTTGCCACCGCGATCACAAAGGCGTTCGCGACTGACGTGCAGGCTGAAGGGTTTGTAAACCACGCCGGCTCCGGCGTTTCCGCAACGGTTGGTGGCAAGCGGGTGTTTGTGGGCAGCCCAGCGTGGATCCAAAAAGTTGGCTTCTCGTTGGAAAAAGTCCAGGAAGCTATTACCGCCGCCCAGCAAAGTGGCACCACAGTCTCGGTAGTTGCCACCACCGACCTTGACAACGTTATTTTGGGCGAAGAACACGAGGTTGCACTGACGGACACGGAAGATTCTGCGGCCGGCAAATGGGCCGTGGATCTTAGCGTTGGGGGGATGACGTGCGCGTCATGCGTGAACCGGGTGGAGCGCAAACTCGGCAAAATTCCCGGTGTTAGCGCGCAAGTGAACCTGGCCACTGAGGCCGCGCACGTGGTACTTGACGATGCGGCAATCACCAATGAGCAACTGATTGAAACTATTGAAAAAGCCGGGTACACGGCCTCTTTGACCGGACGGACGCAAATTCCAGGAGGCGGCGTAGGGCACGCGCTGGTCACTACTACTGGCTGGCAGGAAGCCCGCGTTAGTGGAGGATTTGGAGCCGCTGTCATTGCCGTTGCGGACGAAGTGAAAGAAACATCTGCCGAGGCTATCTCGCAGCTACGAGACCTGGACATCGAACCCGTGCTGCTCACCGGCGACAACGAGAACGCGGCCAACCAGGTTGCCCAAGAAGTGGGGATAACGCGGGTTTACGCGAACGTGCTACCAGACGAAAAGCGCGACATCGTAGCTCGCCTACAGGCAGAAGGGCACAACGTGGCGATGGTTGGCGACGGCGTGAACGACGCGGCCGCTCTTGCCCAAGCTGGCGTTCAGGGACTGGGTATGGCCATGGGCTCGGGCACCGAAGTAGCAATCGAGGCCGCCGACATCACGCTGGTTGGCTCCGACTTGCGCTCCGCAGCAACCGCGATCAAGATCTCTCGCCAGACCCTGCGCATCATTAAGCAGAACCTGTTCTGGGCGTTTGCCTACAACGTTGCGGCCATTCCCCTGGCCATTGCCGGCCTCCTCAATCCCATGATCGCAGGAGCCGCCATGGCGGCCTCATCCGTTATCGTAGTGTCCAACTCGCTGAGACTGCGGAGCGCGGAAAAATAGGCTTGCAACAAGGCTAGCCGGAGGTTTGCAGACGTTCTAACCGGAGATTTGCAGGCGGTCTAGCCGGAGGTTTGCAGAATTTAACTACCTGCAGGCAGTTATCTCATACAGCGTTGCCCCATCAACACGCTTCACAACCTCGAAACCGTGCGAGGTATCAACCCCGTAAAAGCCCGGGCGAACCTTCGAGCGCATCGTCCGATAGTACGGCCTGTCTGCGCCCTCGTAGAAATGGGTTACGCCAATCCGATTTAGCGTCTCACACACGGCTGGCTCCGTATGAATGTGGTTGAAGTTCCACGGCAAAGCGCGCACATCCTCATCCACGTCAGAGTGCGACAATCCAGGTAGCACTACGCGCACGCCTCCAAGCGACTGGAAATACACCGTTCCCACGGACGGGTCACCCAGTACCAGAGCGTCGGGAGGGAGCATCGCCGCAGCCTCGCGGAACAGATCCAGTTGCTCACTAGACGCCATACCGGCCGGCCCCAGATGCTGCGGGTCATACACCGCGCGCACAGCCAACGACCTCGAATCAATCGCACCAACGCCACTCAACACAACGATCAGCAGTACCGGAAGAGCCTGGTGCATGGGCCTCTTTTGCCGTAACCGCGTCGAAAAACGGAGCGCGCCAAGCGTGAATAAAAGCACCAGCACAACCTGCATCGCGCCCATCAGGCGGCGCGGATCTGAATACCACGGGCCCGTCAGAATCTGCAGACCAAAGTTAGGGGCATACGCCAAGAACACCAGAACCGCGAACACCATCCACGTGCCAATCAGCCACCGTGACTTCGCCAATGCCCGCGCCCGCATCAAACCGAGCACCAGCAACCCGGCGAACACCACCATCGCAAGCACAAAACCCAGTGCCATCGGAAACGGAGGCACCGGCATCAACGGGCGCACCACGGCGTCTAGCAAGGAACGACCCCGCTCAAAACTGGCCGTAGCGAGCGTGCGCGGATTAAACATTGCAACCCCCACCACCACGACCGTCAAAACCATTGCCGTACCCAAAAATGCGACGAGGCCGCGGCGGCCAGCCTTACGCGCGCCCCGCATCAGACGAACCATCGCAGCCGTAAAGGGCACCAGCACAAACGCGAACGCGTTGAAGAACGAAATCGGGTGGATCGCAACCGTGCCCAGCGCGCCGAGCAAGAACAGGGCCGTCCAAATCGCGGCGACGCGCCACTGGTTCGAGGCAAACAGAGCCCTCACCCATGCGTTTCCAACCACCCACGCCAGCGTCAATAGGCCCGGCAAAAGCGCCATAGAAACCGCGTTCGGCCACTGCGCGTACATCGAGATGAAATCAGCGGGGAAACTCAAAGTCAGCGACGCGATCACCGCCGCAGTAAGCGTTGCCCTGCGATCCTCCCACAGGTAGTGCGCGAGGGCCGCCATCCCCACTATCCACCAAACCAGAAGCGCCAGTGAGGACGTGTTTACCGTCTGCACAACCGTAGAGGGCGTTGCAAACAGGGCGGCAAACGCGTGCCACATAGCCGGATAATACGTGTGTGCCTCACCCATCACAGAGAACAGAGGGGACAGGCCAAACAGCGAACCGTCACCGGAGTGCACCATCTGCCACACGCCGTTGTAATGGAACGATGGATCCCACTGCTGCAGGGGATTACGCGGATCAGCGAACGCCAGCAGCGGCAATGCCGCAATCGTGAAACCACCCGTGATAGCGCCAATCAAAGGCCAATCCCAACGAGCCGGAGAAGTCCCGGCAGTCACCGCGCGACGTCCTCGACGAACAATCAAATCAACCACAAACCCGGCAGCCGCCAAGATCATCAGCGTGGTCACCGCAAACCCCGCCGACCAGCGGACGCCAAAGCGCGGCGCCAGATTAGCTAAAACCGCAAGGAAACCAAACGACAGCAACGGCGCGGTTGCAAGCTGCACCAGAGTGCCCACCCGTCGATCTGCAAAACGGAAACTAAATACCCGCAGCCACATCCAGCCCGGAAGTGCCGCAACCAGTAACATCGCCACCAAAATCGGCAACTGCAAAACCCATGCCATTTGCGAACCTAACGCCGGCTCTACTCCGAATCAGACGAGGAAGTAGACGAGGACTGCGGCTGTTCATCATCGCCCACAACAACCTCGGCAATCTCCTGCGCCACATCAAACTCATTCTTACTGCGAATACGGTGCAAAACGTACTCAAACACCATCGGCAACAGCGACACAAAAATGATTACGAAAATAATCACCGTCAGATTGTCATGAATAAACGCCACTCCGCCCAGCGCCGCGCCCACCACCGTCAGGCCAGTGCCCCACAACAGTGCGCCCAGCAGATTCCACACCGTGAACTTCATGTGGTTATAACGCGCGATGCCCGCCGCAATCGGCACGAACGTGCGCACAAACGGCACAAACCTGCCGATCACCAGCGAACGGCCACCATAGCGCGCAAAAAAGTTCTCCGCCTGCACCAAATACTCGGTTTTCAAAACCCGTGCATCATACTTAAACAAACGCCGACCCCAGTGGTGGCCAATGTAATAACCCACCTGCGAACCCGCCACCGCGCACACCGTAATCGTGAGCACCAGAACGAACAGGGACAGCCCCAACTGCGAATGCAACAAACCCGCAGTGAACACCAGCGAATCGCCCGGCAAAATCGGGAACAACACGCCCGACTCGATAAACACAATCAGTGCGACGCCCGCCAAAACCCACGGCCCCATCGCAACCAGTAGGGTCTCCGGATCCTTAAACCACTCGATCACCGTCTCCAACCAAGACGGCGCGCCCGGCACCACCTGTAAAATCAAATCCGAAATCGCATTAGCAAAAGCACAAGTAAGCGACAAGGAAACCCCCTAACAACAGTTCGACAACAGCCTAACCGCGCCCACAAACAAACCCTCACCACAAACTACAAGTGTTGTTAGGTTCACCAAAAACCACTATCAGGCAAACTCCACGTAAGCTGTAACCATGAGCGCAACCCCAGTCAGCTACGAGCCCACGCCCGTATCGCGCCTATGCGGCCCCGTACTCGTCGCCGACCGGCGCAGCACCCGCGTGCGGCGCACCCGCGATCTCATCGACACTACGCTCGCGCTCCTCGCCATTGGCCTCATCCTACTCATCGGCGCCTTCGCCCAATCCACCACCACCGCCGTCACCGAAGACGTTCGCAGCGCCCTCTCCGGCGTACTGCGCCAAATCCTGCTTCTACCCCTCACCCTCGTCGAATCCATCGTTGTTCTCGCCGCCCCCATCTTCATCATCGTCCAACTAGCTATCCGTGGGCGCCTGCGCCAAATAGTTGAAGCCGTCATCACCGCAACCGTCACCGCGCTTCTCATGACTGCGTTGCTCTCCGCCGGCCCCCACCTCCCCCTCGAAATCACCGGCCCACTGGTCATCACCAGTGTCACCGGCACACACCTCGCCCTCGACACGCTCATTGCCGTCCTCGCCGCCTTCCTCACTAGCGCATCTGAAGCCTCCGAATCCAAAGCCGTACGCTACACGTGGATATTCCTCTACGCTATGGCTTTCGTCTACGTCCTGCGCGGCACCCTCACCCTTCCCTCCGCTCTCGTCACCCTCCTCATCGGACGTGCGATCGGGTTGCTCTCGCGCTACATTCTCGGCTACAGCGAAGAACGCGGCGGCCCCACCGACCTCGTTGACGGCCTGCTCCAAATCGGTATCACCCCCGCCCGCATCGTGCGCGCCGACCTCGACACCGAGCAGCACCCCCTCGAAACCACCATCGTCACCGAAAAACCCGGCGACCAAACCAGCTGGAGCTCCGCCTACCTCCCCCTCGTAGAAAACCCCGAAGCCGCCGCCGAACACGACGTCGGAACCCTCGAATTCAGCACGCTGAAAAGCCTCGCAGCCGAATCCGACCGCCACTACGTGTGCTGGGACACGAGCGGCACCCAATACGACCTCATCGTCCTTGACCCCGACACCGAATACACCTCGCTCATCCACGACCTGTGGAGCAACATCCGCCTTAAAAACCTCAGTAGGTGGATCGCGCCTTCACTGCAAGCCACCGCCGAACGCGGTCTGCTGGTCAAAATCTCCGCGCACAACGCCGGCGTCATGACCCCCAAACCCATTGCCGTCACCTCCGCAGGCAGTTCCGTATTCACCGTCCAAGAACCCGTATTCAACGCCACGCCCCTAACCGAACTTGCGCCCGAACGCATCACCGACCAAATCCTCGACCGCTTCTACACCGAACTCAAACGCGCCCACCATCGCGGCATTGCCCACCGCTCCATCACCGCCACCTCACTAGCCGTAGATGAAGGGGATCGCACGTGGATCCTTGGCTGGGACGAAGGCCAAGTAGCGACCTCCAACGTCAACCGCCACATTGACATTGCGCAAATGCTCACCGTCCTCGCTCTCATCACCACGCCTGAACGCGCCCTTGCCTCCGCCAATCGCGTATTCGGGCAACGCACCCTGCAACTCACCGCGCCCGTCCTGCAAAAAGTGGCCCTCCCCGCACCCACCCGTGCCGCCCTGCGCCGCTCCGGACTGCTGACCGAACTGCGGCAAAACATGATCGGGGAAATACCGCCCCAACAGGTGCCCGAAACGCCCCTCACCCGCTTCTCCCTCAAAACCGTTATTCTCGCCATTATTGGCGTCATCGCCCTGTGGGTTATCCTTGGCTCCCTCAACTTCGAAACCGTGTACGAGGCCGTCCAAACCGCCAACCCTTGGTGGATCCTGGGTGCCTTTGGCCTGGGTCTCCTCACCTACATTGGGGCCGCGATCCCACTGGCCTGGTTCGTGCCCGAACGGCTCAGTTTGCGTGAAACCACGCTCGTGCAAGTCGGTGCGTCCGTCGTCTCTCTCGTTGCCCCCGCCGGCATTGGCCCTGCCGCGCTCAACCTGCGCTACCTGAACAAACGCGGCGTCTCCACACCCGTTGGCCTGGCCACGGTTGCCCTCATCCAGTTCACCCAATTCGCCACCACCGTCATCACGCTGCTACTCGTCATCCTCGTCACCGGGCGTTCCACAACCCTCGACATCCCCTCCGGCACTGTGGTGTACGTGGTGGGCGGCCTCGTCACAGCGGTGGCGATAATCCTGGTGATCCCCAAGCTGCGCAACATGATCTGGGCAAAACTTCAACCCAGCTGGAACCAGATCCGGGAACGCCTCGTGTGGGTAGCCAGCCAGCCTAAACGCCTCGCCATTGGCGTGCTTGGCAACCTCATCATGACCGTCTCCTACGTCGCCGCATTCGGCGCATCTCTCGCCGCGTTCGGCTACAGCCTCGACGCCACCACCCTGGCCATCACGTTCCTCGCCTCCACCTCCCTCGGCTCCGTCATCCCCGCGCCGGGCGGTATCGGCCCCGTCGAAGCCGCACTCACCGCCGGCCTTACCGTTGCGGGCATCCCCTCCGGCGTCGCCATTTCCACTGCTCTCGTCTACCGCCTCGTAACCTTCTATGCCCGGGCGCCACTGGGCTGGATCGCCCTGCGCATCCTGCAACGCCGCAACCTCATCTAACGCGCCCGGTGAAAATCCCGGGCACATCACTCCTCGAAGTAACCAAAATTCGCACCGAAGATGACAAGACAAACAAGTTATGTGAGTGTTTAAACATGGAAAAAACTTTAACCACGACGCTTAAGAACATCCTCATCGTCATTGCGATAATCCTCGCCATGGTGATCTCGTTCTTCCTTGGCCGCGCTAGCGTGAATGCGCCCGAGGCACAGCCTGCGCCCGAAAAGCAGCAATCCGCCGAAGCCGAACCCTCACAAGCGGCTACCGAAAGCCCCCAGTACGCTGATTCGCAGGAAAAACCAGAAATTCTAGAACTGCTGCGCGCCCAACCACGCCGCGTAAACGGTGACCCGCGCGCAATGGGTAAAGTGGACGCGCCCGTCGTGATGGTTGCGTACGAAGACTTCTCCTGCCCCATGTGCACCGTTTTCTTCACCAACGTCTACCCGCAACTCAAACCGCTCGTTGACGAAGGCAAACTGCGCATCGAATTCCACGACCTCACCATCTTCCCCAACTACGGTTCCGACAAAGCCGCGCGCGGAGCGAGGGCCGCCGCGAACCAAGGCAAATTCTGGGAATACACCGAAACCGCGTACCACCTCGCCGGGGCTGGCAACCACCCCACCTACGACGACGCGAAAGTCCTCGAAATCGCCCAAACTATTGGCATCACCGACCTAGACAAGTTCGAAGCCGATTACAACGCGCCCGAAACTACGGCCTCCGTCAAAGAAGAAACCGACCACGCCATGATGAACATCGGCATCACCGGCACACCGTTCTTCATTGTCAATGACGCGGTAATCTCTGGCGCCCAACCCGTTGACTACTTCCGCAACACCATCGCGCGCCAGCTTGAACTAGCGGGTTAGCCTATGGAGATCAGCTACCTGGCTGCCTTTTTGGGCGGAGCCCTCATGATCTTCGCGCCATGTGCGGCCATGCTCCTGCCCGCGTTCTTCGCATACGCCTTCACCTCGCGAAAAACACTACTTGCCCGCACCCTCGTTTTCGCCCTCGGCGTCATCATCGTGCTGGTTCCCCTCGGAGCATTCGCAGGTAGCCTCGGCGCCCTCATTCGGAGCTACTCTCAAACCGTCACCCTGGTAGCCGGGCTGCTCATCATGGCGCTTGGCATCATCCAAATGTTCGCCATCTCCATCCCCACGCCGCGCTGGGCATCCTCTCTCATGACCCCCAAATCAGCGGGCAACCAGGCAGAAGGGGGAGCGCCCACAAACCTGGCGGTATTCTTGCTCGGCATCGGTTACGCCATCGCCGGCGTAGGATGCTCCGGCCCGATCCTTGGCGCCGTCCTCTCCTTCGCCACCCTGGGAGGATCCACCCTGACCGGCGCCCTCCTCATGGCCACCTTTGCGATCGGAATGGTCCTACCCGTCGCCCTCCTTGCCTTCCTCTGGGAACTGTTCAACCTCAGCAAAAAGAGCTGGCTCAAACCCAAACCCGCGAAACTGCTCGGCCGCTGGACCACCCGCATGAACATCATTTCCGGTGCCATCTTCGTAGTTCTCGGTGCGGTTCTCGTATTCTTTGGTGGGCAAGCTGGACTGCCCTCCATCCTCACCGCAACGCAACAAGTCGAACTAGAATCAAAGATCATAAACAACGTTGCCGGCGTTCCCGGATGGCTCTTCTTCACATTCGCCGCCGTCCTCGTTGCCCTCATCGTCGTCACCGTGAAAGAAAGGCGAAACCGTGGCAAATAAAACGCGAAGACACTGGATCAGGTTGCTACTCCAGTACTTCGCCGTCTACGCCCTCGTTTTCGCCGCTACCCTCGCCGGCCACTTTTGGGTGATTTCTAAAGGCTACGAACCCCTTCCCGCCCTGCTACGGCTACGCGAACCTATGTTCGCTATTTACGAGGTGGCGATCCCCATGATCCTCGGGGCGGCACTGGTCAAATACTTCGCGGTGCGCGCCCACCTCACTTACGTCATCTGGCGCGAACCCGAATACGTGCTCCCCAAAAATGGGGGCAAGGCGCCCACGTATGCGCCACCCCTCGACACCTCCGATGATCTTCTGTTGGGCACCGCGCTATCCTCAGATCCCGAACCGCTCTACGAGATCAACGTGCAACCACGCATATCACGCCTGTGGTGGCTGGCGGGAACGCTCGCAACGCTCGGCGCCCTCATCGTCATCACGTTCGGCCTCGCCGACAGTGAAGTCACCCCCACGGGCGCCGTCACCGGCCTTTTTGCCGCATTCTGTTGGGCATTCACGCAAGAATACCTTCTGCGCGGCCTCGTGGTCGCCAAGGCCCGGCGGCTGAGCCACACCGACGCGAAGCCCCTGCTCGCTTCCCTACTGCTATCAATCCTGTGGATGATCCCCATCGCTTTCACTGCGCCAACACTTACGAACGCCGTGATTCTCATAGTCCTGGGGCCCCTGCTGGGGCTGGGCACCTTTGCGTTGCGCCGCATGTTCACAACGCTCTGGGCGGCAATCGGCGCCCAGTTCCTGTTCATCGCCTCGTTCTACGTGCTGATCTAACAAAGGCTCATACTAACGGCGTTCAATCACCCGAGCGGGCACAGCCGGCTTTGCGGGCGCCTGCGTAATCTCTTTTGCATCCCCCATAACCTCTTTCAAATGCCCATAAAACGCGGCGCTTGCCTCATTCGATAGAAGCGATCCGGGGTGATCCGCCTGATCGTAATTGGCCGCCACATACACGTGGTTCGTGTCCGTATCCAACACGAGGCCGGTATAACCAACCTCGTCCACAATTGCAGCTCCCTTGGCCGGAACCGTGATAGTCGCCTGCGCAATGTAACCGTTCTGCGTGCCCCAGCCCATGTCTGGCCCCATGTTCGACAAGAGGTTGCCCGTGCCAAAGAACGCCCACATGCCCCGGCCCTCAACTCCGCCCGCAAACTGCTGGATCGGTTGCGGCACGTGCACGTGATGGCCCAGGTAAAGATCAACCACGCCTGAACTTGCAAGCTCTTGCGCCCATTCCAACTGTTGGTTCGACGGCTCCGCCTGATACTCAATACCGCCGTGTGCAGACACGATCACCACGTCGGCGCCCTCACTGCGCGCCTGTTTAGCCAACTCGATCATGCGGCCGGGGTTGTTGATATTCACCAGCCACGGGTTTTGCTCCACCTCGGGAACATACTCGTAGTTCAACCCGTACGCAAACGCCAGGTGAGCCACCAAAACCCTACGGCCGGCGCGCTCAATCTCGTAATACTGGATGGGAGCCTGCTCCGCAGACACCGACGTGCCCACTGCTCCCAGACCCTTTTCCTGCAAAATCTGCACCGTCTCAACCAGGCCATCCTCACCGCGATCCCACGAGTGGTTTGAAGCCGTTGAACAACCGTCATAGCCCAGTGTAGCCGTGGATTCAGCCCACCCTGCCGGAGCGGCAAACACCGGGTAGCCGTGCGCCGAAGCCTCGTCCCGCGTCAACGGTACCTCCTGGTGGCACAACGCCAAATCCGCGCCTTCGATAAACGGCTTAATGTCAGCCACCAGCGGTGCGTAATCGTAAGAACCATCCGCCTGGAGCGAACGCTGAACCACCGGCATGTGCGAGAGCACATCACCCGTGCCCACAACCGTGAACGTCACCGGCGCAAGCTCCGGCTCGGTGGGCTGCGTAACCGCGAGCGGAAACTCTGTTTGCAAAGCCGGATCGGCCTCGTGCGAAGGTGAACAAGCAGCCAACCCAATCATGGCGGCCAATCCCAGACCGATCAAAGGCCGAAAGGACTTCACCAAAACCACCCGCCTTCACTATCTGCTAATCGTATAAATCTCTACTGATAGCCGCAGAAATGGAATCTTCCGCCGCCGCGTCAAACCACGAACTGTCGGCTCGGCGATACGGATTCACGCCCGTGTACCGCTGCGACTCCCCATTATCTACGAGGCCAAGAACCTCCGCCCACGCGGGGATAAACTCACGATGATAAACGTGACCGTGCCCATCGGCCGTCAGTCCCGCAACCGGTAGATCCGCACTCACCTGGATAAACGTGGCGAGGCGCGTCCACTGCATATCCGGATTCATATCCGAAGGCGGACTCTCCTTCAACCAGTCTGGCTCGCTGCGGATGATGCCCGTGTTCCACCACACCACCGGGTCCGTGGCATGCTGCAGCATTACCACACGTGGATACTGCCACTGGGGCAGGTCACGCCCATAAATATCCGCCCGCAGATCCTCCGGTTTCGTAGCGAAACGAATGTTGTGGCCGCTACTTATCACCGGCGCGATCATCGGACTGCCCCCGTTGCGTTCGCGCGTCATCTTCTGCCACAGTTGCGTCACATTGGGCGTTCCCGCCCACACCGCGCCATCCACATTTTCGAGCAGGTTAGCCTCGTCTGCAAAAATCGACTCCGACCCAAACGCACCCAAAGACACGCCCTGAAGATAAACTGCGGGACGCTCGTCCTCGGGAAGCTTATTGACTTCATTCATCACGGCCTCGTACAAGATTTTTGAGGCCGTTACTGGCATGTCGAACTCGCGTAGGAACGCGATGGCGGACGGCACGTACGAATATTGGGTTGCAACAATCGCGCAGTCGCCGCCGGTCAAATACTCGAACGGCTGGACAGACCACTCTTCCACCCAGCCGGTGCCCGTAGTGGTCACAATCATAAGGGCGGAACGAGACAGGGCGCCCGTGCGCTGCATCTCGGCGGCCACCAGGCGAGCGCTGTCTTCTAAGCTACGGTGCTGGGCCAGACCCGCGTAAATGCGGATCGGCTCCATTGCCGGGCGGCCCGTCACCTCCTCAATCTGTTGCGCGCGCGGCCCCTTGGACAAGAACCTCTTGCCCTGCTTGCCAATGTTGTTCCAATTTTCATACGAGTAGACCGAGCCTGACCTCTCCGGCGTAGCAGGGCGCGTCACGCCCGGCTCCTCCGTTTGGTCCACGGCCGCGAATGCGCGATACGTGTATTCCATGCCGCGCGTAAACAACACATCTGAGATCAAGAACGTGGAAACCACGGCAAGAATCACCGTGGCCACAATGCCCGCACCCCACCTGGGAAGTAGACGCGACGCCCATTTCGCCACCCAGCGCCACAAGGCGACAATCAAGATCGCGAGCCCCACGATCACTGCGGCCGAAAATACGGCCATTCCCGTTGCCGCCAAATAATCGGTAATGCCCAACGTCTTAAAACCCATAAGCCTAGCGGCGCGGTTATTTGAGATGACCGAGCGCACGAGCATCCACACAGCCCACGCGCCCATAGCCAGCGCGACTAGCCATTTACCGGCCTTAACCCACTTCGGGTTCGCACTGATCTTTACGTCAGCCGCGCGCCAGATCCGGTTCACTAACCAGCCGAGTAAAGCACCAACCGCGTAACTTACCTCAATCACAATGCCAGAGACCACGCCCTGCCACCACCACATGCGCGGCAGCAAAGAGGGCGACATCGAGATTACGAACATTATTGCCGCGAGCGCCATCCCGGCCCTCGACGATGGGGACAATGCTGAGAGCGTGGATACGAGCCGCCTCACGCGCATCTTATCCTTGCGCGCAAGCTTCACGTTTGTTTGCCGAGCTGTATCCACGCTCTCGATCTTATGGCACAAGCGCGCCTCAGGTCTCGACGGGCTGTTCGTTTGGACGCTTAGTCCAGATCTGGTCGCCCTTCACCGTGTCGATAACGAGGCCGATTGCGAAACCTACCAACGCTGGCACAACCCAAGACATGCTTACCGATCCCAGCGGGAACGAATCCAGGAACGGGAGTAGCCAGTTGAACGAATCACCAATTGACCGAAGCGCCTCCAACACGCCGAAGCATGCCCCAAGCCACGCCGCTAGTCGGTACGTCCAGTAGAGCTCGCCGGGTACGAAAATATCGAACAGAGCGATGAAAACGATGCAGATTACGATCGGATAGATCAACTGGTTGATCGGGGCCACCACGTTCAAAATGGTTTGCAAACCAAGATTTGCGAGGGCAAACGAGACCAGAACGTGGATCGTAACCATCTGTACGCGCGAGATGCGGGGGAACAACGTCATGAAATATTGTGACGACGCTCCGACCAGGCCAACCGCAGTGGTGAGGCACGCCAGGATAACGATTAGACCGAATAGAGCCTGCCGGCCGTGCCCAAACAGTTCCACGGAAGCGATGGCCAGGGCCTCGGCGCCATTGGCCGGGTTAAACGGTGTCATGCGAATACCGATCTGACCCAAACCCAGGTAGAACACCGCCAACAGTGCGCCCGCGATCAGACCGGCCGTAGCAGTGCCGGCAAACACCTGGTTCTTCGTCTTGAACAGGCCCGAGTGTTGGAGCGACGAGATGATGACAATACCAAACACGAGCGACGCAATCGCATCCATCGTGAAGTAGCCCTTCAGAAGGCCCTCAGCAAACGGAGTTTGGGCATACTCTGCGGTGGGTTCGCCCATCGCAACAGGAAGTTTGACCATCGCGGTAACGATCAAAATCACGAGCAAAACTAGCAGTACCGGCGTCAGCCACGCGCCGATACGATCTAAGAAGCCTTTGGGATCAAGAGCCAAGAAGAATGTGACGGTAAAGAACACGGCTGTATAGATCAGTAGCGCCACCGACCCCGCATAGTCTTCACCAATCAGCGGCACCGCCGCCATCTCGTAACTAACCGTGCCAACCCGTGGAATCGCATACAGCATACCGGTGGACAGGAAGATCACAATCGTAAATACCAAACCCGGATACTTGCCAATTCGAGAGGCGATGCCCGTCACGCCCTCCTGCGACGTCGCGGCCGCAACAATGCCTAGAACAGGTAGTAGAACACCGGTGCCAAGGAAGCCTAGAATCGCGGGCGTGAAGGAAACGCCAGCCTCCACGCCGATCATGACGGGGAAAATTAGGTTGCCCGCACCAAAAAACATTGCGAACAACGCCATACCGGTTACTACAAGCACATAAGTGCGACTGTTACGCATTTTGCGCACCATCCTTCAAATTAAAATCGGACGGTCAAACAATTATCAAGATCGTCAAAATCGCCGCTAATCCGTCCATTCTCTGGAGGAATTCGCATTTTCGTGAGCGATTAGATATCAGAAGCTCCACGTTTGGGCAAAGTTTTCCAAACAAGTGTGTAATACGGGATGTCAATAATGTCCGTTTCGGTATAACCCAGATGCTCTGCCAAATACCACTGCAAGTTTGCCTGCATCTTCTGCCGATTCGCCGCCGTGGACTTCAAGTATGACGAGCGCGTGCGTGCCAGCGCCTTAACCCCTTCAATGTCGAGGCCGGTCACAAAATCGGTTTTATGCAACGAGGGTACGGTCCAATCTGAGCTAAGTAGTGGGGGCCGCGACGGAGTGTGAACATCTCCCGAACGCATGATTCGCGTGAGGCGATGCACCCAGGGAATCGCTACATCCATCTGGTTAAACACAATCGCAACGTGTCCGCCCGGACGCAGAATCCGCGCGGCCTCAGACAGTGCCGCGCCAGGCTCAACCCAATGCCAGCTCTGCGCAAACACCACCGCATCAGCAAACCCCGAAGGCAAGTCCGTAGCCTCTGCCGTGGTCGCAACCACCTGCAGATCATCCGGGTATTTCTTCTGTATAACGGCCAGCTGACGCCTCATTGCCTGTGCGGGCTCCACCGCCCACACGCGCGCCCCGGCCTCCACCGCTCGATACGAAAACTTACCCGTCCCCGCGCCCACGTCCACAACCCGCAAGCCTCGCGCGTCTTCCGCGCCCAACGCTGCCCTCACCGACTCCGGCGGGTATGAAGGACGATAATCCTGGTACTCACTGCCCGCGCGCTCAAACGCGTTAGCCGGCGCGTTCTCATCCCACGGGTCGTAAGCGCTCACACGTCCTCCTTCGATTACAACGCACAACCTACCACGTGGGGAAAACCGGGCGAAAAGTCGCGTAAATCACACGTTTTTAGCACGCCATTTTGGATTATGGGAAATCCCAACGCGACGTTTGCATCATCTTGCCTTCCCGCTATTCTCGTATGTAGTTGCGGCTTCTTGAACTAAAGAACAAGTAAAGTCGCGTTAACCTCGAAGACAAAGGAGCAGTTTTGCGCATAGGGGTTCCAAAAGAACGGGACGGGCAGGCACTTGTGGCCGCCACTCCCGATACGGTCAAAAAACTTATAGCACTGGGCTACGAAGTTGCCCTCGAAGAACGCGCAGGAGAGCCAGCGAGCTACCCGGATGCGCAGTATGAAGAGGCCGGTGCGCGCATCACCACGCCAGAAACCGTTTGGGATTCTGACATTGTGCTAACGCTCGACGCGCCCACCACGGAACAGCTAGACATGATGCACGAGGGTGCCACCCTCATCGCGCGCCTGGCGCCCGCACGCAACCCGGAGCTCATCGAAGCACTCTCTTCGAGGGGCATCACCGCTCTCGCGATGGATACCGTTCCGCGCATCTCGCGAGCACAATCCATGGACGTGCTCTCGTCAATGGCTAACGTTGCCGGCTACCGTGCCATCATCGAAGCGGCTGCCGAGTACGGCCGCCTATTTACCGGCCAGGTCACGGCTGCCGGCAAGATGCCACCCGCCCGCGTTTACGTGATTGGCGCTGGCGTTGCCGGTCTGGCCGCAATCGGCACCGCGAACTCGATGGGCGCGCAGGTTTACGCCACGGACGTTCGCCCCGAGGTTGGTGAGCAAGTTGAGTCCATGGGCGCGAACTTCGTTGCCATTCCCGCAGCCAGCGAGGTTTCCTCCGACGGCTACGCCAAGGAAATGACCGACGCACAGCGCAACGCTGCACTGACGCTATACACCGAGCAGGCCGCAGCCTCCGATATTGTCATCACCACGGCAAACGTGCCGGGCCGAAAGTCGCCGCTTCTGCTCACTGCGGAGGCTGTTGCCGGCATGAAGCCCGGCTCCGTCATTGTCGATATGGCCGCCGCGAATGGCGGTAACTGCGAACTCACGGTTCCCGGCGAGCGCGTTGTCACCGAAAACGGCGTGATCATTCTGGGCATCACGGATCTTGCGGGCAGGCTCCCCGCCCAGTCATCGCAGCTTTACGGCCAGAACATCGTGAACCTTTTGAAGTTAATGACGCCGGAAAAGGACGGGCACATCGTTTTCGACTTCGAGGACGAGATTGTGCGCGGCATTACCATTACGCATCTACGCGATGTGATGTGGCCGCCTCCGCCAGTAAAGGTGTCGGCCGCCCCCACGGCCGCTGCTACGAAGCCCGACCCGGCAGCTGAAGCCGCCCGCGCGGCTGAAGAAGCCCGGAAGGAGGCCGCGAAGAAGCGCAACCGGTTCATCTGGACCGCAGTTGCCGCAGTTCTTGGCCTCGCCCTGGTGTGGGTTTCACCCGCGCCCGTGCTCGGTCACTACATGGTGCTCGCTCTAGCCATTATCCTCGGGTTCTACGTGATCACCTCGGTCACCCACTCGCTACACACGCCCCTCATGTCGGTAACGAACGCGATTTCCGGCATCATCCTCGTGGGCGCTATCTTGCAGGTTGGCTCTGGCAACCTCCTAGTTTCAACTCTGTCGTTCATTGCGATCGTCGTAGCTTCCATCAACATTTTTGGCGGCTTCACAGTTACGCACCGCATGCTCGCCATGTTCAAGAAGGACTGATATAGATGTTTACTTCTCTCATTCAAGCGAGCACCCTGCTTCCCGCAGTTCCCGCTGCAACTGCCACCGCCTCGGGCATCGAAACGTTCGTATCGCTGGCATACATCATCGCGGCACTGCTGTTCATCCGCGCCCTCGCTGGGCTCTCCAAGCACGAAACCGCGCAAAAGGGAAACAATGCGGGCATCATTGGTATGACTATCGCCCTCATTGCCACGATTGCGCTGGCACTATCTTCCAACCCAGATCGCGGCGTTGCCGTAACCGCACTATTAATCGCGGCGGCCATGCTAATTGGCGCGATGATCGGAATTTGGAAGGCGCGCAACGTAGAGATGACCGGCATGCCGCAGCTCATCGCGCTACTGCATTCCTTTGTTGGCCTTGCCGCTGTACTGGTTGGTTACAACTCGTACTTGGCACCCGACGCGCAGGCGGAAATGCTCGGCGGCTTCCACCTCGGTGAGGTTTACCTGGGCGTATTCATTGGTGCGGTCACGTTCACGGGATCGATCATCGCCTACCTGAAGCTGTCCGCCAAGATTAAGGGTGCGCCACTCACGCTGCCTGGCCGCAACTGGATTAACCTGACGGCCCTCGTAGTAACCCTGATCATCATGGTGGTATTCATTCGCCAGGGCGGAGTTACCCCGCTCGGAACTGTAATGCTGATCGCGATGACGCTGATCGCTTTAGCGTTTGGCTTGCACCTCGTGGCCGCTATCGGCGGCGGTGACATGCCGGTGGTTGTGTCGATGCTGAACTCGTACTCCGGTTGGGCTGCCGCCGCTGCGGGCTTCATGTTGAATAACGACCTGCTGATTATGACCGGCGCCCTCGTTGGTTCTTCCGGCGCGTTCCTGTCTTACATCATGAGTAAGGCTATGAACCGCTCGTTCATTTCGGTGATTTTGGGCGGATTTGGCTCGGATGGCGCCGTGACTTCCGGGGAAGAGGAGCACGGCACTCATCAAGAGATTCAGGCCTCCGAGGTTGCCGAGCTGCTCAAGGATGCCAAGCGCGTGATGATCACGCCGGGCTACGGCATGGCGGTCGCGCAAGCACAGTACCCCGTTGCCGACCTGACTCGTAAGCTTCGGGAGGCGGGCGTTGAGGTCGAGTTTGGCATCCACCCGGTTGCCGGCCGCCTTCCTGGCCATATGAACGTTTTGCTGGCCGAAGCAAAGGTTCCCTACGACATCGTTAAGGAACTGGATGAGGTGAATGACGACTTCGGTGACGTTGACGTCGTCCTCGTCATCGGTGCCAACGACACGGTGAACCCCGCAGCGGAGCAGCCGGGCTCCCCGATTGCCGGCATGCCGGTTTTGAAAGTGTGGAACGCCCGCGACGTGATCGTGTTTAAGCGCTCCATGGCCACCGGCTATGCAGGCGTGCAGAACCCGCTGTTCTTCAAGGAGAACACGAAGATGCTGTTTGGAGACGCTAAGGCTTCGGTAGAAAACATTATCGCAACGCTTTAATCGGGCGCAGATTTGGGAGGGCGCGAGCTTCGGCTCGCGCCCTCCGTCTTGTTTTCTGAAGGATTTGCCGCGATTTAGGGTAGCCAAAACATGCCCCACAGTCACAGCTTTTTGAGATCTTCGCCACACGTTTCACAACTGTCGTATATGAAGTCGCATATTCTAGGCGGTTTTTCGACTCTGTGATGTGGCTAACATGCGGGTGCCCTGTTAGCATTGAAGCTGTAGCTCAACCAGCACAGCGTAGTGAGTTAAGAGCACAATGTTGTGCCAGACGAGCTTAATTCATTGTTGTCATATTTCAATTCCGACGATTGGAAACACCGTGGCTCAAATTGTCGTTCTTGGTGCAGGCATCGCTGGTCACACGGCCGCGATGATCCTCGCAAGAGAGCTAAAGAACACAGAACATCAGGTCGTGGTCATCTCGCCAAAACCAACCTGGAACTGGATTCCATCTAACATTTGGGTTGGCACGGGCTCAATGCCTCGTGAAAAGGTGGTCTTCGAACTTCGCCCACTTTACGAAAAGTACGGCATCGATTTCCGCCAGGCGGCCGCGCAAAACATCTACCCGGAAGGCACGGAAGATAACCCGCGTTCGCAGGTAGAGTTCGAATACACTGATCCGGCTCACAAGGGCCAGACGGATTGCGTTGAGTTTGACTACTTGATTAACGCAACCGGCCCGAAGCTGAACTTCGCTGCAACCCCGGGTCTTGGCCCCGACGGCGGCTACACCCAGTCCGTGTGCACCGACGCACATGCTGAGGTTTGTGGCGAAGAGTTCCTTCGCGCAGTAAACCGCATGAAGAATGGCGAGCGCCTCCGCTTCGTTATCGGCACTGGCGCCGGTAACTGCACCTGCCAGGGCGCAGCATTCGAGTACACCTTCAACACCGACTTCGAACTTCGTCAGCACGGCGTGCGCGACAAGGCAGAGATCGTTTACATCACGAACGAGCCCAAGCTGGGTGACCTTGGCGTTGGCGGTATGACCTTCAAGCAGGACGGCTACTACACCACCTCACAGCTGTGGACCGAGTCCATCTTCCGCGAGCGCGGCGTTAAGGCTATCGCCCAGGTTGCGGTAAAGAACATCGAGGCCAACAAGCTAACCTACGAGAACGCTGACGGTGAAGAACACGATCTCGATTACGATTTCGCTATGCTTTTGCCTCCGTTCACCGGCATTCCGATGAAGGCATTCGACCGGGAGGGCAACGACATTTCGGACGTTGTCTTTAACCCGGCGGGCTTCATGAAGGTTGACGCGGACTACACGCCAAAGTCTTACGAGGAGTGGCGGGCAAAGGACTGGCCGCGCACCTACCAGAACCCGACCTACGGCAACATGTTTGCCGTTGGTATTGCGTTTGCTCCGCCGCACGCAATTTCTGAGCCGACCAAGACCCCGAATGGCACCATGATCGCTCCGGCGCCTCCGCGCACCGGTCAGCCTTCGGGCACGATGGCCGCTAAGGTTGCCGAGTCGATCCTCGATCGTCTGAAGGATCCGAATGCTCCTCTTCGTGAGGCATCACTGGGTGACCTCGGCGCGATTTGTGACGCCTCGACCGGTCGTAACATGCTGTCCGGCTCCGCAGCCGCAATGGTCATGTACCCGGTTGTTCCAGATAACACCGTGTACCCCGAAACGGGCCGTCACCCCACTCTCACGCAGGGTGAGCTCGGCCTATTCGGCCACTGGATCAAGATCCTGTACCACTACCTGTTCATCTATAAGGCGAAGGCTCTTCCGGGCTGGAACCTACTGCCGGAGTGATCAACATGTCAGAAAAAACTGCGGAAGCAAAGAAGACTGTCGAAGAACTTGACCCGCGAACGGCTGCACGTCTTGCGCGCGCACCGCTTCCAACCAAGTACACGACGTTCAAGCGCAACTTCATTCCCTACCAGCTGGTACGTTTTGCAATGTTCAACATCCGTACGCTCGACATCGTGCGTCGAAGCATGTAACAGCACTACGTAGCTGAATACTGATTTTGGTGGGCCACGAAAGTGGTCCACCAAAATTTTTCCCAAGAATTTTCCAGGTTAGTTTTAAGCCCTACCCAGAAAAGGGACCTACGTTTTAATTAATCACCGGGAAGATCGGTGAGGAGCTGTTTTCAGATTGGACTCCTCGAGACTGAAAACCTTGCATTGTGTTGATGGGATGACATGGGGGCGGCCCGAGTTAAACTCGGGCCGCCCCCATGTTTCTTGTTCGGGTCCGAAGCGCTGGGCTTGGACCCGAACGGGGTCACAGCAAGCCTTGCCGTAGTTTTACAGCAAGCTTTCCTGCTTGAGAACCTGGGCGATTGCCACCCGGTTCTCGCCCTCCAGAGGCAGCACAGGTTCTGGCATCTGCGCAGAGTCAAAGACGCCCATCAGGTTCAGAGCAGTCTTGAACGCGCCTACACCAGCAGCAAAGCCGAACTCGCCGCGCGTCACCGAAGTGATACGCATGAGGCGCGCAGCCTGGGTTTGGAGTTCGCGCACGCGATCCCAATCACCAGCCTGGTATGCCTTCCACTGCTCCACGTACAGATCTGGATTAACGTTAGCGAGGCCGGGAACGGAGCCGTCCGCACCAGACAGGTAGGCGCCGTCAACGACAACCTCATGCCCGGTAAATACCTGGAGCGGGTGGCCTGCAAGATCGTTAGCCATCGTTAGGTAGCGGAAACTCACGTCGTCGCCCGAGGAGTCCTTCACGCCCGCCAGCACTCCATCAACTCCAAGTCGCACCAGCATGTCGCCCTGCAACTTTATGTGGACGCACTGGGGCAGGTCATAGGCAAAGATGGGCAGATCGGTAGCCTCGTGAATGAGGCGGAAGTGGCGCTCTACCTCTTTTTGCCCCACGATGGCGTAGAACGGGGCGGTCGCAACGATGGCGTCGGCTCCCAGTTCTTCCGCAACGCGCACGTGTTCGAGGACACGCGGGGTAGAGGTATCGATAACTCCAACCAACACGGGAACGCGGCCATCGGCCACGCGCATTGCAGTCTCGACAATCTGCCGCCTGCGCTCATCGGTGCAGAACACGACTTCGGAGGACGATCCCAGTACGAACAAGCCGTCAACACCGGCCTCAATCATGCGATTCAAGGACCGCTCGTAAGAGGCGACGTCAAGTTCATGATCGTCGGTAAGCGGGGTTACAACGGGGGGAATAATTCCGTGGAATTTCATTATCTTCCTCAAGCCTTACTGGTTCCAAGATCCGGGTGTAGCAGGGATGGTGCCGCACCGAGAAGAGTCTTTGTGTATGGGTGCTGTGGATTTTCGAGCAGCTGCTTAGCTGGTCCCTGTTCCACGACCTTGCCCGAGTTCATCACCGCAATAGTGTCGGAAATGTAGCGGACAGTTTGGATGTCGTGGGAGATGAAGACCATTGCGAGGCCAAGTTCGTTCTTCAAATCCATAAGCAAGTTCAAAATCTGGGCGCGCACCGACACGTCGAGGGCCGAGGTGGGTTCGTCTGCGATTATCGCGTCCGGGTTGAGCGAGAGAGCGCGCGCAATAGCGACGCGTTGACGCTGGCCGCCGGATAGCTGTCCGGGGAGCGCATCGAGAGCCGAGTGGGGCAGGCCCACCATTTCGATGAGCTCCTCCACCCGCGCTTCTCGGTCAGCTTCACTGCCGATTTTGTGGACGCGAAGCGGGTCCATCAGCTGGTCGCGCACAGCCATGCGTGCGTTCAATGCGGTTGCGGGATCCTGGAACACTACGGATACCACGCGTCCGATTTTTCGCCTGTCTGCGGCCGACCGTTTGGTGACTTCTTCACCCCGGAAGAACACCTTGCCGGTTGTGGCGGACTGCAGGCCACACATCACGTTGGCGGTGGTGGACTTTCCGGAACCGGATTCACCCACGAGGCCGAGGACCTTGCCGGGCATCAGTTTCATACTGACGCCCCGCACGGCGCTGACCTTGTTGGGGTTGAAAACCGAGCCGGTTCGGGTTTTAAACGTCACGTTGACGTCCTGTAGTTCAATGATTGGCCCATCATAAGGGGCGAGTTCTGGCATTGAAGCTTTGCGCGCCATTATTTGACCTCCCCATTCAACTCGGTTTCAACAGACTTGCCTGGCTGTTTTGGCGGCTCATAGCCGGCCTCGATCCAAGCGCTGTCTGGCTCGGCTGCGTACCTGTGGCTCACGCCTGGAATACTCATGATGATCGGCTTGGTGTGCAAACCGACGTCCGGGTGCGACGAGCGGGGCGCGAAACGGTCTCCGTCGGGGAAGTCCCGAGGTGAAGGCACGGTGCCGGGAACCTGGTGGAGGCGTCCCGATCCGGCTTCGATCGAAAGCACGGAGCCGAGCAAGCCGCGCGTGTACTCATGTACCGGGTTGGTAAGCAGTTCCGAGGTGGTTGCTTGCTCCACCACCTGACCGGCGTACATGACGGTGATCTTGTGGGCGACTTCGGCCACCAGGGCGAGGTCGTGCGAGACGAACACCATGGCGAAGCCCAGCTTTTCACGCAGCTCGTTCAGCAGGTCGATCACTTGGCGCTGAACGGTTACGTCGAGTGCCGTGGTGGGCTCGTCTGCGATGATGAGCTTCGGGTCGCGGGTGAGGGCCATTGCGATGAGGACGCGCTGGCGCTGCCCACCGGAGAGTTCGTGCGGGTAGGACTCGAGCGTGCGCTTCGGATCCAGACCAACGAGTTCGAGGAGCTCTTCTGCGGTGCGGGTGCCGCCACGCCTGGTCAGCTGCTTCATTTGGGAGCGAATCAGCATTGCGGGGTTGAGCGAAGAAAGGGCGTCCTGGTAGATCATTGCCAGCTCGTGACCGAGGAGCTTCTGGCGCTCCTTGGGCGCCATCTTCAACAGGTCCCGACCCTGGTAGAGGATTTCGCCGGTGATCTGCGCCTTCGGGTCAATCAGCCCCATGATGGTGAGCGCGGTGATCGACTTGCCGCATCCTGATTCGCCTACGAGACCCATCGTTTCGTTCTCGCGAACCGAGAACGAAACGCCGTCCACAACGTTCACGTCGCCATGGCGGGGGAACTTGATCGACAGGTTCTTAACTTCGAGCAGTACCTTGCCGGTCTCTACGGGGGCGAAACGGTCGGTGCGTTCGCGTTCGCAGGCGGCCAGCTGGTTGATGCGCTGCTGGAGAGATTCGGCCTGTTCCGCGTACGCCAGGCGCGGGTCAAGTAGCAGGCGGTCTTCCTTGCGCTCGCCCGAAACCGCCTGCACCTTCTGGTTGGATGCGGGCGCGGCCACCATCGCATCCGTGATGCCTTCAGACAAGATGTTGAGGCACAGGACGGTCAGCATGATCATGATGCCGGGGAACGTCGCGGTCCACCACATGCCCGCCAGGATTGAACCGGACGAGGAGGCTTCAGACAGCACGTTACCCCAGGTGGGAACCATGGTTGGTTGCAGACCTGAACCGATAAAGGTAAGGGAGGCTTCGAGGATGATCGCGTCCGCGACGAGGACGGTTGCGAACACGAGGACTGGTGCCGCAGTGTTGCGCACGACGTGCTTGGTCACGATCCACGGCGCCCGCGCGCCCGAAACGATGACTGCGCGCACGTAGTCTTCGCCGTAGGCGCTCATTACGTTTGCGCGGACGATGCGTGCGATTTGCGGCGTGTAAACGAAGGCGATTGCGATGATGATAACGGCGACGATGCCAACTACGTTGTCTGCGTCAAGGCGTTTACTGAACACGAGAACCATGACGGCAGCCATGGCGATGCCGGGAACCGCCATGATGACGTCCATGATGCGCATGATCACTTCGTTTACCCACTTGCGTGAGACCGCGGCGATCGCGCCGATGATTGATCCGACGAGGAGGGCACCGAGGGCGGCGAACAGGCCGATGGTGATCGAGTAGCGGCCACCGTACAGGAGGCGGGAGAGGATGTCGCGGCCCACGTGGTCGGTTCCGAACAGGTGCTCACCGCTGGGTGCAACCCAGTTGGCGAACGTTTGGGACGGACTGTAAGGCGCGATGAGGGGCGCGAGTAGCGAGAGGAGAACGACGAACGCGAGCACGAACACGGAGATGCGCGAGCCGATCGACATGTTCTTGAAACGCGTGAATTTCACGCCCGGCTGGGTTACTTTTTCGAGCTTCTTCTTTTTTGAAGTCATCGCTGTTTACACCGACCTTATGCGCGGGTTGATTAGCAGGTAGAGCAAGTCGACGATGATGTTGACGATGATGAACGCGATTGCCACAACGAGCACACCGCCTTGCACCAAGGTCACGTAGTTCGCTTGGATACCGGTGACGAGTACGCGTCCCATACCCTGCAGGTTGAAGATGATTTCGATAACTACTGCGCCACCGATCAGGTAGCCAACGCGTAGGCCCAGCACGGTTACCGGGGTGATGAGCGCGTTGCGCAGAACGTTACGAGAGATAACGACAGCGCGGGGGATGCCGGCGCCAAGGGCGGTGCGAACGTAGTCGGAGTCGAGTTCTTCAACCATCGACGTCCTCACCACGCGCGTCATTTGGCCAACAACCGGGGTTGCGAGGGCAAGGGCGGGTAGCAGCATGCGCATGAACCAGCCGGAGAAGTCGCCGGTCATTGAGGGCAGGGCGCCCGACACGGGCAGGGAGGTTCCAACGAAGCCGAGCACGAGGAGGCTGGCTAGCCAGAAGGAAGGGGTTCCCAGGAAGATTACTGACAGAACGCGGATTACCTGGTCTGGCCACTGATCGCGGTAGATAGCTGCGATGATGCCGAGCGGGAATGCGAAAATAACCGCGATGATGAGGCCGAAGAACGTTAGTTGCAACGTGATTGGTAGGGCGGTGCCCACGAGGTCAGAGACGCGGTTTGCACTTCCCACACCGTAGGAGCCAAGGTCACCTTGGATCATGCCGGCCAGGTAGTTGACGTATTGAACCAAGAACGGATCGTTTAGACCGTTGTCCATCCGGTATTTTTCTAGTGCCTCAGGTGTGGCGAATTCGCCAAGGGCCGAGTAGGCCGGGTCAATTGGCGACAGATACATGATGAAGAAGACCAGTAAGGTCACTCCAATCACCATGATCGGGAGGGCGACGAGGCGCCGACCGAGAAGTCTAAGAAGATTGTTCACAACCCATTTCCTGTTCTATCTTCGCTAAGAACTGACGCAGATTTTGATGGGATTTACTGATTTTGGGAAGGAGGAAGGGGCGGGACGTGATCCCGCCCCTTCCTCACTTGCCTAGTTGCGTGCTACTTGACGGTTACGCCAAGTGCTTCAAGGCCGGTGGTGCCGATGCCCTTGAAGCCAGAGACCCTGTTCTCGTTCACACCGGTGATCATGGTGCGGTGGAAGAGCGGGAATAGGGGTGCGTTCTCAGCGATTAGATCCTGAGCTTCGCCCCACTTGGCCTTTGCCGCATCGCCTTCAAGCTGCGAGGCTTCGGCAACGAGGTCGCGGAGCTTCTTGTAGTTCTCCGGATCCGAGGTCTGCCAGAAGGTGCGCTTCTGGGTCCAGACGTTGTCGCCGTACCACCAGTCGATGATGATGCCTGGATCCTGGCCAAATACCGACGGGTCACCAGGTGCCATTGCTACGTCGTAGGTTGCCGCATCAACGTCCGCGTAGTTTGCGTACAGATCCGAGGATGCCATGGACTGTACGTTTACCTTCAGGCCGGCGGCCTCAAGATCCTGCTTAACTTGCGGGATGAGGTTTGCGATCCACGCGTGGTCGGTGGTGATCAGCGTGATTTCGGTGAGGCCAGCGTCTGCGAATGCTGCCTTCGCGGCTTCAGTGTCGAAGTCGAACTGCGTGGCGGCCTTCTTGTATGCCGGGTTAACTTCAGGCAGGAACGAGGTGGACGCTACCGCGTCACCTGCAAGACCCTGCTCAACCAGCTTCTGACGGTCGATGGCCTGGTGGAATGCCCGGCGCACCTCCGGCTTGTCGAAGGGAGCCTTCGAGGTGTTGAACATGAGGAACGCGTTGTTGTAGCCCGGGGTTTCCTGGATGGTCCAGCCGGCGCCCTCAACCTGCGACTTCAGCGCGGAGGGAACGGTTTCCATGATGTCGATGGTGCCGCCCAGTGCTGCGGAGAGGCGAGCGGAGTCATCCTTGAGGATGTCCCAGTGCATCTTCTCTACCGTTGCGGGCTTGGAGCCGTTGTAGAACTCGTTCGGCACGGCTTCAATGGCGGTGTCGGTGATGGATTCGTACTTGTACGGGCCAGTCCCAACGGGGAATGCGGTCATCTCTTCCTGCGTGGACGAGGCGGGAACTACCTTAACGTTCACGAGGCGCTGCGCCAGGTTAGCGAACGGGTACTTCAGCTTGAACACGAGGGTGGAATCGTCCTTGGCCTCTACCGAGTCCACCATTGCGAAGAACTGCTGGTAGATGGAGGTCGCGTCCGTGGTGCGTGCCCAGGACTCGAGGTAGTCCTTTGTGGTCACGGGGGTGCCGTCGGAGAACTTGGCGTCCGCGCGGAGCGTAGCCTCATATTCGGTGTCGGAAACCTGCTTTAGCTCCCCATCAGCAAGTGCCGGGTAGACCTCGTAGGTTGCCATGTTGAACTCGTACAAGCCTTCCATCACGTGCCAGTTCGAACCCATTGCGAGGGCCGAGGACGTGGTAGAAGGATCGTAGTTGGTGGTTTCGTACGCTACACCCAGGTTCAGGGTGCCGGTGGGTGCACCATCACCGGCCGCTCCTGTGGAATCTGTGGTGCCTTTGTCTGCCCCTCCGCCACATGCCGAGAGTGCAAGTGCCGCAGCTGCTGCAACTGCGGCTACTTTGGCCCAGCGTTTCGAAGAACTCATAACTTTTCCTCTCCGTTGAGATGGGAATGAAACGGATTCGCTTCACTTCTGAAACAATAAGCATCGTTGCTAAGTATCAGTTAGGATAATCGTATGATGACAGACAACCTAATGCAAGCGTTTTTGGAAAGCACTTCTAAAAACCTGCCGAAGAGCTCAGACTCTGGCCGAATCGCGTCTGTTCACAGGTCCAAAGCCACTATGGACGCGGTAAAAGCCTACATACTTGACCACCAGCTAAAGCCTGGCGATCCACTCCCCACGGAAATTCAGCTGTGTGAAGACCTTGGCGTTTCCCGCTCATCCGTGCGCGAAGCCATTCGTAAGCTCGAGGCCCTCGACATCGTGCGAGTCCAGCAGGGACGCGGCTCCTTCGTGGGGGAAATGTCGCTTCAACCGATGGTTGAAACCCTGGTTCTGCGCTACGCCCTCGATCATTTTGAAGGATCGGAATCCTTGCGACACGTGGTGGCTATCCGCAGATACATTGATCTGGGAATGAGCGACAGCCTGGCACGGGAACTGAAGGGAACTTCCAATCCGGAGCTAGAAGAACTGGTTGAGGTCATGATTAAGAAGGCCGAGGCCGGGCAGACCTACCTGGAGGAAGACATTGCTTTCCACAACGGGCTGTCCTCCTATTTGGATAACAGCCTGCTGAATCAGCTGGTTGCGGCGATGTGGATGGTGCATCAGTCATTCATTCCGGACATGGAGGAAACGATTAAGCCGGATCTGGTGCGCACCGCGAAAGCTCACGCCCTCATGCTGGAAACCGCGCAGGCTGGTGATGCCGATGCGTATCGCGCTGCTGTTTACGCCCATTACGAGCCGCTTGCAGACATTCTTAAACTTGGCTGATTTAAGGCAGGCAGAACCGTTTCATTGTGGCGCGCTCCGTTTGGGGTAGCGCCACGTTTATTTGAGGATGGTGATGATGACACCCGCTAGCGTTTGGTTTTCGAGGTGGGTTGGCGGCACGGCCACGGTTATGAGCGGACCGGACTGGAGACTCGCCGTGGATGGCGATTGCCTGGTGTTCTCTGGTGATAAGCCGGGCCGTTTTCACTACGCGATGGAGGATACGCGCCTGCGAGGCGAACACACGGTCGCGCTTTTTCCGGGTGGGCCGACGCGCATTTTCTTGGACGGATACGAGGTGTGGTCTGCTCCGGTGACCGTTAGCGACCCGGTAGGTGCAGATACTTCGGTAACGGTAACCGGAACCGCGTACGAGGACATTGCGCGCGCGGTGAGGCAAGGTAGCCCCCTGCCGGACGCGTTGGTTGAGTTTGCGGCCATGGAGCTTAATGCCCGCGACGCCGCGCGCATTGATAACCTGCGCGAATGGGCGGTGCACGCCCGCTTCCGGGTGCGTGGCGAGGGCCAGTACGGCACGGTATTTGCCGCCCAAAACCAAGGAAAACCCGCGCTTGCCGCCTGCATTGACGAGGCCGGAATAAGGGTGGAGCTACCTGCGGCAGATACGCGGATTGAGTGCGCTGGCGCTTGGTCTGATGGGCGCTGGCACAACCTCGTAGTAGCGTTTGGCGGCGGCGCTATCGAGGTGTTTGTAGACGGTTGGCTGACGGGCCATGCTCCCGGGTCTGCGCCGCGCCTTGATCGCTTCGTGATCGGGCAGTCGTTGCACGGCGAACGCTTGATGGGCGAGGTGGGGCGCGGGGGCATCTACCCGGCGCTAAACGACCAGCAGATTGCAGCGCTAAGCGGGCGTGCGCCGGTGGCCCAAACCCCCGTGTTTGACCGCTTCCCGGACGGCATTTTTCACCGGATTCCCAGTCTTTTGCGCCACCGTAGTGGGCGCTTAGTAGCGTTCGCGGATGCGCGCCACGGCCTGCCAAATGATTCTCCGAACGTAACCGAGATTGTGGCGTCTTTTTCTGACGATGAGGGAGCCACGTGGTCTGCTCCCCGTGCGATTGCCGGCTACCTGTCACGCCTGGACAACCCGATTTCGGTCACCGACCCGGCGTGCGTGGAGGACGCGCAGGGGCGTATCCACCTGCTGTTTGACTTGTACCCAGCGGGGATTGGCCTACTGAATTCGGCGCCGGGACACGGCCATGACGGCGATGACCTGGTGTTGACCTCACCGGACGGGCAGGAGTTTTTAGTGCCTGGAGGCTGGCCACAGCAACCAACGCCGGTGGTGACACGCGGCGGTGAGCTCACCGAGTTTGTGGCCCAGGCTGGCCCGCAGATTCTGGGGGCAGGCCCACTAACGGTGATCCCAACGGGACACATCGCTATCGTGACGTCTACGGATCGAGGTGAAACCTGGTCTCCTCCTCGCCTTATAACTAGCGACGTTAAAGATGAGTGGATGACGTTCCTGGGCATCGGCCCGGGCGCGGGAATCCGCCTTCGCCACGGCGAAAACGCGGGCCGTCTACTGGTGCCGGTGTATTTTTCGAACGAGGGAGCCTCGCAGTTCTCGGCCGCCGTGATCTACTCTGATGATGACGGCCAGACGTGGCGGCGCTCAGGCTCCCCCAATGACTCGCGCACGATTGATGGCGAACGGGTGGATCCGTGCCGCTTCACTAACCCGGCGGCAACGATGTCTGAATCTGCGGTGGTTGAACTGCCCGATGGCAACGTGGTGATGTTTTCGCGATCGCAGCGTCCGTTCGTTCAGCGCGCAGTGTCAAAAGATGGGGGACTCACTTGGGGCGAAGTCACGGAAGAAACGCAGATTTCGGAGATTTTCTGCCAACCGGCAGCAGTGGCCCAAGGTGCCTTCGTGTATTTCGCTAACGCCTCGCGAATGTTGCCCTACCGTGGCTGCGGAACGCTGTATCGAACCGACGCGCACAGCCTGATGCGCCCAGGCGCGAAACCAAACTGGGTCAAGCTGGCGATCAACCCGCGCCACCACGGCTACCAGAGCATCGTTGCCCTCGACAACGGAATCGGCATGCTGTGGGAGCGCGAAACTGCGGGCGTGTGGTTCAGTTTCGTACCCTTCGCGTTCTTTCCTGAACCGATAAATGAGGGCGGCGCTACAGGCGCGTAGGGCTTTATAAACTCGGAATTAAAAATTTCGGCATTCCACAAAGTATTATGCTTTTAAACAATTTGCCGGATGCGAGCCAAAGAGGGCGCCCTATGAACGCACACCCCACTAGAACTCTCATAATGCAGATCCTGCGATTGCTGATCTGGGTGGTTATCGCCATCGCGCTAGTTAAGTTCGCGTTCTTTCCCAATCAACAAAAAGGGCCCGATTTGGTGGGAGATGGAGATTTCACGTTCCCCACAACGCAGGTGACGCGCTCTGATATTTCGCACGAGGTTACGCTCGACGCGTCGGTTGTGCGCAACAAGTCGGAAACGGTGAAGGCAACCGCGCAGGGCACCGTGGTGTGGCTGTTCGTGGAGGACGGCGCGAAGGTGAACGCGGGTGATCGCATCATGCAGATCATGCACAAGGAGGTTCCAGAAACTCCCGATCCTGGCCCGGATGGTGAAGTGGCGCCTCCTGCCCCTGCGGTTGAGACTTACCACAACGTGGTTGCGGCTTCACCCGGCACGGTTTCTTTGGACGCTCTCATCGACCAGCAGGTTGACGTGGGCACCCCCGTTGCCACGATCGTGCCCGACACGTTCCACGCGGAAGTTCCCGTTACACCCGATCAGTTGTATTCACTGCAGGGCGTTCCCGAGGAAGCCGAACTGGCGGTTACCGGCGGTCCCGCACCGTTTAAGTGCACGGGCCTAAAGACCGTGACCGGCTCCCCGGTACAAAAAGAGGGCGAAGGGCAAAGCAATTCCGGCCCTCAGCTGCGTTGCGACATTCCTGATTCCGAGCTCGTGTTTGACGGTGTGAAAGCCAAGCTAATCATCCACGGTGGCGAGGCTAAGAATGCTCTCGTCGTGCCCGTCACGGCTGTGGAGGGCCGCTACCAGCGGGGCATGGTCTACCTCCCCACGGACGACATCACGCAAAAGCCGGAAAAGGTTGAGGTTAAACTCGGCATTTCGGATGGTTACCTCATTGAAATCAAAGAGGGCTTGACCGAAGGCCAGGAGATTTTGGAGTTCGTTCCCCGCCAGGACAACGATCAGAATGGTCCGGCGCAGGAGTACACGGATGCGGGTGGAGTCGGTTAAACCGTGTTAGAACTTACCGGCGTAACCAGAACGGTCACTTTGCAAAACGGCAATCCCCTCCCGATTTTGCGCGGGGTTGACCTAACTGTGTCCGCACGCGATCACATTTCGATTGTGGGCCAGTCCGGAACGGGTAAATCAACGCTACTGAATATCATCGGCATGTTGGATCTACCCGATTCGGGCACGTACATTTTTGCGGGTGAGGACGTAGCTAAACTCTCTGAAAGTAAGCGTGCGGCTCTGCGCGGCAGCTCGTTTGGTTTCGTGTTCCAACAGTTCAACCTGTTTAACGCGCGCACGGCACTGGAGAACGTGGAGGTGCCGCTACTGTATTCGTCCTCTACAAGAACGCTGTTTCGCCGCTCTAGTTTGGCTGCAGAAATGCTTGAGCTTGTGGGCCTGGGGGATCGTCTGGAGGCGATGCCTAGCCAACTGTCGGGCGGTGAGCAGCAGCGCGTTGCGATTGCTCGCGCCCTCGTGCGCCGGCCCAAAGTGATCCTCGCGGATGAGCCCACGGGCGCCCTTGACCTGCAAACCGGCAGCATGGTGATGGAGTTGCTGGAGAAAGTGGCAGCAGAAATGAACTCTGCCCTCATCATCATTTCGCACGACATGCAGGTGGCGGCCCGCGCGAAGCAGATTTATCAGATTTCCGAGGGCGTGCTGGTTGAGCGCAGTCACGAACAGGTGCACGATGCTTTAGCTACTCGGTCTTTAGAGGTGGAGGCGCAGTGAATAAGATTCTGAGCGCCCTCATTGAGGCCTGGGGCGAAATCAAGATCAACAAGGGCCGGTTTGTTCTGTCCCTAACGGGTGTGGCCGTGGCCGTGTGGGCTATGGCTACCGTGCTCGCACTGGGTTCGATGGCGATTGCAACCGATGAGTATTTCCAAACCATCTCTGGCAACCGGCCCGGTATTCTCACCTTCCAAGCCAGCCCTTCCAGTGGTGGCGAAGGCAATCCGGAAACCAAGTTTGGCCCCTCCGGCCCGTACGGCCCCGAGGGTTACGGCAGTGGGTCTAGCCAGTCGCAGCTGGGCAAGAGCGCCGACCTCGTGGAAGATTCCACGGGTATGCGCACAAGCAAGTTCGGGGCAGCGGCCCGCGCAACGATGGAGGATCTCAAGATCACCAACTGGTCGCGTTCGGTGAAAACATCACCGAACGTGCGCACCTCTTCGTGGGTGTCTAAATGCGATTACAACAAGGAAGACTGCTTTGATAACCAGGTGGAGCTAAGCGGCGTTGACCCGATTTATTTCAAGTTTTTTGCGCGCCAGCTTCTGGTGGGGCGCTTCATTAATGACGCTGACGCGACGCTCCAGATGAATCCCGTTGTAATCAACGAGAAGCTGTGGGACAACATGGGCAGGCCCAATCCGCTGAACTATCCGCGAATCATCGTTGAGGGCGATCCGGGTTTGACCCTTACCGTGGTGGGTGTTGTTAAGACTCAGACGAGGTGGGATCAAAACGAGATTTTCATGCACTACGACGGCCTGATTGGTTCGCAACCTCGTCTTAGTGCGGGGGAAAGCGGCCCGGTAAATCTTGAGGCGGGCGAGTTGCGCGCACTGGTTCCAGTTGGGCAAGAAAAAGTTGCGAACGAGGTTGTGCTGGCCACGCTGAAGTCTCAGCTTGGACCCGACTGGCAGGTGGACAGCTACTGGTCTGGGGAACAGTCCGATGTTGGCGAGGATCAGCGGGCGATCATTACGACCATCGTCTCCATCATCGGTGGCATTGTGATCATGCTGGGCGCGTTTGGTCTACTGACCGTTTCGATTGTGACGGTTCGCCAGCGTATCCGCGAGATCGGCATTAGGCGAGCGATGGGCGCCTCCGCTCGGCGCGTATTCTTCTCCGTATTCCTTGAATCCGTGGTAGCCACTACTGCCGCCGGCTTTACGGGCGTTTTGCTCTCGATCCTCACCATCCGGTTTGCGCCGAGTGACTGGTTGGACTTCCCGATCCCGGTCTCATCCATCCCCTACCCGATGACCGCCGCGCTGCTGGGCGTCCTCATCGCAGCGGGTGTGGGTGCCCTCGCCGGTATCATCCCCGCAGCCATCGCGGTGAAGGTAAAACCGATCGACGCGATCAGGTACTAGCGTCTCCTAGCATCTGGCCCGCTTACCTCCGATATCTACCGGCACGTAAGCGGGCCCTTTCACTCTTTCAAGCGATGCGCTAGAGGAACTGGCCGACCCATTCGGCCTGCTTGAGGAAGTGATGCAGGCCGCCGCCATCGTGGCCGGCGTAGGGGTAAACCTCGATTTCAGCCGGAGCGTTGTAAACGTTGTATGCGGCGTATGTGGTTGAGGGCGGCACCGTCACGTCCATCATGCCCAGGCTGAATAGCGCCGGGGCCTGAGCGATGCGTGCAAAGTTCACGCCGTCAAAATAGTTCAACACTTTCACGTAGTGATCTAC
Source organism: Gleimia europaea ACS-120-V-Col10b (assembly GCF_000411155.1). Classification (GTDB taxonomy): domain Bacteria; phylum Actinomycetota; class Actinomycetes; order Actinomycetales; family Actinomycetaceae; genus Gleimia; species Gleimia europaea_B. The sequence goes on from NZ_KE150266.1 coordinate 1,148,829, forward strand.
GCGCGTGGGGTGGGTGTTAAAGAAACGTGCAAGTTCGCGGTACGGATTGTCATCCGTGAGGTCAACTCCGCGCATCAGGTAGCAAAAGCCCGCAACATCGGGCATGGAGGCGCGCACGCAATCGTGGAGGGCCCCCGCCGCGATGGACAGATAGCCGCCCTGGGAGGCGCCCGTAACAAACACTCGCGACTTATCCACAAACGGAAGTTCTAGAGCGGTATCCACAGCCATAACGGCGTCGGTTACCAGCCTGCGGAAATAGTAGTCCTCCTTGCTTTCGATCCCGTTCGACATGAAGCCGCGAGCGTGCGAGGAGGCCGGGTGCGGATCCGACGTGGCAGCGTATCCTCCAAAATCTCCGCCTTGCCCGCGCGTATCCATCGACAGGTGCACGTAGCCTGCCATCGGCCAGTGCGGGTAGGCGCCGGGGATGCCGCGCCCGCCTCCGTACCCGTGGTACTGCACCATGATTGGCAAATCGGTTTGTTGCATGAAACCAGCGGGCCCGGATAGCCACCCGCGGATCGGATCACCCATGAAACCGGGGAATTCGAGGTCGTAAAACTCCACCTGCTGATACGGGGTGTCAAGCGCGGTGAGCGAATAGACCAGGCCGTTTTGGGTAATCTTCTGGCGGGTTTGCGCCAGTGTGTTTTCCCAAAACGAGGTGAAGTCAGAAGGCATGTGCACGTCGGGTTGGAACGAGCGCATCTCGGTCAAAGTCAGATCTGTAAGTGCCATTCCCCCAGATTAACCCCCGTCCACCAGTGCGATTCGAGTTTCACAATAAACACCCCTTTCATCAGACGTCTTATTTGTTAGGATTTGAGGGAAACAGTTTCGCGCGCAAAGGAGCTAACGGTGGCACCAACCTCCTCAACAGTTGCAACCAGCCCCCGGCATTTCATCGCCATCGACATTGGCGGCACCAAAATCGCGTCAGCCACCGTTGAGCTAGGCGACTCCCTCCCCCGCGTTAGCAACAAATCCGAGGTTCCCACCCCCGCCCAAGCAGGGTCGAACGCGGTAGTCGAGGCCGTATTGGAATCAGTTCGACGGTGCCTCGCCTGTGAAAACGAAGCCCCAGCGGCTATTGGCATTGCATCTGCTGGCGTTGTGAATACGACAACCGGGGCTATCATTTCGGCAACGGATTTGATTAAGGGCTGGGCGGGAACGCCCCTGGCACAGCTGGTAGAAAATGAGTTTGGATTGCCCGTGGCCGCGTTGAACGACGTGCACGCCCACGCGCTTGGCGAATGTACGTTCGGGGCGGGTAAAGGATATGAATCCGTGTTGGCAGTAGCGGTAGGCACCGGCATTGGCGGGGCTATTGTTACGGGCGGCAAGCTGTGCATGGGTGCGCACTTTGCCGCCGGACACGTCGGCCATGTTCCCCACCCACTCGCCGCCGGCTTCCCCTGCTCGTGCGGGGCTTGCGGACACATCGAGTCCGTGGCGTCGGGCACCGGCCAGGTTGACCTTTACAATGCGCGCAAAAGCGCTAATGAGGCTCGGGCTGAAAGCGGGCGGGAAATCACCCAGCGCGCGCAGGCGGGCGAAGCTCTGGCCACGCAGGTGCTGGCAGATTCTGGAGCCGGTTTGGGCGACGCAATAGCGGGCATTGCGAACTGCGTTGACCCTCAGGTCGTAGTGCTCTCGGGCTCCGTTACGAGGTCGGGTAAGATCTGGTGGTCTGCCCTAAAAGATGCCTTCCGGGCCGGCGCCCTGCCCATACTTAAAGAAATCGAAATACTTGAAGGCACGCTCGGATCTGACGCTCCCATACTTGGCGCCACCACCTGGGCCGCTTCCAAACTTGAAGGAGTAGAAAATGAACGATAGAGCAAACGCCCTGTTACAGCAGATCAAAGGCGGCCTCGTCGTCTCGGTGCAGGCATACCCGGGCGAGCCGATGCGCCACCCCGAAACGATGGCGCAGATTGCGCTCGCCGCGCAACAGGGCGGGGCAGTTGCCATCCGCTGCCAGGGCCTGGCCGACATTTCCGCGATTCGTGGCCAGGTGGATGTGCCCGTGATCGGCCTGTGGAAGGACGGTCACGACGGCGTGTTCATCACCCCCACGTTGCGCCACGCGCGCGCGTGCATGATGGCCGGAGCTGACATAGTTGCCCTTGACGCCACGCGCCGCCCCCGTCCCGATGGCCTCACTTACGCCCAGACCGTGGCGGCCCTGCACGAGGAGGGCGCCGTGGTGATGGCCGATTGCGGGTCTTTTGCGGACGCGGTGATGGCCGCCGAGGCTGGCAGCGACATTCTTTCTACCACGCTTTCGGGCTACACGGGCGAGCGCCCCAAGACCGACGGCCCCGACTTTGAAGTGCTCCGCCGCATCGTTGCGGAATTCCCCAACCACCCCGTGCTGTGCGAAGGCCGCATCCACACCGTCGATCAAGCTCGCCAGGTAATGGAAGCCGGCGCTTGGGCGGCCGTGGTTGGCACCGCAATCACGCACCCCACGTCAATCACCAAGTGGTTTGCCACCGCCGTCCAAGAGGGCGTAGCTAAGTAGCTGACCGGCGGCCGGTAGCGGGATTTAGCTACCGGTTTTGGCCTAGTCTTGGAGTTCGAACTCGACTTCTACCTCAACGGAGGCGTCCAGAGGGAGGGCGTTTACCCCCACTGCGGAGCGCACGTGCTGGGTGCCAAAAATCTCCTGGTACAACTCTGACGCCCCGTTAATCACGGCAGGTTGAGCATGAAAGGCGCGTGAGGAAGCCACAAAACCCGTAACCTTTAGCACTCCCTTGATGCGGTCCACTCCGCCGGCAGCCTCAGCTGCGGCAGCTAGCGCGTTCAAAGCACACAGGCGGGCGGCCTCGTATGCTTCCACCGGGCTGGTTCGGTTAGGCCCAACGCGGCCCTGGCACACCAGTTGCCCATCTGCGATTGGCAACTGGCCAGATGTGCGCACCGTATTTCCAAAAACGAGGGCCGGCGTGTACGCCGCTACGGGAGCCACCACCTTCGGCAACTCGACGCCAAGTTCTTCCAAACGCTCACTGACACTCATAGCAGCTCCTTTCGCCCCAAATCTATCAAGCCAAGCCCGTGCCAAAACTAAAACCACGCGCAATATCGCGCGGATTTGCGGCACTGGCCACACAGAATTGAACGCGCTCATACTTCGAGGTAACGTCCACAGTTCGGGCAGAAAATGAGCGCCCTTCGGAGCGCGAAGCGTTTTGCTGTAAGTTTCCCAATAGGAAATAACAATCGAGATTGGAACTGTGATGAGCGCGCCGCAAAACACCCCATCGGGGCAGCCAGCCAGTGAGTCTGGGGCAAACCCGGAGAAGCTGAAACGAAAGCTCGGGGCTCGCCACCTGAACATGATCGCTATGGGCGGCGCGATTGGCACCGGCCTCCTCGTCGCATCGGGCGGATCGATCTCCCAGGCTGGCCCAGGTGGCGCCCTCGCTGCTTACGCGGCCATCGGTTTCATGGTGTACCTGCTCATGCAGTCGCTGGGGGAAATGTCCACGTGGCTACCCACCGCAGGTTCGTTCGAGAACTGGGCAACCCGGTGGATCTCACCCTCGTTTGGCTTTGCCACCGGCTGGAACTACTGGTTCAACTGGGCTATCACTCTGGCCGCAGAGATCGTGGCCGTCGCGCTCGTCATGCGCTACTGGTTCCCCACCGTGCCCTCCTGGGTGTGGTCAGCCCTGTTCCTTGCCGTCCTGTTCCTCATCAACGCCTTCACCGTGAAAGGATTTGGCGAAACCGAGTTTTACCTCGCTCTCATCAAGGTCGTCACCGTGATCGTGTTCCTGATTGTTGGCGTTGCCATGATCTTCGGGATTCTGGGCGGCCCGTCCCCCGGCACGCAAAACTGGACTTCCGGTGACGCCCCGTTTGTTAACGGCTGGCTAGGATGGTTCTCCATCATGATGATAGCGGGCTTCTCTTTCCAAGGCACCGAGCTTATTGCAGTTGCCGCAGGTGAGGCGGAAAACCCCGAGCACACTATTCCCAAGGCCGTGCGCACCGTGTTCTTCCGCATCACCCTGTTCTACATTGGGGCGATCGCGGTAATCGGTTTCCTGCTGCACTACTCTGACCCGCACCTGCTGGCGGCAGATATTGGCGACATTTCCATCTCACCGTTCACCCTCATTTTTGAGCGCGCCGGCATTCTCGGCACGGCAACGATCATGAACGCGGTGGTACTAACCGCTATCCTCTCGGCCGGAAACTCCGGTATGTACGCCTCGTCCCGCATGCTGTATTCCCTGGCTATTTCGGGCAAGGCACCCAAGATTTTCACCAAGGTCAATAAGCGCGGCGTTCCCATGCCGGCCCTGCTGGCCACCACTGCGGTGGGTGCGTTCGCATTCATCACGTCCCTGATTGGCGATGGCGCGGCCTACCTGTGGCTCGTCACCGTTTCCGGCCTGTCTGGCTTCATCGTGTGGGCCGGCATTGCGTGGAGCCACTACCGCTTCCGCAAGGCCCTTAAAGCGCAAGGCCACGACCCTGCTGAACTGCCTTTCCGTTCCAAACTGTTCCCGCTAGGCCCCATCGTTGCCCTCATTATGGTTTTGATCATCATCTTCGGACAGAACATGGAGATCTTCTCCGGCCAGTTCAACGTCGGCGCAATCTTCTCCACCTACGTTGGCCTGATCGCGTTCCTACTGCTGTGGGTGGGACACAAGCTGGTTACCGGATCAAAAATGGTGGACCCGGCAACCGCTGATCTTTCGCGCGTAGACCACTAGGCAAACGGCTCACGCTTTTAGCGGGTGCCTGCCGGAACGCATCCGGCTGCGCCCGCGACGTAAAACTATCAGCCGTGCGTGGAACTGCGGCTCAAGCCGGGTTAAGCTCCGACCAACACCGCGCGAAAGTAGTCCTATTTCTACGCGATGCGCAAAACGTTGCTGAAGCGGCGCAGAGTCTCGATAGTAGAGGCAGATTGCGCGAGGCCATCCAGAGTATGAACCTCAATCAAAACACCGAGAACACTCGGGTGACAACGCAACTGAGAAATGACGTGCGCGGGAGTATCGGCATCTACCGAAACTATTACTGTGGTGCCCGCCCGGCGCGCCGCCGCCAGAATACCGACAGTGGCCTCGGCGCCAAAGTCTGATGCGCTGAACGAAACGTAGCTCAGGCCCACGAGCGACATGGCGCGCATCGCCTGACGGACGGTACGTACATGAACCCCCCAGTTGCGAACCAGGCCCTCATCCTTCAATGCGCGCAGGGTCTCCACCTGCTTGAGTGACAGCAGGTGGTCAGCGCTCTGTCCGGTTAGCTGCACAATATCCAGGCTCTCTCTGCCGGTGCGCTGGAGCGCCGCCAAGACGGCGACTTCCAGAAGCTGCGGATCAAGGCCAAGATCGTGCAACACGGCGGGTTCGCTGGGGTTGCCCAATTGAATACTCAAAGCTGACTGGGCGGGAGCATCTGCCAAGAAAGATTGCGCGGCGCAGTCCGTAGCTTCAACAAAACGCAGGCCAGAAAGATCAACCTTTTCTGTGCCAGCGCGCTGTGCGCAGCGAGCGAACGCGTTGGTCAAGCTAATGCCAACAGGAGCGTTTAGGCTCACCGACTGCGACTCGAACGTTGTGTTCATTTCAAACATCGCAACCCCCAATCTCTTTTAACCTTTATGCAAAATTACTTTACCATTTATTGACTCATGCCTTTGCCTCAGTTTGCAAATTGTCTAATTTGTCGCAAAATGATCTCACTCTTTGGAGCGGGATTTCCCTTCACCACGAGGCAGAATTTACGCGCAACCTTTAGTTCCGGCCGTCAACCGACTTGGCATACTCCAACCCGCGCCGGCTAGATACACTCACCAATTCACGCGTTTGTGGATCAGTAAACTCCAGATTTTGCGCCAGCAACTGCAGGTGGGCGAAGCCGGGTGGAGTCTCGTCCAGCCCGTACCTTGCCGCAAACCGGCCTGAGTACAGCGGGTCGCCCACAATCGGAATACCCAACCCATAAAAGTGAGCGCGGATCTGATGCGTGCGTCCGGTTACCGGCTCAACCTCCCACGCCTGCATGCCCGCCGCGCGGGCCAGCTCAGAAACCTCGGGTATAAAACCTCGTGCGGGGCGCATGATCGTCTCCGCGTTAGGCGCGCCAGCCTCGTTAAAAACCCTCATTCCGCGTTTTTCAATGCGCGACGTGACGCGCAGGTAGGGGCCACGCTCATCTACGCCGCCTAACACCGCAACGTTCTTATGTGCCCGCGCCGCAAATCGTTTCGCATCCAGCGCGCCCGCACTATCAAGGCCGAGGGCTTCCTGACCCGGCAACCCCGCAACATCCTCGCCCGCCGGCAGGCCAGTGATCGCAAGGTAGCGTTTTTTCACCTCGCCGCGCGAAAACATCTGCTGATACATGCCGCGCTTAGCCGGATCCGAGGTCGCTAAAATCACTCCGGCCGTCGCCCGATCCAAACGGTGGGCAAAAACGATGTCATCATTGCGCTCTTGCCGGCGAAGCGCCACCGTGAGCGTGCGCGCCACAAACCTGCCTCGCGGCATCGTTGCTAAATCATGCGGCTTATCCGCCACCAGCCAACCATCACCACGGGCCAGCACACCCACCTCAATCGCAGTGGGTGGCTCGTCCGGTATGGGCCGATAAATCCACACGCCCTGCGAAAGACTGGCTGCACAAGCATCCGCATCCAAGCTCCGCCCTCGCGAATCAACCACATCTCCAGCCGCAAAAATCGCGTCAAGGGCGGCCGCGTTCAAAGTTGGAAAACGATTTTCGAGGGCGGCGCGAAGCGTCCCAAAATCCGAAACGCTCACGCGAATTGGACGCACTCCCCCACGAGCGGGAGGAACCTGCCTAGCGGATCGCATCCATCACGCGCACCGCGTCCAGCGCGCGCATGTGCGGCAGTGGGTCAATACCCATTGAGATAACGTAGTCCGTCAGCTGCTCGCGTACCTCGTCTACTAGCTCCTGCGCATTCCACGGCTTGGTGAAATAGTGATCCAAACTGGCCTCGTTGAGCGCCCGGATCGTGTCTTCCTGATCCGCCTGGCCCGTCACCAGCACCTTGCGCGTGTCCGCCGTCAGCCCGTCAGAGGCCAACGCAATCAAGAAATCAACGCCTGACTCCCCCGGGAGCCGGTGGTCAGCCAACACGAGCGCAAGCACGTCGCCATCCTCGTCAATCTCATCAATCGCAAGGCGCGCGTCCTCCGCCGAATCAGCCACCTCGATGCGGCACACGCCCTGGAACGAATCGAGGTCTCGCTCAAGCGCGTCGCGAACCTCCGGCTCATCCTCCACAATCAAGATCGCAAGCTTCATCATTCCTCATTTCCACTATTTTCTAACAACAACTTTTCCACATTCGGCCCCGCAACGGGTAAAACCACGCAAATCGTGGTGCGACCCGGCTCTGACACGATCGAAAGCGAGCCATCGTGATCGTCCACAATCGACTTTGAAATCGACATTCCCATCCCCAACCCAAACCGCACCTGGCCATCCTTAGTGGTGAAATGCGGTTCCAAAATGCGATGCACAAGCTCTTGGGGAATGCCCGGACCGTTGTCGGTGATAGCAACGCGCACGTGGCGGGCATCGGGAGCCGACGTTTCCACCACGATCTTCGCCGGCTCGTTTCCGCGAGCCGGTAGCGCGGACGGCACTGCCTGCGCCACCTCGGCGCTCTCGTCCTGGATAGCCTCCGCCGCATTGATCAGCAGATTCGTCCACACCTGCTCCAACCGTGCCGGGTACGCACGAATCGGCGGCAGCTGCGCAAAGCGGCGCTCCACCTCAACCCCGCGCATGCGGTGCGCGGTCAGGCGTAGCACGTCCTCGATATTCTCATCGAGGTCCACGCCCTCCACCGGCGAAGTATCCGGGCGCGCATACGCCTTCAAAGAAGACACCAAATTGGTTATGCGCCCCGCCGCCACCGTGGAGTTTCGCACCGAGCGTCCAATGCCCGCCGCCGCCTCAATAACCTCCAGCGAAGAGCGGTCCGAGCCGCGCCCAAACCGGCTTTTCTTCTGCCCGCGCAAAACCTCGCGCACCAGATCCGGGTTCGTGGTCTCGGCTCCCACTAGCCTCTTGGCCAGTTCCCTATCACCATCAGTTAAAGCCATGACCTCGCGCACCAAAGCCCGCTCTTGCGCAGTTGATCGCGGGCGTGCATCGCGGGCACGCGTCATCGCCTGCGCCGCATCCTCCATGCCGCCGCAAGCGCCCAACACCGTCTCCACATCGCTAGCAATATGCTCGGTGGCTCGCTGCAGCGCCGCTACGGGATTGTTCAACTCGTGCGCGATGCCGGCTGATAGCTCCCCAAGCATCGCGAACTTCGTTTGCTCCACCAGCTGCTCGCGCGCTGAACGCAGCTGAGCGAGCGTTTCTTCCAAATTCTTGCGCTCAATCTCAAGCTGTTCGGCAAGCTCGTGGTTTTCAATGTGGAGGTACTCGGCGCGCACCAGCCGGGCAGTGAGTGCCTGGATCGCCACCACCGCCAAGTTTGCCGAGGTATCTGGCGAATGTTGGAGCACATACTCCAACTGCTCGATAGACAGGCGCACCAGCTCCACCTGCGTTGTTGTGGTGGACGTAAACATTGCCCGTTGCTGGCGTGCCAACGACAGCAGACCGATTAGCGGCCCCGAGGTGGCGTGATGCAATAGCACGTCCCCGAACTGTGAGGAGCGGTGGAGCGCCACCGAACCGCTCAGCACCAGGTACACTGCGTCCACAGACTCACCCTGACGGGTCAAATCCACTCCCTCGGGTAACACCATGCGCGGGCGCGGCCCCAAAATCCGTTCAATCCCCTCCAAAAGCACGCGCTGCACCTGCTCGCCGGGCGTGTCCAGCCCGTACAGCAAATCTCCTGCGCGCGGCTCATCCCCCGCGTCAAACCCGGCAGTCACCCGCGTTATTTCCGCATCCGGAAAATACTTGAACAACCACCTGCTGATCACTGCGCTAATCTGCTCTACCAGCGCGGGCGGAGTCCACGGCACCGCCACTACCGACACCAGGGAGCCGTCATGCACAGACCGGGCCACGTCCTCGTGCCGCATCTTATCCGTAATCAAGATGAAGCCAGCACGCGCCAGCACACCAAACTTGCGTAAGCGCGTCACCACCTCGTCTACGTTGCCTAAACGCGGCGAAATGAGGACGCCTGGCACTAGGCACTGGTCGGTGTCACACTGCGACGCGAGCGCCCGCTCCACTTGCGCAAACCCGAACGCAACGCGCACGTCACAATTTCTTAGCTCCCCCTCGATATCGCAGGCCGCTTGGCAAACCGGATCGTTCTCATCTGCGGCAACCGCCAAAATGTGCAGCATGTAATCTGCCGAGTCGCCGCCCACTCGAGTCACGCTCACATCCACCTGCTTTCCGCCCAGCGCTTCGCCCTACAACAGGCCCGCCCCACCCCAGTACAGTGGCATCACAAAAGCGAGTAGTAGCGTGCCGGACACGCCCACCACCAAGCCCGTCTTGATCATGCGCGGAGTGCTGATTTCGCCCGTCGAGTAGGCGATAGCGTTCGGCGGCGTGGAAATTGGTAGGCACATGCCCAGTGAGCAGCCCAACGCCAACACAACCGCGATCTCGGCCGGTGTTGCCGCAACCGAAGCGCCCAGGCCCATGCCGAGCGGGATCAAAAGGTTAGCTGCGGCCGAGTGCGAGATCACGTTCGACATCAAGAAGCCCACGCCCGCGAGCGTCAGCATGAGCAGGGCAACCGGCACGGCCTCCCAGTTAATGAGGCCAATGATCCACGCGTCCAGTCCGGTCTTACCCACCCCGATGCCCAGCGCAATACCACCCGCAACCAGCCACAGCACGGGCCAGTCCAGGTTGCGCAGATCATCACCCGACATTGCCTGCGTGACCATCAGGAGTACCACGGGCACGAAACCAACCGTGTTAGACGAAATGCCGTGTAGGGGCTCCGTCATCCACAGCAACACGGTAATGCCTGCTACCACGTAGAAGATCGTGGCGTTACGGCCCGTCTCAAACTTGGCGCTGAGATCAAGCTCGATTTTGAGGTCCTTCGGCATGTAGGCGAACGCCAGCCAAGCCCACGAGATTGCGAGCACCACGAGCATCAGCGGAACCGCAATCGCCATCCAGCCGATGAATGAAATGTGAATCCCTGCGCTTTGGAGTGCGCCCAGCGCAATAGCATTTGGCGGCGTCCCCACAGGCGTGCCAATACCGCCCACATTCGCAGCCACCGGAATTGCCAGGGCCAAGCCCACGCGCGACTTCCCCTCTGGCAATTGCGCCAAAACCGGCATGAACACTGCGAACATCGTGGCCGTGGTAGCCGTATTCGACATGAACATAGAAAGGGTGGCGGTAATCAGCATGACGCCCATCAGCATCATTTTTGGCGACGACAGGAACGGCTTCAACATTACCGCCGCAATAGCCTTATCCACCCCAAACTTCGCGGCTCCATCCGCAAGCATGAAGCCACCCAGGAACAAGATGATCACCGGGTTAGCAAGAGATGCAAAGAACGTGGCAGAAGTGGGTACGCCCTCGGGAACCGGTAACAGAGCCTGATCTGAAACCAGCAGAACCTCTGCCATTATCACCAGCACGGCCGTAGCTGACAGTGGGATAGCTTCGGTAACCCACAGCATGATCGCGGCCAAGAAGATCGCCAACATGCGTGATCCAACCGGATCGAGGCCCGGAATATCAACGACAAACGGAACAATAAAGCCTATGACTGCGGCGATCTGGCCAAATCTTTGCAACTTGGTGGTCTGCTGGGCCACCACCGCTTTTGGCCCCGATTTACGGGGCGCTGACTTCCTAACCGTCGGCGTAGCTGAACGACGCCGAACCTGCTTAGATCCGGGGGTCATAGTGCGTCCTCATCCATATCTGCAAATGCCGGCTCCTCGTTGAGCGCGGCGTAGCGTCCCTATAGTCTAGCTCACACTTAAACAGCCAATGGGGCACAACTAATACGCTCGCCAAACTATTTACAAACCCCGCCCGGGCCGTGCCCAAACAGAGATACGCGACGATTGTGCTCTATGAATCCCGGTTCGCCGCGCGCTACTGGAACGACACAAACCACGGGCGCGGTTCAATACCCATGGTCTGCTCCGCGTTCAGCATCGGCTTGTCCTCGTCGATGAAGTTCTTCCACGCCAGCCAAACCCACGGCTGCAAATCTTCGCGAATTACGTCCCACGTCTGCATCTTCGCTGCCGGAGTGCCGTGACCATCCACGTGAATCACCGTTGCCAGCTCCGGATGCTGCACCATTTGGTTGCGATCGCGGATCATCTGCACTTGGAACTGGTGCAACATAAACACTTTCTGCGGCAGATTGTTTTCGCGCACCAGCTGGGCCAGCCACTGCGAAACCTCGTTCACCTCCGCAATCTCAACGTGGCCAACCTGCTCCAAATGCACCTGGTTGCCATACAGTTTCCACTCCGGGTCGAGCGCCAACCCAACGTTTGGGCGCTTCAACAGATCCACGTAAAGCTTCGCCTGATCAAGCAGATTCGCGCGCCCCGGCTGCAGGTCGATAATCGCGTAGCCACCTACCTCGCTAATCGCATCAATGGAGGGAGCCAAATCAGGTTCCGCCGTCACGTCCGAGTAAAAGCCATCATCGCCCGCACCCGCCGACGCCACCGTCGCAATGATTTCAAACGCCGGAATAAACGGCACGTCACTGAACTGCTGGTACTGCTTCGCATACTGCAATGCCAATTGTGCCGCTTCGGTTGGAGATTGCTCGCCGAGCACTCCCAAAGCCCGCGTATGCGGGTGGCCGTACAGAGCCACCATTCTCCGGCCTGGAAACACCAGGCCACCTCCACCCGGAAGTTCATCTGCGGAAGTTGCCAGCTGGGCGGCGTGGCGCAGCGTCTGCGTGCCCCCAAAATCGGGACCCAAACCAACCGCAACCCGGCCCTCGCGCATCATCTTCATAGATTCACTCGTGGCGCGCGGATCAGCCTGCGCCAGCACACTCACGTCAAGCCCTGCGCTCAACGCGTTAGCCACCACGCCCAAAGGGGAACTCTGCGTTGCGAACGCGATCGCCTTCGTGTTTGCATTGCCCCTATCACCGCGTGGAAGAGGCGCTAGATCCACCATTTTCGGGGTGGGGACGGCCTGGCTCTGCCCGGACGTGGCCTCGGTGGCCTCCCCGCCGGCTTGCTCTGTCTGCGTGGCTTGCTCAGTGTCCTTTGCCCCTGGCTGTGGTGAAAACTCCGGCACCGCCACATCGGTAGGATCAAGGTTTAACAGATCATCCACGCCAAACTCATCGCAAGCGCGAACCTCGGAGCCCAAAACAGTGCTTAGCGCCTGCGCGTCGCCCGTATCTGTCATCACGTCCACATTGGCCGCAACGTCCACTCCGCCTACGGCCAACACCGTCTTTACGCCCAAGCGGTCAAGCTCTGTAGCCACCTCGCTATCGCCCGTCTCGGTCAGCATTGGCAGTGATAGGGCCTGCGCCACTGCGGCTGCCCTTGCTTGCGCAACCGGATCCGCAGATGCAACCACCGCGCCCTCAGCGCGGTCAAACAGCGCCTTTGCAACCTCCACATCCGTATCGAAAGCAACTGTTTCAGTGGGCGCTAGGGGCCGTTCCGGAACTTCCGGCGCAGATGCGGACGAATCCTTCGACGCACTCGAGCAGGCCGCTAAACCACTCACCATTAACGTGGCAATCAAACCGGATACTAGCCGTGCCCTAATCGAAAATGCGCGCATACAAAACCCTTCAAATCACTAGCGCCCAAAGTCTAACAAGTGCGCAAACACTACCCGGGACAGCGCGCCCTCCCAACCGGACACATCTGCGTCAGACAGAATGCGCGGGTAGCTGACTAAATGTAGCGCGACGCCCAGCTGGCGATGATCTCTCCCGCCCAGACGGCCACACCCGGCCTCGTCAATAAATGATCCGCTCCGTCTAGCGCCACAAAACTCTTTGGCATCTGCGCTGACCTGTAAATATCCATCGCGTTATGCACGTCCACAACCCCATCTTGAGGCGAATGCATCACCAGCAGGGCAGCTGAAAGCGCACCGATCTTCTTATGAAAATCGTCTTGATTCTGCAGGTCGCGGAAAATTGGCGCGCCCACCAGCATCTCGTGACCGGCTATCTGAATGACGGCGGTGCCCTGCTGGAAAACTGGGGCCAAACGGTCTTTCAAAATTTCTGCCACATGCCCCGGATCCGAGGGCGCCGCAATGGTCGTGACCGCAACAACGGACGCCAGATCCCCCGCCGCTGCGAGCACTGCCGCTCCGCCAAGTGAATGACCCACCAGTAACTTCACGGTGCGCCCCTGGGAGTTCATCCACCGGCACGCGGCTTTCAAATCTTCAACATCGGCAGAAAACGTGGACTCTGTGAAGTCCCCAGCCGAGGCTCCCAGCCCCGCAAAATCGAAGCGCAACACGCCAATCCCGCGATTTTTCAACGCTTTCGCAATCCGTGACACTGCGGGAACAGACATGTTGCACGTGAAACAGTGCGCAACAATAGCCCAGGTTTTCGGCTCCCCCTCCGGCGTGTCAAGCACTCCGCTGAGCTTCAGCCCCGTCGCCCCTGCGAACGTAACCTGTTGCGCCATGCCTCGCTCCTTCGCGCGCGCACCTGCCTCTTAAAATCCGACCTCTTTATCGACCACAAAATGAGGACGATGCTTAACCTCACGATAAATTCTACCCACGTATTCGCCAATCACACCCAGCGCCAGTAGCTGAATACCTGAAAAAGCAATGATTGCCGCGATAGTCGTAACGTAACCGGGAGTCTGCACGCCGTAAATCGCCCAGTTAATGATGAGCCAAATCAGATAGAGGAGGGCCAGGGCAAACATGAAACCACCCAGTCCCGCAACCACGCGTAGCGGCTTTGCGTTGAACGAGACGATGCCGTCCCAACCGTAGTTGAACAGGGACTTAAGCGACCACGAAGAAGCCCCCGCGATGCGCTGCTCATTGTCGTACTTCACGTACGAGGTGGGGTAGCCAATCCAAGAGAACAATCCCTTGGAAAACCGCGAGCGCTCATCGAGGGCGAGGAGTGTTTCTACTGCCCGGCGCGAAAGCAGGCGGAAATCGCCGGCCCCGTCCACCAGCTCCACTTCCTCCATCATCTTGTTCGACAGCCTGTAATACATGCGGGAAAAAGCGGTTCTGAGCTTTGAGTCACCATCGCGATTGCGTAGCGCAACCACCTGGTCAACGCCCTCGTCCTCCATCGTCTGAATCAGCTTTGGTATCAGCCTGGGCGGGTGCTGCAAATCCGCATCCATGATTAGCGTGGCGTCACCGTCGGCATACGTCAGCCCGGCGAGCATTGCCGGTTCTTTGCCGAAGTTACGTGAAAACAACACGCCGCGAACCCGCTCATGCTTGGCCGCAAGCTCCGCAATCACCGTGGCCGTGTCATCTGCAGACCCATCGTCAACCAAAATGAGGTCCCAATCTCGCCCGGCGTCCGCAAACACGGCCTCCACCTGGCGAACCAGCTCAGGTAGCGTCTGCTCCTCATTAAAACAGGGCACAACAATGGAAATCTTCTGCAAATTCACGCCTAAAGTATAACAGCGACAACAGGCGGCCAGCCGAGCCGCTAACCCGGTTCAAACTGCAGGGGGAGCGAGGTGCGAAACACCCCGCTCCCCCTATCTGCCATGCGGCAAAGGTTTTCCCGAATCAAACCTGTTCGGGAACCATCGAAATCGAACCGCACGGGCACTCCTCGGCACAAATACCGCAACCCTTGCAGTAGTCGTACTTGAACTCGTACTCGCCCGGCTTGATCTTCGTAATCGCATTATCTGGGCACACGCCAAAGCAGTTGTCACAACCAAAACAGTTGCCACACGACATGCAGCGGCGCGCCTCAAACAGCGCTGAATCCTCGTCCAGACCCTTCACGACCTCATCAAACGTAGACGCGCGGCGCGGCCCCTCCAAACGGGCCCGCATACGCCTGGGAGCATCCGCGTAATACCAGGTGGTCAGGCGCTCAAACGCAGCATCATCGTGCTTGACTGGCGGCTCGTACTCGCCCCCGCGCAGGTACGCGTCAATGTAGCGGGCCGCCTTCTTGCCGTGACCAATCGCAACCGTAACCGTGCGTTCAGACGGCACCATGTCACCGCCCGCGAACACGCCCTTCAGGCCTGTCATCATCTGGCGGTTAACCTGCACCACGCCATCTTTAATCTGAACATCCTTCGCGTTTTCAATCAGCGACAGGTCAGCCTCCTGGCCCAGCGCCATGATCAGCGAATCAGCGCCGAGCTCTTCAAACTCGCCGGTGGGCTGAGGGAATCCCTTCTCATCCAGCTCCATCTTTTCGATCGTGATCGAACCGCCATCCACGTGCTTAACAGTGGACAGCCAGCGCATCATAATGCCTTCCTCCTCGGCCTCCTTGACCTCAGAGTCATGCGCCGGCATACGGTCACGCGTGCGGCGATACAAAATCACCGCCTCTTCCGCGCCCAGCCTCTTAGCCGTACGAGCAGCATCAACAGCCGTGTTGCCACCACCGTAAACCACCACGCGGCGGCCCAGCAGCGGCTTGTCACCCGTCTCCACCTCAGACAGCATCGACACTGCATCCATAATCTTCGCCGACTCTCCTGCAGGCACGTAAGCGCGCTTACCGATGTGGGCGCCAACCGCGAGGAACACCGCGTCAAAGTCGCCCGTCACGTCCTCAACATTGTCAACCTTGCGGTTCAGCTCAATCTTCACGCCCATATCTACAATGCGTTGAATCTCGCCCTCCAGGATGCCGCGCGGCAAACGGTACGAGGGAATACCAAACCTCATCATGCCGCCAGCCATCGGACCAGCCTCGTAAATCGTCACGTTATGACCCAAACGGCGCAGGTGGTACGCCGCAGACAAGCCGGACGGGCCCGCACCAACAATCAGCACGTTCTTCCCCGTATCCGCATTCACCGGCTCAACCGTCCAGCCTTCTTGAAGCGCCTTATCGCCCAAGAAACGCTCAACTGCGTTGATCCCCACGGTCTCATCAACCTTGCCGCGATTACACATCGTCTGACACGGGTGGTAGCAAACCCGGCCCATCACCGCAGGCATCGGATTATTCACCATGATTTCACGCCATGCGGACTCATAGTCGCCCTCTTCCGCATGGTAAAGCCACTGCTGAACGTTCTCACCAGCCGGACATGCCTTGTTGCAAGGAGGTAGCAAATCTACGTAGATCGGACGCTCCGTACGCCACGAACCCGTCTCATTCGCCAGCGACGAACCCACGTCCAAAGTGATAGCAAACGGCTTCGTATCATCGCCAATGCCAGAAGTTGCGTCACTGCGTGCCGCCGCCGAAACGTCTACGGCCTCACTTGTCACATCACTCTTACTCATCGTCAGTTCTGTCCTTGCTTGTCCGCCTTGCCAGCGCCCTCGCCAGCCTTCACATTTGCCGCCCCATCAGCGCGCGTTTTCGTGCCCGCAGAATACTCATCCTGGGTCGCGGCTGCGTCCGTCTGCTCCGTGGCGCCCTCATCAAACTCATCAAACGGCTTTCTGAACCCGTAGCGAGCCTCTTCGAACTCCACAAAACGCTCAGTTGCGAGGTCATAATCCTCATCATCTACCAGGTCGTAGCGGCGGATATTCCTATCCGCGCCCGCCTGAATACGCCTAATCGCCTCCTGGTCGCCACCCTTCTTAAACAGGTGCGCGAAGCGGCGTTGCGGCTTCAAATACTCCTCAACCGGGGTGGGCCGGCGCAGCTTCATTACCGAAGTGACTTCGCCATACTCAGCCTCGTAAACCGGGAAAATACCCGTCTGTACGGCAAGGCGTGCCAAATGAACCGTCTGCGCCGAGGCCGAACCCCAACCCAGCGGACACGGCACCAGCACGTGAATGTAGCGGGCTCCACGGAACTGCATCGCGCGGTTTACCTTGTATTCCAAGTCGCGCAAATCTGCCACGGTTGCCGTTGCCACGTACGGGATTTCGTGAGCCATGGCAATGCGCGGCATGTCTTTACCCTGGCCCCACTCATTGCCCGGATTCGGGCCCACCGGCTGAGTGGTGGCTGTGCGCGCCGTAGGGGGCGTGGCACCCGAACGTTGCACGCCCGTATTCATGTAAGCCTGGTTGTCATAACAGATGTAGAGCACGTCATCGTTACGCTCAAACATGCCAGACAGCGGGCCAAAACCAATATCTACCGTGCCGCCGTCACCGCCCTGGGCCACCACGCGCGTTGCGCGGCCCTTTGCCTTAAACGCCGCCGCCGCACCTGTTGCCACCGCCGCCGCGTTGCCAAACAGGGAGTGCAACCAGGGGATCGTCCAAGAGGTTTCCGGGTAGGGCGTTGAAAATACTTCCAGGCAGCCGGTTGCGTTAATCGCCACCATGTCCCTATCGGTTGCGCGCATCGCCGTGTCCAGGGCGTAGCGGGCGCCCAGCGCCTCACCGCATCCCTGGCACGCGCGGTGCCCGGAAGTCAGTGAGTTGTAACGGTGAGGATCCGACTGAACCGAACGCAACTGCTCGTCAGCCAAGCGGTTACCTACCGCGTAGGAGCCAACCTGGTAGAACTTGACCTTCTCTCGAGCCGGAATCGCAGTTTGGCGCACCTGCGGGAAGCTCTCTTGTACTCCACTATCAGTACTCATCGGTTATTCGCCTTCTTAGAAACTTCCAAATCCAACTTCGCGTTCACTCGATCTTGCATGTCGCGAATCATGTTCTCAGCGGGTGCGCCCGAGCGGCGCGTGCGTGCCTCGCGCTCCAACTCCCGTTCAACAAGTTCCTTATCCAAATCCAAGAAAGTAAGGTGATCGACGTCGTCCACAACCGCCCTATCGAGGTACTCGTGCAGTGAAGCCGCAGTAATGTTGCGACCCCCCAGGCCTGCGATCAGCTCGTGGCACGTGAAGTTCAGGCCGCGCATTGCCGCCCGGCAGTGCGATGACACGATGCCGCCAATGCCAACGGAGAACGCCTTTTCCAAAACCACAAAGCGTTTTGCTCCCTGCAGTACCTCGCGAACCGCATCGGCGGGAAAGGGACGGAACGAGGTGATGCCAAGGACGCCGATCTTCTCACCGCGCTCGCGGCGAACATCTACCACGTCCTTGATTGTGCCCAGCACGGATCCAAGGGCCACGATGATCGTCTCGGCGTCCTCGCACTTGTAGGGGCGCACCAGGCCCCCAGAGTCGCGGCCAAACACGCGCTTAAACTCTTCTTGAACCTGCGGGATCAGCTCGAGCGCCTGCAACTGCTTTGCGTGAGCCAAGTAGCGAACCTCTGTGAACGCCTCCGGGCCCACCATCGCGCCGATCGAAACCGGATCAGACGGGTCGAGCACCTGGCGCGGCTCGTACGGTGGCAAGAACTTTTCCACCTGTCCGGCCTCGGGCACATCCACCTGCTCCACCGCGTGAGTCAAAATGAAGCCATCCATGCACACCATGACGGGCAACGAAAGCTCCTCCGCAATGCGGAAGGCCTGCACGTGCAAGTCTGCGGCCTCCTGGTTGTTCTCCGCGTAAAGCTGCAACCAGCCGGAGTCGCGCTGGCTCATCGCATCCGTGTGGTCGTTCCAAATGTTAATCGGAGCGCCAATCGCGCGGTTCGCAACCGTCATCACAATCGGCAAGCCCAGACCAGAAGCGTTGTAGACCGCCTCAACCATGTACAACAAGCCCTGCGACGCCGTGGCCGTGTACGCCCTCGCACCCACCGCCGACGCGCCGATGCACGCCGACATTGCGGAGAACTCCGACTCCACATTCACGTACTCGCAATGCTCCAACTTGCCGGACTTAACGAGGGCCGAAATGGCCTCCACAATGTGGGTTTGCGGGCTAATCGGGTAGGCCGCAACCACCTCAGGATGGCACGCAGCAACAGCTTTCGCGATGGCTTGCGAACCCTCAATCTGCTCAAGCATTATCTACCTTCATTTCCTCAACCAAACGAAATGCGGCCTTCGCGGCCTCCTGGTTCGCCTCGCCAACCTTGCCTGCAAAACGGCCCGAGATCGCACCGAGCACGGACTGTAAACGCACGATGCTCGTAAGCGCTGAAACACCACCTAAAAGCACCGCGTTAGGCAGCGGACGCCCCAGGTGTTCGAGCGCAATCTCGGTAGCCGGAATCGTAATGATGTGCCCGGGCAAGGAGCGCTCTTCCAACTGGGCAAGTCCAAGTTCTTCCAACGTCTTTGCGGAATTCACCAAGCCGTAGCCGTCTGGCTGCAAGCCGGAAAACACGTCCATAATCGGCAAAAGAGTTGGATCTTGAACAATAACCACATCCGGCGAAAGCACGGGCTCGCGACTGCGAATCACTTCGTCGCGAATCCTGCAGTAAGACACAACCGGGGCGCCCATACGCTCAGACCCAAAAGAAGGGAAAGCCTGCGCGTGGTGGCCGTCTTCGAATGCCGCCATTGCCAACAGGTCCGCGGCAGTTACAACACCCTGTCCGCCTCGACCATGAATTCTTATTTCGACCATATGTTCATGCTAGGCACCTACAAGTTGCGCAATGGTGCAGGCAGGCGGATCGCTGATTTGACGCGCCTTATAAAGGGTAAACAATTATGTAAACCTGGGGCTTTTCATAATTTGAGTGTTACATATATGCCTTAGGGGTTAAGCCTCGCCGAGCTCTTCCAACCGCGTGGCAAGCCTAGTGAACACGCGCTCAATCACCTCGGCCTCCCCTATCGACAACTCGGTCAGCATCAGTTGTTCCACCTGGAGCGCATGCAACTTTCCGGCCCGCAAAAACGTTAGCAACCCCGCTTGCGTCAACTGTACGTACAGGCCGCGAGCATCACCCTCGACCTCACCACGACACACCAGGCCGCGCTTTTCCAGCACCTTAACCTGATATGACAAGCGCGATTTAGAAAACGACATTTTGGCCGCCAGATCCTTAAAGCGCAACCTGCGCCCCTCGGCTTCCTGTAGTAACAAGAGCACGTTGTACTCCGCGAGCGTCACGTCTGCGCCCTCGCGAAGCGCCGCATCTATCGCATCCTGCGCGCGAGCCGTGGTCTCAAAATAAACCCGCCAAGCACGCCACGCCGCCACCTTCCGCTCCGCTTCCTGCGGCGAAGAAGGGGCCACACTCTCGCGCCATTTCGCGCCTTTATCACCGAACTCAGCCAATGGAACCCAGCATTTCTTCCAGCGGCGTCACATTCTTGAACCTGTCGTCAGCTTCCGCGCGGCCAAGGGCAGGACGCGCCATCAGCGCCTTAGCAAACGCGGCTCCGGCCCGCTCGATCCGCTCTTGTAACGGGGCGTCGCGTGTGCCGTCATTCTTATCAATCACGTCACCAAAATCATCGGCCGCTGCGAACACTGCCGATGGCAACACATCCATCCGCAGGTATGAAAACAGCGGGCGCATCGCGTAATCGATCATCAGCGAGTGGCGGGCCGTGCCCCCCGTTGCGCCAAGGAGCACCGGCTTTGCGCTCAGCGGATCCTCGAACAAGTCCCAAAACGACTTGAACAAACCCGAATATGACGCTTGGAACGTCGGCGAAACCGCGATTATGCCGTCGGCTTCGCGCACGGCTCGCAACCTCTTTGCCAAGTCAGTGGCCGGATTCATTGTCAGCATCGCGTCCGTGATCGCGCCCGCCAACGGCCGCAACTCCACGACCTCAACATCCGCGCCAACACCCCGCTGCGACAAGTAGTTCGAGGCCGCCTCGGCAAGCGCCCGAGACAACCTCGCTGACGATCCCGACTCAGACAGACCGCCACTTACCACCACGATGCGGCGCGATTCCGGGGTGAACGGATCACGCGTAGAGTCGATAGCCTCACCCACCAAAATCTCACTCATCATGCCTCCAAAAAGCTCTATTTCGAGTCTCGCTCGGTGCGCTCTTGCCGATCCGCAAACGCCTGCGAACCAGGGCCGCCGCCCGCTATCGGCGCCTTGCCCGCGCGATCTCGTGCCACCAGGAACTCGTGCGTGGATCCATCTGGAACGTGCGCGGGTCGCAACGAATCAAACTCTGCGCGCAAAACTGGAAGCACCTCACCCCACATGTCAAGCTGCTCCAACACCGCTTTTTGCGGCAAACCAGCGTGATCAATCAGGAACATCTGCCGCTGATAGTCACCCACCCACTCGCGGAACTCGAGCGTGCGATCAATAACTTCCTGCGGTGATCCCACAGTCAGCGGCGTCATACTCTGGTACTGCTCCAGCGACGGGCCGTGTCCATAAACCGGCGCGTTATTAAAGTAGGGGCGGAACTCATTCACCGCGTCCTGCGAATTCTTGCGCATAAACACCTGGCCACCAAGCGCCACAAACGCCTCATCCGCCCTACCGTGACCGTAATACTCGTAGCGCTCGCGGTACAGATTCACCATGCGGATCACATGATCCTTGGTCCAAAAAATGTTGTTGTGGAAAAAGCCGTCGCCGTAGTACGCGGCCTGCTCCGCAATCTCGGGGCTACGGATTGACCCGTGCCACACAAACGGAGCCACCCCATCTAAAGGACGCGGCGTGGCGGTGAACCCCTGCAGCGGCGTGCGGTATTTACCCTGCCAATTGATCACGTCCTCGCGCCACAGACGATAGAGCAGGTTGTAGTTTTCCACCGCCAACGAAATACCCTCGCGAATATCTCTGCCAAACCACGGATAAACCGGGCCCGTATTTCCGCGTCCAAGAGCAAGGTCCACGCGTCCATCAGCCAAATGCTGCAAGTAAGCGTAATCCTCGGCCAGGCGCACCGGATCCATCGTGGTGATCAAAGTGACCGCAGTTGAAAGGATGATCCGCTCGGTTTGCGCCGCGAGGTAGGCGAGGAGGGTCGGCGGGTTGCCGGGCGCCACAAACGGAGGGTTGTGGTGTTGGCCGGTTGCAAACACGTCAAAGCCAACTTCCTCGGCGTGCTTGGCTATTTCAACCGTGTTCTTGATGCGCTCATTTTCCGAGGGGGCGGTGTGGTTTACCGGGTCACGAGTGATATCACCGATGGTGAAAATCCCGAACTGCATGGCTCTCCTAGTTACGAAAATCAGACTCAAAACAAGTTTGTTCAAGTTTGAACGACTGTGTTTAGTGTAACAACTACACCGCGAAACTCAACGGACAAGACCCGCTTGTGAGCTACTAGATGCCCCTGCGCGAGCGCCGCGAGCATATGAAAGCGGCCGCCAGCCCAAGCTCGCGGCCGCTTTATGTAGCTACAAACAGCGCCTCATGCGCTGCCCACCATTAACTAAGCTTGCTGCCACACGGCATTAAACGGGGTGTGCGCAGGAAGACTCCCCGCAATACCGCGCGTCACAATCTCTTTAGCAACCCGCACAGCCTCGTAAATGTCTGCGCCCTTAGCCAGCTCAGCCGCAATCGCTGCCGCAAGCGTGCAACCCGCGCCCGTTGGACGCTCATCGCCAATCTTCGGTGAGGCATAGCGCGTGATCTTCTGACCATCCCACAACAAATCAACGGCCTCATCGCCCGCAAGCTGCATTCCACCCTTGGCGAGAACGTACTTTGGACCAAGCTCACCGATCTTTTGCGCGGCACGAGCCAAATCGGCCTCCGTACGGACCTCAATGCCAGAAAGTTGCTCTGTTTCAAACAAGTTCGGTGTCACAACCGTCGCCAGCGGCAGTACCTTCGTCTTGAGCGCCTCGTCCGTATCGTGCGCGTCGCCGGCCTCCTGGCCCTTACAGATCAGAACCGGATCAAGAACAATGTGCTTCCACTCGTTCGTAGCCAGCGCCTCACGCACTGCGTCAATCGTCGCCACCGTGCCCAGCATGCCGATCTTCGCAGTATCTACATCCCAGGTGGAAACTCCCGCCTCAACCTGATCTTTAATGACCTGCGGATCAACCGGAACAAACCTGTGCGCCCAGTTATTCTTCGGATCGAAGGACACGATGCAAGTAACCGCACCCATACCAAACACGCCAAGCTGGTGGAACGTCTTTAGATCCACCTGCAAACCAGCGCCGCCAGTTGCCTCGTTGCCTGCAATCGTCATGACCTTAACTGGATTGCTCAATGACATTTCCACCTCGATAAAAATAGTTCGAAAGCATAAGCAAACGCTTACCAAGCGCGCCTACAGGGCACAGATTACACGCAAACTACTGCCTTGCCATATCCACAAAACGCGCGTAATGGCCCTGGAAGGCCACCGGGATCGTTCCCGTCTCACCATTACGGTGCTTGGCAACAATAATGTCGGCCTCACCCGGACGCTCATCCTGATCGTAATAATCCGGGCGATGTAGCAACATGATCACGTCCGCATCCTGCTCCAGCGAGCCCGACTCGCGCAGATCCGCGATCATCGGCTTCTTATCCGTACGCTGCTCCGGGCCACGATTCAGCTGCGCCACCGCCACCACCGGAATCTCCAATTCTTTCGCCAAGAGCTTCAGCGAGCGGGAGAACTCCGAAACTTCCTGCTGGCGCGACTCCACTTGCTTACCCGACGACATGAGCTGCAGGTAGTCAATCACCACCAGGCCAAGATTGTGCTGCTGCTTCAAGCGACGGCATTTTGCGCGAATCTCGTTCATTGCCATGTTCGGCGAATCGTCAATAAAGAAGGGCGCTTTTGAAATGTTCGAAATCGTCTTTGACAGGCGCGTCCAGTCACGGTCTTCCATCTCGCCTCGACGCATCTTGCCAAAGTGCACTCCGGCCTCGGCCGCGATCAAACGCATGCCAATCTCTTCGCGTGACATTTCCAGCGAGAAGATAACCGACGTGATGTTTTGATGCACCGCCGCCGCCCTCATGAAATTCATGGCCAGAGTTGACTTACCCATTGCCGGACGCGCCGCAACAATGATCATTTGCCCCGGTTGCAATCCTGTAGTCAGGTGATCCAGATCTGAAATCCCTGTGGGTACGCCCTTTGACACGTCCTTGTTCTGCGCGATCTCGTCAAGATGGGCAAGTAGGGGATCCGCAATCTCAGCCAACTGCACGTAATCCGAAGTGCTCCGGCGCTCAGACACCGCGTAGATCTCAGATTGTGCGGCATCCACGATGTCATCGACGTCCCCGCCCGTTTCCGCGTAACCAAGCTGAACAATCCGGGTGCCCGCCTCCACAAGACGCCGTAGCTGCGCCCGCTCGCGCACAATACGCGCGTAATAACCCACGTTGGCAGCAGTTGGAACCGAAGCGATCAGGGTGTGCAGGTAAGTGGGCTCTGGCAAACGGCTTAGATTTCCCTGGCGTTTTAGCTCACCGGCAACCGTGAGGGTATCCACAGGCTCGCCGCGAGAGTAGAGCTCCATGATCGTGTTGTGGATCATCTCGTGATCCGGACGGTAGTAGTCGGAGCTATCCATCGCCTCAATAACATCGTTCACGGCGTCCTTGGAAAGCATCATGGAGCCAAGAACGGACTGCTCCGCCTCAATATCTTGCGGAGGGATTCGATCAAAACCCGACTGGTCTGCCACAAAAACCGCCTTCTAGTTAACGCACCCTGCGCCCACGATTTCAGCCAGGCCGCGCCAGGGAACGCGCTCCATTTGTGCAAAGGCGCAGTTATCAACAGTTACTGAGGGAAACCGTGAATACCGGTAAGGTTATCCCCGAAAGGCCAAACTCAAAAACCCTAAATGTTAATAACTTGTGCATTTTCGGTGGATAACTCCCATAAATTGTTCAAAACCTGTGGATAACGTGTGGATTGTGCGGAAGTTGTGTCAATGACGTCCATTCTCAAACCCCCAGAACAGCGCCAAATTATCCACAGTTTTGTTCACACCCTGTGGAACAAAAGTCGAAGGTAAATAGGTGGATAACTTTGACACAACACTCAAGTAAGACTGAACCACAACTTGAAGGTTCTGAGCTCAATCGTGAGATTCTCCGTCTCGCCCTCCCTGCACTCGGAGCGCTGTTGGCCCAACCCCTATTCACCACCATTGATTCGGCTATGGTAGGCCACCTCGGAACCGAGGAACTAGCCGGCCTCGCCCTCTCATCAACAATCCTCATGACGGCGGTGGGCCTGTTCATCTTCCTGGCATACTCCACAACATCCATCACCGCCAGGGCGCTAGGCGCGGGGAAAATCGCCTCCGGTTTGCGTGCTGGCATTGAGGCACTCTGGCTTGCCGGACTTCTTGGCATACTCACCGCGAGCGCACTCATTTTTGCCGCCCCCACCATCATTAGCTGGTTCCGACCCGACCCGTCGGTTGTTCCCCACGCCATCGCCTACCTGCAGTACTCTTCACCCGGCCTTGTCGGCATGCTCGTGGTTCTTGCTGCTACAGGAACGCTACGCGGCCTGCTCGACACCAAGACGCCGCTATACGTTGCCACGGCCGGCGCCGCCGGCAACGCGGCGCTTAACGCGATCTTCATTTACGGGCTAAACATGGGCATTGCCGGTTCTGGTTTGGGCACCGCCATTGCCCAAACCCTCATGGGGATCACTCTGGTGGCAGTAGTGGTTAAGGGAGCGCGGCGCGAAGGAGTGAGCCTGAAACCCTCATTCGGTGGTTTGCTTGGCGCCACCAGCGCAGGCCTACCCCTGCTTGTGCGCACGCTAACGCTTCGCATTGCGATTCTCGCCACCGTTGCTGTAGTCACCCGCGCTGGAGCGATCGCCCTGGCCGCCCACCAGGTAGTAAACACCGTGTGGAACTTCGCGGCGTTTGCCCTCGACGCCCTGGGAATCTCCGCCCAGTCACTCACCGGCTACTCGATCGGCACCGGCGACCGTGCAAAGACCCACGCGCTCGTTCGCCGCATCACCATTTGGGGCGTTGCGACGGGCGCTGGCCTTGGACTCGTAATTATCGCGACGTCCGGCCTGCTTCCGTGGATTTTCGGCACCGACCCGACCATGCACAGTGCGGCCATGCGCGGCCTGTGGGTTGCCGGCGGTTTCCAAGTTCTAGCCGGTTTTGTTTTCATGATGGATGGCGTGCTGATAGGAGCTGGCGACAACCGTTTCCTCGCGGTAGCAGGCTTGCTCACACTGGTGCCATACCTGCCAGCTTTGTGGATTATCGTAAAAATGTTCGCCAACGAGGGTGCTTTAAACGCTACAACCCAAACCACGGTACTCGTGTGGGTGTGGGTAGCTTTCGCCGGAGTGTTTATGGGGGCGCGTGCTCTCACAATCGGCCTGCGCGCTCGCGGATCAAAATGGATTTCGCAAGCCGAGGGAACTAAGTGACACGCGTTTTCGTGGAAGTTGCTCACATTTGTTCGCGCGGCCTGGTACATGCGATGCCGTCACGGTAGCATGAGAGTTCGGTTCACATTTGTGTACCGGTTCGCATATCCCTCCTGTCACGGAACGACCGTGACCGTTGAGACCAGAGGAGGTGGGGAAACATGCGTAAGTACGAACTGATGGTGATCTTCGATCCCACTGTTGATGAGCGCACCGTCGGCCCCTCGATGGAGAAGCTTCTGACCAAGGTAACCGAGGCTGGCGGCTCCGTTGAGAACGTCGATATTTGGGGCAAGCGTCGTCTTGCTTATGAAATCAACAAGCAGTCTGAAGGCATTTACGTGGTTGTGGACATGACCACCACGCCGGAGGTTTCCAAGGAAATCAACCGACTGCTGTCACTAAACGAGTCCGTAATGCGCACCAAGCTG
This sequence comes from Gleimia europaea ACS-120-V-Col10b, assembly GCF_000411155.1. Lineage (GTDB taxonomy): Bacteria > Actinomycetota > Actinomycetes > Actinomycetales > Actinomycetaceae > Gleimia > Gleimia europaea_B. The sequence goes on from NZ_KE150266.1 coordinate 1,175,499, forward strand.
ATGCGCCCGGAAGCGTAACACTGGATGAGAATCTGAGGAGCCAAAGATGGCTGGAGATACCGTAGTCACGATTATCGGCAACCTGACTTCCGACCCGGAACTTCGTTACACCGCGTCGGGCGCACCGGTTGCTAACTTCACTGTTGCATCTACTCCGCGTAGTTTTGACCGCAACTTAGGGCAGTGGAAAGACGGGGAAACCCTGTTCATGCGCTGCTCCGTGTGGCGCGATGTTGCAGAGAACGTTGCAGATTCCCTTACTAAGGGAACGCGCGTGATTGTTCAAGGACGTCTTCAGCAGCGTTCCTACGAGACCCGCGATGGCCAACAGCGCACCACCGTGGAGCTAGCGGTCGACGAGATCGGCCCGTCGCTCCGGTACGCGCGCGCCCAGGTTAGCCGTAACCCGTCCAACTATGGGGGCGGCGGCGGATACAACCAGGGAGGAATGCAAGATTCCTCTGGTTCGGGCGGCCCGTCTTTCGGCGGTGAGGCCGGCTACAACGCGGCTCCGGGCGGGGCTCCTGATGACCCGTGGGCAACGGGTGGTTCCACAAACTTCGATTCGGAACCCCCGTTCTAAACGGTTCTTATCTAACTTTGCTCAACAACAGGGCGCACGCTAGTGCGTGAGATTTTTAGGAGACACCATGGCGAAGCCTCAACTTCGCAATAAGCCGATTAAGAAGAAGGCGAACCCACTAAAGTCCGCCAAGATTGAAAAGATTGACTACAAGGACACCGCGCTTTTGCGTAAGTTCATCTCGGACCGCGGTAAGATCCGCGCCCGTCGTGTAACTGGCGTGTCCGTTCAGGAGCAGCGCAAGATCGCGAAGGCCGTGAAGAACGCCCGCGAAATGGCTCTTCTGCCGTACTCGAGCTCTGGACGTTAAAGAGGAAGGAGACTGAATAATGGCAAAACTAATTTTGACCCACGATGTCCCTAACCTCGGTGTTGCCGGTGACGTCGTTACCGTTAAGGACGGCTACGCTCGCAACTACCTCGTTCCGCGTCGTCTCGCTGAGCGCTGGACGCCGGGCGCACAGAAGGCACTAGATAAGATTGCCGAGCGTGCGCGCGCGAAGGAAATCGCAAACGTGGATGATGCTCGCGAGGTTCGTGACCAGCTTCAGGAAATCAAGTTTGTAGAGATCTTCAAGCTTGCTTCCACCACCGACGCCCTTTACGGCGCTGTCAAGACCGGTGATATCGCTTCGGCTATCAAGGAAGCTTCCGGTATTGAGATAGATCGCCGTAAGATCGTTGTGGAGAAGGCCATCAAGTACGTTGGTGACCACAACGTGACCGTTAACCTCCACCCGGAGGTTTCCGCACGCGTCAAGGTTCGTGTAAGCGCCAAGTAGTTTACGCATAGAAGTGCCGCCCGCAAGATTTTGCGGGCGGCACTTTTTATCTATCCATATAGCCCAAAGATTCCTCTCTCGAGGTCCTCCAACTTCTAGCTAGTGGTTTTCATCGGGCTCAGTTGCCGGCTCGGTAGGCGGATTAGTGGTGGGAGTGTCGTTTGGAGCTTCCGTTTGGGTTGGCTCCTCCCTCTTCTCCTTCTTCTCCGTCTTCTGAGTTTGTGTGGTAGTCGTCTCTGTTGGAGGCGTGTACGTTTTGAACGTGGATCGACGGACGTCTGGCTTGTACCAGTCGAACTCTGCGACCTCGTACTTGTCGATCGCTTTCAACATGTACGTTTGCCACACGGTGCCTGGCCAAGTGGAGCCGGTAACTTCGTATTCTCCACCAAATGGGGTGATGGAGACTTCGTTTCCGTCTTCACCAATCTGGTACATGGACACCACGGTGGCAAGTTGCGGGATTGCCCCCGCGAACTGGGCGGAACGGTTTTCTTCAGAAGAACCGGTCTTAGCCAGCACGGGCCGCCCAATGGTTCCAGCCTTTTCCCCAGATCCCCACTGGGCGCTGGCCTGCATGCCGGGTAGCGCGGCAGAAATGATTTCAGAGTCAAACACGCGCTCGGTGCTTGTGGGACCCTGATAGATTTGCTCGCCGTCGTAGCGGGTAACTTCCTTAATCATATGAGGCGTGCTCCGCAGTCCTCCGGACGCGATAGTAGCGTATGCCCGGGTGAGATCCAGATTATGCGGCGACGCTGACCCGAGAATGTTACGGAGCGTGTCGTCAAGGCCGACGGTGTCCTCTGGCAAGCCAAGCTTAATCGCGGCGTCGCGCGTTTTACCCGGACCCATCTCGTTATTCATTTCAACAAATGGAGTGTTGATAGATAGCGAAGTTGCGCGAACCATATTGACGTAGCCGTACGAAAAGCCCCCATAGTTTCCGAGTGGAGGCGTTACTTCTCCGGTGCGTTTGTCGGTGATCTGTAGCGGCGAGTTGCCGTTGTACATATCCTCGATTGTTCCGCCGGCTTGCATGTATGCGATGAGGCCAAACGGCTTCATCGTTGATCCTGCCATCGCCCTGTCCTGGGTGACGGCGTTGGATTGGCGTTCTTGATAGTCGGCGCCAGCAAATTCTGCGACAATTTCGCCATTAACGGGGTTGATGGATGAGAGAGCCACCTGCAATCCCGCATCGTGATCGTCGGGGAGTTCATTTACCGCCTCGACAGCGTAGTCTTGCAGGTCCTTATCCAAGGTAGTGACAATCACGTAACCGCCCGAATCTAGCTGCTCTGGGGTTATGCCGGCACGATTTTCTAGTTCGGTGCGGATCTGTTGCATGAGGTGACCCTTCCACCCAGTCATGCTGGTTTCGGAATGCGGGTCGATAGTTTCCGGGAAGGTCGCGTCGTTAGCCTCATCCTGTGTGATCCAGCCATCTTCAACCATGTGTTTGAGGACGCGGTCGAAGCGTACTTTTGCCACGTCTGGGTCTACTGCGGGATCCCACGCGGAGGGCGCGGGGATGATGCCGGCAAGCAAGGCTGATTCGCTAAGCGTCAGATCGGTTGCGGGGTGGCCAAAGTATTTGAGTGCCGCCTCTTCTATACCGTACGCGCCGCGCCCAAAGTAGATGGTGTTGAGGTAGTTCTCGAGGATCTCGTCCTTGGATTGCTGCCTGTTGATCTTGAGGGCTAGTAAGGCTTCTTTAATTTTGCCCTTTATGCTCGTAGTGGTGTCCAGGTAGTAGCGTTCCACGTACTGCTGGCTCAGTGTGGAGGCACCTTGCAAGGACCCCCCGCGAACATTGTTAATAAAGGCGCGAGCTATGCCTTTCAGGTCAATACCGGAGTTGGTGTAGAAAGTGCGGTCCTCTGAAGAAATGACTGCTTTTCCAACGTAGTCCGGAATAGTTTGCGTATCTATGATGGTACGGTCGATTTCGGCAAAAGTACCGAGTTCAGTTTCACCGTCGGAGTAGTAGACGCTAGTTTTTTGCGCCAGCGCAAACTCTCCGGGTTTCGGCAAGGTCACGGACGCGTAGGCAACCATGAATCCGATCGAGCCAAGAATAACCACGGTGAGGAACGCAATGAGAATACCGATTCCTATGCGCGCGCCAGTCGACTTCTTCTTGTTCCCCCCGCTTGTCTTCTTCCCGCTTTTTGCTGCGGGTTTGCGCGCGGTTGTCTTCGTAGTTTTGCCACTCGGTTGGCTGGCAGTGCTTATATTTTTTCGCGGCGAGGACGACGCGGTGACAGCGGGTTTGCTCTGGGGGCTCTTAGGGATGGAAGAGGAGGGTGTTTTGGAACCCGGGTTTGTAGCGGTCGTGCCATGACGGTGGATAGAGCGGCGCGAAGGCAATCCGGAGGGTTTCCGGTTGCTATTTTTATTAGGTTCGCGACTGTCAGCCATTGGAACCACCTTTCTAAAGCAGGGCCCGGCGGTTACTGAAGACCGGGTGCCTCTTTCGTCTATCTAGCAATTGTGCATGGTTTTATTGCGTTTCCCACCATTTTAGTAGTTCATGTTCGGCTTCTTCTTTACCGAGCGGGCCTCGCTCCATGCGAAGTTCAAGTAGGTATTTGTATGCTTTGCCAACTTGGGGACCTGGCTTGAGGTCAAGAAGCCGCATGATTTCGCCGCCATCTAGGTCGGGACGTACCGCGTCTAGTTCCTCTTGTTTTTGGAGTTCGTGGATGCGATTTTCGAGGTCGTCGTAGGCGGCCTGTAGGTACGCGGATTTGCGCTTGTTGCGGGTGGTGCAGTCCGCGCGGGTAAGCCGGTGGAGGTATTCGAGGTAGGGGCCCGCGTCGGTGACGTACCTGCGCACGGCAGAGTCGGTCCACTGCTGTTCGCCATAGCCGTGGAATCTTTGGTGCAGGCGCACTAGTTCCACAACGGCTTTGGTGGTGGCTTTGTCGAAACGCAGGGCGGCCATGCGTTTCCTGGTCATTTTCGCGCCCACGATTTCGTGGTGGTGGAAGGTGACGGTGCCGTCTGGTTCGAATCTGCGCGTGGCGGGTTTGCCAACGTCGTGCATGATGGCTGCGAAGCGCAGGATAAAGCTTGGCGCGGGCACGGGGCCGTCGGGCCCGGTTTCAAGGGCGATTGCGTGTTCGAGGACGGTGAGGGTGTGCTCGTAAACGTCTTTGTGGCGGTTGTGTTCGTCTTTGAGGTCTTGGAGGTTGGATAGTTCTGGTAGGACGATGTCGGCAACCGTGGTGTGAACCATGAGTTCGAGGCTGCGGCGGGGTTTGGGGGAGGTGAGGAGACGCTCGAATTCGGTGCGAATGCGTTCTGCGGAAACGATTTCGAGGCGGGGGGCTTGCTGCTCCATGGCTTTCATGACATCTGCGGAAACGTCGATGCCAAGTTGGGCGCTGAACCTTGCGGCTCTCATGATCCGCAACGGGTCGTCGTCAAAAGATTGGGTGGCGGTGACAGGCGTGCGCAAAATGGCGTCTGCAAGGTCTTGCAGGCCGCCGTGCGGGTCTACGAGTTCAAGGTTGGGCAGGGTGATGGCGCAGGCGTTGACGGTGAAGTCTCGCCTGGTAAGGTCACCTTGGAGCGTGTCGCCGTATTCGACTTGGGGTTTGCGCGAGTTCGGGTTGTACGCTTCGGTGCGGTACGTGGTGACCTCAACTTGCAGGTCTCCTTTGCGCGCTCCGATGGTGCCAAATGCTTTGCCAACGTCCCAGGTTTTATCACCCCAGATGCCAAGGAGGCGTTCGGTGTCGTCAGGCCTGGCATTGGTGGTGAGGTCGAAGTCGTGTGGTGTTACGGCAAGAAACGCGTCACGAACCGGCCCGCCTACGAGGGCGAGTTCAAATCCGGCCGCGTGAAAAACGTGGCCTAGTTCGATGATTTGCGAGGGGAGTTCAGCGAGGGCTCTTTCGGCGTTGCGGCGAAGCAGTTCGAGGTCGCCACATCCCACGGCCTCGAGTGCGTTCATATTTTGGCTTGTAATGGTTGCCCGTTTATTGGTTTCTTGTTCCTTTAGCATCCCTAATAGCGTGCCATGAATCCTCACAATTCGGTATATCGGACGCGCCACGTCATAGAGTAGGAGCATGGATATTCATGACGGCACTCCTCGGATGGGTGTTCCGCGACCCCCGCGTCACCATTTTTCGGTGCGCAGTTTTCGGGTGAGCGCGCGGCATTTGCCGGTTGTGGATGAGACGTCAGCTGGCGGCCTTGTGATTAAGGTGCGCGAGGGAGTGCCGTGGGTGGCGGTGATTGCGCGGCGAAATCGGGCGGGCAATATCGAGTGGTGTTTACCGAAGGGACACCTGGAGCCCGGAGAGTCGGCGGAGGAAGCCGCAGTTCGAGAGATCGCTGAAGAAACGGGCATTACGGGCCGGTTGGTGACGGGTTTGACGTCGATTGATTACTGGTTTTCTACGGGGGATCGCAGGGTGCATAAGGTGGTGCACCACTATTTGTTGGAGTACGTGTCGGGCGAGGTCACCGTGGAGAACGATCCGGATCAGGAGGCCGAGGACGCCGCGTGGTTCCCGTTGGACAAGGTTTCACGCATGTTGGCGTATCCGAATGAGCGGCGCGTAGTGGCGATCGCGTTGGATTTGCTGTATCCAGAGGCAAACGTGTGAGCCGGCGTTTAAGTTTTAGAGGCGTTGCGCTGTTGCTGGCGGGAGCTTTGGTTTCCGCCGTTTGCGGTGTTTTTGGGGGTTTTGAGGCGGTGGCCGCCCCGGTGGACGCTCAGCCTGGCTACACGGTGGAGATAGATGATCTGGCGCCTCGGGTGCTGACGGATCAAAAGAGTGTGAAGGTTTCTGGCACGGTTAGTTTTGCCACGGCGCAAAGCGAAGTGTCGTTGAGCGTGTTTGTGCGTTCAGATTCGATGGTCACCGTGTCGGAAGCGAAGGCGTATTTGGAGGATTTGAGCAACGCGGGTGATTTTGTTACTTCGACGACGTTAAAGGACGTGAAAGCCGGCACACCCACTGCGTTTTCAATTTCTATTCCGGCAACCGATTTGCCATTTTATAGCCCGTTCTTTTGGGGCCCACGAGGCATTGAGGTGCGCGCTGAGGCCGGGAACCTGGTGGCTTCGGATAGATCTTTGTTGCTGTGGGATTCGGGTTATGAGGTCAAGCCCTTAAACCTGTCTGTGGTCAGTTCGATCGCGATGGGCGTGCAGGAGTCCGACCAGGGGGTTCGGGCCACAGATGCACAAGCAGGGCAGGTTCGCGTGGCGCAGGATTTAGCTGAGGTTAAGGGCGTGACGCTCGCGGTTGGTGCGGGCTTACTTGAGCAGGAAGATTTCGCGCAGAACCTAGCGAAAGCGGGTGCGGGCCCGGTGATTTCCCTGCCGGCGGCGGATGCGGATGTGGCCGGTATTGCTCATCTTTCGCAGCGTTCCCAGATTGTGCAGTTGGTGCAAGATTCAAAGTCCGCGCAGAACTTGCCGGTGGCGCGCCGAGCCGGACTGGAAGTTTTGGATAGTTTTGTCTTGCCCGAGGTAGACGAGCTTGACCGCCAGGTTGTGGAGCTGTGGGCTGATCAGACGGTTGTGAGTACGAGCGAGGGCTTGGCACCTTCAGATTTGCTCACTTATGATGTTTCGGCGTGGTCTCGCTACGACGCGCAGACCGGTAGCGCCGTGAACGCAGAGGAGCCCGGCACGGACGTGCTCCTAGCTCACAAGGCGCTGTCGGATCTTCTTTCTTCTTCCACCTCTTCTAGGGGCGATGAGTTGGACGTTCAGCAGATGATCCGCTCTACCACTGCGATCATTACGCGCCAGTTACCCAACCAGTCGCGCACCGTGCTTGCGTTGACGCAACGCAATCCGGACAGCGAGGTCACCGTGGCCCGGGTGAAGGCTGCGCTCGGGGATCGGTGGGTGAATCCAATCTCGGTTGCAGACGTGAAAGACATGTCGGATGCGCCCGAGCCGCGCACGACTCTGCCGGATCTAGTTCCATCTTCGGGCAGCATCACGGATCTGGAGGTTCGTTCGCTCTACGAGGCGATCGAGTCTACGGCCGCGATGACTTCAGCACTGGCCGATTCCACGGGTACGGTTGCCGAGCAGCGCTCCCGCGTGCTGCTGGCCACCTCCCTCGCGCTGCGGGAACAACCGGACTTGCGCTCGCGATTAATTAGGGGCGTGAATGAGGAGGCGGAGGCGCTGGCCACTTCCGTAAAGGTGGAACAGTCTGCGCCAATCAACCTGCTGGATCGCAAGGCGCATTTGCCGGTGCGGGTAAGTTCAGCGCTTGACGAGCCGGTAAACGTGGTTGTGGAGCTGGTTTCGCCCGACCCGCGCCTACAGATCGAGAAGAGCGTGGCGGTTAGTGTGCCGGCCCACGGCTCAACGGTTGCAGAAATCCCGGTTCGTGCGATTGGTTCGGGCGATGTCGCGGTTCAGGTTAAGATGAAGGGCCCCAATGGCCTCGTGATCGATGATGCGGCGCACTTGCAGATCCGCGTTCGCGCGGAATGGGAGTCGACGGGTACGCTCGTGTTCTCGATAGTTATGGCGCTGTTGCTGGTAGCAGGTATTTGGCGCACCATTAAGCGAGGTCGCCGCGTGGATATGGCTACTAAGGACGCAACCGGCGGACTGGAAACACCGCATGTGAATGAGAGCGCGTCCACTGATTTGAACTTGGGAGAACATGATGAGTGAGGCCGAGTTGGCTGGCGATCACGATCAGCCTATTGGTGATCCGAAGGAGTCCTCCCTATTTCGGTCTTCGGCGATCATGGCGCTGGGTACCACGTTTTCCCGAGGGCTTGGTTTTTTGCGCACCGCGCTGCTGCTGGCTGCTTTGGGCGCGGCGGGAGCAAACGACGCGTTTAACGTGGCTAATACGTTGCCGAACGTGGTGTTTAACCTGCTGGCGGCAGGTTTGCTGGACGCGATTTTGGTGCCGCAGATTGTCCGGGCATTCAAGACTAAATCCGGTTCGGACTACGTGAATCGTCTGCTGACGCTGGCCGGTCTGATCATGTTTGGTATCACCATCGTGATGGTTGCGGCCGCTGGCATTTTGGTGAACTTGACGGCTGGTTTGATGGCCCCGGCGTGGAAGTCGCTGGCAATCGTGTTTGCCATTTGGTGTTTGCCGCAGATTTTCTTTTACGGAATCTACGCCCTCTTGGGCGAATTTTTGAACGCGCGCGGCATTTTTGGCCCGTACATGTGGACGCCGGCGGTCAATAATGTGATCGCAATTATCGGTTTGATCGTGTTCATTGCCGTGTACGGCACGGCCTCGGATGTGAATGATCCGTCGGTTTGGGATTTCCAGCGGACGGCGCTTTTGGCGGGGCCGGCAACGTTGGGCGTGATTGCGCAGGCGCTGTTGCTGATTATTCCGCTTCGGCGCGCGGGCGTACGGTTGCGGTTGGATTTTCATTTCCGAGGCACTGGCTTGCGCCGGGCGTCTAAGATTGCGGGCTGGGTGTTCGCAACGCTGGTTGTGGGCCAGGTGGGCTACCTGTCTACGTCTAACATTGCGGCGGCGGCAAACGCGTGGAGTACACAAACCGGAGTTTTCGCTGCTTCCACGGCGGCGCTTGGCATCACGTTTACGGTGTACATGCTCCCGCAATCGATCGTTTCGGTTTCGATCGCTACAGCTCTGTTTACAAAGATCGCTTCGGCAGCTGCTGATGGGAACCAGGCCAGTATGGTTCGCAACTACCAGATTGGCGTGCGGTCCTCACTCTTGCTAACGATGTGGATGGCGGCGATTTTGGGGGCGGCCGCGATCCCGGTGTTCCAAATTTTGGGGCCGTCAAACCCAATTTCCGAGATGGTTGCGTACGCAAATGCACTGGTGATCATTTTGCCGGGCCTGGCAGGCGCCGTGGTAGTGATTTTCAGTCAGCGCGTATTTTATTCGCTGGAGGACGGCCGTCCCGTGTTTTACACGGTGCTTTGGCCAACGCTGGGTCAGGTGGCTTTAGGCTGGACGTTGATGCTGTTCCTCCCGCCCGTGTACTGGCTGTTTGGGGCGTTATTTGCCGAGACTGTCTCGCGCATTGTGCAAGGCGTGGTTTCAACATATTTTGTTCGCGCCAGGTTACCGCAGGCGAATCCACGGGTGGTTATTGGCGACATGGTGAAGTACGGCAGCATGGCGGTGGTATCTGGGCTACTGGGAATGGGCGCGTTGCATTTTGTGGGCGCGTTTGACACTTCCGGAACCGTGACGGGCGCGATTTGGGGCGGATTGTGGCGCGGGGTTCTTGTAGCCGTGGTGGTAAGTGTCGGATACTTCAGCCTCGTCGCAACGATTGATCGCCAAAATTTCCAAACGGCTTTGGGCATGTTGGGCTCGCGAATCCCGTATTTCCAAAGATTTGCATCCGCCCAAGAAGACGCGCAGGCCCCGGATTCCGCGCCCGGTAACGAGTAGCTATCCCTGTCCTCGCTCGCTGAAAGTTTGTTCCGTTGTGACCGGCTCGGCGTCTGGTTTTGAGCGACACTGGGCGCCGGCGCAGGTTTGCTTTGCCCGCGTGTATTAGTCTTGCAGTTGATGTTATTGAGGGGGCTCTATGTCTAAAGACGATCTTGAGTCGAATGAGGATTTCGATTCTGAGCGAGATCGCACCGATCAGTTCACGCCTGAGCAGACCAGTGGATCTTTTGATGCCCTGCTTGAGGATTTGAACGAGAAGATGGTTGCCGGCAGCCTGGCTAATCGTTTGCGCGGCGTGTTTTCTCGGGCGGGTCGGCCTGACGCGGAGGCTTCCCAACTTGACGAGGTCGCGCGGACTGATAGCGAGCCCGCCTCTGAAGACGTCGCGGCTGACGTGCCCGCCTTAGATAATGAGCAAGCCCGCGCGAAGTCGGACGATAAGTCAGATAAGACGCGGGAGTTCATCTCGTCGTTAGATGAACGTTTCCCCAGTGTGCGCTCCCCGAAGATGCCTCCTCCTCCCGAGCCTGAAGATGAGGCCGCAGTGGCCGCTGGCCAGGGCCAGATGACCGACGATTTCCTAAATCACCTTGGCAAACAGAAGAAGCGTTTTTCCGATGTTGACAATGAGGACGCAGCACAACACCAGGATGTCTCTTCTGACCCGGATTCTTCTGCCAACCCCTCGTCGCCCGCGAACGAGACGCAAACCGTCGCGCATGCAGATGATGAGCAAAAGCGTGATCGCGCGGTGGATGAGCCGCAGACTACGAGCGGTGCCCAGCAGGCGGAAGACAACTCGGATATCGCTACGGCAGACGGAGACGAGCAGGCCACGGCTGCGCGTTCCCTCGCCGACGAAACTAAACGAATCGCAAATGTTTCTAAAAGCTTTATTAAAGCTCAGGCGGTCAAGATTGCAGCGGCAGCTGCGGCCCGCGAAGATGCCCGCCGCGCCAAGGCGGAGGCCAAGCGCCTCGAAGAACTTGCAAAAGAGGAAGAAGGGGAGCTTCCCGCCCCCGTAGAAACCGGCTGGGGCGACCTCTCCGATGAGTCTGATTTCAGCTCAGGCCGTGCCGATAGCGCGCCGAGCCCGTCCGAATCCTCCGATGATGAGGGCCAAGCACCGTCCGCGAAGAAGGAAGGATCTGTCCGCGAGCGTTCATCTACGAGCATTCCGAAGGCTGGGGCAACGCACGAACCGGCACGATTGGCTGGCGACACCGACAGCTTGAAGGCCGTCGAGTCTGATTTGCCGAAGAAGGTAAGTTTCACGCGGCGCGGCGCCTCCATTATGAAGTTGCCGTCGGGCACGCGGGTGATTCAAAACTCGATGCGTTCGGTTCGCTCCACCGTGGATGCCTTGAACGAGGGACAGAGTATTGATCCGACCCGGCCCACGATTGCGCTGTTTGTAGCGCTAATGGTAGCCGCAACGATCGTGTCCGCAACCACGATGGCGGGCACGCGCACGTTCTCCTCCTCGATTTTGCACACCCAGCCAAAGCCTACCGAGGTTGTTGAGACCACTGCGGAGGAAGCACCTACGGAAGCTCCTACCCCGCCTCCTGCGGGCGCTCCCAAGATCGCGTCGGTTGATGTCATTTCGTACAACAACGATGATGGCGACCATCCGGAGTGGGCGCAGTACCTGTTTGATGGGGATCAGTCCACGAGGTGGCAGACGCGCTACTTCGCTCAGCCTGAGTTGCCGGAGAACAACCGTATTCGCCTGGTCATTCATCTGGAAGAAGAAAGCTCTGTCAATAGCGTGACCTTCCAGGGCCCGATTGATGGCGGGCAGGTAGATTTGCGCGTAAATGATGGTGCGGATCCGTTTGCCACACCTGTTTTGACATCCTCGAAGATGGCAAAGACCACCACGTTGACTCCTTCTGAGCCGGCTGTGGGAACCACGGTAACGCTCGATTTCGTTGCGCTCCCCACGGATGATGAGGGGCAGTTCCGCGCGAAGATTGACGTGCTCACTGTCAACTAGGGCCGCTTTTGAGCCTTTTGTAGCCGCGTGGAATACTTACGCGTGCGGGGCGGTTAGTTAGAGTGTTGTTACGTGTAGGCCGTTTGTTTTGCACAGAAAGTTGTTTATCTCATGGTTCATGATCTAATCATTGTTGGTTCCGGTCCAGCTGGTTACACGGCGGCAATTTACGCCTCGCGTGCCGGTTTGAAGCCGATTGTTTTTGCCGGCTCATTCACGGCTGGCGGAGCCCTCATGAACACTACTGAGGTGGAGAACTTCCCTGGTTTTCCTGAGGCCGTGATGGGTCCGGAGCTCATGGTGAAGATGCAGGAGCAGGCCGAGAAGTTCGGTGCTGACGTGCGGATGGAGGACGTGGAGCGCCTTGACCTTGCCGGGGACAACAAGGTGGTTGTGGCTGACGGCGAGGAGTTCTGGGCGCGCGCGGTGATTGTGGCAACGGGCGCTGCTTACCGCACGCTCGGTTTGGAGGGCGAACAGACTTACGCCGGGCGCGGCGTTTCGTACTGCGCTACGTGTGATGGTTTCTTCTTCCGCGATAAGCAGATCGCTGTTGTGGGTGGGGGCGATTCTGCTATGGAAGAGGCGCTGTTCTTGTCCCGGTTTGGCAAGGTGACGGTGATTCATCGCCGTGATGAGCTTCGCGCTTCGAAGATTTTGCAGGAGCGCGCGCTGGCGGATCCGAACATTTCGTTTGCGTGGAACTCTGTTGTTGTTGATATGAAGGGCGAGGCGAGCCTGCAGAGCCTGGTTCTTGAAGATACGGTTACGGGTGAGCGCCGCGAGCTTGCCGCGGATGGTCTGTTCGTTGCGATTGGTCATGATCCGCGCACGGAGTTGGTTAAGGATCAGCTTGAGTTGGAAGGTGCTTACATTAAGGTGGCTTCGCCCACCACACACACTTCGGTTCCGGGCGTGTTTGCGTGTGGCGACGTTGCAGATTCGCGTTACAGGCAGGCCATCACGGCTGCTGGTACGGGCGCGAAGGCGGCCCTTGACGTGCAACATTATTTAGAGAGTCTGAAGTAGTTTTAACGCTTAGTGAGGGGGTTGACAATGGCGGAGACAATCAAGATTTCGGATGCCGACTTCGCGGCTGTGGTGAATGGTTCAGACCTGCCGGTGCTGGTTGATTTTTGGGCGCCGTGGTGCGGCCCGTGTCAACAGATGTCGCCAATTTTAGATGAGGTTGCGAGCGAACTTTCCGGCAAGATCATTGTTGGCAAGGTAAACGTAGATGAGAATCCCACGCTGGCTACTAAGTTCGGGATCGTGTCGATCCCAACGATGATCCTGTTCCAGGGCGGCAAGCCAGTGAAGTCAATCGTTGGCGGACGCACGAAGGCCAAGCTGAAGACAGATATAGAGGCCGGCCTATAGTTGTAGATCCGCTGCGGCTGGGAGCATGTTGCGTTCCCAGCCGCTTTTCTTTGCGCCGCAAGACTCGCGCACTTTTTCCCGCCGCGTAGCGCATCTACCCGTCTTGGTGACACGTTTGGCAAGATTGCTTGAGTGCAGGGCGACCTGTTTCCTTTTGGTATTGCTCTCTCATTTGTCTTATTTTCACGGTTTTTCTTTGGTTCCTCGTACTTTGGGTGGCACAATCGGGAGATAAGAACTTTCCCTTCGCTTTGAAAGATTTACTACATTGGTTGAACGTCCAGATCCGCATTCCGATTCAGGCACTTGGCTAGATCCTTGGCACGGAGCGTATGCGGCGCGAGCCCACGGGTTGCGTTCGTCTGAGATTCGCGCTCTGTTTGCAGTGGTTTCGAGGCCGGAAGTCGTGTCTTTGGCCGGCGGCATGCCGAACATTAAGGATTTGCCTCTGGATTCGTTGGCCGAGTCGGCACGGACGCTGATTTCGCGTCATGGCGCGCAGGCAATGCAGTACGGCTCCGGCCAGGGCTGGGAGGATCTTCGCCAGCGCATCACTGAGGTGATGACGTATGACGGTATTAATGCTGATCCTGATGACGTGGTTGTGACTACGGGTTCGCAGCAGGCGTTGGATCTTGTTTCTGAGATTTTCTTGGAAAAGGGCGACGTCGTGCTGGCGGAAGCTCCTTCTTATGTGGGTGCGCTTGGCACGTTCCGCGCGTACGAGGGCGAGGTTGCGCACGTAGAGATGGATGAGGATGGCCTCATTCCTGAAGCTCTGGAAGAGATGATCCGCAGGTTGCGTGCCCAGGGCCGCCGGATTAAGTTCTTGTACACGATTCCGAACTTCCACAATCCGGCTGGTGTGACGCTGTCGGAGGAACGCCGGCCTGTGATTGTGGAGATTTGTCGCCGCGAACACATTTTGATTGTTGAGGATAACCCGTACGGGCTGCTCGGTTTCGATTCGGATCCGCTTCCAGCTTTGCAGTCTTATAACCCCGAGGGCGTGGTTTATCTGGGTTCGTTCTCGAAGATGTTTGCTCCTGGTTTTCGGATTGGTTGGGCGCTTGCTCCGCATGCGATTCGCAATAAGTTGGTTTTGGCTTCCGAGTCCGCGATTCTTTCCCCCTCGATGGTCGGACAGATGGCGATTGAGCAGTATTTGTCGGACTATGACTGGTATGGCCAGGTGAAGGTTTACCGGCAGATGTATCGGGAGCGCTGCAACGCGATGATGGCTGCGTTGGAGGACTTCTTGCCGGATTTGCAGTGGACTACGCCAAAGGGTGGTTTCTACACGTGGGTGACGCTACCGGAGGGGCTGGACGCGAAGGCGATGCTTCCACGCGCGGTCACAGGTTTGGTTGCATATGTTTCCGGCACGGCGTTTTACGCTGACGGCCGCGGCGGTGACCATGTGCGGCTCTCGTTCTGTTATCCGCCACCCGAGGAGATTCGCGAGGGCGTGCTTCGTTTATCTCGCGTGATTAATGCCGAACGCGAGTTGGTGGAAATGTTTGGCACGAACGATCGCGCAGAGTTGCCCGATGACGCTGTGTCAGCGCCAGCCCCGGATCAGGTTTAAGTGAGGAGTTCATTGTGTCTGAAGCTTTGAAGATTTTGGTTGTTTCTGGCGGGTTGACGCATGAGCGTGATGTTTCGCTGAGGTCGGGGCGCCGCGTGGCCACGGTGCTGCGTCACGCGGGCCACACGGTTGAGGTTTGTGACCTTAACGCTCAGTTTTTGCCCACAGTTGCTGAGTTTGAGCCAGATGTGGTGTGGCCACTGATTCACGGTTCGGTTGGCGAGGACGGTTCGGTTCAGGATCTTCTTGAGCTAATCTCGTTCCCGTACGTAGGCTCTACGGCTGCTTCGTGCGCATTGGCCTCTAGCAAGCCAACCGCTAAGTCTTTGGCGCAGCTGAGCGGCGTGGTGACTCCAAAGTGGCTCTCGCTCAAGCAGGCTCTGTTCCGCCAGGTTGGAGCGCCCGCAATCATTCAGTCGATTGTCGATAACGAAGCCGGGCTTACCTTCCCACTTATCGTAAAGCCTGCGGATGGCGGTTCCGCACTCGGCCTCTCCAAGGTGTTTAACGAAGAAGAGCTGCGCTCCGCCATGGTTGATGCTTTCGCCTATGGCGACACCGTTATGGTTGAGCAGTTCATTCCAGGCAAAGAAATAGCGGTTTCTGTGCTTGACCTTGGCGAGCCGGTGGCGCTACCTCCGGTTGAGATTGAAACCGATGATGGTAGGTATGATTACGACGCTCGCTACAACACCGGCCGGTCTAAGTTCTTTGTGCCCGCCCGTCTATCCGAGGAGGAGCTCGCGGCTGTATGCGACGTAGCGCTCAAGGTTCACAAGACTGTGGGAATGCGGCATTTATCGCGTATCGATCTGATTCTCGGCGAGGATGGCACAGTCTGGTTCATTGACGCCAACGTCAGCCCGGGCATGACGGATACTTCGCTGTTCCCGCTTGCAGCCGAAGAATACGGCAGCCTTAGCGACGTGCTGGAAGATATCGCTCGCTACGCTGCAGAAAACCAAAGCTAACACCGGTTACAACAGTTTTCTTTTCGGGCCAGCTCTGCGAAGGCTGGCCCGAATTGTTTCACGTGAAACAATTGGCCTCGCAATCAGGTTCACTCGCACCGACCTTGCTTCTGTTTATTCCTGCAAAGTCCGATGCCCGTTGCCATTAACCAAATCACGAAAGACTTTGAGAGCGCCTACGATACCGAGTTTGAACAGTCATGCGCTTGACACTCAATCAGTTTTACTCATTAGAGCACGTACGCGACAAAACTAAATTGTTTCACGTGAAACAATTGGCTTGACAATCACTCTCACGGCCGAACCTACTGAGCATTCGCTAGCACCACCACCCCTCATTGCGCATTGTCTTGTGAGGAATTGAAAATATCCGTCGA
The DNA here is from genome assembly GCF_000411155.1 of Gleimia europaea ACS-120-V-Col10b. Lineage (GTDB taxonomy): Bacteria > Actinomycetota > Actinomycetes > Actinomycetales > Actinomycetaceae > Gleimia > Gleimia europaea_B. Next base: position 1,191,590 of record NZ_KE150266.1, read on the forward strand.
TATGCAGCTATCCGCGAGGTCGTTTGTTGAATCTGCCAAAAGGCCGGCTATGGCACGAAGACTAGCGTTAGGTACCACGCGCTTGATACTGGGCTAGGTACCGCTATAAAACGTTCGTACTTGGTACCGACTGAATTGTTTCACGTGAAACAATTGGTTGGTCGAGCACTTCACCGAGCTTACGTGTTCACAGTTAGTCCGACTCCGCTGCGTATTGTGGATGCTTGTATTGCCTGCGACACAAACTCCTGTCGGATAAACTCAATCGTCGTGCAGTTGGTAACGAGAGCTACGAAATGTACGAATTCAGACGCATACCACCGCACAAGAACCACTTGCAGCGCACCTCTGCGCGATTCGCAGGATATTACGCCCATGCACAGTGTGCTTGATTTAGGGGCCGTTCGTTTACTCAGCGGGCGTACACGGAAACTATGGAATTGTTTCACGTGAAACAATTTGCTCACACGCACTAAGCGGGCTGCCGATAACTGCTAAAACTCCTCCAATTCCCGCCCTGCCCCGTCTCGGCCACGTCTACATCCACATCTGGTTAAACCATCTGCGTATAACAACCGCCGAAATAAATATTCATTAGTTATCCCAGCGCATTGGTCCGGGTCTTTACGTCTCCGCGCACGAGTAACAATGTGACTGTCCACGCTACCCGCGCACGGGTACCTCCCAAAGGTACGACGCCGTATCGGTCGTGCTCGCTACGCTACATGCGCAAAGACGCTTTGCAAGAATATGCAAAGGCTGTGCCTCTGTTAGCCCATACAGCGGTTGCGCGGCGTAAATTCAACATACGAACATAGGTCTGCCCTGGAACCAGCGCACCTTCGGTGTGGCAGTTGCCTGGCGCTAACTAGCCGCGAAGGTTCGCGATTACCTGCGTGATTCGCTCTAAGTCTTCTGGGCCGGCGTATTCAATCGAGATGCGGCCCTTGTGTTTTCCTTCCACTACCGTTACCCGAGTGTCGAGCAGGTCTGTTAGCCGTTCCACTACGCTCGAAGCATTTTCTGATAGTGGCCGCGCAATACGCTTTGCGCTCTTCTTCGCGGCCACGGTAGAGACTTCCCCGAGCGCCACAATCTCTTCGGTGGTGCGAACTGACAGACCCTCGGCAACGATGCGATCGGCGAGGGCGTCCATTTGGGCGATGTTTGGCAAAGCCAAGAGGGCACGCGCATGTCCCGCACTGAGCACGCCAGCGGCAAGCTTGCGTTGAACCGAGGGCGGAAGCTTCAACAGTCTCAACGAGTTAGCGATTTGCGGCCGCGAACGCTTAATTCGTTCCGACAGCTCTTGCTGGGTGTACCCAAAGTCAGACATTAGTTGCGCATACGCATTGGCTTCTTCAATCGGGTTTAACTGTGTGCGGTGTAGGTTCTCTACCAAAGCCTCGCGTAGCAACTCATCGTCTTCGGTGTTGCGCACAATCGCGGGAATCGTCTCCGCGCCCGCAAGCTTAGAAGCACGGAGCCTGCGTTCACCCATGATCAGTTCGAACTTTGGAAGTTTGTCAACCCCCTCCGCCTTTCGCTGTTCAACAGCTTCTTGATAGCGCTGCGTGGTGCCGTCAATTTCGCGTACGACGATAGGCTGCAGAACACCGATTTCCTTAATCGACTCAGACAGCTCTGCGAGTTCAAACTCATCGAAGATTTCACGAGGCTGCTTCGGGTTAGGCACCACCAGGTCAACATCAATCAGCGCGAAGTAAACGCCGGGTACCTGCACCAGATCGTCTGATGCCGCACCATCCTCAGTTGCACCACCTTGCGCCTCTAGCGAACCGGAGGCTTCTGATACCCCCCGCTGTGTGGCAGCGGCGGCCTCCAAATCAGCGGTAACAGTCTCTTTCCCAGCGAACTCCGATTCACCACTCGCAACCGTTGCCTCGGTATTCGCAGTACCGGGATCCTCGGGAATAATGTCTGCAAATAGAGGACGCTTCTTTGTTCCTGCATCGCCCGCCGGCTCAGAGCCATCCTGGTTACGACCCACTTTAACGGAATCAGCCAAGGAACCCTTCCTGGACGATTTCTTCGACGAAGAAGCACCCTTCGTGCTTCGCTTTGAGCGCGCATCTACCGCCGCATCGCTCTTGGTTGCTCCCTTAGCAGAGGAACTCTTACTACGAGTAGGACGGCCTTTTCGTGGCGTAGGCTTCAATAAATCAGCGGAAAGAGACTGCGAACGCCGCTCTCCGGAGTCCTTGCCCGAGCCACCTGCGAAAAACAGATCGGAGGGCCGCCCAACGCTCTCCTCGCGAGAAATTGTTTCACGTGAAACAATTGCATCTCGTTCCGGAATTAGGGAACCAAGTCCGCGCCCCAGTGCGCGCCTTTCATTCGCCGCCATTTTCAACTCCTACATTCGCCCAACGCAAAGCCAACTCGTAAGCGGCCGCCTTGTAGGCAACAGCGCCCTGGCCGCGTGGATCGTGCCCAAAAATACTAGTTCCAAAACTTGGAGCCTCCGAAAGCTTAACCAGCCGAGGAATGTAGCTGTCCAACACCACCCCTGGGAAATAACGCTTTATCTCCGCAGCAACTTCCGAACTGAGATTTGTCCGCCTGTCGTACATGGTTAGCAGGATCGCGCCAATGGTTAGGCCCGGATTCAAATAGTTTCGGATCCGTTCAACCGTATTGACCAACATGGAAAGGCCTTCCAGCGCGTAATACTCCGTTTGGATCGGCACGATTACTTGATCTGCGGCCACAAAAGAGTTCAGGGTCAGCAATCCCAGGCTTGGAGGACAGTCAATCAAAACGACGTCCACACCTCGATTAACTGCGAGGAAGTCCTTAATGGCCCTGCGCAACACAAATTCGCGACCCTCAATGGCCGAGAGTTCAAGTTCAGCACCGGACAAGTCGATCGTAGCCGGGCAGACAAACAGATTCTCGGATTCCTCACACGCGTGTAGACATTCCGCAAGGTTCAGCGAGTTACTTAGTACGTCATACGTAGAGGGGGTGCCCTGATTGTGGTCAATTCCCAGCGCGGTAGAGGCATTGCCTTGCGGATCGGAATCAATCACCACCACGGACAGGCCTGCTTGCGCCAATGCAACCGCAAGATTCACCACTGACGTCGTCTTGCCCACTCCACCTTTCTGGTTCGCGACTGCAACAACCAGCGGTCGCTGTGGACGCGGGAAAACGACACCCTCAAGTTGTGCGCGCAAACTAGCTGCGCGCCCAATTTCATCTGCAAGGGGACTAGAACCAGTGGTCACCAATGCTCCTTTCAACTACACCTAGTGTAGTTGGTTTGCACGGTCTGAAACTCATGGGCTTGCCGGGTGTGAACAATACCCCGTAGACAATGACTGTGGAAAACAGAAAACGACCCTAGCGCTTCTTCTGCATCTCCACTACGCGCGTCGATTCTTCTTCCATAAGAGAGGGCACTTCGTGAACCTGTACGCGCCCCACGTTGAACTTCTTGAACAGGGGTCGCGCGGCCTTTACTTCCTCTGCCGCTCTCTGTCCTTTCAAAGCAAGCATTTTTCCGCCGGGTAAAACCAGCGGCATTGTCAATCGCGTCAACTGCTTAAGGTTGGCAACAGCGCGAGACGTCACAATGTCAGATTGTCCAACGTTGTGTAGTTCTTCCGCTCGCGTGTTGTGGATCGTGACGTTATCTAATCCAATTTCACCGGCCACGTCAGCCAACCATTCACATCTGCGCACCATCGGTTCAACTAGATGTACGTCTAGATCCGGCCTCGCGATCGCAATCACCAGCCCGGGGAATCCAGCGCCCGAACCGACGTCTAAAACCTACACGCCCTCGGGAATGAAACTCAGAACGGCAGCCGAGTTCACGATGTGCCGAGACCACAGTCGCGGCAGTTCACGCGGGCCAATGAGGCCGCGAATCTCACCTTCCTCAACGAGCATGCGGGAAAAGTGATCCATCGCCCCAAACTGGGAGCCAAAGAATTCACGAACTACCTCGTTCGGCTGCTCAACAAAGGAGCCGTCAGAGGCAGTCTGGATCGTAGTTTCTACCTTGTTCGCAGGCTTCACTTACTCGGCCGAATCCGAGCTTTCGCTGCTCTCTTCCTCGCCAGCTTCTTCGGCGAGCGTGCCGGGCAGAATCACTACACAGCGATTAGGTTCCACGCCTTCAGATTCAGACATGAGGTTCTCGCGCGCAGCAACGTCGTGGCAGATTTTGCGCTCAAACGGGTTCATCGGCTCCAGCATCACGGCTTCGCCGGTAGTGCGTACGCGCGTGATTGCTTCTTCGGCAATCGCGGTAAGTTCACGACGCCTATCCGCGCGGAATCCGGCAATGTCCAGCATCAAGCGGGAACGCTCGCCCGTCTCGTTTTGCACCGCCAGGCGCGTGAGCTCCTGCAGGGCGTCGAGTACCCGGCCATCCTCACCTACCAGACGCTCCAGGCGCGAGGAAGGGTCTTCCGAGCCGATCTCTACGAGTGCACGATCATTCTCAACGTCGAGTTCAATGTCGCCGTCAAGGTCGGCAATGTCGAGGAGTTCTTCGAGGTAGTCCGCCGCAATGTCACCCTCTTCAACGAGGTGAGCGATGCGGTCCTTCTGGGGGTTTTCGTCAGTCATTTTGTACCTTCTGGATCTTTCTAGTAGCGCACAGGGTGCTGCTATGCCTGGTTGTTTTGATCCTTGCCTTGTTTCTTCTTACGCGCGGCGTTGCGACGCTGCTGGCGGCGCTCCTCCCGCTTGCGTTCAAGTTCTTCAGGGGACATTCCCTGCTGGCGTTCCTTAATCTGGCGTTCGCGCTCACGACGGCGACGTTCCGCCTGGTCGCGCGCCTGCCTCTCTCGCTTGGTGAGGCGTTGCGGCTGGTTACGTTCCTTCGCTGCTTCCGCGTTGCGCTTCGCGATTTCGAACTTACGGATCCAACGCTCATCCGGCATTCCATCCCATTCGGAATATGCCAGTTCACGGTATGCGCCCAGCTGCTGTTCGGCCGTCACGTCCACACCAAACTTCGTAGGAATCTTTTGTTTCGGCGCTGACTTCTTAACCTTCTTCAAGGTGCGTTCGACGAGGTCGGCGCGGCCCTGCTCGTCCTCAGCATCAAGCTTGCGCACTTCGTTGTCGTACTCTTCGAAAACGGGACGGGCCCACTCAATGTAGGCCTTGCGGCGCTTGCCCATGAGCTTGATATAAGCGTCAGAGCCGGGCGTCGGCATCTGAGCAATAGTCCAGAACTGCTGTCCCATGGTCCACAGGTTGGTGGTGAACCAGTACACCAACACACCCGTTTGGAAGAAGAAGCCAGAAACACCCATGATGAGCGGCATCGTGTACATCATCATCTGCTGGCTGCGCATCATCGGGTTCGAGGGATCCTTTGCCGATTCCGGCATGTTCTTCATGGTCAGCTGGCGCATGGTAATGAACTGCGTAATGACCATGAGGACGATCATGACAACGATGACGATCTTTGGGGTGAGGCCCTCAGCGGTGGGGAAAGTTGCGGACAGTGGCGCACCAAATAGGGAGGAGCCTTCTATTTCTGCCGCCTTTGAGGCCGTGAGTGGGCCAAGCGATTTGTACTGGTATGTGCCTTCGGCGATGGGGCCGGTGGATGCCAGCACGCGGAAGAGGGCGAAGAACACGGGCATTTGCAGCAGGACTGGCAGACACGAGGAGTACGGGGAGGTTCCGTGTTCCTTGTACAGCGCCATCATTTCCTCGCTCATGCGCTGGCGGGAAGCCTGATCCTTCTTATTCTTGTACTTGTCCTGAAGTTTCTTCAGCTCTGGCTGCAGTGCCTGCATGCCTCGGGAGGCCTTGATTTGCTTGAAAAACAGCGGAATAAGGAGGATACGAACGATGATGGTGAGGCCGATGATGGACAGCACCCATGCCGGTCCGGAACCGTCATCCATGCCAAGGAAAACGAAGACGTCGTGTAGACGCACCATCACCCAGGCAACTGCAACCTTGAAGGGGTACAGAAGCTTGTCAAACCACACGGTTGGACTCCTTACTTATTTTTGGGTTCTTCCCACTCTTCGTCTTTAGGCCTCACGTAGGGATCGGGTTTCCACTTACCCTTGTCGGGCACGTGATCCACACCGCCCAATGACCACGGATTACATCTGAGCAGCCGCCACGTTGCAAGTATTAGTCCTTTAACAGGTCCGTGCACTTCCAACGCTTTCACCGCGTAGTTGGAGCAACTCGGGTAGTACCTGCAGGTTGGCGGCATTCCCGGCGATATGAACTTCTGATAGAAGCGTACAGGCGCTACCAGGATACGCGAAATAGGGTTCATTTCCCGCTCCGTGCGAGGGCGCGCGAAAGCGCATCGTCCACCGCCTCTTCGAGTTCATGATAGTCACTGCCACGACAGCCCTCTAAAACTCGAATCACGAGGATGGTGTGAGGCGGAAGTGCTTGTACCCTGTCGCGGCAGATGTGTCGCAACTGTCTCTTGACCTTATTTCGCGCAACTGCTCGGGCAAATACCTTCTTAGGTACGACGAAACCGACGAGGCACTCATTTTGAGAAACCTCGCCGGTCAGTACGTGAACTACTAACTTTCGGTTGCCCGCACGTTTACCAAAGCGGAATACTTTGCGAAATAGCTCCGGGTCTCGTAAGCGGTTCTGTGCTGATAGCACTCAGGCAGATAGCTTCTTGCGGCCCTTACGGCGGCGGTTTGCCAAGATCTCGCGGCCTGCACGCGTGCGCATACGCAGGCGGAAGCCGTGCTTCCTGGAGCGGCGGCGGTTATTCGGCTGATAAGTACGCTTCGTCACTATGATCTCCTCAGGCTTGAGGGCGCCTGAAGGGCCCTCCTTATCTTTACATTTACTGCGGGCGCAAAAAGCGTGCACTAAATGGTGCAGTGTCTGCACATACAACGATCCAGCTTATTGACTGCTTTTCGTCTAGTCAATGTGGTAAGAGACGAGATTCACCACAATTGTTATCACCAACTGTGAATAACCCTGGGCATAACTACAACGTTGTGGCTGTGCATAAGTTATGCGCGAACTAGTTATATATGAAACTGAATTGCTTGCAAACAGTGGAAACCACATTTATGTAGTTCTTTTCGTGTTATCCACAAAGTTTTCCCCATTATGGGGATAACTTCACTAATTAGGTGTAAAAGTGACAAACTAAGGGAAGTTGAATGATCGGCCGTGCGTTAGGTCACGTTTGGATAAGGAGCTGGGGTGGACGGCAAGAAGTTAAGCGCCGCTTGGAACACCGTGATTGCGGATCTTTTGAAGGACGACGAAATTGGCCCATCCGTAAAGGCGTTCTTGTCTACCACGCGTCCACTTGGCGACCTGGAAGGCACCATTTTGGTAGCCGTCCCCAACGAGTTCACTAAGACCTTCATTGAGAAAAATGCAAATGACGCAATTTGTGGCGCTCTTTCGAACCACGTTGGCTCCCCCGTGCGGATCGCAATCACGGTGGATCCCTCCCTCAATGACGAAGTCGAAGCTGAAATCGATGAACTCGAACAAGCTGCAGAATTTGCTCCTACCGTGGACATTGCCGGTCTGTCACAGTCCCACACCCCTGTCACCGAGCAAGTGGAAGACGATGTGAATCCGATTCAAGTGAGCAACCCAGCTCCGCCCTCGCCAATCGATTTTTCTGGTTCACGGCTCAATCCGAAGTTCACTTTCGATACTTTTGTTACGGGATCGTCTAACCGCTTTGCTAACGCTGCGGCTACAGCCGTGGGTGAGATGCCCGCAAAAGCCTACAATCCGCTGTTTATTTACGGTGGTTCAGGCCTGGGTAAAACTCATCTGCTGCACGCGATTGGAAACTACGCGCTTTCGCTCTACCCAAATCTGAAGGTCAAATACGTGAGTTCAGAAGAATTCACTAACGACTTCATCAACTCCATTCGCGATGACCGCGCGGAGCAGTTTCAGCGCCGCTACCGCGAAGTCGACATTTTGCTCATCGACGACATCCAGTTCATTCAGGGCAAAGAACAGACGGTCGAAGAGTTCTTCCACACCTTCAACACGTTGCATAACGCGAACAAGCAGGTTGTTATCACCTCGGATGTGCCGCCGAAGAAGCTCGAGGGGCTTGGGGATCGCATGCGGTCTCGGTTCGAAATGGGGCTGCTCACTGACATTCAACCGCCGGACCTGGAAACCCGTATCGCCATTTTGCGCAAGAAAGCTATCGCGGAAAACCTCGATGTTAATGACGAGGTGCTCGAGTTCATCGCTTCGCGTATTTCCTCAAACATTCGCGAACTCGAAGGCTCACTGCTTCGCGTTACCGCCTACGCGCAGATCACCAATCAGGAGATCAACCGGTCGCTCGCCGAGGTTGTTCTAAAGGACGTCCTCTCGGACCCGGACGATACCGAAATCACGATCGCTATGATCATGGGGCAAGTTTCCGACTACTTCCAGGTGAGTATTGAACAGATGAATTCGGCTGATCGATCTCGCCAGATTGTTGAAGCACGCCAGATCGCCATGTACTTGTGTCGTGAACTTACCGAATTGTCACTACCTAAAATTGGCCAAGCATTTGGAGGGCGTGACCACACCACAGTTATGCACGCCAACAAGAAGATCTCGCACCAAATGACGATGAAGCGGGAAATCTACAATCACGTCACTGAACTAATCAGCCGAATTCGCGCTCAGGCACGCCAGAGTCAGTAGTATCCACACGGTTTTGTGAATTCGTGTGGATAACAGCTGAATTTTGGCTTCTTCGACAAACAATTCTGTGGATACATTTCTATAGCTAATTTTTGTATTCACAGATGTTGCGTGCAATACGTAGAGTTATCCAGAATTGGTTCACAACGTAAAACTACGACACCACGCGGAAAAGCCAACTTATCCACAGTTTGCACAGCGCTTATGACTACTACTGGAATTACAAATTATTATTTCTATGTTCGCACAGAAAAGAAAAATCTGTGGATTGCAAGTTCACGGCGTGGCACCTTGCATCACCGCCTAAGCGTGATCCAGCAACGTGCCTAATTGGATAAAATAACGTAAAGTAAAACAGCTAGTACTAATGATTGAAAGTGAGGCGGACCGTGAAGTTCACCGTTGAGCGCGACGTGCTATCTGAGGCCGTTAATTGGACTGCACGTACAGTTCCCACGCGTCCTTCCGTGCCTATTCTCGCTGGCATTCGAATGGAAGCATCCGATGGTGTTCTTACGCTTTCATCATTCGATTACGAAATCTCTACGCGATCAGAAGTTCCGGCAACGGTTGATGTTGCTGGGCAAGCTCTAGTTTCTGGTCGCCTCCTCGCATCCATCGCCAAATCACTTCCTAATCAGCCCGTACAGTTCACGCTTGAAGGCCCGAAAATGAGCCTGGTTTGCGGTACTTCCCACTTCACGCTGGCTACGATGTCGGTGGATGAGTATCCTCCGTTGCCGGTTATGCCCCAGGTACGCGGGACGATCGATGCACAGGTATTTTCCCAGGCAATCGCTCAGGTGTCTGTGGCTGCATCTTCCGATGACACGATTCCACTTCTTACTGGTGTGAGAATGGAAATTGAGGATGACACCATCACGCTTTTGGGTACTGACCGCTACCGTTTGGCGATGCGCGAGTTCAAGTGGGAGCCTGCACAGCCAGGTATTTCCACTGCTCTTTTGGTTAAGGCGCGTGTGCTTGGTGATGTGGCAAAGTCGATGACTTCTGGAGGAAGCGTTGAACTAGCTTTTGATACTGAGGCTGCCGGCACAGCGAATTCTTTGATTGGTTTTGCCTCCGGATCCAGGCGCACTACCTCAACTCTCATGGATGGTGATTACCCGCCGGTGCGTCGTCTATTCCCGGACGACACCCAGATCCAAGCGGTGGTTGATCGTCACGAGCTCGTAGAGGCTGTCAAGCGCGTGTCTTTGGTAGCGGAGCAGCGCACTTCTGTTCGCCTTGCTTTTGAAGATGGTCAGGTGAACCTAGAGGCGGGTACTGACGACAACGCGCAGGCTTCCGAAGTTGTTGTCGCAACCGTTGCGGGCGGCAGTTTAACTACCGCATTTAATCCGCGTTTCCTAGAAGGTGGGCTTGGCGTAATTGACACAGACTACGTTTGCTTCTCGTTCACTGATGCAGCTAAACCGGCAGTTATTACGGGACAAAAAGGCGAATCTGGCAACCAGGACGATTCCTTCAAGTACCTCATTATGCCTATCCGTTTTGGAATCTGATCTTCCTAGCATCGCCAAGGCATGGTCATGGGTAGATTGAGGATGTCTGCAGTTAGGTGAGAAGTCATACGGTTAGCTAGAGGGAGGGATTTGTGTATATCTCGCATCTGGCACTTGACGACTTCCGATCCTATAAGCACGCGGTAGTCGAGTTTGAACCCGGCACCACCGTCTTACTTGGGCGCAATGGGCAGGGAAAAACAAATCTGGTAGAGGCCGTTGCTTACCTTTCCAGCCTTTCCTCCCATCGCGTAGCAGCGGATACCGCACTCGTTCGATTCGCCAAGTCAGATGAACAATCTCCAGCGGGTGCGGTAATACGAGCCAAAGTCAATACAGGCGGGAGAGACCGCATAGTTGAACTCGAGATTATTCGCGGGCGAGCAAATCGGGCAAAACTGAATCGATCACCGGTGCGTCCAACCCAGATAATGGGAGTTGTCAAAGTTGTCATTTTTGCACCGGAGGATCTTGATTTAGTCAAGGGTGATCCCAGTGGTCGGCGCAGGTTCCTCGACGAAATTGCCATGCAAATGTGGCCGGCAGCCAGGGTGGTAAAAACTGACTTTGAGCGGGTGGCAAAGCAGCGCGCGGCGCTCCTTAAGCAGTTAGGCAAAGACCGCCGGGCTGGCAGACATGTTGATTATTCGGGTGTACAGATTTGGAATGAGCAGTACGTCCCACTCGCCCGACAGGTGCTCGCATATCGCTTACGGGCCGTAGAAGCGCTCAATGAGCCTGTTACTCGAGCGCATGACATCGTCTCTGAAGAAGCGCGTGAACTGACCTTAAGCTACGAACATTCGTTAAACGAGGTTTACCAGGTTGATAATATCTCCCTATGGTCTGAAGTAATTAATGAACCGCAGATGTATGAGGCGCGTCTGCAGCAAGCTCTCGATCAGGTGATTGACCAAGAGATAGCGCGTGGCGTGAATCTGATTGGCCCACACCGCGATGACCTCGCTATGACGCTCGATGAGATGCCGGTGAAGGGTTTTGCCTCGCACGGCGAATCGTGGTCGGTCGCATTGGCCTTGCGGTTAGGTTCATTTGAAGCCCTTGTGGGTGAGGCAGAAAACGAAGAGGAATTAGACCCTCCCATATTGATTTTGGATGACGTTTTTTCTGAGCTCGACGGCAAACGCCGAGAGGCCGTGCTGGGAGCGATAGAGCGGGCGGAGCAGGTTTTCATAACTGCAGCTGTGGGAACTGATCTGCCAAAGGAAATCAACGCCACGGTGCTGAACGTGAGCCTTGACCGACGGGAAGGCTCTAAAATTGTGGATTCTGAAGCTAGAGGAACTGAGCGATCGACAACTATGGCAACTAATGATGAGGCGCTTGTTCAGTCCAATGGAGAGGTCGTGCCGTGACCTCAAACGAAGAGTTTGAAACTGAGACAGGCAGCTATGCGCAAGAAGCTGTGCGCCGACAAAAGAGGCTTGCACGAGAATCTGGGTACTACCCCGATACGACGGCAAAAGCGAGACTCCTCAGTGAGGGCGGCGGCAAGTCACGCGCTAGTTCGTTTCGAGGAAAGAGCTGGGGGATTGGCAGAAGCGGGGGCGGCTATGAGCAGGAGACGTCAAAGGAAGGGCTTGCTACTTCCAAGCTAGGTACCGGCCCATCGAAGTATGATCCCCAGCCAGTTGATAACGTCATTGGCAACCTGGTCAACAGGCTGGGCTGGTCTTCAGTGCTAAGTATCGCAACCATTGCCGCTAGATGGCCGAGTATCGTAGGTCCTTCCGTTGCCCAGCACTGCAGGGTAGAGACGTTTGAAGACAACGTTCTTGTGGTTAATACCTCGTCAACTGCGTGGGCTAATCAAATGAAGTTTTTGTTACCCACGCTCGAAAAGCAGATTGCCGAGGCTTTTGGAGAAAACGCAGTGAAGCGCGTCATCATTCGAGGACCTCAAGCACCTTCGTGGAGGAAAGGCCGCCTGCACGTTCCGGGCCGAGGTCCACGTGACACCTACGGGTAAACGATCGAGTAAAGAGGTTCACAATATTTCGGTTTTAAAAAAGTTATGCACAGGTTTTCCCACCATTGTGAATGAACTTTTTGGGCGTGATTTTTAAGGTTTCCGAATTACAAGGTTGACCACTGGTTAACAGGTTCCTCGAATCTGTGGATATTGCAAAAAGTGGTAAGATTATAGAGGTTTTTAAGTGTAAATCTGCGTATTTGTGCGGTTTATGGTAGTCATCTTCTCATGACTACAAACGCCCGCATCTGATTGATTTTTCGGGTTTAGCCCGGGCGCAGTTTGCTTCCCGCTAGAAAGGGGCTAGTTTGGCTGACCTAGAAGCCCGCCAGGAACAACAAAATGGTGGTTACGACGCGTCGAACATTACCGTTTTGGAAGGTCTAGAGGCAGTTCGCAAACGACCGGGTATGTACATCGGTTCAACCGGCGAGCGCGGTCTTCACCACCTGGTGTACGAAGTAGTTGATAACGCGGTGGATGAGGCCCTGGCCGGATACTGCGATCATATTGAAGTTACGATCCGTGAGGACGGCGGAATCACCGTTGAAGATAACGGTCGTGGAATTCCTGTGGATATACACCCCACGGAAGGACGCCCAACCGTTGAAGTGGTAATGACCATTTTGCACGCAGGCGGAAAGTTCGGCGGCGGCGGCTACGCAGTATCGGGTGGTTTGCACGGCGTGGGTATTTCGGTGGTTAACGCGCTTTCGTCTCGCGTGGAAACAGAGGTGCGGCGCCAAGGTTACGTGTGGCGGCAGACGTTCGGTAACGGCGGTCACCCTGTTACCGATCTTGTTCGGGGGGAAGAAACAGACGAAACTGGTACGTCGCAAACCTTCTACCCCGATCCGTCAATTTTCGACTCAGTTGAGTTCTCTTTCGAGACTTTGCGCAGCCGCTTCCAGCAGATGGCATTTTTGAACAAGGGCCTGCGCATCACCCTGACTGATGAACGGCCAGGTGTTATTGATGAGGGTGACGAGATCACCGGGGACGACCTCGGATCCAATGACGACCCAATCTCGGGGTTCCGCCAGGTTACATACATGTACGAGGGCGGCCTGCGTGACTACGTAAACTTCATTAACAACACGAAGAAGTCGGAAGTCATCAACAGCGAAATCATTGATTTTGAAAATGAAAACGCTGAAGGCACCATGTCGATCGAAATCGCAATGCAGTGGACGCGGGCGTACTCCGAAACGATTCACACCTATGCGAACACGATCAACACCACCGAGGGTGGTATGCATGAGGAAGGTTTCCGCTCCGCGCTTACCTCTATCGTCAATAAATACGCGCGCGAAAAAGGAATCTTGAAGGATAAGCAGGACAACCTCACCGGCGATGATATTCGCGAGGGCCTCACTGCCGTTGTGTCGGTTAAGCTCACGGAACCTCAGTTTGAAGGTCAAACAAAGACCAAGCTGGGTAACGCCGAGGCACGAACCTTCACGCAGCAGCAGGTGTACACCCAGCTCGGAGATTGGTTTGATGCGCATCCAACCGGTGCGAAAGCCATCATTTTAAAGGCACTGGCTGCCCAGGAAGCACGCATCGCTGCTCGCAAAGCCAGGGAGGCAACCCGGCGAAAGAGCGTCTTCGAATCCGCATCGATGCCGGGTAAGCTTCGCGACTGTTCCTCGCGTAACCCGGAAGATTGCGAAATTTTCATTGTCGAGGGTGACTCGGCGGGCGGTTCAGCTGTTATGGGTAGGGATCCCGAACACCAGGCAATTCTGCCTCTGCGCGGCAAGATTTTGAACGTTGAAAAGGCACGCGTGGATCGGGCGCTGGACAGCAACGAAATCCGCGACCTCATCTCCGCACTGGGCACGGGCATTGGAGAAGAGTTTGATATCTCCAAGATTCGCTACGGCAAGATCGTGCTCATGGCTGATGCTGACGTTGACGGCCAGCACATTACTACGCTGCTCTTGACCCTGCTGTTCCGCTACATGCGTCCGCTTGTAGAGGATGGGCACGTGTACCTCGCGCAGCCACCTCTTTACCGTTTGAAGTGGACCAATGCGCCGCACGAGTATGTTTATTCCGATAGGGAGCGGGACGAACAGCTCGCCGCAGGGAAGAACGCGGGATACCGCCTTCCTAAGACCGGTGGCGTTCAGCGTTACAAGGGTCTGGGCGAGATGAATCACGACGAGCTTTGGGACACCACAATGGATCCCTCAAGGCGACTACTAAAGAAGATCGATGTTGCTGAGGCGGCATCGGCTGACGAAGTCTTCTCCGTTCTGATGGGGGACGACGTGGAATCTAGGCGCTCGTTCATTCAGCGCAATGCGCAGGACGTGCGCTTCCTAGACTTCTAGTCAACCTGGTCAATTTCGGATTTAAAGTTTATAAGGAACGGAAATAACGTGAGTGACGACAATCAGACTCCTGATGAGGTAGCCGCAACCGCACAGGCCGGTAGCGCGGTGGCTCAAAAGATTAGCCACGTTGATATTGAAGTTGAGATGCAGCGCTCCTATCTCGACTACGCGATGTCCGTCATCGTAGGACGTGCACTTCCTGAGGTTCGTGACGGTCTCAAGCCGGTACATCGACGGATTCTCTACGCGATGTACGACGGCGGCTACAGGCCAGATGCCGGATTCTACAAGTCCATGCGTGTGGTTGGCGATGTACTCTCGCACTACCATCCGCACGGTGATGCTTCAGTTTATGATGCGCTCGCCCGACTCGTGCAACCCTGGTCCATGCGTTACCCGCTTGTGGCCGGTCAGGGTAACTTTGGTTCACCGGGTAACCTGGGCCCCGCTGCTCCGCGTTACACGGAGTGCCGCATGCACCCGATGGCTATGGAGATGGTGCGCGACATTGACGAAAATACAGTTGACTTTATTGACAACTATGATGGTCGTAACCAGGAGCCGACGGTCTTGCCGGCAAGGTTCCCAAACCTCTTAGTAAACGGTTCAGAGGGTATTGCCGTTGGTATGGCCACCCGTATCCCGCCGCACAACCTGCGTGAGGTTGCGGAGGGTGTGCAGTGGCACCTCGAGCATCCAGAAGCAACCCGCGAAGAGCTACTTGAGGCACTTCTTGGCATCATCAAGGGCCCTGATTTCCCAACGGGCGCAACGATTCTCGGTAAGTCTGGAATCGAGCAGGTTTACCGTACGGGACGTGGCCCTATTGTGCAGCGTGCCGGTGTTACGGTGGAAGAAATCAAGGGCCGCACTTGTCTGGTTGTCACCTCGCTGCCGTATCAGGTCAACCCGGACAACCTTGCAGCTAAGATTGCTCAGCTTGCCAAGGATGGTGTTGTTCAGGGCATTGCGGATATTCGCGATGAGACTTCGGGCCGCTCCGGAATGCGTCTAGTGATTGTATTGAAACGTGACGCGGTTGCAAAGGTTGTGTTGAACAACTTGTATAAGCGCACGCAGCTGCAAGATTCATTCCCCGCGAACATGCTTGCCCTTGTCGATGGTGTGCCGCGCACGCTGTCTATTGATGGATTCGTCTACTACTGGACTAAGCACCAGATTGACGTCATTGTTCGTCGCACCAAGTTCCGCTTAGATAAGGCGCGCGAGCGTCTGCATATCCTGAACGGTTACCTCAAGGCGCTTGATGCACTTGACGAAGTGATCGCATTGATCCGTCGTTCACCAACCGTAAACGACGCGCGCACCGGCCTCATGGAATTCTTGGAGATCGACGAGGTGCAGGCAGATGCAATCCTCGCGATGCAGCTACGCAGGCTTGCCGCCCTTGAACGCCAAAAGATTTTGGACGAGCACGCAGAGCTTGCTGCACGCGTAGCGGACCTCGAAGACGTGCTTGTAAAGCCGGAACGCCAGCGTCAGATCGTTTCGGAGGAGCTCGCTGAGATCGTGGACAAGTTTGGCGATGATCGGCGTACGCGCATCGTGCCGTTTATGGGCGAGATGTCTACCGAAGACCTCATTCCTGAAGAAGACGTGGTTGTGACGATCACGCGCGATGGTTTTGCAAAGCGTACCCGTGTTGACTCCTACAAGAGTCAGCACCGTGGAGGTAAGGGCATTCGCGGAGCTAAGCTACGGCAAGATGACGTTGTACAGCACTTCTTTGTTACCACGACCCACCACTGGTTGCTGTTCTTTACTAACCTTGGCCGCGTCTACCGGGTCAAGGCGTACGAGATTCCCGAGGGCGGTCGCGATTCGCGCGGGCAGCACGTTGCCAACCTCCTAGCTTTCCAGCCGGATGAGGAAATTAGCGACGTGCTCGCTATCAAGGATTATGATCAGGCCGACTACCTGGTTCTTGCAACCAAGTCTGGCCTCGTGAAAAAGACCGCGCTACAGGACTACAACTCGCCGCGAAGCGGTGGCCTGATCGCTATTAACCTTCGTGACGTGAATGGAGAGTCCGACTCGGTGGTATCGGCAAAGCTGGTGAATGCCGATCAGCACCTGATTCTTATTTCGAAGATGGGGCAGGCCTTGCGTTTCGAGGCGAGCGACGAGTCGGTTCGCCCGATGGGCCGCGCAACTTCTGGCGTGCGCGGGATGAAGTTTCGTGACGGTGACTACCTGCTCTCCCTCGACGTCGTGCATGAAGATCGCGACCTCCTGGTCATCACCGAGGGAGGGTTCGCCAAGCGCTCGGCAATCGATACCTACCCAACGCGGGGCCGCGGTGGCCTCGGCGTCAAGGTAGCAAACCTCGTGGACGAGCGCGGTGACCTCGTTGCCGGGCTTGAAGTCACGGAAGAAGACGAAGTGCTCGTCATCATGGAGAGCGGCAACATCGTGCGTAGCGCGGTAAGCGAAGTCCCGCGTACCGGTCGTAACACGCAGGGCGTGACATTCGCGCGCCCCTCAAAGGATGACCGCATCATTGCAATCACCAAAAACTTGGAATCGCAGTTGGATGACGATTCTGAAGCAGTAGACTCAGATGATGAGGCCATGGCGACACCTGAAGCACAAAATGCTGTTGGGGCCGTTCCAGGAATCGAACCCGAGTCCGCGCCGCAAGATGAGGAAGGTGACGAATGAGCGACACCTCGCGATCTGACGTTCAACAAGATTGGGAGAACGACACGCCGCATCAGGTGATGCTGGCAGTTGCCCGAGTTGACCCATGGACCGTGATGAAGGTTAGCTTCATGCTTTCAGTGGCCTTCGCGATCGCGTCGGTCATTGCGACGTTCGTGATTTGGTTAATGCTCGATGGAATGCATGTTTTTGCTGACATTGAGCACTTCCTGGTCAGCATTGGTGCCGAATCGTTCGTCAAGCTACTTGACTACGCTCGTCTGCCGCAGGTGATGTCAATGGCAACGCTGGTGGGCGTGGTGAACATCGTGATACTCACGGCCCTGTGTACGCTCGGAGCGCTCATTTACAACCTCGTTGCTGCACTTGTGGGCGGCGTGCGAGTAACCCTTATGGACGAATGATCATTTCGTAGAACAAACGTGCAGAAAGTGCGTAAAAGTTCTAGTGTAATGATTGTCACTGGTAGCAGTTTGGCAATGTTGAACTGCGTTGGGTAATCTTATTTGGTGCGACAGCGCATGGGCCTATAGCTCAGTCGGTTAGAGCGCTTCCCTGATAAGGAAGAGGTCGCTGGTTCGAGTCCAGCTAGGCCCACCGGCGTTTGAAGCACCGTAACGGAGGTTCGTATGATTCGCGAAGGACTACGAAATCTAGTTATTGGCGGGATCGTTGGTACGGTAGGCATAGTCACTTACCAGATCACTCGCGATCTTTCAGACGACAAGAGTCTGTGGCAGCCCGTTCCGGCTGAACCATCTAACGCGATGGACTAACAGATTCCCAATAGGGGCTATGGCGCAATTGGTAGCGCACCTGCTTTGCAAGCAGGGGGTTAGGGGTTCGAGTCCCCTTAGCTCCACCATTACCTGCTGGTGCGAATAGGTTTTCGTGCCGGCAGGTTTTGTTTTGTTTTCTTGGCGTTGAACCGCTAAGAGCGCATAAGTTGCACACAAGAGCACTCATTTAGGCCACGCGACAAAAAGCTAAAATGGCCTATAACCTGAGCAATAGACGTAACCCCGGCGATGCAGCCGAGGCTGGTGATCGTTCCGGGGTCTTCGTTACTTATCCTACCTTAGAAGGCGGTGATGTCACTGCCGAAGAGATCCATGTGGGATCCTCAGGCGATGTTACACCTGCTCTCAAAACAACGGATGGCCACCTATCTCGCTGCCATGGATGGCAACATCGAAACCGCTTTCGTGCTCTATAACCGTAATATTCAATTAGCTACAGCGCTGCAAGGAATGACGGCGATGGTGGAAGTCGTGGCGCGCAACGCTATCGATCGAGCACTCACTGAGTGGAATGCAAAAATAAGCCCGCATACTGACTGGTTTGATCTTGATGTTCTAGATGACCACGCCCAGAAAGATATTGCCATCGCACGCCAACGGGTACTCCGTTTAAGAAAACCTGTAACACATTCCAAAGTTCTTGCCGAACTCTCTTTTGGTTTTTGGTGATTTCTAACTTCCAAACGATACTTAACCTCGTTGTGGACTCCAGCATTGCAGTATGCTTTCCCGAACGGGAATAAAGACATCTGGACACGCCAAAAACAGGTGACAACATTGCTCTCCGATTTGAACTTTGTTCGCAACAGAGCCGCTCACCTCGAACCAGTGTTTAAACGTGACTTCAGTAAGGATTTCGAGAACGCCCACACCCTACTAGGCTGGATAGACCCTAACGCCGCAGCATGGCAAGAAGAAAACGCAACAATCGTTCATCTGTTGGAAGGAGGATTCGATAGCCGGACCCTAAATAATAACGTCTAGCACCACGTTCATCGTCGTGTTCAGCTGTGTAACGAATAATCGCGAGCCTTCATTTGGCCAATATAAGACTTCGCTACTGCGCCCGAATTACATCGAAATGAGACTTATACACAGGAATATCCACACCTGGGGAAACTTACACTTATGTAGTTCTACAATCGTTTCCGGGAAATTCCACCGAAAATATCTTGTTCATCTAACAAAAGAACCCGAGCTGTGGAAAACCGGCAGATCGGGTTCTAAGTGATTGTGGATAGCTGTGTATAACTTCAGCCGTAGAACTGACTAAGCCCCCAGTAGATCCCGTAGTTCAGTGCTAATAGCGCTACGAATATGCCAACAGAGGCCCACACGGTAGCGGTGGTTTGGCTCTTTTGAGTCTTTCCAGGCTGCGGCTTTGCCAAACGAACCAAAATCCATGTAACGAGCGCGCCCGTGATCAGACCACCCAGGTGGCCCTGCCACGAAATACCCGACACTACGAACCCGTAAGCCAGGTTAACGGCCAGCAAAATCACGATCGAGGTGGTGTCTGCACCGGAGGCCTTTTGAAGCACAAAAATAGCAGCAAACAAGCCAAATAAGGCGCCGGAGGCACCCACGGTAGCTCCCATTAGTGAACTGGGATCAACAAATCCCCACGCCAGCACAAACAGCGAGCCGCCCATTGCGGATGCCGCGTACAAAACCAGGTAGCGCCCGGCTCCTAAAATCTGCTCCACGGGGTTACCAACGATGTAGAGCGTCAACATGTTCAAGCCCAGGTGCAAAAGCCCGCCGTGAACGAGGGCAACTGTGAGCAGGCGCCAGGGTTCGTGCGTTGACCAGGCCGGCACGTACATTAGCCAAGCCTGGAGTGGCTTATAAACCGTGGCCAGAAGTGAGACCGCAATGGTTACGCCAAGAATCCACGTGGTAACGTTCTTGCCTTGCAACCGGTATGAAGGTTTGAGTGAGCGAGCACGAGTGCTACTGTTGGCGCACTCGGGGCAGATGGAACCAACCTCGGTGTAGATGGTGCAATCAGAGCATGTGCCCCTCCCGCACCGTTTACAAGTGGAAACGGCGGGGAGGTTAGGGTGGCGAGGGCAACTCACAGCGGGCTGTGACCTGCGTTCGCCGTAGCGCGGCTGATCGGTCACTCTTCGATATCAATCGTTTCGATTACGACGTCCTCAACCGGTCTGTCATTCATTCCCGTTGGGACGGCGGCAATCGCGTCAACAACCGCCTTGGACTCTTCGTCAATCACCTTGCCGAAAATCGTGTGGTTTCCCTGCAGCCAAGTGGTTGATGCAACGGTGATGAAGAACTGGGATCCGTTTGTGCCCCGGCCCATGCGCTTACCGGCGTTAGCCATCGCAAGCACGTACGGTTCGGTGAAGTTCAGTTCCGGGTGGATTTCGTCGTCAAAGTTGTATCCGGGGCCGCCAACACCAATGCCGAGCGGGTCGCCGCCCTGAATCATGAAGCCGGGAATAACGCGGTGGAAAACAACACCATCGTAAAGCGGCGCAGTGGTTTTCTCACCGGTTGCCGGATGCGTCCATTCGCGCTTACCCTGCGCAAGTTCGGCAAAATTCTTCACCGTGATCGGTGCATGGTTGGGGAAAAGTTCGATGGCGATGTCGCCCATATTTGTGTGAATCGTTGCTTTCATATTGCAATTGTCGCAGATTTATTCGGATATGTCTTTCCCGATCCCCCAAGATTCCCAGCCGGTTCATCCTGCAATGCACGCAGTTTCAGTGCAAAATAGAAGGGATAGTGTTTCGCTAAGGCGAAGCTGATTCTCAACGTAATGGAGGAAATGATGGGCAAGCTAGATACAAAGAAGCTCCATCGTGAGGCTGATGCCGCAGCTGAGGCCGCGATGCGTCATGGTGAAGAATTTGTAGCAAAGGCACAGAACTTGGCACAGGAGGGTGCAGAATGGGTTGGCCCTCGTGCTCAGCACCTGTGGGATGAGACGGTTAAGGCAACTGCTCCTGTGCTTGAGGAGGCTGCCGATCGCGTTCGCCCATACCTGGATGATGCTCAGGCTGTTGCCAGCGATTACGCTAAGCGTGGCGAGAAGGCTGCTCGCGCAGCGTCTGCGGCAGCAAAGAAGGACGGCACGATCGCCGAGCGCATGCAGCGTGCAGGCGAGGCCAGCCGCAAGGAGCTGACGAAGCCTAAGAAGTCCGTGGGTCGTACTGTTGCAAAGACGTTCGGATGGGCACTGCTTGGCACTGCCGCAGCTGGCGTAGGCTACTTGCTTTGGCGTCGTTCACAGCCGATCGAGGATCCTTGGGCAGAAGAGTACTGGGCTGACCTGGATACAGATGTTGACATCGTTGAAACCCCGGCAGAATCTGCTGAGGAGACCGAAGAGTAAGCCAAGCTTAGTTTCTTCTTTAGGTGAGGTCGAGGCCAAGTGCCTCGACCTCACTTCATTTTCCAAAGCTTTGTGTGACTCTAGCTTTGAAACGGTAACAGGTGAGTTAAACGTAGCTCGAAACAGGACGAAAAATGGTGGGCACGAAGCCCACCATTTTTTGAAACTTTTAGCGCCAGCGCAGTGTCATGAGGAAGCCAGTCATCATGAAACCAAGGCCGATCGCAAGATTCCAGTTGCCGATCCCAGGAATCGGGAAGCGAGCGCTCGTCATGTACATGACGAGGAGCCACAGCAGGCCGATGATAAGCAGAGTTACGAACGTGGGAGCCCACCAGGACGGGGAGAGCGGGATGCCGTCAGTCCACGACTTGATTTGCAAGTCATCTGAGTGAGACGAGCTGGACGTCTTTTTGCGTTTTTTTGATTCAGGCACGCCTAATACCTTCCGACAGAGCCCTACCCGTACACTAGATACATTGGATCGGGCGAATGATTAAAATCCTGTAATAGCGTACCAAAACTAGCAGATATCGCGAAGAGGAGGGCTAGTGGAAAACGCTCAAACGCATGGCGCTACCCGCGCCACGCACAGTCGCGTAGCTAACCATAGCCGCAAAACTCCTCTTTCAGCGCGGATGAAGCGTGTTTTTGGCCGTGGATTTGTGTTATTCCTAGCCGGATTGCTTTTTGCTGGTTCCATGACGTTCCGGCCTCCCGTCGGCTCAAGGTATGACTCGGACCTGCTGTCTCTGGTAGCCCGAAAAGAAGCTACCGTGAAAGAGCTATCTTCGGAAAACGAGGAAATGTACAAGCAGATCGATCAGATGATTGCGGCCGTGCCCGACCAGCCGCAACTACCCGTGTCAGAGCGCACGCGTGTGGATTTAACGGGGCCCGGCCTCACTGTTACGCTAAATGACGCTCCGATACCTGAGCCCCTCCCCGAAGGCGTGGTTGCTGACGACCTCGTGATTCACCAGCAGGACATAGAGGCGGTTTTTAACGCTCTCTTAAGCGGTGGCGCGGAGGCGCTTAGCGTGCAGGGTCGGTACGTGCGCGCTGATTCGAAGGTGTCGTGCGTGGGAAATGTCATCAACATTGACGGTAAGCTCTACTCGCCGCCCTACGAGATCGGGGCGATAGGAGATGCAGTAAAAATGCGCGACGCACTCGCGCAGGATCCACAGATTGCCATCCTTGGTGAATACGTAGCTCGGTTTAACTTGGGTTACAGTGTTCGGGACGAAGCAAAGATCAAAATTAATGCCGTAAACCAACAGCCGGTGTTCAACTTTGTGAAAGTGACGGCTAACAATGACAACTAGTCCATACCCCAGCAGGCGTTCTTCGAAGCGCAAAAAACCAAGCTTGTTCATCCGGTTTATCGGAGTGCTTGGCGAGCTCATGATCACGGTCTCGCTTGTGATTGGGCTGTTCATTTTCTGGCAGTTGTACTGGACTTCTTGGGAGGTCGAGGCAGATAGGGAGCAGGCGATCAGCGACTTTGAAGCGCAACTTCCTAAAGTCCCGGTTGAAAAGGTTGCGCAAGCGCGCACGGATGCTCCGCCCGAGTTCACTCCGGTGGGCTATGGCGAAACGATGGGGATTTTGCACATTCCCGTGTGGGACAACATGAAAGTTCCGGTTGTGCACGGAACCGCGCAGTACTTGCTGGATCAGGCGCTGGGCGGACACTATGAGTTCACGCAGTGGCCGGGCGAGGTTGGTAACTTCGCGGTCGCTGCCCACCGGCGATCGTACGGCAATAACTTCCGCCACGTGGATACTCTCGCAGAGAGCACGCCCGTGGTTATGGAAACTTCTAACTCATTCTTGGTTTACAAGGTGGTGCAAAAAGAGATCGTGATTCCGGAGCAGACCGAGGTTATTAACCCGGTTCCCGATCAGCCGCTCGGCGTCACGCCCACTAAGCGAATGCTAACTATGACCACGTGTAGCACGGAGACGGGCGGCCAGTTCGGTAACAGTCACCGCTACATCGTGCACCTGGAATTCCAACACTGGTATGAGCGTGATGGGGGCCTGCCGCCCGAGCTGAAATCTGAGAAGGAGGGCGCATAAATGTATGCTGCTATCTTCCGCCTACTACCGGGCCCGAAGTGGTTGAAGGTTATCTGGTCGATCCTGCTAATAGTTCTAGTGGCTTGGCTGCTGCTTGAGTTTGCCTTCCCGTGGGTACAAGACACGTTTAACGTGGTTGACAATACGGTGGACGTGCCGGGGGTGAGCACAACCAGTACGTAAACCCTTCCCATACATAGAAGAGGGCGGCCCGGGAATGAATGTCCGGGCCGCACTTTTCTATCTATTCTGCATGAGTCTTAGCTCGTCTTTTCGGAGGGCTGTTGCGCGACTGTTGGCTGTGTCTGTTCCTGCGTGGGAGGCTGCGTGGGCGCGGGTGCTTTAGCAACCGTGACGGTGATCGTCGTCCCCTTAGATACAGTTCCAGTTGCGGAAAGACTCATCACCGTTCCCTCCGCATAGTCTGCGCTCTCTTCGGTTTCAACGTTGGTGTTGAGGCCCAGTTCCTGCAGGGTTTGTAGCACTTCGTCGCGGGGGCGTCCAACCAGGTCGGCGGGCACGGAAACGTTGCCAGATGCAACTAATAGCGTTACTGACTCGCCTTCACTGATTGTTGCTCCGGCTTCGGGATCGGTTTTAATAACCCGCCCTTTCTCTTGTGAAGGATCGTCAACAGTGACAACGTCAGATACTTGCAGTCCCTTTTGTTTTAGTTGATCTCGCGCCTGCTGTTGGGTTAGGCCGCTGACGTCGGGAACCGTAGTGTCTGCGGGGCCTGAAGACAGAACCACCTTCACGGTGGTGCCCTTATCTACAATTGTGCCGGCTTCCGGGTCGGAGGATATAACCGAGTTTTCAGGAATTTCAGAATTAGCTTCAGTGTTCGCAATGGCAAACTCTAACCCGGCTTCTTTAAGCGTTGCGATTGCCTGCTCTTGAGTTTGGCCCACAACGCTTGGGACCGGAACCTGTTCCACTTCGGGCTCTGCGGAGTTAGTGGCAAACCACCACACCAGAGCGCCGATCATGGCAAGTGCAACAACGATAAGTACGGCAATCGGCCAGCGTTTCTTCTTGGGTTCCTCCTCCAAAGTGTCGATCCGCGCCATCGTTTGCGTGTCATAGCCGGGCGCGGGAGGAGGCATGGTTGCCGTTGGCATCGTCGTGGTGGCTGGGGACATAACCTGCGTGGCGGGCGCCTGCCATGAGTCTGTTTCCGGAGCCATTACGAGGGCGCCGCGCGCCGCGCGCATCAGATCAGCGCGCATCTCTTCGGCCGAACTGTACCTGTCGTCACGGTTCTTCGCCATGGCCTTCATGACAACTCGGTCAATTGAGTCAGGTACGTCACTAGTAATGGAGGAGGGGGTAGGGGGAATCTCCGAAACGTGCTGGTAGGCTACCGCAACGGCCGAGTCTCCCTTGAAAGGAGGCTGTCCGGTGAGAAGTTCGAACAGGACGCAGCCCGTGGAATAAATATCGGAACGGGCGTCAACTGGATCGCCGTGCGCCTGCTCGGGGGAGAGGTATTGAGCGGTTCCCACTACGGCATTGGTTTGCGTCATCGTGGCTTGCGAGTCGGTGAGCGCCCGCGCGATGCCGAAGTCCATGACTTTGATCTTGCCGGTGTTCGTCAGCATGATGTTGCCCGGCTTTATGTCGCGGTGAACCAGGCCGTGCACATGTGAGTATTCGAGAGCGGACAGAACGCCAGAGATGATTTCTACGGCCTCGTCGATGGGCACCGGGGCTCCTCCAGCCAGGAGGTCGCGCACAGTGTGCCCTTCCACGTATTCCATGACGATGTAGGGCACGGATACGGTTGAGCCGTCGGGTGTTGTGACGTCTTCTTCGCCGGTGTCATATACCGCAACTATGTTTGGATGGTTCAAGGACGCGGCTGCTTGTGCTTCGCGGCGGAAGCGGGTTTGGAAAATGGAGTCGCGGGCAAGGTCGGTGCGAAGCATCTTGATTGCAACAACTCGAGACAGGCGGGTGTCGAAGCCAAGATGTACCTGTGCCATGCCTCCACGGCCGATCATCGACCGTACTTCGTAGCGTCCGGCTAAGCGGTGGGTATGGTTGTCAGCCATGCTTGAACCTCCGTTGATTTGTTATCTGCCAGAATACTTATAAGTTCCCCGTGGCTCGCCGTAGGACTTGCGGAATTCGTGTTTCCTTTGAAAGCCAAAGTGACTAGCAGAGTGACAATGAAAATGACAATTATGACAACTAGTAACTCTTGTATTATTAGGTGGTAAGGGGTTGCTGCGGCGTGCCTATAGGTATTGTTTCGAGCCGAGTAAGGCCGTGGTTTGTGAGCGCGTGGCGGCTGCGCAGGCAAGCTCTTTTGTGCGGCTGGTTCCACTGCTCCGGTACGTTGATCCGAGCGTTGTGCGGTGGACGCTGCGGATAGCCACTTCTTGGCATTGAATTTGCGAGGCGCGGCTCCTTCAGCACGCGTTTGCGCCGCGACGTCGGTCGCAGGATTCTTCTTGGGAATCGCGGTGGTGAAGCCGCTGCGATCATGTTCGAGTGCATCTGCTGACGCGTTGGGTAGAGACACCGGCTGCGGGCTGGTGGGGAGCCCCAGGGCGAGGGCGGCGCTAGAGAGCTGCTTCGCGAGCGTGGCACCATCTTTTGGTCGGTCTGATGGCTTCTTTTGGAGCAGACTCATGACGATTTGTTCCAGCGCTTTGGGAACGTCGTCAGGAAGTGGCGGGACTTCGTTGTTCACATGTGCAAAGGCAACGTCCACTTGGGTTTTGCCCATGAATGGGCGCTTTCCAGCGAGTGCTTCGTAGGCGATAACGCCGAGTGCATACAGGTCTCCGCTATGGGTGGCGGGCTCACCCATAGCTTGTTCGGGCGGCAGGTATTGCGCAGTTCCCATCACCATGCCGGCCTCCGTAATGGTTGCCTGGCCGGGCGTGGTGGAAATACCGAAGTCGGTGAGCTTAACCAAACCCTCGGGCGTGATGATGATGTTGGAAGGCTTGATGTCGCGGTGAACGATTTCGCGATCCTTAGCCGATTGAAGTACGTAAGCGGTCTGGATGAGGATGGGCAAAAGCTGATCGGGGGCAATGCGGTTGCCGCCGCGCAGGTACTCGTTGAAGGGCCGGCCCTCAACGTATTCCATGACGATCCAGCCGGTACCATCTTCTTCACCGTGGTCGAGGACGGCAGCAATATTGGGGTGTTGGATGCGCATGGCGTTTGTTGCTTCCATGCGGAGGCGTTGGAGGAAGGTGGCTTGGCCGGCGAGTTCCGGCTTGAGGATCTTTACCGCAATGTGACGTCCGGTTACCTTGTCGCGCGCGGTCCAAACTTCGCCCATACCGCCTGTGGCAACTTGGCGAACAAGCTTGTAGCGTCCACCCAGCATTTTCCCGCTGTAGTTACTCATTGGCGTCCTCGACTTCCAAGAGCTGGCGCACAACGGGCCCAGCGTCGGTGCCGCCGCCCACGTACGGGTTGATTTCATCACCTTGGATGGCAACGGCAATAACTATCGGGTTGTCTTTGGCAATGAAGCCAACGGACCAGGCGATGTTGTGGTCTCCCACTTCGGCCGTACCAGTTTTTGCAGCTACGGTGCGGCCCGGCAGGTACATGGTGCCGCCAGTGCCGTAGCGAGTGTCAACTACCGCAACCATCATCGTCCGCAACTGTGCGGCAACCTCGGGGGTGATGGGGGTGGCAAGGACTTCTGGCTTGATGGTGGTTTGCACTTCAAGATCGGCGTTTACTACCGAATCGATGAGGTAGGGCTTCATCTGTTGGCCGTCGTTTGCCACTGCGGCACCAATCATTGCGATTTGCAGAGGCGTGACCTGCACGTCGCTTTGTCCAATGGCGGCGAGGGCGGTTTGGGCCTGGTCTAGGCCCTCAGGGTACGCGGAGGGCGTGACCGGCAGAGGGATCGTGAGGTTTTGTTCGAAACCGAAGTCGAGGGCCTTTTGGCGCAGCTTGTCCGCACCAACGGTTACGCCGCCTTCGGCAAACGTGGTGTTGCACGAGCGGGCGAAGGCTTCGGTCAGAGTGGGGTTACCGTCACCGCATGCGAGTCCACTAATGTTGGGCAGGTCTGTTTCGGTGCCGGGCAGGCGGTATGAGGCTGGGCCTTTCACCTTCGAATCGGGTGTCAGACCCGATTCAAGCATTGCCGCAGCAGTGATCAGTTTGAACACCGAACCGGGTGCGTAGCGGTCAGCGGCAATGGCGCGGTTCTTCAGCGGCATCCCACTATCTGCGTCAAGCTCCTTGTAGTAGTCCAGCGCGGTTTCCCCGTCTGCGTCGGCCAGAATGTTGGGGTCGTAGGAGGGGGAGGAGTAGAGGGCGCGGATCGCGCCAGTCTTCGCCTCGATGGCAACAACTGCACCTTCGCGGCCTCCGAGGGCAGATTTGGCAGCTTCTTGGAGTGGTGCGTCGATGGTTAGATTGACACCGCCACCGCGCCGCTCCTGGCCGGTAAGGAGGTTTTGGAGGCGCTGAGTGAGAAGAGAAGGGGCGTCGCCTTCAAGAATGTCGTCCGCAGCGGATTCGAGGCCGCTGGATGAGCCAAGGTTAGTGGAGAACCAGCCGGTGAGGTGCGCGTAGAGGTCGCCCGCCGGATAGTTGCGGGTGTACCTGCGCGAGTCCGGTATTTTCACCGATTCAGCAATTGCGGCACCATTTACGATGATGGGCCCGCGGTCGCGCTCAGCGGCGTGCAGGATAGTACGCGAATTGCGCGCATCCGCGTTGAGCTCGGGCGCCTTGTAGAACTGAATGTATGTGGCTGCCAGCGCCAGCGAACACACCATCGCGAACAGGATGATGTACAGTTTGCGGATTTGGTTGTTCACTTCACGCCTCCCGCAAGCTCGCTAGGCATGGCAACGGGGGTTGGCGGCCGGCGGGACGCGTCAGAGATGCGTAGCAGGAGGGCCACGGATATCCAGGAGGCAACCATGGATGAGCCGCCTTGGGCGAGGAAGGGCGCGGTGAGGCCCGTCAGTGGAATGAGGCGGGTGATGCCGCCAAGCACCACGAACAGTTGCAGGCCGAGCGAGAAGCTGATGCCGGTGGCGAGGAGCTTGCCGAATCCGTCACGCACCCCGATGGCGGCGCGCAGTCCGCGCTCAATCAGGATCAGGTACATGAGCAGGATGGCCATGAGGCCGGTGAGGCCAAGCTCTTCGGCAAGGGAGGAGAGGATGAAGTCAGACTGCGCGAAGGGCACAAGTTGCGGGTATCCACGTCCCCATCCCGTGCCGAACAGGCCGCCTGATGCCATGCCGAACTGGCCTTGCACCACCTGGTGTGAGCCGCCGATGGCGTTGTAAATGTCGTTGTCGTACGCGTGTAGCCAGATGGTGATGCGCCGGCCCACGTGGGGGAATGCTTTTACCGCGAGGTAGGCGGCTGGCGTGAATAGTACGGCGCCGATGATTAGCCAGGAGACGCGGGCGGTGGCCACGTAGATCATGGCGATGAACAGGCCGAAGAATAGTAGCGAGGTGCCCAGGTCGCGTTGCAATACCAGTACGAGGACGGCTACGAGCCAGGTGAGCAGGATGGGGCCGAGGTCGCGGGCGCGGGGCAGGCGGATGCCGAGAAACTTTTTGCCGCCAACCGTGAGCATGTCACGGTTGGTGACGAGGTAGCCGGCAAAGAAGATGGCGAGCGTAATCTTTACGAACTCGGCTGGTTGAACGGAGAACGGTCCGATATAAATCCAGATGCGCGCGCCGAAATGTTCCTGTCCGAGCCCGGGAATGAGGGGCAGGATTAGTAGCACGATGGACAAAAACATTGCGATGTACGTGTAGCGGCGCAGGTTGCGGTGGTTGCGCACAAGGATCAGGACGGCGGCGGCGGCCGCCAATCCCACGGCCACGAAAATCAGCTGTTTCATGCCGACGATCGGGTATTGCGATTCGGGCGGCAGGTTTTCGTTTAGCGCCTTGTAGGACATATCGAGCCGGTAAATCATGGCCAGTCCGATGCCGGTCAGCCCAACAGCGATAGGCAGGATCACGGGGTCGGCGTGCGGGGCGAGCTTGCGCACTCCAAGGTATGCGACGGTTGAGAAGACAACGAGGATCACCACGTGCCACAGGATGTTGGCAGGAAGCTCGTCAGTTCGATTTAGAGAGGTAAGGGCGTAGCCGCCCAGTCCAGCGGCCGTGGACAGGACAAGCAGGAGCAGCTCTAGGAAGGGCCGCGATCTTGGTGGGGAGATCGTTACGGTTGCCATTAGCGCTCCTTAGCGGCAGCCGTGGTGGGCGCGCTGGTTGCAGACTCAGACGGTACGTTTGGGCCTGTTTCGCCGGTGGTCTCAGTTGTCGAGGTTGTCTTGGTTCTCTCAGCTGTGCGTTGCAAGGATTCGACGTATTGGTTGATTTCCTCCATCGAAGATCGCCGTACGGGCTCTTTCAGGCGCGTGCGTTCTACGGGGAGGAGGTCAGCGGCCTTAAGCTCAGTGAGTTCAACCGGATGAGACAACTCAAACGGTCCAACAGCCTGTGGTATACCTTGGAAAATGACAACTCTGTCATCTACTAGCTGCGCGTAATACTGGGTTTGTGACCAGACGTAGCCGCCCCACGCGCCCAGGATGACGAGGGCTGCAGCGATGAGGGCGAAGAAGGGTTTGACCCAAGACTTGGGTTTTGGGTCTTCAGTTTCTTCCTCGTCGGGCACGGTTTCGCGCGGCGCGAGGTTGGCGGCGCGCGCGGCGGCGCCCTCTCCTCCTCGGCTGGGGAGGTTGCGATCAACGGCGGCGGCGCCTACCACTTGGGGGGTTTGACCGTCGGTGGAGCCAGCGGGAACGATGTCGGCAATCACGCATGTGATGTTGTCCGGGCCGCCCCCTCGGAGGGCAAGATTGATTAGCTCTTCGGCACATTCGCCAGGATCTTCAATGCTGGAAAGCGTTTCGATGATGGTGTCGGCGGATACGACGCCGGATAGCCCGTCCGAGCACAGCAGCCACCGGTCTCCCACCATGGCTTCACGGACAGATTCGTCGGGGACAACGTCAGAGCCAGAGTCGCCAAGAATACGCAGCACGATGGAGCGCTGCGGGTGATTTTCGGCCTCTTCGGGCGTGATTTGCCCGGTTTGGATGAGGTATTGCACAAACGAGTGGTCGGTGGTGACCTGCGTCAGGTTACCGTCTCGAAGCACGTAGGCGCGCGAGTCACCAATGTGTACCATCGCGAGTTTTGACCCGGATCGCATGAGGGCAATGCAAGTGGTGCCAAGGCCTTTCAGTTTCGGGTCGTTTTGAGACCGTTCCACCAGTTCGGCGTGCGCGGCATTTAGAGCTTCACGTAGCAGGGGGAGCATTTGTTCAGCCGGGTGGTCGTCGGCGTCGAGGGGCGCAAAGTGGGCGACGGCCACGGATGATGCGATGTCTCCGCCCGCAGGCCCGCCCATGCCGTCGGCAAGTAGCAACAGGTGCGGCCCGGCGTATCCGGAGTCCTGGTTGTTTTTGCGCACGAGGCCCACGTCAGACCGGGCGGCAAAGCGGAAGTCAACTGCCATTAGCTCACCAACTCAAACGTGGTTCTACCAATGCGCACGTTAGCGCCGAACGTGAGGCGGTGGGGCCGGTCGATGCGCTCGTCGTCAACGAACGTGCCGTTTGTGGAGCCGAGGTCTTCAATCCACCAGCCTTCATCGTCCAGGTGGAGGCGGGCGTGGCGCGAAGACGCGTATTCGTCGTCAATCACCAGCGTGGAGGCGGGTGAGCGGCCGATGGTGATGTCCGCGTTCCCTAGCTTCATCGTGGTGCCCACCAGAGGGCCCCCCGTGATGAGGAGTTTGGTTGGCGTGGCTGGGGCCGCGCTGCGCTTGCGGCGGCGTTTAGATTCCGCGAGGTGTTTGTCAGCCTCTTTGCGGCCCGCGCCGCGCGGTGTGACTACGGTTCCGAAGATGTCTTGGCGTAGCAGGGAGACAGCTCCGAGCGCTACCGCCCAAAGCAGCAGGAGATAGAGGAGTCGGAGTAGCGTGAATGCTAGGTCAGATGCCATCTACGTATATTGCTCCTTTGCGGGAGATGTCCAAAACAGAATGCGCGTGCGTCCAATCACTAGCTGATTTCCGTCTACTAGCGTGGCGGCGTCTACCTTGTGTCCTTCGACGTAGAGGCCGTTTGTGGATCCCAGGTCGGAGGCAATCACGCCGTCGGGGGTCTTGCGTAGTTCGAGGTGACGGCGGGAGACTCCGGAGTCTGAAATGGTGATGTCGGCTTCGGTGCCGCGTCCGAGGATGGTGACAGGCTCAGTGAGGATCCAACGTTCCCCCTCAACGTCGATGATGGGGTTGGATTCGGTGGCAACTTGGCTGGTGGCGGGGGCAACGGCTCCGCGTTTGGTGCCGACCTCGATTTCGAGTTCGCCGGTGAGTTCTTCCGTGCCTTCCTCGATGCGCACGTCGATGGGGCCAACGAGAGCGAAGTTGTTCTCTTCGGCGTGTTCGCGCGCCGTGTTTTCCACTTCGGCGGCGAGCACGTCTATGCCTATTTCTTCGAATCGTTTCATGTCAGAGGGTGCGACGCGGACGGTGTATTGGTTGGGGGCGACGGCGCGATCTCGCGAGTATTCCTGTACGTGGTCGTCCATGGCACCCCGCACTGCGGAGCTGACGTCTACAGGCTTTAGTTCGGAGCGGAAGATCCGGGAGAAGGTGCCTTGCACGCCTTTTTCGATTGCTGATTCGAATCGGTCAAGAAACCGCATTGTCCACCCCCAATAGGTAGCTCTATGGTTCTGCTACGAGCTGCGGAATCTACGCTTGTACTTTGGCCATATTATAGCGATTGCGTGAGGCGGGCTGAATTTGCCTCAGTGGTTTTGATTTTATATGCTGATCTAGCTTTAGCCCGGGTGGCGGAATTGGTAGACGCGCACGGTTCAGGTCCGTGTGCCCTTGCGGGCATGGGGGTTCGACTCCCCCCTCGGGCACGATGGCTCAACTCCGGTTGAGCCTTTTTCGTATCCGAGGCTCGGCCTGCCGCTGCTACGATTCACGCGAAGCCTCCCTCCTGCAAACCGGTGTGTTCTGCGTCATACTGGAAGTGCCTCGATTGCATACGGATAGGTGAGGGACATGAGCGATCCGCTTGTTACTTGCAGGTTTCTTGGTGCGGCTGGAACCGTGACGGGATCGAAGTATCTGCTGGATATTGATGGCCGTAAGGTCCTGGTTGACGCGGGCATGTATCAGGGTGAGAAGAAATGGCGTGTAAAGAACTGGGAGCCGTTTTCGCCCAGCCCACAAACCATCACGGACATTTTGGTTACGCACGCTCACGCTGACCACGTGGCTTACCTGCCGGTGCTTGTGAAGCAAGGTTTTAGAGGCTCGATTTGGGCTACGAGGGCAACTATCAAGCTCGCTGAGATAGTCCTGCGCGATGCCGGCAACCTGCAGGTGAATGACGCGAAGGCAGCGAAAAAGGGCGGTTATTCCAAGCACGAGAATCCGTTGGCCCTCTTCACTCCAGAGGACGTGGAAAAGACGCTGCAGTATTTCCGCCCCGTTGAGTTTGATGTGGAAGTTGATTTTGGGGAGTTCTCCGCCCGCTGGGTGCCGGCCAGCCACATCCTCGGGTCAGCTTCGATTCTGATTGAGACGGAGGGCACGCGGATCCTCTTTTCCGGCGATCTGGGGCGCGAGAACCCGTACTTGCTGAAGCCGCGCGGGAAAACTCCGGCAGCGGATTGGGTGATTATGGAATCCACGTACGGTGACCGGCTCCACGAGGTTGCCGAGGTGCCGCACGAAGAGATGTCGCGCGCAATCCGTGACACCGCTGCGCGGGGCGGAAAAATCGTGATTCCTGCGTTTGCGATTCACCGCACGGAGTCTGTGCTCGCCCAACTGGTGTCGATGATGCGCGAGGGGCGAATCCCGGATCTGCCGGTGTTTGTGGACTCACCGATGGGCCTTCGCGCCCTAAGCGTGTACGAGGAGTTCGCGGACGAAGAGATGCGCAGCGGTATTGATAAGGAAGACTTCCTGGGCATTCCGAGGTTAAAACAGATGTTGAGCGTGGAGGAATCTAAGAGGATCAACGAGTTCAAAGGCTCGTGCATCATAGTGACCTCCTCAGGGATGTTGGTGGGTGGCCGCGTTCTGCACCACTTGCAAAGATTGCTACCAGACCCGAAGAACTGCCTGATTATCACGGGATACCAGGCTGTGGGCACGCGCGGTCGCAAAATCCTTGACGGCGCGGAATCGATCAAGATGCACGGCTGGTACGTGCCGGTTCGCGCTGAGGTTACCCAAGATCGTGAGTTCTCTGCGCACGCCGACCGAGACGAACTTTTGCGTTGGGTGGCACAGGTCGGTCAGGGCGATGATGGCGAGGCGGGGAAGGCCCCGCACGCGGTGTTCTTGACGCACGGTGAGCCACGGGCAGCCCAAGCGCTGGGTGAGCGGATCAAGCAGGAGCTGGGCTGGAATGTGGTTATCCCCCAGTTCGGCGAGGTGGTGAGATTGGCTCCAAACCCGGATTGGGTCAGGGATTAACGCAAGGTCAGGGGTGACGTGAGCCGCCTCCACGCCTGCGGCTAGTCGTGTCCGCGTAGCACGGCTTGTAGCCGAGGGTTTTGTAAGTACCCGTCTAAAACGTTGCGTGCCACGGCAACCGAGTCAACCAGTGGGTGGCTTGCAATCGCGTGCCAAGCGGCTGCCTCGTCGGATTCAAAGAATGCGCGTTCAATGATGGGCCAGTTCGTTTCAGCTGGCCAGATCATCCCGTTGGATCCGTGGGCAGACGCTTACAAGTGGCGCGATCGCTACTCTGACAGCATCCTTTCTTACTCCTCCTATTCGGCTGACGCCACGAAGTTTGGGGAGGGCGCACTGTACGGCTTGCCGCAGGTGGGCGAAGTTGTGGGTGTTTTCTACTCGCCGTCGCGGTTAGAAGAGCTGGGTTTGCAAGCCCCGAAAACGTGGGATGATTTCAACGCGCAGTTGAAGACCATTAAGGACGCGGGCAAGACCCCGCTCATGCTCGGCAATGTGGATAAGTGGCCGGCGTTCCACCTGTTCGGCGCGGTTCAGGCCGCTCACGTTCCGGCAGACCAGGTGCGCGAGCTTGGTTTTGGTAACGCGGGCGCCTCGTGGAAGTCAGACGAGAACGTTGCCGCAGCGAAGCAGTTGCAGGATTGGGCGCAGGCTGGCTATTTCAATGAGGGTTTCAACGGCGTGGATTACGACTCGGTCTGGCAGAGCTTTGCCAAGGGTGAGGGCGTTTACCTGATCGCTGGTTCTTGGCTCGCCCCGGATCTGATGGAGGCGATGGGTGACGACGTTGCGTTCATGGCCCCGCCCATGGCAGGCGATAAACCGGCAACAACTGGCGGCACGGGCTTGCCGTTTGTAATCACCTCCTCGGCAAAGGACGCGAACGTGGCTGCGGCATACATTGACTTCATCACGTCGGATGAGGCCATGCAGGTGCTTGCGGACACTGGCAATGTGCCGGTTAATAACGCCGCGAAGTATGCGGGTGGAACAAAGGGTGTTGTGGCAGATGTTTTGAACGTGTTCACAACCGTTTCCGAGCAGGGCGAGATTCTGCCGTACCTCGATTACGCAACTCCGACGTTTGACCAGACGCTTGGCGACGCGTTGCAGCAGTTGATGGCCGGGACGATCACTCCGGAGGCGTTCTTGGATGCGCTGGAGGCCGACTATTCCGGTTTCGCGAAGTAGGCACGTGTCTACGGTTTTTCCCGCTACGCGCGCAGGCTCTAAGACGGGGTCTGCGCGCGGGCGGGCTGTGAAGTTTACCCAGACGAAGCGGGGCAGTAATACGCTTGCTGCTCTGGCTTTGCTGGCTGTGCCTTTCGCCGTGTATGCGGCGTTTATGCTCTACCCGTTGATCCGCGTGTGCCAACTGTCTTTATATGAGTGGGATGGGCTGGGTTATTCAACGTTTGTGGGCTTTTCTAACTATGCGAAAACGTTTTCGGATCCGCGTTTATTAGCAGCGTTTTGGCACGCGCTGGTGTTGATTGTCTTTTATGCGGTGATCCCCCTGTGCGTGGGGCTGGTTTTGGCGTCTTTGTTGACGAGGTCGCGTGTGCGCGCCCTGGGATTTTTCCGCACGGTGGTGTTCTTGCCGCAGGTTATCGCGATGGTGGTGTTGGCGATCGCGTGGCGAGGTATTTACGCTCCGGATGGGCCAATAAACGGATTGTTGCGCGCGATTGGTTTGGGTTCGTGGGCGCGGGCGTGGCTGGGTGATTTCACGTTTGCTTTGCCGGCGGTGGGCTTGATCGGTTCGTGGGTGAGCCTGGGTCTGGTAACGGTGCTTTTAATGTCGGGCATGGCAACGATTCCGCGTGACTTGTACGAGGCGGCGATGCTTGATGGTGCGGGTAGGGTGCGCCAGTTTTTTGCTATTACGGTGCCGTCGGTTCGTGCGGAGATAATCGTGTCTTTGACTTTGACGATTGTGGCTGCTTTAAAGACGTTTGACCTGGTGTATGTGACCACCTCGGGAGGGCCGGGAAGTGCTACCACAGTGCCGTCTTACGAGGTTTACTATCAGGCGTTTCGGATTGGCGAGGTGGGGACGGCTTCGTCGTTGGCGGTAGTGCTAACGCTGGTGATTTTCTTGATCAATCTGGCGCTCAATCTGGTGGGGGAGCGTGAATGATGCGGCCTTCGCGCACGGAACAACTGATTAATTACGTGGTGCTCACGCTGTTTGCAGCCGGAGCGTTGCTCCCGATAGTGCGAATTTTGGTGCTGTCGTTGCAGCCGCAGTCTTTTGGTGGTGAGGGTGCACTCCATTTTGAGAACTACGCGGCGGCGTGGGAGCAGGGTAGGTTTTCGGTTTATATGCGCAACTCGATAGTGGTGGCGCTGCTGGTGGTGTCGGTGGCGCTGGTGTTGTCGATAGCGTCCGGTTACGTTCTGGGCGTGTTGCGCCCGCGTGGCGAGAAGATTCTTTTCTTCACTTTCTTGTTGGGAATCATGGTGCCGTCTGAGGCGATCGTGTTGCCACTGTTTTTCGATTTGAGGTCGCTGGGGCTCACGGACACGATTTGGGCAATCGCATTACCCCAGATTGCGCAGTCATTGGCGTTTGGTACGTTTTGGATGCGCGCGTTCTTTAGGAGTGTGGATAGGTCTTTGATTGAGGCCGCGCAGTTAGATGGGGCGGGAAATTTGCGGATTTTGCGCTCGGTGCTGGTGCCTATTGCCGTGCCTACGGTGGTGACGCAGGTGGTGCTGACGTTCATGTGGACGTGGAATGATTTCCTGATCCCCTTGGTCATGTCGCCTTCTGGCAAGATGCGCACCGCACCGTTGGGGTTGGCGTTCTTCCAGGGCCAGTACACGCAAGGATCTAGCCTGCTGGCCGCCGGCGCTGTATTGGTGGCTTTGCCAATGGTGATTCTCTACTTTGCCCTCCAACATCATTTCATGGCCGGTATAACGGATGGGGCGGTCAAGGGATAGACAATTTTGTTCCGCGTTTAGAACTCCTCGCTAGTTATTGGGATGGCCAAGCTTTGGCGCCGGTAAGCTTTCAATGTTTGGAGGATTAGTTATGCGTATTCCGCTTTCGGTTTTGGATTTGTCACCGGTCTCCGCTGGTTTGGGTAGGCGCCGGGCGTTGGATGATTCGCTCGAGTTGGCGCGTTTGGCGGAAAGTGCGGGGTATAAGCGATATTGGATGGCGGAACACCACGGTTCGCGTTTGTTCATGTCGTCGGCCACTTCGTTGCTTTTGGCCCGCGCGGCAGAGCACACGTCTGCGATCCGTTTGGGCGCTGGCGGCGTGATGTTACCTAACCACTCGCCGCTGATGGTTGCGGAGTATTACGGTACGCTCGCAACGATTTACGGTGACCGGTTTGATTTGGGGCTGGGTCGCGCGCCGGGAACAGACCCCGTGACGGCCTCAGCTCTGCGGCGCGGAAGTGGCCAGTTGAATGAATTCAGTGTTGACGTGGCCCAGCTGGTGCAATATTTTCAGCCGAGCTCGGTTGACGATTTTGGTCTTGCCGGAGCGGAGGCGGCGGCTCTGGGATTATCTCCAAACCCAGCTTCGATTCGCAATCGGATTTTGGCGATTCCCGGTGAGGGAACCAGGGTGCCGCTGTGGATGCTCGGGTCTTCGCTTGGCGGGGCCCAGGTGGCAGCTGCACTGGGTTTGCCTTTCAGTTTTGCCTCTCATTTCGCGCCCCAGAATTTGCGTAACGCGGCGGCTACGTACCGCGCAAACTTTAACGCGCAGGCGCCCACGGCGCAGGTGGATCGCCCGGTGTTCATGGCGGGCGTGAACGTGCTGGTTGCACCAACTCGGCAGGAGGCGAACTACCTGTTCACTTCTTACACGAATTGGAAGGATGGGCTCAGCAGGGGCAAGAACGCGCCGCTGGCGAAGCCCAACGCTGACTTGCAGTATGACGTTGCGCAGCGCGGCTTGAACACGACGGCCGTGGTGGGTTCTGCTGAAGATGTGGTGGAGTACCTAGATGGCTTCGTGGAGCAGTTCCGCGTTGACGAGTTGATTATTACCTCATATGCGTGGGATCCGCAGTTGCGGCGTCGTTCATACCAGCTTCTTGCTGACGCGTGGCTGGAGCGTGAGTGAGGTAGGGATGCCCACCCCGGCGCGCGGCGAGCTTGTGCGCGTGCGGCGCGAACATTCGGATGTGGCGCTGGCGGCGGTTGGCGCGGTTTCGGCGATGGCCGTTGGGTCTGCTCTTGGCGTGCCGTGGGAGCTTGCCGCTCCACCTGCGGACGAGCAGTGTTTAGATTTGCGAGGGCGTGGCGGCCAGTTTGATCCGGGCGAGTGGGGCGCAGACGTTCAGCTTGCCGTTTTGGGGCTGGAGGTGGCGGCGCAGGGCCCGTTGGGTTCGCGTGCGGCGTTGGATCAGTTAGCTGTGCGAGTGATGGCTTGGTATCGCTCGCATCCGGCGCAGGTGGCGCCGGGGTTGCAGTTGGTGTTGCAGTGGGCACGCCAACCTTCGCTGGCTCCGGCGCATTTGCGGGGCCAAATTGAGCGGGAACAGGGCGATCCTTTGACCGCTGCCAGGTTGGTGGCTTCGGCGAGTGCCCGCTGGGATAGTTTGCGTCCGCGCTCTCGCGTGGCTGGCAATGAGGTGTTTGCGCTGATGGTGCCTGTGGCGCTATCCACGGCGTTGGATGCGCGCGAGTGTACGCGCGTGAGTTTAGAGGTTGTGCGCATGGTAACGCCGGATCGGCGTGCGGCTTTGTTGGCTGCCTCGTACGCGCAGTTGTTGCGCGGGGCGCTCGCGGGGTTTACGCCGGCAAGGTCGTGGCAAGAATGTTTGGATTGGCGCGCGGCGGTGCAAGAGGTTTTGGATGGAATCCGCTCTTTGGGAGCAGAATGTCCCACTTTTGGCACTACCGGCGTGGCGGGCGAGGAAGAAGCGTTCTTACTGTCGATCCGCCCGGGCGATGATGCGGGCGCGGTGCTTGGGCTGGGCGCGGGTTTGGATGCGGTGTCGGTGATGGACCGCGTGTTGGCGGCTGTGCGCGTGGCCGAGTGGGAGCAGCGCCGTAACGCGCAGTTGAACCCGGTTTGGGTGGGGTTGAGCTCCGCGGTGCGCGCGGGTGGAGATACGGATACGGTGGCGGCTTTGGCGGGCGCGTTACTGGGCGCGGCAG
Source organism: Gleimia europaea ACS-120-V-Col10b (assembly GCF_000411155.1). Taxonomy (GTDB): domain Bacteria; phylum Actinomycetota; class Actinomycetes; order Actinomycetales; family Actinomycetaceae; genus Gleimia; species Gleimia europaea_B. Next base: position 1,230,676 of record NZ_KE150266.1, read on the forward strand.
CCGGGGTTGGCGCGGTGCCGGCGGATCTGGCCCGCCAGGTGTGGGGGTGGCCGGGGTTGGGTCAGGATGGTTTGCGCGATTTGGCGACTGTAGCGGTGTACGCAGGTCTGGCGGGTTAAAGCTCGGCTATCAGCGCGCGCACGGCTTGGGCGCTGATGCTCGCCGCAATTTCGCCGTCAATGTGGAAGTCTTGGTTGGCGGCGGGCCCGCACAGGTCAGAAACTGCCCGCACAGAAATGAACGGCACGCCGGCGCGGGCGCAAACTTGGGCGGCCGCCGTGGTTTCCATGTCGGCGCCGAGCGCGGCGGGGAAAACCTCGCGCATTTGTTCCACGTTTGCAGTGGTGATGAAGGCGTCGGAGGAGGTCACCTGGCCAAACCAAACCTTGCCTGCGTCTGCAAGGGTGAGGCGGGCTTTGTTTACCAGGCCCGGATCCGCAAGGTACTGCTCGGGCATGCCGGGTACCTGCCCGGGAGCGTAGCCGAAAGCGGTGGCGTCGGCCCGCGAGTAGGTGAACGCCGTACCCACCACAATGTCGCGCACACTTGTTTGCGCGCCCAGGCCACCCGTGGTGCCGCCGCACATGTATGCGCTCAAGTTATTTCCAAAAACCAGGTGTGCGCGCGCGGCTGCGCTCGCGGCGTTAGCTAGGCCAATACCGGCGGTGATAACGCAAAGTTGAAGCGGCCCGGCCTCGCCTTCAAAAACGCCTACACGCCAAGTTTGGCCGGCAATATCAACGCTCGGGCCAAAGCTGGTGAGGTTAAGGAGCGGCTCGGTTTCCATGTCCATGGCGGCCGCGATAGCAACCGTTTTAAGATCTGTGCTTGCGTGTAAATCTCGTAGGATGTGCATGTGCCCGCTTTCGCTGGTATTTCGTAAAACCTAATTTATCTCAAGGAACCCGATGGTTTTTGAACCTTCTGTAGTGCCTGCTCACGTGGATGGGTCAAGTCCCGCTGGCATGATCTCCGGTTTGATTGACGTTGAGGATTCGGTGCGGCCCCTATCGGTGTTCGACATGTTTCGCATTGGCGTGGGCCCCTCGTCTTCACACACGGTGGGGCCGATGCGGGCGGCGCAGGCGTTCGCGCAGGAGCTTTACGAGCTGGGCATGATGCCGCAGGTGGTGCGCGCGGAGCTTTTCGGTTCGCTGGGGGCCACGGGCCGAGGCCACTCCACTGACCGCGCGGTGTTGCTGGGCTTGGAGGGCTACATGCCGGACACGGTTCCGGCCGAGGCTGTCACGTCAATCTCGCAGCGCGTGGAAAGTACGGGCGTGGTCAGCTTGTTGGGTGGCTGGTGCGAGGCACGCATGGAGCCGATTGTGATGACTCCGTTCACCGTTTTGCCCTATCACGTGAACGCGCTGACGCTCACCGCGCAGCGTGATGGCAAGGAGTTTTCGCGCACCTACTATTCGGTTGGCGGCGGCTTTGTGATGGAAGACCTGTCCGCTGACCCACAGCAGCCAAGCGTGCGGGCGCTCGCAACGCCGCAGGCCGCCAAGCTACACGCCACCGCCGCACCATTTCCGTTCACCTCGGCCTCAGCTTTGTTGGAAATCTGTGCGCGTGAGGGTTTGTCAATTTCCGATGTGGTTCGTGCCAATGAGGAGGCCGCTCGCTCGCGCGAAGACGTGGACGCTTACCTCGATTTGGTGGCAAAAACCATGGAGGAATGTGTGGAGGCGGGGTGCAATACGGACGGCGTTCTGCCCGGTAGTTTGCGGGTGAAGCGGCGCGCGTCGAACCTGTTTAAGAGCCTGGGTGGGCGCAGTTCCGGCCCCGCGCAGGACGATAAGTGGGCGTGTAGTGAGGATGATCCGATGCGGGCGATGGACTGGGTGAACCTGTATGCGCTCGCGGTGAATGAGGAGAACGCGGCGGGTCACCGCGTGGTGACGGCTCCAACTAATGGGGCGGCGGGCGTGATCCCGGCGGCGCTGGGATACTTGTGGCATTTCACGCCGGAGGGCGGGGCGAACCGGTTGGACGCTACCCGCAAGTTCTTGCTGGCCGCTACTGCGATTGGATCGCTGATTAAAACGAACGCGTCAATTGCGGGCGCCGAGGTGGGTTGCCAGGGCGAGGTTGGTTCAGCTTCGGCAATGGCGGCGGCTGGTTTGGCGCAGGCGTTTGGGGGCACGGCTCCCCAAGTGGAGAATGCAGCGGAGATCGCGATGGAGCATTCGCTGGGCCTCACGTGTGACCCGGTTGCGGGCCTGGTGCAAATTCCATGTATTGAGCGCAACGCGATTGCGGCTGTGAAGGCGATTAATGCGGCGCGTATGGCCATGTGGGGCGATGGGCGCCACACGGTTCCGTTGGATGCGGCGATTGAGACGATGAGGCAGACGGGCCTGGACATGATGTCGAAGTATAAGGAGACGTCGGCTGGCGGCTTGGCGGTAAACGTCGTTGAGTGTTAGCGGGTGTGCGACACGCCCGGGCGCACTAATTCTCGACGCAATTTAACATCCGTCCACTCCACAGTTTCCACACCGTGTGAATATCTGTTGTCCACAGTTTCAACAAGCCCGGAACCGGGTTCAGCGATGCCCGGTGCAGGGCTCTCAAAATTTTTGTCCGCCCCCTGTTAGACCATTGTTTATAGCCGGTTTTAAACAGTGATGAACAGGGGGTGAGGCCGCGGATACAGGGCCGTTTCACGTCCACAGACTGCCGCGAGGTCGTCCACAGCCTCGTGTTTTAGAACGAGCAGAAATGCTCTATATTGTGGTCGTGATGTAACTCAACCACTAGGTATAGTGTCTAGAAGTTACATACAGGCCAAACATCTAGTACAATCACAATGGTGTAGTTACAAGGCGCGGATTTATCCGGGCTTTAGTTAAGAATCGTTGAGGAGAATGCCATGAGCATCACCGTTTACAGCAAGCCGATGTGCGTCCAGTGTGACGCCACGAAGCGCGCGCTGAACAAGCAGGATTTGGTGTATGAAGAGGTCGATCTGACTGTGGATCCAAATGCGCTTGAGTTCGTGAAGTCGCTCGGCTACGTGCAGGCTCCTGTTGTTATGGTTGGGGATCAGCATTGGGCGGGCTACCGTCCGGATCTGATTAAGAAGATCGCTAAGGAAGCCGCCCTCGTAGTCAACGGCTAAAGCCAAACCCGGCCGTCATATTTGGTGGCCGGGTTAACTATGTATAAACCCCCTCTTGGGCCACTGAATCAGAAGTGCCCGGAAAACAAACCTGAGCAGAAGGTAAGCCATGTCGGAAAAGAAGAGTGTGGACGAGGACGTACTTGTTGTGTACTTTTCATCTGCGACGGGCAACACTAAGCGTTTTGTGGAAAAGTTGGGGTTTAGGAACTCGCGTATTCACCTGTTGCCGCGCGATGAGTTCTTGTACGTGCATGAGCCGTACGTGCTGATTGTTCCTACTTACGGGGGTGGGAACTTGAAGGGTGCGGTTCCAAAACAGGTGATTAAGTTTTTGAACGTGAAAGAGAATCGGGATTTGTGCCGCGGAGTCATTTCGGGGGGTAACACGAATTTCGGTCAGGCGTACGGTCTTGCGGGTGATGTGATTGCCCGCAAGCTGGGTGTGCCACACATGTATCGGTTTGAGCTTCTTGGCACCAGCCAGGATGTTTCTAAAGTGCAAGAAGGATTGAGAGAATTTTGGCAGAAAATCTGACTGACACGGGGTTGGAAAGCGCGCTTCCGCCCGAGCTGGATTACCATGCGCTGAATGCTCAGCTGAATTTGTATGACCGGGACGGCAAGATTCAGTTTGATGCGGATAAGAAGGCCGCTAGGCAGTACTTCTTGCAGCACGTCAACCAGAACACGGTGTTCTTCCACACGCTGAAGGAAAAGCTCGACTACTTGGCAGAAGAGGGCTATTACGAGAAGGAAGTTCTGGACCAGTACAGCTTCGAGTTCATAAAGTCGCTGTATGACCACGCGTATGACAAGAAGTTCCGTTTTGAAACGTTCCTCGGTGCATACAAGTACTACACGTCTTACACGTTGAAGACGTTTGACGGGAAGCGCTATTTGGAGCGTTTTGAGGATCGTGTTGTCATGGTTGCCATGTACTTGGCGCAGGGCGATGAGGAACTTGCGGTCAAGATGATAGATGAGATCCTTTCGGGTCGTTTCCAGCCGGCAACCCCCACGTTCTTGAACGCTGGTAAGAAGGCGCGCGGCGAGCTTGTTTCGTGTTTCTTGCTTCGCGTGGAAGATAACATGGAGTCGATTGCGCGCGGCATTAACTCGGCACTGCAGCTTTCGAAGCGTGGTGGCGGCGTGGCGCTGTCGCTGACGAATTTGCGCGAGGCCGGTGCGCCGATCAAGAAGATTGAGAACCAGTCTTCCGGTGTGGTTCCGGTAATGAAGCTACTTGAGGATTCGTTCTCGTACGCAAATCAGCTTGGTGCGCGCCAGGGCGCTGGCGCGGTGTACTTGCACGCGCACCACCCTGACATCATGTCGTTCTTGGATACGAAGCGGGAGAACGCAGATGAGAAGATCCGTATTAAGTCGCTTTCGCTGGGTGTGGTGATCCCAGACATCACGTTTGAGTTGGCTAAGCGTAACCAGGACATGTACCTGTTCAGCCCGTATGACGTGGAGCGCGTGTACGGTGTTCCGTTCACGGAGATTTCGGTTTCGGAGAAGTACCACGAGATGGTGGAGAATCCGAAGATCCACAAGAAGAAGATTAACGCTCGTCGTTTCTTCCAAACGATTGCGGAGATCCAGTTCGAGTCGGGATACCCCTACATCGTGTTTGAGGATACGGTGAACCGTGCGAACCCGATTAAGGGCCGCATCTCTATGTCCAACCTGTGTTCGGAGATCCTCCAGGTGTCGGAGCCTTCGGAGTACAACGAGGATTTGACGTTCGCGAAGGTTGGTAAGGATATTGCTTGCAACCTCGGTTCGATGAACATTGCGAAGTCGATGGATTCGCCGGACTTTGGGCTTACGGTGGAGACGGCTATTCGCGGCCTCACGGCGGTTTCTGGTTTGGCTAACATTGCGGCTGCCCCGTCTATTGAACGCGGTAACCAAATGTCGCACGCCATTGGTCTGGGTCAAATGAACCTGCATGGATACTTGGCTCGGGAAGAGATTTTCTACGGTTCGCAAGAGGCTTTGGACTTCACGAACATGTACTTTTACGCCGTGGTTTACCAGGCGATCAAGGCGTCCAACAAGATTGCGCGTGAGCGCGGGGAAACGTTTGTTGGGTTTGAGGATTCGAAGTACTACTCGGGTGAGTACTTCAAGAAGTACATTGAGGGCGAGTGGGTGCCGCAGACCGAGAAGGTGAAGGGCCTGTTTGCAAACTCGAACGTGTACTTGCCAACTCCTGATGATTGGCGTGAGCTGGCGGCGAATGTGCGCGAGTACGGTATGTACCACCAGAACTTGCAGGCGGTTCCGCCTACGGGTTCGATCAGCTACATTAACAACTCGACGTCATCGATCCACCCGATTGCCTCGAAGATTGAGATCCGTAAGGAAGGCAAGATTGGGCGCGTGTACTACCCGGCTCCGTACATGACTAACGAGAACTTGGAGTACTACCAGGACGCTTACGAGATTGGTCCGGAGAAGATTATCGACACGTACGCTGTGGCAACTCAGCACGTGGATCAGGGTTTGTCGCTCACGCTGTTCTACCCGGACACGGTTTCAACGCGGGACTTGAACAAGTCTTACATTTACGCGTGGCGTAAGGGCATTAAGACGATGTACTACATGCGTATTCGTCAGATGGCGCTTCAGGGAACCGAAGTTGAAGGCTGTGTTTCCTGCATGCTGTAAAGGCTGACTTCAGGGGCGCGGAGCGGCTGGAAGTGTCCAGTAGCTCCGCGCCTTTTGCGTTTAAGACAGCGAACAAACCCAGGACGCTTCAATGAGCGTTGCGGATCCCTGCTAAGTGGTTATGCGTCTATGAGTGATTTGGTGAGCATTGCGCGCACTAGCTCGCTAGTGGTCATGTTCTCCTTTTCTGCCGTGGCTGTTAGCGCTCGTTTCATAGCGGCAGGAATCTTCACTGAGAGGGTCTCGCTACCCTCGCTGCTTAAGGCGCGGGGCGCACCATGAATTATCGCGCTGAGGTTCTTTTCACCAGCAGGGAACTTTCCTTGCGCGTAGGAACTTTCCCAAGCATCTAGCTGTGCATCGGTTACAGTCTGACCATTTAGTGCTACAAACTCGCTCATGATTACTCCCTTCCCATACCTAGTTCTTTCAAAAACGCTTTCGTGACAGGTGTCATCGCGTGGAACACGTGCCACCTACCCTGACTATCTTCAACCCCAACCATTTGCGCTAGCCGACCATCTGGAAGCCAGCCCGCAACAATCCACCTGGGAGGATCAGAACCATCGCCACGCATGCGTGAGGCCACAGGAGCGCTCCAAGCGTACTCAATCTCGGACTCACTCAACCCGTGCTTGAAAGCATGGGGCTCAACAACCACACCCATCACACAGTAAATAGTACGATACGTCACACACCAAGTAAACCAAGCCAGAGAATATGCCTAATTCCTAAGTCTGAAAACAGGTAAAAATGGGTGGCGTTCGCGGTTTCCGCCACGGGGTTTTGGCCATGCTATCCAAATGCCATGCGAGGGGGCGAAGCTCGCGCAAAACGATCCACAAGGTGGACAGGTGTGCTCGTGTACAGCGCGGCGCGCTGAGAGAGTCCGCAGGTTCCGATTACTCGCAACCGCTTACCCGCATTACCAATGCGCAGGGAGGTGGTGTCCCGCTCCAACGCTGGTCCGAAGTTGGCTATTTTCGTCCGCGCCGTGCTGCGCCGTAGCGCTGGAACCCGCCGAGATTCTTTTAAGCGACTCTGATTGAGCGGTAGCGGTTAAGCGCCGCCACCAGATCAACCATGCGGGGGCGCACCATGAACGCGGACTTCTCTGGCCCGCCAAGACCATCCAAGCCGTGCTGTTCGATAATCTCATCGAGTGCTCCCAAAGCGTCCGCTAGCGTGGTTTCGCCATTAAATGCCGTTGCGCGCTCTCCATCGGTAAGCGCCCGAATCGCCCACGCGATCGCCTCGGTCTGGCCCTCGTCCACGATCTGTTCCACATTAGACACGTCAATATCTTGCCGATCCAGCGAAATGCTATCGAGCCCCTTGGACTTCGTTTTCGCCTTACCGCCGTGCGCTTTCAGTGGGAGCATTACGCGCTGTTTCACAGCGGGGAAATCCTCCACGTCCATGCGTTCTCGCGGCTGAGCGGCCACAACTTCGCGTGCCTTCTGTGTCACGTCGTGCGCCACGTAGCTATCCATCATGAGCACCAGGTCGGCCACATCCAGGTAGTCGCCAGATCCGCCCATAACTAAAACTGTTGAAACGCCGGCCCGCGCCAGCCCGCTAATGCGATCCACGAATGGAGTGATCGGTTCCTTCTCATCCGCTACCAAAGCGCGCATGCGCTCATCGCGGATCATGAGGTTAGTGGCCGAGGTGTCCTCGTCCACCAGTAGCACGGGGCAGCCCACCTCTACGGCTTCCACAATCGAAGCGGCTTGCGAGGTGGAACCCGACGCATTTTCTGTAGAGAAAGCCGATGTGTCCGCCCCGCCTGGCAGGTCATTAATGAATGTGGACACGTCAACCGAAGTGACTGCCCGGCCGTCCTCGGCACGCACCTTCACAGCACTGGGCACAACCGCAACAAGTTCGCGGCCATCGCCCGGCACGTGAGCGTAAACGCCGCGCTGTAAAGCGTTCAGCAACGTTGATTTGCCGTGATACCCGCCGCCCACAATCACCGTGATTCCGGGCTGCAACGCCATGCCTTTAACTTCGCCCGCGTGGGGTAGGGTCACCGTTTGCTCCAGTGATTCTGGCGCGGTGAATCGCACGGCCTCGTCCATTGGATAATCCGAAATGCCAGAGCGGCGAGCCAGCACCGACTCATTTGCCACAAAACCAATCCAACCGTTATCAACCAGCGCGGCTTGTAGCGCCTGGTAGTCCACGTACGCCTCCACGTGGCGGCGCAGGTTAGCTAGGTGTTGCGCGGCATCCTCGGAAACAAAATCGAACGTGTCCATCACCGTGTACGGAATATCAACGTCCGCTAGGCGCGCCATGGAACGGCCCATGATTGTGCGCCCGCGAGCGGGGAACTGGCATTGGAATCGCACCTCAACCGTGCTCTTGTCAACGGAAGCGTACGAGCGTTCCAAAATCTCTTGACCACAACGCGCAATGCGGATCTCCGGCGTTTTTGCACTGTTCTTCGCAAACTCGCGCGCCAAAAAATCAGCTACAGCCACGCGCTTTTCTCGCGTGTCAAGCAGATCGTCCGGGATGCCCATCTTCACTGGCGAAGCCGTGGCACGCAACTGTGATGGTGGCGCGTACGGATCTGACTGCACGCGGTCAATGTGCAAGGTGAAATCGCCGTAATCGTAATCGCCCACCACGGACTTGTACTGGCCATAATTGCGCCCGTCAATATCGTGGAACCGGTCGATTAAATCCTGATCCGAACCGGACTTGCGTTCAAACTCGCGCCGGCCGGAAGATCCGCCTCGCTCGCCGCGAAACCCGCCCGCGCCTCGGTTGTCACGAAAACCGCCACCACGGCCACCCCGATACTGATTGCCGCGATCATAAAAGTTTGCCATGCTACTTCCTAAAACCTGTAAATCCGCTCTAATTTAGCAAATCAAGATATTGTGTCCGAGCCTTCATCGCATGAATGACGAGTTCATTTCCGCTGTCAAAGATCAACACTACGAGTTCCAACAGTCTTCCCGCATTGTCGAAACCCAGCCTCAGTTCTCTTTGCGGATTTTCATCATCTAAAGTAGCGACCCACAGAGGGAATGCTGCTGCCTTGAGAATGTCGTCATCACTAATATGGTCGCGTTCTTGGTGTTTTCGTGCGGAGTGGTGCAGTGAAATCTTCACGCCAAAACCGCTTCGCGAATCAGTGCGGATCGGGTGATGTTTTCTTGCGCCGCGCGCTGGTCAATGCGTTTTAATTCGTCGGCAGTGAAACGTATGGCAACAACTTGGCTTGGTTCGGCTCCACGGCCTGGCCGGCCACGTTTCTTCAGTTGCGTGGCGCTGTATCCCACTTCGGCTTCTTGAGCCCACTTCTCAATCTGTTCTTCGGTGACTTCTTTCCCTGCAATCGTTTCCCGCATATGAATATCGTAATACGAAATAGATGCGGAAGACAATAGTTATTGCATGGCAATCATTGCTTTACGAGGATGTCTGGCTTCGTCGTTAGAATGAACCTATGACTTTGATTGCTGCCACTGACGGATCTTCCTTGGGAAACCCTGGCCCCGCTGGCTGGGCGTGGTATATGGACGAGCAAAACTGGAGCGCAGGGGCGTTAAAAGAGAGCACGAATAACGTAGGCGAGCTGCTCGCCGTGCTCGACCTCCTGCGGAAAACCAGGGGCGCGCAAGAGGATCTGCATATTTTTGCGGACTCGCAGTACGTCATTAACGCCCTCACTAAATGGCGGTTCGCGTGGAAGCGGAAGGGCTGGAAGAAGGGCGACGGCAAGCCGGTAGCTAACCGAGAAATCATGGAAGCACTCGATGCAGAACTTGAACGCGCCCGCAAAATGGGGCGCAAAGTTGAGTTCGAGTGGGTGCGCGGACACAACGATCACACTATGAACGAACGCGCCGACTCTCTTGCGCGCGGCGCGGCAACTGCAATTCAAAGTGGGAAAACGGTGAACGAGGGGCCAGGGTTTTCTCGCATCGGCCAGGGTGGAGCTGATTCGGGTGGATCCGACGAGGTGGGGCCGGCCGGTGAAGAATCCGGCCTGTCCGCGAAAAGTGACAACCAAGCACGCGCAACCAGTGGCCAGGAAGCAAAACCAGAAGAGTCTGTGGATGAGATGGACATGCTGTTCTCTTTCGACGAGCTCGCGAGCCGTAGCACTTACATTCACCGTGGCGCGCATGTAACCGAACATCGCTTGCAGGTTCCGTTGGACTACTCCAACCCGAATGGGCGTCAGATTGAACTGTTTGCCCGCGAGGTGACGCTGGATAAGAACGGGCCAAGCACGGATCAGCCGGCAATCATTTTCATGCAGGGAGGCCCGGGCGGACGCGCGCCGCGCCCCGGTGATTTTAAGAGCGGGTGGATCGGTGAAGCGTTGAAAACTCACCGAGTGATCTTGATGGATGAGCGCGGTACGGGCCTTTCCACCCGCCTCGATGCCCTCACGTTGTCTGAGTTCACTACGGTCAAAGACCAGGTCAACTACGTTAAGCATTTCCGCGCGGACAATATGGTGCGTGACGCGGAACGCTTGCGCGCCGAAATTAACGACGGTAAGAAGTGGGCCAGCTTGGGGCAGTCCTACGGCGGTTTTATCAACACTTCATACCTGTCTGTGGCTCCGGAGGGCCTGTCTGCGGTTTACTTCACGGGCGGCCTACCTGGCCTGATCAGTGTTGACGAAATTTACCGCCGCACCTACCGCGCCACAGCGGCCCGCAATGAGGTTTATTTCCAGCGATACGAAGCCGACCAGCAAACCCTAAAAGACGTGCTCACCCACCTCGACACGCATGAAGAGATTTTGCCAACGGGCGAGCGCCTAACACCAAGGCGTCTGCGCATGCTTGGCCTCATGCTTGGAACCACTACCGGGTTTGACCAGTTGCACTACTTTTTCGAGGGCCCGTTTGTGAGCGTGCGCGGTGAGAAGCGCTTGAACACGCAGTTCTTGGACATGGTGGGGCGCCAACTTTCGCAGGGGGACTCACCAATGTATGCGGCGTTGCACGAGACGATTTACGCTGGCGCCACGCCAGCCCTTCGCGGCCAGGCCACCAGTTGGGCGGCTGAGCGTCTCTTAGACGAGGTTGGCGCCGGCATTCCCGAGGGGTTTGCGCCCAAGCCCGATTACCGGGCGGCAGGCTCGGTCTACCTGACTGGCGAGCACATGTACCCCCTCATTTATGACGAAGACCCGGCGCTTGTTCCTCTGCGGGAGCTGGCGCATGCGCTCGCGGCGTTCACGGATTGGGAGCCGGTTTACAATCCCGATCAGCTCGCCAACAATGAGGTGCCCGGGGCGGCAGCCGTCTACTTTGAAGACATGTTTGTTCCTACCGACCTGTCGCTACAAACCGCGCAGCTTGCTGGCATCCGCACTTGGGTGAGTAACGAGTATCAGCATGACGGGCTGCGAGCCAACGGCGCCGCCGTGTTCCAACACTTGCAGAGCCTACTCGCAGACTAGCCTCCCAAACCCCGCCCAGAAGCTAGCGGAGACGGTTGGGAGGCGTGGTCGCAACAAACAGGCCGTTTCGCACGGAAATGAATAGTTGCGATTTGGTCACCTATTGGCGTGGCTAGTTGAAAACGCTACAATTGGTGCATTCAGATCCGATTGTGGGGTTTTATGAGGCGAAAAAGGCTTCTTAATAGCCGCCTCCTAGTGATGGGGGCGGCAATCGTTCTGCCTCTTTCCCTCGCTACGCCAGCTTTTGCGGCGCCCGACTTGCCGATGGACGCGCGCACAACCCTCATTTCCACCACGTTCGCCGGCGATATTCAGATGGTGCGGTATGAGGAAGCCCCGAGCGAAGCCGCTATCGCCACGTCTATGCGCCAGTTCAACTCGTTGGCAAAAACCGTTTATCTAGTGAACCCATTTGTGGATGGCGGCGCCGCTACCATCGCCGGGGCGCCCAAATCCCAGCGACCCGGCCCGGTTCTTTTCACCGAGAAAAATGGGGAACTTAGCGAACGCACGCTACTTGAGATTGCGCGTCTTTGTCCCGAAACCGTAGTTGTTGTTGGCGGGGGAATATCTACCCCGGCGGGCACGGCGGCGCGTGACTTCGCGCAGACTGCTCGAGAGAACAATGCTTCTTTGAGCGGACAGGTGGAACTTCTCACCTGGCAAGGCCAGGCGGGGGAGGAAACTTCAAACCTGGTTGCGGAGGCCACCTATCCCAATGGCGCCGAGCGCGTTTATCTTGTGAGCGCGGACGATGAGAATATGGATGCGCTCGCGGCTATTGCCGGCACGATGGGCGATGGGCCAGTACTGCTTGTCAGTAAGGATCAAGCGCAGAAGGCTAAGGAAACTGCCGCGATGTTGAAGCCGGAGTACGTTGTTGGAATCGGCAAGCTGGATCCAAAGCTGCTGGATGAAGTTGCCGGATCGAACCGCAAAAGCTCCGTTAGCGGATCCGTTAAGTCCGTGGCTCTCAACGCCGCCACCACACGCAAGGTTGCAAAGAACTCCGTGACGGTTGTGGCGGCGCAAGATGATCGCGCCAGCCTTATTTTGGCTGCCGAGTCTGCAACCGGCCCTCTCATTCCGCTACCTGCAAACACTAGCGAGACTGAAGCGGTGGCTACTGTGCTCGCGGCAAATAAGCTGACCACGGCTTCCTCAAAACGTTTTGTCGCATTTGGTGAAAAGGGCGCGGACGGCAAGCTGTTTAAGGCGGCGCAGGAGTAGCCGCGTCTTGTCTCGCTCTCGCTTGCCAGCCGAACTACACTAGAGCGTAACTGTTGTTAAAAATGCTAGGAGCAGCCATGAGCACGCAAACCGCACTCGAATATGATTTTAAGAACGAGGTTGTGAAAACGCTGACCGAGCTACAAGACTGGAGCGTTGAGAATCCCGTTGCCGCCGAATCTATGGTGATTGGGCTAACCGCGTTCACGTGGTATGCGATGCCTGACATTCTGCGCGGATCGGGCACCCGCTTTGTGGCAAAAAGTGCGCTTCTGGGCGGGGTTGGCTCCTATTACAAGCATGTGGGCGTTACTGCTGCTGACGTGAAAGAAGCGGGTGCGCAGGTAAAGGACTTTTGGAAGAAGAACTTTGGTGATTTGCCGGTGGCGGCGCAGGTTGGCATTGGTGCCGGGGCGGCAGTGGTTGCACTGAAAGTGAACTCGTTGGTGGAGCGTTACATCATTCATCGCGGCGAGCGTCGCAAGCGTGCGGGTAAGAAGCTGCCGCACATCCGCCAGGGGTTGGTTCTTGGTGCGGTGGCCGGCGGGGTTACCTACTTTGCCCGCAAAAATTAGTAAGAATAGGTAAGTCACGCGAGCCGCGTGCATGATCGGTTGGAAGTGAAAGGCGCTGTTGAAGTTGGCTGAAGCACAGGTTTTCGAAGCGATTAACTGGAACAAGCTTGAGGACGAGAAAGACCTGGAGGTTTGGGACAGGCTTACGGGTAACTTCTGGTTGCCAGAGAAGATTCCGTTGTCCAACGACATCCCATCTTGGCGCACGCTTAACGCCGCTGAGAAGGACATGACTAATAAGGTTTTCACCAACCTTACGCTCCTGGACACTTTGCAGGGCACGGTGGGCGCGATTTCGCTTATTCCTGACGCGCGCACGCAACATGAGGAGGCTGTGCTCACGAACATTGCGTTCATGGAGTCCGTGCACGCCCGGTCTTACTCGTCGATCTTTTCCACTCTGCTTTCCACCAGTGAGATTAATGACGTGTTCCGCTGGTCTGAGGAGAACGCGGAGCTGCAGAACAAGGCGCGCATCATTAATAACTTCTATGTGGGTGATGATCCGGAGAAGAAGAAGGTTGCCTCAACGATGCTTGAGTCGTTCCTGTTCTACTCGGGTTTTTACGCGCCGATGTATTGGTCTGCGCACGCGAAGCTGACGAATACGGCGGATCTGATTCGTCTGATTATTCGTGACGAGGCGGTGCATGGTTACTACATTGGTTACAAGTACCAGCTGGCGGTTGCCGAGGCTTCGCCGCAGCGCCAAGCTGAACTGAAGGATTACACGTTTGAGCTGCTGGATGAACTGTACGAGAATGAGGAGAAGTTCACGGAAGACCTGTACGATCCGCTGGGTCTGACGGAGGACGTGAAGAAGTTCTTGCGTTACAACGCCAATAAGGCGCTAATGAATTTGGGCTACGAGTCGCTGTTCCCGCCGGAGAGCACGGATGTGAACCCGGCGATTCTTGCGGCACTGTCCCCGAACGCGGATGAGAACCACGATTTCTTCTCGGGTTCAGGCTCTTCTTACGTGATTGGCGACATTGAAGATACTGAGGATGATGACTGGGACTTCTAGCATGGGCACTCCGTCCCAAAATAATGGTGGTAGCCCCTTGAGTTCTTGTTCTGAGCAATATATTCTTAATGGGAATCGTACCCGGATTTTGCCGTGCGTATTTCGCATGAACTGTCAGGGTCTGAAGGAATGCTGAATGCTAGATAGCACTAGAAGGAGCCTCGATGGCGCAAAATGATAGGCATAGTGGCGTGTTGAGAGGCAAGCGTGCCTTAGCAACGCTGGTAGCGACCACGATGGCATGCACGCTTGGTTTCACCGGAATTGCGTTAGCAGATTCTGAACCTGACGAGTCGGCGAGCTTACCTACGGTCACTGAATCCTCATCTTCAGAAGAAGCTGCTACCGAAACGGATGCAAGTGTTGTAACAGATGCGTCTGAGCAACCTGAGTCAACCGCAGATGTTGACTCTGTGGATGGTGAAGATGAGCTGGAGATCGGCGAATCCGTGACCCCCGAGGCCGTTCGCGGTAGTGATGAGGGCGGACGCACACAATTGGTGCCGGCTAACATGCGTTACCTATACAATTGCGCCTCAAACGGCGGCTGGACATTCACGGTGACGAAGGCTGGTGCGCTACCTGATGATGCAAAATTCATATCAGGCATTGAGATCCGTCTTCCGCTTACTAATGATCATCGTATGCCTGACCTGTCGAATGGTGTTATGAAAGCGGATGGCCGGAACCTACCTTTTCTAGTAGAGCTTAAAGAAGAAGACGGTTTCCAAAAGGTTAAATTTAATTTTGTTAACCCCCTAACTGCTGACCAGTTCAATGAGATTAAGAAGTTTGAGGTAACGGCTGATAACAATATTGGCGGCGTGGGATTGTCACTGTGCAAGAATAAGAATGCACGCGCTGAAGCAATTATGAATGGCGCGCAGGTGTTTTTCCCAAGCTACTCGGGGATTCCAGATGGTGTGGAGCCTTGGGATCCGGGTCTTATCACCGGCGGGAGCGCCATTGTTAAGGTGAAGGTCTCTGATATGCACAGCCCCAGTGGGATCAACCCGCTACCGGGAACGAAGTTGCAGCTGTTTAAGACTGATAATCCTAAGGTGACAAGGGATCCATATGTGGGTACCCGGCCTGCTCACGACAAGGATTGGGGAACTCCGGGAACTCCGATCGATGAGAAGTGGGCAAAGTGTACAGTGCAACCAGATGGGTACTGTGTATTCGTGGTGCCCGCTCCGGAGAAAAAGGACAAGAAAACACCCGGCGCCACGTACTGGGTTGCCCCTGTCGAAGCTCCCGAAGGTTATGGCGTATTTGATGAGGTCAGAGTCGGATTCTCTGGCGGAAACGGCGCAGGATCTTGGGGTGGACCCTGGGGAAGTTCTTATGTGATGGATTATGCATATAGAACACCACAAATTTATGACGGTGACGTTATCACCTCCGGTTCGGGTGGTTTCATGGAGTTTGTTAGAGAAAACCAATACACCACCCTAAGCATCGGAGAAGGTGTGCTTTACCCGCGTTCTAGCTCGGGGCAGATAGTGATGCGTCGCGATAATCCACCGTTGCCGGATAAGTGTGGTATCAACGTTGGTCTCCTGTTAGATACCTCCGGTTCGATGGACTATGGAAGCGCAGGAAAAACAACGAAGGAGCAGGTTAGTAAGTTCGTTGAGGAGCTTCGTGGCACTCCTATTAAGTTAGGTTTCGCCACTTTTGCGACCGAGGCTGCTTCTGGTATTGGTAACGGGAAATTGCAGCATGTTGAACCCCTGGAAATGAATGACGCCGGCGTTGACAACATCAAGAGTAAGGTCTCATCGGTTAGATTTGGGGGCGACACAAACTGGGATGACGGGCTGAAAGTATTCGGTGAATACAATATCGCACATCCGGATAATGCTTACGACGTCATTCTTGTGGTTACGGATGGCAACCCTACTAGATCTACAGTATCGAGACAGGGCGGGCCTGGTAACGCCGGAGACTTCGCATTGCTTGAAAATACTGTGCTGCGGGCAAACTGGGTAAAGACAACTGGGAATGGCACGCGCCTTATCGGTGTGGGCGTTGGCGAGTTCACCCATGGTGGCGTTATTGACCAACCTCAGGATTCGACTTTGTCGCATCGCAATATGAACGCTGTGTTTGGTCCCAACGGCGCACCGTATCCTGTCCCTATCAAAGAACTTGAGAAGAAAGACTGGGTTACCTTCGATGGAACTAATGACGAAAATCTCGCTAGCATCTTGACGGGCATCGCGAAGGCAGGCTGTGAGGCCTCTATTGTCGTGGAGAAGGAAACCCAGGAAGGCAACCAGGAAGTACAGCCCGGTGGTGCAGGCTGGCACTTCGACGCCTCAGGACTTTCCGAAGGCTTCACCTTTACGGATAAACCGGGTGCTTCAACCCTTGGCGCTAAGACGAACAAGGAATCTCAGGCGCAGTTCCGTTTGAAACTCGATAAGCCATCATTGGAAAATGGCACTATCACTATCACGGAAGACCTAGCAAAGGGTGAATACGCGGACGACGGCTGGGACATTGCGAAACGGGGAGAGCCGCTTCGCAACGCCGTGTGTGTTGATAAGTCCAAGCCCAACGAACCGGCGGTCACGGTTGAAGATGTCGATAAGTACGGCTTCAAGGTCGCAGGACTGTCACAAACTTCGCGCATCCACTGCAAGGTCTTGAACAGGAAGGCAGATACAACTCCTTCCTACATCCAAGTCCAAAAGGTGGACGGTGAGAAGCCTGACAAGGTTCTGCCGGGGGCAGAGTTCGCACTCTACCCCAGTAGCGACACAGGCGAACTCGACTACTCCAAGCAGATTGAACCGAAGGACGGCAAGTTCGAAATCCAGCCCGGATATTACGGGATGGTAGAAACGAAGGCACCGACCGGGTATGAGCTTTTGGGAGCACCGTTCTTCTTCGAGGTCTACGACGACGGTGGGAAGTTGAAGACCCGCCTGGTTGAGAAAGGCGCAGACAACAAGCTCAAACCTGTTGAAGACAGCGGTAAGAGCCTAGCGCAGCTTCTCGACCCGGAGACCAAGCAGCCCACGGGAGCCGCCGTTGCTGATAAGGATGGCGTATTCCACGTGCGGGTAGCGAACTACAAGACCAATACGGAACTACCCCACACCGGTGGTAATGGTGTTGTTCCCCTCGGTCTGTTCGCGGCCGTGCTGATCGGGCTTGGACTCACCGGTAGGAAGAAAGCTACCGCGAGAGTTTAACCACAATAACAGAGGTTAAATCCTCAAACAGAAGGGTGGGGAGCAGTTCATAAGGAACTGCTCCCCACCCCCCAATTTTTGCGTGAGTTGCGCCACCGACTCCCGCTCTTATATGTACCTTAGTTTCTGCTCTCGGTAGTAACCTTAGTTTCCACGCGGTTTTCCGCCTCGTATCCTAGTTCGCTCATCCACTCGAATCTGCACGCGTACCTGTCATTTATGTGTACCACACGCGCACCTCACACTCGCTGTTACATCCTCATTTGCACGCAAAATTCTCGCCTGTTTCCCCACTCAAACTTTCGCGTCGTCCGTAACTAAGCGACACCCGGCCAAGGCTTGGTTGCCGCCCACAACGGAACTACAACTTAAGTGCTACCTTCATATTGGTCAGCAAAACGTTGCGCTAACGATCACATAGGAATTTCACATTTGTCTATTGACGGTATTGATGTTGCTGAAAGTATCGTGTAGCCTTAGTCCCAGGTATTGATGTAATGCCACCGCGCGTGCGTTCCAGCATGCCGGTTCGTGTGTGAAATAGAGTTGAGGAGTCTCAATTGTTTGCACGACTAAAGAAGATTGCGGCGGCAACCGTAGGTGCCGCGCTACTGGTTGGAGGCGGAGCGGTAGCCGCTCAGGCTCAGCCAGCATCGATCGTCGACAAGGACCTCACGGGTAACATTCACCTGGTGAAGTACGACGATAGTGCGGGGCTGTCAGCCCCTCAAGGCATCGAAACTAAAGTTAAAGCCAAAACCCTTGCCGGAATTGATTTCAAACTAACTAAGATCAACAAGGCGGGCGGCGAGGCCATTGACCTGAACTCCGCGAAGGGTCGCAAGGCTGCTGCGAAGCTTAACGGCTCGACGGTTGCCGCGAATAAGGCTGAGTACGGTGTTGGTGAAAAAGCCGACTTCGAAGGTACGACCGACGCTAACGGCAAAATTGACTGGACCGGAGTACCGGTTGGCGTCTACTTGCTAGAGGAGACTAACTCCAAGGCTGCGGATGGCAAGGTGTACAAGGCTGCTGCGCCTTCGATCCTGTTCATCCCGACCACCGATCCGACCGATCCTTCCAAGTGGATCATGGACGGCAAGAACTACGGCCTTTGGGTTTACCCCAAGAACTCGCTTGAAAACAACGAGAAGAAGGTTGTGGACGCGGACACTTCTGTAGGCGACAAGATTACCTACACGGTTACCGCAAGCATTCCGGCCGTCCAGAAGGTTAAGGACAAGGAAGGGAAAGAGCACCACAACCTCACCGACTTCTGGTTCCAGGATCAGCTTGATCCTAAGCTAGAGCTCGCAGAAGGCGACGTTGAAGTCAAGGTTGGCGACACCACGCTTGTGGCTGGGACGGACTACAAGCACAAGGTATTCCCCGCAAAGGACGGCAAGGGTCAGACCCTCGAAGTGTACGTGACTGCTGAGGGACGCGAGAAGATCGCAGCAGCTAAACTTGCCAATGCTGAAACGGTTGTTACCCTAACGTTTGAGCCGACCGTCAAGGAATCGGGCATTATTGCTAACGAGGCATACGTCTACAAGAACGCAGGCGAGGGTGGGGGCAAGACCAACCCTCCAGGCGACACGCCGGGCAACCCCGACGGTTCTGAGAAGACCAACGTAACGGTCACCGCCTACGGTAAGCTCAAGGTTGTTAAGACGGATGATAACGATAAGCCACTTGAAGGTGCTGAATTCCAGATCTTCAGGAAGGGTGCCCTTGACAAGCCGATCAAGGTGAACGGCAAGGACAAGTTCGTCACCAATGACAAGGGAATTGTCGAGATTGACGGTATCCACGTCACCGATTACGTTGACGATGCAAAGCCGGGTGACACGGTTCCAGGCTACGTTCTCGTTGAGACCAAGGCCCCTGCTGGCTACGAGCTTATCCCTTCGCCGATCGACTTCGATCTGAAGATCGGCAAGGTCGAGAAGATCAAGGTGAAGCTGGACGCAGAGGGCAAGGAGATTGCCAAGTCGGCCGAGGAAATTTCCTCCCCCGCAGTTAACAACGAGGCCACCGAAACGGTGCTGACTGCTGACGCAACGGTAATCAACTTCGAAGCTCTTCCGAAGTTGCCGCTAACCGGTGGCACGGGTGTAGCCCTGTTCGGTATCCTCGGTGCGCTTGTGATTGCCGGCGGCGTGTACGCGTCGCGCAAGAAGGCATAACTTCACAAGTTAGCGTCGAAACCGACAGATAGTTAGGTAGAGGAATCGCGCGCGATTCTTCGCGCGCGATTCCTCTACCAACATCCTTTCCCGTTTAGGAACGGAGAAAACGTGGGGAAACATTCAGCCGCAAGCACAGATCAGCAAACGGTCGGTGCGAGCAGTACTTCCCCCCGCCGCTCTAAACGCACTCTATTTAGCACAGTCGCTGTGCTACTTGGAGTCGCACTACTTCTGTACCCGGTGGTTTCCACGCTGTGGAACAACTGGGCAGCGCAGAGAGTTGCTGAAAAATATAGTCAGCAAGTCACCGAAACCGATCAAACAAAACTAGATAACGAAATCAGCCGGGCTGTTGCGTACAACAAGCAAAAGGCCGCCGTTACAATCAACGATCCGTGGAACAATCCACTGGTAACGGACGATGCCGGCTACGAAGAGTACCTCTCGCAACTATCGCTATACAACGTTATGGCGCGCTTGCGAATCCCCGCTATCGGCGTGGACCTACCGGTACTCCACGGCACGAGTGATTACGCTCTGAGCCAAGGTGTTGGGCACCTGTACGGAACCGATCTACCGGTCGGCGGAGAAGGCACGCATTCGGTGCTCACCGGACACACCGGCATCCCGAAAGCGACACTTTTCGACAACCTGAAAGATCTGAAGGTAGGCCAATCGTTCTACATAGACGTGTATGGCCAAACCCTCCGATATAAGGTCTATAAGGTGCAGGTCGTCCTGCCTGATCAGGTAGACAGCCTGCGAGTGGAAAAAGATCGCGATTTGATGACGCTCATCACGTGTACTCCATACGGCGTGAACTCACACCGCTTACTCGTTCACGCTGAACGGGCCCCTTACGACCCGGCTGATGAAGAAGCACCTGGATGGCATCTGCCTGGCCAGTTGTGGATGTGGGGATTCGGCCTGCTAGCGCTGCTAGCCCTGATCCTCCTAATAGTGTCAACTAAGTCCTCGAAAAACTGTTCGCTACCGCGCAGCGGACCAGACGCAAACGAAGTGAAACAATAAATGGTACGTAAACTTTTGAAAACAGTGCTAACAGGCTTCCTTGGGGTTAGCGTGCTACTAGGCGTACCGTTGGCCTGCAACGCAAGCCCGGTTGGCGACCCCGACAAAGTAAGCCCCGCCGATATCACCTGTGACAAGGCGAGCCTCACAATAGTCCTGCCCGACGCCAACCCCGATCCGGCCGATCCCGGCATCTACCCGTACGGCGACGGCTCCGGATACGTCATTTCGCTCTCCCGCATCGAAGATATAGACCTGACTGACGCCAAACAGTGGGACAACATCCGTAAACTAACTCCACAAGCTGCCCGCCAACACAAGCTGGCTAGCCCCGTCTCCGTCACCACAACGAAAGACAAGCAGGCACGGTTCACTGATCTACCTGTTGGCGTATATCTCGCAACCGTGCAGCCTCCAGCGGTTAAAGACCAGCTGAATCCGCGTGTAGCTGACTTCGTGGTCACGGCCCCGCTGGCGCTTGAAGACGGCTGGCACTGTGACGCCACACTCTGGGCGAAGGCCGTTCCTGGCGTTGAACTGCCCCCCACCCATCCAACCACGCCCGAAACGCAACCAACCCCACCGGCAACTCATCCCACGCCGCCGGTAACGGTCCCAACTGAGCCGAAGAAGCCACCACTACCAAAGACTGGTGTGGCGCTTGCTGGTATCGGCGGAGTAGCGCTAGTTACTCTTGGCCTTGGCACCATGCTGATGGTGGCCCGCAACCGCGCAGAACGCGCCGAATAAGACACACTTAGTAGACCCAACGTTGGTCTCGGGGAAGTTAACATGCAAACGCATACTCGAAAAATTAAGGTCCTAACGCATGTGCTGGCCGCATGTGCAGCAGCGACCGCGTTAACAATAGGTGGGTTGCCTGTAACAAGTGCGCACGCCGAACGAGGTGCAGACACCCCACCAGCAACAGAAACAGGCGTAAGCGAAACCGTCTCCAACACGGAGGCCGCAAACGGCACCGTAGCGTCGACGCCCGAATCCGAGGAGAGTAGCGCTACTGCCAACAATGAGGCGGCTACCGGCACTGACATTACGCAAGAGCGCGCTGGCGCGAAACAAGATAGTCCAGAAGCCGCTCCGGAAGAGGACGTTCCTTTCGCAGGCGGCAACGACGGTGACAGCGACGGAGACGAGCCGTATGTACCCGATGAGCCAAGTGGCGGCGACGGTGAACACACTGGCGACGGCGACGATTCGCACTACTATTGGGTGAACGTAGGAACTGACCTCAAGTATCCCGATAGGAACAAACTGGTACAGTTCAAGGTCTCTGACGACCTCAACAAAATAGAGCGCGTACGCGACTTCTCGGCGGCCTTTAAGTCTGGCTACGGTGATATTGCGGTCAGCCAGGACGGCAAGACCATGTGGGGCCTGCAATACATTGGCATTTGGAGCAACAACTTTCCGAGCTTGTCCAAGCATGACGCAATAACCGGGGAACAGGAGTGGTGGAAGCCGCTACGCATTGACGACGGCAGTAAAAAAGGCAAGCAACTGCCCCGTTCTGCCTTTGATATTTTCGATATTGCACGGCCACAGGCAAACGCCCTGAGCTACGACAATCAAGGTAGATTACTTTTCTCCAGCGCGAAGGCCAAGCACGGTCAGATCTTTGCCGCCTACCCCGATCTCGCTGAAGGTAAGGACTTCGTCCCAGTTAAAGAAATAGCCGCTAAGTGGCCAGTTCAGGGAGGCCGGCAGCTCAGTTCCGCTGGTGACTTCGTGATAGGGCCAGACGGCGCCCTCTACGGTCTTGCGACCAATGATGAGTTTGACGCCAACGGACCATCATATTTGGTGCGCTGGGAGTTCGACAAAGAGACCAACGATTTCGCGGAGAAGGGTGTAGTTGTCGGTAAGACAGAAAAACCTGGATTCGGTTTGGCCCGTATCGACAACAAGCTCTTCATGGCATTAACGAGCGCAACACATGGTAGCGCGAAGGGCAACGCCACCCTGCAGTTTGATCTCACGAATGCGAAGCCGCAAGATCCCAGCGTCAAGTTGAAGGACATTCCGTTCCTTAACTCAACCATCGTCGAAATGGCGCCTCTGGGAGGCGTAACTTGGGGCGCTACCTCGCAGGCTGAAGGCGGACCGGCGCCTAATGAAGGCTACCTGATTGTGCGGAAGAACTTCGTTGAAAGCAAGGATCGACCCACCGGCCGCGCACGGGAAACAGATCAAGTACAACTCTGGTCTACCCGCACCGATGGAAGCCGCCTCACGGCTGCAGTCGAAACCACCGGTAATAAGCCCGGCGTGCAAAAAGAAGAGCACATTGAGTATGTCAAAGCAGGTAGTAAGCACCTTGTTTACGAAAAGCTTGTAGGTTCTGATAAGGCTACTTTTGACGACTATACAGTGAGCGTTTCTTGTACTGCTGTTGACGCGCAGGGCAACCCAACCGGTGAGAACCTTAGTGTCACTGCTCCTAAGAAGGCGGAAAACACGCAAACCTCTGAATTGAATGTTTCAAAGGTTCCCGGTGCCACCACTATTTGTACTTTCTCAAATGACGGAGATCTTGGCCCACTCGAGGGCGAACTTCCGTTCACCGGTGTGGAGCAAGACATTTGGGCCACGCTAGGAACGCTACTATTCGCCTTCCTGCTTGGGGCTCCCGTACTACGGGGCTCAAACAAGACTCGACGGGATGCTTAATAGCCTCCTTGCACTACCCGCGTCGCTGTTCTACATATTCGGAATAACACTGACCACAATCATTGCTCTTAGTGTTATCCGCAGTAGGGCAGCGGCGCGGCAAAATGTCGGTACACGCAATCGGAAACTCCAAGCATACACAGCCGTACTCGCCGTGCTTGCACTGCTAGCGTTCTCCTTCCCCACAGTCAGCCAACACCTGTGGTCGCAAAGCGCCCGACAACTCGCACAATACGCGCAGGAATTGGATCAAGAGTACGAAACCATGTTTGCTGCCGCCCTCGCCTACAACGAGCGCCTTTCACCCACCGCGTATCGAAACGTCGGAGACCCGGCAGGTAGCACTCCTGAGGTTGACGCGGAATACGAAGAATACGAACAGCTTCTTTCCATCAACGGCTCTTCTGTTATGGGCGGGCTTAACATACCCGCAATCGACGTGGAAATCCCCATATTCCACGGAACCGGAGCCAGCTCACTAGACCAAGGCGCCGGTCACCTATTCCACACCGCTCTGCCCGTAGGCGGCCCGGGCACGCACTCGGCCGTTAGCGCCCATGCTGGAATGGCAGGCAAACGCCTATTCACCGACCTAGACCAACTAAAAGAAGGCGACACGTGGACGGTTACAGTGCTGAATCACAACCTCACCTACCGGGTGATTAAACGGGAAGTGGTGACTCCAACCAACCTTCAACCACTTGCGCCAGAGCCGGGGCGCGACTTAATGTCACTCATAACCTGCACCCCAACAGGTATTAACTCACACCGTCTTATCATTACCGGGGAACGAGTCGACTAACCAGACTCTAACCACAGGGGGAAACCGCTATCTGCCCGCCTTCTCTCTGTCGAAACACTGCGCTCGCACGAGCCGGTGCTACAACATGGCTGGCATGTCGGTGGCTCTGCGTCTGACCGCGACGGGTTAAACGCGCGTTGATAGGCTAAGCCCTATGACGTTTCGAGTACTTTTTGTTTGCACAGGTAACATTTGCCGATCCGCCATGGCCGAAGTCGTGCTGAATCACCGCTTCGACGCCGCTGGCCTTGATGCCGTGGCCACTTCCGTTGGGATTTCGGACGAGGAACACGGCAATCCCATCGACTACCGCGCTCAGCGCACTCTCAAGGCCGCTGGCTACAGCATTCCTAACCATTTTGCCCGGCAAATTACTGCGCAAGACCTGAAAGAGTGCGACCTCGTTCTCGCCATGACGTCAAACCACTATGCGGCAGTTGAACGGCTGGCCGCACATACCCACATCGACGTGATCGAAAACCCGCAAGTGGGGGATCAGCGTTCAACTGATTTGCGTATGTTCCGCGCAATGGACCCGGCGCTCGCGGATGCGCCCAGGCGAGAACTCGACGTTCCCGACCCCTGGTACGGCACTCAACAAGACTTCGAGGACACCCTCGACGTCATCGAATCCGTAGCCGAACACATTGTGGAGTACGCAACCGAAGCCCTGGAAACGTGACGCGAGCTGGGTGGAGAGCTTTCAACAGGAGGCTAGCGACGCCGAGGAGGGCGGCCTCTACGACCTGGTGACAGGAGACCTAGGTGAACGGACTCTCCGAACAAAACATTTCGGTGTGCATCGCAGGGAAAAGTGCTTTTGTAAGACCTAAAATACACTTACAAAAACGTTACATTTCAGATATTGCGAATATTTCGAATAATTGCGACACTGGGTGTTATGAACGCTTCAATAAAAACGCGGTCAGTAACCCTTCCTCCTGAGAAATTAGAAGAGCTCTTGAACGCTTCCCGTTTCTTGGAGCAATCTCCTGCTCCAGCCCTGTTGTTGGGACCTGACGGAGAACAACTGGAACTGCCGGAACAGGTATACAAAGCCCTTATTGATGTTGTTAATGCCATGAAAAACCGGCAGGCGATTGCCATAGTTCCCATAGATAAGAAACTTACGACTCAAGCCGCCGCTGACTTTCTTGGTATCAGTAGGCCAACTTTGATCAAGCAACTTGAGTCCGGAGAGATACCCTACGAAAAACTCCCAGGAAGTCGCCATCGTCGGATTCTTCTAACTGACCTGCTCAAGTATGAAAACGCTCAACGCAAGATGCGTGAAGAGATATTTCGACAGATGGTTAGCGACGCCGAGGAGGACGGCCTCTACGACCTGGACTTTCAGGAAATGCGAGACTGAAGCTCATGGCTGGATTTCGTGTGGTGCTTGATGCGAATGTGCTATTCCCAATCGTGCAGGTAGACCTTCTAATGCATCTTGCCCATCAGAGAACATATGTTCCATTATGGAGCTCGCAAATTCTGGATGAAGTTGTGAAAGCATTAGTAGAAACCGGAAGGACCACGGAAGAACGTGCGCTTCGTAGAACATCACGCATGAACGAGTCATTTCCAGATGCTCAAGTACACAATTGGGAAGAACTGGTAAAAGGAATCCGGGGCATTCCAGATGCAAATGATAAACATGTTGTGGCTGCGGCTATTGAAGGTAACGCATCTGCAATAGTTACTAACAACTTGAAGGACTTCCCTGACGAAGCATTGTCGCTACATGGTTTACATGCTAAGTCTTGTGATGAATTCTTTCTGGATTTGTACGACCTATATCCGGTAGCTTTCGAAATTGCATTTGAACAAATGAGAAAGACAAGACAAAAGCCACCGGTTTCGGTTGATGACCTGGTTTCGGCTCTAGCGGGTAGCTGCCCGGGTTTTGTTGCTACGTATCGCGAGAAACAGTGAGGTGCCGGACAATCAAATGTGATCTATTTAGGGGCGGACGTAAACACATCGCGGATAACTAAGCCCAACAGGCTAGCCGTTCAAGATGGCGTACAGGCGCTTTAGGGACACCTTTCTTGAGGTGCCAAGCTCCTGGGCGAACAGGGACACGCGCAGCTCCTCTGCGAGCCACAAGGCCTCATCCAACTGTGCGGTGCGGGCCACCTCATGAGCTGGAAGTGCCGCCCGGGCAGACGCCAATGCGGCCTCTACGTCCTTAACGGAGCGCCACAGCCCCTCATCGCGCGCAAGCACGCTCGCGGACTGTGAAGTTTTCTCCACCCGTAAGCGGTCAGCCTTCACAAACCGCGCCACGTGCTGCAACCACCCAAACGGAACGCGCGTCAAAAACCCTGCAAACACCAAACCATTTGAATGCTCGCGCACATCCGTCAGCACCTGGACCATCGCCGGTGAAGAAACCGAACGAACCACGCGGTCAAGCTCGCCAAACTCGGCAAACGCCTCCACAGCCCAGCTCAAAATCAGATAGATTCGATCCTCAATGCGATCTCTCACCCAGTCAACCAGCTGCGCAAATTGCCCCTGAGAACGCACCCGCACAGGGGAGGTTTCAAACTCGTCAACCAGAGACGCCGCAGCCGCTAACTGCGCATCCGCGACCAAACTCTGCGTATCCGGATACGGGCCACTCGCTAAAATCAGCGCTTCGCGGCCCGTCCAACGCGTAGATACGCGCGCTACTGGAAGTTGTGTGCGCGCTAGAACCAGGCGGGCAAGCCCCGCCCGGTGGCTCGCATCAGCCTGCGTGCGTTCCGCGATCACTCGTACTCCCGCACGAGGTTGGCTGGGCGTGCCCTGCGGCACTAACGCGGGGAACGCCCGCACGGAAAGCCCTGTGGGCGTGCGCGCATCCACACTCAGCGGCAACGCCTCGCCCACATCAGGCCAATCGGATAAATCATCCAGTTCTGGAACCGACGTGAACATTTCCGGTGCCGTTGCGGAACTTGCCAAAACCGAGTTTGAACCAGGCTCAACTGAAGATGTACGTGCCTTCATTCGCGCGTCAGACTGGGGCTTTGCCTGCACTCCTTCTAACGCTTTCTTTGTTCGCTTAGACGGCTCTGATTTTGCGCCCGACTCCTTCATCGCCTGATTCAAAGCCTCGCGCATTGCCGAACGAACCGCCTTTTGCGACTGCCCACTTAGCTGCTTTTGTAGCCACGTCAGGTCTTCCCCGGAGCGCAACTCGCGGCCCTGCGCATTGACCACCACGAACATGGGCGTGACATGCGCGGGAAGCGTCAAATCGTCCAGTGTTTCACGTGAAACATCGACGCCCTTAACCGCCTGTGCCGCGTGCGCAAAAGCATCAAAATAGTGGGGCAGGAACTCGCCCGCGCGAGTACCGGGAATCCGCTTCACCCGCTTTTCTTGATTTTCGAGGCCGCCCTTCGGCTGTTTTGGCGAATCCGACTGCTGGCTGAATGTGTCATGATCCGTGGAAGTTACCGGTTCGGGTTTAGATACTGGAACCGTTTGTGATTGCGAGGCGTGCCGAGCGGACGCCTGCTTCATCTTCGCAATCGACTTCTGATTTGCCGTACCCGACTTTGAAGCCCAGGCGGCAAGCCGTCCCAGCGAGGCTTCAAGGGAACGAGGATCCAACTCGTCTTCCTCGCTCCCTGACTCCCCAGAACTGGCAGTGGACGAGGGCGCACCGAACGCACTACTGTCCGCGCAAACCCGCGCATCCTGGCTTGGTTGCGTCGACTCCGGGCGGAGAGCGCCCTCGGACATCCAAACGTGTTGCTTGATCCAGGCGGCAAGTTCGCGGGCAACATCGGGCGCGGGCACAAGTTGAGCGCGCAACTGTTTAGGCAAAGCGCGGATAGTGGCGGTGAGGAGTTCTTCTAACATGCCCGGAACCAGCCACTCAAACCCCGCATCATGCAGGCGCGGCAACACGGCCACAGGCACGCGAACCGTCAGCCCATCGCGGGGCGAACCCGGATCGAACTCGTAATGGAGCGGCAAAGTGATGTCCCCTTGATGCCACTTAGCCGGATAACCGCGCTGATCCACCTCCCGTGCACCCGGAAGCACATCCGCGCGCTCCATCTCCAGCAAACGCTTATCGCGCTGACGGCGCCACCACGCATCAAAATGCGCAGCCGACACGATCTCACGCGGCACTCGCTCGTCATAAAACGCAAAAATCGCATCATCGGACACCGTGCCGCCCTGACGCAACTTCTTTTCCGCCTCATGAATCTTTGCCAGTAGTTCACTGTTCTTGCGAACAAACTTGTGGTGAGCATTCCACTCACCATCCACGAGGGCGTGCTGGATAAACATCTCGCGAGCCACCTGCTGGGGCGACCCACCCAACTCACCGCCGGTAACTCCTGCCCGGGCCGCAATCGAGGTGGCGTTAGCAGGTGCCTCCACTTTGGCTCCCTGCGGCACGTTTGCGAGCAGCAGGGGCCGATCCGCCACGAGGGTGAGGCCATACAGCATCACCTTTTCGCGCACCATCGCCGCCCCCATTTTGGAAGACCAATAGGGCTGCGAATACGAATGTTTCAACAAACGCTTGGCTGACTTTTCCACCCACTCGGGCTGGATCTTTGCCACCGTGCGAGCGAACAGGCGCGAGGTCTCCACCAGCTCCGCCGCCATCACCCAGTCGTAATGCTTGCGCGCCAAACCAGAGCCCGGCCAAACCACAAACCGCGTTCCGCGCGCACCCTGATAATCCTGCGTGGTCTGATCCCACGAACCCAAGTTAGATAGCAAACCAACCAGTAGCGCCCGGTGGATCTGCTCGCTGTTGCGACCGGATGTGCGCGCGGTCAATGCCGTGGTTGCGCGCGCCGCAGCATCTACTGCGCCGCCCTCACGCTCCTGATCGCGCACCTCCCTGCGCGACGGAATCTGCAACGGATCCATCTGCAAACCCAGTGGACGCGCCAGATCGCGCAACTGGCCAGCGACGTCCTGCCACTCACGCCAACGCAAGAAGTGCAGGAACTCGCGCTTGCACATCTTTCTAAACTGCGTTCCTGAAAGTTCGCGCGACTGCAATCGCAAATACCGCCACAGTGATAGGTACGTGATGAAATCAGACTCCGGATCCAAGAAGCGCTCATGCGCCCTGTCCGCATCCTCTTTGAACTGCTCTGGACGCTCGCGCACGTCCTGCATGGATAGTGCGGCAACAATAATCAAAACTTCCGAGGCTACGCCCTCTCGGTCTGCTTCGATCAACATGCGTCCCAGGCGCGGGTCGATTGGCAGGCGCCCTAACTGGCGGCCAATGCGAGTAAGGCGCAAAGAATCGCGCGGGGAACGCCGCGTTACCGCTCCAATTTCTTCCAGCAAGCCAACGCCATCACGCACCGCCTTAGAGGCAGGCGCGTCCAGGAACGGGAAGTCCTCCACCGCGCCGAGTCCCAGTGAAATCATCTGCAAAATAACGGAAGCCAGCGATGTGCGCAGAATCTCCGGTTCCGTGTAGCGCGGGCGCGCCGCAAAATCTGCCTGCGAGTAGAGGCGAATCGCCACGCCATCACTCACGCGCCCGCAGCGGCCCGAACGTTGGTTTGCAGAAGCCTGTGACACCGGTTCGATGGGCAGGCGCTGCACCTTAGTGCGGTTCGAGTAGCGTGAAATACGAGCCAAACCCGGATCTACCACGTAGCGGATTCCCGGTACGGTCAGCGACGTTTCCGCAACGTTGGTGGCCAGCACCACGCGCCGGCGCGGGTGCGGCATGAAAATGCGCTGTTGCTCCGGGGCGGAAAGGCGCGAATACAGCGGGAGCACTTCCACCCCGTTAGCCGGGCTCTTGTCCGTTGCGTCACCGGCGTGAATGTAGCGCGGACCCAGCGAATCTGAAAGCGTGTGCGTGGCGTCGCGAATATCGCGCTCGCCGGGCAAGAACACCAGGATGTCGCCCGGCCCCTCGTCGATAAGCTCCTCAACGGCTTCACATATGCCCGTCAGGTAATCGATGTCCTCACCCATGCCGTATCCAAGCAGGGCCAGCGGCGCATCCGCATCCTCTAACACCAACCCCTTAACCGACATAGGACTGTCTGCCTCATCTGCGTTATTCGCGGGAGGGTCGGACTGCTCTAACGGGCGATACCGGATTTCCACAGGGTAGGTACGGCCCGAAACTTCCACAACTGGAACAGGCTTACCTAGCGCTTTGGCAAAATGGTCTGCAAACCTGTCCGAGTCGATCGTTGCCGACGTGATGATTACCTTCAAATCCGGGCGCTTCGGTAACAGCTGCGTCAGATACCCAATCAGGAAGTCAATGTTTAGAGATCGCTCGTGTGCCTCGTCAATGATTATGGTGTCGTACTTATCCAGGTTTGGGTCGTTTTGCACCTCGGCAAGCAAAATACCGTCCGTCATTAGTTTCACGAGGGTGGTGGGGCCAACTTCATCCGTGAAACGCACCTGGTAACCAACCACGTCGCCGGGCCGCTTGCCCACTTTCGTTCCCAACTCATGGGCGATCCGGTCCGCCACTGTGCGAGCCGCCAGCCTGCGCGGCTGGGTGTGGCCAATCATTCCCCTAATGCCACGGCCCAGCTGCAAACAAATTTTTGGAAGCTGCGTGGTTTTACCCGACCCGGTTTCACCCGACACAATCACTACCTGGTGATTTTCAATGGCGTGAGCGATGTCTTTGCGCCGGGCCGACACCGGAAGTTCCTCTGGGAACGTGATTACCGGCAACGCCGCTACCCGGCCTGCCAGTTCTTCGTTGGAGAACCCAGATTTTCTTCCCGCCATGCTCCTATCCTAGAGAAAATAGCGAGAACACAAACATTTCGGGCGTCTCGCTATGTGGGATACAGATTTCGAAATGGTAAGGGTAGATCACAAAAAACGGTGGCGAGGTAAAAATGCGATCCTCGATATATGGCGCAAAAGTGTCCGTTATGTTTCGAAATGCTAACAATGCAGCGTCTCAGACTTAGAACGTGCAGATTCCAAAAAATCTCATCCTGCTAGAGTTCAACCCAAATGAAGCGCGACATTTCGCTCTTCATCCTTATCCGACTTTACGGAGGAAAAATGAAACGTTCATACCTGCGCCTAGCTGCCCCCTTTGCGGTGGCGGCACTCGCGCTGACCGCATGCTCTGGCGGTTCTGGTAATGGTGGCGCAAATGCGCCCGAGGGTGAGTCTGGTGGCGTTGTTGTAGCCAACGGCTCCGAGCCGCAGAACCCGCTCATTCCGACCAACACCAACGAAACCGGTGGCGGCAAGATTGTTGACCTTATCTACGCTGGCCTCGTCTACTACGATGCAGACGGTGCCGCGCAGAACGACCTTGCTGAATCGATTGAAACTGAAGATTCCCAGAACTTCACGATCAAGATTAAGGAAGGCGAGACCTTCTCTGACGGTTCACCCGTTACTGCCAAGTCCTTCGTTGACGCATGGAACCAGGGTGTAGCGCAGTCGCACCTTTCCTCCCACTTCTTCGAGCCCATCAAGGGCTTCCCAGAGGATGGCGAGGCTCCCGCTGACTTCGCCGGCCTCGAGGGTCTAAAGGTTGTTGATGACCAGACGTTCACCGTTGAGCTGTCGCAACCTGAAGCTGACTTCCCGCTCCGCCTGGGCTACTCCGCGTTCTACCCGCTACCTGAAGCAGGTATTGGCGACGCCGACGCGGTTGCAGCATTTGGCGCCGCCCCGGTTGGTAACGGCCCCTACCTGCTAGAGTCCGGTGATGACTGGAAGCACAACGAGTCGATCATGCTGAAGCCGAACCCGAAGTACGACGGCCCGCGCAAGGCTAAGAACGGTGGCGTTGAGATCAAGTTCTACGCCCAGCAGGACGCGGCATACAACGACCTCCTGGGTGGAAACCTGGACGTTCTTGACGCGGTGCCCGACTCGGCATTCTCCAGCTTCGAAACCGAACTTGGCGACCGCGCTGTAAACCAGCCGTCCGCTACCTTCCAGTCCTTCACCATCCCGGAGCGCCTCGCGCACTTCGACGGTGAAGAAGGCAACCTGCGTCGTCAGGCAATCTCCATGTCGATCAACCGCGAGGAGATCACCGACACCATCTTCCAGGGCACTCGTAGCCCGGCACACGACTACACCTCGCCGGTAATCGACGGCTACAACGAGAACGTTGAAGGCAACGAGGTTCTGAACTACGACCCGGAGAAGGCCAAGGAACTGTGGGCCAAGGCTGACGAAATCTCCCCGTGGGAAGGCTCCTTCGAAATCGCTTACAACGCTGACGGTGGCCACCAGGCATGGGTAGACGCAACCACGAACTCCATTAAGAACGTGCTTGGCATTGACGCGAAGGGCGCCCCGTACCCCGACTTCAAGTCGCTACGTGACGAGGTAACCAACCGCAAGATCGAAACCGCGTTCCGTACCGGCTGGCAGGCCGACTACCCGGGTCTGGGTAACTTCCTCGCCCCGCTGTACGCCACGGGTGCTGGTTCGAACGACGGCGACTACTCCTCAGCAGAGTTCGACGGCCTCCTCAAGCAGGCTGCAGGTGCCAAGTCAGTTGAAGAGTCCAACGAGCTCTACCTGAAGGCGCAGACGGTTCTCTTCAAGGATCTACCTGCAATCCCGCTGTGGTACTCCAACGTGACCGGTGGTTCAACTGAAGCTGTAAACAACGTTCAGTTCGGATGGAATTCTGTTCCGCTTTACTACCAGATCACCAAGTGATTACTCGAAAATAAGGTAGCGTAGGCTCGGAGGGATTCCCTCCGAGCCTCGCTCCTGTGAGAACATAACTCACAACCGTGAGATGATAACTCACAACCAATAAATAAAAACTGCGTAAGCAGTTACCCAAGGAGACCACAATGATCCGATATATCGGACGTAGACTCCTGCAGCTGATCCCCGTCTTTATAGGCGCAACGCTGCTCATCTACGCGTTAGTGTTCCTCATGCCCGGTGACCCAATCCAGGCTCTCGGCGGCGACCGCGGCCTGCCACCGGCCGTCGCGGAACAAATGAGGGCGCGCTACAACCTTGATAAGCCATTCATCGTCCAATACCTGCTGTATCTAAAAGGTATTTTTACCCTCGACTTCGGCACCACATTCTCTGGCCGTGAAGTCACCGACGTGATGGCAGGCGCATTCCCTGTAACTATCAAACTTGCCCTAATGGCACTCGCGTTTGAAGCAATTTTTGGCATCGGCTTTGGCCTCATCGCTGGAATGCGTCGCGGCGGCATCTTCGATGGCACCGTCCTCGTGGTCTCCCTATTCGTCATCGCAGTGCCCACGTTCGTTATCGGCTTCGTCCTCCAGTTCTTCATAGGTG
The DNA here is from genome assembly GCF_000411155.1 of Gleimia europaea ACS-120-V-Col10b. Classification (GTDB taxonomy): domain Bacteria; phylum Actinomycetota; class Actinomycetes; order Actinomycetales; family Actinomycetaceae; genus Gleimia; species Gleimia europaea_B. The sequence goes on from NZ_KE150266.1 coordinate 1,263,956, forward strand.
TGAAACTCGGGTGGGCACCAACAACAGTTGGTAGCAACACCACTTTCGAAGCCCTCCTCATGCCCGCAATCGTGCTCGGCGCCGTGTCCTTCGCCTACGTGCTTCGCCTAACCCGGCAGTCCGTATCCGAAACCATGTCATCGGACCACGTGCGCACCGCATACGCCAAGGGCCTTTCTCGCGGTAAAGTGATTCAAAACCACGTGCTACGAAACTCGCTCATTCCAGTGGCAACATTCCTTGGCGCCGACCTCGGAGCCCTCATGGGCGGCGCAATCGTCACCGAAGGCATCTTCTCTATCAACGGCGTAGGTGGCAACATGTACCAGGCCATCATCAAGGGCGAACCCGCAACCGTCGTGTCATTCACGACCGTCCTTGTGATCGTCTACATCATCGCCAACCTGCTAGTGGATCTGCTATACGCAGCTCTGGATCCGAGGATTCGCTATGAGTAACCAAACTACCTACCGAAAAGGCCAAGAACACTTCGTATCTGACGTAGACGAAACCGGCTTGGGGGCCGTTGACGCCGTAGCGGACGACTCCGCGCCCTCGTCAATGTGGGGCGAAGCCTGGAAGAACCTGCGCAAACGCCCCCTGTTCTGGGTGTCAGCCGCAATCATTGCGATGGCCCTACTGTTGGCCGCATTCCCCAGCCTGTTCACCTCAATGGATCCGAACTTCTGCGAACTGTCGCGCTCCATGGAAGCCCCTTCTGGTGGCCACCCGTTCGGCTTCGACAGGCAGGGCTGTGACATCTACGCGCGCACCATCTACGGCGCTCGCGCATCCGTAACCGTAGGCGTGTTCACCACGATCGCAGTGACCATTATGGGCGCCGCATTCGGTTCCCTGGCCGGCTACTTCGGCGGCTGGCTCGACTCCCTGCTCTCGCGCATCACCGACGTTGTGTTCGCCATTCCGTTCCTGCTTGCCGCAATCGTGGTTATGCAGATGTTCCGCTCCCACCGGGCCACCTGGACCGTGGTGCTTGTCCTCGCAATCTTTGGCTGGCCCCAAATTGCGCGCATCACGCGCGGCGCTGTTCTGAGCGTTAAGAACGAAGAATACGTGTCAGCGGCAAAGGCTCTAGGCGAATCCAAATGGACCATCCTCATGCGCCACATCCTGCCAAACTCTGCGGCACCCATCATCGTTTATGCAACCGTAGCGCTTGGCACGTTCATCGTTGCCGAAGCAACTCTCTCATTCCTGGGCGTGGGCCTACCGCCAGACATCGTCTCGTGGGGCGGCGACATCAACAAGGCGCAGGTTGCGCTCCGTACCCAGCCATCCGTGCTGTTCTACCCCGCAGGTGCTCTAGCCCTGACCGTGCTCAGCTTCATCATGATGGGTGACGTGGTACGCGACGCTCTCGACCCGAAGTCACGAGAGAGGTAAACGAAGTGGAAAACGAGATGAACACTGACGTCGAGCCCCTGCTCGAAATAAAAGACCTCGAGGTCGCCTTCCAATCTTCCACGGGCATGGTTCCCGCAGTGCGGAAAGCCAACCTCACCATCTACCCCGGCCAGTCCGTTGCTATCGTAGGAGAATCAGGCTCCGGTAAATCCACTACCGCGCACGCCATCATTAACCTCCTGCCCGGCACCGGTAAGATCGTTGGCGGCTCCATCAAATTCCGTGGTGAAGAACTCACCACTAAGAGCCGCAAAGAGATGGAACGCATCCGCGGACGCCACATTGGCCTCGTCCCGCAAGACCCCATGTCTAACCTCAACCCCGTTTGGAAAATCGGTTTCCAAGTTCGCGAAGCCCTTAAAGCCAACAATGTGGTTAAAGGCTCGCAAATGCACCAGCGGGTTAACGAGCTCCTTGCCGAAGCCGGGTTGCCTGACACCGAACGGGTTGCGAAACAGTACCCGCACGAGTTCTCCGGCGGCATGCGCCAACGCGCTCTCATTGCCATTGGCCTAGCGGCGCGCCCCGAACTGCTCATTGCGGATGAGCCTACCTCCGCCCTTGACGTGACCGTGCAGCGGCGCATCTTGGACCACATGGAGAATCTCACCCACGAGCTTGGCACCGCAATGCTGTTCATCACGCACGACCTCGGCCTTGCTGTTGAACGCGCTGAACACCTGGTGGTCATGCACCGTGGCCGCGTTGTGGAATCCGGGCCTGCCATGCAGATCCTGCAACGTCCGCAACACCCCTACACCAAGAGGCTGGTTGCCGCTGCTCCCTCGCTAACCACCGCGCGAATCATGACCGCGCATCAGGCTGGCATTCAGGTGACCGAAGAGGAACTTCTGGGCGCAGGTAAGGGCGCAACCTCAACCGAAGCTGCGGTTGAAGTTAAGAACCTGGTGAAGACCTTCCCGATTCGCGGCAAACGCGGACAGACCTTCAAGGCGCTTGACGACGTTTCCTTCACGCTCCGTAAAGGTACGACGCTGGGTGTTGTAGGCGAGTCCGGTTCTGGTAAATCAACTGCGGCGAACATCATTCTTGGCCTGTTGGAGCAAGACTCTGGCGACGTCATTTTTGAGGGCGTAAACGTTTCTGAACTTTCCAAGAAGGAACGCTTCGCCATGCGCCGCAACCTGCAAGTGGTGTTCCAAAACCCGTACGGCTCTTTGGATCCCATGTACTCCATTTACCGCGCGGTTGAAGAACCCATGCGCGTACACAACTGGGGGACTAAGAAGGAGCGTGAGGAGCGCGTTGCGCAACTGCTTGACATGGTTGCCCTCCCTCGGTCCGCGATGAGGCGCTACCCTAACGAGCTGTCTGGCGGCCAACGCCAACGTGTGGCCATCGCCCGCGCGCTTGCGCTCCGCCCGCACGTCCTCGTGCTTGACGAGGCCGTGTCTGCGCTTGACGTGCTTGTGCAAGACCAAATCCTGCACCTGCTAAACGACATTCAAGCTGAAATGGAACTGTCCTACCTGTTCATCACCCATGACCTCGCAGTTGTCCGTCAGATCGCTGACGACGTGGTGGTAATGCAACACGGTAAGGTAGTTGAAACCGGTGCAACGGACGCGATCTTCGACAGCCCGCGCACCGACTACACGCGCAACCTGATCGACTCGATTCCCGGCAAGAGTATCGAACTGGGAATCGTCGACGACTAACGCGCGAAATATCGACCAAGATCGCCGCTGGTAGCTCAAGCTGCCAGCGGCGATCCTAATTCGTCTTCAAGCAGTGAGTGCCCGCAACTAGCCTGCTGCGTTGGTTAAAGCCAAGACTAAGTGACCTAATGGAAACTCGTTAAGGGATTGATTCCCCCTTAGTAGATGACTTAAGTGTCAAGTAGGGACTCTAAATGGTGACGCCGGCTTGAAAGCTCTCTTTGAGCCCCATGCAACGGGGATCCATCAAATGGTAATTCGCTCAAATCGATACCCTTCGCCACTCTTAGTACCAAATGTTGAGCGCTGCGGGCCGCTCTAATTGGCAGACCGATATTATCTGCAAAAGCATCCCAATGACGGCCCCGGAGATTCTTCGTTTGCCCATCAATCGGGAGCGCCATCGTGAAATCGCGATAAAGAGCCGTGCAGGGTAGGTCGTACATCGGAGCGACCTCCCACACGCCCTCCGGATTTCGCAAAATTGACAGGTTCTTTGCGTGAACATCACCGTTTCCGGTAAGCCAAGCGAACAGGAATTGTACATATAGAGCTCGGATAGCAACCATAGGGGCACTGGTGTGTTGCGCGAGCGCGGAAACCACAGCCTCGGATTCGACGTTGTATTTTTCAGATGGTGGAATCTGCAGAACTTGCGAAGCGTCCTCTTGAGCGAGACGCACAATCTGTCCGCTCGCATCAACACGGCGGTCAAAACGCTCAACGAGTAAGCCTTCTACGCCTTCTTTATCTACAACCAACTGAGACTTAGCTACAGGGATTTTAAGGCCGCGAGCATGACGTAGATGTAAAGCTTCATTGCGCACGAGGTGGGGATAATCAACCGGATCGATCTTGAGGATCGCATGCGTACGTCTCGTTCGAATCGGCATATTAATCATCGATGCTGATGCTTTAGGCTGAACGCCGGGAACTGCGTATGGGTCAACCATTTCGGTTAGATCTTGAAAACTCCATCTAGATGGGTCCTCGTATAGTGGTGGAACCTCGTTAGGCGTAGTTTCGGATGCAAAAATCCTTACGTCGCCGGGAGTGTCAGCGCCCACCGCCAGAAGCATCGTAAACTCATCATTCATAGATGTTTTGGTTGCTCTGTTTAATACATTGAGACGGTGTCCCTCTGGTAATAGTCCCGCGAAGAATGCGGGGAGCGCGCCACCTTGTTGTGTGGAGGTTTCACCCAACGGCAACGAAAATGCTACGGGATCCCCCACATAGTCATCCCGGTATTTGAACTCGACCACTCCCTCCGAGTCGCGTGACAACGTTCCAGCCAAGTGGTTGCCTTTGTAGACATTTGCGCGTTTTACAAATCGGAGCTGATCAAGGCTTATGGTTGCAATACTCACCTGTTGGCTACCTCTACCTTCAAGCCCAAGGTTCCTGTGACCGCCAGTAACGACCTCAATGTTGGGCCGAGTCCGCCCTGCTCCAAAGTGCGCACCGTACGATCTGAAACTCCAGCAAGTTCAGCCAACTGTTGTTGCGTCAATCCGTATTCTTTGCGAGCAGTTTTAATCACTCCGCCAATCTGAGCTGTAGGTAGGGGGAATTGCCCAGATGTAGAATCATTGGCGCGGTCAGAGGCTAAATTATTCGGAGGCATATTTCCGTTTAGAGCGTTCATGTATATGAATCTACACTCTAAACGCTGGTTTCGGAAGCATGTTTCCTGTTCAGCTGGAGTGAAGGACCGGAGGAATTTTGTCCGCGCCCCTACGTCCACTAGCAAGGAGCGTAATAATCGCGTCCTCCTATTCCAATGAGATACTTAAACCATGTACGGACTTTTCGCTGGGATAACCACACTCGACGTTGCCCAACTAACCGCAGGCACAGTACGTGAAAATCAGAAAGTAACGTCACTTGACCAGATCCTCGCTGCCGGCGGGCCTGCAACCAACGCGGCCGTTGCGTTCTCACACCTCACGCGCGCAGCCACCCGAGCTGCGAGCGCGAGCGACCTCAACCGCGGTGCGAATCCGGGAGGGGCGATGGCCTGCGTCTTGGTTACCGCTATCGGGGAAGGCCCTGCAGCACACCTCATTCTTGAAGACCTGGAAGCTCAGGAGGTGGCGCTGGTTGACTGCACCGATTACGAGGCTGAGGCGCCCGAAACTACGGGCGAGCTAGACCTGACCCCCAGTGTGTCCGCGATCCTTGTCAATGCGCAAACCAACGCGCGCACCGTTGCCTCCACCAACACGCGCCTACCGCTAAAACCCGACATCGCCCTGGAAACCCTAGAAGCCATGGGGCAGCCGCAGGTTGTGCTTGTTGACGGACACAACCCCGATCTGGCGATGGCTGTCCTCACCAACGGCGCCCCCGCAGACGCAGAACCGTTCGCGGCGCAAGAATACAAACCCGAGTACCTGCGCATCCTTGACGGAGGATCTTGGAAACCGTGGCTACCCACACTGCTGGGCTACATTGACGTGGCCATCATCTCCGCAGACTTCCTACCACCCGGATGCATAGACTTCAATGACACAGTGGCGTTCCTCAAAGGCTTTGGCATCGAACGAGTGGTGCGCACTGCCGGGCCAGACCCCGTGCAATGGGCTTGGCTGGGTGAAACCGGGAGCGTTACGCCCCCGACAGTTGGCGCCATCGACACCCTTGCAGCTGGCGACACGTTCCACGGAGCTTTCGCGTGGGGCTGCGCCCACGGCCTCGTAAACCGGGAAACAGCCGACCCGTCTGCGCTCATCGACTTTTCCAACCGCATCGCATCGCTCAGCACCACTAGCTTTGGAACGAGGGCATGGCTAGGAGACCTCGATAACCTAGACGCAGAAACTGCGCGCATACTCTCATAAACCACGCGAGAGAGTGGGCGCGGAGTGGGGAGACACCGGGGGAGTTAGCCTACGCGAACCGGAACGTGGTGGTTAGCCCACTTCACCGACATGTCGCGAAGCGTATCCACACCCTCGTTCGCACCAAAACGGGCGTCCCGAACAACTTCAACGCGAGAACCGTGCGGCAGGCGCGCAAACTCATCCTGAGCCATCTCAACCAAGCCCAGCTGCTCATCATCCGCGTCATAAATCGCCAGAACCGGGGCGGACAAGTCATCTAGCAAGTCGCCCGCCTCATTCATCGACAAATCAATCAACGTTTGCTTTGAAATCACAAAGAACTCGCGCTTCGAATACGTGTCGTCCGGGATCTGTGCGCGGCCTGAGCGCTCCAAATCATCCAGCTGTGTGGACGAAAAAATCTGATCCCACTCGAACGACAGCGGGCCTGTGATCATGCCTGTCAGAAGCATCGCCCTGGCGGCCTCCGGGCGGGCCTTCAACGCCGCTATTGTGCCAAACGAATGGGCGTGCAAAATCTGTCGGCCAAAACCCTGCGCGCGAAGCCACGCCGAAGCCGAATGTAGATCCTCAACCTGGCTGGCCAGCGTAATCACATCGTCATCAGAATCGCCACAACCCGAAAAATCGAACTCCAGCGTCGCATAACCTGCACCCCGGTACGCCGCTGATAAACGATCGAAATGCTCTCCCGAATGCCTATCAGCCAAGAACGAGTGCGCAAACAAAACTGCGGCATCCGTTGAATCAACAGGGTCCACAAACGTGCCCGCAAGCCGAACTCCGCGGGGCGTCGTAATCTGTACCTCTGTCACAACTCAAGCCTAAGCGAAAACCAGGGATAAAGCGCCCCTAAACCCCGGCCTGTTCAAAACCGCGAACAACGTGTCCTCGAAACGCTTCCAGCAAGTGCACAGTGGGCGTCAAGCCCGGTAAACTAGCTGGGAAACATGCAATAAGGAGGAGCCTTGGGCGCAAAATTCGGATTCGTCGTAGGAGCCGGCCTCGGATACGTGCTAGGCACGCGCGCAGGACGTGAACGCTACGAGAAAATCAAGATGCGAGCATCCAAAATCAGGCAAAGTCCGCTGGTAGCTGAGCGCATGGATCAAGCCTCTGAAAAAGTTTCCGAAGCCCTCAAGAAGGGCGGTGCCGCAGCCACCGACAAGCTCGTTGGGGTAGTCAAAGAGCGCGTCTTCGGTGAACCTCAAGACCAGTACGTAGACGTCACCGTCATAGAAGTTGATGACATCGACACAGAAGAATAACGAGGCGAGGGCGGCAATACCGCCCTCGTAACAATTGCAACAGTCTTTAGAACAGTCCCACACTGCCCTTCGTGGCACTGGGGCGCAAAGTTCGGTGCGAGGAACAATTACATGACATCTGGCAATCAGCCAACCGAGGAACAAATCAAACGCTGGCGCAAATACCTTGCTGACGAGCAGATGGAACGCCAAACCTACTTGAACCTAGCGCAGCGGCGCACCGGGGAAGAAGCCGCTATCCTGCAGGCGCTTGCTGACGCCGAAACGCGTCACATCGAGCACTGGACGTCCCTCCTTGGCGAGCACGCGCACCCCGCGCCAAAACCCACGCTCTACTCGCGGATCCTCGCCCGCTTTGCCGCTACCTTTGGCTCCATTTTCATCCTCGCCCTCGCCCAACGCGCAGAACAACGCCAATCCTACGACGTTGACCAAGACGCCACCGCCGCGATGGCTGCCGACGAGCACATCCACGGTGAGGTTGTGCGCGGCCTCGCCGCCCGCTCACGCGCCCGCATAGCCGGCACGTTCCGCGCCGCAGTGTTTGGAGCCAATGACGGCCTCGTATCAAACCTCGCCCTCATCCTCGGCATAGCCGCTACCGGTGTACCGAACAGCATGGTCATTACAACCGGTGTTGCCGGTCTGTTAGCTGGCGCTCTCTCAATGGCGGCTGGCGAATATATCTCGGTGACCTCCCAGCGTGAACTGCTAGAGGCCTCCGACCCGTCCACCGACGCGCCCGTGCAAGTCTCCAAACTCAACGTGCAACAAAACGAATTGGAGCTCGTGTTCCGCGCTCGCGGCGACACCGCTGAGGAGTCCCGAGAGCACGCGCGCATCATTTTTGAAGCGTTAAACCGGCCGGCCTCGGAAATGACTACCAGCTCAATCATTACGCCGCGCTCCTTGCTGTCGTCCAAGGAACGCCACCGTGACCCGTCCGAATCGCATGCGGAAATCGGGCACCCGTGGGGCGCGGCGGCTTCCTCGTTCCTGTTCTTCGCGATTGGCGCACTGGTGCCGCTGCTCCCGTTCCTGTTTGGCGCCAGCGGAAACCTGGGGATCTTGCTGTCCGCGATCGTGGTGGGCGTGGTACTCATGTTCACGGGCGGTGTAGTGGGCTTGCTTTCCGGTAAGCCGCCGGTAAGGCGCGCGTTCCGTCAGCTGTTCATCGGCTATGGGGCTGCGGCCGTCACCTACACGCTGGGACTCCTGTTTGGCGCCAACGGGATTTAACCCGACTCGAGGAGGAGCAATGTGCGGACGCTACGCCCTTTGGACACCGGAAGAAGAACTGGCCGGCATATTCGGCACTGACTTTAGCCTGGGCGACGTCGCTCCCACTTACAACGCCGCGCCCTCACAACAGCTACCGATCGTGTTTGAAAGATACGAGGAGGAACCTGGGCGCGTGCTCCGCCGCATGCAAACCCATCAGTGGGGGCTGGTGCCTTCCTGGGCGCGCGACGCCAGCCGGCCCATGATTAACGCGCGCGCGGAAAGCTTGGTGGACAAGCCCTCGTTCAAAGCCGCAGCGCGCCGGCGCCGGTGTCTCGTGCCCGCCAACGGCTACTACGAGTGGCAGGCCGGCGCTGGCGGCAAGCAACCCTGGTTTCTGTCCGAGGGGGAGGGGGACCCGGTGATGGGCTTTGCCGGCATTTACGAGGCGTGGCAAGGCCCTCGCGACCAGTGGTTACTCACCTTCGCTATCGTCACGCGCAGTGCGCCCGACGCCGTCGGTCACATCCACGACCGCTCCCCGGTGGTGGTGCCGCCCTCCATGTGGAGCGATTGGCTGGACCCCAAAACAGAAACCGATACTGAGGTCAGGCACTTGCTGGACGCGATAGCCAGCCCCGTCCTCGTCCCTAGAAAAGTAGGAAAAGCCGTAGGCAACGTGCGAAATAACGACCCCAGTTTGATCGAAAAAGTGGTATAACGGACGAGCTGAACAACTCAGGATTTATATCGATAAACCTAGTTTTGACTTATAAAACTGAAATTAAAGTCTCAAATTCAGAATTTTTCTCCGAAAACAGCGTTTACGCAATAAGATTTCAGTATGAAGATACTGTCTTTTAGCGTAAGTAACCATCGTAGTTTTCGCGATGGATTCTTTTTGGATCTAACGAATGGGACTCTCAAGACGAACACTCTGCGTCCGGGAGAGGAATGGACCGACTATACGCTGCCTGTTGCTGGAATTTTCGGAGCAAATGCTGCCGGGAAAACGGCAGTAATCGATGCTTTTAACTATGTAGGTTCGGCCATCGCAAATTCTGGAACTGCTTGGCAGGGTTTTCCAAATATGCTGCGGGCGCCCTTCGTTTTAGATGCGGAATCTGAGCGCGAGCCAAGCACATACGGTCTAGACTTTGTGCTTGATCTGGAAGACGAATTTCCAGGAATTCCAAAAGGACCATATCGTTTCTGGTACGAATTCGCAGTTGACGAAAAGGGAGTTGTCGGCGAACACCTGGACATCTATAAAAGCCGCAGACCCACGCTCCTTTTTGATCGCCATCGTGAGGGTGGAAACACTCCACTAAAACTTGGTCACGGAATGGGAAACATTGAAGTAGCTCCTAAGGAACTTGTTCTTTCGCGCGCCCTACAACTGGACAAGGGGCTACTGTCTGAAATCGCGAATAAAATCCTGGGGTACTTGACGATCTATCGAGTAGGCGATCAAGCCATGCAGCAAAGGCTGGATTCAATCGCTACCGAACTTAAAAGCGGTGATCTGCAGCTTGACGATCTTGTTAGTCTGGCTCGCGTTGCTGACGTCGGAATCGAGAAAATCTTTGTCGAAGAGACGGAAGCCCCCGAGGATTTCTTGAAATTCATTCGAGCGGTTAACCGAACACTGGAGCAACAATCCCCTGCAGAGAATCAGCAAGAAGTTATCAAGCCCGAAGATATTGACGAGAATTTGATCATTAGGTCACTGCGATTCAAACACCGGTCAAGCGGAAACTCTGCACACAAATTTGAGCTCGAAGATGAGTCATCCGGCACTCTAGCCTGGCTTGCCCTGGCTGTTGATGTCGTAACACGACTACGAGAAGGGGGCGTATTGTGCGTTGACGAGTTGGACACTAGCTTGCATCCGTATCTTGCTGCTCTAGTAGTTTCGGTATTCCAATCACCTGAATACAATCCTCATGGAGCGCAATTAGTGTTTACCTCACACGATACGACGCTACTTGGACAGCAATCTGAAACAAATCTCAGCAAGAGACAAGTTTGGTACGTAGAAAAAGACTCTAACGGGGTATCAGATTTGTACTCTCTGGCGGATTTTTCAGATGTCAGCCAGAAGTCCAATTTTGCGAAACAGTATTTGGAAGGCCGATTCGGTGGCGTGCCCAGGGTAGCTCCAGCACTCCTGTGGCAACTGATCCACAAAGACGATGCTAGGAATGCAAACAAAGCGGAAGCGATGTCTTAATGCCTAGGGGCGTAAGGGGGCGCAAAGTTCGGAAGCAACGCAAAATGCGCCCACGAGTGTTGGTAGTGGTTGAAGGTTCCAAAGGAAAATCGGAACAAGTCTACTTTCAACGCCTCGATCAGGAGTTGAGATACGATGTGGCGCTTACCGTTGTAGCTGGAGCAGGGGAGCCAACAAAGTGGTGGGACAGTTCAAATGAACTGTCCCACCACTCGATTAAGCTTCACGGAACTCGTTTACTTCTTCAGCTGGCGTTCCTTCTCCAGCTCATTTTCATAAGCGGGAAGATCCAGCAGACCATTACCGGACAGGCCAATCACAACAACCTCGCCATCGCGCGCCTGGCCAGACTTGATGTAGTTCAACGCGCCCGCAACAGCGTGCGTAGACTCCGGAGCCGGAATGATACCCTCCGCGCGAGCAAACTCCAGGCCCGCAGCGAACGTCTCATGCTCACCAACCGCAATCGAATCAAGCAAGCCCAGCGCCTTAGCGTGAGACACCATCGGGCTCATACCGTGGTAGCGCAAACCACCAGCATGAATCGACGGCGGCACAAAATCATGCCCTAGCGTGTACATCTTCATGAGCGGTGTCATGCCAGCCACGTCACCAAAGTCGTAGCGGAACTCGCCCTGAGTCATCGACGGGCAAGCCTGCGGCTCACAAGCAACCACCCTCGTGGTCTTCCCATCGCGCAAGTTCTCACCCAGGAACGGGAACGACAGGCCAGCCAAGTTTGAACCGCCACCGGCGCAACCAAACACCACGTCAGCCTGCTCTTCGCCGGCCTCACGCAACTGCTCGATCGCCTCCAGACCAATCACCGTCTGATGCAGCATCACATGGTTCAAAGCTGAACCGAGCGCATAGTGAGCTCTATCCGACTTCAGAGCAACCTCCACGGCCTCGGAAATCGCCATGCCAAGCGAACCCGTAGTGTCCGGATCCTGCTCCAAAATCTTGCGACCCGCCTCCGTGAGCGTAGACGGCGACGGATGACACGTGCCGCCATACGCCTCCATCTGCATGCGACGATACGGTTTCGCGTCAAACGAGGAGCGAACTTGGAACACCTCGCACTCAAGCCCAAACATCGCGCAAGCCATCGCCAAAGAAGCACCCCACTGGCCGGCACCAGTCTCGGTGGTGAGCTTCTTCGTGCCCTCAAGCGCGTTGAAATACGCCTGCGCAACCGCCGAGTTCGGCTTATGCGAACCAGCGGGAGACACGCCCTCGTACTTGTAATAAATCTTCACCTTCGTATCGAGCGCCTGCTCTAACCTACGCGCACGAACCAAAGGCGACGGACGCCAGCTCGCATACACCTCGCGAACAGCCTGTGGAATCTCGATCCATCGTTCGGTGGAAAACTCTTGTTCCACCAACGCTTTGGAAAACAGAGGATGCATTTCCTCCGGCTTAAGTTCCTCACGAGTTTGCGGATTCAAATGCGGAGCCATCGGCTCCGGAAAATCAGCAGTGAGGTTGTACCAATGCGTGGGGACTTTCGACGGAACTGCAAACTCGAGCGCGTCAGTAAGCGCATGTTTTTCTACCAATTTCATCCCCTTTACTCAAGATAAAGCTGTCCTCGCAAGGCATTTCCCAGCGAGCGGCAACAATGCCGCCTTCAACATTACGCACCACGCAATGAACAAGACGACACGTTCCAAAGGATGATATTACGAGTGGCGAAAATTAGCGAAGAATGCCAAGGGCCCGCGCCCGGTGCACAAGCTCGAAGCCGTCCTCACCAACCACCACTGGAATCGTGGGATCGAGTGGTTCAATCAGTGCGTCAAGCCTCTCGCGCGGATCTGGCGCGCCGTGATTCAAAACCTGCTCGGTTGTGGTCAAACTGCGAATAAAAATCGCCTGCACGTTCTGCGGATGCTCGCGGGCGAACTCCGTATAAATCGACGGGTCATGCTGGCCATCATCACCAACCAGCACCCACTTCACCCACGGGAACATTTCGGCCAGCTCACGCAACTGCGAACGCTTATGCTCGCGCCCCGAACGGAACCAACCCGTTTGCGACGGCCCCCAATCCGTCATCAGCGGCGTGCCGGTGGGGAAGTTTGACCGGAACAAGAAGCGCCGCAAACTAGGCGCCACATTCCACGCTCCCGTAGACAGGTAAACCGTGGGTACCGGCAGTGTACCCACGCGGCCCTGCGACGTTTGCATGTGCGAAATCGCCTGCAACAACTCCGCCATTCCCGGCACGGCTTGGCGCGAGGACACGTACGTGAAAAACGCGTTCTTCGCCGCCACTAGCGGACGCGGCAACCACGACACCATCACCGTGTCATCCACATCCGAGACGAGGCCAACTTGCTCCCGCTTTGAAACCACGCGCACCGGTACCGCAATGGGCCTCGACGCGCGCACCCGCTTCTCGCCGCGCGCCACCTCATCTGGCTTCAGCGCCTGCAACGTAGCCGCATGCCAGCCCGGCTCCAACCCGTGATCTTCCACCACAAGATCCACATAGCCGCCCCGATCCGTATAAACCAACAGCTTACGGCTACCAACCGTCACCAGCACCGGCGCAAAGGGCACCTGCGCGTCCACAAACTGGCGCCACCCGCGCTCACCGCGCATATGAGCCGTCGTGTTCGTATCATCGCCCTCATCGACGCCAATAGCGTCTTTAACAACCTCGCCAAACGCTACAGGCAGACTACTTGCTGCCCGCGAATGGAGCTGATACCAGCTAGGCAACCCGTGGCGGTTAGCCCAAACCTCGTACTTCTCTTCAAAATACGTGGGCGCCATCAACGCTCTTCCAATGATCCGCACACGCTGCGTATTACCGAACCCGCCATACGCGATCATTTCTGGACGCCACCCCAAATCTGACAGCGTCCGCGCTACCTGGGTGTTAAATGAGTCTTCCAGCCGAGTGACAGCAGTTAAAAGCACGCCCTCAGTCTATCGACTTTCGCGGCCCGCGCTTCCACAAACCCCCAAGACCCATGCGGCGCGAACGCACCTGCACCGGAATCCGCGCCCGCTTCTTATGCGACGTGGCCCGCAACGCCGGAATCGCAATCACAGAGACCGTGACCATGACCCACGCGAAACCAATCGCCGTGTGGAAACCACCCACATGCCCGCTGTGGTCAACCACCCGACCAGCCAGGGCAGAACCCAACGAAACACCCACATTCATCGCCGTGGACATCCACGTGAGGCCCTCCGTCAAACGCCGTGGCGGAACCGCTCTCTGCACCATCGCAGTTACGTTAATCATCGTGGGCGAGATGGAGAAACCCGTGAGGAACAAAATGATGCCGAGTCCGATTATTGACCGCGCAAAATACGTGAGGCTCACGCCCACCGCCAGCAGGAAAACGCCACCGACAAACAACTTCCACAAAGGAATCGACGTTGACCTCGCGCCGTAAAGAATTCCGGCCAACATCGAGCCGAACGCGAACACGCCTAGCAGAACGCCGGCCATTGCTTTTTGGCCCACCGACTCGGTAAACGCAACCACCGAAATGTCGATCGAGCCGAACATCGCGCCCGCACCTACATACACCAGAGCCAACGCAATCATCACCGGCTGGGCCATGACGGAACCCTTTGGCATTTGGGTGCTCGAGGTAGAAATTGGCGGCTCTGTTGCCCGTTGCGACATCAGCCAGAACCCTCCGGAAAGCGCGAGAACCAGAGCCAAAATCATGCCTGCAACCGGATTAACGTTAGCTGAAAGTACCGTTGCTAGGATCGGGCCGATCATAAACACGACCTCGTCCAGCGTTGCCTCCATCGAAAACGCCGTGTGCAATTGCGCCGGACTTTTCACCGCCACCGTCCAACGCGAGCGCACCATTGAACCCAGCGAACCCGAAGTGGCGCCAGATATTGCAGTAAACACGTACAAATACGCCACCGGTGCGTGCAATGCCGCCGCCACGATCAAACCCAACAAGCTCGTAGAAGATACCGAAACCAGTGGCATCATCACGCGCGCCTGCCCAAAGCGGTCAACCAAACGCGCCACAAACGGGGCGCAAACCGCGAACGCAATAATGTTGGTTGCCGCCACCTGGCCCGCCAACGTGTACGAACCATACAGTGTTGAAATCATCAAAATCTGCGAAATTCCCACAATCGACATGGGGAAACGAGCAATCAAACCCGCCAGCGAAAACTTTAACGCCCCCGGAATCGACAAAATTTCGCGGTAAGAACTCAACACAAATGCAGTCTACGGCAAAGCAGCCCGGCAACGACCCCGCAGGATTCAAAAGACGACGAAAAACACGTTCCGGGCACGCGCCAAAGACACATACCCGGAACTACACCCAACCGAACGCGCTCGCAAACACGCCGAGCTGCCCGGCACTCACTCCACGAGGTTTAAGCTAGAGCCTCCTTCACGACCTCTTTTGCCTCTTCTAAAACCTCTTGCAAGTGATCCTCACCCTTGAAAGACTCCGCGTAAATCTTGTACACGTCCTCCGTGCCAGAAGGGCGGGCCGCGAACCACGCGTTCTTCGTAGTCACCTTCAAACCGCCAATAGCGTTGCCATCGCCAGGAGCGTTCACCAAACGAGCCGTGATTTCTTCGCCCGCAAGCTCCTGCGCCGCCACGTCCTCAGGCGCCAACTTAGCCAGCTTCGCCTTTTCTTCACGCGTAGCCGCATTGTCAATGCGCGAGTATGCGGACGCGCCGAAACGCTCCACCTGCTCCTGATGCAACTGCGACGGAGTCTTACCCGTTACCGCGATAATCTCCGCAGCCAACAGGCACAGCAAAATGCCGTCCTTATCCGTGGTCCAAACCGTGCCGTCCTTGCGCAGGAACGAAGCGCCCGCAGACTCCTCGCCACCAAAACCGATGGTGCCGTTCATGAGGCCCGACACGAAATACTTAAACCCAACCGGAACCTCAATCAGCTTGCGGCCCATGCTTTCAACTACACGGTCAATCAGAGCGGACGACACCAGCGTCTTACCCACCGCCGTGTCCTTGCCCCAACCCGGACGGTGCGTGAACAAGTACTCGATCGCAACCGCCAAATAATGGTTCGGGTTCATCAGGCCATCTGGCGTCACAATGCCATGCCTATCCGAATCCGCATCATTACCCGTAGCAACATCAAACGGAGTTTTCCCCGAAGCGTCCGGCTTCATCCGCTCACGAACCGACGCCATCGCGTACGGAGACGAGCAGTCCATACGGATCTTCCCATCCCAATCCAACGTCATAAACCGCCACGTCGGATCCACCTTTGGGTTAATCACCGTCAGATCCAGCCCGTAACGCTCCGAAATCGCCGCCCAATAATCCACAGACGCGCCGCCCAGCGGATCCGCGCCGATGCGAACCCCGGCCTCACGAATCGCGTCAATGTCGATCACGTTTTCCAGATCGTCAACGTACTTCTTCAAGTAGTTGTAGTGATGCACGTGCGGGTTTTCCAGCAGGCCCTGCGAACGAGCGCGCTTTACCTTAGACCAGCCGTCGGCCAAAATCTCGTTAGCACGATTCGCAATCCAGCCGGTTGCATCCGAATCTGCCGGGCCACCGCTTGGAGGATTGTACTTAAAACCACCATCACGAGGCGGATTGTGCGACGGCGTAACCACAATGCCGTCAGCCAACCCCGGGCCGGACGTGCGCAATCCCGCAGGAGAGCCCGCGCCGTTAGCTACGAGAATCGCGTGCGAAACCGCCGGGGTGGGCGTATACGAACCGCGCGAATCAACCTGTACATCCACGCCATTTGCTACCAGCACCTCAAGCGCCGACCTCCAAGCCGGCTCCGACAGCGCGTGCGTATCGCGACCAATAAACAAAGGACCGTCAAAACCCTGACTTGCGCGGTACTCCACAATCGCCTGCGTCGTTGCAACGATATGCGCCTCATTAAACGCGCCATCTAGCGATGAACCACGGTGCCCGGACGTGCCAAACACGACCTTCTGCGCAGGGTTATTTACATCGGGCTCAATCTCGTAATAGGCGGATAGAACCTCATCAACATTAATCAAATCTTCTGGTTTAGCCAGTTGGCCAGCTCTCTCATGCATACCTATAAGTGTGGCATGTGTCACTGAAATTTTCATCCTTGTCCCAGCAGATAAACAACACCTTTGCCACCCGCTTTGTTTATTGGCTTTACGCCGGTAATTTTGGGCTAGATCAAAACCGTTCCCCACACTAGGAGGCCAAAATGGGAAAGAAATCCCGCCGTAAGAAAGTAGCGCCCGGAAAACCGATCCGTCCCATCATCGCGCATGTAGCGCGTCCCTTTGAAGGCATGGACGCCGAAGCCGACCTCGTTGCCATGCGTGAAATCATCCCCGCCGCCACCCTCGCAGCAAAGACCACGGAAGAATACGGATCCGAACCCTTCCTGTTTGCCTCCATCCTTCCCAACGCCGTTCCCGCCCTCGTTCGCGAAGACGGGCAGATCCTCATCGGCCTGCAAACCCGCTCCTCCAGCCGCGACATTGGCCACGACCTCGGCGTTGCCCTCAAAGCCGCCTTGGAGCGCAAAACCAAAATCCAGCAGGGCGAAGCCGAATACGGCCCCGTGCCGGTAGACGTGCGCAACGCCGGCCCGCGCATCCCCGACATGATCGCGAGCACCCAACCCATGCAGCTACAAAACGACCTCGGATACTGGATCGCTGACGGCCAGCGCGACGAAGAAGTTGAAGCTGCCATCGCGCAAACCTCCGCCGAACTCATTGCCACGCGCGCCATCCCCGGCGTGACCAACACCTACTGGCACGACATGGGTAAACACTTTGTGCGCTGGATCCGCCTCGAAGATGAAGACAAACTCTTCACCGCCCTGGCCCGCCTGCAAGCCGCTGGTGAACTCACCCTTGCCGGCGCGCACTTCATTGGCGCATTCCGCGCCCTCGGCCTGTCCATCCCCGTATTCGAATTTGAAAACGAAGTAGACCCAGACGCGCTCACCGAACCCGTTGCGGAACTTGAACGCAAACTCGAAGCCGCGCTCGCGGCTACCAAGCCGCTAACCGAGGACGAAAAGCGCGCCCGCGCCGGCCTCGTCTCCCGCCAAGTTTCCCTATAAGAAGCGGCTAAACCAGGGGACGGGAACGGACTAAACTAGACGTATGAGCAACTCCGATCCCGTCCCCACAGCCAGCCGCGTCAGCGAATCACTCAAACAACAACCCGAAAAGCACAAAGTTGCCGTCATCATTCCCGCCCGCGATGAAGCGCGCCGCATTTCCCACACTGTGCGCGCATGCCGGGCGCTACCAGGTGTTGACCTCCTCATCGTCGTAGACGACGGATCTGAAGACAACACCGGTGATCACGCACGCCAAGCCGGCGCCGTCGTAGTGAGACACTCCGTGACCCGGGGGAAAGCCTCTGCCCTCGAAACCGGAGTTAAAGTTGCCGCCATGCGCGACCTTGCCAAAGGCCTACCCCGGCACCTGCTCTTCCTTGACGCCGATCTGGGGGAAAGCGCGCTAGAAGCTACCTCCCTCATCGACGCTGTGCAACGCGGAATATGTGACTGCGCTATCGCCACGCTACCCAAACAAAAAGGAGCGGGCGGGCACGGATTTGTAGTTGGGCGCGCCCGCAAATCAATTCGGCGCGCCACCGGCTGGCACGCCAACGCGCCACTGTCAGGGCAGCGTTGCATCACTCGCAAAGCCGTCAACGACATCATGCCCTTCGCCCCCGGCTGGGGCGTGGAAGTGGCCATGACCATTGACCTTCTGGTCAAGGGCTACACCGTGCAAGAAATCCCCTGCGACTTCACACACCGCGCCACCGCCAACGACCTCATGGGGTACATGCACCGGGCCGACCAGTTCAAAGACGTTTGGAAAGCCACCGCGCTGCGCCGCATCCACCGCCACCGCATCCCCGTTCGCGAGCGGGTGCAAGCCGCTATGCATCAAACTGCGGGCTCTCCGTACAATGCGTACGTGACATTTGCAGACGACGAGCAAGAATAGACACCAGCGCAGGCGCCGCAATCGCCACGGTGTCTACCACTATCAGTAGGCCCGAATCATTAATCGGCACCGCCACCAGCGCGCCCACCGCGATACCCGCCGCCACTGCGGCTAAGCCCGGGGGAGTCGCTTCACGTAGGGCTTCGAGGTGCGGGTTGGGGGTGAATGTTAGCTTTTCGGTGTCCTCGCGGGGTTTGAACAGCTTGCGAGCAAAGCGCGCCGCAACCACTGCGAGAATCACCGCCACGATCACTGCCGCCACAATCAGCGGATGGCCTGCGAACGTGGCCGCCATATCTCGCGCCTTGTCCGCTACCAAAGTGAGCGTTTCCGGCGAACCAAAATTCTTCCAGAACAGTCCGATGTGCGAGGGCGAAGCCGACCGTGCATCCAAGGCTCCCGCAAACACCATTGCCGCAGCGCTCAACAAAACCCACCAGGCAACGTGCTTCCACTGCGGGCGGATACCGCGCACCAACAAATACGCAATCCCGAACCCGGCGATAATGCCCGCAGGCCCTCCAAAATCAGCGCCCCAAAACGGCAACGCATCAATCGCCAGCACGCTCACGCCCATGGCGGCAACTCCGCGCGCCGCCTCCTGCCTCTTATGCGGAAAACGATCCGCAATCCACGGCAGTGTGGCTATCAACGCCGCCGACAACAAGATCACGTAGGAGCGGTTCGAAACGCCGTAAAAACGCCGGGATACAAGCGTCATCGACCCGAAGAAACCATCGCGCTGCAAATGCGTTCCCGACACGATATCCACCGCCACCAACAGCACAGTCAGCGCGGCGAGAACCGCTACCGGCTGATTAGACGAACGCACCAACGCCACAAGCACCGCCGCAATGGCAAAGACCAGCAGAATCGGTAGCACCGGATGAGTGGAAAGCCGCCACCACGGAAGCAGATTTGCAATCATCGCCGCTGGAATCACCGCGAAAGCCAACGCGTTCCACACCGCGATATTGCGCCAAATCCACGCCGGCGCCTGGCTCTTGGCCGGCCTGCGCACAAAATGCAACACGCCAGCTAACACGCCAATCGCAAGAAACGCGCCCCACGCAACAAAAAATGGCGTCAACGAACTTCGCGCCGCCAACGCGTGGGTAGCCTCATCCGCCAACTGGGCGTGCGCGGCCGACACCGACATGGGCTGCACCTGGAGGGGCTCGCCCGCAACCAAATCACGCACATCACCCAACGTTGCCAAACCAGCCGAACGAGTCGCGGACGAGTAGAACAGGCCGGTGGTAGCTGTTTCTGGGACAGACGCGGGGCTGGTTGTTACGGCTTCGGCGCCGGTGGAGTTTGCGTTTGATGTCGTGCCGGTGACGGTTGCGTCAGTCACGGCGCCGAACTGGAGCGCCGGGCCGGGCGCAGTGCGGCCAACGGAGGCAAGCACCACCCGCACCTGGCCGGGATGCTGCTGCTCAAACTGCGCGTAAGCCGCCAAAACCGCCTCAATTCGCGCGTTCACCTGATCCGCTGACAACCCCGTAGGGCCGGCTGGGGCGGTCGCATCAGCGTTGTTTGAGTCAGCAATGTTAGCCATGCCGTTATTCGCGTCAGTAGCATTCATGCCCGCGTCAACCCACCCGGCATCAACAAACACATTCCCCGGCGATTCGCGAAGAGTACGCAACGCAACAGCGCCCAACTCGTCTGCGCTGCCCGGCGCCGGCAACCAACTGGCCACCTCGCCGCTCTGGCTCGCTAGAACCAGAGCGGCACCAGGACCAACCCCAACGCCCGCAGCCGGCTGTGCCGGCCACTTCACGCCCCGAGTTATCTGCTCAAAACCCTGCACCTTCGCCCTGCCGGGCGTGCCTGGCTCGCCCTCAAAAATCACATCCAAAGACGGCCTGCAAGCGCCACCGTGGCTTTGTCTGCCCTCATAATCAATCGCATTTCCAGGCGTGCGAATCGACATCCACCCGTCCACGGGACACGTATCCGGACTTGCCGTACGCGTATGCAGATTCATCACTACGGCGCCGTGGTCCTCCAGCGCGCTCAACACGCCTGGAGACACGTTAGCCGCCTCAAGCCCCGCAACGCCCACAAACAGCGTTCGCACCGGCTCATCCGCCACCGCAAACGGAGACGTCATCAAAAACGCGAGCGTGAAAGCCGTAACAAACCTCAAAAAACGCACCAAAACCACCTGAAAATAAACAAGAACAAAACTAACTGTATAAGGTGAAAGCCGAGAAAAGGAGGCGCCGTGCACACCCACACCAACACGCCAAGTCCGCAAACGAAGCCATTCAAAATCGCGTTCCTCGGCCCATTCGGCACATTCACCGAACAAGCCCTGTGGCAAATCGCGCCCAAAAACACCGAAGCAGTGCCGTGCACATCCGTGCCGCAGGCGCTCGACCTCGTTCGCAACGGGCAGGCAGACCGCGCCGTCGTACCCATCGAAAACTCCATCGAAGGAGGTGTCAACGCGACCATCGACTCGCTCTCACACGGATCCCCCCTCGTTATCGAAGCTGAAATGGTAGTCGAGGTATCCTTTGAACTCGCCATTAAACCCACCGCCGACGGGGCCGAGCCCAATATTCAACGCATCGGCACTCACCCCCACGCGTGGGCGCAATGCCGCAAATGGGTAGCCGCCAACTACCCCAACGCCGTACACGTGCCGGCCACCTCCACGGCCGCCGCCGCGCGCCTCATCGCCGAAGAAGACAACCCCGGCTTTGACGCCGCCCTGTGTGCCAAAACTTCCGTTGCCCGCTACGGCCTGCGCTCCCTGTACTCCAACGTGGCAGACAACCGGGGTGCAGTCACGCGCTTCGTACTAGTTGCGCCCCTCGGCAACGTGCCACCAGCCACCGGCGCAGACAAAACCACCGTGCAAGTGCGCCTCCCCGACAACGAGGCTGGCGCTCTGCTCTCAATGCTCGAACAATTTGCCGCGCGCGGCGTCAACCTTTCCCGCATCGAATCGCGACCGGCCGGAGGCCCCCTTGGCTCCTACGAATTCTCCATCGACATTGAAGGCCACATCAGCGAAGAACGCGTAGCTGCCGCCCTCATCGGCCTGCACCGCACCTGCCCGCAAGTGCGCTTCATCGGCTCCTACCCGCGTGTTGACGGACAGCGTCCAACCATTCGAGCCGGCACCCATGACGAAGACTTCGTCAACGCAAGAGCCTGGATTGCCGGCCTCATGAACGGCACCACCAACTAGACGCGCAAAAACGAGCTTGCCAGCTTGCGATTGCGTTCCAAGCGGGCGGTCTCACGGCGCGTACGTTCTGCCAGTACGGCCGCAATAAACTCCTCGTCGCCAACCCCCGGTGGCGGGCCCGGAAACACGTACTCGCGCAACTCACCCGCGATTCCCGTCAACAGTCGGGCGTGAGACTGTTGCTCAAACTGCTCCCCGCGCATTAACAACGAGCGAGCATTGCGCGCCAGTTCGGGCGGTAACCTACGCAGATCAGCACTTTGAATCCACGAGGGGGTGGCGGGCAACTCATGGGCGCGAACAATCGCGTCAGCGCGCTTACTCGCCGCCTCTACCGCGCGCGCACCAACCCGCTCCTTAATCACCACTGTGCCCGCAGCTAAATCACCCAAACGCCGATTCTTCGGATCAATCAACGCGGTAGCTGCGGCAAGACCGCCCAGCGTCACCCAAATCTCAACCAGACCGATCATCGCTCGAATCGCCGCGTGCTGCATCCCAACGCGACGCAAATCCGAACGTACAACCCGCGTGCCAACCACAAAACGGCCCACAGACTTCCCGTTCGTCGCCGTCTCAATCAACATCGGACCCAAGAAAACAGCGAAAACAATCAACAAGACGAACAGTGCCTCTTGAGCTGCGCTAGTATCCGAAAACATCATCTCAAACTGGGCAACAGCCACCCAAATCAAAACGATAACCGATAACCCCACGTCTATGAGGGCCGACAGCATGCGCAAACCAATACCTGCAGGCACCACATCCAGTGCCACGCCCTCACCAGTTGTAACCGTCATCGCCTGACTATTCATGACACAAACGATACCTTCTAGTAATCTTGGCGCATGGATTTGGACGCATTCGTCAGCGCAAACAAAAACACGTGGGCCAGGCTTAGAGTGCTTGTAAACAAGCCCGTACTGGCCCCAGACGAAGCTCGCGAACTCATCGACCTCTATCGCAGTACGTCCACCCACCTGTCCATGATTCGAACAGGAGCGCCAGACCCGCAACTCGTCAAAGAGCTTTCTGCCCTCCTCATTCGGGCACGTGGAAAAATGGTGGGGAAGAACCGGAGAATCCTCACTTCTATAACCGAATTCTTCACTACCACCTACCCTGCTGCCCTCTACCGGTTTCGCGCCTGGTGGATCAGCGCCGGTGTTCTCTCCATCATCTTCTGCTTCGCCGTCGGCTGGTGGATCTACGCGCACCCCGAACTTCATGAACAGCTCGGATCGTCCTCGTCAATCCTGCAATACGTGCAAGAAGATTTCGAAAAGTACTATACGAAAGATCCCAGCGCGGACTTCACAATGCTCGTGTGGTCAAACAACTGGTACGTGGCTGCACTGACGCTCGCATACGGAATCACCGTGATTGGTGCTGTGCAAATTCTGATAAGCAACATGGCGAGCCTCGCGATTGCCGGAGCGCTCATGACGTTTCACGGGTACGGCGTAACTTTCTGGACGCTGATCCTGCCGCACGGCTTGCTAGAACTGACCTCTATCTTCGTATCCGCTGGCACCGGTCTAGGCCTGTTCTGGGCCATAATCCAGCCCGGCTCGCGCACGCGCCTAGAATCTTTCGTTCGCACCGGACATCAGGCCGTGCACGTGCTGTTTGGCCTCATCCTCACACTCTTCATTGCTGGCTTCACTGAAGGTTTTGTTACCGCCTCCAAAGCGCCTTGGCAGGTGCAGGTCGGATTCGGTGTACTCATCTGGGTTGCGTTCCTCATCTACGCCCTCGTTCTGGGAAAAAAGAAGCAAGCCTTGGCTGAAGCTCGTCTGAAACTGCCCGAACAAGTGGCGGTGGAGTGAGCCGGAACGTCTACTTACAGCAGGCCGCGCGCCTTCAAATTCAAGTAGTGGTCCACAACCGCCATTGACAGTTTTGCGGGCGGGGCTTCAACCACCGTGATGCCTGCGGCTGCGAGGGCCTGGGCGGCCTTTTCTCGTTCGGCGCGGGAAAACTCTGTGGCGGCCACAAAGTACGGGTCTTTCGTTTCAGTAGCCTCGTCTACTTCGTGAAGTTGCGGATCCGAGGCGTGCGCAATCACTACGCGCGTGTGCTTTGCAAGGTTCAACAAAGCGGGCAGCAAAGATTCTTCCAGCACAGTCACGTCAAGCGCAATGAACAGAACTACCAGCGACATCTTGTTGCCAAAACTTGTCAGCTTGCCGGCGACTTCCATCCAATTCGCCTCAACCAAAGCGGGGTAAAGAGGTGCCATCGCGGAAGAAAGTTCGCCCAACACGGTGGAGCGAGACGGGCGGATCACTTGCGCCCTCACGTCCGCATCAGCGGCGATCATGCTGACCGAATCGCCGGCCTTAGCGGTCACAGCACTAAGTAGGAGGGCGGCGTCCAGGTTCACGTCCAAGCGCGTTTGATCTCCTAGCCGTTGTGCGCTCATACGCGAAGTGTCTATAACCATCACGATGTGACGGTCGCGTTCTGGCCTCCACGTGCGGACAATAACATCTTTGGAGCGTGCGGTTGCGCGCCAATCAATAGAGCGCTGATCGTCGCCGTCCACCCATTCGCGCAGGGAATCGAACTCGGTGCCCTGCCCGCGCGCGCGGGCAAGAATCTGCCCGGTCATCTGTTGCAGTTTTGCGAGGGCGCCGGGCAGAAGCTCCTTAGAGGGGAACTCGGGGAGCACGCGTATAGTGCCGGGAAGGTCAAACGTGGTTTGAATGGCGGCCAGGCCGAGCGGGCCCCACGAACGCACGGTAACCGCATCGGCTTTCAGGATGCCTCGCCGGGTGGGTAGTAGCTCGGTAGCAAAATCTGTGGATTGGCCGGGGGAAAGTTTGAACTTGTGCCGGTTCTTAGTGGCCCCGGCGCTAGGTTGCCACGCGTCACGCAACACTGCGCGCATGGTTCGGTTTGCCCCGGTCACATGAATCACTGAAACGGAGCGTTCGTTGACACGAACTGTTTTCGGCATCTGCCTGGTGATCTGAAGCTGTCGGGGTGAGGGGGCTAAAATCGCGTCAACGAGCGTGAGGATGAAGACGAATAGCAGCCAGGTTGCGAGGGTTCCCGGGGTGGGTGAAAGCACGATCGGGATTATCCCGATCGCGATAAGTGCCGCAACCTTACTGGAAATCGTCATCGCGGTACCGCGATTGAGTCCATGACGGTTTGGAGGACGGAGGCGGCCTCCACGCCCTCCAGTTCAGCTTCGGGTCGAAGCATGAGCCGGTGCGTAATGGTTGCGGGAGCCATTTGCTTCACATCATCGGGGGTGACGAAGTCGCGCCCAGACAGCCACGCCCAGGCCCTGGAGGTGGCTAGTAGCGCAATAGCGCCACGGGGGGACAGGCCCAGAGACAGGGAGGGAGCAACTCGCGTTGCCCGCGCGATATCCACGATGTATTTCTCCACTTGGGGGTGGACTTCGACTGCGGCGACGGCGCGGATAGCGGCCTCAATGTCTGAAGCGGAGGCGACGGGAGTGATGCCAGCAGCGTCCAGGTTAGACGCGTCAAAGCCCTTCACGTGACGGTTCAGGATCTCGGTTTCTTCCTCGTAACTGGGAAGACTCACCTGGACTTTCAGCATGAACCGGTCCAGCTGAGCTTCGGGCAGAGGGTAGGTGCCTTCGTACTCGATGGGGTTTTGCGTGGCTGCAACCATGAACGGGGTGGGTAGCGGTTTAGATTCACCATCAACTGATACTTGGCGTTCCGCCATGGCTTCAAGTAGTGCCGCCTGGGTTTTTGGCGGCGTGCGGTTGATTTCGTCTGCGAGTAGCAGGTTGGTGAACACGGGGCCTTCGCGGAACTTGAACTGCGAGGTCTCGCGGTCATATAGCAGCGATCCGGTGAGGTCACCAGGCATGAGGTCAGGGGTGAACTGCACGCGCTTGGTGTCAATGGACAGTGATTTCGCCAGGGCTCGCACGAGCAGGGTTTTGGCGGTGCCCGGCACCCCTTCAAGTAGCACGTGTCCGCGCGTGAGGAGGCCGATGACGAGGCCGGCTACAGCGCCGTCAGATCCAACAACGGCTTTGGCAACTTCTGCGCGTACGCGCAGTAGGGCTTCCCTGGCATCTTGCTCGGTCATGAGACCTCCTGAATGAGCTGGTCGATTTTGTGTGATCGTTGGGTGAGTTCTTTTTCGGTTGAAACCTCTGCGTCGTACAGCAGGGCGTGTAGTTCGCTAGTTGGCTTGTTGAGTTTGGCGGCTAGAGTGTTGGTGAGTTCTTCTTCGCTGGCCCGCGCGGGCAGGTAGAGGGCGCGCCGTAGTTTGCGACGGGCGCGCGATTGGATGAGGGCCATTGCCCAGCTGGCGTGTTTGCCTTCGCGGGCAAGGCTGGCGCGCGCCTGTTCAATTTCGCTGGCGCTGATAATGACGGGCAGAGGTTCTCGAGCGAGCGGGCCGAGCCTCCTGCCTTTCGCGATCATGAGGGCGAAGGCGGCAAACAGTAGGGTCACGCCCGCCCAAAACACCCACGGGGGGAGGAGTTGCCAGAGTTTCGCATTTGCGGGTGACTGCTGTTGGATGCTTGGCCGCTCGTAGTAGAACACGGCTTTGGGGTGGGCTCCGTACAGGGTGAGGGCAAGGGCAGCGTTGTTTAGGCTTTGCACGTTGGCGTTGGTAAACGCTGACCGGTCGGAGATGAGGATGTATTCCGGGTCGTCTGTGGCGGGCCAGATGCTGAGCAAACTACCGGAGTCACTACGGAAGCATTGAATTACGCCAGGTGTTTGGTGCTCTCGCACGATGGTGACGGAGGCGTTTTTCGCCTTGCCGATGTAGGGCAGACACTCGCTACTAGTTTCGGTGACACCTGGCGCTACCACGCCGTTGGTGTAGCTGTCGATGTCGAGGCCGAATTCTTTGAGTTGGTAGTCTTGCATGCCAACTAGGATCACTCGCCCGGCCTGTTGCGCTTTGGTTTTGAGTGCGTCGGAGATGTCCATCCAGTCCAGGCCATCATCCAGAAATACGAGCGTGGTGTCGCGGTCAACGGGCCCAATTTCGCTGTCCTTGTAGGCGATGGTGGTCTGTATCCCCTGCTTTTTGAGCACTTGAATGACGGCCTTGTTGCCGCTACGTTTGGGTGATTCGGGTTCGTAGTCCTTGTAATCGCCCTGGGTGTTCGCCCCTTTGGCGGTGACCACGAGGACGAGCAGGACAAAGATCAGGATTAGCGGTAGCCACGTTTTGCTGAAAGTTTTGAACGTCATTCCGCGCGCAGTTGCGTTCATGAGCTCACCTGCGCACTTAGTCGTTTTTGGATTTCGTCGTCGAGGGCGAGCATGGCTTCCACGTCTTGCGTGGTGACGGTGCCAATGGTTTCCAGCCGGTAGGTGGCGACGTCGAATTTGGATGCGCACCGGGCAACGTCGTATTTGAGGGCGGGATATTCACGGGTGATGAGGCGGGTGATTTCTCCGGTGGTGCGTCCGGGAGCCGCAGTGGCGTCGAGTCGCACAATGATGGCTCTAAACCCCGCTTTGAGTGCTTCGGTGGGGTCTGTGTTCTTGAGGTCGAGGGCGCGGCGGCGATGTTCATTAGCGCTTAGAGAGGTGAGCGCTTGGGTTGCGCTAACCGTCTTCTGTTCGCGCCCAACCCGGGCGTATATGCCCACGATGAGGGCGATAATGACAACGGCGATGATTACAAGAAGCATCCAGTTGAAGGTGCCTTCTGCGGTGCGGAATACGGTTGTTCCGATTCTTTGGAGGAGCCAGTTGAGGACGCCCTGCACGCTTTGGCCTTCGAGGTACTCATTTTTGCTGAGTTCGCGGCGCAGTAGCTCGCGCGCCTCGTCCGGTGTGGGTTCGAGGGCGAGCGCTACGTGTGCAACGAGCGTGTTCAAGTTAGAGTGCTTCCGTTTGCCTGCTGCGCGCTAGGTCGATGTCGTAGCCTTCTTTGCGGATGCGCGTGTCTACGTACATGAGGGTGAGGGCGTAAACGGAAAGGGGCGTGATCAGCAAGACGATTAGCGCGGTGGAAATAGCGGTGATTAGGGCCAGTAGTGTGGTTGACTCGAAAAATATGACCAGCCCGCTGATAACACCAAAGATGGCGCTAAATGCGATAGCGATCGCGAGCATGGCTAGGCCCATTAGTAGTGACGTGCCAAGTAGTGGCCAGAAGCGTTCGCGCGTTAGTTTCCACGAGCGTGATAGTGCGGGCCGCACTTTTTGGCCTTCGACGAGGATGATGGGGAATGCGAACATGAAGCGAATGGCAATCAAGTAGAACGCGATTTGCAGAACTACTGAGATTGCAAAGAACCAGACGAGGGATACAAGTCCGGGTTCGATGAAGAGTAGGGGCACGCCGATTGATGCGGCTGTGATCAGCGGTGGGATGAGGAAAGCTATTACGGCTAGGAGGGCGTAGCTTCCCCGGTTTCCGCGAGTGAGTTCAACAGTTTGTTGCGCGCTGATTTTGCGGCCGAGGACGCCCTCCATCGCTACGAAGATGAGGGGCGCTGTTGCGAGTAATACTACGATGTTCGCAAGGCCTTGGCCGGAGAAAGCGGTGTAGTCGGTAAAGATGTCCCAGGGGTTGCGCGTAGCCAGCATGTCCAGATCGGTGAATGCGGATTGCACGAGGTATTCGATGAGGAATACGAACAGCGCCATGATGGAACTGATCGCGAAGGATGCGCGCGGGTTGAAGCGGAATGTGGCAAATGAGGCGGAGACGATTTCGGAGGCCGTTTGGGGGCGCAAAATCATGGTGCCGGGCTTGATTACGGGCTGGCGGTAGGGGGACGGCGCGTAACCGGGCCCGTAACCCTGGTTTGGCTGGCCGTACCCGGGCGCGCCATACCCCGATGCCGCGTATTTCGGCGCACCGTACCCAGACGCGCCATACCCGGGAGTCCCGGTTCCTGGAGCCTCGTACCCCGGCGCCTCAGTCCTGGGCGCTTCATATTCTGGCCCCTCGTTTCTTGGCGCCTCGGTTTCGGGTTGCTTGGTGACCTTTGGCTCGGACTGGTTGTTGCCGGGGAAGCTCGGTGACTGCCACGGGCGGTTCGGGTTTTCGTTGGCCATGAATCCTCGCAGGTGTTTAGGGGCTCAGTAGATCGAAAATTTGCTATCCTTTTCGGATTCTAAGGGCTTTGCGGTCAACGCGCACTCGCATTTCACGCGCGTTGCCAAGCGGATCTCCGTCCACTTGGATGGGATGGGCGTCTTTGACGAGGCTGTGAGCAGTGGCGGCTTGGATGAAGTCGAGCCGTCCGGACGTGCCGGGAAGAACGTGGTTCTTGATGCCCAGTCCTTGTGCGGCGATTTTGGTGAAAAGGTCGGCCCAGCCCACGAGGCCGTCGCTGGTTTCTAGGGTTGCCACGTCAAGCATGCCGTCGTTGAGTTCCGCATCGGGCGCGAGCACCACGCCAAGCATTAGTGACGAGCAGTTCGCAAATAGGATGGAGCGGCTGTTGATAACGTATTTGCGGCCCGTGTCCAGTTCTAAAAATGTCCTCATTTTCGGGGCGGTGAGGGCCTTCGCCCCGGCAACTACGTAGGCGCCCCACCCCACGCGGCTTTTGAGGGTGGAGTTAGTTTCGGACATCATTTGCCCGTCCCAGCCTTGGCCAGCAATGACAATGAACGCGTATTCGTCTTCGCTTGGCGGGTTAAATCCGCGTTGTTCGAGGAACTTTTTGTGCTGCTTGGTGATGTGCGTGCCTTCGGGGAGCGCCTCGGGTTCGCCTTCGAAACCGCTCACTTTCATCCATGCGATGTCGATTTCATCTTCGAGGCCAAAGAACGCAATATCGATGGCTTCTTGAATGTTGTCGGCGGGTACCTGCAGGTTGCGTGAGAGGAGGTTGCCGGTGCCGTACGGCAGGATTGCCATGGGCGTGCCGGTGCCGGCCAGGCCGGCTGCCACGGCGCGGACTGTGCCGTCTCCTCCGGCGGCGAGCACGAGACTGGCTCCGGCTGCTACGGCCTGCGTGGCTTGCAGGGTTCCTGGTTGCTTCGGGGTGGTTTCAAGCCACACGGGTTCGTTTAACCCTGCTTGCGCGGCCGCGATGGTCACCATTTTTCGCAGGGCGTGCACTTTCGCAACTTTTGCGGGGTTGTAGATGACATACGGAGTTTGAGTTTTAGCGGCCAAGACTCCCACCTCCGATCTAAAAGATTCAAGATAAACATTACCGGATCCACAAATCGGATGGTTTTTGTTTTTCTGGATGTGGATTTCGTGGAAAACGGGCGGCTATGTGACCGGGTTCAATCGTCGCGGTAGGCTTGGAGCATGATTGATCTTAAAGCTCTGAGGGAAGATCCGCAGCCGGCTCGCGATTCGCAGATTGCGCGCGGTGGCGATCCCAGTCTTGTTGATGAAATTTTGCAGGCTGATGAGGCTCGTCGCGCAGCACTTCATGATTTCGAGGCCGCGCGCGCGGAGCAAAAGGCTGTGTCCCGCTCGATTGGCAAGGCTGCGGTGGAGGACCGAGAGAAGGTTTTGGCACACGCGAAGGAGCTTGCGGCTTCGGTGAAGTCGTTGGAGGCGCAGGCCAATGAGGCGCGCGAGAGGGCGGAGCGCCTGGTTTGGTCAATGCCGAACATCGTGATTGAGGGAGTGCCGGCGGGCGGCGAAGACTCATTTGAGGTTTTGCGTTTCGAGGGCGGACAGCCGCGCGATTTCGCGGCTGAGGGTTTTGAGCCGAAGGATCATTTGGAGATCGCTGAGGGCCTGCGCGCTATCGACATGAAGCGCGGCGCGAAAGTTTCTGGCGCTCGTTTTTACTACATGACGGGCGTTGGCGCGCAGTTGGAGCTGGCGCTTTTGCGCATGGCGATGGATCAGGCAGTGGAGGCCGGTTTCATCCCGATGATGACGCCCACGCTGGTCACTCCGGAAATCATGGGTGGCACGGGCTTTTTGAACGAGCATTCCGACGAGATCTACTACCTGCCAGCCGATGACCTGTACCTGACGGGCACGTCCGAGGTGGCGCTCGCGGGCTACCACAAGGATGAGATTATTGACGTGGATTCCCCCAAGCGCTACCTGGGTTGGTCCACGTGTTACCGCCGTGAGGCCGGTTCAGCCGGCAAGGATACGCGCGGCATTATTCGCGTGCACCAGTTCAATAAGGCGGAGATGTTCGCGTTTGTCACTGCGGATGAGGCCGAAGCAGAGCACGCGCGTTTTCTCGCGTGGGAAGAGCAGATGCTTGCCAAGGTTGAGCTTCCTTACCGCGTGATCGATACGGCGGCTGGGGATCTCGGCACTTCGGCGGCCCGCAAGTTTGACTGCGAGGCCTGGTTGCCCACACAAAACCGCTGGATGGAAGTCACTTCGACGTCTAACTGCACCACGTTCCAAGCGCGTCGCCTGAATATTCGCGAGCGCACTGAGGCGGGCACGCAAACTGTTGCAACGATTAACGGCACGCTAGCTACAACTCGCTGGATTGTGGCGATTTTAGAAAACCACCAGAATGAGGATGGTTCGGTTACGGTTCCGGCAGCTTTGCGCCCGTACATGAGTGGGAGGCAGAAGTTGGAGCCTGTAGTTGGCTAAATCTCTCCTCACGCCTCCGCCAACAACGTTGGCGCCGATCCCGTTTGAGGATTTAGTGCAGCAGGCCAGTGCGGCCCTCCCGGATTCTTTGGAGCAAACCGGGCCGGGCATGCTGGTTGCCCTTGATATTGATGGCACGTTGCTCACGGCCGACGGGGCTTCGCCGGCTGTTTTGGACACCATCGAGCGTTTGCAATGCGTGGGCGTGAATGTGGTGATTGCGACGGGACGCGGTGTTGGCGCCACTTTGCCGGTGCTTAGCGAGGTGGGGATCCATGATGGCTGGGCGGTGGTGTCCAATGGCGCGATCGTTATGCGTATCGAGGATGGGCAGTACGAGGTGGTGTTTAAACGCTACTTCGATCCGAGCCCGCTGATCGACCAGGTTACCCAGCATTTGCCCGAGGCGATTTTAGCGGTTGAGGATGACTCCATGTACTACCGGGTTTCACGTGAGTTTCCACCCCGAGAGTTGATCGAGGAGTTCCGGATTGATGATCTGGAAGGATTGAAGTCCAAGCCGGTTACGAAGCTGGTTGTACGCATGCCGGGCATGAGTGTTGCGGATTTTGAGGCTCGTGTAAACGAGCTGGACATGTTGAACCTCTCCTATGCGATTGGTTGGACCGCGTGGATGGATGTGAATGCGCCTGACACAACCAAGGCGAGTAGTCTTGAGTGGTTGCGAGGCGAGTTGGATGTTCCGTTCACCGGCAGTGTTGCGGTTGGTGATGGCACGAACGACATGGCGATGCTGCGG
Organism: Gleimia europaea ACS-120-V-Col10b; assembly: GCF_000411155.1. Classification (GTDB taxonomy): domain Bacteria; phylum Actinomycetota; class Actinomycetes; order Actinomycetales; family Actinomycetaceae; genus Gleimia; species Gleimia europaea_B. The sequence continues at coordinate 1,296,092 of NZ_KE150266.1, forward strand.
TGGGCGCATCACTCGGTGGCGATGGCTGGGGCTATCGAGCAGGTGCGCGAGTGCGCTAACGCGGTTACCGGCCCGGTTGAATACGACGGGGCGGCCGCGGTGATGGAGGCGTTGCTTAGAAGAGCCGCCGGCAACAAAAACGGTTCGCTAATGTAGACGAGCGCGCAATCGGGCATGCAAAAACGTGCGCCTGTTGGTTACAAAACGGTCACATATGCATGTTTGTGAGCCGAACCGGTTGCATGGATCACGCTTATCGCGTTTGGTTGTAGTTATGGACGATCTGGAAAGCAGGTCAAGGGCAAGCGTATGCGATTTCGTATCGCGTGCGAGGTCGCGGTTTGTCGGTCCCAATTGATTAACACTGGAGGTTTAGATGCGTTCATCGCGCATGATTTCGACAAAGAAAACTCGATGGAGCGTTCTTGCAGCCGGCGCTGCGGCTACAGCAATGTTGCTGTCCGCATGTGGTGGCGGTGGTGACATCAGCGGCGGTTCTTCCAGCGAAGCTGGCGGCGATACCGACTGTTCCGCATTTGAGGAGTACGGCCACTTCGATGGCGAGTCTGTTTCGCTATTCTCATCCATCCGTGAGGTTGAGGCCGATCAGCTTCAGCAGACGTTCGATAAGTTCACCGAGTGCACGGGCATTGAGGTCCAGCATAACGGTGTGGGCGAGTTTGAATCCCAGGTTGTTGTCCAGGTTGAGGGCGGTAATGCTCCTGACCTAGCGATCTTCCCCCAACCGGGCCTGCTGGAGCGCATGATTAAGGACGGTCACGTTATTCCGGCTCCTGCAGAGGTGGAGAAGAACGTTGACAAGGGCTGGTCTGAAGATTGGAAGGCTTACGGCACGGTTGATGGTAAGTTCTACGCCGCGCCGCTCATGGCTTCCGTGAAGTCCTTCGTGTGGTACTCGCCGTCCATGTTCAAGGAAGGCGGCTACGAGGTTCCTCAGACCTGGCAGGAGCTTCTCGACTTGACTGAGAAGATTGCTAAGGATCACGAGGGTGAGGATGTGAAGCCCTGGTGTGCGGGCATCGAGTCCGGTGGTGCTACCGGCTGGCCGGCAACCGACTGGGTTGAGGATCTAGTTCTGCGTTCGGCTGGTGCTGATGTTTACGATAAGTGGGTTTCTCACTATATTGCGTTCAACGATCCGGCTATCGAGAAGGCAACCGAAGAGGTTGGCAAGATTCTGCGCGATGACCGCTACGTAAACGGTGGTATTGGTGACGCTCGCTCGATCGCTACCACCTCGTTCAATGATGGTGGTCTGCCGATCCTTGAGGGCCAGTGCTACATGTACCGCATGGCTTCGTTCTACGAGGCGCAGTGGCCGGAAGGCACCGACGTTTCTGAAAACGGCGACGTGTTCGCTTTCTACCTGCCGGGCATGACTACGGACGAGAAGCCGCTTTTGACCGGTGGCGAGTTTGTGGGTGCGTTCAATGACCGCGATGCAACGAAGGCGGTGCAGGCTTACATGTCCTCGAGCTTGTGGGCAAACACTCGTGTTGAGATTGGTGGCGTGACCTCCGCAAACAAGGGTGTTGACCCCTCGCTCGCAACGTCTGACATTCTGCGTCTAGCAATGGAACTGTTGCAGGATAAGGATGCGGTGGCTCGTTTCGATGGCTCTGACCTAATGCCTTCTGAGGTGGGTGCAGGCTCCTTCTGGACTGCAATGACTCAGTGGCTGAATGGTGAGAAGGACATCCCGACTGTCCTTGGAGAAATCGAAGCTTCTTGGCCAACTAAGTAACAGGTGCTAAGCATCTGATTTTCAAGAGCGGGGCGTACTAGCTACGTCCCGCTTTTGGAGGATCAATGGACTATTTTCTAAATACAAAAATTGGCCAGATGTTCTTTGCGGTCATCTTGCTGGCAGTTGTTGTGCTGGTGTTGCTGGGTTTGGCGTCACTGGCAGACCGGATGAAGGGCCGGGGGCGCACGGTTGCAAGTGTTGCCGTGTTCTTAGGTCCGGGCTTGTTGCTGCTGGCGCTAGGCCTCATTTATCCCGCTATTCGAACGATCATTATGTCGTTCATGGATAGGCGTTCATCGCAGTTTGTGGGCTTTGATAACTACGTGTGGTTGTTCACGGCCACTGACTCGAAACAAGCATTCGTCAATACGTTCTTGTGGGTGCTTCTAGTTCCAATCGTCTCTACCGTTGTTGGTTTGCTGTACGCGATCCTTATTGACGGTAAGCGGTTTGAGAAGCTCGCGAAGTCCTTGCTGTTCATGCCCATGGCTATCTCGTTTGTGGGTGCGGGCATTATTTGGAAGTTCGTTTACGAGTACCGTGGTGCTTCCCAAACTCAGCGCGGCCTCCTAAACGCGATCATTGTGGGGCTGGGCGGCGAGCCGGTGCGTTTCTTGCAGGATTCCCCAATGAACACGATCTTCTTGCTGATCGTAATGATTTGGATTCAGGCTGGTTTCGCAATGGTGTTGCTGTCTGCGGCTATCAAGGCGATCCCGCATGACATCGTGGAGGCGGCAATGCTTGACGGCGTGAGCCGGTGGCAGATGTTTAGGAACATCACGATTCCATCGATTCGCCCAACCCTCGTGGTGGTGCTGACAACTATCACTATCGCAACGTTGAAGATCTTCGATATTACGCAGACGATGACGGGTGCGAAGTTTGGCACGCAGGTGCTGGCGAACATGATGTATGACCAGTCGTTTACGTACGGCAACAACGGTTACGGTTCGGCGATGGCGGTTGCCATCTTCGTTCTGGTTATTCCGATTGTTCTTTACAACGTGCGGCAAATGCTGATCAACAAGGAGGTGCGTGGTGCCTAGTTCTGTAGCTGTTGCGCAAGGCCCTGCCGCGTCAGGGGTGAAGAAGAGGGCGGTGCGAGGCGAGCGTAAGACTGCTTCTGCGGAGGCAAAGCGCGCCCTTTCGGGTAGGTTCGGATCGTTCATTGCGGTACTGATCGCGGTCTTTTGGACTATCCCAACGTTTGGCCTGTTCGTAACCTCGTTCCGGCCAGAAGCCCAGATTAAGAGTTCGGGGTGGTGGACGTTCTTCGCTAACCCGAACTTCACGCTGGAGAACTACAAAACGGTGTTGTATGGAGCGAAATCGCAAGGCGACCTCGCCTCGTATTTCATTAACTCCTTGGTAATCACGGTTCCGGCAACGATCGCGCCACTGTTGCTTGCAACGATGGCGGCGTACGCATTCTCGGTGTTGAAGTGGAAGGGGCGTGACACGGTTTTTGTGATCGTGTTTGCTCTGCAGATCGTGCCGCTACAAATGGCGCTGATTCCGCTTCTGCGCGTGTTCTCTGGAACTGCGGTTTCGAACGCTTTCCCGTTCCTATCGATCTGGGTGGCGCACACCATTTTTGCACTCCCTCTAGCTATCTTCCTGTTGCACAACTTCATGGCGGAAGTTCCCAAGGAACTCGTGGAGGCTGCGCAGGTTGATGGAGCGGGGCATGTGAAAACGTTTGTGGCGGTAATGCTGCCGCTCATGGTTCCGGCAATCGCGTCCTTCGCGATCTTCCAGTTCCTGTGGGTGTGGAATGACCTGCTGGTTGGTTTGACGTTCTCGGGTGGTATGGAGCTCACCCAGCCTCTAACTGCGCGCTTGGCTTCAATGGCTGGCTCGCGCGGTCAAGACTGGCACCTGCTAACCGCAGGCGCGTTCGTTTCGATGATCATTCCGCTGGTAGTGTTCCTGACCCTGCAGCGTTACTTCGTGCGCGGCCTCATGGCTGGTTCCGTGAAGGGATAGCGCCGGGACGCACGCTAGCGGTGCAAACATGCTTAGAGCCCCGAGCTATTGCTCGGGGCTCTAAACTATCCCATCAACACAGTGCGAGTTTCTTAGCCTCTGGAAAGTCCACGAAATCTCGAACCCTTCAACCGGTCGGTTAGCCGATCCGTTGAAGTTGTCTCTTACACTAGGTGCCGATTCTGTGCGTAAGTTGAAACGAACCTTGGAGTTTCCCGAAAATTTGAGAAGTAAACATGAGCTACCTCACACAAACGGGGGCTTGGGGGTTGCAGATTTATTTTTGAACTTAAATTCTCTTTGTTAATTAACTTTGGCGCAGACAAGGTACCCTCAAAGAGTTAGCAATGTTGCTTCTATGAAACCAGGGGGATTCACTTGGGTTGGATAGAGTCTGTTGAGCATAACCGCTGGCTGAGCCATCAGATGCAGGCCTTGATTTGTGCGGGCCGTAGAGCGATGGTTGAGACCGGCTTCGGTTTTGTTACGTCCGAGGGAGAGATCGATACGTCTCAGCCGGTTGACCTTGCATTGACGGGCCGGTTGACGCACGTGTTCTGCCTTGCAACCCTCATGGGTTTGCCCGGTTCTCGTAAATACGCGGATCACGGCATTAAGTGTTTGCACAAGTATTTTGTTGATCCGGAGCATGGCGGCTGGTATCCGGCTATTAAGCATGAGCTTGATGCGGACGGAAACGGTATTCCGTGTGACGAGGCGCTGGAAACGAAGTCACAGTACGCGAACTCGTTCATGCTATTAGCGGCGGCCTCGGGCGTGGCGGCAAACCGTCCGGGAGCCCATGATCTGCTGCTGGAGGTTATTCGTGACCAGGAGGCGCACTGGTGGGATGAGAGCGTAGACCGTGTTCGCCACAGGTGTTCGCGTGACTATTCCGAGGTTGCGAAGTACTACGGTATGGATTCAAACTTGCACACCACTGAGGCGTACCTCGCGGTGGCAGAAGTTATGAATGATCCCATTTGGATTGACCGTGCTACGTCGATTCTGAAGTTCGTGTATGACGAGGCCAGCCAGAATGATTGGCGTATCGGCGAGCATTACGACGAGAACTGGCGTCCGATGCGCGAGTATCACGGCCATTCGCGCCTGGATAAGTCGGTGCCTTACGGCGTGGTGATTGGCCACCAGTTTGAGTGGTCTCGGTTGGCGTTGCATGTGCGTGCCGCAAACCGCACTCTGGGTAGGCAGAGCCCGGACTGGCTACTGGAATTTGCGCGCGAGATGTTCGAGCGCACTCGCGTGGATGGGTGGCGCCGCAACGGTCAGCCTGGGTTTGTGTACACGGTTGATTTTGAAGGCAAGCCGGTGTCCACGAACCACATGTACTGGGTGGCTGCGGAAGGTATTGCCGCAACGGTGGCTTTGCGCCGCGCCCACCTTGATGATGGCGCCAGCTTGGGTGAGGTGGAGCATTATGACCACTGTTACCGTTCATGGCTGGACTTCATTGAAGAGTTCGTTATTGAAGAGCCGGGCCAGTTTAGGCGCGAGCTTGATGAGAGTAACGCGGTTGTGGAGTCTAGCTTGCCGGGCTTGCCGGATAACTATCACGCCGTGCAGGCTTTGATGATTCCAAGGTTGCCGTTGTGGCCGCCGTTTGCGTCCGCGCTTTCGCGTGGCCTGCTGGATCATCCGCAAGAGCCGCCAAAGGATCGCAAGGGTTTCAGCCTTTTTAAGCGTCGTGACGGCGAAGACTAACTAGGTAGGCAAGTAAGTGGTGGTCATCAGGGAAACCAGGTGACCACCACTTCGTTCTTCTTGTAGTGCAGTTCCGCAGTTTCTGGCTGGAGGATTGCCTGGAAAACACCGTTTGGCACTCTAAAGGGTTATTGCAATCTTGCCGAAAGTGGAGTCGGCCCGGCCCGCAATGGCCTGGTGGGCGGTAGCGACTTGTTCGAGCGGATAGATCGCTCCGATAACCGGCTTGATCCGGCCCGCTTCGATTGCTGGCCACACGTGTTCGCGCAGTTGTTGCAGGATTCCGATCTTGCGACTGTGGGTTTGAGACCGCAGGGTTTGGGCGGTAATAGAAGCATTCTTTGCCAGGAGGTAGCCCAGGTTCAGCTCTGCTTTCGCTCCCTGGAGCAGACCAAGTACGGCAAGGTGCCCGTAGCGGGCCAGAGCTTGCAGGTTGGTGTCCAGGCCACCCGCGCCAAGTACGTCCATAATGACGTCCACGCCGCCTGGTTGTAGCTTGCGCAGTTGCTCAAGCCACGCCTCGTGGTAGTCAAAACACTTGCTGGCGCCAAGACCTTCCACGCGGGCGCACCGCTCGGAGGTGCCCGCAGTGGCGTACACGGTGTTGCCCAACCAGCTGGCAAGCTGCACCGCGATAGAACCAACTCCGCCTGATGCCCCGTGAATAAGAACGGCCCTCCCTGGGTTTGAGGCAAGCTTGCCGATGCTTTCAAGAATCATCCACGAGGCCGCCGCCGACTCTACCAGGCCCATGGTCGCTACGAGTGCCCAAATGTTCGGGGCGCTCGCGGGCGCAAGGTTCGAGGTTTCCTCTGTAGCGGGGATGATGTTGTTTGCTCGGTTCGCCTCGGCTCGCAAGGCAACGGTCGTGGCTTCGGGCAGCGTGGGGATGGGGAGCACTTGCCTGGCGTCAACAACGGCGTAGCCGGCGTACCCGCCACCTTCCAGCAGTGCGCACGCAGCTACGCCCTCATGAATCCACGAACAGCCGGGTAGAGAGGTGGCTTCGGCGCCAACTTGATCGATGATTCCAGCGCATTCGAGGCCGAGGACGCGGCTAGCTCCTCGCGGAGCAGGATACGCGCCCTTTGATTGCAACACGTCAGCGGGGTTCACTGCGGTTGTGAGCACTTTGATGCGAACCTGGTTGGGTGCAGGGTTTGGAGGAGTGGTGTGGATCAGCGAAAGGCGATCGCTGAGTTGCGTCACGCCGGTGGCGTCTGCAAAGTGGGTTTGGTCTGCGGCGCTGATGATTGCTCTCATGGTTCCATGATGCCCGCAATGTGGACAAAAATTTGGAACCGCGCCTGTGGTGCACTTTGCAAATGGCAAGTTTCAGGGTTTAAGTAAAACCGGGTTACACTAGGGAATCGTCAGGAGGGTTGACCGAGCGGCCGAAGGTGACGGTCTTGAAAACCGTTGTGTCCTCACGGGCACCAAGGGTTCAAATCCCTTACCCTCCGCCATGAAACCCGCGCCATTGCGCGGGTTTCCTTTATGCCCCGGCGTCTGCCTGTAAGCGGTCTGCGATCGAGAGTGCATGCCCCAGCGCGGCGACTTTAACGCCTATCGGGAGACTGGCGCGGCGGCTTATAGCCCGTTTTTCGGGTTGTTGTTGCCTGAGCGTTTGTGCCATCGTATAGGACTTAAGGTACACATATGTGCGATTGTGGGTTGATTGGACATATCGAAGATTCTCTTTGTTAGCCTAAAAACGCACTGAGACGAAGCTGTCGAAGGCGAAATATTAGAGCTGGCACGTGTACAGGGTTGTGCATGTGACTAAGGGGAAAGATAATAGTGAAACTCAAACCACTTTCTTATAGCGCTGCTGCGTTGTCAGTATTTGCCCTGGCATTTGGGGCTGCGGTTCCCGCCTATGCGGAAGAAGCGCCATCTGCGGCACCTGCCGCTGACGAGTCTGCTGTTGTAGAGCAGGACGTTAATCGAGAGCCGGATGTGAATGTTTGCTCCAGGTACGTGGGCCATCCGCAGCTCCTTGACTCAGACACGCAACCTGATGGCTCGCCAATCAAGGCGCAGAGTACAAAAAATGCCACCCCGGTTGTCCTCGTTCATGGCTGGGTTTCGTACTTCAAGCACGATGATGACCATGACGGTTACTTCTCTAAGTATGTAGATCGCACCGCAAATGGTCACGCAGGCATCTTGCTTGCGGATTCCGACGTTAAATCTTCAATGATCGGAATTGCTCAGCAAGTTCCGGGCGCCCAGGTGTACACCTTTGATTACTCCGAGGTTGCCGCTCACTGGGTTACTGACCCGTACATCGGCCCTAACCTAGCTAAAGGTATCGAATGTCTTGCTGAAGCCTATGGCAACAAGGTGGTTTTGGTAGGCCACTCAATGGGTGGTTTGACGATTCGTGAAGCTCTGTCGCATGACACCTCGGCAGGCGCTCCGGTTTCTGATCTGGTAAGCCAGGTGCTTACCATCGGAACTCCAAATACCGGCTCAATCTACGCCGAACTTGGCGGTACGGTATTTGAGAAAGCTTCCACTTCAAAGATCAGTGCGCTACGCGTGCCTTCGAAACTCGTTTGGGATGCGCTTGGAGTGTGCAACAGCCTGTATGAGGCAAACGTGAAGTGCACCCCGATCCCCGCGCTTAACGCTTTCCGTGGCGAGGGAGGACAGGCTCTGCGTACCGGTTCGCAGGAGTTGCGGGATCTGGCTCCCATGCCCGAAAACGTGAACTACACGGCGGTGTCCGGTGATATTCAGCTAGGCGGTTTCAGCCTGTTTGGCAAGACCAGTGATCCCATCGTTTCGCTGGGTGACCTCCTGGTGGATCAAAAGTCCGCTACCTTCGCTGCCGATAAGCAAGTGAACAATGTGTGCAAGTACGGCGTGGTTTCCAAGTGGTCCGCTAAAGAAAAGATCCAGCGTATCCAGGCTATCGGTAAGCCTGGTTCGGAACGCCCCGCTTCCCTGGCTTCCACCCCATGCTGGCATGAAGCGTTGTTGAAAGAGACCAACACTGCCAACACGCTCGTTGACGTTATCAATCACGCTGTGATTGAAAACGGTTCACTCGTAGCGGATGGGGAGTAGACGCTAACTTAAAATGTTTCTGGCCCCGCGAAATCCACCGCTGGGGCCAGAAACATTTTCGCGTCCGATCGTTGTTGCGTTTGATCAGGCTAGGGGTTTGCAACCTCGAAGGGGAGATGCAACGGATGCGGCGCAATAGGGTGACGATGGCAAACGGCCTTGTAGATTGTTCGAAAACTAGGTCTAGAAAGAGTTGAGATTAGCGTGAATCGGAAAAAGGTGTTGATTGTAAGCGCTGTGGTAGTGCTTATAGTAATAGTTGGCTTAGTTATCGCCTCCGTGCGGTCAAGTAATCCGTCTGCACAGGTTGAAAATGCTACGACGTTAACCTCGTCAACGTTGGAAACAGATCCGTCTGCCAGTGAATCGAGCACAACTGGTACCACAGCGGGCGAGGCCCTCGATTCTGAAGCGCCTGATAGCTACGCCCCAGTTGCGGATTCTAAGTTGCCCGACACGGATAAAGCCCTCAATAATCTACGAGATTTGCCTAAAGCGCCAGAGACGATGATTGAGCCGGAGGTGGCGCAAAATTTTGACGTTGATTTGACGGATATGTTTGCAGATGGCACTACTTTGGTTCCTTACCCGCAGACCTGGACTGATATTGACGAAACCACTGCGATGGTGGTCGTGAAGATGGTGAAGCCTAATCAGGATCCCGAATACTACTCGGCCCTGCTTGAGCTGGTGGATGGCGAGTGGAAGCTTGTGGCTACCGTGGACTACGAGGGTGACATTCCCGAATAGAAACTATTTGCGAACGAAAATCTAGTTTTGCAGTCAAAAGTAGGTGCTCGTTTGGAAACGCGTTGTCCTACCCCTTAAGATGGGGTGGTCTGGAGCTGTCGCATAGTGGCCTAGTGCGCCTCCCTGCTAAGGAGGTTGGGGCGTTCGCCCCTCGCGGGTTCAAATCCCGCCAGCTCCGCCATGAAACCCGCGCTGTTGCGCGGGTTTTCTTACATTGCTACCTCGTATGTAAACGCTTTGCAGTCTAGAACGCAGGCTTGCGCGGCTACGGTAAAACCCGAATCTATCGACACCCGCCTGGCTGATAACTCTTTCATGGTTGTAATTTGGATGAGCGTTTGTGCCATCGTATAGGACTTAAGGTACACGTACGTGCGATTATGGGTGCATTGACCATCTTGAAGAATCTCTTTGTTAGCCTGAAAATGCGCCGAGACGAAGATGTCAAAGGCGACGCGCTGAGACGAAGTTGTCGAGGGCGAATTATTAGAACTGGCACGTGTACATGGTTGTGCATGTGACTAAGGGGAAAGATACTTGTGAAACTCAAATCGCTTTCTTATGGTGCTGCCGCATTGTCGGTAGTTGCCCTGTCGTTTGGGGCTTTGGCGCCTGCATATGCGGAAGAGGCGCCATCTGTGGCACCTGCTACTGACGAGTCTGCTGTTGTAGAGCAGGACGTTAATCGAGAGCCGGATGTGAATGTCTGCTCCAAGTACGTGCTGCATCCGCAGCTCATTGCTTCGGACACGCAACCTGATGGGTCGCCGATCCAGCCGCAGAGTACAAAAAATGCAACTCCGGTTGTTTTTGTGCATGGATGGGTCTCGTACATCAAGCACGATGACGAGCACGACGGCTTCTTTTCTAAATACGTAGATCGCACCGCAAATGGTCACGCAGGCATCTTGCTTGCGGATTCAGACGTTAAGTCTTCATTGATTGGGGTCGCCCAGCAGGTTCCGGGCGCTCAAGTGTATGCGTTTGATTACTCCCAGGTGGATTCACATTGGGTTACTGACCCGTACATCGGCCCTAAGCTGGCTAAAGGAATTGAGTGCCTCGCTGAAGCCTATGGCAACAAAGTGGTTTTGGTGGGTCACTCAATGGGTGGTCTAGCGATCCGTGAGGCCATGTCGCATGAAACGTCCGCAGGTACTCCGGTTTCTGAGTTGGTAAGCCAGGTGTTTACCGTCGCAACTCCAAATACCGGCTCAGTCTATGCCGACATTAGCGGCACGGCGATTGAGAATGCTTCCACTTCAAAGATTGGCGCGCTGCGTTTGCCCGCAAAGTTCGTTTGGGATGCGCTTGGAATATGCAACAGCCTGTATCAAGCGAATGTGAAGTGCACTCCGATTCCGGCGCTTAACGTCTTCCGAGGTGAAGGCGGACAAGCTTTGCGTACCGGTTCGCAGGAGTTGCGGGATCTGGCTCCTATGCCTGAAAACGTGAATTACACGGCAGTGTCCGGCAACGTTCAACTAGGCGGTTTCAGCCTGTTTGGCAAGACCAGCGATCCTATTGTGTCGGTGGGTGACCTCATGGTGGTTGATCAAAAGTCCGCTACCTTCGCTGCTGATAAGCAAGTGAACAATGTGTGTAAGTACGGAGTGGTTTCCAAGTGGTCCGCTAAAGAAAAGATCCAGCGCGTTGAGGCCATTGGCCACCCTGGCTCGGAGCGTCCCGCTTCAATCGTTACCACCCCATGCAGGCACGACGCGTTGTTGAGGGAGACCAACACTGCTAATGCGCTTGTTGAGGTTATCAATCAAGCTGTTATTGAAAACGGTTCGCTAGTAACGGATGGGGAGTAGGCGCTAACTTAAAAGTTTCTGGCCCCGCGATTGATTTCGCGGGGCCAGAAGCGTCTCATGACCGATGGTTGCCGCGCTTTAGCAAGTCAAGCTGAAGGTTAAGCACAACGTGTGCAGGGCAGCACGCTGGCGCTGGCAAGCGGCCTTGTAGATTGCTTGAAGACTAGGTCCAGAAATAGTGTGATGTCCCGTTACATAGTTCCAAAGTGTTACGGGATTCTTTTTTGCGACTCCGCGTGGCTGTCGAGCCGGGGCTGTGGTTAGGGAATCGTTTCAGTGGGTGTGAACGTTTGTCCGAGTCGTTGAAGCTCTAATACCCTGCGGGGTATTGTTGTTGGCAACTCGTTCTCAAGAGCCCCTAAAAGCGAGATGTGGTGCCCCTCATCGTGAGATGAGGCGGCCTGAGGCTCTAAGTTACGAGAAAGTCCCCTGTCCCACACGCGCGAGTGCAAAGACGCACTCGAAGGAGATACTCATGAGCTCCCAGACGAAGAACCCTTCTTGGATTCCTCAGGAGATTCTCGATTCAGCGCCGTCGCCTCTTGAATGGAAGCGCCGTTGGATTGGACTCCTGCTAAGTGTTGTTCTAGCCGGCATTGTCTATCTGATCTTCCCATCCAGCGGAGCGGATCTGGTGAACGCTACTGTTACCGATGGAGAAACCGTCTATAGCCTCACCGCGCTTAGGCTCACCGCTGCAGGTGCTGTACTCATGGGAGTTTGGTGGATGACCGAAGCGATCCCACTGGCAGCCACCGCGCTCGTCCCCTTGGTCTTGTTTCCAGTCTTCCAGGTCATTGACTTCAAAGCCATCGCGGCGCCGTACGCGTCCTCGACAATCTTCTTGTTCATGTCCGGCTTCATCCTGGCGCTAGGAATGCAGCGTTGGAACCTTCACCGCCGCCTCGCACTACTGGTTGTCCGCGCGGTTGGAACCAGCCCTAAGCGCCTCATCGCCGGCTTCATGATTGCCACCGGATTCTTGTCCATGTGGGTGTCCAATACGGCTACCGCTGTTGTGATGCTCCCAATTGGCCTGTCCGTTCTCACCCTCACCGCTGATCGCGTTGGCGGATTCAAGAACCAGAAGAATTTTTCTACCGCCCTCATGCTCGCAATCGCGTACTCCGCGTCCATCGGATCGCTCGGCACCGTGATTGGCACCCCGCCCAACGCCCTCCTGGTTGCATACCTGTCTGAAAATCACGACATTCACATCGGGTTTGGCCAGTGGATGCTGGTTGGTGTGCCATTATCCGTGGTGTTCATGACGCTCGGATGGCTGTTGCTCACCACCGTTTTCAAACCGGAAATGGACATGATTCCGGGTGGCCGTGAGCTCATTGACGATGAGCTGAAGAAAATGGGCCCCATGACGCGTGGCGAAAAGATGACCGGCGTGATCTTCTTGCTAGCAGCACTATCTTGGGTGTTCATTCCGATCATTTTGAAGATCACCGGCTCCAGCCTCAACATTGCTGACGCTGGCATCGGTATGACTGCGGCTCTGCTCATGTTCCTCATCCCCGTTGATGCGAAGCGCGGTATTCGCGTTATCGACTGGAAGACGGCCGAGCGTATCCCGTGGGACGTCCTCCTACTGTTCGGTGGTGGGCTCGCCCTTTCGAAGATGTTTACCGAATCTGGGCTCTCCATCTGGATTGGCCAAGTGGCGCAAGGCTTGTCGGTACTCCCCACCCTATTCATCGTTGTCGCGATTACCGCGCTGATCATCTTCCTCACCGAACTCACATCCAACACGGCAACCGCAGCTGCGTTCCTGCCGATTATTGGCGGTGTGGCCGTGGGGATTGGCCTCACGGATGGCGCTCCGCAAAACGTCATGCTGCTAACTATTCCGGTGGCTCTTGCTGCGACTTGTGCGTTCATGCTCCCCGTGGCAACGCCTCCAAACGCCATTGCATTTGGCTCCGGTTACGTAAAGATCGGCGAGATGGTGAAGGGTGGCCTGTGGCTGAATCTGATCGGCGTCGTCCTCATTACGCTCACCACGTACGCCCTCGCAGTTCCCGTGTTCGGCCTCGTCTTGTAAAAACCAACGCGCAGATAATGATGATGAGCGAATACAAGCTAGCTAATGGCACCACGAACCGCTCTGATTTCATCCGTAAAGCTGTGGCCGCCTCCCTAAAAGGGGAAGCGGAATTCCCCGAACCATCTGACTTGGTTTTGAGACGCCTAACCGCTCACATGAGCGAGTCCCCCGATGAAACCATCGGGGGACTGCTTTATTCAGTTACTGAACGCTGATTAGTGGGGCGATCTCACTTCATACGCGAGGTGCGAACTGCGCCCACGCCAGCACCTGCAAGCGTGAGGGCAATGAGGGCGAGCAGCCCGACTTCCACGCCGGTCTTGGCCAGTGGCTTGCTTGTGTTCTTGTTGCACTTTTCGTTCATCGTTGCGGTCCAAGACCACTCGGTCTTAGCATCTGGTGCGAACTTGAAGCCATTTACCGGCTCGGCCTTGACCGTGATCGTCTTGCCGTAGGGGTAGACGAACTTGCCCTCAGCGTTAGCCTTGAGTTCCTTACCGTCAACCGTGGCCGTGTACTTCATGCCCTGCATTTCCTTCACCATCGCGTACGGTTTTGCCGTGCACGAGGATGGATCCGATGCTGAAGGGTTAATGAACTCGGGCGCAGTCGGGGTTACAACCGTACCTTCATCTGGAGTCTCACTGGGAACAGTCGGCTCCGACGGCTCAGGCTCTGTAGGCTCCGGTGTCTTCTCGAACGTCTTTAGCCCCATCTTTAGCGGGTTGTGGTCAGAGGAACGGTACGGAGTGAGGTCAAACAAATGATCTGCCTTCACGTTATAGTTGTAGCGCGAATACTCGAAAGCCAGCGGCTCCATAGCGTTCACGTCCCAAACGTCAGCACCAACAACTAGGTCTTTCGCAAGATCATTTGCGAGGCCGTGATCTAGCGAGCCAACGCGCGCGCCGAACAGGTAGGAAGCGTTCTGGATGTTGAACATGTCAGCAACGGAAGTGTATCCAGCCTCTTCGATGGTAAGAATAGGGTCTTCCTTCGAGTAAGAGTTCAGATCGCCAAGGAGGATGACGGGTTTGCCGGCATACTCCTTAGCTATCCAGTTGGTAACTTCCTGAGCTTGCGCAATACGTAGCAGGTTGTTGTTGCCCTGCCACTCGTCCACGTCGTTCTCGAACTTCGTCGCAAGGGAACCCTTTGACTTGAAGTGGTTAACAACCGTTACGAACTTGGTGCCAACCGGCTGGGCTTCGTCAACTGCCTGCCACTCTTGGGCAAGTGGTTCGCGAGCGTAACCCGTGAACCATTCGCTACCAGTCAGGATCGAGGAATCTCCAACAGGGGTAACCTCGGCTGGCTGGTAAATGTAGGCCAAGCGGATAACGTCTTCGTCTGCGGGAACACTCTTAGGGGAAGGAACAAAAGCCCATTTCTCGGATCCTGCGGCCTTGTTCAGCTCCTGCACGAGCGCCTTTAGTGACTCGTCACGATCGTGACCGAACTTGGAGGAGGTCTCAATCTCTTCCAGTCCAACGATGGAAGAATCCAACTCGTTAATGGCGGCAACAATCTTTGCCTGCTGGCGTTCGAAAGCAGCCTTGGAGTAAGCGCCGCGCACGTTGCAGTAGTTGGCAGTCACAGGCTTGCCTTCACGATCCCGGTAGGCCTTGCAGCCCTGCTCGTTCTCACCCAGGTCGGTGAAGTAGTTGAGGACGTTGAAAGACGTGAGGGTCAGGTTAGCTCCCGCCTTGCTGAAATCGCCAGGGGCAGCCGGACGCTCATTGTTCGTAATCTCGATCCACTGATCGGTGTTGTCCGAGCCACCCTTCACGTTAACCGGCTCGGTTGGCTGGTAGTTCCACTGGAAGCGGAAGTCCAGGATCACCGGCTTCTTGATAGTGACTGTCGAGCCTACACGGAGCGGGTCGTTTACGTTCAGGTACGGAACCGGAATGAGGTGGTTCGGATGCTTGAAATTGGTGTAATCCGTAGACTGCCCGTCATCGAGAGCAATGATGGAGGCCTTGTTAGCGGCCTCGAGCGCCGCAATCTCGTTGGGGTTATTCCACGGGTGGTAAACGTCGGAAGGCTGGCGTAACGGCTTGTCTTGCGTGGTGAGCATTACCGTGCCGTAACGGTTAGTTCCGTAGTTATCGGTGACCGTGTGCGGCTTGGTGATCTTCAGGAGCATGCCTTCGAGAGCCTCGCGGCCTTCCTCTGTATCTGGCGCGGATTCGAGTTCGAGCGGCGTGATTGCTTCCACGCCCTCGGGGCGATCAATCTTCTTGAACGAGGTGGGTGAGATCTGCGTGGACGAGGTTGTAGCTCCCTTGCCCAGGAACTCGCTGACCTTGCCGGTTACCTCAACGAAGTCCCCAATCTGGAACTGCTTAGCGAAATCTTTAGAGTAGATGAAGATCGCGTCCGAAGCATTCGGGTTGGTGCCGTTGAACTGAATGTAAGCGCCATTGAAACCGCCGGTGGGGTAGACTGCGGTGACCTCACCTCGCGTGGTTACCGTCTGGCCAACCATCGTGGAGGCCGGCCCGGTGCCCTGAATTTCCTCAATTGAAACTATGTTATTGACGGGTTCTGGGTTTTGCTGCTCGGTAGGTTCTGGGGTTTGCTGCTCGGTAGGTTCCGAAGCAGGAGTAACACCCTCGACATTATCTCCGTGCGTGTAAACTTCGTTGATTACTTCGTTATCGTCCGCTGGGGTTGCCAGGGACGGCACGGGAGCGAGCGGGGTCAGAATTAGCGCGCCCGCAGCGGCTACCGCAATCCCACCCGCAGAGCGTTTGAACTTCACCATAAGATTCCTAGTCTCCTCGAAATTTCTTATCCGTATAGTGCTTAGGCAAATGTGTACGTCGTTGTACCAGAGGCACTGCGTTTCTTCTGTACTGCTAGTCCACCCGTTGTACAAGGCGTTTTGCTTTGGCCGGTATTCTGAGGCTTTCCCCAAAATTACTTGCCGTTTAATGTTACTAGACCAAAGGGAGGGCTAGTCGCGTTTAATTGCTTAACTTTTCAGTGTTTTCCTGCATTGCCTTCCACTAGACAACTGATGTTAATACCGGCAAGCTTTTGTTAAATAAACGTTTTGCACATCGGTGTATTGGAGGACTGCGTGAAGAAGTTGGTTGCACAGGCGCTCGCCGTGACGCTCGCGGCTTTCGCCTTGGCTGGGTGTACTGCGGATAATCAGAGCCAAACTAATGGAAATGAGGGAATAACTATGGAGAGTGTTGCTGAAGCTGGTACGGTCTTGGATGTGCGCACGCCAGCAGAATACGCGGAAGGTCACTTGGATGGTGCCGTGAACATTGACGTTACCGATCCGGGATTCGAGGATGCCATCGCTTCTCTGGATCCTAATGGCACTTACTCCGTTTACTGTCGTTCCGGTAATAGGTCCGGCAAGGCGGTGGCGATCATGGAGCAGAAGGGCTTTACGAATGTGACTAACGTTGGTGGGGTAGAGCAAGCCTCCGCGACGCTGGATATCGACATCGTTAAGTAAGTGTTTGCCCGTCACTTCGACTGTGGCGAGTATGACAACCCGCTGATTTGGTTGTTTGCCAGAATAGACACTAAACTTGTTCAGGTAACAACCAATGCGCTCGTAGCTCAACGGATAGAGCATCTGACTACGGATCAGAAGGTTGGGGGTTCGAATCCCTTCGAGCGCGCGAAAGCACCCACTCGGTGAGACCCATCGGCTGGGTGCTTATCCAATTCTTCTGCAAGCATATTAGTGTCGGAATTGGTTAGCTATGCTAATCGTCCGACAATAGTATCCGGTTTATGGCCAAAGGTGGCCGTAAACCGGATACCCCCTAAACCCAAAATCAGAAGCGCTTTTTCGTTTGACTCTTGACACAAAGTGTGTCGCATGTCATTCTTTTCGTGTAGTTAAACGTTTGGTAAAGGTATCTGCTCTTGCAATGTGGAGTCAATGTTAGTAAACGTTGCTCTGAATAGGGGATGTTGTTGCCATGAGTGGCAAAAGTTTGGTTGTAGAGAAGGAAACGGAACAGCGTATCCCACGGTATTTTTCTGAAAAGTACTGGTGGTGGCCGTTATTTGGGTGCGTTATTGTAGCCTCTGTCTATGGGACGGGTAGTGAGAGTGTTAGTAATACGCCGCTCTCTGCGATCCCTATCATTTGTGCAGTCTCAACATTTGTGGCTTATCTGCTTCCCGTTGGCTTATGGGTAGATAAAAGGTGGGGTAAAGCCAGGTTGAGTAGCGTGTTGCTGATGTCTTCTTTGCTTCTATGTGGTTCCGGTTGGGGAGTAGTCATAGGGGTAAAGAATGCCACGGTAGTGGAATCAATCTTTACCACTTGGGTATACGGGGTCACTGTTCCGCTTTTGATTTCTACATTTATGGCGATATTCGCAAGCTTTTACTGCGTATCAGCAACTATGCTGAAATCTCTCAAGGAATAAAGGTCATTAGGATCCGTGAGAGTAAAGTCATTAGGATCCGTGAGAGTAAATAAGCGAAAGACTATTTGCGGATTCGTAGTAGTTGAAATGTGATGGGATTATTTCTTTAACATCGGGTGTGCGACGTCGGCGAAAATACCGCCCACGCCCCAGTGGAGAACGGGCCGTCTAGGGCTTCGAGTCCTTTCAAGATCGCGTGAACTGGTTGGAGGCTCATTTGCGCCCCGGCCGCGTCTCTTGCCCTCAGATGTTCGAGGCTGGAATTTGCGAGTGTTGTAGGAGTGGCCGTGATGCTTGCTTGCGGTTGCTCTGAACCTCGCGTGCAGAGGGGCTGCAACTATGCGTAACGCTTGCAGACGGAAATCACCTGATCCCCGTAAGAGCCGCCGAACAGCTCCGCGTGGATCATCAACATGTGAAGCTGGTGCAGGCTAATGCGTTCTTGCCAACCTGATTCAAGTTTAGACTCCGCTTGGTAGCCGGCATAAACGTCACCTGAATGCTTTTGGCCAAACATACTAAAGTCAGCCAAATCCTTCTCCGCGTGACCGCCACATGCTGCGGGGTCGATCAACACCCCGACCGTGTCGGGTAGCTCTTGGCGCGTGGTGCCAAGCCCAGCTTTTGCTGGCGCCCAGTCCAGCAAATCAGCGGGTGACCACAAGACGTTGCCGCTCCAAAGATCACCGTGAATTCGAGACGCGGGTGTTTTGACGAGGGCGGGCTCGCGCGCGTCAAAGTCGCCGTCGCGAAGTCGCTCGCACACCTGGTCAACAACCCTTACGTAGCCGCGCGGAATAGACCCGTTGTCAGTAGCCCCAGGAAGGTAGGGCAAGATGCGTTCTTGTGCGAAGAAATCGCCCCATGCGGAGTATTCGCCCGGCCTCGTGAATGACAGGTTAGACTTTCCCATCCAGCCGCGCCCCTCCCAACCCAGGGGAGCTTGGCCGTAGTAATCCGCTCCCTGGGCGTGTGTTAGCGCCAAAGCTCGGCCAAACTGAAACGCCGCTTCTTGTGTGACAGAGCCGTTTTGTATCGCCCTCGTCGAAATTTCTCCGTCTTTAACGCTCACGACGGGCGCCACGTGCGCTCCACCAAACTCCATGGCCTCACTGAGCCAGCGCAAGCCCAATGCTTCCACTTGGGGCGAGGCAGGATTTGTTAAATCGGTCTTGATGAACACATCGTTCTTGCGGCAAACACTCATGCTTCCACTATGGCAAATGGGTGGCGAGTGCGCGAGTGGCCTCAGGTGTGATCTGTGCGGTTGTGCAGGTTTGTAGGCGTAGAAGTTGCAATTACTAAAATGTAGCCGAGCTCTTGTCTAATATAGTAGATATGCTACATTTAGAAATGTAAGTTATATAGATTATTGGGAGGATGCATGTCTGTCTTGATCGAAGCGCGCGATGTTCATTTTGCTTACGGGAAAGTACAGGCCCTGCGCGGCATTGACCTATCGATCAGCCAGGGAGAGGTAGTGGCTATCCTCGGCCCAAATGGCGCAGGCAAAACAACCTTCGTTGAAACCCTCATGGGCTCCATTCGGCCAGACCAGGGTGACATAAAGGTATTTGGAAAGCATCCGATTGAATTTTCTGCCCGTGAGTGGACGCGGATCGGCCTCGTGCAACAACACTGGAAAGATCACGAAAAGTGGCTCGTAGAAGAGCATCTGAAGTGGATCCAATACGCTCATGAAAGTATTGGCGCAGACACATGCGACCCGTTCGAACTGCTGGAAAGCCAGGGGCTGGGGGATAAGCGCAAAGCGAAAATGAGCTCACTATCTGGCGGCCAACGCCGGCGCGTAGACTTCATCGCCGCAATGATTTCCAAGCCCAACCTACTTTTGCTAGACGAGCCAACCACCGGCCTTGACCCGGAGGCGAAGGCAATGATCCATGACATAGTGAGTGCCTCCGCAGACCTTGGGGCAACCGTTGTGCTAACGACTCATGACCTGCACGAGGCTGAAAAACTGGCGTCGCGCATCCTCATTATCA
Organism: Gleimia europaea ACS-120-V-Col10b; assembly: GCF_000411155.1. Classification (GTDB taxonomy): domain Bacteria; phylum Actinomycetota; class Actinomycetes; order Actinomycetales; family Actinomycetaceae; genus Gleimia; species Gleimia europaea_B. Next base: position 1,315,687 of record NZ_KE150266.1, read on the forward strand.
AAGGCGGCAAGCTCATCGCGGATGCCAGCGTGCCTGAGCTTAGCGACCGGCTTGCAAAACCCGCACAGATTACGTGGAAACAAGGCGGTAGGCGCTTCGTTCACGCTACCAACCAGGTGGAATCGTTTGTGAAAACGCTGGATCTGGATGACATAACCGGCCTTTCAATCTCGCGTCCCACGTTAGAGGACGCCTACCTTGCCCTCGTCGATGACAAGAAAAACAACGATGCGGTGCAAGGAGAACCAGCCGAGGCGACGGGAGGCGCGCTGTGAAAGTGTTCGGATTCTTGAAAATGATCGGCATGCATGTGAAGGCCGAGATGCGCATAAACCTACTGGGCGTAGCTATTTTTAATCTATTCTTCACACCCCTGGTGGTTTTAGGAGTGGGTAAATGGGTCGACGGCGAAGTCATGGAGCAGATCGGAACCTCGATCGGCAGGTACATGATCATTTCGATGACTGCGGGACTCTCGATGTTAATCATCATTCAGCTGACCTCCGAAATGATGATGGAACGCAGTTCCGGGGTGCTGTTGCGCGCCAGGTCGCTACCGAATGGGCCGATGGCGTGGGCGATCGGTAAATCAATTTCGACCGGCATCATTGTGTTGCTTATGCAGATTCTAATTCTGATCGGCGGATTCGTTTTCTTTGATATGGGGCAGTTAGGTACGGGAACCACACTGCTGGTAGTGCTGGTTATGCTGCTTTCTGTTGCTACGCACGCTCCCATTGGGTTGATTCTCGGAAGCCTGATCCACGAAATGTATGGAAATGTCGTGATTATTCTGGGCGTGCTCGCTTTGTTCGCAACTTCTGGGATCGCGTTTCCTTTAGATATTTTGCCCCGGCCGGTACAGGTTCTGCAGCTGGTTTTGCCAACGTTCTGGTCTGGCCATCTTGTGCGCTCCGTGGTGATGCCCGCCCAGGCTGGCGCCGCAGAGGTAGTGGGCTCGTTCCAGCCCTTGCTAGCCTCGGGTATTCTTACCCTGTGGCTCGTAGCCGGGTTTTTCGTTGCATCATTCTTGATTAAACGCTTCTTCCGCCACGAGTCGATAGGGGCAATGCAGAAAATGCAAAATAATCTTCGTAGTCAATTGGGTGCGTAATGGCTGAGGACCGAGTTTATAACCGCATCGCTGTTATGCGGGCAGACAGGGGAGTTTCGCGGCGCGAACTTGCTGAAGCCCTTGGTGTGCACTACCAGACGGTTGGCTACTTAGAGCGCGGCGAGTACGCTCCCTCGCTTGCCCTCGCGCTCCAACTGGCCGCGTTTTTTGATGTTCCAGTTGAGTCCCTATTTTCTCTAAAAGAATTCCCGCCTTTGCGCTGATTTGGTATTCGTAGGCGAGGCTGTCGTATCTGCTTGTGGATGGTAAGCACAGTAGGTGAGTAGATACGAAGACCGGCCCCTGCATGCGTAGGGGCCGGTGTTTTACTGGCTGCCTCGCCCTGCGGTTTAGAGGAGCTCTTTACGTAGCTGTTCAGGCGTCTTTGGCGAGTAGTAGGCCGGAGGAATGTCGAAAACGGTTGCGGCCCCGCGCTTTCCGGACTTATATAGGCGGACGGCTGCCCGCGCGGTTGCGGCAATCATGGAACCTGTGAACTCGGGATTAGATTCGAGAGTGAGGCTGTATGAGATCGCCTGGTGCGTGCCCGGGGATGTTTCGCCAGCGCGAATCACTTCGCCACCGTGTGGCATACCCGAATGGTCGCTGGCCATTTGTTCGGCGCTAATGAACTCGACGGTGGTGTCATAGTCTGCGAAATAGGCAGGCATGGTGACGATAGCCTCGCGAATCGCGTCCTCGTCAGCGCCTTCTTTCGCAACCACGTAGACCAGGCGCGTGTGCTTGTCCCGCGTAGAAAGCTCAGGGTTTTGGCCGGCGCGAACGCTTTCTTTCGCAGCTTCTACGGGAAGCGTGTACTGGACGGCGTCAGCCACGCCCTCGATGCGGCGAACCGCCTGCGAATGCCCCTGGGACACTCCCGGCCCCCAAAACGTTGTAGTAAAGCCGTTTGGTAGTACAGCCTCCGCCATGAGGCGGGTCAGGGAGAACAGGCCGGGATCCCAACCGGAACTGATCACACTGACGTGATCGGCGGCTTTGGCGGCCTCGTCGATCGAATCAAAATAGACGGGAATATTGGAGTGGTTGTCGTAAGAATCAACCGTGTTGAACAGGGCCGCAAACTGCGTTCCTTGATTTACGAGGTCGGTGGCCGAACCCCCACAGTTCACACAAACATCCACTTGGCCAACGTATTTGGGGGCGTCCTCAATGGACGCTGCCGGGGCAAACTTGGTTCCCAGGCTCGCAGGGTCGCGGCGGGTGAAAATGGTGACGAGCTCCATGTCGGGGCTTTCATGCACGGCCAGCTCAACTGCCCGCCCCAGGTTTCCGTACCCGTTAATGGCAACTCGGATCTTGCGTGATTCTGACATGACCTCTCCTTTCGTTGCCTATAGTGTTCCGCGTTTACCCCGCCCCGCGCATCCGCAGTTCATCATGTGGTTCAAAAGCGGGGCAGGCGGGTTTCAAAAATAATGTCCGTACCCTCTGCTTAGATAAAAACAATTAAAAAGATGACACTTTGGGAGGGCAAAATGCTTAACGCAGCGACGCAGAAACTGTGGGCGAAGAGCTCCAACTATGAGGGCGGACAACCTACGGCCTGGCTACCTCTGTACTTGCATGCGATGGACGCGATGGGGATCGCCGATAAATGCCTAGATGAGTGGATCGCGCCCATGCAGTTCGAGACGCTGATGAATCAATCCCCTAGAAGGCTTTCGAAAGAAGCAGTTAAGGCACTCGCGCGATTCCTTGTGGGCGCCCACGATATCGGCAAGGCAAGTCCTCCATTTTCTGGGAAAGTGCCTTCGCTACACATGAACGTGGTTGATTTGGGATTCGATAATCCTTATGTGCCTCCGAAAACTCGTTCAGATTTGAAGCATGGATTGGTTGGTGCGGAGTTTGTGACCGACTACTTGTTCGGACGCTCATGGGAGTGGAGTGCAGCGGTTGCATTGGGATCGGTTGTTGGCGGTCACCATGGGGTGCCTGCTTCGATTTTTGAACTTAATGATGTTCGGGACTCACAAAACGAGTTGGGTTCTAAAGGTTGGGTTGAGTCCAGAGCCGAGCTTTTGGATTGGCTTTTCGAGCGTTCCGGGATGAAGGCTTTTGAGGATGAAGTTAGGGATACGCACTGGACGCAAGCAGCGTTAGTGGTTCTTGAAGGGCTGACTATTATCTCGGACTGGATTGCTTCAAATGACCGCTATTTTCCGATCTTCCCCGTGGGGTCGCAGGAGCCGCAAAAATATTTAGAAAATGAAGAACTTTTCCGTCAGCGCGTGGAACGCGGTTGGAATCTGGTTCATATTTCCCCAACTTGGAAAGCGGCAAGCTTGGAGGGTGACGCTGATGAAGTGGTTAGGCGCAGGTTCGGGTTAGGGCCGTCTGCGGTAGCACGTCCACTTCAATCAGAAGTATTGAACGTTGCGAGAGAGATGGATGCTCCGGGAATTCTTTTGATTGAAGATGTCATGGGCGCGGGGAAAACGGAGGCAGGACTGCTCGCGGCAGAAATTCTCGCTCAAAGGAGCGGGGCTTCCGGAATTCTGATGGTGTTGCCGACACAAAGCACTACTGACAGTATGTTCGCGCGCGTGAAAAGTTGGGTTGAATCGGGTACTGATCTTGCCGGTAATCCAAGTGAAGCGACTATGGCGCTGATGCACGGCAAAGCTCAGATGAATGAGTTATATCAGAACATGGAATTCGCTAATTCTTTTAGCGCGTGGGATTTCGGATTCGATTCGGAGGGCTACACCCCTTCCATGCCAGACGCGTCTGAGAGTGAATTGAGTGTTACTGGAAAGACGGTTCGCTCGCCATGGATGTCAGGCAAGAAAAGCCTTTTGTCTGAGATCGTTGTTGCAACAATTGATCAACTGTTGATGGTTGCGTTACGTGCTAGGTATTTGGCGCTTCGGCACATGGGGATTAGTCGAAAAGTTGTGGTCATTGACGAGGTGCACGCTGCTGACGTTTACATGCGTGAATACCTTTATACGGCTTTGGAATGGTTGGGTGCTTATGGCGTACCGGTCGTAGCACTGTCGGCAACCTTGAGTCCTAGTATTCGGCAAGAGATCACCGATGCGTATGGGCGTGGAGCACTGTTGCGAGACGAAGTGGGGGAGAAGAAAACGGCCCGAGCTAGAAAGATTAGTGATTCTGTAGATGGCAAACCAGATTTGCCTTATCCAGTACTCACTTACACGAAGCGAAAACGAGCAACGTGTCTCGAATTGCCACAGGCTTTGCCCTCAATGCGCGTAGATTACGAGTTCATTGAAGAGAAAGAAATCCCCGGCCTTGCAAGTCGTCTACTCGGCGAGGGTGGTTGCCTGTTAATCGTTCGGAATACTGTCAAGGATGCGCAGAAGGTGTACGGCGAGCTTCAAGAGATTTTCGGGGAGGACGTGCGGCTCGTGCACGCTCGATTCACGTCTAAGCATCGTTCAGAAAACGACACGTGGCTACTTAAGAGATTCGGGAAACCCGGCCCGGATGTACAGAGGCCGAAAAGGCAAATCGTGGTAGCAACTCAAGTAGTTGAGCAAAGTCTGGATTTAGATTTCGACGCGATAATTTCTGATTTAGCGCCTATCGATTTAATTTTTCAGCGGATTGGTAGGGTTCATCGCCATGAACGTGAGCGGCCCGAACGACTTCGTGCGCCCAAGTGTTTCTTAGTTGGTGTTCCAGATCTAGGTAATGACACTCCGCAAGAGATGAAATCTATCAAGTGGAACGTCTACGAACCGTTGCTTCTGCTTCGCACTGCCGAGTTGTTACGTATGAAGCAACCGCGGCTGTTGGTGATTCCAGATGAAATACCGGAACTGACATATCAGGTGTTTGATTGCGCGGGTGCAAGTAACCCCAGGTGGGAAACGGCTGAATCCGGGTTAGAACAACAAGCCGCCGATGTCGTGCGGTTTCGCAAAGGAGGCGCAAACGCATTCCGCTTGCGTAGCCCCAGTGAAGGCAAGGAAGGATTAACTGATTGGCTCTATGCATCAACCACAGATGATGATGCGTTCGCCAGAGCTAAAGTCCGCGATGGAGAAGACACAATAGAAGTTCTACTCGTTGAAGATGAAGGAACTGCGGACAACCCGGTGTGGAAGATTTTTGATCCGGGAAGTGACCGCGATGCTAGGTTCCTGCCAATGAACGGGCCTATATCTGATGAAGAAGCGAGACTTTTGAGCGAATCAATGGTGCGTTTGCCTGCGTTTGCCGCAGATGTTCGGTATATTGATAAAATATTAGATCAACTTAGTTATCATGTTGATGACTGGCAGAAAAACAGGCTGGTTGCAGGCCAACTTGTTTTGCCGCTTCGAGATGGGCAGGCCGTGTTGGCTGGAAGAAAATTGAGGTATACACGAGAAAGAGGTCTTGAGGAGGTCAAGGATGACTGATAGATACTTCAATCTTGTAGAAGAGGGGTGGCTTCCGGTGACCTTTCTTGATGGGAGTGTTCGTGAGCTTTCGTTGAGAGAAGTGTTTCGGGATGCCGAGAATATTCGATCTATTTCATCGGAGTTAGGAACGATGGATGGCGCGATTTTGCGGCTGCTGTTAGCAATCGCGTTCTGCGCTTATCGCGAGTTTGACGACGATGATGTTGTTGAGATTTTTGACTTTGAAAATTGGGAAGACGCGTGGGAGAATCCTGCGCTCCTGTCTGCAAAAGTTGAAGAATACTTTGACCAAGTAATAGATCGTTTTTGGCTTTTTGATGCGGATTCGCCTTTCATGCAGGTTGCGGATCTCGAAACCAAGTCAGGTAAGACGGATTCGATAGCTAAGATCATTGCGGAGATTCCGGATCGCGAGCCTTACATGGTCATGCGAAGCGGAGAAGGGGCAGAGTCGGTAAGTGTCGCTGAAGCTGCAAGGTGGCTCGTCCACTGTCAGGCTTACGATACATCTGGGATCAAGTCGGGAGCTTTAGGTGATCCGCGAGTAAAAGGCGGGAAAGGCTACCCCATAGGTACAGGTTGGGTAGGCCAACTGGGACTAATCTGGGTTGAGGCCGAAAACCTGCATCAAACAATTCTTCGTAACCTGGTTCCGGTAGATTTTTTCGGGGATCTTCAGCTCGAATACCCGAATCCGGCAGGTGATCTAGCGCCCTGGGAGAGAGCGCCAGACACTTCGCAACAGCGAGGCCCTGCGGGTGCTGAACAAGCGCCGCTTAACGGTATCATCGAGCTTTTGACATGGCAGTCACGTCGCGTTCGGCTCTTTAGAGAAGGGGGGCGCGTTCGCTCAGTTTTGCTCGCGCAGGGAGACAAAATTCTTCCGCAACACAAGCAGACTTTTGAGACGATGAGTACCTGGCGGTATTCGGATCCGCAGTCAAGAAAATTTAAGACTGATGTGTATATGCCGCGAATGTATGACCCGTCCGTTGCTATGTGGAGAGGTTTGGAATCGGTACTGGTCGGAACCAGTCCTAAATATCTCGGTCGTAATAAGACGGAAGTTCCTCGCTACTTGCCCTCCGCAATCGTCAAATGGAATGCACACCTGGTGTGGCGACGTTTTGTGAACGGAGTAGAGATCATTCCACTGCGGGGCGTGGGTTATGAGTACGGGTCGCAGTCATCGTCTTATGCTGAGTTATTCGACGATCGTGTTCTTCTTCCTGCCTCTTTGTTATCGAGCACTTCGATGCGGCGACTTATTGTAGAGACGCTTTCATGTACCCAAGATGTGGTCACGCAGATTTCTTATTTTGCTTCCAACTTGTTGAAGGCAGCGTCGATAAGTGCATCCTCTGATCAGGCACCTCTGGCCCGAGCGAAAGAAAAACAAATTGTTTTCTTCATCCTGGATGAATTATTCAGACGCTGGCTTGTTTCAGTTGGTTCAAATGAGAAAGAAGCCCGTAAAAGATGGGCAGATCAGCTTAGAAATGTTGTGCGACAGCGTGAAGAAGAGCTGTCAAGATCGGTCAACGAAGCCGCCTACTTGGGGAACGAGTCCATGAGTTTAGGGAAGGCGCAAATCTTCCTGAGGATGGCTGTTAGTAAAACTCTGAGAAAATACGAGGGGGATGAAACTGATGAGCAGTGAAGCTCAGTTGTTGAGTTACACCGAGAAAAGAAACCAACTCGCAAAACTGGTGGTAGCCAGAATTCGCTCGTTGTATGCGAAAGCAGAAGCTGGTGATTCCACTTCGAAAGGTCAACTTGCCACCTTGCGGAGGTCTGTTTTTGCTCCATATGCGGCAGACCCGCAGGTTTGGGATTTGACGCATGTGCCTGATGGGTTGATGCCTCCTATTAGAGGCGAACGGTTAACTCATGAAGAGCGGGTAGTTCATGCCGCGATGTGCCTGTTTGCGCGTCACCAGCAAAGCAAGTCGGATCTGATGCACAAGGAAGGTGTCAGCTTTGCTGGTGCGGCGAGGCAGCTGGCTTTTGTAGAGGGAAGCGAGTCTGAAGGGGTGCGAAGGCGTATGAACGCAGCAGCTACAGCAGTCTCGTTTGACGAGTTAGTTCGCCATATTGCAGCTCTCATATCAATGATGCGCGGGGCGAATATCAAGCTCGACTATTACAAGCTAGTGCAAGACCTATTTGACTATGATTCCGCGTTTGGCCGGGAACGGGTTCGGCGCGCCTGGTCACGAGACTACGTATCTAACAATCTTGATAAAGAACTAACTGACAAGTGAGGACTCTCATGTTTATTGACATCCACGTTATTCAACCGTTGCCTTCTTCCAATGTGAACCGTGATGAGACGGGAAGCCCAAAGACGGCGCTGTACGGTGGTGTTAGGCGCCACCGAGTCTCTTCGCAATCTTGGAAGAGAGCTACCCGCGAGACATTTGCAGATTTCGTTTCGGAAGAGTATTTGGGTACCCGCACTAAGCGCGCTCTTGAGCTGGTTGCAAAAGAAATTGTTCAACTGGACCCAGACGCAGCTGAGAGGGCAGTCGTTCTAGCTGAAGGCGTATTCAAACCGCTTGATATTGGCATGGAAGCCGTAACTAAGACTGACGGTGATGTTGAGGAAAAGGCTAAGAAGCTGAAGACGCTGTTCTTCCTCTCGAAAGCCCAGGTTCGGGCCCTGGCTAATCTGGCGTTAGAGAGCCAGGGCAAGCCGAAGAAGGCTGAAGCTATGAAAGCTTTGCAGTCTGATAATGCCTTCGACATGGCCCTGTTTGGGCGTATGGTGGCTAATACGCCTGCTTTGAATATTGATGCTGCATGTCAGGTGGCCCACGCTATTTCTACGCATGCTGTTGAGACCGAGTTTGACTACTTAACAGCGGTTGATGACTACAAAGCGATGACTGATAAGACTGACGCGGGTGCTGCGATGATAACAACCGTAGAGTTCGTATCTTCCTGTCTGTACCGTTATGCAACGATCAATGTGCGTCAGCTAATTTCAAATCTCGAAAGTTCAGATGACGCGCGCAACGCTATAGAAGCTTTTCTCAAAGCGTTTGTTAGTTCGATGCCCTCAGGCAAGGTGAACACGTTTGCTAACAACACGTTGCCTGCGGCTGTTTATGTAACTTTGCGCGAAGGACCGATGTCTTTGGTAGGAGCTTTCGAATCCGCAATTTGTTCTGACCGTGGTGACGGGTATGTGAAAAAGTCCGTCGATTCTCTGATTGACTATGCGCAAACCATGTATGAGGCTTACGGGGACCCGAAGGATCAGTTTGTAATGGTTGCGGACAAGGCCGCTGGCTCCCTGACAAGGCTTACAGATAACAAGTTCTCGCTAGATTCGCTTGCTACGCAAGTGGCGGCTACTGCAATCCCGACAGGTGATGGCGAGTGACCACGCTTCTAATTCGAATAGCGGGACCCCTCCAATCGTGGGGTGATTCCTCGAGATTTACGGTCCGTGGCACAAGGCGGGAGCCAACTAAGTCTGGAATTGTAGGGCTTTTGGCTGCCGCTCTGGGCCGGCCTCGCGATGCGTCTGTAGATGATCTAGCGTGCCTGAAAATGGCTGTGCGAACCGATCAGCCAGGCACGTTGTTGGAGGATTTTCAAACCGCTGAAAATGATAGTGGGACGAAGATGCCTTTGACGCGCCGACTGTATCTTGCCGATGCAGCGTTTACTGTTGCCCTCGAAGGGGACCGCGAGTTTTTAGAAACCATAAAGGATGCGTTAAACGCACCAGTATTCCCTCTGTATTTGGGTAGGCGTTCTTGCCCTCCAACAACTCCCCTGGTTATTGGCATGTCTGACTTGGGGGTGAAGGAGGCGCTGGAGCCACCTAACCTGCCATGGCAGGCGAGTGACTGGTTTAAGAAGAGGCAACTTCGCGTTGGGTATAGGGCGGATCTGGTATTTGACGCGGATGCTGAGAATGATGCCGATCCAGCCTACATTGTTGAGACCGTGCGGGACGTTCCGGTTAGTTTTGACCGCACGTATCGAAAGTATGCTTGGCGAAGAGTTGCGCGAACCTCGGTGGTAATGCTTGAAGCAACCAAGCCGGTTCATGATCCGATCAGTGCATTGGAGGGATAGCTGTGTATCTAAGTAGATGTGAGTTGAACCCCAACAAGCGTGGCGCGCGGGAACTGCTTGGCAGTCCGCAACGCATGCACGCTGCTGTGCTTAGTTGTTTCCCTCGTTCGATGGCTGATGCTAACGGCCGCGTACTGTGGCGGGTAGATTACGATGATCGGGCTACCTACCTCTATGTAGTTTCTGAAATGAAACCGGACTTGGCGGTCATTCAAGAACAGGCGGGCTGGCCCGAGACTCCTACGACAGTCAGTAGAGATTATTCACCGCTTGTTGAGAATCTGGCTGAGGGGCAGCAGTTCCACTTCCGCTTGACCGCTAACCCTGTGAAACAGGAGTTTGTTAAGGGTGGAAGAGGAAAACGGGTTGGACACAAGACTCCTGAACACCAAATTCGTTGGCTACTGGAGAGAACGGCTCAGCATGGCTTCAAAGTTGTGTCGCGAGCTCTGCCTGACGGGTCAAATGTTCCGGCAGTTGATGTAACCAGAAGTCAGCAGCTCTCTTTCTCTAAGGGTGCGGATCGAGGCCGCAGGGTTTCGCTACGCGTTGTCACGTATGAGGGTGTTCTAGAAGTGGTTGATCCGGATCTGTTACGTAAAGCGCTTGTTGAAGGGATTGGACGGGCGAAAGCGTATGGATGCGGGTTGACGACTTTGAGTCCTGTTAGGTAGGAATCACAATGAGTTCGCGTCCCCCACTCGAACGTGTCGCATTGCCACGTGTAACTGATCGCCTTTCGTTTTTGTATGTGGAGAGGTGTGTTATCCACCGCGATCAAAACTCTTTAACTATACGAGACGAGGAAGGCACGGTTCGCGTGCCGGCAGCAAGCATTACAACCTTGTTGTTGGGGCCTGGAACTAGCATCAGTCATCAGGCGGTTTCGCTGGTGGCGGAGTGCGGTGTTACATGCGTTTGGGTGGGGGAGAACTCTGTGCGCTACTACGCACACGGCAGGTCATTGGCACAGTCTACGGCTCTGTTGCAGGAGCAGGCGAGAAAAGTTTCAAACGAGAGGCTTCGTCTTGAGGTTGCGCGTTCAATGTACAGTATGCGTTTTGCCGGAGAGGATGTTTCTGCGTTACCTATGCGCGCATTGCGTGGGCGTGAGGGTGCGCGCATGCGGGAGATTTATAAGGAGAATTCGCTACGGACGGGAGTGGCTTGGACTCGGAGAACTTACGATCCGAATCGGTTTAGTGATGGCGATCCTATTAATCAGGCTCTTTCGGTTGCAAATTATTCGCTTTATGGTGTGATACATGCCGTCATAGTGTCATTGGGTTGTTCTGCTGGTCTTGGCTTTGTACATGTGGGGCATGACAGGTCTTTCGTGTATGACATAGCGGATTTATATAAGGCCGAGACTTCGATACCTATTGCGTTCGATGTTGCTCGTGACTATCCGGATGATTGCGTTGTAATGGCGAGGAAGAAGATGCGGGACAGCATATTCGAGAAGAAGATCATTGAACGCGCTGTCCGTGATGTGAAGATTCTTTTAGAGGGCGAAGCTGTGACGGCTGAGCAGTTGGAATCGAACGTAGTTTCGTTGTGGGACTTGAAGCAAAGTTCTGTGGCTGCTGGCACCAACTACGCTGATTTCTAGGGCTTGTCATGATGGTGCTGGTAACGACCGCCGTGTCAACGGGTTTGCGCGGCGAGTTGACGAGATGGTTGCTTGAAGTGTCGCCGGGAGTTTTTGTAGGAACGGTATCTTCGCGAGTGCGAGAGCAGATATGGGAATTTACTTGCGAGAATATTGGTAGCGGTAGGGCAACCTTGATCTTTCCTCAAAGGAACGAGCAGCGTTTAGGGATTAAGACGATTGGTGATGCTTGGGAAGCTACCGACTTTGATGGCATGACTCTCATTCGTAGGCCTGACCTGTCTGGCAAGGAAGTTATGGGCGAAGTGACGGATCGTGCGAAGTTGCGCGACGCTGCGGGATGGTCGATTGCTGGGCGCAGGCGTTACTATAGAAACTCGATCGAGCGGCGGCAGCGGAAATAAAGTCGGTCAGAAATACGGGTATGATTTAATTATTCCCTTAGGAAATCAGTGTTTCCTAAGTGTGCTCCCCGCGCATGCGGGGATGACCCCTCTTCTGATGCGACTTCAGTGAAGTTGAAGTTGTGCTCCCCGCGCATGCGGGGATGACCCCCAATCGTCGGGAAAATCCATTGCTACTCCTTAGTGCTCCCCGCGCATGCGGGGATGACCCCGCCAGGCGATCCCGTGATTGAGGTAAAAGGCCGTGCTCCCCGCGCATGCGGGGATGACCCCCGCCCCATCCACCACGCACGCGGGCGCGGTAAGTGCTCCCCGCGCATGCGGGGATGACCCCTTTCACCGCGTCCCGTAGCGTCAAATACTGCGGTGCTCCCCGCGCATGCGGGGATGACCCCACGTCAGTCGGGAATGACGCCGAATATTGCCCGTGCTCCCCGCGCATGCGGGGATGACCCCACGAGCGGTTCGTGGCAGGGCTCCCAGTCCAAGTGCTCCCCGCGCATGCGGGGATGACCCCGCCAGGTGGACTTCTAGCGGGCTCACGATTTAGTGCTCCCCGCGCATGCGGGGATGACCCCATTACTTCACACACGGCGAATATACCGCGCTTGTGCTCCCCGCGCATGCGGGGATGACCCCACAGTCAGACTGATGGCAGTGGTTTAGGGGCGGTGCTCCCCGCGCATGCGGGGATGACCCCTGAGCAGATTATTCATTTTGACTACATTACTGGTGCTCCCCGCGCATGCGGGGATGACCCCAGATGTAGACACCGTGGAAGCAGGTGTGGACAGTGCTCCCCGCGCATGCGGGGATGACCCCTCGCACTTGGATTGTTGCGCAATACCTAGGACGTGCTCCCCGCGCATGCGGGGATGACCCCTGTGCCGCGCTCAGCCGCCACGCCTATAAGCGGTGCTCCCCGCGCATGCGGGGATGACCCCTTCGATCCGCATACAAGCGACTTATCGCTATCGTGCTCCCCGCGCATGCGGGGATGACCCGATCGGCCTTGACGCTCTTTACTGCCTCCAGCTGTGCTCCCCGCGCATGCGGGGATGACCCCGCGGATACGCTGCCACCTAGTAAAAAGGAAAAGTGCTCCCCGCGCATGCGGGGATGACCCTGGGTCGCATGGAAAGAAGCAACGGGAGAAAACGTGCTCCCCGCGCATGCGGGGATGACCCCTACCGGTTGGTGTTCGAGTTCGAGCAGATGGGGTGCTCCCCGCGCATGCGGGGATGACCCCTAAAAACCGAAATCGACGCCACCACCGCGCCAGTGCTCCCCGCGCATGCGGGGATGACCCCCGGTCGAGTCCTGCTGACATTTTGCGGATGGGGTGCTCCCCGCGCATGCGGGGATGACCCCTGTCGGAGGCTAAACGGCGCGGGGGAAGTGTAGTGCTCCCCGCGCATGCGGGGATGACCCCGACTTATTTAAGGACTTATACGGATTCTCGCTGTGCTCCCCGCGCATGCGGGGATGACCCGAAATCAGTCGGATCATTGGCGGCTTGGAATGGTGCTCCCCGCGCATGCGGGGATGACCCCTTCGTAATGTACTCGTACGACATTTGCACCAAGTGCTACCCGCGCATGCGGGGATGACCCCGCACAGTTTGAGCGGGTATGTCTTTCACGACAGTGCTCCCCGCGCATGCGGGGATGACCCCGGCCCCGCTCTGCTCCTTTGGAAGTCCTGATCGTGCTCCCCGCGCATGCGGGGATGACCCCGACCCAACCGTCCTTCTCGAAGTTCACGAAGCGTGCTCCCCGCGCATGCGGGGATGACCCCTCGTAATCGTTCATCAATCGTCCTGGGCGATAGTGCTCCCCGCGCATGCGGGGATGACCCCGCCAAATCCAAAACGGCGAATGGGAAGCCCCAGTGCTCCCCGCGCATGCGGGGATGACCCCCCCGCCAAAGCCGTCAAAGGAATCTACGCAAAGTGCTCCCCGCGCATGCGGGGATGACCCCTGATCACAGCGGTAAGTAAAGCCCAAAAGGCTGTGCTCCCCGCGCATGCGGGGATGACCCCCCACAACGAGGCCTCCAAGGCAAACAGGCCGAGTGCTCCCCGCGCATGCGGGGATGACCCCTTATGTGGCAGATTATGCGCGTAGCGCATATAGTGCTCCCCGCGCATGCGGGGATGACCCCGAGTTGCCAGAGCCGGTGACTGGTCAAGATCCGTGCTCCCCGCGCATGCGGGGATGACCCCTCGGGCACCGCACAACACCACAGGTGGTGGTAGTGCTCCCCGCGCATGCGGGGATGACCCCCATTGATTGTGAGTTGATCGAGTGATGGTGGGGTGCTCCCCGCGCATGCGGGGATGACCCCTAGCTCCCAAATACCGCTAGCGAGCGTGGACAGTGCTCCCCGCGCATGCGGGGATGACCCCGCGGTGATCCCCTTGTGGATGTCCTCGTCAATGTGCTCCCCGCGCATGCGGGGATGACCCTAGTGAGGTCTTCGGGCAAGTACTGGGAGAGGTGTGCTCCCCGCGCATGCGGGGATGACCCCTCAACGAATTACCGGGGTTAGTTGTGGAGATGGTGCTCCCCGCGCATGCGGGGATGACCCCCACCCCGTAGGCTCCCAACTCATCGAGCGAATGTGCTCCCCGCGCATGCGGGGATGACCCCGTGACGGCTTTCCACAAGCCAAACCCCGCTACGTGCTCCCCGCGCATGCGGGGATGACCCCAATCTCAAAACGCTCCGCAACATTGACACAACGTGCTCCCCGCGCATGCGGGGATGACCCCATCCAAAAGCTCACGAAGGATTACGCAGTCTAGTGCTCCCCGCGCATGCGGGGATGACCCCGACGCGGATGGTTTGGTGACGAACTTTTGGCGGTGCTCCCCGCGCATGCGGGGATGACCCCGCCTTCGACGCGCGGGCGATGACCTCTCCGACGTGCTCCCTGCGCATGCGGGGATGACCGCACTAAACCCGGTGGTGAGCGCGTTACAATAGAGGGGAGCGGGTTCCCCCGCCGCCCTGAAAATATTGGGCTAGACGTGAGTCGAAATGGCGGGGATTGAATCCGCTCGTTTATTCCAAGATGATTTCTTCTGAGTTTTCTCCTTGTTTTCAGCAGATGCAGGGTGATCTCACACGCGACCAACAAAGACTACAATGCTATGTGTGTTCCCTGCGTTTGCGGGGATGACCCCATTTTTTCAATTTCGGGTTCAAGCACCTGCTGCTTCTCCCTGCGCCTGCGGGGATAATCTACAAACTGCCGCGCCAGGCTTTAGCAACCGTCCGAAACGCGGGTCCAGCTTCAGCCTGCACCCGTGAACGCACCTACACGGCTGCCTGATGCATCCACACGGGCGGATGCTTATATTTAACAATGCTGACGGATTTAGAAAGGCAGGAGGAAAGCGGTGGCTGACAGTTTCACCCCGGGCGACTCATTTGACGGAGAAATCCGCGTGCCCGGCGTAGAACGCGTTTTCAAACCACGCAAAATCCTCGCAGTCCTCCTCATCCCCCTAGCCATGTCACTAATCGCAGTGTCGTCCGTCAACATAGCCCTCGCCACTATCGGCGTAGGCCTGAATGCCAGCGACTCCGACCTCCAATGGGTGCTCTCCGGCTACGCCCTCGCCATCGGCATCGTGCTAGTACCAGCCGGGCGACTCGGCGACCTCATCGGACGCGGCACCCTCTTCCAAATCGGCCTCATCACCTTCGTAGTCGGCTCCATCCTCTCCGGACTCGCACCAGACCCCACCTTCCTCAACATCGCCCGCATCATCCAAGGTATCGGCGGCGGCCTCTTCTCCCCGCAAGTCATGGGTATCATCCAACAAACCTTCAAAGGCCAAGCCCGCGCCAAAGCCTTTGGCCTGTTCGGCATGACCGTGGCCGTCGCCGTCTCAATCGGCCCCGTCCTCGCCGGAGCCCTCATCACCCTATTCGGCGAGGAACACGGCTGGCGTTACACCTTCTTCATCAACGTCCCCTTTGGCGTAATCGGATTTATCCTCGCCCTCTACTGGCTCCCTTTCGCCAACGAACGCCGCCGCGCCGCCGCACGCCGAGCACGCCGCCAAACCAAGAAAAACGGTCAAACGCTGCCCGCCAGGCAGCGGCAAAAAATCGACCTCGACCCCATCGGCATCATCCTGCTCGTAACCGCCGTGCTTGGCATCATGTACCCATTCACCGTGCGGCCCCTCCGCTGGCAACTCGCCCTCATCTTCGCGCTCGCCATCGCGCTCCTGTACGCCTGGTGGAAATGGGAAGCCCACTACACCAAACGAGGTAACTACCCCCTCGTCAACCTAGACCTACTCAAAATCCCATCATTCTCCATGGGCACCATAGTTGCCGGCGCCTACTTCCTCGGCTCCACCACCACCTACACCATCATCGCGATGTATCTACAAATGGGACTCGGCGCCTCCGCTATGGTTGCAGGCACCATCGCGTTACCCAGTTCCCTCTTCTCCGCAATAGCCGCGCGCTGGGCATCAAAACGCGCGCTCAAAACCGGGCGGAAAGTCGTCCAAATCTCCCTCATCCTCATGATCATAGGATCACTATTTACCGCTGTTTCCGTTGCTCTCATCGCCAGCCAAGGCGTCAACCTGTGGTGGATGGCCGCGCCCCTCGCCCTCTTCGGCTTCGGTCAAGGCGCATTCGGAGCCGTCAACCAAACCCTCGCCCTCCAAGACGTCCCCATCCAACATGGCGGCACCGCCGGCGGCGTCAAACAAACCGTGGAACGCATCGCCACCGCGATTGGCAACGCGATCATGACCGCCATCTACTTCGCCACGGCCCCCATGTACGGCTTCCACAATGCCGTTCTCATCGCCTTCATCGCGATCATCACCGCGCAACTCTTCGCCCTACTAGTTGGCTACCTAGACCTACGCCGCGCCCGCAAGGCATAACAACCATTCACGAGGAGGTCGCCAACCCCTCAAACTGGTGCCTCCCCACTGGTTAGCGCGGACCGGCGCCCGCTCCCTCAACTATTAGCCGGACCATCAGCGGGTGAAAACACCCAGGGAGTGTGCACCATCTTGCGCCGATCAAACACGTCTAGGAACTGCTCCGCCGTCCTCGCCTCAAACCCGAGGGACCCTGCGATCTTGTCCACCACGTCCGCAACAGTCCAACCCAAATCCAAGAACTCGCGCAACGTAACCGCACCATCTCGCTTAGCCAGCCGGTCACCCGCCTCATTAATCACCAGAGGCACGTGCGCATAACGCGGCTGCGCAAGGCCCAAGGCGTGGGCAATATAAGCCTGCGCGGGCGCCGACGAGAGCAAATCATCGGCCCGCACCACCTGATCCACACCCTGAAACGCATCATCCACAACCACCACCAGGTTGTACGCCAACGTGCCATCACCGCGCTGCAACACCACGCAATCAATCGGCTCCGACACCGTGCCAAACAAGTCATCCTCAACCGACCACTCATCAACCATCGGATTCAACCGCAAAGCAGGACGCCGGCCCACACTCGCCAGCTCCGCCCTGCGCCGCTCCCGCTCTGCCGGTGACAAAGAGCGACAAGTTCCCGGATACGAGCCCGGCCGCACATGTGGAGCGCTCGCCGCCTCCTTAATATCCCGACGCGAGCAGTAACACTCAAACAACAAGCCCGCTTCGCGTAGCTGCGCAATCGCCACCTCATGCGCCGGCTGGCGAGTGCTCTGGAACAGCACATCGCCATCCCAATCAATGCCCAGCGTCGCTAAATCCTCGATCTGGCGTTGCGCCGCGCCCGGTTTCACCCGGTCAATATCCTCCACGCGAAGCACAAAATCGCGGCCCGACTGCCGCGCCCACGCCCACGCCAACAACGCCGTGCGCAGATTCCCAATGTGCATATCACCCGACGGACTCGGCGCAAATCTACCAGCAGCCACGCGGCCTCCCCTCCATACCTTCCACGCGTACAACCAACCCTACCGCCGCAAAAACCACGCCAGCGAAACCATGCCCAAACCCAAAACGCCAACCACCACCGCATAAAGCGACACTCCGCCCATCGCGAACGAAGCCACCGACAGCGCCACAAATCCCACGCCAGCCACCACCAGGATCCGCACATTCGGGCGCGCATTATCCGGGCTCTTCAACACAAACTCAGTCGCCACCTGCCAAGGGTCGCCAAGCGCCTCTTGCAACGGCAACCCAGCTTCACCTGCGCTCGCGGTCGTAGCCTCTACCGCCTGCCTCACTGCCTCATCCGGCCACGAATAATACCGAGACAACAACGCGGAAAGTTGCGCCCGCCATGCCTCATCGCCGCGTGGAGCCCTCGGCCAACGCGCATTAGACGCCCGAAACGCCATCACCACTGCGGCCACTCCCAGCAACGCCAAAAGAGGGCGAGGCAAGCCAACCGTCACCACATCCAAACGCGCAACCGGAGCAAACGCGCGCACAAACACAACCGTTGCCACCAGCCAACCCAACGCCACTAGCAACGCTGTCGAATCACGTCCAAACGCCCACTCCCGATGTGCTACGGGAGCCGCGAATAACGCCATCGCCACCACCGATGCAAACATCAAATAACCCGGCTTCGCCATCGCGTCAGCAGTGAAAGACCCGGTTGAAAACAGCGCCAAAAAGAAACCGAAAAACGCCAGCGCCGCCCACACCGTTTTCGGATTCGACCACAGCCGAGAACGCGCCTCGCCGGGCAACTCACAACAAGACATGACCGCGAACCTCCCCAAAAACTTGCCCACCACTAAGAGTAGACTGGCGGCGGCCCCAACCACAGCAAGCGGAGACAACATGTACGAGATAAAACCCGGCCTCCTCGTGTTCCTTGGAGCAGCACTGGGAACCCTTGCGCGCGCCCTTACCGACAGCCTCATCGCAAACACTTTCGCAGGGATCAACGTCTCTACTGTCTTTGTGAATGTACTTGGCGCGTTCCTCATGGGCGGCCTTATCACCACCTGGAGCCTGCGACGCGGCATGCACCCGCTATGGGATCGCATCAAAATCTTTGCCGGCACTGGATTTCTCGGAGCTTTCACCACCTACTCCGCCTTCGCCCTCGCTATTGCGCGCGGCACTAACCTTGCCCTTGCATTAGGCGCGGGCGCCCTCATCATCCTTGCTGGCATCACAGGCGCGTGGCTCGGAACCCTCGTTGCGAAAGACCGCACCGCCAAAGGGGTGCATGCATGACCTGGCTCTACCTTGCCCTCGCTGGCGGCCTCGGCGCCTACGCGCGCTACCGCACTGACATCGCCCTGCAAAACCTAATGAAACGGCGCGGCCTCATTCCCGTCAAACCCGACGCCGGCGTGATCCATCGCAGTGCCCCCGCCTGGCCCATCATCACCATCAACATCATCGGGTCTTTCCTCGCCGGCCTACTCGTTGCACACCTCAGCGCCGAAACCTGGCTCATCATCGGCACCGGCCTACTGGGAGGGTGGACCACCTTTTCCACCGCGATGGTCGACGCGCTCAACGTTCTCACCCGGCCTGATGCCCGCAAAGCGAGCATCACATCGGGCGTGCTCACAGCCGCATTTGGCCTCCTCGCCAGCGTTGCCAGTGCCCTCTTGGGCCTTACAATCAGTGGGATGTGAGGTAGACCTCGCGCCAAAAGGTGGACACAAAGACGGGGGTGGGGGCGAGTCGTCCTAGAATCGGTAACACGTTCAAGATCATCGCGAATGAAGGAGGGGACATGAGCCAGCCAATGATCAAGCTCGAAAACCTCTCCAAAACGTATGTTCTGCGCGGCGGAAATGAAGTGCGCGCCCTCAGCGACGTAAACCTGACCGTCAACACCGGTGAAATCCATGGCATCGTCGGTCAATCTGGCGCGGGCAAATCAACCCTGATCCGTTGCCTCACCGGGCTTGAACAGCCCACCGACGGCTCCGTCTACCTCGACGGAACAGACCTATCCGGCCTCGGCCACTCGGCACTTCGCAAAGCACGCCGCAAGATCGGCATGGTCTTCCAAGCCGCGAACCTAATGGACTCGCGCACCGCCCTCGAAAATATCGAGTACCCCCTAAAAATCGCGGGGGTACCTAAAAAAGAGCGCCTTGAGCGAGCAATCGAACTACTAAAGGTTGTCGGCCTTGAAAACCGTGCCGGCTCCTACCCCTCCCAACTTTCGGGCGGACAGCAGCAGCGCGTAGGCATTGCGCGTGCCCTCGCCACCAAACCAGCTGTACTACTGTGCGACGAACCAACCTCCGCTCTCGACTCTGAAACCACGCGCCAAATCCTGGCGCTCCTGCAACAAATCAGGGACGAAGTTGGCGTAACTATCGTTATCATCACCCACGAAATGGGCGTGGTGCGTGACATTTGTGATTCCGCAACCATGCTTGAACACGGGCAGATCCTCGAATCTGGTACTGTCCGCCAAATCGTGGCAAACCCCAAATCGAAACTTGCGCGCGAACTCGTCCCCATGCCGTCCGTGGACGAAACCATCACAGACGCCAACTCAACGATCCTTGACGTCATGTTCACGTCAACTCCCGGCGTCCCAACCGGAGCCACCGTCCTGGCAATGGCATCGCGAATGGGTGGCGACGTAGCGGCAGGAACATTTGAAACCCTGTCTAACGTCCAAGTAGGACGCCTTGCTTTAACCGTGCCCACCATGCACTTAAAGCAAATCATGGAGACTTTGGAACAAAACGATGTAGCAGCGGAGGTGCGATCATGAGCGTAGCAACAGCGCTAGTCGCCCTCGCCGCTGACGGCCAATGGTTGGATAACCCCGCCATTAAAGAGGCGTTCTGGCCATCCGTATGGCAAACACTTGCGATGACCGCGTGGGCAACCGTAATCACCGTGGTGATTGGAACCCCGCTCGGCCTATTCCTCGTATCCACAGCCCGTGGTGGCCTCACGCCAAACCGGGTAGCGAACCAAATACTCGGATTCATCGTTAACGTTGGCAGGTCAATCCCCTTCATCATCCTGCTAATCGCGATCCTCCCCTTCACTCGCTTCGTTGTAGGCACCACCCTCGGCTGGAAGGCCGCAGTGGTACCGCTCAGCGTAGGCGCCATCCCGTTCTTCGCCCGCCTCGTAGAAACGAACGTGCGCGGCGTGAGCGCCGGCAAAATCGAAGCTGCCCACATGATGGGCGCCAGCAGGTGGGAAATCATGTTCGGCGTGCAGGTACGCGAAGCCCTACCTGCCCTCATTGACTCCGTAACAGTTCTCGCAGTTACCCTCATCGGATACTCGGCGATCGCGGGTGTACTAGGTGGCGGAGGCCTTGGCCAACTCGCAATGAACTACGGTTATAACCGATTCCAAGGAGACGTCATGTTGGTTTCTGTGGTGGGAATCGTAATCATCGTTCAAATAGTCCAAGTTGTTGGAGACATGCTGAGCCGGCTGGTGGATCACCGCTGAGCTCTCCACCAGCCGGGATAACAATCCTGGACACCGGGGCAATACTTTTGCCAGCACTCCAACACATTTCAAACTTGAACACAGAAAGACTTGATCACAATGCGTAAGACTCGTGTATTTGCCGCAGCAGCAGCTGCTCTAGCTCTAACCCTCGCAGGATGCTCCTCCTCCGGTGGCGAAACCAACTCCGAAAGCCAGGCGGCTTCCGAGCAGGGCGTCACCACCCTTACGGTTGGAGCTTCCCCCGCGCCTCACGCGCGCATCCTAAAGTTCGTTAAGGATGAGCTAGCCGCTGACGCAGGGATCGATATAAACATCGTTGAATACACCGACTACATCATCCCTAACCAAGCCCTCAAGTCCGGCGATATCGACGCTAACTTCTACCAGACCGTGCCCTACCTTGAGGGACAGAAGAAGGAACTAGGCGTTGACTTCTCGCACGGCGAAGGCATCCACTTGGAGCCCCTCGCGGTTTACTCCAACAAGATTGAGAAGCTAGACGACCTCAAGGACGGCGCAAAGGTCGGCATCATCAACGACACTGCCAATCAGGGCCGCGCCCTTGATCTGCTTGCAGTCGCTGGCATCGTTAAGGTTCCCGAAGGTGAAGATGCAACGATCTTCAACGTCGAGAAGCTAAAGAACGTGGAGTTCGTTGAGGTTGAGGGCCCGCAGCTCGTGCGTTCCCTCCAGGACGTAGATATCGCGGTCATCAATGGTAACTACGCCGAAGAGGGTGGCCTGTCCTCCGCAAAGGACGCACTCCTCGTAGAGAATCCGGAAGGTTCCCCGGCCGTCAACGTCCTCGTATGGCGCTCCGAAGATGACAACAATGAGGCCATCCAGACCCTCGACAAGCTCCTGCACTCACCAGAAGTTGCACAGTTCATCAAGGACACTTGGACCGATGGCTCCGTTATCCCCGCGTTCTAACAACGCGAGAGAAACTAGCTGAATAGGTAGGGGTTGGGCCCGGATCGAACGATCCGGGCCCAACCCCTATTTCAAGAAGAAACGATTAGTCCAAAACTCCGTACAGGCGGTCGCCCGCATCACCCAAGCCGGGAACAATGTAAGCGTTCTCGTTCAAGCACTCATCCACAGCTGCGGTTACGATCTGCACATTAGCGCGACCACCAATGGCCTCCTGCACGGTCTCCAAACCTTCCGGAGCTGCCAGCAGACACAAACAAGTCACGTCCCGCGCACCATGGTCAAGCAAGTAGTTGATAGCCGCAACCATAGTGTGGCCGGTCGCCAACATCGGATCCAAAATGAAACACTGACGCCCCGATAGGTCATCGGGCAGACGATTTGCGTAAGTTTCAACCTCAAGCGTCTCATGGTCACGCTTCATTCCAAGGAAACCAACCTCAGCGGTTGGAAGCATCCGCGTCATACCCTCAAGCATGCCCAAACCGGCACGCAGGATAGGCACAACTAGCGGACGCGGGCCTGCAATCTGCTTACCAACAGTCTTAGTAACTGGAGTTGTAATTTCGACATCCTCAACTAGAACGTCGCGAGTGCCTTCATAGGCCAGAAGCGTAACGAGTTCGTCAGCAAGCAGACGGAACGTCGCAGATGGCGTCCTCTCGTCACGCAGAACAGTCAATTTGTGAGCAATGAGGGGGTGTTCAGCAACATGTAAACGCATGCTTATACCGTACCCTGACCAGGTACGCGGAAGTTAATCTTTGTAGCAATCCTAGAAAATAGTCGGCTAAAATCTAGCATTATGGCTGATCATTCGTTTCCGAAGCGGGTAGAGATACACGGCACTAAAAATCTCAAAGCACACCTTGCACAAGTTGCCCAGCGGGCTGCCATGAAAGCACAGATGGATCTGCAAGAGGTGCGTACTGAGGCCGTTACACCACCCGCAGGGTACAAAAACCCGCCAGTACCCTCGGAAATGAAATCCATCTACGAACATGCGATGGGACGCGCCCTCTACTTGGCCGATCGCGCGCGAGCCGGGGGAGACGTACCTGTTGGGGCTGTTGTTATCGACGAATGGGGCACGATCCTGGGGGAGGGGTGGAACACCCGCGAAGCGGAAGCTGACCCGGTTGGCCATGCCGAAATCAGTGCGCTCCGCGACGCTGCGAAACAGCGTGGCACGTGGCGTCTGGACGACCTTACTCTGGTTGTCACTCTCGAGCCGTGCACTATGTGCGCTGGAGCGATCGTGAATGCGCGCATAAAACGCCTCGTGATGGGCGCGTGGGATCCAAAAACAGGAGCTGCGGGATCAATCCGGGACGTGGTTCGCGATTCGCGCCTCAATCATCAAGTAGAGGTAATTCCCGAGATTTTGCGCACGGAATGCGAAATTCAACTCCGCGGGTTTTTCTCAACGCGCCGCACCATGTAGTATGAGGGCCGGACGAAAGTCCGAAGGTAGCGTGTCCGAGCGGCCGAAGGTGCAGCACTCGAAATGCTGTGTGGTTAATAGCCACCGTGGGTTCAAATCCCACCGCTACCGCCGTGTGATGCCCCCCCGACATGTGTCCGCATGTGTCGGGGGTTTTCGTGTTTGCGACTTTGTTGTCTCGCGTCGTCTATGAGTTTTAAGATGCGATATTTTCGGCCATCATAATTCAATATGTTCTATGCCCCCTGCTTTCCGCCGTAAATGCGTCCTTGTGAATCGAAAATTCGATTTGCGAGGGGACAGATTACGGCCGCAACCTGGTTGAGGAAACGCCAAACTGTGCGCTGGTAGCTGAATGCTGACCGGAAAGCGACAAACAGGTGTCTTTGCGCACAAAACGGGGCGTTCTTGCATTGGCGAATTCGAGCAACGGACGGCATCTCGATAAACTAGCGACGATGTTCAAGCTCGCTTGGCTGAAATGGTTTGGCGAGTCTGTTCACTTTGGAAGGATAACGAATGACCGACTTTACGACGGCATCCGCTGGAGCGGTTCGCGCCGTCTCTGGACGGCCCCCGGCAGTTTCAACTCCGATGGAGTTCTGGCAAGGACTATCCGCATCAGTGGTAGACCAGATCGCCGACAACTGGTACGCAACCAAGGAGCTCTACCGCAAGGGTCGGCGCCAGCACTACTTCTCCGCTGAGTTCCTCATGGGCCGTGCCCTCCTCAACAACCTCCTTAACCTTGGTCTTGTAGATGAGGCAAAAGAGGCTGCAGAGGCATTTGGTCACGATCTTGCGCAGATTCTTGAAGAGGAGCCCGACGCGGCCCTCGGAAATGGTGGCCTCGGACGCCTTGCAGCTTGCTTCCTGGATTCTTGCGCAACGCAGGATCTGCCAGCAGTTGGCTACGGAATCCTGTACCGCTACGGCCTTTTCAAGCAAGAGTTCCGCAATGGTTTCCAGACCGAGCACCCCGACTCCTGGATGGAAGAGGGATACCCGCTAGTCATCCGCCACGAAGAAGAAATGCGCATTGTTGACTACGCTGACCTTAAGGTAAGGGCTGTTCCGTACGACATGCCTATTACCGGCTACGGTACGAAGAACGTTGGCACGCTCCGCCTGTGGAAGGCCGAGCCGATGGAAGAGTTCGACTACGACGCGTTCAACTCGCAACGCTTCACGGACGCCATTGTGGATCGCGAGCGCACCCATGACATCTCCCGCGTTCTCTACCCGAACGACACCACATACGAAGGCAAGGTTTTGCGCGTACGCCAGCAGTACTTCTTCGTCTCTGCTTCGCTGCAGGAAATCGTTGAGAACCACCTGGAAGTGCACGGCACGTTTGAGAACTTCGCGGAGTACAACTGCGTGCAGCTGAATGACACGCACCCGGTGCTCGCCATTCCAGAGCTCATGCGTCTACTAATGGACGAGCACGGCCTTGGTTGGGCTGAAGCCTGGAAGATCGTCTCCAAGACGTTCGCCTACACCAACCACACGGTCCTCGCTGAAGCGTTGGAGACTTGGGAGATTTCGATCTTTGATCGCCTGTTCCCGCGCATTATGGAGATCGTTTGGGAAATCGATCGCCGCTTCCGCATGGAGATGAAGGAACTTGGCCTCGACGACGGCCGAATCAACTACATGGCTCCCGTATCTAACGGTGTTGTGCACATGGCGTGGATCGCGTGTTACGCGTCCTACTCCATCAACGGTGTTGCCGCCCTCCACACGGAAATCATCAAGCGCGAAACGCTTGGCGAATGGCATGACATTTGGCCAGAAAAGTTCAACAACAAGACTAACGGTGTAACGCCGCGTCGCTGGCTAAACCAGTGCAACCCGCGCCTAGCTGCCCTCCTCACCGAAGTGACTGGCGGAGACGAATGGGTGCGTGATCTCGACGTACTGAAGAACTACGTGGATGCTGGCAACGAAGAAATCTATGATCGTCTGAACGAAATTAAGCACGCGAATAAGGTTGATTTCGCGAAGTGGATCAAGAACCGCCAGGGCATTGACATTGATCCGGAGGCTATCTTCGACGTCCAGATCAAGCGCCTCCACGAGTACAAGCGTCAGTTGCTGAACATCATGTACGTGCTTGACCTGTACTTCCGCCTAAAGGATGACCCGCAGGCAGATATTCCGCCGCGCGTGTTCATTTTCGGAGCGAAGGCAGCGCCAGGCTACGTGCGTGCTAAGGCGATCATTAAGCTGATTAACGAAGTTGGCCGCCTGGTCAACAACGACCCTGAAGTTTCGAAGGTTCTGAAGGTCGTATTTGTTGAGAACTACAACGTTTCGCCTGCCGAGAAGATCATCCCGGCGGCGGATGTTTCAGAGCAGATCTCTACTGCGGGTAAGGAAGCGTCCGGAACGTCGAACATGAAGTTCATGATGAACGGCGCCCTCACCCTCGGCACGCTTGACGGTGCCAACGTGGAGATCGTGGATTCTGTTGGCTACGACAACGCCTACATTTTCGGTGCTCGTGAAGAGGAACTTCCTGAGCTTCGCCGCACTTACGACCCGCGCCACCAGTATGAAACCGTTCCGGGCTTGCGTCGCGTCCTCGATGCATTCACGGACGGCACCTTGGACGACGGTGGCACCGGCATGTTCCATGACCTACGCTGGTCACTCCTCAACACCAACGGCTACGAACCGGCCGACATGTACTACCTGCTCGGCGACTTTGAGGACTACCGCAAGGTGCGCGACCAAATGGCTAAGGACTACGCGGACCGCAAGAAGTGGGCAGCAATGACTTGGAAGAACATTACCGAGTCTGGCCGATTCTCTTCTGACCGCACCATTCGCGACTATGCGAACGAAGTGTGGAGGATCGAACCAACCAAGATCTAGTCACGCGACAATAGGCTTAGGCTCTCAACCCAACGGTTGAGAGCCTAAACTTTTCTAATTATTGAGTTGGTTTGTTTTAGGAAACGATGGCAAAGATACCGGTTGTGAGCAGGAAACCAACGAGACTGAAAATGGTGGTGAGCAAAGTCCAGCTCTTGATTCCATCTTTGACTGTCAACCCTAAATACTTTGTTACGATCCAGAATCCGGAATCATTGATATGAGATAGTCCGAGGCCGCCAAAACACATCGCGGTGGTAATCAAAGTTGCTTGCACAGGTGTGTAACCTGCGGCTGCCATAGGTGCGGCCAGCAAACCAGCCGAAGTCAGGATCGCTACGGTCGCTGAACCCTGTGAGGCGCGAAGGGCTAAGGCGATTACATATCCCATTACGATAATCGGAATGTGCGTCGCTATCAACGCGCTTGAAAGAGCATCTCCAATTCCTGAATGAACGAGAACATTTGCGAAAACGCCTCCTGCTCCGGTCACGAACACAATAACAGCTACCGACGGCAGTGCTGAGTCAAGGATTGAACCGCGCTCCTCAAGACTCCATTTCTGCTGGTTTCCAAGTACTAGGTAAGCAACGAGCACTGCGATAAGAAGAGCGAACGCAGACGCGCCCACGAAGGAGAAGATATCGTTTGCCCGAGTACCTGTTTCCGTTTGCATAGTGCCAACGGTTCCTACCATGATCTGCAAAATCGGAAGCAGAATCAACGCGGTAATAGTTAGGGCACTGGGCGCTTTTACCTTCTGTTTAGTGTCCGTAATATCCCCACCAGCGGGTTCGTTCTGTGTCAGGAACGCAGAAGCGGGGCTGGGGCCTATCGCGACTTGTCAGTGTCTATCAGCTTGGCTGCAAAGAATCCGATAACTGCCGTGACGGCTGTAATTGGAAGCGCCAACATGATCATGCGTCCAGGGTCTACACCCAGGATTTCAGCTGCTGCAACCGGGCCTGGATGTGGCGGCAATGCTACGTGTACTGTAAGCATTACTGCACCCACGGGCAGGCCGATCTTCAAAGGATTGATTTTAGCTACTTTTGCAAAACCAAAAACGATTGGGGCCAGGATAATGAATCCCACATCGAAGAACACCGGAATTCCGAGAATGAATGCGGCTATCGTAACTGCTCCAACAATGCGAGTATGCCCCAACTTATTTGTGAAGTAGGTAGCGAGCGACTCGGCTCCACCAGCCACTTCAATAAGTCTTCCGAGCATGGCGCCAAGACCGACGATGATCATGACGTTTCCCAAAGTTTTGCCCATGCCTTCGACCATGGTTGGGACGACTTCACTGATCGGAATCCCTGTTACCAGTGCTGTTCCAAGGGAAACCAGTAGCAGGCCCACAAATGCAGACATCTTCACTTTGATAACAAGGAAAAGAAGTACTGCGACCGCTACAGCGGCAATGAATAAGAGCATTCCGGCCGACATTTACGCCTCCGGCGCTACAACGCGTATTACGGATGAATCATCTTTCGCGGCCATGCCCTGCGCCACCCCGATGAGGTATTCCTGTTGCGCGGCAGCCGCTACCGGAACTGCTAAACCTACAGATTTGGCGGCATCAGTAACAATACCCATGTCCTTCACGAAGATATCCAGGCGCGACTTAACCTCAACGTCCTCGTCTTCGTAAGCTCGTAGCATCCGCTCTCCGCGGTCTCCGAGCATAAACGACGCTGCCGCGCCCGACATGAGGGCATGGAGTGCCTGCGGAACGTCAAGCTCAAGCTTTCTTGCGAGTGCAAGTGCCTCGCCCGCAGCTGCGATGTGAACGCCGCAAAGTAGCTGGTTCACAGTTTTCATGGCCTGTCCCTTACCGGCCTCGTCTCCGACTTTAACAAGAGTGCCGGCCATCTCTTCAAGTACCGGTAGAGCCCTCTCATACACTTCGGGCAGGGCCCCAACAACTACGAGAAGGTCGCCTTCACCTGCTCGCACCGGGCCTCCCGACACTGGCGCGTCAACTAGGCCAATGCCTTTTTCCATGAGCGGTGCCTGTGCGTTAGCGGCCACCTCGACACCGACAGTTGAGGTCAAGATGATAGTGGCGCCTTCGTTCAAAACTGCCACCACACCGTCCTCGCCGTACAGAGCGTTATCAAGTTGTGCCTGGTTACGTACAGCTAATACGACAAAATCAGCGCCCTGCGCTGCCTCGCGCGCTGATGAAAACGCGGTAATGCCTGCATCTGTAGCCAGTGCGCTGCGCTCGGCAACGGGATCAAAACCGGTAACTACGAACTTCTTGCTCAGGTTGGTAGCCATCGGTAGGCCCATAGCTCCAAGTCCAAGAACAGCAATTTTATTAGACATATTGATCTCCTTTGATCGATAAAACATTAGTTAGAGAGTTTTTCTACTACCGCGGCGAGCGACGTTTCGTCGCCAACATTTCCCGCGAATACGATGTAAGGGATGCCCCTAGCAGGATCGTTCTCTCCGCTCCAAAGTGACACAATTCCCGGAAGCATAGGGCCAATAACTGTTGCGCGTTTGATGCCCAGCCCCTTCGAAGCCACGTCAGATGAAGTGATCCCACCCTTAGCAATCACAAATCGCGGGGTAGTGCGTCCAACAATTCCGCGCACCACATCAACAACTGCTGCGGACACCCGTCGGGAGATTTCGAGTGATGAAGCACCATCGTGACCGCGCACCAGTTTGCGCGATGTTCGTACAACAACGTGACCGTTTTCCAAGCCGGAGACTGCGCTATTTACGATGGCTTCGATATGAGAATCTCTAGCGTTAGCATCGAGAATCTTTTGAACGTCGATTTCATATTCTTCGAGTTCAACGTTGTCGCGCAGATAGTTCAACTGGCGAGTAGTTAGATCTACGTGGCTGCCGATCACAATTAGCCCGCCTCGCACAGTGCTTCGCCCCTGTCGGGACTCTTCCACCTCTTCTGTTGATAGGGGAGCCTTAGGATCTTGGCCGATACGTGCCCTAACAAATGGGGGGCCAACTCGGTATAGGAAAGTTGAGCCGGCCGCTTCTGCCTGATTTAGTGCAAGCGAAAGGAGGCGGAGATCGTCTTCGGTGACTGAATCACAAATGATCGGCTGCCTGTTTCTTGCGCTACGCAACTTTTCGACCACAGCGCCCAGATCGGTTCGAAGTGTCGTTAAGTCGATTGCAATGACGTCGCTGGCCCTCGTAGATCCACCTGTCTTTTCTTCGATCCATTCGGCCAAGGCCGAGGAGTTAAAACCGAACGTCGCATCTTTAGCAAACTCGGTTTCACCTACGGGTGTGAAACCCTTAGCTTCAGAGCCCGCATAGTGGATCCCGTCCACCGTAATCCGGCCGGCATCTGCGAACGCAGGAAGAACAACAATGCCGTCAACGTCGCGTCCCGTCTGTTCTTTCATAGCGTCGGCAAGAGTGTTTGGCTCAAGAGGGAAGTGGCCGCGTAGCGTTGAATCGGAGCGCGATACGAAAGTGATCTCCAAGCCATCGTGTTTCTTGATCGCCTCGTAAGCCGACTCCACCACTTCGCGATTTATCTGCTCCGCATCTTCAGGAGATAGGGAGCGGGAGTTTGTCATCACGTAAATCGCGGGTTTGCCCGTGCTGAAACCCCATTCGAGATCTTCGGGCTGCCACGAGGTGAGTACGGGCAAGTCCGATACGGATTGCGTGCCTGTTGGGTCGTCGTCGAGCACCACGAGCACGGGCGGAGACGTCCGAGCATTTTCTTCACGCACTCGTTGCGCGGCAACCTTTACAGCGGATGCGTGTGCTGCAGTTAGCTCAGATAACGTCTTTGTCATGCAACAACTCCTTTGTTGAAAACCTATAGCCCTTAGAGGTCAGAGGTCTAAGTTCGTTTAAGAATATGTTTACATGAGTGTGGTGTCAAGGTTTCAACGGATTAGGCTTGCCGCCACAGTCAGATGAGGAGCGCGATTAGCCCGCCTCGCGTGCGAAAGCAGGGAGCGGGTTGCGTGCAGCGTGATCTAACTGGCCTCTACCGGACTAATCCGATAGGTGCGTTTCAATGTCCGAACTCGTTTGAGTCATGTGCGCTCGCATAGCATCTTTTGCCTTTTGCGCATCGGATTGTTCGATGGCCTCCAAAATCTCAAAATGGTGATGCCTAGCTCGCGCACGAATCTGCGGAACAGAGGTTGTGAGAAGCCTAGAATCGTGTAGCGCGGTGGAAAGCGGAGTCATGATCGAAGCCAGGAACGGGTTTTTAGAGGCGCTCAAAATCGCTTGATGAAACTCGAGATCGGCGCGGGTAGCTGCCTCGATATCTCCCGCATCGCTGGCGGCATCGTAATCGACGAGTTTTTGTCGCAGACGTTCTATATCGGCATCACCTCGGCGTTCGGCGGCTAAGCCGCACGCGCCGACCTCCAGCATTCGGCGAACTTCAGAAAGGTACATGCCTAGTTCTTTGGGAGATGACGTTTGCGAAATCCACCAAATAATCGAGCTGAGATCCGTCCATTCCGCTGGGTCAACCACAAACGTTCCGCGCCCGTGTACCACGTTCAACACGCCGCGTTCAGTAAGCGTGCGAACGGCTTCGCGCATCGTTGGGCGCGCTACTTGCAACCATTCCGCAAGCTCAATTTCAGGTGGTAGGGCTTCTCCGACTTTGAATTTCTTTGAAACTATTGCGTCAAGAATCGTATTTGTCGCCCTTTGGACGCGGTCACTCGGCATGGATATTTACCTCAATGAAAAGTGGGTTACTCCCTAATTAAACAACGAAATCAATCTGGATAGCTAGTTGTGCTTTAGAGCGTGCACCCGCCAATGACAGAACAAGGGTGTGGGCCCCTACGGAGCGCCACACCCTTGCAAACGGAACGAGAAGAGCAGATAAAGAGGTATCAGTACATCGGTTCAAGCGGGACAATCGCCCACAAAATCAGATATACAAGCAGGCCCGAACCCATGCCCAGAATTAGCAGTAGCGCAACAATACGCACAAGAGTGGGATCCCAGTTGTAAGTCCTGGCCAGGCCACCGCACACGCCACCGATGTAGCGGTCCGTGCGCGAACGGTAAAGACGTGGTGCCATGATTTCCTCCAACCACTAGGTTTTTCGTACTTCCATTATGAGAGCAACAGGGGGTGTAAAACCATCGGGGATCACCCTGATTTTTTACCAAAATCTGGCGGATTTATGAGGCTTAAACACTCAGGGATAAACCAGGGTGTTACCGGATAACACGCAAAGGTAGCTGTCGATAGTTTGGAAACAACGATTTGAACCTATCGAAAGAGGAAATAATGTCCGTCAGCACAATGCCAGTTGCAAGGCACGCAAGTAGTCAACGCACGCCGATCGTGCAGCTACGTTCCATTACAAAAATCTATGGCAAAGACGATGTGCGGGTGGTTGCCCTCGATAACGTGGATCTCGACATTTTTGAGGGCGAGTTCACCTCCATCATGGGCCCATCCGGATCAGGAAAATCAACGCTCCTGCATTCGCTGGCCGGCCTCGATTCCGTAACGCGAGGTACTGTCACCATTGCCGGGCGCGAAATCACCAGTATGAATGACCGTGTACTAACCCACTTCAGGCGCGACAACATCGGATTCGTTTTCCAAGCTTTCAACCTCGTCCCCACTATCGATGCGGAAGCAAACCTTACCCTTCCCATGCGGTTGGCAGGCAAACGCGTTGATAAACAGTGGATGAACCAAATCGTGCGGAACCTGCAGCTCGAGGATCGCCTCGCGCACAAACCCCACGAGCTTTCCGGCGGCCAACAGCAACGCCTAGCCGTTGCTCGCGCACTCCTGTCCCGCCCAGCCGTTCTCGTAGCCGATGAGCCAACCGGTAACTTGGACTCTGCGGCTTCCGCCGAAGTTCTCAACATGCTTCGTAGCGCCGTAGACCACCTTGGACAAACCGTAATCATGGTCACCCACGACGTGAACGCCGCCTCAATCGCGGATCGCACACTGGTTGTACGAGACGGGCGAATCGTTGCTGACATCGCGCAGCCCACGCCCGAAAAGATTGGAGATGTGACCCGGTGAAAGGCCTACTATCCGCAAACATGAAGTCGCACGGCTCACGTTACCGGGCGACAGTAATCGCCGTGGCGCTCGCAGTGGCGTTCATACTCACCGCATTCGGACTAGCTGGAGCGCTTCAATACTCTGCTAAAGCCTCGGTCGCATCGAATGTGATCGGTGCGGATGGCATCATAAGCGACGTCGTGTATGAGAACCTTGACGACTCCGTGCAAAATCCGACCGACAAAATCTGGGAACACCTCAAAAACGATCCAAAAGTTCACGGCGAACCAATATATGTTGGCATTGAAGAAGTGACCGTTCCCGGCGGGGCCGATAGCGGTTTTCTCAGAATCGCGCAGGTGCGACCCGAACCGTTTGGAAACCCGAAACTAGCCGAAGGTAAGCTACCAGCCGCGTCAGATGAAGTGGCGCTTCCCGAGTTTGTGAAAGCCAACCTGTCCGTGAAAGTGGGCAGCAAGGTCAAAATGACTGGGATAGACCGCGAGTTCAAGATCTCCGGCTTCACTGAAGTGGAGAACGGGATTAACTCGGCGCCAAGCATCCTGTATGCCGCCGGCCAAATACCGAAGCTTTACGAAGATGCCGACGTGTTGGAGGTTGTCTTTAACGTCGATGGAAAGAAGGGCGATGCTGCCGTTGAGTACGTGCGCGCAGAAGCCCACAAGCTTCTGCCGGATCTAGATACCGACAAGATCGTTTTGTCATCCGGAAAATACGTTGAAAAGCAGATGGAGTTCATCGCGGAGGGCATGCCTGCCGTGCTTGCGGTAGTCCTGGTTTTCCCTGGTATTGCAGCCGTTACCGCCATCATCGTTATTTCAACTACTTTCCAGGTGATGTTGGCGCAGCGGAAGCGAGAACTTGCTCTTCTGCGAGCTATTGGCGCGGATGCTCGGCAGATTCGCGGCCTCATGATTAAAGAAAACCTGATCGTTGGCGTGCTCTCCTCGATCGTCGGCTTGCTACTCGGCGCAGTTAGCGCAACGCTTCTAAACAAGTTCACCAAGATCGTTCCCGAGTGGGCGGACGCGTTTTTAGCCATACCGCTGTGGGGCTACGTTGCAGCCTTCGCTATTGGCGTGCTCATAACCCTTATCGCGGGTATTCGCCCTGCCTTCCAAGCCGGAAGCCTTTCGCCAATGGTTGCACTGGAACCGGTTGACAGTGCGGCAGTGCAAAGAAGCAAGCGGCTCACCCGCCTGATC
Organism: Gleimia europaea ACS-120-V-Col10b; assembly: GCF_000411155.1. GTDB lineage: Bacteria > Actinomycetota > Actinomycetes > Actinomycetales > Actinomycetaceae > Gleimia > Gleimia europaea_B. Next base: position 1,349,217 of record NZ_KE150266.1, read on the forward strand.
TTCGGCATCGTAATCACCGGTGTCGGCCTCGCATGCATAACCATCGCTACAATGAGCCCCGACTTCGGCGAAGAACCAGCCCAATTCGGCATCGCATTCCTCGGCGGCGTGGTCAGCTTCATTGGCGCCCTCATGCTCCTAACCTGGCTGATGCCATACATTACGCGCGGCATTGGGAAACTTGTTGGAAAGAACAGCGTCACCTTCCAAATGGCTGGAGAAAACACTTGGCGCAACCCCGCTCGTACCGGAGCTACCGGAACCGCTCTCGTTCTTGGAATCACGCTGGTGACCATGATGATTGTCGGTGCAAAATCGGTGGAAACTTCCATCTTGACGGAGATTGACGAAAAGCGTCCGATTGACCTGATTGTCAGCACCGAAGAGAGCCGTCCCTTGACGGATGCGGAAATCACAGCCATCAATAAAACCGAAAATGTTACCGCGCTTGTGGTTACCAAGGCGCTTCGTCTGCCAGCCGGGGATGAGAATGATCCGATGGGCAACGGTTATATGCAGATAAACGAGGCCGCAGACCTCTCGAAGGTTGCGCATACGAATGTTACGCCGCCGCCTGAAGGAACCATCGGGGTAACCGGATGGTTGTATGACCCGGACGAGGGAACCAAACAGCTCACATCGGGAGATAAGTCGATGACGTTCGCGGTGCAGGCTGCGCGCACACCGGACTACACGCTGTCTTCGAAGGACTTTGAGGCTGTGCGCTCGATGTACGCCGATGAGGCAGTGAACACGTCCGTGGCATTTGTGAGGATAAAAGACGGGCTCTCCATCTCACAGGTGCTGGAGACGAGGAACAACCTCACGGATAAAGTCCAGTCTCCCCAGGTAGGCGGAAGCGCGTTGGAGCGCGCGGCCATGGTGCTGGCAATCAAGTCGATGCTGATTGCAACCGTCGTCATGCTGGCCGTGTCAGTGCTAGTGGCTCTTGTGGGCGTTACCAACACGCTTGCCCTGTCCGTGGTTGAACGCCGGCGGGAGAATGCCATGGTGCGAGCACTCGGTATGACCAAGGGCGATCTGCGCCGCATGATCACGTGGGAGACCGTGCTCATCGCAGGCGTGGCCACCCTCGTGGGCGTAGCCATGGGAATCGGGTACGGAGCGCTTGGCCTGCACGCGCTTCCTATTGGCGAAGCCAGTCGCCACCTAGTTATCCCGTGGGATCAGGTTGCAGTTGCCGCTTTGATCTCATTCATAGCCGCTCTAATGGCGTCGATCCTGCCAGCTCGCCTGGCGGCGAAGGCCTCCCCGGTAGAAGCCCTCGCCGACATCGGATAGAGGTTCGTTAATGAGGTAAAGTTTCGGCCCCACTCCAAATCGCGGAGCGGGGCCGAAATGAATTTTACTCGGCGGTTAGCTTAGGCGTTAACTACCAGGAGGTCACCAAACTTGGCGCGGGCGTTGTCGAAGCGCTTCGCAACGTCCTCCCAATTGACGACGTTCCACCATGCCTTCACGTAGTCAGCCTTCACGTTCTTGTAATCCAAGTAGAAAGCGTGCTCCCACATGTCGAGCATGAGGAGGGGCACAACGCCTACCGGAATGTTGCCCTGCTGATCGGTCAGCTGGTAAGTGACCAGGCGGTCCGAGATCGTGTCGTATGCGAGCACGCCCCAGCCCGAACCTTGCAGGCCAAGCGCCGCAGCGGCGAACTGGGCTTGGAACTTCTCGAAAGAACCGAAGTACTCGTCAATAGCCGCTGCGAGCTCACCTGCGGGGCGTCCCTGACCGTTTGGCGTCATGTTCTTCCAGAAAACCGAGTGGTTCGCGTGGCCACCAAGGTTGAAAGCCAGGTTCTTTTCCCACAGGTTGATTGCGGCAAAGTCACCGTTTTCGCGTGCTTCTTCAAGCTTTTCGAGGGCGGTGTTTGCACCCCCTACGTAGTTTGCGTGGTGCTTGGAGTGGTGTAACTCCATGATCTGCGCCGAGATGTGCGGTTCGAGGGCCGCGTAATCGTAATCAAGTTCTGGCAGGGTGTAGACAGCCATGTTCAACTCCTTGGTTAAGGTCGGTGTCAACTTCAATAACTGCATCGGATTTTCCGTTGCGACACTTCGACTCTACCGAAGGCTGTATCCGCTCGCATGCCGGTGAGACCTATATCTCCGGCGCGCTATTTTACAAGCGGAGATGGATTGATTTGCAAATTAGCTTTCGTTTCGTTGATATGTTGCGCTTTTGTGGAACAATGATTGTGGCTCATTACATGACATTAAGGTTGAGTAAATAAAAATGCCCGCTCTGTTACTTGAACCAGATTTGATCCGCCGTTTACGAAAAGATCTCGTTGCCGCCCGGTTTTATGTAGACGACGTGAACGCTTTGTTTGGCGAGGTAGCGGCTAACGCTCTGCTTCGAAATGAGCGGGTGCCAGCGTTGCTGGCGGCTCGTCGCGGCGAGGGTGATCTGAGCGTATTGGCGCGGCTGTTCGTGCTGTGGGATGAGGTTCCCACCGCTGAGGTGGGTAGGGCACTGCCGACGGTGGGTGTGGACGGTCTGGTGCGTTTGGGCCTTGTGGAAGAACGCGAGGGCAAGGTGCGCGGCCTTGTTCAGTTGCAACCGCACGAGGCGGTGAGTGGTAAGGCCGAGTTCAACTGGTGGATTGCGTCGGATTTGGGTGAGGGCCTCACCGGCATGGCACCGCGTCGCGACCACGTGCTTGGAATCGGCGGCGCCACGCGCACACTTTTACAGCTGACGCCGCGCGATCGGGTGGATAGCGTACTGGATTTAGGAACGGGCTGTGGCGTGCTGGCAATGTACGCCACAATGCATGCTAATCGCGTGGTGGCAACGGATTTGTCGGGCCGCGCGCTTGATTTTGCCCGCTTTAACTTCGCGTTGAATGAGCTGGACATCGAAGCCCGCGAGGGTTCTTTGTATGACCCGGTGGAGGGTGAGCAGTTCGATCTGATCATGTCGAACCCTCCGTTTGTGATCACCCCGGATTCACTGCGCAGTGCCGGCCTCGTGGAATATCGCGACGGCGGTCGCACGGGTGATGATTTGATGAAAGAGGTTGTGACGGGCGCAGCGAATCACTTGAAGGTGGGCGGACGCGCGCTGCTGCTAGGAAACTGGGAGATCTCGGAGCAATGGGATCGGCATCCGCGAACCTGGCTGGAAACAGCGGGTTTGAACGGCTGGGTGGTGCAGCGCGAACAGTTGGATTCGGCTCAGTATGTGGAAATGTGGATGCGCGATAACGGCGCGCGACTGGCGAAGAGCCCTGCCGAGTACGAGGAAGCCTTCGCCCTGTGGATTCAGGATTTTGAGCGCCGGGGCGTGGAAGCCGTGGGGCTGGGCATGGTGGCCCTGCAGCGCGGCCCAGAGGCGCCTTCGATTATCTGTGAACAGGTGGTGACCTCTCAAAGCGCTTCGGGCGACTACGTTAGTAGCGCGATGAACGAAATCTTCCGGTTCGAGATAACGCCAGAAACTTCCGAAGATGCTGTATTTGTGCGGGAAAGCGATGTGCGCGAAGAGCGTCATTACGAGCCGGGCGCCACGGATCCGCAGGTGATTATCGCGACGCAAGGAGGCGGGTTTGGCAGGCGAATCCAGTTGAACTCGTGGATGTCAGCGGTGCTGGGCGCGTGCGATGGGGAGTTGGCGATTGGCCAGATCATTTCGGCTTTGCACGTGCTGACGGACGAGGATCGAGATGCGATCTCAGAACATGTGTACAGCCAGCTTGGGCTGCTTGTGCGGGCTGGTATGTTGAAGCGGGTGAGGGCCTGATACGCGTTTTATATGTTTTTCTGGTTGGCGTCTGTGATAAGACTTGTGCAAAAGTGTATGTAACCGGCGTTTCGGGTTCGGCTTATAGAGAATGATCCGTATCCGCTCGCAGCGGAAGGAAGAGGAAAAAGTGGCGGGTAACAAACTCGTTATTGTGGAGTCTCCAGCCAAGGCGAAGACGATTGCTAACTATCTTGGCCCTGACTTTACTGTCTTAGCCTCGGTTGGGCACATTCGTGATTTGCCACAGCCTTCGGAACTTCCTGCTGACATGAAGAAGGGACCGCTCGGTAAGTTCGCCGTGGATGTCGAAAACGATTTTGCGCCCTACTACATGGTGAATCCGGACAAGAAGAAGACGGTTACGCAGCTGCGCCGCGCGCTTAAAGAGGCCGACGAACTTTATCTCGCAACGGATGAGGACCGCGAGGGTGAGGCCATCGCGTGGCACCTTTTGGAGGTTTTGAAGCCGAAGGTGCCGGTTAAGCGGATGGTGTTCAATGAGATCACGAAAGACGCGGTGACGGCGGCGCTTGAGAATACGCGCGATATTGATACCCGTCTGGTTGATGCGCAAGAGACGCGCCGCATCCTCGATCGTTTGGTTGGCTACGAGGTTTCCCCAGTGCTTTGGCGCAAGGTGAATCGCGGGCTATCGGCGGGCCGCGTGCAGTCTGTGGCTACGCGCCTGGTGGTTGATCGTGAGCGCGAGCGCATGGCTCACGTTGCCGCTAATTATTGGGATATTGAGGCCGAGTTCGAGGCCGATAGTAAGTTCACCGCCCGGGTTAGTCAGGTGGATGGATTGCGCGTGGCGCAGGGCCGCGATTTTGGCGATGACGGCCAACTGAAGAAGCCGCTTGAGGTTTTGCACTTGAACGAGGACGCCGCTAAGGCGCTCGCGGATGTGCTTTCCGGCCTGGGCACGGGTGGCGCGAAGATTTTGTCGGTTGAACAAAAGCCGTATAAGAGGCGCCCGGCTGCTCCGTTTACAACCTCGACGTTGCAACAGGAGGCCGGCCGCAAGCTGCGTTGGAATTCGCGCGACACGATGCGCACGGCCCAGTCGCTGTACGAAAACGGTTACATCACGTATATGCGTACGGATTCTACGGCGTTGTCGAAGGAGGCCATTTCGGCGGCGCGGACGCAGGCTCGCGAAATGTTTGGGGCAGATTCGGTGCCGTCGTCAGCGCGGGTTTATGCGAAGAAGGCGAAGGGTGCGCAGGAGGCTCATGAGGCTATCCGTCCGGCGGGGAATCATTTCCGCACTCCGGCTGAGCTTGCGTCGAAGCTAAGTTCAGCTCAGCTTGCCCTTTACGATTTGATTTGGAAGCGCACGCTGGCCTCGCAGATGACGGACGCTACGGGCACTACGGACACGCTCCGGATTGGGATGCGCACGCCTTCGATGAGCGAGGTGGGCCCGCTCGCCTCCGGGGAGCACGATGTGACGGCCTCAGTTTCGGGTACGGTAATCACGCATCGCGGTTTTTTGGCGGCGTATGAGGAGGGCCGGGACGCGGAGCGCTACGCGGATAAGCAATCCGGAGATCAGCGTTTGCCGAAGTTGGGCGAGGGCGCACTGGTTGACGTGGTGAGCGCATCTGCTGAGGGGCATGAGACTACGCCACCGCCGCGTTACACGGAGGCTTCGCTTGTGCGGGCGATGGAAGAGCGCGGCATTGGCCGCCCCTCGACGTACGCGGCAACGATCTCGGTGATTACGGATCGCGGTTACGTGACTAAGCGCGGGCAGGCGCTGGTTCCGTCTTGGCTGGCGTTCTCGGTAACGAGGCTACTGGAGCAGCATTTTGGCAATCTTGTGGACTACGATTTCACGGCTTCGATGGAGCAGGGTCTAGACCATATTGCGGCTGGGGATCAAAACGCGGTGGCTTGGCTCAAGTCGTTCTACCTGGGTGAGGGCGATGAGGCGCCAAAGGTTTCGGCGGACGGCAAGGGGCTTCGCCACCAGGTTGAGTCGCTTGGCGATATTGATGCGCGTGCGGTGAACTCGCTTGATTTGGGTGGAGGCGTGACGGTTCGTGTGGGTCGTTACGGGCCGTATTTGGAACGCGAGGATGAGACGCGTGCGAATATTCCAAGCGATGTTGCCCCCGATGAATTAACGCCGCAGAAGGTCGCGGAGCTGTTCAAGGAAGCTGAGAATGACGGCCGCGTGCTGGGCATGAATCCGGAGAATGGCCGCGACATTGTGGCAATGAATGGCCGTTTTGGCCCCTACGTTTCTGAGGTCATTACCGAGGAGGAGCAGGCGGGCTCGAAGAAGAAGATCAAGCCCGCTACGGCCTCCCTGTTCAAGTCAATGGATTTGGCAACGGTGTCGCTGGAGGAGGCTTTGCAGCTTTTGTCTTTGCCGCGCGAGATTGGCAAGGATGAGGAGGGCACGCCGATTACCGCGCAGAATGGCCGGTATGGGCCCTACATTAAGCGCGGCACGGATTCGCGTTCTTTGGAGAGCGAGGAGCAGATTTTCTCGCTAAACCTTGAGGACGCTCTGGCGTTGCTTGCCCAGCCGAAGACGCGAGGCCGCAGGGCCGCGAAGCCGCCGTTGCGAGAGTTTGGTTTGGACCCGGTTTCGCAAAAGAAGGTCACGGTTAAGGATGGTCGTTGGGGCCCGTATATCACGGACGGTACTACCAACATTTCCGTGCCGAGTAGTGAAAGCGTTGAGGGGCTTTCCGAAGAGCGCGCTTTTGAGCTTTTGGCGGAAAAGCGCGCGAAGGGGCCAGTTAAGCGGCCCGCGCGAAAGACTGCCACGAAGAAGAAAACCACCAAAAAGACAACTGCTAAGAAGCCTGCCGCGAAGAAGGCGTCTGAGTAGTAGTTAGTGAGGCCGGGTGGGCGGATTTAAGAATCTTGTCCTACCCTCATGCGAGGATATTTACATGAGTTCAACTGTTACCTACCCCGGCTTGTTCATCACATTCGAGGGCGGCGATTCTTGCGGTAAATCTACACAGATCGCGTCAACCAAGCAGTGGCTAGAGGAAAGCGGGATTGCCCCACTACTTACCCGCGAGCCGGGTGGCACTGAGCTGGGGGAGAAGTTGCGCGAACTCATCATTCACGGCCCAGATGACATGGATTCGCACACGGAGGCCCTGCTGTATTCCGCGCAACGCGCCTACCATATGGAAACGAAGGTGCGGCCGGCACTACTTCGTGGCGAGGTGGTGTTGCAGGACCGCTACTTGGATTCTTCTGTGGCATACCAAGGTGCTGCGCGGGAGCTGGGCGTAGACGAGATATTGCAGTTGAATCTGTGGGCCGTCAAGGGGTTGTTACCGGACGTGACGATCTTCTTGGACCTGGATCCAGAAGTGGCGTTTGCGCGACGCACGGGCGAGCCAGACCGGTTGGAGCGAGAGCCAAACTCGTTCCAGCATCGCGTTCGCGAGCAGTACTACGAGCTGTCTAAGACCTACCCGGATCGCTACCGTGTGATTGATGCTTCGGGTGATGTTCAGAGCGTTCAGCGCCAGATTCGCCAGGCTTTGGAGCCGTTCATTGAAAAGCATTTGCACGCAGGCAAGGTTGGCCACGCGTGAGTGTTTGGGATGATCTTGTAGGCCAGGCCCGCGCGGTTGAGACGCTGCAGGCTGCGGCAAGGCGTGCCCGCGACATTGTGGAAAATCCCGAAAATTCTGAGAATGCTCGGGCGATGACGCACTCGTGGCTCATCACAGGCCCTCCAGGGTCGGGACGTTCGAGCGTGGCTAGAGCGTTTGCCGCAGCGTTGCAGTGCACCGGAGAAGAGGTAGGGTGCGGTGCCTGCCCAGGATGTACCTCCACGCTTGCCCGCTCAAATGGTGACGTGACGGATGTTGAGACCAGCTCGGTGATCATCCCGATCGAGCAGATTCGTGACCTCGTGTATCAATCGCAGTCGGCACCGTCGCGCGGACGCTGGCGTGTAATCCTCATTGAGGACGCGGACCGCATGATGGAGCGCGGTGCAAACACGCTGCTTAAAGCAATTGAAGAGCCTCCTGAGCGCACGGTTTGGTTGCTTTGTACGCCGAGCCCGGAAGACATGATCACCACGATCCGCTCGCGCTGTAGGCATTTGGCGCTTCGCATCCCGCCGGCTGGTGATGTGGCGCAGCTTTTGACGGATAAGTACGGGGTAGCTCCCGAGCGGGCCGCTGCTGCCGCGCGTCTTGCGCAGTCCCACATTGGGCGGGCGAAAGGCTTGGCCAGTGACGATGCGAAGATCCGTGAATACCAGGAGCTAATGCACTTAGCGCTGGGGGCCACGTCGATTGGTGAGGCCGTGTTGAACGCGGAAACCTTGATGGCGCGGGCTACGGATATTGAAACGAAACGGCAAGAGACTGCTTTTGAAGCGGAGGAGGCCGAGCTGCGCCGCGCGCTTGGTATTGGTGAGGGCGAATCGATCCCGGCTCACATGCGCTATCACTTTAAGAACTTGAAGGACGAGCAAAAGCGCCAGGCAACGCGCATGCAAAGAGACGCGCTCGACCGTGTTTTACTTGACTTGCTGGCATTCTTTAGAGATCTTCTGGCGGGGCAACTGGGTGCTGAAGTGGGGCAAATTAGCGTGGGTTTGGATGACGCGCTTCGCGACCGGGCGCGGAAACTGAATGTGCATGCGACGTTAGAATGCATTAGCCACGTGGAACGCGCCCGGCAGCTGTTGCAAACTAATACGAAACCGCTCCTGATTATGGAGGCCCTACTAGCGGCGCTTGTGCCAGGGAAGTAGAGGAAAGCGTGAAGAATGTGAAACTCGCGGCAACAGTTGGCGCGTTTACCCTGTTGTTGTCAGCATGTTCTGCTTCGCCGCAGGCGCAGGTGTCGGAGGAAACCGTTCAGATAAACGCTCCCGAACCGACACTTCAAAGCTTTTACGACCAGCGCGTTGAGTGGCAAGATTGCGGCGGGGACGCTTCCGTAGTGGACTTCACGGAGGGGCGTGCAGCGCAGAAAGAGTTCACGTGCGCGAAAGTAACTGTTCCTTTGGAGTATGAGAATCCAGGCAATGGGACCATTGAGTTGCAACTGGTGAAGTACTCGAAGTCTGCAGGCGCTAAACCGCTTGTATTCAACCCGGGCGGGCCTGGAGGCAGCGCGGTTTCGGCGTTGCCAAACATGGTGGATTACACGTTCACTGAAAAGCTAATGAAAGGCTACGACATTGTTGCAGTTGATCCGAGGGGCGTTGGCCTTTCTGCCCCCGTGCGTTGCCTAACTGCGGAGGAAACTGACGAGTTTAGGGCCGAGGATACTCCCGCAACGGTGGAGGAGATCCGCGAAGCGGCTCGCAAGATGGGTGAGACGTGCCTGGAGAAGTCTCCAGAAATGACAAGACATTCTGACTCTGAATCTGCAATGCGAGATATGGATGTAGTTCGCGCTGCGCTAGGGCAGGAAAAGCTTGACTACATGGGTCTTTCTTACGGCACTTTCCTTGGAGCCTTGTACGCGGACACGTTCCCACAACAAGTAGGACGTTTTGTGCTCGATGGGGTGCTCGACCCGTCAATTCCGGTGGACGAGGTGGCAGAGGGCCAGGCCACAGGGTTTGAAAATGTTCTTGCGTTCTGGCTGGATGAGGGTTCTAAGAGGGGACAGATTGCTCTTAAGGGCTCAACGGATCAGATGAAAGAGCAACTGGGCGAGTGGCTTGATTCTTTGGAGGAGGAGCCGCTGACTACCTCTGATCCGAACCGCCCGCTCACCAAGGCATTGGCAACGTCTGCCATCCTCGCCCTCATGTATGACGATTCAACTTGGAACGTGGCGTGGGCGGGGCTTTCGCAGGCGATGAATTCAAAGGACGGGTCTATCTTGCTGCAGGTTGCTGACCTGTATGCGGATAGGCAGGATGACGGTTCTTACAAGACCAACTCGCTTGACGCGTTCACGGTGATTAATTCCTTGGATTACAAGGCGTTGGATGATGAGCAGATGCAGATGTATGCGGATCGAATTTTGCGTAATTCTCCGCTGCTCGGTGAAGGGTTTATCTACTCTTCTGCGTCGATTGCGGGTTGGCCGGTTGAGTCTCGTGACACTCGCCGAGAGGTGAAGGCGAGTGGAGCGGATCCGATTTTGGTGATTGGCACTACGTATGATCCGGCAACTCCGTACTACTGGGCAGAGAGCCTGGCAAAACAGTTGGAGTCTGGCCATCTGCTGAAGGTGGAGGGTTTTAAACACACCGCTTATTCGCGCAAGGCGGGCAACTGCGTGACAGATGCAGTTGATGATTTCATGTTGTCGGGCAAGCTTCCTTCCGAGGGGGCTTCTTGCAAGTTGCCCAAGCAGTGACTATTGCTTCCGTATTGCTGGACTAGCGTTCCGTCTAAGGGACTGAGCGTCCACAGCTTGCTCCTTGTCGATCCAGTAATATCGAGATTGCTGGGTCGGGTGTAGATCACAGTGCGCGGTTTGCCGGTGCGGGGGTTCATTCGCTAGAGTAAGGCTCGTGCCTTGTGGCGTTGCCGCCTTAGCTCAGTCGGCAGAGCGATTCACTCGTAATGAATAGGTCGTGGGTTCGATTCCCACAGGCGGCTCTGAGCCAGCCCCCGCGAAAGCGGGGGCTTTCGCATATCCAGGGACGAACGGTGCGGGAATCCAGCTACCGTCGGCTCCCTTTACTGGCATCAGGTCGTTAGGTGTTAGCCCGTAGTTCATGGCGATCGTCAGCAATTCTTCAGCAGACCACTTTGCGTACCCATGTAGCCTACGTGAGACATTTTGACCGGTCACGCCTAGAAGGTTTCCCAAGTCGCTCCGCGTTTGGTTGTGCAGGAACATGTACTGAGCAACGGTCATGCCAATTGCTCTGTCGAAATTAATTACCTCATCTGCCATGCTTCTATTGTATCAAGTGAACGAAATGTGCACAAGTAAAACATTGACAATCATGTACACGGTTTATAGATTGTATGCATGAACGAAAAACGCACACATGTACTGAAGCAGGGCGATTTGCTCACGGGGCGTGAAGCGGCTGCACGACTGCAAGATGTCTCTTATGCAAAGTTGATGCGCTGGGCGCGGGAGCGCAAAGTTCCCTATGTCGAGAACCTGGCAGGTCGCAAAATGTTTCGCGTCGAGGATATTGAGGCTCTAAACACCTATACGTTCGTTCCCGCGCGCGATGATGATCCTCTCTTGCCGGAAGATCGTGTACTGCCTGGTTTTTCTGTGTCTGGTGGTGAGTCTGGTGAGTGCTGAGGCTGTTCAGTGGGCTTGGCGGGTTGAGTGTCGCCGGTTGAGTGACAAGGTGGTTTTGTTGCGTTTGGCGTGGAAGGCGAATAGTGAGGGTGCTGTTCGTGTTGATCCGGCGCAGGAGTCGGGTGTGACGGGTTTGAGTTTGTCTCGGGTGGAGGCGTCTATTTCTTCTTTGGAGCGTGCAGGTCTTATTGATGCGCGGCGCTGGTCTGATTCGGGTTGTTGGTCGGTTCGCTTGTTGTTAGGGGGTGCGCTGTGAGTATTTTGGCTATGACTTGGGCGTGGGGGTTGGAGGCTTTAGACACGTCGCAGGCGATGGTTCTTTTAGCGTTGGCGGACGCGGCTAACGATGATGGTTTTGCGTGTTGGCCCTCGCAGGAGACTCTTGCTCGCAAGTCGCGCATGTCGGTGCGGTCGGTGAAGCGCCATATCGCAACGTTGCGCGATGTTGGTTTGATCGATGTGGAAACACAATCATCTACTCGCGGTCGTAGGGCTAATTTGTACCGACTTCATGTAGGAGTAGAACCAGACTTTTCTGCGCTAAGTGAGCGTGTCAAGTTGTTTGTGTGTGGGGCTTGATTTCTTAGAGGTATTGGTCGAAGCGGTCGGGGTAGGCCACGGCCATTTGGTTGATGGCTTGTTTCCACCCTGAAACCTTTCCGCCTTCAACGAGCCGGCTAGCTGAAGCGGCGGCTCGTTTACCTTCTTTAGCGCGTTTAGCTGCGCGTTTGTCTTCAATATTGCATATCATCAACCACAGAGTCTTCAACGCGGACTCATCATTGGTGAACTGCACCCGGTTACGAGTGGCTTTACGCAGCTCATTGTTAAACGACTCAATCGAATTCGTCGTGTAGATGACCTTGCGGGCTGCCGGCGGAAACTGCAAGAACGGCACGAACCGCTCCCATGCGTCTTGCCAGACCTTCACAGACCTGGGGTATTTCTCGCCAAACTCAGAGGATGCGAACTCAGCCAGTGCCGCTGCAGCAGTGGATTCATCAGGGGCGGTATAGACCTTCTTCAATGCTGCCGACACGGTCTTGCGGTCGCCGTAGGCCACCCACCGGTTGGCAGCACGAATCAGGTGCACGATACAGGTCTGCACCATCGAACCTGGCCAGGTTGCCTCCACTGCCTCAGGCAAGCCTTTGAGCCCGTCACAGCAGACAATGAAGACGTCTTTGACCCCGCGATTCGACAGGTTGGAGCACACCTGCGCCCAAAAGGATGCTCTTTCTTCCTTGGCGATCCAGAGTCCTAGGATGTGTTTGATTCCGTCGATGTCCACGCCGATGGCCATATAGGCGCTCTTGTTGACTACGCGTCCACCGTCACGGACTTTGATGCGCAATGCGTCAAGGAAGATGACGGGGTAGAACTCGTCGAGCTGGCGGTTTTGCCACACCAGTACCTCATCAAGGACTGCGTCAGTGACAGCGGAAATCGTCTCATGGGAGATATCCACCCGCATGGCGGTGGCCATATGGTGCTGAATATCGCGCACGGTCATGCCGCCGGCATACAAGCTCACGATCATGTCATCGACGTCAGTCAAGCGCCTGGAGCCTTTGGGAACCATGGTGGGAAGAAACGTCCCAGCCCTGTCTCTGGGAACGTCTACGGTAACCGGCCCGTAATTGGAATCAACCGTCTTCGGGTAGGTGCCATTGCGGTGATTATCAGTCCCAGCTGCCGCTTTAGCGTCCCGATCACCGGATTGATAGCCGAGGTGGGCATCCATCTCAGCATTCAAACCTCGGGTAATCGAGGCTTGCAACATGCCGCGCACCAGGTCATTGGCATCCGTGGTGGAAGTGCCCAATTCGTCGATCAGCTTAGCGATTTCAGGGTTAGCAAGAAGCTTCTCCTCAATCGCGTCAATCTTGGCCTTATCAGCCGGGTCTCGTCTTGCCACAGTAGTCATTCTGGCTTATCTCCTTATGCGGGATGGATTCCCACACACAAACCATCAAACACTCTCCGCTAAGTCGCCAAAGGGCCAAATTGGCCCCTAGCAATACTGCGGGTGCGGAGATGGTTGATATTCCGCCAAAGGGCCAAAATGACCCTTTGCGGAATGACGGGTCAGATGAGGCACCCAAGGGGACACCCATGACCCCTACCAAGGGGACACCCATGACCCCTTGCAATATAAGAACCGTAATTAAGAACCACCAAACCAAACCAACGCGCGTGCGCGAGGAAGCGCCGGTAGCGCAAGAGGATGAGTCTTTTGGTCTGGTTCGGTCTGGTGTGGATGCCGAGATTGATTCTTTACCGTTAGAGGCGGATGTGGAGTTGATCGCGCAGTGTCTACCAGCGTTCATGCGGGCGATGGATGCCGGTGGCGCGGTCGCGGTCACGCAGGCGTTGCGTGATTGTTTGGACGCGGGTTGGCAGCCAGGCCAGATTCGCGAGGTGATGAATCAGGCTTTGCCTCCCAATGTCGGACGCTTGTCGCGTTTGGTGTCTTACAGGCTTCGAGAGAACGTGCTTAAGGGCGAACCGCCTGCCCGTAGTGCGGACGAGGACGCGGGCGTTCGTCGAGAGCGTGAGCGCGAGGCGTTGCGCTTGCGTCAAGAGCGCAGCGAGGCTCTTGCAGGCCAGGGTGAGAGCGTGGATGTTGATCCGTTGTGGGAGCAGGCTTGGAGCCAGGTTGTGTCTGAGAACCCGGAGGCGTCTCGCGTGGAGCAGTTGCGCCTGGCGCAGGCACGCCACGAAGTGCTGCTTGGTGGTGAGTCGGCGTGAGTGTGTCGTGGCCGGTGTGGGCGCGTGGGGTAGAGGGTTTAACCCCGGCGCAGTCGTTGGTGTTGTTGGAGCTTGCCCGTTTGGCAGATGCGCGGGACTGGACCAAGCGCGAACTAAACGCCGCAGGTTTCTTCGACGTAGTGAAGCTACCGCGCGTAAAGAAGATCGATACTCAAACTCACCGCGCGTCCTCTCCCGAGTTGGGTTGAACACAAGGCGGCTAATCCCTTCCAGTGGGCTAGCCGCCTTGCGCGCGAGGTCTCGGGTTAAGCATCTTCTCGCGGTAGAACAAGTAACAGGCAGCCTCATCTAAGAGTGGGTAGATGTAAACCAGCTTTGCTACCAAGTCTCTGAAGTGAGTTTAGCCTCGCACTACAGTCGTGAGTCCGCATCACCTTCACACCATAAACAAGTATTCATCGTGTGATTGAACAAAGTCGCATATCCGTAGGTGCCGTTATAGCTATATTCAAAACATGTGAAGTTCGTGCCGAGCGCGGCAGAGTCTGATGATATTGCGCGTAATAAGTACAGGTTTTGCTTAGACTTAATCCAACGTTAGGAGAATAATGCATCGGTGGCCCTTGCCTGTGAAGTTAGTAGCTCTAGAGGAACTAGAGCTGGACCTACGTAATTATCGTCTGCCGATACGCGTAACCGACGAGCATCAAGCCGTGCTGTACATGTTGGATAATGAGAAAATATTCGAACTAGTCGAAGAGATTCTTAAATACGGTTACCTGGATAATGAGTTCCCCCTTGTGGTAGCTGATGGATCTAGATTCAAAGTTGTTGAAGGCAACCGGCGAGTTACAGCACTTAAACTACTGAATGATCCGACTTTGATTGAAAAATATGGGCCAGAGAAGGCCCGCCGCTATAAGCGCCTCAAAAACAAATATCAGGACAAGTATGCAAGTATTCCATCGCAAATCCGAGTGATGGTCGCTGATTCTGAGGAAGAACTCCAGCCACATATCGCCCGCCTTCATACAAAAATATCGAAAAAACAATGGAGCACTGAACAGCAAGCACAGTTTTATTACGCACAAATTGAGGCGGGCACCACGATTGCACAACTCAAAGAGCGATATAACATAGGCTCGCGCCTCAAGCGCCTGTTACAAACCGCATCGTTTTCTCATCTAGTTGAAGAGCTCACGCGACGTATGGATGCAGAATCGATCAAACGATTAAAAACGATTAAGCCATCCCCACTCGAATACGCCTTAAAGGTAGATGAAATACGCACCATAGTCGGAATAGAGTTCGCTCCAAGCGGGCTTCTATCCCCAGAGGGAACAACAGCAGAGATAGCTAACACACTCACTGATAATAATCTGAAAGCGCTCCTGCGATTAGCAACGCTGATGACAGATGCAGATCCGAAGCTAAACACGCGACACCCAGCGTTAAACGGAGATAGAAACGCCCTAGAGGACGTTTTGCAATATCTCGAATGCGACGAGAAGCCTATCGGAACTGGCAAGGCTCACACAGGTGAGTCAAGCGCGGTCATCAATGAACCGGCTCCACATCATCCCGCTCCTGTTTCCACTTCTAACGTGTCATCGCTTACTGAAGTCCCGCAACCGCAGACGCGCGTACAACAATCCGATGACCACAATAGTGACATCGCAGACCATGAAGAGCTCCACAACGTTACTCCCGAAGATGCCGATGCAGACTTGCAACAGCAATTAAAACAAAGCCTGAAGGGTGCAAAACGCGACGACGCCAACCATGTTGGAAA
This sequence comes from Gleimia europaea ACS-120-V-Col10b, assembly GCF_000411155.1. GTDB lineage: Bacteria > Actinomycetota > Actinomycetes > Actinomycetales > Actinomycetaceae > Gleimia > Gleimia europaea_B. The sequence goes on from NZ_KE150266.1 coordinate 1,364,719, forward strand.
TAAATTCGCACATCTAGAACTGCGAATCGACGATAGCAATAATTTTATGGACGCCAATGCCCTAGTCCTCGGGATCCTTGAACACGGGGACCTTCCACAGCGGGGATCTTCTAGCAGACAGACAAAGCTCTACGTCCTAGCCCCAGCACTTAGACCAATCTTCGAACTTACTATGGCCGGTCTGAGAGCGTCCAATATTGAAGGATTGCACCTGGAACAACAGGGTGGCTCAGGACTTAAAGAAGATGTTCAGCAGGTTACAGACAGGCTCTGTGATAGCGAGTTTATAAGGTACCTATCCGAGCAGTTTCCAAAACTAGGAGGGTTCCATTCAGCCAAGTCGACCATCACGAACTGCAACTTTGTCAGGTCCGCAACAATAGTCGGCAACACAGCTTCTCATGGTTCTTACCGCAATCTATCTGAAGATACGTTGAAGAGCGCATTTAATGATGCCGTGCTCTTTGCGCTTTTGTGTCAACAATACGCTGTATACAAGAGGGGTAGTAGTTTGGTGAGACCTGGCAGCTAAGTTACAGTATTGCGGCCAATCTCCTTTACTACCGGCGCCAGGTTCGCTGATGCGACCAAGATCTCTTTCGCTTTTGTTTTCTTGTGCGCGGAATAATTGATGGACAAGGGGATGCAATAATCCCCCTCGTACAATTCACGCACCAATGGGTGGTTGTCGTAAGTCAAGATCCAGTTCCCATCAGGGTGATCATGAATTGTGGCTGCTAACCCTTTGTGGTCATAATCTTCAAAAGCATTCAAATACAAGCGTTTCCCAGCCTGAACGTAAGGGGGGTCAACATACAACAAGGTCTGCTTGTCATTTCCATAGTCGTTGATCACGCTACGGCCGTCTTCATTTGTGACAGTTATTCTTCCTAAATAGGGAATCAACGCTTCCACACGTCTCACAAGAGTATCCCGGTTGAATCGGGCATCCATCTTGTAATTGCCTGTTTGGGTCTTCCCTCCAATCACGCCCGCGTTTAATATTCCTGACCGATTTGTCCTATTTAAGTAAAAAAACGCTAAACCCAATTCAGCAGAAGGCGAGGAGCCAGCCTTGTAAATCGCTCGCTGACAATGCCACTCTTGCACGGTTAGAGGGACAGAATCAATGAAGTCAACGATCCGTTGTGGGTCCGTTACTAGCAAGCGCCAAAACGAATATACGGCCGGGTCGAGATCGTTTATATGTAGATGGGTAATCTGTCCTGTCAACAAGAGAGCTAGGCCAGCTCCCGCACCACCGGCGTAAGGCTCGACATATCGGCTAATATGCCGGTTGTGAGCGAGGATGTCGGCGAAAAATCCGGTGAGTTTTGCCTTCCCCCCAGGGTAACGTAATGGAGCAAACACTGAATGCGCGTGCCTTGCCACAATACGCAGTGGTTCTGTAGAAGAAGGATCTTCTACGTGCGTATCCACTTTGCTTAAAATCATGTGCTCTCCTTTCAATCAATGATAAACAAGGCAACAGCAGTAGTCTTATATTCGCGTTCGTTTATATGCTGAATGTGATGGGGAAACGCTCAAGTATTTGGTGGTTGGTCGACGAAAATAGTTGTAGCGATGTCTATAACGTGTGGTGCCTAGAAGACATGTATGTCGACGTTAGCATTTGCGTTCGGTGGGAGGTTCGATAGTAGTGGCGCTTGACAACGATACTTCCATCGGGGAGTTCAGTACTCGAACTTCTGGCGTAGTCAATAAAGATAAACCTCTCGAGACCATCTCTGACGGATTAGGGCTAAATAAACTTAGCAAGTTCACTTTGTGCCTGGGTGCCACTGTAGTGATGCCGGTTGCAATTAGTGAGGTCTCGTGAGCCGCGTGGATCAATTTGTATTACTACCTGGCCAGGTACCGAGCCTTAGTGGTGCTCGTTTCTAATTAGCGCGCAGATTGCATTATAAATGAGAAGGGCGATCAATCTATGAGCGAAGAAGTCATGTCGGAAAAACCGAATAATAAAGATGCAGCACAGCTCGAGGAAGAACTTGGGACGATTCGATGGGTGAGTGTTGGCGAGTCCGCAATGAAGATCTCTGAGCTGGCGCACAAGTACAAGAAGAGTTGCCTGTATATCCTGAGAATCGCGGAGGAAACGCTACTTCAAAAGATTGAGAATACGAATAAACGGGCAACGAACAAAGTCGACCTGTTCGTCTTTCTCTTCTTCCCATTTACTCTCCTAATTTCTTCGTGTGAATTTATAGGTAGTCAACCGGGCTTGTTCGTGGCCTGTTTGATCGCGGCAATCATTCTGACCATGCCTGTGGTTTTCTACTGGAAGACTCCCCCAGTCGAGTGGCAATCATTCCATGCAGGATTGTGGAAGCTTGCTGGAGGATTGATAACGATAGTTACAGGTTCAGCTACAATGGTGTTCGGTGGTACGGATATAAAATTTTTCCATTATGCCTATCAAGTATCTTCTCTAGCAGTTGTGGCAGCTGGAATCGTATTACTGTTTAGCTGGATATTGAATGTTTCGCGGGGCGGAGAGGTTCGTCGTGAGGTGGCAGACTGCAAACGTCAGCTTGAAGTAGTACGAACGGCAGGCACTATGCTGGGATCACACGGCTACTAAATGATATGCATACGTTTGTCCGGAAATGTGAAATTGTTTAAGCAATGAGATTTCGAGAAAGTCAAGGATCGCTTCCTAATTCGTTGCGAAACAATTTTGAGTGATATTCACAAGGGGCACTAAGCCTCGTTTATTGAGTTACTGGCCAAAATTGTATATCGTGGGCGTGCCGCGTGTGGTCTCTAAAGCTTGGTTCGCCTGCTCACCCCTTTCTGATTGAGAGTCTCTATTCCCTTGTGTTGGCTGAAGCGTTTGGCGGTGTTACTTAGACGTGGAGTTTAGTTTGGTATTTGAGGGTGTCGAAGTTTTGTTTGTGGTGATGTTGTTGTGGTGGTGGGGTTTTGCTGTTAATGCCTGTGGTGTCACTGCAGAATAACTATGGCCAGGACAAGGTCAATGAGATCAGTGCAAAGCTGATGGATAACCCTGAAATCGCCAAGCTTATTGGCGAGCTGTCTGCTTCTACTAGCGATGCTAGTGATTTGGTCAAGGGCTTGTTGCAGGTCTCGATTAACGCTGGTTTGCAGGCAGAGATGAATGCTCATTTGGGCTATGAGCATTCTGATCGGAAGGGTAAAGCCCAGATGGGTTCTGCCGGTGCGGTGAGCTACCGTAATGGGTCGTATACCAAAACTGTTGGTTGTGCTTATGGCATGGTGGATATCACCGTGCCTAGGGATCGTGCTGGTACGTTTCGCCCGCAGATGGTGTCTAAAGGCGCTCGCAGGCTTAGCGAGCTTGATGACATGATTATCTCGTTGTATGCCGGCGGGATGACACTGCGTGATATCCAACACCACTTGGCCACCACACTGGGGGTGGATATGAGCCCGGACACGATCAGCACGATTACTGATGCTGTGTTAGAAGAGGTTCTGGTCTGGCAAAACCGCCAGCTAGAGCAGTTCTATCCGGTGATCTTCCTTGATGCGATGCGCGTTAAGATACGCGAGGGCAACCGTGTGGTTAACAAGGCTTGCTACATGGCTGTTGGCGTGGATATGGACGGCATCAAACACATTCTGGGATTGTGGATTGCAGGTAGTGAAGGAGCCGCGTTTTGGGCCTCTGTCTGCGCTGATTTGGCTAACCGGGGTGTGGAGGATGTGTTCATCGTCTGCTGTGATGGTCTTAAAGGCCTGCCTGAAGCGGTAGAGGCGACTTGGCCAAGCTCGATGGTGCAAACCTGTATTGTCCACTTGATCCGAGCGGCTAACAGGTGGGTGTCCTACCAAGACCGCAAACCTGTCTCTAGCGCTTTGCGTAAGGTCTACACCGCGCCGAATGAGGAAACCGCCCGCGCGGCACTCGATGCGTTCGAAGCCTGTGAACTGGGCTGTAAGTACCCGCAGTCAGTCAAGGTATGGCGTGATGCGTGGGAGCGGTTCATACCGTTTTTACAGTTCCCGCCAGCAGCAAGACGGGTGCTCTACACCACTAACTCGATCGAGTCGCTCAACGCTGAGCTACGTAAAGCTACCCGCAACCGGGGTCAGTTCCCTAACGATACGGCAGCATTGAAAACATTGTGGCTAATGATTTGCAACATCGAAGATAAACGCGCGGCCCAACGCGCGAAGAAAGCCAAGCGCGATATTGAGTGCAACGGCTATATTGAAGGAGCGAAAGCCAACGGCTGGAAACAAGCTATCAACCAACTAGCTGTGGCATACCCAACCGATTCTCGCAGTACTTATAAACCAAGCCCCCACACACAAACAAACAGACACTCTCCGAAAGTGGGGGTTTCGCATATCTAGGCATTGCACGTCCGCTCATTCGCGTAATACAATTGCATTACACATGGAGGTGGGTATGGGGACGATTAGTTTGAGGGTTCCGCAGGAGGAACTACAAATCTTTAGGGCTTATGCAAAGCTCAATAACACCACGGTTTCTGGCATGCTACGCTCGACCATGCTTGAACGGATCGAGAATGAATATGACCTGAAGGCCTTTGCAGAGTACGAGGCCGAAAAAACTAACGGCGAATTGTCTGCCCGTCCCATTAGCGAGTTGTGGGATGAACTTGGATTATGACTTACCAGGTCTGTACCACCGCTAAGTTTGACAAGGCGTTTAGGAAGCTAGACCGGCACACCCAGCGCATACTCAAATCGTGGATTGAAAAGAACCTGGTTAATGCAAGAGATCCGCGGGCACACGGTAAGGCTCTGACCGCTGATAGGCGCGGGCAGTGGCGCTATCGTGTGGGCGACTACCGGATTTTGGCAGATATACAAGACACTCAGTTGGTTCTGATACTCATAAGTGTCGGTCACAGAAGCAAAATCTACTAAGTCTGACGGGCGTATTTATAGCGTCTTTAACACATCGCGGTGCGCTATCCACTGGGGTGACCGGACTGTGACGGCCCCGAACTCGTTCCTCCTGAAATTGTTATCTTAGAAAGCACCATCGTCGATTTACTGTTGAAGGAGGAAAGATGGCGATTCGTACCACCCATGTCGGCTCCCTGCCGCGTACCGAAGAACTGCTCAACGCAAATTTGAGGAGAAAGGAGATGGGAGAGGCCATGTTCGCCCAGATTCTTCAGTCTTCGGTAAATGATGTTGTTGCAAGGCAACAAGAGATCGGAATTGACTGGGTTAATGACGGTGAGTACGGCCACGTAATGACTGAAAAACTCGATTTCGGTCCGTGGTGGTACTACTCGTTCTCGCGTTTTGCGGGGCTCGAAATGACTGACAAAGAGTATCCGCTTGCGCCGCCCGCACCTGGATCAAACATCCATTTGGTGGAGTTCGAGCAGCGTCGAGATTGGGTGAAGTTCAAAGACGTTTATTCCGATCCGGAAGCTGCGGTAATGCCAGGCGTGAAACAGCTCTCTGAAGAGGAACAGACAAAGCAAAATTTCCCCGTTATTACAGGTCCGATCGAGTACATCGGTCATGACGCTGTGAAGCAGGATATTGATGCGCTGGTCAGTGCTCTTGAGGCTAACGGAATTGATCGCAAAGACGGGTTTATAGCTGCGGTTTCTCCCGGCTCGGCAGCCCGTCTGTCTAACGCCTACTACGACAATGATGAAGAGGTCGTGCAGGCGTGGGCGCAAGCCCTTCGCGAAGAATACCGCGCCATTACGGATGCGGGCCTCACCGTGCAGATCGATGATCCGTCACTGGCGGAGTCGTGGGATCAAATCAATCCTGCGCCTAGTTTTGACGACTACAGACGTTACATCCAGGTGCGTGTTGATGCGATTAATACCGCGCTGGAAGGGATTGATCCTGATCTGGTGCGCCTGCATCTTTGCTGGGGTTCTTGGCACGGGCCGCACACCACGGATATCCCATTGAAGGAAATCGTGGACAACGTTTTGACTGTAAACGCTAACTACATTTCGTTCGAGGGGGCCAATGCGCGCCACGAACATGAGTGGACGGTGTGGCGTGAAGTCGACTTGCCTTCGAACCTGGTTTTGATTCCTGGCATTGTCAGTCACTCTACAAACGTTGTGGAACACCCAGAGCTGGTAGCGCAACGCATTTCCAGATTTGTGGACATCGTTGGCCCAGATCGGGTGGTGGCTTCCACGGACTGCGGCTTCGGGGGACGTATCCATCCCTCGATCGCGTGGGCAAAGTTGAAGTCATTGGCTGAGGGCGCGCGACTAGTTTGAGTCCGCTTATAAACGAAACCTCCGCGAAAGCGGAGGTTTCGTCATGTAACGGCGGATTTTTCAAAATAGAAAATGAAAGTGTCGGCTAGGAATGCGTGAAAGTGTCGGATAAAAGCGCTTGAAAATGGCGGATAGTTGTTTGGAGTGTGGCCGAATCACTATCTAACCTGGACGCGAAACTGCGCGCCGTGATGCGAAACGAAACCGCTCTGTAAACCAGCATTTTGCATCTGCCGGTGTGAGTACACCCAGAAGAATAACCGACAGAAAATTTGCGCCGCGCTTCGTAATATAAAAGCAAAGAAAAAGCTGCGTAGTTTTCTGGAAGTATTTGATGGACGAGCCTTTCGACCTGCCGCCCGGTCTATACGAAACGATTATCGACGCCGGGCTCGAAGCCGCCCTCCAAAGGTACGGGCAGCGTGTACTTTAACCCATCATGGCTTGAGTGATCGTGACCTCAAATATTCGATCGCTTCTTGTTCAATGTCGGATGCCGACTCGGTTCGCGCTTGCAATTTATCGGCCCATTTTCTCCCTGGATGAATTGTGTCCCAACGCGGGCGCATCCCTGCATAACGACCGGAACCAGGATCGTGATTACCCAGCCCGTCGACGATCACATTCCAGACCGGATTGTGAAGACGTATAGCTACCACTTCGGCCAGTGGAATCCAGGTAGGGGCAATCGTAAGAGCGCGCACTTGAAAATCTCTCACGTCTAAATTAGTTGCCGCTTCAATAGAGCGTTTGTGACCCCTTATTCTATTAAATAGCTTTGGGCCGACCGCGAGATGAGCCTGATCAGGATCGCCTTTTCTCGCGTTTTCAGCTTCGGCTTTTCCGATATAAATTGCCCAGGTGCCGGCGACCAATGAATTCTGACGTGAAAGAGGTTCATAAGCTACGTGTGAACCAGTGTAATAGAGGGCGTATATCCCGGCACCGTCGAAAGGTTCGATATGTGCCAAAGACATGATTGGGCGTTCTTCTAACGCGCGGGCGATCGAAGCACCCAGATTTTCGTAACTTAGAGGATCAAAATAATCAACCACGGCTTAGCACCTCTTGCCTGGAAATTAACGAGAGCTGTTCGCGTTGTTTTAGTGCCGAAACCCTGTGTAGAGCTGTGTCGAGCTCGAGATGTTCCACGACACTAGACACAACCGTTTCAGCGAGGAGAACTGGAACTGCGTTACCAAGCTGTCTCATGATCTCCGACCAAGCTCCGTGAAGCTGGTAACGATCTGGAAAAGTTTGGATTCGGGCTGCTTCGCGGGCAGAGTAATATCGCACTGTTCCGTCTGAAAAACTTATCATGTTCTCCCCGCCCGGAACGCCATGTACGCCAGCTTTTAAGGCTTTTGAAGGCGCATCCAGCGGAGATCCAGTATGTCCAGGATATGACTTGGCGCCGGGTTGGAAACGATGATCTAACCACTTATCGTCGCACTCTGAAGGAAACGGCAGATCGGAAATCGCATCTCTTACGGTACGCCACGGTCTTAAGTCACACTCTAGCTTGAGGCGGGTCTGAACAACGCTCCGGTCTTTAACAGGTACTTCATATTTCTCCCAATACTCCCCCGACTCTTGAATCTGTCGCAAGGCAGGCCCTGAATGGGTCTTCGCTGGAAAACTCCATCCAGCGTCAACGTCGCTACGAAATCCAATCATAAAAACTCTGTGCCGACGCTGCGGTACCCCGTAATCCGCCGCATCAACAACTGTTGTAACCAATTTATATTGCAGATCTGCCAGAACAGACGTGTGCTCCTTTTGGAGCCTGCCGAAATGATCCACCCAGCTCTCATCTTCGCGAGCGCGTAATTCAGGGTGTTGGAGTCTAAGTTTGATGTATTCAAAATAGTCAGAAAACGCCGGCCTAGTGAGGCCCTTCACGTTCTCGATCACGAATGCGCGCGGCCTAAGTTGAGCAATTACGCTCGTAGCTGCTGGAAACATGTCGCGGGGGTCATCGGCATTTCTTGCTTTTCCGGCCAAGGAGAAAGGTTGGCATGGGGGCCCGGCAGTTATCAGGTCAACGGTTTCAGCACCTATTGTTTCCCCCCACTCTACTGAGCGCACGTCACCTTCAAGGACACTTACATCCCGGACCAGCGGATAATCGTTTTCCTTGTTTTCCCTAATAGTAGCGCAGGCCCATTTGTTCCATTCAGCTGCCACCAGATGGTTCACACCCGCAAGGGCAGACCCCAGTAATAGACCACCGCCGCCAGCAAACAATTCAACGCCGTTGACTGCCATTGTCTACTCCTTCCTGAGCCCTTGGCTGCTTATTCTCACCTTTAGACCAATCTTGTCATACCGGACACCTAATCGGCGCAATCCAGGTAAACAGATGACAAATCACTGCGAGTATGAGGCTGAACGGATTTGCAACCTAACCAGAATAACCATAAGCATAGTGATCGGCTAAAGCCCGACTTTGCATCTGTTTGCAAGCTAGCGAAATACAACTACCGACTCAGATAACATCTCTCCATTCAATCGCGTCGAGCTCCTGATTCACACCCATGTCAGCTCGAATTAACAATGCGTTTCGACTTCAAGTTACAAGCACTCAAGGGTATGCCGCGCAGCAACCTTATGACAGCTGTGGAGAAGGGCTTTAGCCATCTGCCTGCCGGATCGCAGATTTTCCTCGAAGAAAAATCACAGAAGGTAATCCTCAAATCCATCAAAAACAATCTAACCGTATATGCGGAAAAACTACCGGCCGAAATCAGAAGCGCGGCCCTTGCCGCGCGGGTTGACGTGCAGGACTACCAACTCACGGATTATTTGAAAGACTCTCACCGCGACATTGCAGACATTTATAGCCGAAAAGAGTTCAAAAATAGGCCGATCTCGTGGAAGCGTTTACTTCACATGGCGGCCACGGGCAACGATCTTGCAGCGGACGCTTACGAGGACATCCACCGCAGGCTTCGCGCTTTCGCGCACGTGTCTGACCCGGAGCGGATCGAAACCTACCTCAAGATTCTTTCCACGCCACACTACCGTTACGAGGCAACGTCAGCGCGTGAAAAGTTCTACGCACACATGCTCATGTACTCGTTTTGGCCCCAAGGTAAACGTGATTAGAAGAAGATCGCTTCCATCGACTATGCCATGCAAGTTTTGAGATCCACGCCGAACCTCGTAGATGAACTGAGGCAAATATTCGTAGCTGTTAGCGATCGTACGAAGAAGTTATACCAGCATCCCGCTGGCGAAATGGGGCTGTGGACGCCGCTTAAAGTGGGAGCTGCGTACACGCGTGAAGAACTGCTGGCTGGCATCGGCGTTGGATACGAGTTTCAAGGCCAGGCGCCCGGCGGCGTGCGTGAGGGAGTTAAGTACTGCGAGTACACCAACACGGAAGCGCTGCTGGTGACACTCGTAAAGTCGAAGGCTGACTATTCACCTAACACTCTGTACCGCGATTTCGCGCTCACGCCCACGCTATTTCACTGGGAATCGCAGTCTAACGCGGGGCCGCATACCAAAGCGGGCATGCGCTACCTGAAGGAGGATTCCAACATCGCCCTCTTCACCAGAGAACACAAGAAAGACGCGCTGGGGGAGGGCGCAGCGTACACATTCGCCGGTCCCGCGCATCTGGTTGAAGCCAAAGGTTCGCGTCCGATGCAGATAACGTGGGAGCTTGACCACCCGCTGCCCCCAGACCTTTACATGTCCGCGAGGGCGGTAGCTTCCTAACCCAGCGCCGCAAACCGGGTAGGCTACTCAAACCCGCATGTAATCTGGAAGGCGCACGTGACAGGGAGGAGGCGGGGTGAGCAGCAGATTTGAAACCCAGCAGCGACTCATTGATGCAACGCGCGAGATCATAATTCTCGAGGGCGTAGAGGGCTTCACGCTCGACAACGTGTGCCGTCGTGCGGGCTTTACCCGAGGCGCCTTCTACTCCAACTTTTCCACCAAGGAATCACTACTCGCCGCGCTCGCGGAGGACGAGTACGCGGATCTGATTGAGCGCCTCAACGCACAAGTTGAAAAATGGCGAAACGCTGACGCGGCAATGCCGGCACAAATCGACTCCCTGTTGTTTGACGCGATGGATGCGATTGGGGTTAATCGCACTCTTTACGCCCTCCACACCGAAATGCAGGCGAGGTCGGTGCGAGATCAGGAATGGGGAGCGCGCCTGGCGGACCTCAACGAGGAGTTTCTAACCGCGTTGAGCGGAGTTCTTGAGACCATTCTTGCGGCCGCAAATCGCACCCCGGAAACATCGATGCGCGTGATCGCTCACGCGGTGATCGGGATTGTGATGAGGGCGGCTGCGGTTGACGCCCTGGTGGAGAGCTACAAGGAACACCGTAGCCGCACTCAAAACCGAGTGGTTGGCTCGGCCTCGCCACCACGGGTAGAGCGCACGGTGCCAAAACACCTACCTATTGCGAAGTCGCCTTCCAAGCCGATTGTTGAAACGATCATTCCGCTTCTGTACGCGATGTCGAAGCCTGCTTGAACAAATCTCCGCATCTGAAAATCCGCGCCAAAGTAAAACTTGCGATAAACGGCGGAAAATAAGGGAAAATACGCTGCGAGTTGAAAGTTTGTTGACCAAAACCGGGTCTAACCTAAAGACATTGCTAGTCATACATGGGATAATGAGGCCATGGCTTTTAAATTGATTCTGCTCCGTCATGGGCAAAGCGATTGGAACGAAAAGAACCTGTTCACCGGATGGGTTGACGTTCCGTTGACAGAACTAGGTAAGGAAGAGGCCGTTCATGGCGGCGAGCTTCTTAAGCAGGAAGGTGTCCTGCCGGACATCCTCTACACGTCCCTACTTCGCCGCGCAATCTACACGGCAAACCTGGCGCTTGACGCTGCTGACCGCCATTGGATTCCGGTTAAGCGTTCGTGGCGTCTAAACGAGCGTCACTACGGTGCGCTTCAGGGCAAGAACAAGAAAGAAATCCGCGACGAGTACGGCGAAGATCAGTTCATGCAGTGGCGCCGCTCCTACGACGTGCCGCCACCGGCAATCGAGGCTGGTTCGGAGTTTGCCCAGGATGGCGATCCGCGTTACGCGGGCGAGCCGATTCCGGCAACCGAGTGCCTAAAGGACGTCCTCGAGCGTCTGCTTCCGTACTGGGATGAGCAGATCGTTCCGGATATCAAGAGCGGTAAGACCGTTCTGATTGCAGCGCACGGCAACTCGCTACGCGCAATCGTGAAGCACCTTGACGATGTTTCCGACGAGGACATCTCGGCAGTGAACATCCCCACCGGCGTTCCGCTACTTTACGAGCTTGACGAAGAAACGCTCAAGCCCATCAAGAAGGGCGGCACCTACCTTGATCCTGAGGCCGAGGCGAAGATCGCCGCCGTAGCCGCACAGGGCAAGTAAACAAACTACAAGAAGGGGCGATGACCAATACGGTCATCGCCCCTTTTCGCGCTTAAAACAGTAGGCAGGTAGCCTCGAAATCTGCGGTGCGCCGCTTATTCAGCGAGAAACCGCTCGCCCTCAATCAAGTACATGACGTTGCGACCAACATTGGTGGCGTGGTCACCAAAACGCTCGTAATAACGGCCAACCAACGTCAGATTAATGATCTGAGTGGGGGTCAGCACAAGGTCTGGATCCAAAAGCATACGGTGGAGCTGCACGTGCAGGTCATCCATCACGTCATCATCGGTCTGCATCTGATTTGCGAGGTCGGTGTTGGGATCCTCCATAAGTTTCGCGGTGTTCTCGCCCGCGATACGCGCCTGTACGCCCATCTTCTTAACAATCCCCACAATCTCAGGCGGGAGCGCGTCGGTGTGTGCCTGCTGACGGGCAATGATCGCAATGTTGCGCGCCAGATCGCCCATGCGCTCTAGCGTCTTGGTCATGCGCAGGCCGGTAACGATCAGTCGCAGGTCACGGGCAACAGGAGCTTGCAACGCCAGAAGCTGCGTGCACATCTCATCGATAATGTAGGCGAGGTCGTCAATGCGCTCATCCGCATCGATCGTCTGTTCCGCCAGTGCGCTGTCATTCTCATCGAGTGAGCGTGAGGCGCGACTAACCGCCCTTGAAACTTGCGCTGCCATGCGTGAAAGTTGGTTGCCGAGCTGAGTGAGCTCCTGGGTGTACATCTCCCGCATTCTCATTCCTCCAATGTGGTGCTTGAGGCCCTTAGGATGGGCCTACTTATAGCCGAAAGTAATAACACCATGCGCGGGTGTCACGGCTGGATGCAACAGGTTAACGATTGGTTAACGGATGTCGGATGTTTGGTTTAATCGCGACAATCAACGGGTTTTCGCCCTATTGTCTATATTGTGAGTGGTGTGGAGACGAGTTTGTTAATTTTGGTGGCCCTCGTTGGTCTATTCGTAGGGGCCGGAGCAGGGTTGGCATTTCGCGTATCCCAATCCCAGATCCATGAATCCCCCCAAGAAGAAGAATTCGAGCCGCCGGTGAACCCGGAGCTTAAATCCGCCCTCACCGCTATGGCCTCAAGCTCGGTCATTGTGGACAGTGAAAACCGTATTGTGAGGGCAGACGCGCAGGCGTACACGCTCGGCCTCGTTCGCGATGAAGTGATCGTGCACAAGCAGGTGCTTGAAATGGTTGAGGATGTGCGTAAAAACGGGGTGACACTGCGCAAGAAGATGCAGCTACCTCGATCGCGATACTCGTCAGATTCTCCCATTTACTTAGATGTTCGCGTAGCTGCGCTACTTGGTGGGCGCGTCCTGATTTTGATCGACGATGAGACGAAGCAAAAACGTGTTGACGCGGTTCGCCGCGATTTCACGGTGAATGTTTCCCACGAGCTGAAAACCCCAATCGGCGCTATTGGACTCATCGCGGAAACTCTGCAAGACAGTGACTACGACCCCGAAGTGGTTCGCATGTTCACTCCCAAGATGGCCTCAGAAGCGGCGCGTCTTTCCACCCTCGTGCAGGATCTGATTGAGCTTTCGCGCCTCGAAACCGGCGACCCCTTGATGCGGGCCCAGCGGATTAACATTGACGAGGTTGTGTGGGAAGCCGTGCAGTTGGAGAGCAACCGGGCGGCTGCCTCGAATATCGAAATCGAGGTGGGCGAGCCCTCCGGCGGCATCGTTTGGGGTGATCACAACCTGCTCGTCACCGCAGTTCGCAACCTGGTGGATAACGCAATTCGCTACTCAGATCCGCACACGCGCGTGAGCGTAAAGAGTTCGGTTGTGGATGACCTGGTGCGCGTTGCGGTTGTAGACACCGGAATCGGCATGGATGAGGCAGAAAAAGAACGCGTTTTTGAACGGTTCTACCGCGTGGATCCGGGTCGGTCGCGAAACACTGGTGGATCGGGCCTGGGCCTATCTATCGTGAAACACGTTGCGGCAGATCATGGTGGAACTGTTTCCGTGTGGTCAAAGAAGGGCCACGGTTCCACGTTTACGCTAGTGATTCCGCAAGCCGAGGGCGAACGAGATGCGGATTTTGCGGATTTGGAAGAAAGCGAGGAGCGTTAAATGAAAACGATTTTAGTTGTTGAGGATGAGGAATCACTACGCACGCCTCTTGCTTTCAGTCTGCGCAGAGATGGGTACGAGGTGCTAGAGGCGGAAAGCGGCGAGGTTGCTCTCGCAATGCTGGAGGCGGCCACTCCTGACCTGGTTTTGCTTGACCTGATGCTTCCGGGAATCTCCGGCACGGAGGTGTGCCGTCAGGTGCGCCGCACGTCGAAGGTGCCAATCATTATGGTTACGGCAAAAGATGACGTGGTGGATCGCGTGGTGGGCCTAGAGCTCGGGGCGGATGATTACGTGACAAAGCCGTACTCCTACCGCGAACTGCTTGCACGTATTCGCGCGGTGTTGCGCCGGCGCGTGCCGGAGATCGAAAGCGCGGATGAGGAAGATATCCTCACTGTCGGTAACGTGCTGGTGCGCGTGGATCGGCATGAAGTTGAGGTTGATGGCGAACCGGTTCACCTGCCGCTTCGCGAGTTTGAACTGCTTGAGCTTTTGATGCGCAACGTGAATCGCGTGCTTACGAGGACGCAGATTATCAACATCGTGTGGGGCCCGGATTACGTGGGGGACACGAAGACGTTGGACGTGCATGTAAAGCGCTTGCGTTCACGCATTGAAGAAGATCCTTCTAATCCACAACTGTTGCAGACTGTGCGTGGGCTGGGTTACAAGATGGTGGACCCTCTCGAGTAAGCGCGCGGAATTGCTGGTAAAATAGGGACGTTGAGCTAACAGCAGGAGTTTTACAGCAATGACATTCAAAGTGGGCGAAACCGTTGTGTACCCACATCACGGCGCTGCCACAATCGAAGAGATTTCTACGCGCAAATTTGCTGGCAAGGAAAGAACTTATCTTACGCTTCGCGTGACTACGGGCGATCTAACGATTCAGGTTCCCGCAGAGAACGTGGAACTCGTTGGGGTTCGTGACGTCGTTGACGAAGAGGGCTTCGAAGAGGTCATGGACACGCTCCGTGAGGAGAACACGGAAGAACCTTCAAACTGGTCGCGCCGCTACAAGGCAAACCAGGAAAAGATTGCGACGGGCGATATTGTTCGCGTTGCCGAGGTGGTTCGCGACCTGTCTCGCCGTGACGCCCTGAAGGGACTGTCTGCCGGGGAGAAGCGCATGCTCTCTAAGGCCCGTCAGATTCTGACTTCCGAGTTGGCTCTCTCCCGAGAGGTTGATGAGGATGTAGCTAGCGATCGCCTTGATGAGATCCTCGCGGAGGGGATTGAAGAGGTGGAAGAGTAAACAGATCCTCCTATTTTGAGGCCGCACCTGCGGCCTCAAAATTTATGCGCGGCCGGTGTGAGCAGCGGCGGGGGATCAAAATTGGGCATGGTGTTTTTCGGGAGCGCGCAGTGTTGCGCCGGCGCGAGGAGGCGTGATGAGTAGGTCGGTTTTCGCAGTTGTTACAGCCGCAGGTTCAGGGTCGCGGCTGGGCCATGACATGCCGAAGGCACTGGTACAGCTAGCTGGCGTGCCCCTCGTGCGCCGCGCCGTGGACGGTATTCGCGATGCTGGTGCGGATGGGGTGGTGGTGACCGCCCCGCCTAGTCACCTGAGCGAGTTCGAAAAGATGTTTGTTGCGGAACCAGAAGTTGCTGTGGTTCCCGGTGGTAGCATTCGTCAAGATTCGGTGTACAACGGACTGCTCGAAATTCCGCGTCTCGCCAAACAGATTGGCAAGGAGCTAGATGATCGCACGCCCGTGCTCATTCACGACGCTGCCCGCTGCCTCACCCCCGAGCGGGCCATTAGAGACGTCATTGAGGCGCTCGAGGGCGGGCTGAGGGCCGTTATTCCAGTGGTTCCCGTTACCGACACGCAAAAGGTTGTGGAGCCGGTTCCGGCTTCCTCGAAAATCGAAAAAGTCATTGGGCAGGTTGATCGCGCGCAGTTGCGCGGAGTGCAAACCCCGCAAGGCTTCCACTGGGAAACCGCGATGCGTGCACATGAGGCAGGCCGCGAACTCCTAGCAAAAGGTGTGGAACTAACCGACGACGCGGGACTTGTGGAAGCCCTTGGTGAGGACGTGCACGTGACGCCTGGAAGCGCGCTGTCTATGAAGATTACGACCAAACTAGACCTAATCGTTGCCGGCGCAATTCTCGCCCGGCCAGACCAGTATCAAAGCCTGCTGGACGAATAGCGCGCGTCGCAAACGTTACTAAATGGGATTTGCATCCATATTTTTCTGTTTTCGGGTTAAAGTCAGAGGCGTGAGTACATCATCAACCAATCACAGTTTTGGCAACGAAGCTCCCGCTAAAAAAGAAAGCATCCTAAATAAGACCGTTCTTGCATGGTCGCTTTGGGACTGGGGCTCGGCCGCATTTAACGCGGTTGCCACCACTTTCGTATTCTCCGTTTACCTGACTTCCGGCATGTTTGCCGATACGGATAAGGCATCGGAGTCGTTGAGCCTTGGCCTCACGATCGCGGGGTTCGTGATCGCGCTACTCGCGCCGATTACCGGCCAGCGTGCGGACAGGCGCGGTAAGGGCACTTTCTGGCTGGGCTTCAACACTTACGTGGTGGTGATGCTGACCGGCATGATGTTCTTTGTCCATCCTGAGTCTGCGCTTGGCCCGCTGGGCGCAATGTGGCTTGGCATTGCGTTACTTGGCTTTGGCAACATCTTCTTCGAGTTCGCGTCCGTGAACTACAACGCGATGCTCGCGCGCGTGTCCACACCTAAGACGATGGGCCGCGTGTCGGGCCTCGGCTGGGGTCTGGGTTACGTGGGCGGCATCATTTTGTTGCTGATTCTCTACTTCGGCTTCATCGCTCCCGAGGTCGGTTGGTTTGGCGTAACCGCCGACAACGGTCTTAACATTCGCGTGTCCATGTTGATTTCTGCCCTCTGGTTCGGACTATCTACAATCCCCGTCCTCATCGCGGTTCCTGGCCGCAAGGTGGCGGGCGCAGACGAGGCTGGACGCGAATCGATTATCGAGTCCTACAAGCTTTTGTTTAAGACCATTAAAGACCTGTGGAACACGTCGCCGCACACGATTTTCTTCCTGATTGCGTCCGCAATCTTCCGTGACGGACTCGCGGGCGTGTTCACGTTCGGCGCTATCATCGCGGCCGGCACGTTCGGATTCAGCGCGGGTGACGTGTTGATTTTCGGTATCGTGGCAAACGTTGTTGCGGGTATTGCGACCATCGGATTTGGCGCGTTGGACGACAAAGTCGGGCCAAAGGCCGTCATTTTGATCTCGCTGATAGCAATGGTGATAGACGGCATTTTGATCTTCATCCTCCACGACGCCGGCTCCGGCACGTTCTGGGTGCTTGGCCTGATTCTCACCGTGTTTGTTGGCCCCTGCCAGTCGGCTTCGCGCACCTTCCTCGCCCGTCTCATTCCCGAAGGGCGTGAGGGCGAGGTGTTTGGCCTGTACGCCACAACCGGCCGCGCCGTGTCTTTCCTGGCGCCGCTGTGCTTCGGCCTATCTGTGCGGCTGGGATCGAACTTCGTTCCCGAGGGCGCCTCGTCGCAGTACTGGGGAATCCTCGGTATCGTCCTCATCCTCTTTGTGGGGCTCATGCTGATCTTGCCGGTCAAGGCAGAACAGGCGCACCTGGGAGCTTTTGAGGACTGATCTCAATGTCCGGGGCCGTAGCGGCCCGGGTAGAACAGGCGCGTCAACCACTTGGGGCCAGCTAGCCTATCCGCTGCACCAGTGCGGACGCAATGCCCGCAACTCCCTCGCTCCGTCCGGCAAAACCAAGCTTATCGGTGGTTGAAGCAGCAAAACTTACCGGAGCTCCAACAACCTCGCTCATGCGTTGTTCCGCCTCAGCCCTGCGCTCCCCGATGCGCGGGCGCTCCCCGATGATTTGCACGGACACGTTCACAATCGCGTAACCGGCCTGCTCCACCAGGCGTACTGTTTCGCGCAGGAGAGCCTCGCCACTCGCGCCCGACCATTCTGGCCTTGACGTGCCAAAGTTTGTTCCCAAATCCCCCAGGCTCGCCGCCGCAAGTAGAGCATCGCAGCACGCGTGCGCCGCAACATCAGCATCGGAATGCCCCTCCAAGCCCACCTCGCCGGGCCACTCAAGGCACGCCATCATCATCTTCCGCCCCGAATCTGCGGGCGCAAAAGCGTGCGTGTCAAAACCAATACCGGTGCGAATAGGCAAAAGCGCAGTCATGGGGCCAGTTTAACGCCGCGCGTAGAAAACGTTATGCCCCATGCGCGCCAGCTGGGTAGGCTAGGGGCGTGAATCTTCATCTTTACGACACCAAAAGCCGTTCCCTCCAGCCACTAAAGCCCGTTCACGAGGGCGAGGTTGGCATCTACCTGTGTGGAGCCACCGTGCAGGGTAGCCCCCACATCGGGCACTTGCGGTCCGCGGTAGCGTTTGACACGCTGATCCGCTGGCTAAAGAAGAACGGCATGAAGGTCACCTACATCCGAAACATTACGGATATTGACGACAAAATCTTGAACAAATCCGCCGAGGCCGGCCAGCCGTGGTGGGCGTGGGCATCCAAGTTTGAGCGCGAGTTCGCGCAGGCTTACGATGCTCTTGGGCTTCTTCCGCCTACGTTTGAGCCGCGCGCAACCGCACACATCCTGGACCAGGTGCAGTTAGTGGAGCGCCTGATTGAGCGCGGACACGCATACCCGGATGGGGCCGGCAACGTTTATTTCGACGTACATTCGCTAGATGACTACGGTTCGTTAACCCACCAGGATTTAGCGCAGATGCGCACTACGGAAGACGAGTCGCAGATCGATTCCAGCGTCGAGGCGGGGAAGCGCGACCCGCGTGACTTCGCCCTATGGAAGGCCGCTAAGCCGACTGAGCCGAGTACTGCTTCCTGGCAGTCCCCGTGGGGGCCGGGCCGTCCCGGCTGGCACTTGGAGTGTTCCGCAATGTCGCGCCGCTACCTGGGGGAGGCGTTCGATATTCACGGAGGCGGCATCGACCTGCGTTTCCCCCACCACGAGAACGAGCAGGCGCAGTCTCATGGCGCTGGCTGGCCGTTTGCAAGCCTGTGGGTGCACAACGCGTGGGTGACGATGAAGGGGGAGAAGATGTCGAAGTCGCTCGGCAACTCCCTGGTGGTTGCAGACATTTTGCAACGCGTGCCCGCACCGGTGTTGCGTTTCGCTCTGGGCACGGTGCACCACCGCTCTACCGTGGATTATTCCGAAGAAACGATTCACGCTGCTGCTGCCGCCTGGGAGCGCATTTCCGGATTCGTCCAGCGCGCCGGTGAGGTAGCGGGCGTGACCGAGAGTGAGGTCGCCGAGCGAGCTGTACCGCAAGCCTTCGCAGACGCCCTCGACAATGATCTGAACGTGGCGGGCGGCTTGGCCGTGGTTTATGAGCGTATGAAGGCCGGTAACCAGGCCCTCGCGGATGGCTCTGAGGGGGAGGTACGCGAGGCGCTACTGGATGTGCGCGCAATGCTCGACATCCTTGGCTTGGATCCGGCATCGCCGCAGTGGGTCAGTGAAGAGGGGGACGTGAGTGGGAAAGACAAGGCCCTGGACGTCCTCGTAAATCACCTGATTGAACAGCGCGAGCAGGCACGCGCCGCGAAAGACTGGTCTACGGCCGATTCGATCCGAGACGGTTTAGCTGCGGCTGGTGTTGTTGTTGAGGATGGAGCTGACGGAGCCCGATGGCATATCGGATAGATCCACGCGTGCAAGAGGTTATGCCGCGCGGGCGCGGCACCATTATGGAGCGCCTTGCCGGCCCGCTGGGCGTGGTCCTGCTCGTATGGGTGGTATTCCTCCTCCAACCCCTGGGCGGGCGAGAGCTACTACTCAACTTTGGCGTTCCCGCCCATGACTTTTCGCGGCCCTGGACGTACTTCACGTCCATATTCCTGCACGGATCCGTGGCGCACGTAAGCGGTAACACGACATTTCTCGCCCTGCTGGGGGTCACAATCGGGTTGGAGGGGAAGCGGCGCTGGCTGGCCGTGTTCGCGGGCTCTGCAATCGGTGCGGGCCTGTTTATCAGCGCGTTCACTCCGGCGGGCCTAACTATTGGGGCGTCTGGAATCGTATTTGGCTACTTTGGATATATTCTTGCTGCCGCACTGGTAGAGCGAACGCCCAGGGTCAAATTAGTGAGGATTGTGGTGGCGATCGCGCTTCTTAGTGCCTATAGTGCCACGATTATCGTTGGCTTCCTCCCATCTGGGGGAGTGTCATGGCAGGCTCACGTGGGCGGATTTGTGGGTGGCATCGTTGTTGCGGTTATAGCGGAGAAGGTTGTTGAACCCAGGTCTGAAAACGCCGCGCGGCGCCCGCCCAATCCTTATTAAGTCGCGGCTCGGATGTTCGCTACAATAGGCGCCAGTAAATTAAGCAAAGGCAGGTAATCATGGCGGTTGATGGCGGCGCGCGCGGACGCAAGCGTGCAGGCAAAGGTCCAACCAAGGGAAGTGGCGGTCAGCGTCGGCGCGGCCTGCGCGGCAAAGGCCCAACCCCGAGGGCAGAAGACCGCGAATACCACGTAGCCTACAAACGCAAGCAGGAGCGCGAGGTTGAGCTGGCTAAGCAACGCCAGCGCGAAGCCCACCGCAATCGCACCTCCATAAAGATCGCGCGCGGCCACGAACTCATCGTGGGCCGCAACCCTGTGTGGGAGGCCGTCGAATCCGGTATTGAAATCATCCGCGTATTCATTGCCGGTGACCCCACCGATGAGCGCGTCGCCAGCGTTCTGCGCGCCGCCTCCACACAGGGCGCAACCATCATGGAGTGCACGCGCCGCGACCTCGAGAATGCGTCCGGCGAAACCGCGCATCAGGGCATTGGCATTGAAGTTCCCGAATACGAATATGTGGCCGTAGCTGATCTTCTTCAGATTGCTCAGGACGAGTTCAAAACCCCGCTTATCATTGCTCTTGATCAGGTAACCGATCCGCACAACCTGGGTGCCGTGCTGCGTTCGGGCGGCGCATTTGGCGCTACCGGAGTACTGATCACCGAAAGGCGTAGCGCCTCTGTTAACGCAACCGTGTGGAAAGTGTCTGCCGGCGCCGTTTCTCGAGTGCCCGTTGCGCGTGAAACAAACCTCGTGCAGTCGCTGCGCGCACTAAAAGAGGCAGGATGCTTCGTCATCGGCCTTGATGGTGGGGCAGACGTCAGCCTGCGTGACCTTGAATTAGCCAATGAACCACTCGTTGTAGTTACCGGTGCGGAAGGAAAAGGACTCTCCCGCCTGGTGCGCGAAACCTGCGATCAAATCGTGTCCATCCCGATCAGCTCCGCAGTTGAATCCCTCAACGCCGCTGTCGCTACCGGCATCGCCCTCTACGAGATTTCACAAAAACGCGCCGCACAGAGCTAATCACAGTTTGCAATCCGAGTGCGGCCGCTAAATGAACGGATTGTAGAACCGTCCTCCATTGACGCTAATGAGCCAGGCAGCCAGAGCAAGTAAAGCTACCGAAAGTGCAATGGCCACCCAGTCGCGGGCAAGTAGCGGTCGAGAGGTGTACCACGTGCGCGTCTTGTGCTTACCAAATCCGCGTAGCTCCATTGCAGTAGAAATCGTTTCAATACGTTCCAGGGAGGACAGCAATAGGGGGAACAGGATGGACGCGCTGTTTTTGACGCGCGTGCCAAACGAAACATCTTTGGATGTGTCTATCCCGCGAGCTTGCTGCGCTTGAGAAATCTCACGGTATTCGCGCTGCACGTCCGGAATGTAACGCAGCGCTAATGCAACCGAGTAGGAAGCCCGGTAGGGAACCCCAATCCGGTTGAGCGAAGACGCGAACTCGGATGGGGACGTGGTGACAATGAATAGGAGGGCTACAGGCAGTACCGCAAAATACTTCAGCGTCACGTTCAACTGGTAGAACAGCTGCTCTGCCGTGAACGTGTAGCGGTTAGTCAAATGCCAAAGCGGCGTGCTGGTTCCATAAATCTCGGTGCCGTACTGCGGGGCGAAGACGAAAATCATGATGTTGTTCAAAATCATGAGGACAAAAATGAACCACAGCACGACCTTCAGTTTTGACAGCTCAATTTTTGAAGAGATCGACAAGAACACGGACACGAACACTATGAGCACCAAGAAGCGCGTATCAAAGCCCAGCATTGCCGCGATGGACGCGTTGATCATCATGATGAGCTTTGTAGTCCCCGTTAGCGAATGCATAAACGATTCACGGGGAATATAGCCTAAAACGGCAGTTCTTTCAGCCACTGTTATCGCCCCGTTCCCAAGTGTTTAGCCAGGACGTCCTCGCGCCACTCGTTTTCACGTGCGATGAACTGCTCAATGAACGCGGTTGGGTCAAGCGAGTTTTCTGCCTGCGCATGGGAGCGGTCATTGGCGTTGTCGAGCGGGCCCGGCTGCGGGTTGATTCGAAGAGCCAGGTCATACAGCGAGGTGGTTCTTAGCGAAGCCGCCTTGGCTAGCTCGGGGTCTGCGAGTACGGAGGCGGAAGAGCGAGCGGCAATCACCTTGCCATCAGACATGACGAGTGTGCGTTCGGTATATTCGAGTGCCAGGTGCATGTCGTGGGTAATCAGCACAACCGTGATACCAGAGTTGTTCAAACCCTTTAGGAACTCCATGATTTCGGTGTAGTGCGCCCAGTCTTGCCCGGCCGTGGGCTCATCCAAAATGATGATGTCTGGCGTGGTAACCATGACTGACGCGATAGTGACGCGCTTGCGCTGCCCGTAAGACAGTGCAGAGATTGGCCATTCCCGATACACCCACAGGCCGCACGTGCGAAGCGCTTGCTCAATGCGCCCGTTCTTCTCTTCGGCAGAAATGTCGAGGCCTTGCAGGGCCAGGGAAACCTCTTCAATAATCAGGGTCTTCGAAATCATCTGATTGGGGTTTTGAATGACAAACCCGATTCGGCGGCCGCGTCGCGCAATAGGAGCGTCAGTGATGTCCTCGCCATCTAGGTAGATGCGACCAGAATCTGGTTTTTCAAAACCGCAAATGAGTTTGGCTAAAGTAGACTTTCCCGCCCCGTTGGTGCCACAGATAGCAACTACCTCGCCGCGATAAATCTCGGTTGAAACACCCTTGATGATTTCGACTTCGTTAATCCCGAAATTCGCGTCCTCTAGCTTCAAAATCGGGTCAGGCTTGCGCGCAGTCTGACGCGGTTCACGCGCCCACTTTGCCAGCTCGGCCCGCGCATTATCTGGAATGTGGACGGAGTGTACCGACGCGGGTTCGTCCGCAGCGGTGACGTTGTGGCCGGCCATGCGCAGAGCCGTAATGTAGAGCGGTTCGCGAATCCCATGATCGGTTAATACTCGCGAAGCAATAATTTCGTTCGGCGTGCCGTCCGCTACGATCTGGCCGCGATCTACAACGATTATGCGATCCACGTGTCGGTGCAAGACGTCTTCTAAACGGTGTTCGATGATGATGACGGTTGTGCCCTGGGGTGGGCGCTGGTGCAACGCGGCAATCGTCTCAATAGCCTGCTGTCCAGAAGCGGGGTCAAGGGAAGCCAGTGGCTCGTCAAAAAGCAGAATCTGCACGTCGTCTACGAGCACGCCAGCCATGGACACGCGCTGTTTTTGACCGCCCGACAAGTCTTGTGGGGAGGCCTTTAGGAGGTTCTCAATACCAACGACGGAGGCGGCCTGTTGCGCTCGCGAATGCATCTGGCTTTGCTCCACCAGATCGTTTTCGAGCGAGAAAGCAATATCTTCTGCAACTGTCAGCCCAATGAACTGGCCATCTGGATCCTGCATTACTGTGCCCACGATTTTAGAAAGCTCATGCAGGGGAGTTTGGGTTGGGTCAATACCGGCAACCCTCACCGTGCCGGAATGTTCTCCGGGGAAGCGGTAGGGGATGAGCCCGTTGATTACGTGTGCCAGTGTGGACTTACCAGAACCAGACTGGCCTACAATCGCAACTTTCTCGCCACGGTTGATCGTCAGATTGATACCCCGAAGAGTGGGAGAGGATTGCGCGCGATATTGAAAAGTGAAATTGCAAAACTCAATGATGGGTTCAGGTGCAGCACCTGACGAGTTCGGTTGGTCCTGTGGCAAGGCGGCTTCCGAACCCGAGCGAGGTACAGTGCCCGGGTTGGGAGCATCATTCGCGGGGCGGGCCTGCCCGCTCGCAGCGCTTGCAACGTCGCGTGCGGTTGGGCTCGCCCCATTCGAATGAGACTCAGTCACAGCCGGCTTATTCCTTTTCCGCAAGCGAGCCAGCGGACGTGCGGGTCTTCGCGTAGGCAACCACAATTAGGGAACCGATGATAGCGGTGGTGAGGATGTTAGAAACACCAGCGACCGCGCCCTGAGTGAACACCTTCGAAGCGGGCTCAGAGTAGAACAAAATATCGAGAAGCGGCGCCAAGATGGCCCACGACACTGCGTGCGCTACCACCACGGCAACGTTGAAACGCACCAGGCCGCCTCGGTTGATCGGGCCGTCCTGCACGTTGTCTTTCAGCATCATTAGGCCCATGATTAGGCCGGCAATAGCCGATGCTACGATCCAAGACCACCAGGGTCCGTACGAGGTGGCGTCAATCAGGAAGTGACCAATCAGCCCCATCAGGCCGGCAACCACCGGGCCGTAAAGCAGAGCGAACACGGCTAGTAGCGCGTACTGGATGTTAATGGTCGTGTTCGGAATCGGCGTGGGAATTACAAGAAAACGGCCGAGCACGAAAAAGAGGGCCGCGCCAATACCCGTAGCTACCACAGCAGTGGTTGGCGAAGTCTTATTCATCATTGTTTTCTTTCTACTTGTATTGAAAGGGATTAGCAGATTAAACGAGGGGAGAGTCATCTAGTGGATACTCAAAATCCACCTTCCACTGTGTTCCTTGCCCAACGGAATAAGCCATCGCAAATGAGCCTCGGTTAATCGCGATAGCCATGTTGTCC
This sequence comes from Gleimia europaea ACS-120-V-Col10b, assembly GCF_000411155.1. Taxonomy (GTDB): domain Bacteria; phylum Actinomycetota; class Actinomycetes; order Actinomycetales; family Actinomycetaceae; genus Gleimia; species Gleimia europaea_B. Next base: position 1,389,345 of record NZ_KE150266.1, read on the forward strand.
AAAGAGTTCGTGTAAATGAGCGGTTCGCCAACCGACACGTCCGCAAACGAGCGCACGTACTTCAGAGGAGCCGAATAGACGTCTCCTAGCTGGTTTTCTATGTGTACGCGAACGTACTCGCCCATTTTGGCCCCCAGGTCAAGGAACAGTTCGCGGGGGATATTCGTCCACAGCGACCCGTATCGAACATCGTGCGTGTCGATGGTGCCAAAAGCTTTGCCGCCCTCAATCCTTGGTTTCATGACCGGCAACATGATGGCCTTTTCAGTTTCGAGGGCGGGGCCTACCTGCGCGAACGTGATCTTGCCGGACGCCAGGCGCGCACCCGTGTACGCGTAAATATCACGCCCGTGAAACGTGTAGGAGTGGTTCGAGCCGGGCAGACGGTTAACGGATTCGTCAATCTCGCGTAGCTCGTCCAAACCGTAGGTGACAGCAATGTGGGTCAGTGTTCCGTTGTCTGGCGTCACGACGAAATGCCCGGACTTAGTTTTTGCCACGACGGAAAGCCGATCCGAGCCCACTCCCGGGTCCACAACCGAAACAAACACCGAACCTGCGGGCCAGTACGCGAGGGTTTGTGCGAGCCTACAAGATCCCTCCCAAACGTCGTAAGGCGGAATGTTGTGGGTGAGGTCTTCAATCGGAAGATCTGAGTCCACGCCGTATGCCACACCGTGCATTGCCGACACGGCGCCATCTGAATATCCGAAATCAGACTGCATAATCAAGGGCTTCATGGGTTTCCTGAGCGTAGGGATCTGGGAACGCGTCCATCATACGTGCATATATGATCTGCAAGTTCACGAAGTCTCATAATTGGGTTGAAGCGCCTCGCCGCGCTCCCGGGAGCGCATTTGCACGCAAATGTCCTGTTATAAAGCCAATTTCTTAAAAATGACCGAAACGTGAGACCAACTGGGAGTCAAGCATCACGAAAAGATAACGAGCCTTGACATCGAGGATCTTTGTCGCTGATCGTTATGTTCACTGAAATCTGCCCAAAAGGAGGGTACCCGCATGTCTACTACGACATACCAGGCAATCGCCATGATCATCTACCTGGTAGTCATGGTCATGATTGGCCTGCTTGCCTACAACCGAACGAGTGACTTTGACGATTACATGCTCGGCGGTCGCAAGCTTGGCCCAACGGCCGCGGCTCTATCCGCCGGCGCGTCCGACATGTCCGGCTGGCTCCTCATGGGCCTTCCTGGAGCAATCTACCTAAACGGCCTCATCGAAGGGTGGATCGCAGTTGGTTTAACCATTGGCGCCTGGCTCAACTGGAAGTTCGTAGCGCCGAGATTGCGCTCCTACTCGCATGTAGCGGCTGACTCCATCACCGTCCCCTCCTTCCTCGGCCAGCGTCTGCGCGACCGTTCGCACCTTATCCGCATCGTTGCGGGCATCATTATCTTTATCTTCTTCACGTTCTACGTTTCGTCCGGCATGGTAGCTGGCGGCGCATTCTTCGAAGCGTCGTTCGGCATGAACTACCACCTTGGCCTCGTCATCGTTTCCGCAATCGTTGTGCTCTACACGCTCATCGGTGGCTTCCTTGCCGTGTCGTGGACGGACGTGGTGCAGGGCCTCATGATGGTTACCGCCCTCGCTCTCGTTCCTCTCGTTGGCATTGTGCACGTGGGCGGTTTTTCAAACATGGTCAGCGCCATTAACGAGGTAGATCCCACCATCTTCTCCCTTTCCGGTGGTGCCGCTGCGGGGGTGGCCGCGATGGGCATTATTTCTGCGCTCGCCTGGGGCCTGGGCTATTTCGGCCAGCCCCACATCATCGTGCGCTTCATGGCGCTACGATCCGCGAAGGAATCCGTTGCCGCTCGCCGCATCGGCATCGGCTGGATGCTACTCGCGGTGATCGGAGCCGGCATGACCGCCCTCGTAGGCGTAGCCGTTTACAAGCACGACGAGGCGCAGCTCGCCAACCCAGAGTCGGTATTCATCTCACTCGGCCAGCTCCTCATGCACCCCCTCGTTGCCGGTTTCATGCTGGCCGCTATTCTCGCAGCCATCATGTCTACTATTTCCTCACAGCTACTGGTCACGTCTTCTGCAGTTGTTGAGGACATTTACCGCGCGTTCACTAGGCGCGACCTGTCGGGTAATGACGGTGTGCTCGCGGGTCGCGTCGTTGTAGCGGCCGTCGCGGTACTCGCTACCGCCCTCGCGTGGCCCCGCTCGGATACAATCCTCGCCCTCGTCGCATTCGCGTGGGCCGGCTTTGGCGCCTCTTTTGGCCCCACCGTTATCCTCTCGCTCTACTGGCGCAAGTTCACCTACCAGGGAGCTATTGCCGGCATGATCGCCGGAGCGGTTACGGTTGGTATCTGGGGCAACGTGTCCGGTGGCGTTTTCGACCTGTACGAAATCCTGCCCGGATTCCTCCTAAACCTGTTGTTCGCAGTAGTCGTTTCTAACATGACCTACAAGCCGAACGAAGATATCGATAAGGAGTTTGACGAGGCCCTTTGGGGAGTCTCGGCAGACTAACCCACATGCGTAACGCAGCTCTTGCTAAGTGCAAGGGCTGCGCTGGCGTGTACGCCAGGTATCGCCCGCGAAAACGGATAAAAGTATCTGCGCAGAAGATATAAATTGCTTTACCTGTGCACCAGAAGAAATCCCCAATATAGTTAGAGCAAAGCACTTCGCATAGCCTCGCATGCGGAAGGTCAATCAAAGGAGATCAAATGACCGCGCCGGAAGCAACGGACTTTTCCCAAATCGCAGAACGGGCCCTCAATCGGGCGCGCAAATGGGCAGACGAATCAACCAAGTGCCCCATTGATCCGGCCGCAAAACTCCTAGCCGACGTCCTCGAAGATGAGGGCGGCCTTGACTACACCGTCTCATTTGTTGACGGCGTCGTCAGGCCCGAAGACCAGCAGGTAGCGGCAAACCACCTAGCTGAAACCGGCAAGAAGAACCCGGATTTCCTCCCGTGGTACCTGCGCACCCCCGCCCTCATTGGCGGAACCGTTGGCAAGTTTGTTCCAGAGGTTTCCGTGCCGGCCGCGCGCCGCGTATTCCGCCAGTTGGTGGGAGACCTCGTTGTCGATGTAACTGACGACAAGCTCGGCCCCGCAATCCAACGCCTCAAGGCAGGCGGCGCCTCGCTGAACGTAAACCTGCTTGGCGAGGCCGTATTGGGCGACAAGGAAGCCGCGAAACGCCTTGCCGACACCAAACGGTTGCTCGAGCGCGATGACATCGACTACGTTTCACTAAAAGTTTCAGCCGTCACTGGCCCGCACAACCCGTGGGGTTACGACGACGTGGTAGATCACGCGTTCACCGAACTGCTGCCGTTGTACAAGTACGCGGCGGCACACCCCGCCCGCAAGTTCATCAACCTGGACATGGAAGAGTACCGCGACCTGCACCTCACCATTGACGTGTTCAAGCGCCTGCTCGACCAACCTGAAATGAAGAACTACTCGGCTGGTATCGTGCTCCAGGCGTACCTCCCCGACACGCTCAACGCTATGAAAGACCTGCAAGAATGGGCAGCTAAGCGCGTTGCAAACGGGGGAGCCCCCATCAAAGTGCGCGTGGTGAAAGGCGCGAACCTCGCAATGGAACGCGTCGATGCCGCGATGCGCGGATGGGAATTGACCACCTGGGAATCTAAACAGGCCACCGATGCGAACTACCTGCGCATCATCAACTGGGCGATGACTCCGCAGCGCCTAAAAAACGTGAAACTCGGCGTTGCCGGCCACAACCTCTTCACCATCGCAGCGGCGTGGGAGCTCGCTCTTGAGCGCGGCGTACAAGACGAAATCGAAATCGAAATGCTCTCGGGCATGGCCACCCAGCAGGCTTCCGCGGTTCGCGAGGACGTAGGCAACCTCCTGCTGTACGTCCCGGTTGTCAGCCCAGACGAGTACGACGTGGCAATCTCTTACCTGGTGCGCCGGTTGGAGGAAAACTCGGCGGATGAAAATTTCATGGCTTCGATCTTCGACATCGGTACCGACCCCGGCGCATTCGACAAGGAGAAGAAGCGCTTCCTGGCTGCCGTTGAGCAGATGGAGCGCGAAGGTGACCGCCGCGTGGGTGCAAACCGTCATCAGGATCGCAGCACGGAAACGGTTGAAGACATTGCGAAGCCTGTGACCACTCCCGCTGGAGGCTGGACGTTCAAGAACACGCCGGACTCCGACCCGTCGCTACCCGAAAACCTGCAGTGGGCGCGCGAAATCGCAGCCCGTATCAAGGACTCCAAGCTCGGTAACGAAACCATCGAAGCCGCAGTAATCGACAGCGAAGACGCGCTAAACGACATGCTCGAACGCGCTGTCGAAGGAGGCCGCGAATGGGCGAGGCGCAGCGCCAGGGAACGCTCCGACCTCCTCCACAAAGTTGGTGTGGAACTGGGTAAGCGCCGGGGTGAACTCATCGAGGTAGTCGCATCCGAACTGGGCAAATCGCTCCAGCAGGCCGACGTTGAAGTCTCTGAAGCCATCGACTTCGCCCACTACTACGCAGAACGCGCTCTCGACCTCGAAAACCTCCAGGGTGCTAAGTTCGAACCGGTAGACGTCACCCTTGTGACCCCGCCGTGGAACTTCCCCATCGCTATCCCCGCGGGCGGCACGCTTGCGGCGCTCGCGGCCGGATCTGCAGCTATCTTGAAGCCGGCCTCTATTGCGCGTCGCACCGGTGCGGTGTTGGCCGAATGCATCTGGACTGCCGGCGTTCCCGACACCGCGTGCATCCTCGCCTCCGTTGGCGAACGCCAGCTGGGCCGCGAGCTAGTAACTGACAAGCGCGTTGGCCGCGTAGTTTTGACCGGTGGTGTGGAGACGGCGCAAATGTTCCGCTCTTGGGATCCCACCTTGCGAATCATGGCGGAAACTTCGGGCAAGAACGCTATTGTGATCACTCCGTCAGCCGACCTTGACCTTGCTGTGAAGGATGTCATTGACTCCGCTTTCAGTCACGCAGGTCAGAAGTGTTCGGCAGCTTCGTATGTGATTCTCGTGGGATCAACCGGCTTCTCCAAGCGCGTGCACAATCAGCTGGTCGACGCCGCGAAGTCTCTGCACATTGGTTGGGGAGACGACCTCTCGGCAGAAATGGGGCCGCTGTCGTCCGAGCCGGGCGAGAAACTCTTCGCCGGCCTCACCACCCTTGATGAAGGTCAAAAGTGGGTGCTTAAGCCGCGTCGCCTAGACGATACAAACAGACTGTGGAGCCCCGGTGTGCGCGTGGGCGTGGAACCGGGCTCCGAGTACCACCTGGTTGAATACTTCGGCCCGATCCTTGGCGTCATGCGCGTTGACACGCTGGAAGAGGCCATCGCAGCACAGAACATGGTTGATTTTGGCCTCACGGCTGGCCTGCACTCGCTGGACCCCGATGAGATCAACTACTGGCTCAACAACGTCGAAGCCGGCAACGTGTATGTAAACCGTGGTATTACTGGCGCAATCGTGCAACGTCAGCCGTTTGGTGGCTGGAAGCGCTCCGCAGTGGGGGAAACCACCAAGGCGGGAGGCCCAAACTACCTGTACGGATTTGGCGATATCAAACCCGTTGCGCCGGTTGTCGAAGGTGAGCGTGATTCCGCCTACCCGCCGGCTGTTGAACACGAAGCTAACGTGAAGGCCCCGCAGCTGCGCGAGCTCCTCGAATCTGCAAAGCGCCTGCTGTCACAAGAGGACTACGCGCGCCTTGCGATTGCCGTGGAGTCTGACCAGCACGCGATCGACACCGAGTTTGGCCGTCTTCATGACCCCTCGCAGGTTGACGTGGAACGCAACATCTTGCGTTATCTGCCCGTGGGCGCGCAGATCCGCGTCGGTAAGGACGCTTCACTTTACGAAGTATTCCGCGCGGTCAGCGCAGGTATTGCCCTCGGTGAGATTGTGAAGGTAGATCCAGATGACGAGACCTCGTTCATCCGCGAACTTCCCGCCGGCGCCTACACGGGCATGGATTTGACGGTGTCAACGGAAACATTCTTGCCAACCGATCCGTCGATTATGTTGGGCAACCTTGGCGTCGACATCCTCGTGGAGAACAAGCGCCAGTTTGCCGAACGCATTCAGACGGAGGTGGAAGTGGGCGAGAACCTCGACATTCGTATCCGTATGATTGGCGAAGACGGTGACGATCTGCGCCGCGCGGTAGACGGATCGATTGATGTTGCCATTTGGGATGGTCCGGTCACCACGTGCGGTCGCGTTGAAATCCTGCCGTTCGTGCGCGAGCAGGCAGTTTCTATCACCAACCACAGGTTCGGTAACAAGACTCCGCTCTCAACCCAGGTGCTGGTTTAGTAGGCGAGCGGTTTAGCTAGAAGTTTGGGCGGCCACCTTTTGGGGTAGCCGCCCAAACTGTTGGTTTGATTCGAAGCGATTGCCTACAGCGTGTACCAAACCGTCGAGTTTGGCGCGGCCTCGTTGTTGCAAGCCTGTGCGGGCGCAACCTCGTCAGTAGATAGCAGGATGCGAGCGCCCTCGGGTAGCGCCACGGCCTCGTCAAACGCCGTGACGATGTGTACGTCGGCGCGGCCAGGAAGCCTTGACACGTAGTGCAAATGGGCCTCCTGCGCGTCCAGAAGCTCGGCCCGGCCAAACCCTAGATCTTTGCGCAGGCGGTACATTTTCTTGAAGAAATTCAGGGACGAGGACGCCTCGGCTTCCTGTACGTCCACGGCAAGTGTGTTCCACTCCTCAGGCTGGGGGAGCCACGTGGATCCGCTAGGAGAGAATCCAAAGCCCGGGGCGTTCGCTTCCCACGGCAGAGGCACGCGACAGCCGTCACGGCCGGCCTCGCGTCCCTGCGTGCGGTAGAAGGCGGGGTCCTCGCGCAGCTCGTCAGGAACAGCCATGTGTTCGGGTAGTGACAGCTCTTCGCCCTGGTAGATGTAGATGGAGCCGGGCAATGCCGCTTGTAGGGCGTGGGTGGCAAGGGCGCGGCGCCGGCCCAGTACGGGGTCCGGTTGCTCTTCAAATGGGCGGATGCCATTAGGCCCCTTGCCAGTCCTGGATAGACCAAACCGGGAGGCGGCACGCACCACGTCGTGGTTTGAAAGCACCCAAGTGGTTGGCGCGCCTACGCTGTCCATCTCCTGTAAAGAGCGGGCGATGACCTCGCGGTAAGATTCGGCGTCTACGGGTGAAGTGAGAAAGTCGAAGTTGAATGCCTGGTTCATCTCGTCCGCACGTACGTAGAGCTTCGCGTCCTCGAGTCTGTTCAGCCAGGCCTCGGCAACCAGTGCCCGGTCACCCTCGTACTCGTCTAGCACCCGCCGCCATTCGCGGTAAATGTCATGTACGCCAGGCTGATTCCACTGCGGTGGTTCAGGAACATCCTCGGGTAGCATGTTTCCACCCGAAACCATGTCCCAGTGGTACTGGTAGTTTGGCAGATCAGGATCTTTCACGAGGCCGTGCGCCACGTCTACGCGAAAGCCGTCTACTCCCAGATCTAGCCAGAACCGCAGGATACTACAAAACTCTTCGCGCACCTGTGGGTTGTCCCAGTTCAGATCCGGCTGGGAGGAATCGAATAGGTGCAAGTACCAAGATTCGTCGTTCTCCCAAGCGGAGCCAGGAGCGTCCGCGCGATCTTTCACGCGCGTCCACGCCTTCCCGCCAAAAATGGAAAGCCAGTCGTTGGGCGCCTGAGCGGCCTCGCGGAACCAATAGAGGTCGCGTTCTGGCGCGCCTGGCCCTCCCGCCAGGGCATTTTGAAACCACTCGTGTTGGTCCGAGGTGTGGTTCGGTACGAGGTCTACGATTACGCGAAGCCCGAGGTTGTGGGCACGTGAAATGAGCGCGCGCACATCGCCGAGATTGCCAAACAGCGGGTCGATGGCCTGGTAATCAGATACGTCGTAGCCGCCATCTTTTTGCGGGGAGGCATAGAACGGGGAAATCCAGATGGCGTCGGCTCCCAGGTTGGCGATGTGATCCAGCCGCGACGTGATTCCCGCCAGGTCTCCGATAGGCCCGCTACTGGAGGCAAAAGAACGGGGGTAGATCTGGTATATGACGGCGTCGCGCCACCATTCGTTTGAAGTATTTTCCGAGTGAAGAATCTGCATGAAGTTGCGGGCTTCTATTCGTTTACGAGGATGCGGTCTGCTTGGCCGGAGCGGTGGTTTCACGCACCACTAGTTCGGGTTTGAAGGTTGTGAGCGTCATTTCGTTGGGCGCTTGTTTGATGCGGGAGACGAGGGTGGTTACTGCGGCCTCGCTAATGGCGCGTACGGGTTGGCGAACGGTGGTGAGTGCGGGGGAGAGGAACGGCATCATTGCGGAGTCGTCGAAGCCGATGATCGATACGTCCTCGGGAACGCTCATTCCTTGATCCACAATGTAACGCATGGTTCCCAACGCCATAATGTCGGAGGTGCAAATGATCGCGGTTGCGCCCTGGTCAAGGACGGCCTTAGCCGAGACCTGTCCACCCTCTACGGTGAAGAGGGTTTCGGAATGGATGGGAGCAGAGTCGGGGAGCATCTGCTTTACACATTCGAGGTAGCGTTCGAACTTGGTTTGTGCCGGGCTGAAGCGTAGCGGGCCAGAAACGAATCCGATCCGTTTGTGTCCCAGGCCCACCAGATGACGCATGGCTTGGGTGATGGCGTCCGCGTCATCGGTAGAAAAATCGGGCGCATCAATCTTGGCGTTGGCGCCATTTATCGTGACAAACGGGACGCGGTTGTCAATCAGGTCTTGGTAGCGCTGCGTGTTGGCGGTGAGGTCGGCGTGCAGACCGGAAACGAATACGAGGCCGGCAACGCCTTGGCTCATGATGCCTTCCACGAGGGAGTCTTCGGTTGAGCCAGCTGCAAACTGGGTTCCAAATAGCGGGGTGTAGCCTTGCCGGAGCATCTCGGTGGATAGGTGTTGCACGAACTGCGGGAAGATGGGGTTGGTGAGCTCGGGAACGATAAGTCCGATGAGGCCGCCGGAGCGGGCGCGAAGCTTTTCTGGGCGTTCATATCCGAGCAGGTCGAGGGCGCGGAGAACCGCTTGGCGAGTGTCTTCGGCAACTTCCGATTTTCCGTTGAGCACTCTTGAGACCGTTGCGGTGGATACACCGGCTTGCTGCGCAAGGTCGGATAGGCGCACTCGCTCAGCCATCGCCACTCCTTTGTAGGCTGCTTTTACAGGGGAATGTGAAAACTTTGTGCAAAGCTTTACAGAACTACCTGAAAGATTACATGAGGTGCGGCACAAATGGGAAAAGATCGACTATTTCCGCCAAAAACAGCTAGTTTCGAGCGTTCTTTATAAACATCTGGTTACGATCGTTACAGAAATCTGTGAAAACTCTTGCAAAAACCTGAAAGGTCGTTACAATCGGAAGTGTCTAGATCGCTTGTGTGACAATGACGAACACAGTTTAGGTTGAATCTCAAGGAGAAAAGAATGCGAAGGGGCATTGCACTAGCAACAATTGGCGCTCTGTCTGTTCTTGGGCTTTCCGCATGTGGCGGCGGCTCTGGCACTACAGAGGTAGAAACCGACGGGTCGGCGGCGCAGTCCACTGGTCAGGGCTTAACCGTATGGGTTGACGCCAACCGCGAGGCCGCGTTCAAGAAGGCCGCAGAAGCATACAAGAATGCTACTGGAAACGATGTTGAGCTCGTTGTTAAAGACAACGACCAGATGCGTACCGAGTTCTCTACGCAAGTTCCAACCGGTCAGGGCCCGGACATTGCGTTTGGTGCTAACGACTGGATTGGCGAGTTCGTAAACAACGGTCTCGTAGCTCCCGTTGAGCTTGGCGACAAGGCCGGGGACTTCTCGGAAGGCTCCGTTGCCGCATTCACGTTTGACGGCCAGGTTTACGGCGTGCCGTACGCGGTTGAAAACCTTGCAATCATTCGCAACGCCGACCTCGTTGATGCAACGCCGGCTACCTTCGACGAAATGATCGAGAAGGGTAAGGCTGCTGGCACCGAGTACCCGTTCGTGATCCAGGTTGGTGACGAGGGTGACCCGTACACCATGTACCCGTTCCAGTCCTCCTTCACCGGCCCGGTGTTTGAGCAGAAGACTGACGGTTCTTACACCTCGAATCTCTCCATTGGCGGCGCGGAGGGTGAAGCCTTCGCGAAGTGGTTGCAGGAAAAGGGCAACGAGGGTGTTATCAGCCCCTCCATTTCCTACGACGTTGCTGTGGATGCGTTCAAGAATGGCAAGTCGCCTTACATTCTGGGCGGTCCGTGGATGCTTGCTGATTTTGAGGGCATGAACATTGCGGTTGATCCGATTCCGTCCGCTGGTCCCAACAAGGGCGTGCCGTTCCTGGGCGTCCAGGGTGGCTTCATTTCTGCTAAGTCGGAAAACGCTCTGCTTGCTAACGACTTCCTGGTGAACTACGTAGGCTCGCAGGAAGTTCAAGATGAGCTGTTCGCTATTGGTAACCGCCTCCCGGCTTTGACCGCTTCGGCTGACAAGGCTGCTTCAGATCCGCTAATGGCTGGATTCAAGGCTGCTTCTGAGGGCGGCTTCCCGATGCCGAACATTCCGGAAATGGGCGCCGTGTGGACCTTCTGGGGCAAGACTGAAGCTCAGATCCTGAACGGTTCCGATCCGGCTGAGACCTGGAACAAGATGATTTCTGACATCCAGGCCGAGCTGGGCAAGTAGTTCACCAAAAAGGTGCGGCTGATCATCCCGGCCGCACCTTTTTAGTAACGGGAACCGATGCTGATATGTCACAAATGTTGAAAGAAACCGACGCGACACGTCGGAGGATAGAGCGCCGCGCTGAGCGCCGTAAGCGCGATTCTGTGGCGACCTCGTGGGGCCCGGGCTCCATTGTGAAGCTCATCCTCATGGCGCTTGTTAACGCGCTTGGCATTTACATTGCCGCAACCGCATTGAGTGGCGGATCCAAGGTGCTCGGCATCGGAATGGTGCTCTTGCTTGCCGCCGTGGATTGGATCTACTTCTCCAAGCGAGACAGCCTTATCCCCGCGAAGTACCTGGCCCCCGGCCTCGTCTTCCTAATCATTTTCCAAGCGTTCACGATCGTTTACACCGGTTACATTGCGTTCACTAACTACGGTCACGGTCATATCCTCACAAAGGAAGCGGCGATCGAGTCGATCCTTCTGCAAAACAACACGAAGCGAGTGGAGGGCTCGCCCGAGTACCCCCTCGCCATTGTGGAGCAGGGCAACGAACTCGGTTTCGCTGTTTTTGATGGGACGGAAGTAAAGGTTGGTAGCGCCGAGCAGCCCCTGAAGAAGGTAGGTGCCAAAGTCTCCAACGGGCGCATCACCGAGGTTGACGGTTGGAAGGTTCTTTCCATCGCAGAACTGGGTGCACGCCAAAGCGAAGTGACGCAGCTTCGCGTGCCGCTCTCTGAAGACTTGAACCAGGGCGCGCTCGGCACTCAAAACGGTATGACGGGCTTCCAGTTCACTTCGACCATCCGGTACGACGAACAGACCGACACGATGGTAAACACCGAGGACGGCACTGTATATAAGGCTGACGACACGGTGGGTTCGTTCATTTCTGAGGACGGTAACGCGCTGGGCGTGGGTTGGCGTGTTGGCGTTGGATTTAAGAACTTCGTCGATGGGTTCTCGGACGCGCGTTACGCGCAACCGTTCTTCAACGTGCTGGTGTGGAACGTGATCTTCGCGTTCATGTCCGTTCTGACCACGTTCTTGCTGGGCATGTTCCTCGCGATCGTGATGAACGATGATCGCATGCGCGGACGCAAGGTTTACCGAACCATCATGCTACTGCCGTACGCATTCCCCTCGTTCATGACCGCATTCTTGTTTGCGGGCATGATGAACGAAAAGTACGGGTTCTTCAACCAGCTACTCGGAGCATCTATCCCGTGGCTTACCGACCCGACGATGGCTAAAGTTTCGGTGCTCCTCGTGAACCTGTGGATGGGTTTCCCCTACATGTTCCTCATCGTTACGGGCGCGCTCCAGTCGATTCCTCACGACCTCATCGAGGCAGCGGAGATCGACGGCGCAAGCTCGATGGAAGTGTGGCGTCATGTGACGCTCCCGCAGCTCATGATCGCCCTCACTCCGCTTTTGATCTCATCGTTTGCGTTCAACTTCAACAACTTCAACTTGATTTACATGTTGAATGGCGGCGGCCCCGCAATGTCGGACGCGTCCGTCCCAGTTGGGCATACGGACATTTTGATTTCGATGGTCTACAAGATTGCTGGCCTAACCGGCGAGGCGCTTCCAAACTACGGCTTGGCAGCCGCCATGTCGCTAGTGATCTTCCTGATCGTTGGCACGGTGTCCATGTACTCCTTTAAGAAGTCAAATGCCATGGAAGGAGTGGCGTGATGAGTGCTCAAACAGTTACTGCAAGTGCAAAGCCTGCCGCAACGAAGAATCGGATGCCGTTTGGCAAGTGGTTCCGCGGCATTGGTTTCCGTCACGTCGTGGGTATCCTCGCAGCGATCTACGCGGCGTTCCCCATCCTGTACGTGATTTCGGCGGCGTTTAACCCCAACGTTAAGACAACGCTAACGGGTGCTAACTCGTTGTTCTCGGCGGTTTCAACCGAGAACTTCGCGGAGCTTTCCGACACGATGTTCTGGACCTGGTTTGGCAACACGATCATCATCGGTGTGGCCACTTCGATTGGAACGGTGCTGATGGGTGCCGCAGCGGCCTACGCGTTCTCGCGCTACCGCTTCTCTGGTCGCAAGGTTTCGCTCCAGGCGCTCCTGATTATCCAGATGTTCCCGCAGCTGCTGACGTTCGTGGCTATCTTCCTGCTCCTAACCACGCTGGGTGAGGTGATTCCAGCTCTCGGCATCAACTCGAAGATGGCGTTGATCTGCGTGTACTGGGGTGGCGCTCTAGGCGCCAACACGTTCCTCATGTACGGCTTCTTCAACTCGATTCCGATGGATCTGGACGAAGCGGCGAAGATCGACGGAGCTTCGCACGCCCAGGTTTACTGGACCATTGTTCTGCCTCTGGTTATCCCCATCCTCGCGGTGGTTGGTCTGCTGTCCTTCATCTCGGCGTTCAATGACTTCGTGCTCGCGCGCACGATCTTGACCTCGCAAGAGAACTGGACGCTGGCGATCGGCATGAACATTTGGGTTGGTGGCAATGAGAAGAACTGGGATTGGTTTGCGTCCGGCGCTGTCATTGCGGCCATCCCAATCTTGCTTCTGTTCCTGTTCTTGCAAAAGTACATCGTTGCCGGCCTGACCGGTGGCGCTGTGAAGGGCTAGAAGTCTCCTGGTGGTGGGGCGCTCATTCGGTTGGGCGCCCCACCATCTTTTGCTGGGTCGTATGGGAGTGCCAGGCGGGTTATGTGCAGATGGGACTCCGTCCTCAAATGTGGGACGAACTGTGGGCAAAGTATCGCCCCCGCCACACTTCGCGTAGACTCTGGGAGGTAGAAGCTCCATTCTGCTCAAGGCAAAACCTTGAAAAAACGAGTTGCGCGAGGGGTAAGACCTCGCATGGAGGGTAAAAATGCCAGCGGTAATAGTCGTCGGAACGCAGTGGGGCGACGAAGGCAAAGGCAAAGCAACCGACCAGCTAGGCGCGGGCGTTGACCTGGTTGTTAAGTTCAATGGCGGAAACAATGCGGGCCACACGGTGGTAATCGATGGGGAGAAGTACGCGCTTCACCTCCTCCCTGCGGGCATCCTCACGGAGGGAGTCACGCCGATCATCGGTAACGGCGTGGTGGTTGATCTCGAGGTTTTGTTCCAAGAGATTGATGAGCTGGCCAGTCGCGGCCGGGACACCTCCCGCCTGCGCATTTCGTCGAACGCGCACATCATTCCCTCCTATAACCGCCTGATGGATCGCACTACCGAGAAGTTCCTTGGCAAGCGTCAGATCGGCACGACGGGCCGTGGCATTGGCCCAACTTACGCGGACAAGATGAATCGCATCGGCCTGCGCGTGCAGGATCTGTTTGATGAGTCGATTCTGCGCCAAAAGGTTGAGGGCGCCCTGGCAAACAAGAATCACCTGCTGGTGAAGGTTTTCAATAAGCGCCCCGTTGAGGTAGACGAGGTGGTGGCGGAGCTACTGTCTTACGCTGATCGCGTTCGTCCGATGGTTGTGGACGCATCGCTGCTGGTTAATGACGCGCTCGATGAGGGCAAGACGGTACTGTTTGAGGCCGGCCAGGCAACGATGCTGGACATTGACCACGGCACTTACCCGTTTGTGACTTCCTCGAACGCGACGGCGGGCGGTGCCTGCACGGGCGCTGGCGTGGGGCCAACACGCATCACTTCGGTGGTTGGTGTGACGAAGGCATACACGACTCGCGTGGGCGAGGGCCCGTTCCCAACCGAGCTTTTTGGGGACGAGGGCGAGGAGCTGCGCAAGCGCGGCGGCGAGTTCGGTGTGACCACGGGGCGGCCGCGTCGCACCGGCTGGTTTGATGCCGTGGTGGGTCGCTATGCAACCCGCGTGAACGGACTGACGGACCTGGTTGTGACCAAACTGGATGTCCTCACCGGTTACGAGCAGATCCCGATCTGCGTGGCGTACGAGGTGGATGGCGAGCGCATGGACGAGATGCCCATGAACCAGTCCGACTTCCACCACGCGAAGCCGATCTATGAGTGCATGCCCGGCTGGAGTGAAGACATTACCGGTGTGCGAAAGTTTGCGGAACTGCCCGTCAATGCACAGCGTTACATTGAGCGGCTTGAGGAGCTTTCGCGGGTGCGCGTATCGGTGATCGGGGTGGGCCCGAGTCGTGACGCGACGATTGTTCGCCACGACCTCGCGGCGCAGGGAAACAAATAAGGTAAAAATGCCTTTGCTTTTACGCCGGCCTCAACGGGCCGGCGTAAATCATATTCAACAAATATTGGGGACCCGCAAAAACCGCTATATTGCACGAATATGCGTCTGTATGCACCTATTTCGGACATATTTGGCTCATCCAGAACGTGCAAAATCTTGTTAAATAAGCCATAATTAGAGGCAGTGGCCAAGATCCCAAAATGGGGTCTAGTCGATATCTTTGGGTGCATACGGCACCCAGGAAGTACAACGCCCAGGAGGCTTAGGTATGACCGTAACGATTGAGGATATTAAGTCGGTTGCCCCGGCTAATGTTCCCGAAGATGTTATTAAGTGGGTTGCTGAGATCGCTGAGCTCACCACCCCGAAGTCAGTTTATTTCTGTGATGGATCCGAGGAAGAGTGGGATCGCCTCACTTCCGAGATGGTTGAGTCCGGAATGTTCACGAAGCTGAACGAAGAGAAGCGTCCGAACTCCTTCCTTGCTCGTTCCAAACCGTCCGACGTGGCTCGCGTTGAGTCCCGTACCTTCATTTGCTCCGAGAAGGAAGAGGATGCAGGCCCCACCAACAACTGGGCTGATCCGAAGGAAATGAAGGAAACCCTGAAGCGCGTATTCACTGGCGCTATGAAGGGCCGCACCCTTTACGTAATCCCGTTCTCGATGGGTCCGATCGGTGGCCCGATCTCCCAGCTGGGTATTGAGGTTACGGACTCCCCGTACGTTGTTGTGAACATGCGCATCATGACCCGCATGGGCAAGGCAGCTATGGATCTCATTGCTGAAGGCAAGCCTTGGGTTCCGGCTGTTCACTCCGTTGGCGTACCGCTAGAGGAAGGCCAGGCAGATGACTCCTGGCCGTGCAACGACGAGAAGTACATCACCCACTTCCCGGAGACCAATGAGATCTGGTCCTTCGGCTCGGGCTACGGCGGCAACGCTCTGCTTGGTAAGAAGTGCTTCGCTCTTCGTATTGCTTCGACCATGGCACGCCGTGACGGCTGGATGGCTGAGCACATGCTCATCCTGCGCCTCACCCGTGAAGAGACTGGCAAGCAGTACCACATCACCGCAGCATTCCCGTCGGCTTGTGGTAAGACCAACCTCGCTATGCTCCAGCCGACGATCGACGGCTACAAGGTCGAGACCGTCGGTGACGACATCGCTTGGATGCGCCCCGGCCCGGATGGCACGCTTCGCGCCATCAACCCGGAGGCAGGCTTCTTCGGTGTTGCACCGGGCACGTCATACAAGACGAACCCGATGGCTATGGACACCATGCGTGCGAACTCGATCTTCACGAACGTTGCGCTCACCGATGACGGCGACGTTTGGTGGGAGGGCATCGACGGTGACGTTCCCGCACACCTGATTGACTGGCACGGCAATGACTGGACGCCGGAGAGCGGCGAAAAGGCTGCACACCCGAACTCGCGTTTCACCACGCCCGCTTCGCAGTGCCCGATCGTTTGCCCCGACTGGGAGGCTCCGGAGGGTGTTCCGGTAGACGCAGTCCTCTTTGGTGGCCGTCGCGCTTCCAACGTTCCGCTGGTTGCCGAGCAGTTCTCGCCTGAGCACGGCGTGTTCATCGGCGCAACGGTTGCTTCCGAGCAGACCGCTGCAGCTGAGGGCGCTGTTGGCTCGCTGCGTCACGACCCGTTCGCAATGCTCCCGTTCTGCGGCTACAACATGGCTGACTACTGGGGCCACTGGCTCAAGATGCAGAAGGAGCTTGGCGACAAGTTCCCGAAGGTATACCAGGTAAACTGGTTCCGTAAGGACAAGGACGGCAACTTCATGTGGCCGGGCTTCGGTGATAACGCTCGCGTTCTCGACTGGATCGTCCGTCGTCGTGCAGGCGAGGTTGACGCGGTTGAGGGCCTCACCGGCTTCTACCCGAAGTTTGAGGACTTCAACCTCAAGGGCCTCGACATCGACGAGGACGTTTGGGCACAGCTGTTCGAGACCGATCCGGTAGCTTGGGAAGCTGAGCTTGCCGACACGGAGAAGTACTTCGAGCAGTTCGGCGACAAGGTTCCCGCACCGGTTGTTGCGGAGCTCAAGAAGTTCCACGATCGTATCGAAGCTGCTAAGTAAACCACTTAGTTAAACGTGGGCCTGCGCGAAAGCGCAGGCCCACGTTCATGCTTGCGCGCACTGGTGGCCGTCTTTTGGGCGCCCACCCATTTCGGCTGCAAAATTGGCAGAATGGAAGAGACCTACACCGCAACATTGAGGGCGAAACATGAACATCTTGCTGCTTGGATCCGGCGGACGCGAACACGCACTGGCACTCGGACTTGCGCGGAACAATACCTTGTTTATTGCTCCGGGAAATCCCGGCACCAAGCTCGTTGGCACAAACATTGCCGTAAATCCCAATGACCCGGTCGAAGTCACCAAATGGGCAACCGACAACGACATTGACCTGGTGGTGATCGGTCCGGAAGCGCCCCTGGTAGCGGGAGTAGCTGACGCGGTGGCGGCGGCACGTATTCCTGTTTTTGGCCCGTCGCAAGCCGCATCCATGCTGGAAGGGTCAAAAGCTTTTGCCAAGGACGTTATGGAAAGCGCGGGTGTTGACACCGCCGCATCGGTAGCCTGCAAGACAATGAGCGAGGTTGAGGCCGCACTGGCTCGCTTCGAACCCCCGTACGTGGTGAAGAACGACGGGCTGGCGGCAGGAAAGGGGGTCATCGTCACCCGTGAGCTCGACGCCGCCCGAGCGCATGCCCGAGCCTGCCTGGAAGCTCCTGGGGGAGCGATCCTGATAGAAGAGTTCATGGACGGCCCCGAGGTGTCCCTGTTCTGCGTAACCGACGGTAAGACCGTGGTGCCACTTTTGCCCGCGCAAGATTTCAAACGTGCCCTCGACAATGATGAAGGGTTAAACACGGGCGGAATGGGAGCTTACTGTCCACTCCCTTGGCTACCCGAAGGATTTGCCGACGAGGTAGTGGCAAAGGTAGCGCAACCGGTGGTTGATGAGATGGCTCGGCGGGGCACACCTTTTGTAGGTTTGCTGTATTGCGGCCTGGTAGTGACTAGGCGCGGCATTCGCGTCATCGAGTTCAACGCGCGTTTTGGGGATCCTGAAACGCAGGTGGTGCTATCTCTTTTGGAAACAGACCTAGCAGATTTACTTTTTGCCGCCGCAACCGGTACTTTGGCGGACTTTGCGCCGCTGCAATGGAGTGAGGCGGCGGGAGTAGGTGTAGTTGTCAGCGCCGAAAACTATCCGGCAACGCCCGTTCTAGGGGACCGGGTGGAAGGAATCGAAGAGGCTGAAACGGAGCCGAACACGCGCGTTTACATAGCGGGTGTGAGCGAGGGGGAAGCCTGTCCGGTTACTAGCGGTGGCCGCGTGCTCATGGTCAGCGCCACGGGAAAGACGCTCGCGCAGGCTCGCCAACGAGCGTATGCGGGCGTAGCGAAAATCTCGATCCGAGGATCACACCACCGCACCGACATCGCAACTCGCGCCGACCAAATCCGTATTCCCTGCTGAGCTTAAGCACGTGCGCGCAGGCGGTATGCTAAATGAGTTCGGGGAAAGGGAGCGCCCAGATGACATGGAATGGCTCTGGCGAGCAGAGCGAGAAGGCAGAGAATGCGTCGCGTAACTTGGATAAGTTGTTGCGGGACACGCGGCGCCGGCTTTACGCGGCGGCAGCAAGCGCGGATGCCGAGGTGTTCGGGGAGGTGCAAGCACTTCCTAACTCTGAGGTTGAAGCCATGGAACGGCGTTTGCGTGGCGGCTTGCGCTCAGCCGAGCTTGACCACCGTCGGGCAGTGGCTCGCCTTGCCAGCCCCGAAACGCCCCTGCCGTTTGCCGATGCGGCCTCGGAATTTGAAACCTCGGGACGGATACAAGGCCGGGCTGGTACTCAGTATTCGCGCGAAGCCAGTGTGAATGAAGGGGAGCGTTCGCAGCTAATGGGAGCGAGCCTTGGCAAGCTCGGCCTTTCCGAACTGGGATTCACAAAGGGTTTGCCGGTGGGTGAACTGCCGCGTTTCAGTGTGAAACCAGGCCAGGCGATAGTGGTGATCGGTCAAAACGGCCGGCCCGAGGACGCGTTGGATGTGGCAAGTCGCCTCGGCGTGCGTATAAATGCTCCCTATGAGATTGTTTTGGCCGGTGCGCGCACGGTTAACCCCGGAGCGGGGCCGCGCGCTCGTTCCGCCGAGGAATTCGCGCAGATTCGGGAAGAAAACCCGCATGCCGTAGTGATCCTCTCGGTGGTTAATTCGGCTGTGGAATCGCACCAGCGCAACGCGGCCCGCATTATTTCTTCCACTGATTTCGCCGCCGTGTGGGTGGTCGTGGATGCTCGCTGCGACATGGGCATCATTACGCGGGCAGTTAATGACTTGCCGGGCGAGGTGGAGGCGAGCATGATCGCCCTCACTCACGTTTGGGAGGCGGCGAAACCGGGGCAGGTGCTCGAGTGTGGAATCCCAGTGGGGCTCATTGACGGCGCGCCTGCCTCAACGCCGCTTTGGTCGCTGGTTGCAGACGACGCTTACATTCGGATGGTTTCTAGGAACAAGGAGCAGTAGTGCAAAACATTGCGGGGTTTAAACACGTTTCGTCGGGTAAGGTGCGTGACCTGTACGTGAGTGAGGTCAACGAGAATCAGCTGCTCGTGGTTGCCTCTGACCGCATTAGCGCCTACGATTACGTGCTCTCCACGCCGATACCGGACAAGGGCAAGATTTTAACGCAGCTTTCCGCGTGGTGGTTTGAGCAGTTGGGCTTTGACAACCACATGATTTCGATGGATGTTCCTGCGGAGGTTGCGGGCCGAGCGATGCTATGCGAGCGCCTCGCCATGTTCCCGGTGGAGTGCGTTGCGCGCGGGTACTTGACTGGCTCGGGCCTCGCTGAATATCGCGAAACCGGTGAAGTAACAGGGATTGCGCTTCCCGAGGGGCTTACCGAGGCTTCTAAACTACCTTCACCTATCTTCACCCCGGCTGCAAAAGCGGAGCTGGGCGAGCACGATGAGAATGTCCCGTTTGCGCGGGTGGTGGAAATGGTGGGCGAGGACGTAGCGGCGGCGCTTCGCGACGCAACGCTGATGATTTACTCGCGTGCAGCCAAGATCGCGGCGGAGCGCGGCATTATTTTGGCTGATACGAAGTTTGAGTTCGGGGCTCGAAATGACGGTTCCCTGGTGCTTGCCGATGAGGTTCTCACCCCGGATTCTTCCCGTTTTTGGCCGGCTGACCAGTGGGTGGAAGGCCGGGTAACACCGTCGTTCGATAAACAGTACGTGCGCGATTGGCTGACTTCCGAGGCTTCTGGTTGGGATCGGGCGAGCGGCGCGGAGCCTCCCGCGTTGCCAGGTGAAGTTGTGGAACGTACGCGCGAACGTTACATTGAGGCGTTTGAAATGCTGACCGGCACGAAGTTCAACGCGTAAGCGTTCCTATGTGACGAAGAAGTGGCTCTGCTAGCCCTGTTGGCGGCGGAGCCACTTTTGTTCTAATTACAAGATTTTGCCGCAAAACTCGGCCGCTTCAAAATGGCGTCCAAATACCGCTCGGCCCCTGTTTTTCAAGTGCGGCGCTTGTAGCATTATTTTGTAAGTCAACCGCTTCGACTTACGTCGGGAAGGAAGAAGTGATGGGACGCATCAAAGTCGAAATTTTGCCGAAATTCGAGATTCTAGATCGTCAGGGTAAGGCCGTGATTGCCGCGCTTACGCGCGCTAACGTCACGGCCTTTAAATCTGTCCGGCAGGGCAAGACGTTCTACCTTGAAACTGAAGGCCCTGTAACCGAGGCTGATCTGGAAGCTGCACGAGAAGTTGCAGCTTCTGTTTTGTCTAATCCGAATATAGAGGACGTCGTGAGTGTTGAGGCGTTGGAGGACGAGCGGTGAAGGTTGGTGTTGTAACTTTCCCAGGCACGCTCGACTCGGCGGCTGCAACTCGCGCCGTGGAATTGGCGGGCGGGGAGCCGGTAGAACTGTGGCATGAAGACAGCGACTTGCACGGTGCGGATGCCGTGATTTTGCCGGGTGGCGCAACGTATGGAAACTATGTTCGCCCCGGTGGTCTCGCCGCACTATCGCCCATCATGGCCACTATTGCGGCGGCCGCGAAGCAGGGGCTGCCCGTCATCGGGATTGGAAATGGGTTCCAAATTCTTTGCGAAGCCGGCATTTTGCCAGGCGGTTTTGTGAACAACGAGGACGGCCGCTACATCTGTCGTGACGAGTCATTCAAGGTAAGTGCAGATTCTGCTTGGACGTCTAAGTACGAGCAGGGCGAGGAAATCACGCTTCCGCTTCGCACGGCGACAGCTCTCTACGTTGCTTCTGACGAGGTTTTGGAACAGCTGGAAGAGAAGAACTTGGTTGTGCTCCGTTTTGTCCACAACCCCACTGGTTCTGCCGCTGACATTGCGGGTATTCGTAGCGAGGCGGGGAACGTGGTTGGTGTGATTGCCAGCCCCGAGAATGCGGTTGAGGCCGGTTTTGGTCCAGAAACCGCTACTGGGCCGGGCGCTGGCACGGATGGGTTGCGGATTTTCACTTCGGTTATCGCGAAGTAGCCCAATCTCAAAGAGTTACACGCGGGGGATTCAAGTCGGGAAGATTTTGCTTCTGCGGGCTGTGAAAAACTCGCTTTCTTAACAACTCCAAAACCAGGTTATCCACAAGCTCGTGGAAACCTTGAAAACTCAATACACAGGTGTGGACAACTTGGTGGATAACCTGTGGATCAACGCCGTGAACGCATTTGAACACGCAGAAAAATCGCCAGGAAATAACAGCAAACACGTTAAACAGTGGTGGATATCACGAGGCGTGTTTGGTTTGTTCACACGTGTAATAGGCAAGACGGAATGGCAATGGTGAACAAGGAAGAGAATATGGGCGCGCAGACCATCTCTAACGTCATTTTTGAAAACCCTCGCCCAAGTGGGGTGCCCGACACGGTGGAGAACGCGAAAGCGACTCCGAATGAGGAAATGCCGTGGCACTCGCTTGGTCTTAAAGAAGATGAGTACAACAAGATCGTCGAGTTGCTTGGGCGCCGCCCCACGATCGCGGAGCTTTCCATGTATTCGGTCATGTGGTCCGAACACTGCTCCTACAAGTCCTCGAAGAAACATTTGAAAGAGCAGTTTGGGTCTAAGACCACCGAGGAGATGGGTAAGAACCTCCTGGTTGGGATTGGACAGAACGCCGGCGTTGTCGATGTTGGCGACGGTTGGGCTGTCACATTCAAGGTTGAGTCCCACAACCACCCGTCCTATGTTGAGCCCTACGAGGGCGCGGCAACGGGCATCGGTGGCTGTGTTCGAGACATTATTTCGATGGGTGCTCGCCCGATCGCGGTGATGGACGGCCTTAACGTTGGTGATCCCAACCATCCCGACACTGCTCGCGTGGTGCGCGGCGCGGTTGATGGCCTGGCTGGCTACGGCAACGTCTTGGGTGTGCCCGCCATCGGTGGTGAGACCACGTTTGACCCGTCCTACCAGGGCAATCCGCTGGTAAACGCCGTTTGTGCGGGTGCGGTGCGCCACGAGCATGTGCGTTTGGCCGATGCGAAGACGCCGGGCAACATGGTGGTTCTCTTTGGCGCCCGCACGGGTGGTGACGGCATTGGCGGTGCCTCGATCCTCGCCTCTGAATCGTTTGAAGACGACGAGTCGATTGCCCGGCCCACCGTGCAAGTTGGCGACCCGTACATGGAAAAGCAGATCATCGAGTGCCTCATGGAACTGTTTGACGAGGGCGTGATTGAAGCTATCCAGGATCTTGGTGCTGCGGGAGTTTCCTGCGCCACCTCGGAACTGTCTTCAAATGGGGGGACGGGTATGCACATTCATCTGGAGAACGTGCTGCTGCGTGACCCCACGTTGACGGCCGGTGAAATCCTCATGTCGGAATCGCAAGAGCGCATGATGGCAACTGTTGCTCCAGAAAATATGGATGAGTTTTGGCGCATTGCAACCAAGTGGGGTGTGGAAGGCTCGGTAATTGGTGAGGTCACTGACACGGGCCGCCTCATCATCGACCACTTCGGACACCGCATTGTCGATGTGGATCCGAAGACGGTTGCCCACGACAGCCCGGTTTACGACCGTCCATACGCCAGGCCCAAGTGGCAGGACGCGCTGCAGACGGACACGTCTGAAAAGCTGGCTCGCCCGGCCTCGGGTGAGGAAATCGGCGAGCAAATCAAGACGATCATCACCTCTGCCAATGGTGCTTCCAAGAAGTGGATGACCGACCAGTTTGACCACTACACGCTGGGTAACACCGCGATGACCGCGCCCGATGACGCGGGCGTTGTGCGTGTAGACGCAAGTACGGATCGCGGTATCGCAATGGCGATCGACTCCAACGGTTGGTTTACTAAGCTTGATCCGTACGAGGGAGCGAAGCTCGCGCTGGCGGCGGCCTACCGCAACGTGGCGGCCGTGGGAGCGAATCCAATCGCAATCTCGGACGGCCTTAACTTCGGTAATCCGGAGGATCCGGACGCGATGTGGCAACTCGTGCAGGCCATGACCGGCCTTGCCGATGGGTGTAAGCAGATGGGCATTCCGGTGACCGGCGGTAACGTGTCGCTCTACAACTCCTCTGGCACGCAGATGAGCCAACCCGACTCGTCAATCAACCCCACGCCGATGGTTGTCATGCTGGGCGTAATCGACGATGTGAAGCGCGCTCGCCCGTCCGGCTGGTTTGAGCAGGGCATGGCAATCTACTTGCTGGGCGACACTGCGGAAGAGTTGGACGCTTCGGCGTGGGCACGCGACGTGCACGGCCATTTCGGCGGCCTTCCCCCCAAGGTGGACTTGGACGCAGAAATGGCGCTTGGCCGCGTCATCCACGCCCTCGTGAACACTGATGGCCCGGATGGTCAGCCGCTGATTCACGCCGCACACGACGTGGCAGAAGGAGGCCTTGCGCAGGCGCTTGTGGAGATGGCAACGCGTCGCGGGATCGGTGCCAACATCGACCTGTCCGCGTATGTCAAGGCGCAGAAGATCAGCGACTTCGTGGCGCTGTTCTCCGAATCCACTGGCCGCATGGTGGTTGCACTTCCCGAGGGCGCAGTTCCAGCTCTCACCGCCGCTGCGCAAGCCGAGGGAGTCAGCTGCACACGCATCGGCCTTTCGGGAGGCACGTTGCTTACCATCTCGGGCTTTGACCAGCTGGGGGATGCGGGCGGTTTTGATGCACAGGTGCTTGCTGAGGTTTCGGGCGAGAGTATTCCCGAGGGCGCCTGCCAGTCCCGTCCACTCGTGTTCCGGGTGCGTGAGCTTGCCGAGCAGATGGGCGCGGTGATCCCGGGTCTATTCGCCTAACCGGTTGAACCTACAAGAGAGGGGGTCTGTGGCTTTTGCCGCAGGCCCCCTTAGGTCGACCGGTTCCGCAGAACTAAGCTGACAACTTTTCTTCGCGGCGGCCCGAACCTAGAACCAGTATTTATGACTGCGCCGCCGAGTGCAAAATTTTTCGCAGTTTTTGGGTGCTTTCACCCGGGTGCATTATCAACGCGGGTTTGCAAACTATCTGCGGGTGCCCGGCGATACTATGAACGCATGAGTGACATGCCAGATCTTGAAGCATTGAAGAAGGCGGCCGAGGCCGCCGCTGAGCAGGCCGCTGCCGCCCAAGCGGAGCTTGAAGCCGCGATGATAGCCGCTGTTGCGGATGATTCCGTCATCGGCCAGATTGCCAGTGGTTACCGGTTTGAGGGCGAAACCTTGCCGCTTGGTGTTGCGCTAGACGAGGGGCAGGCGGTGCCGGCCGCCAAAGTGGGATTGCCGTTGGAGATGATGAACCGGCACGGCCTCGTTGCTGGAGCTACAGGAACGGGCAAGACGCGAACGTTGCAGCTGATGGCGGAAGGGCTGTCTGATGCGGGCGTGCCCTCGTTCGTGATGGACATTAAGGGGGATCTGACGGGTTTGCTGGAACCGGGCGCCTCGTCAGAAAAACTCCTTGAACGCACGGAGGCGCTGGGTCAAGAATGGAAGGCAAAATCATTCCCCGTGGAGCTTTACAAGCTTGGTGAGGGCGGGGTTGGTATACCGATCCGCACGTCGTTGTCAGATTTTGGGCCGCTGTTACTCGCCCGCGTGCTGGATCTGAATGAGACGCAAGAGTCTGCCCTGCAACTGATTTTCCACTGGGCGGACACACAACGCCTGGCCCTCATTGACATGAAAGATCTGCGCTCTGTTGTGGGCTACCTAACGGGGGAGGGCAAGGAAGAACTCAAGACGATTGGCGGTATTTCTCCAGCAACAGCCGGAGTGATCCTGCGTAAGGTTGCTGCCCTGGAGGCTCAGGGCGGTGATGTGTTCTTTGGCGAGCCGGCTTTCGACACCTCAGACTTACTTGAAACCAGGGGAGGGGCAGGCGTCATTTCTGTGCTGGAGCTTCCTAACGTGCACGACCAGCCGGCGCTGTTCTCCACGTTCGTGATGTGGTTGCTCGCCTCCTTGTTCCAGACTTTGCCGGAGGTGGGGGATCAAGAGAAACCAAAGCTCGTGTTCTTCTTTGACGAGGCTCACCTGCTGTTTAACGGGGCTTCAAAAGCCTTCCTGGCCGAGGTTGTGAAAACCGTTCGGTTGGTGCGCTCAAAGGGCGTGGGTATCTTTTTCGTTACGCAAACCCCCAAGGACGTTCCCGAGGACGTCCTGGCTCAACTGGGGGCCCGCGTGCAGCACGCGTTGCGCGCGTTCACGCCTACGGATGCGAAGAAGTTGAAAGAGACGGTTTCTACGTTCCCAACTTCCCCATTTGATCTGGGGCAGATCCTCACTTCGTTAGGAACTGGCGAGGCCGTGGTGACGGTGTTGGATCGGAAGGGGCGGCCAACTCCGGTTGCTCCCACGCGCTTGTACGCGCCGGCGGCGAATATGGGGGAGGCGAGCCCCGCTTTGGTGCAGCAGAATGTGGCGTCTTCGCCAAATCTGGCTAAGTACCAGGATGCGGTGGATCCCGAATCTGCTTTCGAGCTACTTGAAGAACGTTTGGAGGCCGAAGCGCGAGCCCGTGAGGAAGAGGAACAAAGGGCGGAAGAGCAAAAGGCGCTCGACGCCAAGGCGAAGGAGCTGGAAAAGGAGCTTGCTCGCCAGGCAAAAGAGCGAGAGAAAGAGTTGGAGCGCGAAGCGAAAGCGCGAGAGCGAGAATATGAGAAGGCCCAGCGTGAAGCGGAGCGAGCGGCACGGGCAGAGCAGGCGCGGCGCGAGCGTTTTGCTGACGACCTCATGCGCACGGCCGGCCGCACCCTAACCAGGGAAATCACCCGCACTCTTTTTGGCACGCGCAGACGCTAACCTGGAGGCGCGGACGGCGGATTAGTGTTTGGATTGACGCTGAAGTCGGTGACCTGGCCAATCACAATAATGTTGTCACCGTCGTCGTAGGTTGCCCACGGCGTGCCCGTGAAGTAGGAAGATTTGTGCGCAGGGGTAACGCATACCACTATCGGAAAATGAGAAGAGGAGCGCAGAAGTTTCTAAGTGAAGGTCGAGATGGTGTTTACTGTTTTATGACCGAGTTTTTCCTATTCGGATATTCATCCGCGCGTGGCGAAAGGCTACGCAGGTCAAGAGGGAGACGAAAATGAAGAGAATTGAAGAGGTCTACGAGGAAGTCCTAAACCGAAATCCCGCAGAACCCGAGTTCCACCAAGCCGTACACGAAGTGTTGGAAACCCTCGCTCCCGCAATTGAGAAGCACAGCCGCTACCAGGACTACGCCCTCCTGGAGCGTCTTGTTGAGCCTGAGCGTCAGATCATTTTCCGGGTTCCGTGGATCGATGATGAGGGCAAAGTTCAGGTGAACCGAGGCTATCGTGTTGAGTTTAACTCCGCGCTTGGCCCGTACAAGGGTGGCCTGCGCTTCCACCATTCAGTAAACCGAAACATCATCAAGTTCCTCGGTTTCGAACAGATCTTTAAGAACGCTCTCACCGGCCAGGGAATCGGTGGCGGCAAGGGCGGTTCTGACTTCGACCCGCACGGCAAGTCCGATAACGAGGTCATGCGCTTTTGCCAGTCATTCATGACGGAACTGTACCGCCACATTGGGGCGCAAACCGACGTGCCAGCCGGTGATATTGGCGTGGGCGCACGCGAAATCGGTTACCTGTTTGGCCAGTACAAGCGCTTAACCAACCGTTTTGAGGCGGGCGTGCTCACAGGAAAGGCGCTTGGCTGGGGTGGTTCGCTGGTGCGTACCGAAGCAACTGGTTACGGCGTGGTCCTCTTTGCGCAGTCGATGTTACAGACCAAGGGCGAGGGCCTGGCGGGCCAGCGCGTGGTTGTGTCTGGCTCGGGTAACGTGGCTACCTACGCGGTACAGAAGGTGGAGCAGCTGGGCGCGATCCCCGTGACCATTTCTGACTCGTCCGGTTGGGTTCACGACCCCGAAGGCATTGACGTTGAACTATTGCGCCAGGTGAAGGAAGTTGAGCGTGGCCGCGTGTCTGATTACGCAAGCCGTAAGAAGGGCGCGGAGTTCTATAAGGAAGGCTACGTGTGGGACGTTGCCTGTGACATTGCGCTACCTTGTGCAACTCAGAACGAGCTGAACGAGAAGGACGCGCGCACGCTCCTTAAGAACGGTTGCAAGGTTGTTGCCGAGGGAGCGAACATGCCGTGTACTCCCGAGGCTATTGAGCTCTTCCAAGAGTCGCGCATCCTGTTTGCTCCAGGCAAGGCCGCTAACGCCGGTGGCGTGGCAACTTCGGCCCTTGAAATGCAGCAGAACGCTTCGCGTGCACAGTGGTCGTTTGATCGGGCAGAACATGAACTTACCAAGATCATGGAGAAGATCCACGATGACTGCCTGGCCACCGCAGAGGAGTACGGCCAGCCGGGAGACTACGTGCTGGGCGCGAACATCACCGGTTTCGAGCGCGTAGCCGACGCAATGCTTCAGCACGGCGTCATCTAAGTAATCGAACAAATTCGATAAGCTGAAAAGCGTGGCCTTGGCCACGCTTTTTACTTTGGAGGAAGCATGCGCCAAATCGATGACGCGAAAGGCCTGGAGGCAGTGAACCAGTGGAGCGAGGGCGAAGCTGCGCGTCCCGTGGTTGCACTGGCAACCCGTTGGAGCCTGGGCAAACTAGAGAAGCTGCTTCCCGGCCACGCCGTGGAGGTGCGCGTGCCCCCGTTTGGGGCGGTGCAAATCCTGGGTGGAACCACGCATCGGCGCGGCACCCCGCCGGCGGTAGTGGAAATGAATGCCCACACCTGGCTTGAGCTAGTGACGGGAAGTGTGCAGTGGAGCGACGCCTGCGAAAATGGGGATATCACGGCTTCTGGACAACGCGCAGACCTGTCTGAACACTTCCCCCTTATCGGCTTCTAATGCCGGCAGACGCGGTGAATGCGCTCGCGGCGTAAGCCACGGATAGGCCCGCGCAAACCTGCTCACGCGTTTAGCGGGGCGCACCTTAGTTGGAGGTTGGAGTCGGCTAACCGTTAATGTCTAGCGCCTTGCGCACGCGGTAGCGCGCATCGCCCTGATCCCACGCGCCCAGCACGGCTACAGCGGCCGCCTGACACTGCTCCAGGGTGAACTGTGAAAGCTGCGCGCCAACAGCCTGCAATGCCGAGGGAGATATGGAAAGCGACGTGACGCCCATGCCGATCAGTACAACCGCAAGCAGTGGGTCAGCAGCGGCCTCGCCGCAAACACTCACGGGCGTGCCCGTCTGCTTGCCTGCCTGCGCAATCTGATTGATGAGGGCGAGTGCGGCGGGCTGCCACGGATCCGAATACTCAGCGAGGTCGGGCGATAGCCGGTCGGCCGCCATCGTGTACTGCGTGAGGTCGTTTGTGCCAATGGAGACGAAATCGACGAGCTCCATGAACTGCTGCGCCAGGATCGCGGTGGAGGGAACTTCTACCATAATGCCAGGAATCATGCCGCGCTCACGCACCAGGCTTGCAAACCATTCCGCTTCGGGCAGAGTGGAGACCATGGGTGCCATGACCCACGTTTTGTCATGCCCGTGAATCTTTGCCGCTGCTGCGATGGCATCAAGCTGGTGAGGAAGCAGGTCGGGGTAGTGACCGGATGTGCGCAAGCCGCGCACGCCGAGCGCAGGGTTTGCCTCCTCATGCAAAGTCGCGTAGGGGACGGGCTTATCCGAACCCGCGTCCAGCGTGCGAACAACAACCTTGCTGGTTGGGAATGCAGCAAATGCGGGCTCGTAAACCTGGCGTTGCGCCTCAATGGAAGGTTCGGACTGCGAGTCCAGGAAGCATAGTTCGGTGCGAAGCAAGCCAATACCTTGGGCTCCCACGCTGGCGGCCTCCTGCGCGCTCTCCCCATCGCGCACATTTGCGAGCAGCTCAATGCGGGTGCCGTCTGCAAGCCGTCCCGGGCCTTCCCACTGTTCAATCAGCTCACGTCGCTTGTGGTCTTCCTCCAGCTGGCCTTTAGCTTCTTCGGCGGTAACGCCAACCTGGATGGTGCCGGCGCGCCCGTCTATCAGCACGTATTCGTCCTCGGCAATGTTGGAAATATGACGGGCTGCAACGATGCAGGGAATGCCGAGTTGGCGGGCAATGATTGACGTGTGCGAGGTGGGTCCGCCCAGTTCGGTGACAAGGGCGAGGAACATGTCCGGGTCAAGTCCGGCGGTGTCTGCGGGGCTGAGGTCGTCAGCGAAGAGGACTACGGGGTGATCCGGCTTGGGAACGCCTGGTTCGGGCCGGCCTTCCAGGTGTGCGATCACGCGGTCACGCACGTCGCGCAAATCCGTGGTGCGTTGCGCCATGATGCCGCCCTGGCGTTCGAAGATGGTGACGAATTCTTCGGTTGCCTCCGTGGTGGCCTGAACGGGTGGAATACCGCGCGCAATGCGCTTCTTGACGCCCTTGCGCCAGGCCGGGTCGCTTGCCATGGACGCGCTCACTTCAAGCAGGGCGCAGGCATGGCCGGTAGCTTTCGAAGCGCGCGTGCGCAGGCTATTGACTACCGCATCTGCGGCGTCGTCAAACTGGGTCATTGCCGCTGGGCGTTCATGTTCGGGAAGGTCGGGTGCGTTGAGGGCAGGAATACTCGGCCTGCGCGTCCACGCCACAGGAGCATACGCGATGCCGTCCACAACGGGCGTTCCATATACAATTGACTGTTCCACGAGGGTCACCTTTGTTAAATCTCCGCAATATTTTAACAATACTCGAGTGGCGCTCATCCGGCGACGATCCTTCATGCACGCAGTCTTTTGTTATCAATCGCACTGAGTTGAGCGGGTAGTAACGGCTGGTTTTGTGAGAATGTAGAGGGGGCGAGCTCGCAAGGAGGCGAAATGTATACGCAGACAGTACGGGTAGGTTCCGAAGTGGGGCTACATGCCCGTCCAGCGGCTCTGATCGCTCGCAAAGCTCAAGAGTTTGAGGCCGCAGTTTTTGTAACTCTCGGTGATGAAACAGTCGAGGCTACATCCGGACTAATGATCATGACTTTGGGGGCTCAATATGGTGACGAAGTCGTGATCTCTTCTGAGGAGGAAGATGCTGTAAGGCAGGTTTCGAAACTTGTTGCGCAGGCGATAACGCCGCTGTAGTCGGATGCTGGAATGGTAAAAAGCCCGCAGACGCGGGCTTTTTTGGTGCCTTGGTAAGGCAGGTTGGTATCTGAGTTGAACCCTACGCTTCGCTGATGCGCGGGCCGAAGAATTTCTTGGTGCCTTTCAGCGCGTAGCGGCGCGTAACGGCAACGAGTACGCCGGAGATGACGGCAAACGCGATGAGCTCAGCGAACCTTGCCTGGTCTTCGTCCTCGCCCTGCGGGGAGGGGTGCCCGGTGACGAGCTTCCAGCCCTGGTCAACTACCTTGTTTGCTACGAGTCCGGATAGCGCTAGCGCGCCAGCGCTTGCGAGCTTGTATGGAACGTCCACGGATTGTTACCCCAATCTTGAAAGTAATGGCTTTTGTATCCATCATGCCTAGTTTTTGCCTGCCCCGCCAGATTTTGAGCTCATTGGGTGGGCAAGAATTAGATTGGATACGGCAGACAAGGTAGGCTCGTAACTGCGACAGGGGAGCGGTATTCCGCTGAGAGTGCGCGTTGCGCAGACCCTCGAACCTGACGGTTAGCACCGGCGTAGGAAGTCGAGTTCTCTAAACGCACTATAGGTGCGATTCTCCTGCACGCGACTGAACCGTACACGATTTGTGAGGAGAAGTTAATGAGGCGTGTTTGGGCTGGCGCGGCAGTTGCCGCAGCATTGGTTTTGGCCGGATGCTCGTCATCTACGGGCGGATCGGCGGAGGAATCTTCGCAGGTCCCTCAGGCCGACGCGGGCAAGGTCACGGTCGTGTCCTACGACTCGCTGGATCTGCCGGAAGACATGTTCACGAAGTTTAAGGAAGAAACGGGTTACGACCTGGAGATCTCCCAGGTTGGTTCGGGCGGCGAAATGGCAAACCAACTAGTGCTCACCAAGGACGAGCCGCTTGGTGACGTAGCGTTCGGCGTTGACAACATTTCGGCTTACCGTGCGGTCGTAGCGGGCGTGTTCTCCGACGACGGTGGCGAGGTACCCGCGTGGGCCGCGCAGCAACAGATCGAGGGAGCCCCGGGCTTGGTGCCGTTTGACCAGGGCGATGTGTGCGTGAACATTGACCACGAGTGGTTCAAAGAAAAGGGCCTGGAAGAGCCTACGACTTTTGAGGACCTTACAGACCCGAAGTACAAGGATCTGTTTGTGACGATGAACCCCGCCTCGTCCTCGGCAGGCATGGCCCTATTTGCCGCAACGATTGGCGCGTTTGGAGACGACTGGAAAGATTATTGGACGAAGCTGCGCGATAACGGCGTGAAGATAACCAAGGGATGGTCGGACGCATTCGGCGTGGATTATTCGGCAGGCGAGGGCGCGGGGCCGCGTCCTTTGATGACATCGTACTCGTCGTCGCCGGCCTACACGGCTAACGACGACCTAACCGAGTCCACCACGGGCGCGCTACTTAACACGTGTTTCCACCAGGTGGAGTACATGGGCGTGCTGAACGGGGCGAAGAACGTCCAGGGCGCGAAGGCGTTTATCGATTTCATGCTCCAAGTCCCGCAACAGGAAGTCATTTCTGAGTCGAACTACATGCACCCGATCAACCCGGAAGCAAAGACTCCGGAGGCGCTGGCGAAGTTCGGCAAGATGGCGGACAAGCCGTACCAGGTGGATGCGAAGACGATTGCAGAAAACCAACAGGAGTGGCTGCGCGAGTGGTCTGACCTGATGGGCCAGTAACCCCGGATTCCGGCTAAACATGGCTGATTTGAGGCGGGCACTCCCGGACCGCGCCCTACCACTGGCACTCACAGTGGTGGCGGTGGGAGTGCCCGTCATCTTTTTAGCGATATTTTTCCTGGCGC
This sequence comes from Gleimia europaea ACS-120-V-Col10b, assembly GCF_000411155.1. Lineage (GTDB taxonomy): Bacteria > Actinomycetota > Actinomycetes > Actinomycetales > Actinomycetaceae > Gleimia > Gleimia europaea_B. The sequence goes on from NZ_KE150266.1 coordinate 1,421,506, forward strand.
CCACGGCAAACCTGGTGGGGCGAGGATTCTTAGATTCGACAGGATCGCTGGATCTGAGCGGTTTTGTGCAGGTGTTGGGGCGGCCACGCACGTGGCGAGTGGTGTGGCAAACCGTGTGGATGGCCGTGGTGGCCACCGTTTTATCTGTGGCGCTGAGCGTGCCCGCCGCGTGGATATTGTACCGGCGGGCGTTCCCGCTACGCGGCGCGATTCGCGGGATTGTGGCTGTCCCGTTTGTACTGCCGTCAGTGGTTGTGGGCGTGGCTTTCCGGTCTTTGTTCATCGAGTCGGGGCCGCTTGGCTCGTGGGGTTTGGACGGTACCCACACGGCAATTATCATCGGCATGGTGTTTTTCAACTACTCGCTGGCGGTGCGCACAATCGGAAACATGTGGGTGCGTTTGGATCCGAAGATGGAGGAGGCGGCAGCGGCCCTCGGGGCGGGACCCGTGCGAGTGTTCTTCACCGTGACACTGCCTCGCCTCATGCCCGCATTCGCCTCAGCGGCCGCAGTGATTTTCCTGTTTTGTGCAACCTCCTTTGGCCTCGTCCTCATTCTGGGTGGTACACGCACGCAAACTGTGGAAACAGAGATTTACTTCCTCACCAGTGGACTACTTGATCTGCGATCCGCGTCGGTGCTGTCAGTTGTGCAACTGATCGTGATCGCGCTTGCCCTGTGGATGGGTTCGCTTGCTCGCGGGGCGGGAGCGGCCACGCAAAAAATGCGTACGGACCTGGCCCCGCAGCCGCTTAGACGAGCGGATATTCCCGCTCTAGTCGCAACTTTGGTGCCCGTGCTAGTGCTACTGGTGGCGCCCATGGGCTTGCTGGTGTGGAGGTCCTTGCACCGCTCTGGCCAATTCACGTTCGTTAACTATCAAGACCTATTCAACGCGGATGCCACCAAGTTCTTGCAAACCTCGGTGGTGACTGCAACCGTGCGCTCTATCGAAATTGCGCTGATTGCAATGGTGACCGCCGTGGTGATTGGCGGCCTGGTATCGATTGTGATTACTCGCCGGCCGAAAACCCGCGCAGGAAAAGGAGCATTAAAGTTCCTTGATTCCCTGTTCATGCTTCCCCTGGGCGTGTCCGCCGTGACCGTCGGATTTGGCTTCCTAATCACGTTGAACCGCCCGCCACTGGACTTGCGGGGTTCGTTCTGGCTGATCCCAATGGCGCAGGCGATGGTGGCCATTCCGCTAGTTGTGCGGGTAGTCAGCCCCGTCCTTGCCTCTATTGATCCGCGCCAAAAAGAGGTGGCGGGCGTGCTGGGCGCCGGCCCGCTTCGCACCCTGTTTGCAGTTGAAGGACCGTACGCCATCCGATCCCTGGCAATCGCGGCGGCGTTCGCGTTCTCAATGTCTCTTGGCGAGTTTGGCGCCACCAGCTTCCTAGCTCGCCCGGCTAACCCGACGCTTCCAGTGGCAATCTTCCGGCTGATCTCGCAGCCGGGCGCAACCGAGCAGGGCATGGCGCTCGCGGCATCGGTCTTGCTGGCACTGCTATCCGGCTCGGTGATGGCGATTGTGGAGGCCGTAGTGGATCGCTCGTCTCGAACCGGCCCCAGCGTCAAGCTTGTAAAAAGCGTGTAGGGAAGGGAAAACAATGGGTTTGAGCCTGGAAAACATAGACGTGTTCTACGGGAATGTACACGCGGTGAAAGACGTGTCCTTGCAGTTGGAGGCGGGACAGATTCTGGCGCTACTGGGCGCCTCGGGTTCAGGTAAGTCTTCGCTTTTGCGGGCCATTGCGGGGCTAGAGGCGTCCTCGGGGCAAATCCTGTTTGACGGTGAGGACGTCGCGCGCCTGCCCGTACACAGGCGCGGGTTTGGCCTCATGTTCCAAGATGGGCAGCTGTTCCCGCACCAAAACGTGGGGCAAAACGTGGCGTTTGGGTTGCGTGGCCGCATTCCGCGCGGGCAGTGGGATGGGCGCGCAAAGGAGCTCCTGGCCACGGTTGGTTTGCCGGGAACGGCCAGCCGCCTGGTGACTACGCTTTCGGGTGGTCAGCAGCAGCGAGTGGCGTTGGCACGGGCGTTGGCGCCGCGACCTCGCCTGCTCCTTCTTGACGAGCCTCTGTCCGCGCTGGATCGTGCTCTGCGCGAACAGCTTTCGGTGGAAATCCGCCGCATTGTGAAGGAAACGGGCACAACCGCAGTTTATGTGACGCACGATCAGGACGAGGCGTTCACCGTGGCGGATCAGGTGGCGATCATGGAGGACGGCGTGATCGCCCGCATGGGGACGCCGGCGCAAGTGTGGGCAGATCCGGGTACGAGGTCGGTGGCTAGTTTCTTGGGTTACAGCCCGATTTTGCAGGCCGAGGAAGCCGCCGCTTTCGGCGTGGATGTGCCAGCGGGTTTGGAGCTTGCTTGCGGCCCGGGGGCGTGGAGTATGGCCGATACTGCAGGTGAAGCCGCCGCAGTGCAGGTGGTGGAAAGCCACGCGGTACGAGGAGCCAAGCAGGTAACTGTACAGCTAGATTCAGGCAAGGTCGCCCGGGTGAATCTGCCGATCAATGCGTTCGTGAGCGAACCTCGCATGCCCGTTAAACTAGACGCGGAAAAGTGCGCGCTGGTTGCCCGGGACGAGCTTCAACTAACCTAGCGGCCGCAAGCCGCTTCCCAGATCGAAAGGCTACAGAAGTCGCCAAACCGGTTCTTCGGCTACAGCAAGAGCGCCGCGTTTACGCGTCTAGCGCGGCGATGTCCACCTTGCACTCGTCACCGATTTTCATGGGGGCGATCTTACCGGCCTCGCGCAGTTCGAACAGTTTAGGTAGCACGCGGTCGCGCACGCCCCACGGGTCGATGGTGTTGAGGTAGATGCGCGTGCCGCCCTCAAAGCCGGCCAGAGTAGATATGCGCCACTTCAATAGCAGGCGCCAACGCATGGGGGAGGGCACATCAATAGGGCGGTGGTACCACTCCTCGTTGCAGGGAACTTCCGCTCCGGTGGCGGCGTGCATTGCGTGCAGGAGGCCGGAGACGCCGCGCAGTTTCTCGGGGCTTGCCTCCCAGGGATTGTGCGCTTTGCCGAGCGGCCAGATTGCGATGGACGGGTAGCGGTGTCCGATGCCGGCGAGAGCAATCGCATGCTCATTTTGAGCCAAAAGCAGGCCGCGCGTGATGGCAGTGTGCAGGATCTTCTTGTAAAGGTCAGGGTCGCGGCGCAGCCGTCCCAACTCGGCTTCGGTTTGTACCGAATGCTCATCGATCGCAACGAGCTGCTTGTGCAGGTGGTCGAAAGAGGCACCCGCAGGCTTCAGCCAGTTCTGGAAGCACGCCACGTATGCCACGTGTTCGTTGAGCTGGTACAAGTCCTCCATCGCTTCGGTGGTCAGTTTCATGTACTGGTAGTGCTTTTCAGGGCTGAGCGTGCCAGAAGACGCCAGTTGCGTGTCCATGGTTGCGCCCGGCGTGTAGTGCCGTCTCGCGACAATGAGGTCGTGGCCGCCGCTAAAGAACCCGGAGGCTTCGGGTAGCAGTTGCGAATCGTCAAGGCTCGCAACCCCATCCGCTGTTTGGCCCGAAGCCATGAGGCGGGCTTTAACCACTCGCATAACGTGGTCGTAGCCGGTGGGGCTTGCCAGGTAGTCTGCCATCCGGCGGTGCTGCGCTTCGGAGGGGACGTGGCCGTAGTTTAGGTGCCAGTACTTGTAAGAGACAATCTCAAACAGGTTGGGGACGCGGCGGAATTCCGCAACGGTTTCGCCCAAATCTTCAGCGCGCAGGTTTTCAAGCTTTTTCCAAGTGCCGTCTTCGTTCCGCACCACGCGGGCCTTCTCCGGCGGAGTTTCAAGGTAGCGATGCTCGCAAAACGCGCAGTATTGCCCGTGGCGTTCTAAATCGATCGGGGCTTCCTCTTTTGTGGGGACCGTGAGGGGGCGATGTCCGCGTCCGGGAACGGTCCACACTTCCGTCCCGGTGAGCATATTGGTTTGTTTAACAGTTCCATCGGCTAGGCGCTCGATTGCTTTTAGATCAGATTGCTCTTTGGACATACTCCCAGCGTAGTAGATTGAGGGCGCCGCGGTGGCTGGAGGGAGCCGATTGAGGAATAAAGAATGTGCCCACGCCAGGCGCGGGCACAGCTGTGAATCTTGAAAATGTCGGGTAAAACGCGGCATTTGATGCGCTACGTTGCGCGACCGATACCGCCAGAGCCAGTTGGATTATTTAGGCAACCAGCCCTTAGCCTGCTCTTTGAGATCATGGAGAATCTCAAGGGCCTCGTCAGCCTTGTCTACCTGAACAAACAGGTGGTCGCGGTGGAAACCGGCAAGTGAGTTACAAGTGATAGACCGAGACGCAAGAATCTGCGCGATCGTTGCCGTAATGCCGATAGTTTCGAGGGAGGAGGGCACGTCGAGCGAAATCCGCGTGAAGCGCTTTTCCGTGGGGAGCCCAGCCTCGATTGCGCGATCTTCAGAAATGACGATTGTTTGGCCCTCGTATTCGCGTACGGTTGCGAAAGGCTCAACGCCTTCTGGAACCTCGTCGAGCGCTACAAAAACGTAGATTCCCTGCGGCTTCAACTCCATGTTCGCAAGGATGTGATCCAAAGAAAGTGAACTTGTCATGTAGGCACCGTAACGCAAAATATATGCTCATGCGTGACCGTCTCATGTCTTGATTCTCATTAAGAGATCTTCAGTTTTCGCAGGCATTTGATCCGGGCCGGCGCACCAGAAGAAAACCGGCCCGGGGTCTCAAACTGCGCGCAGGTTATTGCTCAAACTGTAACGCGTACAACTTCGCGTAGGCGCCTCCAGCTGCAAGTAGCTCCTTGTGGCTACCCTGCTCAACCACGTCACCGTCTTCAAGAACCAAAATCACGTCAGCCGAGCGGATCGTGGACAGGCGGTGGGCAATCACAAACGAAGTGCGCCCCTTGCGTAGTCGCTCCATGGCCTCTTGAATCACAACCTCCGTGCGAGTGTCAACGGAAGACGTGGCTTCATCCAAAATGAGAATGTCGGGGTGAGAGATGAACGCCCTCGCGATGGTAAGCAGCTGGCGTTCACCCTGTGAAAGGTTGGAACCCTCGGCCTTCACCACCGTGTCGTAGCCCTGCGGCAAGTGCCTGATAAACGAGTGTGCCTGTGCCTTCTTCGCGGCAGCCACTACCTCTTCCATCTCCACGTCGCGGCCAGCACCGTAAGCGATGTTTTCGGCAATAGTACCCTCAAACAGCCACGTGTCTTGCAAAACCATGCCAATTCCCGCGCGCAAATCATCCTTATTAATATCGGCAATGGAACGGCCATTAATCGCGATCCTGCCCGCATCAATCTCATAGAAACGCATCAACAGGTTCACAAGCGTGGTTTTGCCGGCGCCCGTGGGCCCCACGATAGCAACCATGTGGCCGGGCTCCACCGTCAAACTGAGGTCGTGAATAACCGGTTTTTCCGGGTCGTAACCAAACCGTACATGCTCGAACGTAATCAACGCCTCGCGCAGATCTACCGGGCCTTCCTTCGCGGCGTCCTCATCCATCTCCTTTGCATCCAGGAACTCGAAAATGCGTTCGGCGGAAGCAACCATGGATTGAGCCAGGGTAGCCAGTGACGCGAGGGCGGAGATAGGGTGTCCAATCTGGCGTGAATACTGGATGAACGCCTGCACGCCGCCCAGGGAAATCGCACCGGCCGCCACCTGTAAGCCGCCCGCAACCGCAACCAGAATGTAGGAGACGTTAGAGGTGAGCATCATCGCCGGCTGCATGAGTGAAGAAATTGCCTGCGCCCGCACCGCAGAGTTGTACAGGCTCTCATTGGCCTCATCGAACTGGCCCCGGAACTCCTCGCTCATTGAGAACGCCTGCATAACTTCGTGGCCCGTGTAGGCCTCCTCCACGATGCCGCCCAGCTGTCCCGTGGCTTGCCACTGCTGGCGGAAGTAAGGCTGCGCCTTCTTCGCAATCATGCCGGCTACGCCAGCTCCCAACGGGATCGCAATAATCGCGAGGATCGCCAGGCGCCACGAAATCCAAAACATCATGAACAAAATGCCAATTATGGTGAGGAGACTTTCAAGCACCTGCTGAATTATCTGCGTGAGCGACTGCGTAACGTTATCCACGTCGTTCGTTACCCGCGACATGAGGTCTCCGCGCCTGCGTGAATCCATGTAGGAAAGCGGCAGCTTATCGATCTTGTCCTGCACCTTCTTACGCAGTGCAAAGCCCGTGTTTTGTACGATCTTGCGCACAATCATGCCGACGGTGAAGTAGGCCAAAGAAGCACATGCGTACACCGCGAAAGCAAGCAGGAGGACGCGGGCAAGCGCCTCGAAATCCACGCTTGAGCCGGGCGTGAGAGTCATTGACTCCAGCATTTGCGCCAGCTGATTATTGCCCTCGGCGCGCAACTGGGTCACGTACTCGGACTTCGTCATGCCCTCGGGAATGAAGCTAGAGGCCACGCCGTTGAAGATGATGTTCGTGCCATCACCCAGTAACTTTGGGCCGGCAACCGTGAGCGCCACCGCGAGGGCCGTCAAAAATACGGTTATCCAAATGCGTAAATGCTGCGGGCGAAGCTCAGCAAACAGGCGCTTTACAGAGCCCCGGAAGTCTTTGGTGTCGTTTTTGTAAGCGTCGCTGCGAGAACTCATTTTGCCTCCCCAACCTGCGAGCTTGCGATCTCGCCATATAGCGGGCAATCGCGTAGCAACTGCGAGTGCGTGCCAAGGCCCTGCGCTTGGCCTTCGCCAAGCACCAGAATCTGATCTGCATCCACAATCGAGGACGTCTTTTGGGAAACAACGATCACCGCGGCCTCGCCCACATACTCAGGCAGACCGTCGCGCAGCCTCTTTTCGGTCGCGGCGTCAAGAGCCGACAGGGAGTCGTCAAAAATATAGAGATCAGCATCGCGGTAGAGTGCGCGCGCAATCGCGAGCCTCTGCCTCTGGCCGCCCGAGAAGTTCTGGCCGCCCGTGTCCACCTCGGAATCAATCCCGTTATTGAGGGCGCACACAAAGTCGTAAGCCTGCGCTCCCCTTAGCGCCCACTCAACCCGGTCGCGGTCAACCAGCTTTTCATCTGAGCTTCCCGAAACCGTCGAAGCGATCGTGCCCGAAAACAGGTACGCCTTTTGCGGCACCAGCGAAACGCGGCGGCGCACATCGGATATGCGGTAGCTACGCACGTCTTCGCCATTCATCTGCACTTCGCCACCAACCACGTCAAACAGACGCGGAATCACGTTAACCAAGGAAGATTTCCCCGAGGCCGTTGGGCCAATCACGCCGGTCACGGATCCACGTGGGAAGTTGACTGACAGATTCTTAAGGACGGGTGCTTCGGCTCCCGGATAGCTGATTGTCACGTCGCTCAAGCTGAACTCTGCAGGACCGGTTAGAACCTGGGGATGGTCGGGAACGCGCAAGTTGGACTCGGTCACAAGCACCTCGTTAATGCGCTCAGCAGACACGGAGCCGCGCGGCACCATCACAAAAATGAAACCAGCCATCATTACGGCCATGAAGATCTGCATTAGGTAGTTAATGAATGCGATCAGTGAGCCAACCTCCATGTTGCCCGCCGCAATCAAATGACCACCAAACCAGATGACCAGCACCTGCGCAGTCCAAATCACCAGTTGTGTGGTGGGGAACATGAACGCGAACAGCGCGCCAATCTTCAAGGCCACGTCGCGCAGTTCAGCATTGACCTGCTCGTACTTGGCGCGCTCCGTTTCTTGCCGCACAAACGCGCGAATCACCCGCATACCCGAAAGCTGTTCGCGAAGCACAGTGTTCATGCGGTCAATGCGCTTTTGCTGCGTTTTAAACAGCGGCACCATCTTCCACATCACCAGGCCGATCACAGCCGCAATCAAAGGAACAACCACAAGTAGCATTTGTGACACCTGCACGCTTTGACGCAGCGCCATCACAATCGCGCCCACACCCATCAGCGGCGCCATCACAGCCATAGTTAGCGTCATGAACGTAACCATCTGCACCTGTTGCACGTCATTGGTTGTGCGCGTAATCAAAGACGGAGGCCCAAAGTGGGTCAGCTGATCCGTAGAGAACGTCTGCGCGTTCACAAACTGCTTGCGGCGCAGCCAGCGTCCCAGCCTCATCGACACCACAGCAGACAAAATAATCGCCAGCGTTGAACACACGATCTGCACCAGCGTGAAAACGATCATTAGCCCGCCCAGGCGCCAAATCGTGGCCGTATCGCCAACCACCACGCCCTCATTAATGATTCGTGCATTCAAATCAGGCAGAAAAAGCGCGGCTCCGGTTGCCCCAACCTGCAGCAAAAAGATTCCTAGCAGTGTGGGAATACGGCGATTTAAAAACTTCCAAGCCAATTTGAAAAGCACGAAAACTCCCAACAAGCATTACCCGAACTGGAAACTAGCCTCGTTGGCCCGCAAACAGGTCAGCAGACCATAGTAACTTTAAAACATGAGCCAACTTAAGTCTTTCTCAGACAGTGTGCTAAAAGTCGCGATCCACTACGCGTACGGGCGCATGCGGGGCCTCGTTCCGATTGAAACAGACGCGGACGCCGGTGAGCTTGTAGCTATCCTCGCCAGTCTCGGCGTGGCTGATTCGCAAGAGAAAGCCGGGCAAATCCTCGCGCTTGCGGCCGCTTCCATGCGACGGGTTGGCGCGGGCAAGGGAGCCTCGCTTTCTGCCCAAAAGTATGACCAAATGCGCGCCGAGATCCTGGCTGAAATGGGGCTCAAATCAACGCGCGGCGTGAGGCTGTGGCCACCCACCTACCAGACAATCATGCACCGTTTTGGCAGAACTTGGGCCGCCGCCATGAAAGAGTGCGGGCTCGCGGCCACAACCGATGGCAAAGTTGGGCGCAACAACGCTCGGTTTAGTGAAGCTGATCGGATTCGCGCGATCCGCGCCTACCTCGCAGAATGTGAGAGTACGCAAACCGCAGCCTCCTACGCTGGCTACGCCAAGTGGGCGAAAGAAAATGGGCAACCATCCGGCTCAAACATTCGCCAAGTGTACGGAACTTGGAACCAAGCGCTAGAGCAGTTGGAACGCCGCGAAAACGCTTAGCCGGGCCCTCAAATCCGGCCGGTATTTGTATCGCGCCCACGCAGGCGATCCAACTCGCGACGCTCACGCTTAGTGGGCCTACCCGAACCGCGCTCGCGGCGCGGAATCGCCATCATCACGTACGCCTCGGGTCTCGGCTCTGAATGATCCACATACGCTTGTTGCGCAATCGGGGCGCCCACACGCGTTCGCAGAACCTGGACGACCTCCAACACGCGATCAAAACCTTGAAAACGATACGTCACTGTATCGCCCACACTCACCTTCTGGGACGGCTTCGCAGTAGAACCATTCACCTTCACGTGACCCGCCTTACACGCGGCAGTAGCCTGCGAACGCGACTTCAACTGCCTAACGCTCCAAAGCCACGTGTCTACTCTGACGGATTCATCACTCACATTCCCATGCTATAGGAGGCGTGGCATAGGCTAAGAGCGTGTACGAAATACTATCCCAAAGCGCTATCCTCACATTCTTCCTGGTAGTGGCCCTGGGCGCCGCGTTCGGCCAGATCAAATTCTGGCACCTAAAGTTCGGTGCCGCCGGAGCCCTCTTCGTGGGCCTGGCCCTGTCTGCCGCCTACCCGGACCTTGGCCAAAACATGTCGCTACTGCAGTCCATCGGACTCGCCATGTTTACCTACACGGTGGGCGTGGCTGCCGGCAGCACCTTCATGCAGCAGTTGAAGAGCCAAGCTCCGCTGATCGGCGCGGCCGCCCTCATGACTATCGCCGCCGGTGTCGTTACCGTTGTGGGCGGCAAACTCCTCGATATTCCCGCCGAGCTGTCCACCGGGCTATTTACCGGCGCCCTCACTTCCGCGCCGGCCCTGGACTCCGCGCTGCGCGTCACCGGATCCGCCACGCCGGGTGCAGGCTACGCCGTGGGATACCCGTTTGGCGTCATCGTTGGCATCATTATCGTCACCATCGTTGTGGAAAGGCCCTGGAAGGGTGAGAAAGATACGCCTTCACTTGCCGGCGCCGGCCTTGTGGCCCGCACCGCGCACGTGCAAAAAACTATCAACTTGCGCCAAATCGAACCGTGGGCGTGTCAGGACGTGCGCTTTTCCTACCTGCGTCGCGGTGACAAAACCCGTGTAGTTGTACCCGGCGAAGAACTCCAGCCGGACGACCTCGTTGTTGTAGTTGGCATTGAAGAACGCGTCCACGAAACTATTGACATCCTTGGATATGAATCCAGCGTTCACATTGCCGATGACAGGCGAGCAGTGGACTTTGAAAAGATCCGCGTTTCTAACTCGGACATGACCGGACGAACAATCGCGGAGCTCAATATTCCCGTGAAGTTTGGTGGCATCATTACCCGCGTCACGCGCGGCGACCTGGAGCTGTTAGCTAAAGACGAACTGGCGCTACAGCCCGGCGACGAAGTTTCGGTTTCTGTCCCGTCCTCGCAGCTGCAGGCCGTGCGCAGCTTCTTTGGCGATTCGGATCGTCGTATTGCCGAGGTGGACGCCCTCACCTTTGGCCTGGGCATGGTGCTCGGCCTGCTTCTGGGTCTTGTCTCTGTTCCCATGCCCGGAGGTGCTATGTTCTCCCTCGGAGCCGCAGCCGGCCCGCTCGTAGTTGGCATGGTGCTGGGTGCGTTGCGCCGCACCGGCAACCTGATCTGGTCCATGCCAGAATCCGTGAACCTCACCGTGCGCCAGCTGGGCCTCCTGTTCTTCCTCGCGGCGCTCGGCCTGGGTGCCGGCCCCGCGTTCAAGGAGGTTGTGGTTACCTCACTCGGTTGGAAGGCCGCGATCCTCGCCACCTCTATCACCTTGATTTCTGCAACCATGCTTGCCATTGCCGGTCGCCTGCTAAAACTGTCCGGCCCCCGTACTGCGGGTGGCGTTGCGGGCTTCCTGGGCCAGCCCGCCATCATGCAGGCCGCCGCCGCGAAGGTTGCGGACGAGCGCATCGAGTCGGCTTACGCGGCCCTCTTTGCTTCCTCGATCGTGTTCAAGATCCTGCTGGTGCCAGCGATCTACGCGTTCTTGGCATAGCAAACGGCCCTTCGTTTCCTAGGTGGAACCGAAGGGCCGTTGCATTAAATCACGCGAGGCGGACGCTTATGCGCCCTTCCAGTATTCCTCGAGCACACGCGACATCGCCAAGTGGTCGCTAACGTGGCTCATCTCTCTGGCCGAGTGCATTGACAGCAGGCCGATACCCACATCCACGGTGGTGATACCCAAACGCGTTGCCGTTAGCGGTCCAATGGTAGAGCCGCAAGGCATCGCGTTATTAGACACGAACGCCTGCGCGGGCACACCCGCAGCCTCGCACATGCGCGCCCAAAGCGCCGCTCCCACCGCGTCCGAAGCATAACGCTGATTCGCGTTCAACTTCAGCATGGGGCCCTTACCCGGCATCGGGTGGCTATTCGGATCGTGGCGTTCCGCGTAGTTCGGGTGCACAAAATGCCCGGCATCAGCAGACACGCATGTGGTGCCCGCCAGCATCTGATGGTAGCCGTCCTCGTCCTTGCCCAGGCCAGCCGCGATCCGGCGTAGGGTGGATTCAAGGATCGGGCCGGACGCACCCGACCTGGTGGAAGACCCAACTTCTTCGTGATCAAACGCAGCAAACACCGCAATATCAGCAAAATCGGAAGCTTCCATGCGCTCTAATGCGGTGAGGCCGGCGTGTACTGAAGATAGGTTGTCTTGCCGGCCAGCTGCGAAGAACTCCTCATCCAAGCCAAAACGAGCCGGGGCCTGCGCCGTAAAAGATACGAGGTCGTGGCCCACAATGTCTCGCTCTGACTCCAGGCCCACCAGCTGCGCCAAATGTGTAAACAGCGACTTGTCACCCAGCGTCCACACCGGCTGCATGTGCTTTTGCCTATCCAGCTTGAAACCTGAGTTAATATCGCGATCCAAGTGAATCGCCAGCTGGGGAACACGCGCAATCGGGCCTGTCTTCACCAAGTGTTCGTTGCCGTGACGGTCAATAATTCGGCCGGCAAACCCGATCTCGCGGTCCAGCCACGAGTTCAACAACAGGCCGCCGTACAGTTCCACGTCAATCTGACCCCAACCGTCAGGTGACTTCGAGGAGCCGGACGGCTTTACCTTCAAGCCGGGTGAATCCGTATGGCACCCAATAATCCGAAAGGCCGGCCGGGTCACCTCCTCGGGAATAAACCACGCCATCACGGCACCGTCGCGTACAAAGAAATGGCCACCAGGCGTGACATCCACCGGGTCGCATTCAAACATCTGCGAATACCCGCGGGCTTTCAGCCTGGCGGCAATCTCCTGTGCTGCGTGAAAAGAAGAGGGGGAAGCCGCAATGAACTTCCCAAAATCCTCTACATGCTTAACTTCTGCATCACTAAAAATACTCACGTGTCCAAACTAGCAGTAATAGCGGTAAACATTGGTCTCACGTTGCTCAAAACCAACGCGGCGGTACAGGCGATTCGCGGCCTCGCGAGTGGGGCGCGACGTCAAATCAACAGTTTTCGCCCCAATCTTGTTCGCATACTTAACCGCTGCTTCCACCAGCTGGCGGCCAGCGCCCTGACCGCGCGTTTCCTCGGCCACCACGACGTCTTCAACCCAGGCGCGTGTGCCCGTTGGAATATCAAACACCACCAGCGTCAGCATGCCCAAAATGTTGTCCGGATCATCATCTGGCGTGTACACAAACAGCGTTGTTGCGGGCTGTTCCAAAAAGCGCGTCACGTCCTGTTCGTTCATTGCAGTAGCGGACGATGAAAGCTGTGGCAGCAACTTGTTCATGCCGTCAACAACGGCCTTCGACGCCTCGTTCACAATCTTGATGGCCATGATGTATTCCCCTTGAGGTTGATAATTTTCTTCATTCTAAAACGAGGAGGAGGCCGGCGGATACTCCCGGGGCAAAGTTGCGCGCAACTTTATCCCCACACTTTGGAACGCGCGGAACCAGGGGAGCGAAATCGGTAGGCTTACCGCATGCGCTACATTTCTACCCGCGGAGTGCCAACCGACCAGCCCCGCACGTTCACTGACATTCTCCTGGCCGGCCTCGCGCCCGATGGTGGCCTTTACATGCCTGTTGAATACCCGCAAGTAGATGCGGATACGTTGCTTTCGTGGTCCAAGATTTTCCGGGAGGAAGGCTACGCGGCCCTCGCCTTTGAAGTGATGCGCCTCTACATTGACGACATTCCCGAAGACGACCTGCGGGCAATGTGTCAGCGCGCATACAGCGTCGAAAACTTCGGTTCGCGCGAGGTTTCGCCCATGACGCAACTATCCGACCACATTTGGCTACTACACCTGTCTAACGGGCCAACCGCCGCGTTCAAAGACATGGCGATGCAAATGCTGGGGCAACTTTTCGAGTATGTGCTCGACAAGACGGCCAAAGAGCTTAACATTTTAGGCGCAACCTCGGGGGATACCGGCTCTTCGGCCGAGTACGCGATGCTCGGCAAGGGCGGAATCCGCGTCTTTATGCTCACGCCCTCCGGGCGCATGACGCCATTCCAGCAGGCGCAAATGTACGGCATTGACGACCCGGCGATTATCAACATAGCCCTCGACGGTGTTTTTGATGACTGCCAAGACGTGGTGAAGGCAATCTCGGCAGACGCCGACTTCAAACAGCGTTACAGCATTGGGGCGGTGAACTCAATCAACTGGGCCCGCCTGCTCGCCCAAGTGGTGTACTACGTAGCCGCATGGATCCAAGCCAGTGGCACGCCGGGCAATAAGGTTTCGTTTTCCGTTCCAACCGGCAACTTCGGGGACGTTTTTGCCGGACACGTGGCGCGCAGTATGGGCGTTCCCATTGACCAACTAATCGTTGCGACCAACGAAAATAACGTGCTAGACGAGTTCTACCGCACCGGCATTTACCGTGTGCGATCCTCTGAGCAGACTTTCAAAACGTCAAGCCCATCAATGGACATTTCTAAAGCATCCAACTTTGAACGCTTTGTGTTTGACCTGGTTGGGCGCGATCAGGCGCGCGTGCGCGAACTGTTTGTAGACCAGCTGGGCACTCGCGGCGAGTTCTCCCTGGCTGATACGCGCGAGTTCAAGGACGCGCGTCGCAAGTTCGGCTTCCTCTCCGGATCTTCAACGCACGCGGATCGGATCGACTCCATTCAATCGGTGTACCGTCACGACCGCGTCCTCATCGACCCGCACACTGCGGATGCGTGGAAGGTTGCGCGTGACGCCCTGCGCGGGGGAGCGGTGGAGCAACCCCTCGTCGTCCTCGAAACCGCACTTGCGGTGAAATTCTCTGAAACCATCGAAGAGGCGCTGGGAATCATGCCGGAAGTGCCCGAGCGGTTCGCTTCCGTCATGGACGCTGGTCGCCACGTGGTAGATCTGCCCAACGACCCTGAAGCAGTTAAGGCTCTGATTCGTGAGGTCGTAGACAGCTAAGCGCGGTGCGCAGTTTGCGCCGATACAAGCGCCGATACAAGCAGTGAGCGGGGTGGCGTTGCCTAAGTGAAGAGCGTTCCCCACGGGATCAGGAGCACGCCCAAAACTACGAATAGGCTACCGAGCACGGCATCTATAGGTTTATGTAAGCGCTCGTAGCCGCGTACAAAAGCCGGCACGGAGGCGGCGAGGGCAACTGCGGTGAACCAGGTGCTGGAAATCGTTACCATCACCACGGTTAGCGCGGCGCCCTCTAAAACGGTGATCGAGGGCGGCAACATTGATGCGAACAGGGTGGTGAAGAAAATGACCGCCTTCGGGTTGCCAACGGTTGTGGTTAAGAAGCCCAGGCGGAACGCTTTCCAAACCGGATAGGGCTCGCCTGAGGCCGTCACCTGCGCCGCGTTCGCGTCTTCGGTTGTAGCCGCGCCTTTTGATCGCATTAACGACATTAAAATCCGGATGCCGTAGCCCGCAAGAAATACTGCGCCCAGCAATCGCACAATAAAAAACGCGGTTTCGGAACGCGAAATGAGCGCCACCACCCCGGCCATTGTTCCTATCGCCCACAGGGATGTGCCGGCGCCAATGCCGATGCCCGTTGCGATTCCGCGGCTACGCCCGCGTGAAAGAGTCATGCGCAGGGTCGCTAAAAAGTCCGGTCCCGGCGAAATGACGGCCAGCGTGAAAGTAGTTAGCAGTGTCAGCCAGACAGACGTGGTCACTATGCCCACCCAAGTTCGTGGAGCTGGTCGTCGTCAATACCGAAATGATGGGCAATCTCGTGCACGATTGTCACGTGGATCTCGTGACGAAGCTCCTCCACATCAGCGCACATGCGTAGGAGGGGAAGGCGAAACAGAGTGATCTGGTCGGGCAAGTCACCAAACCCGTAGTCATCACGTTCAGTCAGGTCAACACCCTCGTAAAGCCCTAACAGCTCCGAGCCGTCCTCGGGTTCTTCGGCCACAAAAATCGCTACATTTTCGATGTTCTCGAGCATGGAATCAGGTAGCTCGGCAAGGACTTCTTCCACGAGGACAGCGAATGCGTCTTCGGATACATCCAATGCGGCTTCGCTACGCTCATCATGATTTTCGCTCGACATGTACTCGATGTTATCGGCCAAGCGTCTGCTTTAGCACGTCCGCGTTTGCACCTTAGAACACGAGGTGTGTCGCAGTTCACCTAAAACTGAGAAAAGGCGGGAATAAAAGGAGAGCCCACAAGGTTGAGCTTAATAGACTCAAGTTTGGAGCATTCGGGTTGACAGGATAGCCGCGAAAGGTAGACTTGAGTGCAGCAGACTCAACTTGAACTTTAGTAAAGGAGGCCATTGATATGGCACGTGCAGTAGGTATTGACCTTGGCACCACGAACTCGGCAATCGCTACGCTCGAAGGTGGCGAGCCCACAATCATTGCGAACGCGGAGGGCATGCGTACCACCCCGTCCGTTGTCGCATTCTCAAAAACGGGTGAGGTCCTGGTAGGCGAAATCGCTAAGCGCCAGGCAGTAACCAACGTTGATCGCACAATCATGTCGGTTAAGCGCCACATGGGCACCGACTGGGAGGTGAAGATTGACGATAAATCTTACACGGCTCAGGAAATCTCAGCTCGTATTCTCGGCAAGCTTAAGCGCGACGCAGAAGAGTACCTGGGTGAGCCGATCACCGACGCGGTGATTACTGTTCCCGCATACTTCAACGATGCTGAGCGTCAGGCAACGAAGGACGCGGGTCGCATTGCCGGCATGAACGTAACCCGTATCGTGAACGAGCCCACCGCGGCCGCTCTCGCATACGGCCTCGAAAAGGGTAAGGAAGACGAACTTATCCTCGTGTTCGATCTCGGTGGCGGCACGTTTGACGTTTCGCTCCTCGAAATCGGTAAGGACTCGGAGGATGGTGCCGAGTTCTCCACGATCGAGGTTCGCGCAACCTCCGGTGATAACCGTCTGGGCGGTGACGACTGGGACAAGGTGATCGTGGACTGGCTGGTTAGCCAGGTCAAAAGCAAGACCGGTAACGACCTGTCGAAGGATCCGGTTGCAATGCAGCGTCTGCGTGACGCGGCAGAGCAGGCAAAGAAGGAGCTCTCGTCCGCAACCTCCACGAACATTTCGCTGCAGTACCTGACGATGGTTGACGGCGTGCCCGTCCACCTCGACGAGTCGCTGACCCGCGCAAAGTTTGAGGAAATGACGGCTGGCTTGCTTGACCGCACGCGCGCTCCGTTTGAGGCTGTGATCCGTGACGCGGGTATTTCGGTAGATGACATTGACCATGTGATCTTGGTTGGTGGTTCTACCCGTATGCCGGCTGTTGCTGAGGCGGTTAAGAAGATGACGGGTGGTAAGGAGCCTTCGAAGTCCGTTAACCCGGACGAGGTTGTCGCGCTTGGCGCTGCCCTCCAGGCAGGCGTCATGCAGGGTGACCGCAAGGACGTCCTCCTCATCGACGTCACGCCGCTTTCGCTCGGTATTGAGACCAAGGGTGGCTTCATGACGAAGCTGATTGACCGCAACACCGCGATCCCGACGAAGTCCACGGAGATCTTCTCAACTGCTGAAGACAACCAGCCTTCGGTTTTGATCCAGGTGTTCCAGGGTGAGCGTGAGTTCGCTCGCGACAACAAGCCGCTGGGAACGTTCGAGCTGACCGGAATTGCGCCGGCTCCGCGTGGTATTCCGCAGATTGAGGTCACCTTCGACATCGACGCGAACGGCATCGTGCACGTATCCGCTAAGGATCGCGGCACGGGCAAGGAACAGTCGATGACGATCACCGGCGGCTCCGCGCTACCGAAGGATGAGATCGACCGTATGGTTAAGGAAGCGGAAGCGCACGCGGAAGAGGACAAGAAGCGTCGTGAGGACGCGGAGGTTCGCAACCTGGCTGAGCAGACCGTCTACCAGATGGAAAAGATCTTGAAGGACGAGGCGGACAAGATCTCGGACGACACCGCTACCGCTGTCCAGACCGATGTTGATGCCTTGAAGAAGGCGCTTGAGGGTGACGACACCGAAGCGGTGAAGAAGGCTCTTGACGCGTTGAATGAGTCCGGCATGAAGATCGGCCAGGAGGTCTACCAGGCTGCGCAGGCCGAGCAGGCCCAGCAGGCTGAAGGCGAGGCCGCCGACGCCGGTAATGAAGACGAGGTCATCGACGCGGAAGTTGTCGATGAAGAAGAGGACAACAAGTGAGTGAAGAGCAAAATCGCGATCCCTTCGAGGACCGTGAGGAAGGTGCGGGGGAAGACCCCCGCACCGGCTCTGGCTCGCAACCATCCCCCGACCAGCCAGCTGATCCGAACGATATTTCGCATTTGGAGGAGCAGCTTGCAGATGTCAACGCGGAAGCGGACGTCGATGATCCGACGGCGCTGCGCGAAGAACTAGCGAAGCAGGGCGATGAGCTTGCGCGCGCGAGGGCTGACCATTACAACCTCACGCAAACGCACAACAACTATGTGCGCCGCTCGAAGGCGGACATGTCTAACGCTCGTAAAATGGGTCAAAGCGAGGTCGTGGAGGCGCTGATGCCAGTGCTGGATGACATCGCTGCGGCCCGTGAAGCGGGCGCGCTAGCGGACGGTCCGTTCGCAGCGATTGCGAACAAGTTGGAGCAGACGCTGGCTTCCCAGTTTGGGATCGAGCGCTTCGGCGCGGCTGGTGATGAGTTTGATCCAATGATTCACGAGGCCGTAATGGCGCAACCATCTTCTGACGTGCAGGTGGAAACGGTTGCGCAGGTAATCCAGGCGGGCTACAAGATCGGTGACAAGGTGCTGCGGGCAGCGAAAGTCATCGTGGCTAACCCGCAGTAATTGCAAGAAAACTTTGGAGGTGAGAAGTAGTGGCTGGACAAGATTGGATGGAAAAGGACTTCTATAAGACGCTGGGTGTGTCTAAGGATGCGTCGGAGGCGGAGATTAAGAAGGCTTACCGCAAGCTTGCGCGCAAGCATCACCCGGATCAGAATCCGGATGACAAGAGCGCGGAGGAGAAATTTAAGGCGGTTGGCGAGGCCTACCAGGTGTTGTCTGATCCGAAGCAGCGTAAGCAGTACGACGCGATTCGTGCGATGGCTGGCGGCGGGGCACGCTTCTCTGCGGGGCCGGGCGGCTCTGCCTCTGGGTTTGAAGACGTTTTCTCAATGTTTGGTGGCGGAGGAAACGGCTCAAGGGTTCGGTTCTCTACTTCTGGCGGCTCATCCGGCGCGGGTTTTGAGGATATTCTTTCTAACCTGTTTGCCGGTGGCGGCCAGGGGGGAGCCCCGAATTTCTCGGACTACTCAGGTAGGGGAGCGTTTGGTCAGACCGCGCAAAAGGGTGCTGACCTGTCCGCTGCTACCACTTTGACGCTACGTCAGGCTGTGGAGGGGGCGACGCTGAAAATGACCGTCGAGGGGCGGTCAATGACGGTGCGCGTGCCAGCCGGTGTGACGGACGGACAGAAGGTGCGTTTGCGCGGCAAGGGCAGGCCGGGCGTGAACGGCGGGCCGGCGGGTGACCTCGTGGTTGCGATTTCGCTTGAGAAGCATCCGGTGTTTAGCCTGGACGGGCAGAACTTGCGCATGAAGTTGCCGGTTTCGTTTGCCGAGGCCGCGCTGGGCGCAAGTGTTTCCGTGACGCTACTCGATGGTTCAACCGTTACCGTGAAAGTACCGGAGGGCACGTCCTCTGGAGCGCTCTTGCGGGTTCGTGGACGCGGCGTGAGGAAGGGGCATAAGAAGGGTGATCTCATTATTGAGATCGAGGTTGCTGTGCCCAAGCACATGTCGAAGGAGGCGAAGGAGGCAGTGACGAAGCTCGCTGAGCTCACCGCTGACTTCAATCCGCGTCAAGGTCTAGAAGCAAACGCTCGTAAGTAAAGGGGGTCTTATGGCGAACAATCGGGGCACAACCTATGTTATTTCGGTTGCTGCTGAGCTTGCGGGCATGCATCCGCAGACGCTTCGCCAGTATGACCGCCTGGGCATCGTCACTCCGGCGCGCACTAAGGGACGGGGCCGGCGTTACAGCGCAAGCGACGTTGAGCGGTTGCGTGAAGTGCAACGGCTGTCGCAGGACGAGGGCGTTAATTTGGAGGGCATTCGCCAGATTCTGGAGCTAAAACAGCGTCTGGATGAGACGGCAGAGGCAATGCAACTAATGCGCGAAGAGCTGGAAATGCTCCGCGCACTGGTGCAGGAGGAAAACGAGAGGCGCTCACGCGTTTTTGCGGCCACGCCGGACGGTAGCGTGCACACGGTTCGCCGCGGCACACGGTTGCGGGTTTCTGGTAGCGAACTGGTACACCAACCAAAACCGGGGGCGCTCGTACTTTTCCGGCGCTAAACCAAATGCAGTATTGAAGCTGGGGCGAGTTTTCTCGCCCCAGCTTTGTCATTTCTGCAGAAGCTAGTTGTTTGTGTCGCGGGCGGCCACCTGCGCCGAGAGTTGGCGCCGGCTACCTCAGCGCGTCGCCGGGTTTGAAACTCATTGTTTGGCCGCCTTCGTGCGTGCACGTAGTTACGTTCTCGTCTATCGTGCACGTGAACCCGCCCGCTGAGATGGTCTCCCCATCATTCAGGACAGGAGCAGATAACAGGTTATTTTCGCAGAATTCGGCAGAATAATCGTCTAACGAGGCCGGATCGGTCAGACACATTTGCTGCAGTGGCACATCGGACTGGCACCTGCCGTACTCGGCTCCTTCTGCGGAGAGCGTAGCAGCAGTTCCACTGAAAATACCCTGGTCGCACGGAGCGTCTTCCACGGGGAAAGGCGGGAACACTTCGCAGCGAACGTAAGGGGCGGACGCCGCTCCCGCAACGATGATGGCGCAAAGAACCGAATGGTCGCTGTTTGCAAACCAGTAGCCGGTATTACCGGCCCTCGCTAGTTCCGTGTTAGTGCCAAGCTCGTACGCTGATGGATCAACCTGCGTGGAGGTATCTTCGGACGAGGTGGGGGTCCCAACGCTAGTTTCGGAAGGGGCGGTGAGGGGAATCGGCGTGGGTGGAGGGCCCGGAAGCACATCATTAGACGAGCATGCTCCTAAAATCATCGCGGAACATGCGAGTAAAACCAGTGCGGCGCGGCGCTTCATTGCTATCTCCTAACAGCCCGAACTGAGGGTTAAATTATTTCGGTAACTCTTAAGTATTTGTAAACTGAGTTTTGTTCATCTTAACGAGAGGTGCGGACAATGCAGGTTGAATTGCGAGGTTCCCTGGCAAAAAATGCGGGTCGTTTTGCGTCCTGGGCGTCGCAAAAAAGTGGCCGTGGCTCGGGCGGCGTGATTGGTGGTCGCGTGGCGTTAGCGCTTGACCCGAAGGTTTTAGAAAAGGTTAGCCTGGGCAAGAAAATCGTTATCGTGACGGGCACGAACGGCAAATCGACCACCACCTCGATGGTGCGCGAAGCCTTGAAATCTAAGGGACGCGTGGCCTCCAACGTGCTTGGCGACAACATGACGGGTGGCGTTACTGCCGCGTTGATTGAGCAGGGCGAGGCCGAGTTTGCTGCCCTTGAGGTTGATGAGCTTTACGTGCCCGCAGTTGCTCGGGCGGTGAAGCCCGCTGGTTTTGTGCTACTTAACCTGTCGCGCGATCAGTTGGACCGCGTGGGCGAGGCCGGCGCGGTGGAGGCGCGGATTCGCCAAGCTGTTGATGAGAACCCGCAGGCGTTTGTGGTGGCAAACTGTGATGATCCACTGATTGTGTCGGCCGCGTGGGATGCGAAGAACCCGATCTGGGTGTCTGCGGGCGTGACGAGGACGGCTGACTCGGTGACATTCCCCCGCACTAACACTCCGGTGGTCCGTTCCGGCGATTCTTGGCATGTGCCCGGATCTTCATTCGCGCGGCCAGAACCCGCGTGGACAGTGGAAGATGGTGCGGTTGTGTTTGCAGGCGCTGCGCACCCCCTCGCTCTTGCCCTGCCCGGGCGGGCAAACCAGGGCAACGCCGCGCAGGCGGTTGCGGCTGCCCACGCCCTCGGGGTCAGTATCGATCAGGCCATCGCGCAGATCAATAAGGTCACGCAGGTGTCTGGGCGCTACGCCCGGCGCAACTTGGATGGCCGTCTAACCCGCATTGTCCTCGCAAAGAATCCGGCTGGATGGCAAGAATCGCTTTCCATGGTTGAGGAGGATGCTTGCATCATCCTCGCGGTGAATGGTCGGGTTGGGGACGGTGAGGATCTTTCTTGGCTGTGGGACGTGGATTTCGCACCCCTGCAAGGCCGGAAGATCATCGTGTGCGGGGAGCGCCGCGCGGATCTTGCCGTGCGGCTCGAGTATGCAGATTTCGAGTTTGAGCTTGTCGAAACTCCGCAAGATGGCCTCAAACGCGCGCCCGAAGGCAACGTGGACGTGGTGGCGAACTACACGGCTGCGCACGGGCTTAACAATTGGATTTCCCGCGAATATGAGGAGGCCAAATGAGTGCCCTACAAATCGGTTTGATCATGCCCGAAACGATGGGCGCGTACGGTGATAGCGGCAACGCCATCGTGCTTGAAAAGCGCCTGCAAAAACGCGGTTTTGACGCTGAAATCGTGACCGTGCACGTGGGGGATGAGGTGCCGGATAGCCTCGATTTTTATCTTCTTGGAGGAAGTGAGGACGCCGCGCAGCAGGTTGCGGTGCAGCGCCTTGAAGAGTCCGGAGCGCTACGCCGAGCCGCGGATCGCGGAGCGATAGTTTTTGCGGTTTGTGCAGGTTTGCAGGTGCTTGGCGCTTCTTATGAGGACGAGGATGGGCGCCAGGTGGATGGCTTGGGGCTACTCGATGTGCAAACCCGGCGGGGAACAGAGCGTAGTGTGGGTGAACTTGTAACCACGGCTTTGCTCCAGAGCGTTGGCGAGCCGTTGACCGGGTTTGAGAACCACCTCGGAGTTACTGAGCTAGGGGCTGATGCGCAACCACTTGGAGCCGTCTTGCATGGACACGGAAATGCCCTAGATTTAAGCGGTGAGGGGCAGCGGGTAGACGGAGCGGTGCAGGGAAGCGTGTTTGCAACCTACATGCACGGGCCCGTGCTTGCGCGAAACCCGCAACTGGCCGATTACCTGATCCGTCTTGCAACCGGCCAAAAAGATCTGAACCCAATCGACACTGCCGCAACTGCTTTGCTACGTAAACAGCGGCTAGAGGCCTCCGGAATTACCCTCAAATAACCCTGATTTTACGCATTATCCATTTAGGAAAATAACGGGCCCAAGTAGTATGAACATGTAGGCTGCGAGCGTAAGGATTTACCATGAGCGACAATCAAGACTTTGACCGCAACGAACCGCAAGATGGCGGGCAGCTGCCCGAACAGCCGCAGTTTGGCCGCAGGATTGAGGACGAACCTGGCTACGGTCAGCCGGGTTACGGCCAGTCCGGCCAAGGTGATGGCCAGGGCTACGGTGGTTTGAACGGGGAGCAGGCCGGTCATAATCAGGCCGGTCAGCCCGGCTACGGCCAACCCGACTACAGCCAGTCCACCTACGGCAACTACGGGTATGGAGCAACAGATAACCGCAGTCAGCAGGGCGCGGACGGTTATGGTCAAACCGGTTACAATCAGCCGGGTTATGGCCCGGCTTATGGACAGCCTTCTAATGGTCAGCCGGGATATGGCCAACCTGGTTACGGTCAGCCCGGTTATGGCCCGGCGTACGGCCAGAATGGTTACCATGGTGGTGGCCGAGCGCCAATGCAGCTTCCGGGTAGGGGTGGCTCGATCGCGATGATCGTGATTGGCGTGGTCATGATGCTCGTGATTGCTCCCGTAGCGTTCTTTATGAGCGTCGCAGTAGGTGCGCTCCAGTCCTTGGACACGTCTTCTTTTGAGCCGGTTCAAAATGGCGGGAGCGTAGAAGTTGGAAGCACAGGCGTGGTCACGGTTGTTTATTCCAACGACATGTCCGGATCTGATGGAGCGTCTAGTGGGCTAGACGGGCAGGTTGGTACGGTGACCCCATCTTGTACTTTGGTTGGGCAAAATGACACCTATCCGCTGGTGCCAGTAGGCGATGGGGAAGGCGCGATGGCATCCGATGTGCCTGCTGGAACTTACACACTTAAGTGCGAGAATGCAGATGGCCAGGGCATCCTCGTTTTTGGTGGCGAGTTCTTTGACGACGTGATCTCTTCGTTCGGGCCAAGCATGATTATTTCGGCGATCGTCGGATTTGCTGGTTTGGCTCTGCTGATTTGGGGCATTGTGAAACTTGCGGGTGTGAACCGCGAGCGTAGAGCTATTGAGCTGCGAATGCAGGGCTGGTAAGCCGCATAGCTAAGTAAAAATGATCGGAGCGAAAAATGCTCCGATCATTTTTTATGCCCTAACCGTGCTTGGCTTGCGTCCCTGACGCGGAGTTGCGTGAGCGCTTGGCGCTGGTGCGGCTACCTGCCCGATGCGGCTATTCGCCGCCGAGGTGCTGCCAGAGGAATTCCCAGGCCAGTGCACTCATTTTTGCCCGCTGCTTGTTGTCGGCCGCGCCGGCGTGGCCTCCTTCAATGTTTTCGTAGAAGAGCACATCGGCACCCGCCTCATCCATTTTCGCAACCATGGTGCGCGCGTGTGCGGGATGCACGCGGTCGTCGCGCGTGGAGGTGGTGAAGAGGACCGGCGGGTATTGCCTGCCCGCCTGGAACAGGTGGTAGGGGCTGAACGTTTTTATGAATTCCCACTGCTTCGGGTCGGATGGGTCGCCGTATTCTGCCATCCATGAGGCGCCGGCCAGAAGTGTGTGGAAGCGGCTCATGTCTAGCAGGGGAACCTCACAAACGATGGCGCCAAAGTGTTCGGGGTACTTGGTGAGCATCATGCCCATTAGGAGGCCACCGTTGGATCCGCCTCGCGCGCCGAGCTGTTCTTTTGTGGTTACACCGCGAGCGACGAGGTCGTCGGCAACCGCTACGAAATCCTCGTAGGCGCGGTGACGGTTGGCTTGTAGTGCGGCTTGGTGCCACTTGGGGCCGTACTCACCGCCTCCACGAATGTTGGCAACCACATATGTGCCGCCGCGCTCAATCCAGGCCGGGCCGGCCATGCCGAGGTAGGAGGGGGTGAGCGAAACTTCAAAGCCACCGTACCCGTACAGGAGGGTTGGTGCTGGTTCGTGTCCTGGCGTGCTGATCTGGAAGTAGGGAACTTTGGTGCCATCTGCGGAGGTGGCGAAGTGTTGGCTCACTTCCACGTTTTGGGCGTTGAAAGTTGAGGGGGCTTTGCGAACCGTGGTGGCGCTCAGGGTTTCTCCGGATTTGGATAGTTCGAGCAGTGAGAGCGTCATGGGCGTGGTGAATCCCGTGGTGTGCAGCCACAGCTGGTCGCTGGTGCGGCCATCAACCGCGCTTACTTGGATGGTTGCGTGCGCGGGAACTTGCTCGTTGCCGGTTGCTAGTTTGAGGTCGCGCCTGTCCCACCCCGTGTGTTCGGTAGTGGGAGGGGTGAGGATGCCGAGGCGGTTGGAAACGTGGTGGAGCACGTTCACCACAACGTGATGCCTGGTGGTTGCGACGTATTCGAGGGCGGAGGCGTCCGTCGGTGTAAACAGGCTGTGTGCTTCGAAGTCCGCGTCGAAGGCGTTGTCGAACTGGGTTGCAACCAGGGATCCTGCTTTGAAGGTTTTTTCGCCTACGGTCCAGTCTTGCTTTGGGCGCATGAGCATCCAGTCGCGCCAGGGTCCGGCCTCTACGTGTGTTGGGACCTCAACTTTCTTGAGAACGTACTGTGCCGTGGGGTCTGCAATGAACGTTTCTGATTCGTAGAACGTGATGAGTCTGCTAATCATTACGCGTTGCCAGCCGGGCATCGAATCGAAGTGGGGGAATACGCCAACGTCGCTTTTCTCACCCTCAAAAATGATCTGCGCGTCCTCGAGGTCTTGTCCGCGCTTCCATAGTCGAACCTGACGCGGATAGCCCGAATCGGTCATGGTGCCTGCGCCAAAGTCGCGGCTTACCAGGATTTGGTCCGCTGTTATCCAGCTGCATTCGCCTTTTGACTCGGGCAGGTTGAAGCCGTCTTCAACGAACGTGCACGTGTCAACGTCGAATTCGCGAATTACGTCCGCATCGCAGCCGCCATCGGAGAGCGCGATGAGCGCCCGCGAATATTCGGGGAAGAGGAGGGAGGCTCCGTGGAACACCCACGCTTTACCTTCGCGCTTGGCCAGCTCGTCGATGTCGAGCAGAACCGACCAGTCGTCCGCTCCTTGCAGGTATGCCGAGGCCGGTTGGCGGCGCCACAGGCCGCGCGGGTTCTTCTCATCAACCCAGAAGTTGTACGCAAAGTCGCCTCTGATGCTGGCGTAGGGGATGCGGTCTGGATCGTCTAAAACGTTCTTAATCTGTTCTTCGATGTTTAAAAAACGCTTCGTCCCCAGCGCGCTAAGTGTGCGGCTGTTGTGGGAGTTTACCCAGGCAAGGGCTTCTTCGCCCTGAATCTCGTCAAGTAGTTCGATGTTGATCTTTTCATTCATGTTTTAAGTATCGGGCACTGGGCGGCTTGCGACTACCTCGAAACACGAGAATTCGCCGCTAGCTATGAGCTGGTTCTCAAAAATTATGAAGT
This sequence comes from Gleimia europaea ACS-120-V-Col10b, assembly GCF_000411155.1. Lineage (GTDB taxonomy): Bacteria > Actinomycetota > Actinomycetes > Actinomycetales > Actinomycetaceae > Gleimia > Gleimia europaea_B. Next base: position 1,447,514 of record NZ_KE150266.1, read on the forward strand.
TGAGTGGAATAGACTCAAGTTTGGAAGCGTTGTACTTCATAGATGACATTTGCCCAGTGGGCGAAAGGATGATTTGAAGTGGACAATAAATTTACAACCAAGGCCCAAGAGGCGATCAGCGCAGCCGTGCAAACCGCTGGCGCTGCGGGCAATCCTTCAGTTGAGCCCATGCACTTGCTACATGCGTTGCTCGATCAGCCTGAAGGCATCGCGATTTCAGTTTTGGAGGCCGCAGGGGCTTCTCGCAAGGGTGTGGGACAGAAGGTCCGCGCCGCGCTAACCCAAATGCCGTCAACCCAGGGTGCCTCGGTTTCGCAACCGGCTGCCTCGCGTGCGTTCGGCAATATTTTGGTGGAGGCGGAGTCGGATGCGCGCGCCATGGGGGACGAGTACACCTCCACGGAGCACCTGCTCATCGCGCTCGCAAAATCCGACACGGATGCGGGCCGTATTTTGAACGAAGAGGACGCTAGTGCAAGCGCTTTGCAGTCAACACTATCTGCACTTAGGAAGGAGCCGATCACGACTGCTGACCCGGAGGGCTCATTTGAAGCTCTCAAGAAGTATGGGCGCGACCTAACGGAGGTTGCGCGCGAAGGCAAACTCGACCCTGTGATTGGGCGCGATGAGGAGATTCGCCGCGTCGTGCAGGTGCTTTCTCGCCGTACAAAAAACAATCCGGTTCTGATTGGTGAGCCGGGCGTTGGTAAGACCGCAGTTGTAGAAGGTCTGGCGCAGCGGATTGTGGCCGGTGACGTGCCCGAATCGCTTCGTAACAAGAGGCTGATCGCCCTTGACCTGTCCGCTATGGTTGCGGGCGCGAAGTATCGCGGTGAGTTCGAGGAACGCTTGAAGGCCGTTTTGAACGAGATCAAGTCGGCGAACGGTGAGATCATCACGTTCATTGACGAGCTCCACACCATGGTTGGTGCGGGCGGTGGCTCCGAAGGCGCGATGGATGCGGGCAATATGCTCAAGCCAATGCTTGCGCGTGGAGAGCTTCGCATGGTTGGCGCAACCACCCTCGACGAATACCGGGAGAACATCGAGAAGGATCCGGCGCTTGAGCGGCGTTTCCAGCAGGTGTTTGTAGGTGAACCTTCCGTGGATGACACGGTTGCGATTTTGCGCGGTATTGCGCCGAAGTACGAGGCCCACCACAAGGTGACCATCTCTGATGGCGCGCTCTTGGCAGCCGCGGAGCTGTCCAACCGCTATATCACGGGCCGGCAGTTGCCGGATAAGGCAATCGACCTTGTGGACGAGGCGGCGTCTCGCCTGCGCATGGAACTTGACTCATCTCCCACGGAGATCGACCAGCTTCGCCGCCAGGTGGACCGGCTTCGCATGGAGGAGTCCTACCTAACCGAATCCGATCCTGAGGGTGAGGATGAGCAGACCGCTACGCAGCTTGAGAAGGTTCGTGAGGAGCTTGCCGATCTTGGGGAGGAGCTTGCGGCACTCACCGCCAGGTGGGAGGCCGAGAAGGCCGGCCGCAACAAGGTTGGCGATCTGCGCGTGAAGCTCGATGAGCTTCGCACCGAGTTGGAACTCGCGATGCGTGAGGGCCGCTGGGAAGAAGCAGGACGCCTGCAAAACGGTGACATTCCGCAGGTTGAGGCCCAGATTGCGAAGGCAGAGGAAGCTGAGGATCGCGCTGATGAGGGCGATCCGATGATCCCAGAGCGGGTTGGTCCTGCCGAGATCGCGGCCGTGGTTGAGGCGTGGACGGGAATCCCCACGGGCAGGTTGCTGCAGGGCGAAATGGAGAAGTTGCTTTCCATGGAGTCTTACATCGGTAAGCGCCTGATTGGGCAGGTGGACGCGGTTCGCGCCGTGTCTGACGCGGTGCGTCGTTCGCGCGCTGGTGTTTCCGACCCCAATCGCCCGACCGGCTCGTTCATGTTCCTGGGCCCCACGGGCGTGGGTAAGACGGAGCTTGCGCGGGCGCTCGCGGACTTCCTCTTCGATGACGAGCACGCGATGGTTCGCATCGACATGTCGGAGTATTCGGAGAAGCATTCGGTGTCGCGCCTGGTTGGCGCGCCTCCGGGATACGTGGGTTACGACGAGGGCGGCCAGTTGACTGAGGCCGTGCGTCGCCGCCCCTACTCGGTGGTGCTGTTGGACGAGGTGGAGAAAGCTCATCCGGAGATTTTCAACATCTTGTTGCAGGTGCTTGACGATGGCAGGTTGACGGATGGTCAGGGTCGTACGGTTGATTTCCGGAACACGATCTTGGTGCTTACCTCCAACCTCGGCTCGCAGTTCATGGTGGACTCTTCGATGAGTGAGGACGAGCAGCGCGAGGCCGTGTTGAACACGGTTCGCGCGGCGTTCAAACCGGAGTTCTTGAACCGTCTGGATGAGATCTTGGTGTTCAAGGCGCTAACTAAAGAAGAGCTGTCGAAGATCGTTGACATTCAGGTTGATCAGATGGCTGGGCGTTTGCGCAGCCGTCGGATTGCCCTGCACGTTGATGATGACGCGAGGACGTGGCTGGCCGAGCACGGGTATGATCCCGCGTTTGGTGCACGCCCGTTGCGTAGGTTGATTCAGCGTGAGATTGGAGACCGCTTGGCGCGCATGATTATTGGAGGCGAGGTCCCGGACGGAGGTTCGGTAACCGTGAAGGTAAGCGGTGATGAGCTGAAGTTGGAGGCCAGCGCCTAACCTGGACAAGTGAAGGGCTAGGAGGAAAACCTCCTAGCCCTTCACTGTGTCTTCTGGCTTGCCGGCTAGCCTTGTTGCTGGTTTGGCTCCTTCTGTGGAGTTTCGCTGAATTTGGGTAGTGAACGCATGACAATGCCCGCAATGATGCAGATGGATACAACCGGCAGTAGCGTGAGTCCTTGAAGCTCGTTGGTAATGAACTGGAGTGTCGCCGCTAGTGGTCTGCTGAAAGTCTTTAGGCTGGGAGCAAATGCCAGGTGGGTGAGGGCAGACCTTGTGAATAGTGAAATCGCGTAAATAACCGCTGCGATTTGAAACAAGAAATTTGATAGGCGCGTAGGGTCAATTTTCTGTCGCATTATCGAAGATCTCCCCACCATTCTGACAAAATGTGTTGAGTGATTCTGATTTATTGCCGAGCAGGGCTCTTGTAGCAAGAGAAGTCTCACGTAATGACGGATTTGTTCCGGGTTCGACGTCTCCGTAGTTTTCAGTGAGGAGCCGTAAGAACTCTGAAGATAAGTTTTGTGGTAGCTCCTCCCGGTGAAATATAAATGTGTAGACGAGTGCTTCGGCGTATTGTGCGCAAACGAGTGGCCCGTACGTGTCCCAGGCTTCGGAGGAGCGCGAAGGAACTGCCGCGAAGGACTTTGAACGAATGAGGCCAGAATCTATCAGCTCATTTTTCTTATCTTCATTCGCTATGATGTATGAATCGTTGCTTTGCGAAATGTAAAGTGGGAAGTCTGTGGATGAAATCCATGAATCCATGGAAATGGAGAGTATGGTTGCGTCATTAGAAGTCCTATAAATATATTCCAACTGTTCCGCATCGTTGTAACAGTCGTACCCGGTAATTTTTCCGGGCACTCCCAGATCGGAACGCACGTCTATCCTGTTGGTGCAGGCGACGTTTTTTGCAATTCTTTCAAGGTCAAGAATGCCGGATTCTGCTAATGCAAGGGATAGGACAACTAACGATAGACACAATAAGAATGCTACGCGATGTCTATGCATAGTTTATCGCCAGGCTACTGTTACACCGGCCGGTGGATTCATGGATCGAACTTTAACTTTCTTTACGGACATGATTTCGGAGCCATTGGGGCCATACCAGGGCACCGTAAAGCTTCCTGATGTGGCAATGCCTCCGCCTCTCCACACTTCTCTATTATTTAGATATCCTCTGCCGATTACGTTTGCATTAGAGTTGGAAAACCATGCAGTGTTCCACGAGTATCCCAGTGTCATTTGGCTAACAGGAGCTTTTTTAACGACGTACCCAGTTCCATCTTGACAGGTTATCTGCACGCCTGCCGGAGCTGTGCAAAATCCGCCTCCTCTTGTCGCTCGAAGTGTTGTATCGGGGGTGAACGGATCGGTTGAGTAAACCTCAACATTTGTAAGTTCTACGTCTTCGTCAATGTGAACTGACATGCTTTGCAGATCGTTACCAATGATGAAATCGTCAGTGATATCTGAAAATGAGGGGAAATATGTAGAGATTAATGTAAGGGCTAAAGGTAGAGTTATTGAACGTGTCAGGAGATTCATATTTCCTCCTTGAGCTTGTGTATCTGTCTTGCTAGTCAATGTAACACGCTATGATTTTTATAACAATACATAAATCAGTGACTGCAAACTGAAGATGAATTGTCGAAGATCGTTGACATTCAGGTTGATCAGATGGCACAGCGTTTGCGCAGCCGTCGCATTGCCCTGCATGTTGATGATGATGCGAGGACGTGGCTGGCCGAGCACGGGTATGATCCCGCGTTTGGTGCACGCCCGCTGCGCAGGTTGATTCAGCGCGAGATTGGAGACCGCTTGGCCCGCATGATTATTGGAGGCGAGGTCCAGGACGGCGGCTCGGTAACCGTAAAGGTAAGCGGTGATGAGCTGAAGTTGGAGGCCAGCGCCTAATCTGAGCCCAAGGGGCTAGCTCAATGAGCTAGCACCTCTATGCGTTTCTGTTTGTGCCGTGGTCGTGTTCTTTCAAGAATTAGGTGGTCGCCGTGGCATTGCTTTTGCGGCGTACTGAGTTCAAATGACTTCGGCGTCGTCTTGCCGAGGTGCGGAATATCAGCCGTGTTTTTCTAGAGTGGAAATAATCTCCCGAACCGTTTGGCAACACTCAAGTAGATCGATTCCTGAGGCGTAGGGATTTTTCTTTACATATCTTGTCCATATTGAAAACAGAAGCGTGTCTTCTTCGATCTCGTCGATGATGGAAAGCCAGTGAGATGGGTCCGTGGCGCTACCTCTATGTTTGCAGGTCGCTTCGATGGCGCTGTGGAGCAAGGCAAGGTCGCATTTATTTCTGTTGAGTTTCCATAGGACGTGGACATCGTAGAAGTCGCGTGGTCGAGTGTTGGCAATCCCTCGCGCAATAATGGTTTCAAGCTTCTCCGCCAGTATCGTTTCGAGAGGATAGGCCATGAGGTGAATGCTACGGTCATCGAACAGAAGTTGATACTCGTACTCGATTGCTCTGGGGGTTATCTGGTCGCCGGTGGTGACATCAATGGTAAGTGGCACTGACATGGGCGCATACCGAGCTCTTAGGTGGACGCGGATGCCTGGGTAATCGTCGGTTTCCCTGATCTCTTCTGTGCGATCAAAATGAAAGGACCAGTTATCTTTCGTGTCAATAGACGCAATATCGTTAAAGATTCTTTTTGCGGAATCATGGGTGAGTGTAATCCCGGTGACCGTGGTGTCTAGATCAAGAGTGGTTCTTGATGCGACGCCCATAAGAGATGAAATGAGCATCCCTCCTTTGACAATCACGTGATTTCTCCAGGAGGAAAGAGCAAGGCGTTCCAGTAGTCTCTCCAGGACGTAATTCTGCATCATTGCCTGTGGAGGAATGCCGGCGGTTTTCGCAGCTTGTTTGATGTGCGATTTTAGTTGCATCGCATTGCTTGTTCTCATAGCAGAGCCTGCAAATAGGCTTTGATTTTGTTCTCTACGCCTAGGTGGCGTGCGTACTGCAGAAGCTTTGCAACGTCTCGGTCGCTTCGGCGCACATATGTCTGCATAGCCGGGGTGACTATTTGGACGTCAAGGATCTGCTGGCCTCGGACAAGGTCGCATAGCGTTCTTTCCAAGTCATACGCTTTAACGGTATTTCCGTGCGATGTTATTACCTCGCATAGGCCGAGTTCGAGCACTTCGTCCGCGCATGTACGACAGGTGACGCCTGCATCTCTGGCAGGGGAGGCATTGTAACTGCGCGGAAATGTCATCGTTAATGAAAATGGAGCGCGGTCAGTCATATTGTGCAGAAAGAGTGCGGTATCGTCAGAGAAAATGCCACGTGAGAATCGATGTTGTGTGGCAAGAAACTGGTCTTCCCAAATATCGGGAAGCGCGTAAAGGCCGCGCTCTACCCGTATTAGATCTCGAGTGCTGACTGCTTCCGTGAGCTTTCGCCGGGGGATGCCTGCTTTCGTTGCTTGGCTAGAGGTGACATACCCGTTGCATTGTTTTGCTATGTCGAGAACAGTGCTCATTCACTTCCCCTCCTTTGCTGTACTTTGGTGCTTAATAATATTCTAAATTAAGCACCAAAGTAAACACCGCGTCAGACCATTTCGAGGAAGTGGTCGCCCAGGGCTTGCCAGTTCTTGCGGTGCCACGCGCCAAAGGGCTGCGTTCCGAGGAATGCCATGGAGCGCCCAGATTCTGGGTCTACCCAAAGGAACGAGCCGGACTGGCCGAAGTGGCCAAACGTGGAAGCCGAGGCCGCGCGCGGGAACCAGGTGCGCACTTTCGCTCCTTTGATTTCAAAACCTAAACCCCACGTGTTGTCCGAATATCCGCCGTAACCGGGCGTGACGCCTTTCAAACCCGGGAAAGCAACAGAGGTTGCCTCTCGCGCCAACTCAGGCGATATGAGTGTGGGGTTTTGAAACTCACGGGCAAGGGCCACGAGGTCGCGGATGGATCCGGCCCCAGCGTATGCTGCGGATCCGTCGATGTGCGTCTCTATCAGACCGAGCGGCTCCAAAACGGTTGCCTCAACCCAGTCCTCGAAAGTGAATCCCGTGGCTGCCTCGACCGCCCACGACGCTTCTTCAATACCGCGGTTCGAATAGATCCGCTTTTCCTCAATATCGGCCTCTAGCACAGGCTCGTTGAATGCGAGGCCGGAGGTGTGGGCAAGCAGGTGGCGTAGCGTCACAACCCGCTGGCCATCGGCAATAGTTACCTCATCATCGAGGCTGATCATGGCCCGCTGCACGGCAACAAGAACCCCCATTGCGGAAAGTAGCTTGGTGACCGACATGAGGGGGTAAACTAGCATGGAATCGCCGTATTCGAGGACGCGGCCAGGCTCCATGAAAGCCATGGAATATTCGAATGGTGGCCGTAGATCTTCCGGTAGTCCGTCAGGCATTTCGACCTCCTAAAAGTCGATGATGACGGGCACGTGGTCAGAAGCGCCCTTGCCTTTACGCTCGTCGCGGTCAATCTGCGCGCCGGTAACCGCACGGGCGAGGGCCGGGGAGGCGTAAATGAAATCTATCCGCATGCCCTCATTCTTGGGGAAGCGAAGTTTTTGGTAGTCCCAGTACGTGTAGTTGGTGACTCGCTCGCGCGTGACCTCTTCCATTCCGAGCTTCGCAAAGTAGTTGAAAGCGTCTCGTTCGGGCTCTGACACGTGGGTTGCGCCCTCAAAAACGGAAATGTCCCACACGTCCTCATCGAATGGAGCAACGTTGAAGTCGCCCACAACTGCTAGTTGGCGCCCTTCCATTTGCGTGGCGGCGTGGTCGGCCAGGCCGCGCATGAACTCGAGCTTGTACTGGTAGTGCGGGTCAGTAAGCGAGCGTCCGTGAGGAATATATGTGCTCCACACGCGCAGAGGGCCGCACGTGGCACCGATTGCGCGCGCCTCAATCTTGTCGCGGAATGTGGGCTGGCCGGGGAAGCTGGTTTCAACCTCATCTATCCCAACGCGAGAAGCGATTGCCACACCATTCCACTGGTTGTAGCCCACCATTTCCATCTCGTAGCCGGTCTCTTTGAACGCGTCCAGAGGGAACTGGTCGGGCTTGCATTTGAGTTCTTGCATTGCAAGCACGTCAATGTCGGCGCGGTTCAAAAAATCAATCACGCGCTCGTGGCGCGCGCGGATGGAGTTCACATTCCAAGTGGCTAGTCGCATGCTTTAACCCTACCTTCCGGTGCGAAATGTGGCATAAGGGAGGGGGCGCCGCCTAACCTATTTATATGGGTACTGCTTTGGTTACCGGGGCTTCTTCGGGCCTCGGGGAAGAGTTTTGTTGGCAGCTGGCGGCGGCGCGGCACAATCTGGTGCTGGTTGCGCGCCGGGAGGATAAGTTGCGTGAGATCGCGGCGAAGATCGAGGCAGCCTCAGGCGTGCACACCGAGGTTCTCGTGGCGGACCTCAGCACCGCGCGGGGGCGCAAGGCGGTTGTGGAGCGGCTCCGCCAAGATGAGCGTCCCGTTGGCCTGCTGGTCAACAATGCCGGTTTTGGTTTGGGCGTGCCGTTTCGCGAGAACAGTATGACCGCTGAAACGAAGGCGTTGGACGTGATGGTGCGGGCCGTTATGGAGCTTACGCACGCTGCGGTGAATGCCATGTTTGAGCGCGGCCACGGCGCGGTTCTGAATGTTTCTTCCGTTGCGGCGGACACCGGTATGGGTACGTATTCTGCGCACAAGGCGTGGGTGAAGGCGTTTTCTGAGGGTGTTGCGGAGGAACTGCGCGGGACGGGCGTGAGTGTCACGGCAGTCATGCCGGGCATGGTGAATACGGCGTTCCATGACAGGGTGCAAACGGTTCCCGAGGAGGTTCCAAAGATCTCTTGGACCAGCGAGGCCCAGGTGGTGGAGCAGGCTCTTACGGCGGTTCGACGCCGCCAGGTGTTGGTCACCCCTTCGGTGCGCTACAAGGTAGCGATGTTTGCTACCAAGATGTCGCCACGTTGGGTGGTTCGCGCGGTCACTTCGCGTCTGCCCCACATGTGAGTGCTTTGAACTCGCGGGCTTTAACTGTCGCCGCCTCGCTTCTGCTGGTTGTAACAACCGTTGTAGGCGTAGCGGGAGCATTCACGGGTGGGCACCCGGTTCTGGGCGTCATTTTAGGCGTCGCATTCATGGGCGCGTACGCGGCGGGAATCATGCTCGGACACCGCGCGCACGCCGGCTCTGACGATTTAGGGCAGGGTGTTTCACACGGGCGGTACACGATCGTGTGGATGCTGGTGCTCACTCTGATTTGGGTGGGCCTACTTGCCGTGTCAGATACGGCCATTTGGCTTGCGCTCGCGCTAGTAATCATCCAGGTGGGTGTGCTCGGGCCGGCGTGGGGATCGGCTGTTGCAGGCGTTACTGGCCTTATCGCGGTGGGTTTTTCGATTTCGCATCTGCCGCCAGATCATCCCGTTGGCGGCGCAATTTTGGGCCCTTTACTAGGGATTGGCATTGCCCTGGTAATCACGTGGGCGGCAGTAACCGTGATAACCGAGGCCGCCTCGCTACGCAAAGCGCTTCGTGAACTCAGCCAGGCGCGCACTCTCCTAGACCGGGCGGAAGAAGAACGCATTTTGCAGCGCGAACGAGCTCGCATGGCGGGCGAAATCCACGACACGGTTTCGCAAGATCTGTCCGGGGTGGCAATGCTTTTGCAGGTTGCGCAGACAAGCCGAGATCCGCAGGAGGTTGCCCGGCTCATCAATCAGTCTTTGCAGGCTACGCAGGCGGCGCTCGCGGATGCCCGGCGAGTAACGAAGGCGCTGGCTCCACGCGAGCTTTCCGCTGGGCGGCTCGAAGTCGCCCTCCGCAATCTCGCCACCGAACCTGTCCTCCGGGACTTGAACATCACTTTTGACATTGACGAGGGCGTGGCTGCGCTCAGCCTGGGGCAGGAGGCGGCGCTTCTTCGCGTGGCCAAATCCGCCCTCGTGAACGTGAAAGAACATTCGGGAACCATGGCTGCCGCCGTGCGCCTGAAAGAGGATCCCGATGGTGTGCGGCTTGAGGTTGAAGATAGTGGCCGCGGCTTTGACGCAGGCATGCCGCAAGAGGGGCGCGGTTTTGGTATTCCCGCTATGCGGGCGCGCATGAGTGAAGTGGGCGGCGCTCTCGAAATCCGTAGCGAGGCGGGAACACTTGTGCGCGCCACGGTTCCGATAAGTGAGGACGGGGCCGAGTGAAGGTCATAATTGTCGATGACCACGCGGTTGTGCGGATGGGACTACGCGCCGTTTTAGAAAACGCGGGCGGCATGAGCGTGGCTGCTGATTTTGCGCGAGCTGAGGACGCGATCAACTGGTTGCGCGCCCATCCGGTAGACCTCGTGATTATGGACCTGCGGTTCAAACAAACCGGCGCGATGGACGGCACCAGTGCCGTGCGCGCGATCAAACAGATGGGCGGGCCGCCCGTCCTGGTGGTCACTACATACGGGTCTGAACCGGAAATCTTGGGCGCTCTAGCTGCGGGGGCAGCCGGCTACGTCCTCAAAGATGCCGACACTGGGGAACTTCAACGCGCGGTTGTTGCGGCCGCGCACGGCGAACAGTTCCTTGGCTCCGGTGTGGAAGCGCAGATCAAACACCGTGGAATGCCGGAGCTTACGGGCCGGGAAATGGACGTGCTTCGCCTTGTGGCGCAAGGAAAGACCAATGCGGCCGTGGCAAAGGCCCTGTTTCTTTCTGAGGCCACCGTTAAAACTCACCTGAACCGCGTGTTTGAAAAGCTGGCTGTTAACTCACGCACCGCAGCCGTGGCAAAAGCAAGGTCTGTGGGTCTGCTAGAGGAGTAAGGCAAATTCATCCTTTCGGTTGATGTGACCCGCGCTTTGCCTCAGCACTATGGAAGTAGAAACTTCGTAGTGTTGGAGGAAAAGTGCAGGACGCACAAACGCTGGAGTTAAGCGGCAAAACGGAGGTAGCGCAGGCGCCCTCAAAACGCGATTGGGGTGCGCTGGCGGTGCTGGCAGCTTCGCTGGGCGTGATCGTGCTGGACGGCACGATTGTGGGCGTGGCGCTACCAAAAATAATTGGAGATCTAGAGCTGACGCTTGCAGACGCACAGTGGGTGAATAGTCTTTACGCGGTGATTGTGGGCGCGCTCCTTCTTGCAAGCGGCTCGGCGTCAGACCGGCTGGGACGGCGCAGGCTACTGGTGATAGGCATGATCATTTTTGTAGCGGGATCTGCAATCGCGGGTGTTGCCGGATCGGCCGGTGCGCTCTTGGCGGGTCGCGCGGTGCAGGCAATTGGCGCAGCGGGCATAATGCCGGCAACGCTTTCAACTGTGAACGCCATATTTCGCGGCAAATATCGCGCGGCCGCGTTCGGCATTTGGGGCGCGGTAATCTCCGGCGCTGCGGCAATCGGCCCCCTGCTGGGCGGCGTGCTAACCGAGTGGGTTTCTTGGCGGTGGATTTTTTACGTGAATCTCCCCCTAGGCGTGCTACTAGTGCTCCTTGCCCTAAAAGTTGTTCCCCAAACTAGGGGCGAGGCCGGTGGACATTTCGATGTGTTGGGATTCTTACTTTCCAGCTTGGCGCTCGGCAGTCTCGTGTTTTCCATTATTGAGGGTCCGCACGTGGGGTGGTGGAAACCCACGGCAGGGTTCAACTTCCTCGGCCTCACGTGGACGGAGGCGTCTGCGATTTCCGTAGTGCCCGTTTCGCTGGCAATCGCGCTGGTCGCTCTGGCGCTGTTCATCTGGTGGGAACTACGCCTGGCTAAACGTGGTAGCAACCCTTTGTTGGATCTATCAATGTTCGCCATCGGCACGTTCTCGTGGGGAAACCTGACGGCCGCAACGGTCGCAATCGGCGAGTTCGCCCTCTTGTTCGTACTCCCGCTCTACCTCATCAACGCGTACGGAACCAGTGTGGTTGATGCCGGCCTGATCCTCGCAGCGATGGCCTTGGGTGCCTTCATATCTGGAGGCCTTGCCCGCCACATCGCGGCCAAGCTCGGCCCTGCGGGCACAGTCATTTTGGGTCTTGGCTTAGAACTCGCAGGAGTTGCCGCTCTTGCCTATTTTATGGATCCGGCTAAATCTTTGGTGTACCTCGTTGCCCCGCTCCTCGGGTACGGACTTGGCCTGGGTCTTGCTTCTGCACAGCTGACCGGCACAATCTTGCGGGACGTCCCCGTCACGCAATCTGGACAAGGATCGGCAACCCAGTCCACCGTGCGCCAAGTAGGTTCGGCTCTTGGCACCGCATTTTCGGGCGGGGCGCTCACGGTTGGGCTGAGCAGTTCCCTACCAAGCACACTTGTCTCGCTAGATTTACCGGATGGCCAGCTTAGCGACCTGATCCGCGCTACGAAGGCTTCGGCGGGTTCAAACCTGTTGCAAATGCGCGAGCAGATGAGCGGCGATTCTGAGCTTTTGAACCACCTCGTCAATGGTTTTGCGCAGGCCACCCGTTCTTCCCTGTGGGTGTCCGCAACTTTCCTCGGCGTTGGCCTGTTGGGCTCTATCATGGTCTGGTTCGCGGCCCGAAAGCCAGATTAGAAGGGCCCCGCTCCGCTCCACGCGCGAGAGCTGCGCTTCGGGCTAAACGGACTTCTCCGGGCCGGCCTCGTCCGTTAAGGCCGAGGCCGCCGCTTTCGTTCCGGGGTCATCTTCAACGACATTCCCGGCTTCCGCCCCTTCACAGTGGTTTTCGAGGGCGCTTTCTTCAAGTTCCACGTTGGTGATCTCTTCGAAGTCTATTGTTGCCGGATGGTCGTAAGCCAGGCCCTCGTCCTCTAGTTCGTCTACGACTTGGAGCACGGAGCTGGTTTGCAGGTCCGAATTGTCTACCGGCGATTGTTCAATCGCTTCGGCAAGCTGGTCGGCATGCCCTTGGTGGAAACTCTTGTCTTTACGAAGGAGGCGGCGCAAAAGTTTGCGGATAGCCACGCGCCGTGCAATCTCTTGGCGAATGTCCTCACGGCTACGCACCCAGTGCACTACGAGTAGCAGAATCAGAAGCATGCCCGCGTAACCGATTACGGGATACAAGTAGTTCACAAACGTTTTGAACCCAACGAACGATACGGCGAAGCCAACCAGCGCCATTGAAATCAGCCAGATGCGGAAGCGTTTTGGGTCGCCCTTGGAGAACCTAGAGGCGAGGGCATAGTACATGCCTATCGCGGTGTTGAAGATCATGCCGAAAACTACGAATGCCATGACGGTGCCAAACGCGGGATGGATGCTGGTTAGCAACATGAGCGTAGGCATATCGGAGTGGCCCACTTTGTCGATTTGCGCAAATAGGGCGGTGGAGGAGATGAGGATCAGCAGGCCGTAGATAATGCCGCCCAGCATACCGCCGCGTCCGGCCACGCGCGGGTCGCGAATCTGGCCTCCCATCACGATTGACATGGACACGGCCATGGCTAGTGATAGTGCCACGTAGTTTGCCGCAGAAACCCACCAGTTTGGCAGGGTTGACCCGATTTCGGTGGCCATGGCGTCCAGTTGCGTTATCGAGTAGTCCACGTGGGTGTGGGACCAAATTGCCGCGCCAACGATCAGCACGATGATGAGCGGCGTGATCGCTCCAATAATTGCAGTCACGCGGTCTACGTCCAACATTCCAACCAGGATGACGAGGACGGTGATGATGACTGATCCTACCCAGACGGGTAGTCCGAATTGTTGGTTGAGGCTGGTACCTCCTCCGGCGATCATCACAAATCCCATGCTGAATAGCGTGAGTGTTATGAGGATGTCAAAGATGCGGGATGTGATGGGCGGGGAAACTTCTGTGAGCACGCGGTTGTGGTCGCTGGCCAGAAAGAAGGAGCCGAGTTGGAGGATCACATATCCGGCTAATGCGAGGATTATGAGCGCGAGGGCAACGCCCCATATTCCTTGGGTGCCAAATCCTACGAAGTATTGGATGAGTTCTTTCCCTGATGCGAATCCCGCGCCTACGACTAGACCAACGAAGGCCATAGCAACGGTTATTATTTGCCGGTTCATGTTATTGCCAGCTGTGTAGATATGGCGGCTGGTACGCCTCAGTGGTTTTACTTTATCGAGTTTTTCGGGTTTGGGGTTTTCGTTGCTAATGTGACGAAACTGGCGGAGCATGATTTGTGACGGTGATTTGATTGTCGAGGCGGCGCTGGCTTTCGCTTACGATAGGGGTATGACTAACGATCCGCGCAAGGCCCGCCTGGCCGAACTTGTTAAAGAGCTTGCTGTTATCCACCAGAAGGTGACTTTGGCTTCGGGTAAGGAGTCTGACTTTTACGTTGATATGCGCAGGGCAACGTTGCATCACGAGGCGGCGCCTCTGGTGGGGCACGTGATGCTCGACATGCTTGAGGATAATGGTTTCGCGCCGGATGATTTTGATGCCGTGGGTGGTCTCACGATGGGCGCGGATCCGGTTGCGACAGCGATTTTACATGCGGCAGCTTCACGCGGCCTGGCTGTTGATGCGTTCGTGGTGCGCAAGGAGGCCAAGGACCATGGCATGAAGCGTCAGGTTGAGGGGCCTTCCGTTGAGGGCAAGCGCGTGATCGTGTTGGAGGATACCTCTACTACGGGTGGCTCTCCGATGCAGGCGGCTCGCGCGCTTGAGGCCGGCGGCGCACAGGTTTTAGCTGTTGCGGTAATCGTTGACCGCGACACGGGTGCTCGCGAGGTCATCGAGGGTGCAGGTTATAAGTATTTGAACGCGTTGGGGTTGGAAGACCTCGGCCTCGCCTGAGTTTAAGCACTTTTGATATCGCCAAAATCGGGACGTGTACAAGTTTTGTACACGTCCCGATAACGTGTTAAAAATTTCGCGAATTTTGTACACGTCGCGCAAACGTGTACAAATCTTTAACACATCGCGAGATCTAGCCTCGCTCTACTGTGCGGATTCTTCTAGAACTCCGGCTTCTTGAGCTAGCCGGTGGTTTTCGCGCACAACCTCGATCATGTCGGCAATCGAGTTCTTGGTGCGGTAGGGGCGGAACGGGAAGTTACGGATCTCGCTCTCGCTTGTGGAGCCACTGAGAACGAGGTAGGTGCGCAGGCCCGCTTCGATACCTGCTTGCACGTCGGTGTCCATGCGGTCACCAATCAGGGCGGTGACTTCAGAGTGAACGCCAATCTTGTTGAGGCCGGCGCGTAGCATCATCGAGTTGGGCTTGCCCAAAAAGTATGGTCTGCGCCCGGTTGCTTTGGTGATCATCGCGGCAACGGATCCGGTTGCGGGTAACACGCCCTCGTCGGAAGGTCCGGTAACGTCCGGGTTGGTGGCGACGAACTTGGCGCCTGCCTCGATGAAGCGAATGGCCCTGGTGATGGCGTTGAAGTCGTAGCTACGAGTTTCACCAAGCACAACGTATTCGGGGTTGGTTTCGGTCATCACGTAGCCGGCGCTGTGCAGCGCGGTGGTAAGACCCGCTTCGCCGATGACAAACGCGGACGAGTTCGGGGACTGGTGGGAGAGGAACGCCGCGGTCGCAAGTGCGGAGGTCCAAATGTGCTCTTCGGGAACATGCAGGCCCGAGTTGTCGAGGCGCGCAGACAGGTCGCGCGGCGTGTAGATCGAGTTGTTTGTAAAGACGAGGAACGGGATGTTCAGCTCGTGCAGGGTGTCAATGAACTCTTGTGCCCCGTCGATTGCGCGCTCCTCACGCACAAGAACGCCGTCCATGTCGGATAGCCACGAGGTGATTGGGGGCATTTCGTCTAGCGAAAAGTTTGTTGTATCTTGCATACTTCTCTCCTTCTATAACTGCTTTTAGCCTATCGTCCACGGCGAACGTGGGGTAGAGAATCGCAGGTTTTATGCACGCTCGTGCATGGCAAGCGGCTGGCTTTGACGGTTTCTCGCGTTGTTTGTATGTTCGAGGACGTGGCAAAAATACACGAAAATGAGGTGCGGTCGGTTCCGGGTAGCGGCGTGGGGCCGTGGCCGGGTGGGGAAGAGAATTGGCCGCAGGGCGATCAGTATGATCCGGTGTTACTTCGCGAGGGTGATACACGCAACGTGGAGGATCGCTTCCGCTACTGGTCGAACGAGGCGATTAAGAGCTTCCTGGACAGCGTGGGCAGGCCGGATTGGCTTGAAGTTGCCGTGCAGAATTTGGGGCATGACTTCAACATTGGGTCGATTGTGCGCACGGCAAACTGCTTGGGGGTGCGTCGCGTGCATATTGTGGGCAGACGCCGGTGGAATAGGCGCGGGGCGATGGTGACGGACAGGTACTTGGAGGTTGTGCACCACCCGGAAATCGATGGTTTCTTAGACCATGTAAGATCGCGCGGTTTGCGCGTTATTGGTATTGACAATATCGAGGGGTCCAGACCGTTGGAGGGGCAGGTGCTTCCAGATAAGTGTGTGCTGGTGATGGGGGAGGAGTCCACGGGGCTGAGCGAAGACATGGCGAGGGATTGTGAGTCTGTCTTGCATATCACGCAGTATGGTTCCAGCCGGTCGATGAATGTTGGTCATGCCGCTGCCATCGCTATGTGGGCCTGGGTTATCCAGCACGGGGGCGATCCGGAACGTGCGTAGCGGATCGGAAAATCAAGTTAGTTTGTCAGGACTTTAGACTCTGCGCATCGCGGCACTAAATGTGGGATAATGAATGTGTAAAAATGTCTAGGCAAGGAGGCAATTAATGCCTATCGCAACCCCTGAAGTTTACAACGAGATGCTGGACCGTGCGAAGGAAGGCAAGTTCGCTTACCCGGCGATCAACGTTACTTCTTCGCAGACCTTGACAGCTGCTATTCAAGGTTTCGCCGAGGCCGAGTCTGACGGTATTATCCAGGTTTCGGTTGGTGGCGCCGAGTACTGGTCGGGCTCCACGGTTAAGGATCGCGTAGCTGGTTCGCTTGCAATGGCTGCGTACGCTCGTGAGATTGCGAAGAACTACGATGTGACGGTGGCGCTTCACACTGACCACTGCGCAAAGCAGAACCTTGATTCTTGGATTATTCCGATCATGGAGCTCGAAGTTGAAGAGGTTAAGGCCGGCCGCCTTCCGTTCTTCCAGTCCCACATGTGGGACGGCTCGGCTGTGCCGTTGAAGGAGAACTTGGAGATCGCGCAGAAGATGCTTGATCTTGCTCAGAAGTCACACACCATTCTTGAGGTTGAGATTGGTGTCGTTGGTGGCGAGGAAGACGGCGTCGTTGGCGAGATCAACGAGAAGCTCTACACCACCACTGAGGACGGTATTGCAACGGTTGAGGCTCTAGGCCTTGGCGAGAAGGGCCGTTACTTGACTGCTCTTACGTTCGGTAACGTCCACGGTGTTTACAAGCCTGGCCATGTGAAGCTTCGTCCGGAGATTCTGGGCACTATTCAGGAAGAGGTTGGTGCGAAGTACAACGCTGGCGACCGTCCGTTCGACCTGGTCATGCACGGTGGTTCGGGCTCGTCTGCTGAGGAGATCCGCACGGCTGTTGAGAACGGTGTTATCAAGATGAACGTTGACACCGACACCCAGTACGCTTTCACCCGCCCGGTTGCCGAGTGGATGTTGCGCAAGTACGACGAAGTTCTGAAGATTGACGGCGAAGTTGGCGTTAAGAAGTCTTACGACCCGCGTTCGTGGGGCAAGGCTGCTGAGGCTGGCATGGCTGCTCGCGTTGTTGAGGCTTGTGAGCGCCTCGGCTCCGTTGGCACCAAGATGAAGTAACCATCTGAGACTTCCATTTGAAGGGCGCGTCCAATTGGGCGCGCCCTTCGCTATGCGCGGTAGTGTGGCTGACGTAGGTTTTTATTTGCGAGGCGGGCTAGTTCTGTCGGGAAGGGCGCGGTTTGGAAGCGGTTGCGTTCGCGGTGGTAATCGGTGTTGGCGTGGGCGTTGTGGTTGGGGCGCTTGGTGCGGGAGGTGGCATCCTGGCGGTTCCGGCGCTGACCTACCTGCTGGGCCAGACACCCCATGCGGCTGCCCTCGGTTCGCTGGTAATCGTGCTGGCAACCGCCCTGTCTGCTTTGCCGCAGCGGCTTCGCACCAAAACTATTCGGGTGAAGCAAGGTCTGATTTTTGGGGCGATCTCGATTATTGGTTCCGTGGCGGGAGGGCGTTTGTCGGCTCTGGTGGACGGTAATGTGTTGATGCTGTTGTTTAGCGCAATGTTGGCAGTGATGGCCACTGTCATGATCCGGAGGGGGCTGCGCGAACGCAATCTTCCGGGCGGAGAGGCACCCGCGGGCAAGCCGCGAGGCCTCGTGGCGATCATCTTGGCAGGGCTTGGAACCGGGTTTTTGACGGGGTTTTTTGGCGTGGGTGGTGGCTTCATTGTGGTGCCGGTGCTCACTATCGTCCTTGCTTTTGGGATGAAAGAGGCTGCGGGAACCTCCCTCATCGTCATGTCGATGGCGGCAATCGGCGGGCTGGTGGCAAGGGTGGGGAACACGCCCCCGGTCGACTGGGGCGTGGTGGTGGCGTTCATGCTGGGGTCGATGAGCGGCGCCGTGGTTGGCGGACCGCTGTCGAACCGGGCCAAGCCGTATCAGCTGACTCTAATTTTTGGAGCGCTACTGGCAGTGGTTTGCGTAGCGAGCCTGAGCGCCACGCTACTTACCATTTTCGCGTAAAGGCGCGAGTAAACTTGCCGTATCCCTATTAAAACGCGCGCGTTCGTGGTGTGATGGTAGGTAGTAGATATTAGGAGGCCACTTTGGAACACGCACAGCCCAACTGGACACGAATCGAAGGCATCATTATTGCCGAACACCTGGATCCGAAGGTGGTTGCCGACTTTATTACAAAAACTAAAGTGGTTGCGACAATCGACTGGTATGATCGCACACCAAACCTGATGGGTCTGACCCTCGCGCAAGAAGATGGCCGCCTGGCAACCGTTAACGATGCGAACGAGATCGCTGCGGTCGTTGAGATTGAAGATTTCGCGCTTGACCTTGCCAACGAGTTCAACGCCGAAGTGATGATCGATGAAATCAGCGCGGACGCTCTGCCGGAGGACGCAGAAGTTGGTTCGGACACGCCCGCCCCGGCCGAAGAGCCAATGAGAATCGTAGAGCTGGTTCAGATTCCCGAATCTTCCATCCCGCTTGCGGCCGCCCTCCTTGGCATCGATGTTGCTTCTATTGAGCTTGAAAATGGGTGGCAGGCCCTCGCGTATGACGCACAGTATGCGCAAAATATTGGTGATTTCGGGCAGTTCCCGCGCGTAACACTAATGGCGTCTGGCGATGAGTTCTTCGTTAGCCTCGCTGTTGATGATGACGACGAGACGGAAACGATTTACAACTGGTCGATGTCCACGAGGACGCTCGCGGCCGGTCACAGCGGTGACAAGATTGCGGCTGAGGCAGAGGAGCTCGTTGGGGCCACCTCTGACTTGCGCCGGATTGCCGGGGCGGTGCCGGGCGCGGACGTGGCTGCTGCGGAGGAAACCTCTCAGTTGCGCGGTTCGCGTGCGGTTGAAAGCTTTGTGCGGGCACTAGGAGTGCCATCACAGATCGCTACGTATCTGTTGGAGGACGAGTCACCTGAGGACATTCCGGGCCTGGAGATGCACTACGCGCGGGGTATCTCGAACGCGATTGGCCGTAGCGTGGACAAGATCTTGTTGGAGCCGGAATCTGCAAGCAACCCGGTTTGGGAAACCTACCATAAGGTCGCGGTTGAACAACCCAGCATTGTGCGCGTGATTGCCAGTGTCGAGGCCGCGATTGGTGCCACACTGGTGGTGACTGCTTTCCGTAGCGCGAAGCCTCGCTCGGGTTGGGTGAAACTAGGCGGTGTTGTGGGTTCGATGATGCTCGTCGATTCGGTTGCTGAGGTAATGCTTTCGAAGTACCTGATTGAGCGCACTAAGAAGCACAGGGGCGAGTAACGCAAACAAAACGTTGGGGGCGAGCCAGACGGTTCGCCCCCAAAGTCGTATCAAGTTAGTTCCAGCCGCACCACAGAATTCGGGCGTGCCCAGCGTGAACGGTAACCGGGTTACCGGTTTGAGATAGGCCGGGCAGAGCGAGCTTCTTGTGGGAAGTCTTGCGCTCTGTCGGTAATCACAGAGTGCGCGCCCCAAGAGCCAAGTTGGGCGGCTCGCTCAAGGTCGTTCACCGTCCACACGTTCACTTGGAAACCAGCCTCGGTCATGGCGTGAATAGCTTCTTCGGTAAGACCGTAGTAGCACGGGTGGATAGCAACGGCTTCAACTTTGGAAGCCTGCTTAATCCACTCGTCCACCTGCTCCATGATGGGAGCGATGGACGGCTCGAACAGGCAGGCGCGGCGATACTGTGGGGCACGTGCCTTGAGGGAAGTGAGCAGATCCATGTCGAAGCTGGATACGAGGATCGAGTCGGGGTTTTCCAGCTTGGCTAAGGAAGCGACAATCCCGTCGACGAGGGCATTGCGAAGTTCGAAGCCAGCCTTGGAAGGCTTGATTTCGAGGTTTGCTTCCAATCCCGTGCTGTTCAACAGTTCAACCACGCTAACAAGTTCGGGAATGCGTTCAAACTTGTAGGTGGGGGAGAACCAGTTGCCGGCGTCCAGCTTGCGGATGTCTTTAAACTGCAGGTTGTAGTAGCCACCTTTGCCGTCGGTGGTGCGATCTAGGCGGTTGTCGTGGATAACGATGACGGAGCCGTCTGCGATTACATCCACGTCAAATTCAAATGAGGACACTCCGTAGTCGATGCATTTTACAAATGCGGCCATCGTGTTCTCGGGTGCCAGTGAGCTCATTCCGCGGTGTGCGATTACTGATGGGTACGTCACGTTGCCTCTTTCAGTCTTCTAGTGTGTGTTCGTCATTTGGGTCGAGGTCAAGCAGTAGCGCCTCATCCCGTCTGGTGGCAAGAATGTTGTCAATGTAGGATTGCGTGGCTTCTTCGAGGGGTACGTCCGCGCCGCGCTGCTCGGCAAGGAACCAGCGGTGTTCTTGGATCTCGTGGAAGATCTGCGCGGGCTGGAGCTTCGCGCTGTACTCGGGAGGAACAGAGCGCACGGTGGGTTCAAATACTTCGGTGAGCCACTGGTGGGCAACGAGTTCGATGGGTTGGTTTTCCTGCCCGGTGACGGCGCGGTAGGTTGCGAGGTCGTTCAGCATCCTGCGGGCCTGCTGTTCTTGTACGTCGAGGCCGGTTAGGCGCATGATCTGGCGGTGGTGGTGTCCGGCGTCCACCACTTTGGGTTGCAGGATGATTTTGGTGCCGTCTGGGGTTTGTTTCAGGGACACTTCGCCCACGTCGAATCCGAGGTCGTTTAGTTTGCGGATCCGGTTGGTGATGCGCCAGCGTTCGTCGTCAGAGTAGACCTCTTCTGCGGTGAGCTGATCCCATAGTTCGTGGTAGCGCTCGTGAATGCGATCCCCAATTTCGATGGCGTCGGAATCTTCGGCAAGCATGCCGCCAGCCTGCAGGTCCATGAGTTCACCAATAATGTTAGTGCGGGCGAGGTCCACGTCGTAGTTGCGTTGCCCGGAAGTGAGGCTGGGATGCAGTTCGCCGGTTTCGGCGTCTACGAGGTACCCGGAAAAGGCGTCCGCGTCGCGCCGGAACAGCGTGTTGGAGAGCGAGACGTCGCCCCAGTAGAAGCCCAGTAGGTGCAGGCGCACTAATAGTACGGCGATGGAGTCGATGAGGCGTTCAGCGGTTTCGGGCCGCATGGATTGGGAGACTACCGCGCGGTAGGGCAGGGAAAACTGTAGGTGTTCAGTGACGAGGGCCGGGGTGAGTTCCTCGCCGTCGGGAGATTTACGTCCGGTGATTACTGCCGTGGGGATTACGGAGGGCGCGCCAAGCCGGTTGAGGTCGCGCAGGAGTTGATATTCGTGGTAGGCGACGGTTTCTCCGATCTCTTTAACTGCAATGACCCGTCCGCCCAGGTTGACGAATCTCACGACGTGGCGGGAGATACCGCGCGGGAGGGCGGCGAGTACGGATTCGGGCCACTCTTCTAGCGGGGTTTCCCACGGTAGGTCCAGTAGCTCGGGGTCTAGGTTTGCAGCGGTGATCTGTAGGGATTGTCGCATGGTTATATCTTTTCAAAAAGCACGCCAGATTAAAAAGAAATACGAAACTGAGGGAGCTCCCACGTGGGAAGCTCCCTCAGTTATGTTCACTTATTGTTGTCCCGATTATGAGGGAAGGCGCATGCCAGTGGACTTGGAGAAGTTGTGTTGCTGGCCTTCGCGAATACGGACGTGGATGACGGAGCCCTTCGGGGGCGCCGTGCGCGGAGCGGTGCGGATAATGATTTGATCCGATGCTTCGTCGTCCGGGTTGGCGTCGGTGCCGGAGCCGAGTCCGCCGCCACCAACGAGCTTGCCGTACATGTACGAGTCGGAACCGAGCTCTTCAACAAGGTCGATTTCAACTGGGATGGTGTGTTCGCCCTCCGCAACGATTTCCAGAGCCTCGGGACGGAAGCCAATGACAACCTGGTTGTTGTCTTCCGGCGTTAGGGCCGCGATCGTTGCTTCGGATAGCTTCACGTGAGCCTTGCCCAGCTCCGCGTAGCCACCTTCGCGGTTAACGGTGAAGGTGCCGAGGTTCATAGCGGGGGAGCCGATGAAGCCGGCAACGAACTCGTTTGCGGGCTGCTCGTACATTTCCTGTGGGGTGCCAACCTGCTGGAGGACGCCGTCCTTTAGCACTGCGATGCGGTCCCCCATCGTGAGGGCCTCAGTTTGGTCGTGCGTAACGTAAACGGTGGTGACACCAAGGGAGCGCTGGAGCGAAGCGATCTGGGTACGCGTCTGCACGCGTAGCTTCGCGTCAAGGTTCGACAGCGGCTCGTCCATGAGGAACACCTGCGGTTTACGGACGATTGCACGGCCCATTGCCACACGCTGACGCTGGCCACCAGACAGTGCCTTCGGCTTACGGTCTAGGTAGGGAGTGAGGTCAAGAATCTCAGCAGCTTCTTCAACGCGCTTGTTGATTTCTTCCTTCGGGGTGCCAGCAATCTTTAGGGCAAAGCCCATGTTGTCGCGAACCGACATGTGCGGGTACAGAGCGTAGTTCTGGAACACCATAGCAATGTCGCGGTTCTTAGGCTGCATGTCGGTGACGTCGCGGTCTCCAATGAAAATGCGGCCGGAATTAACGTCTTCCAGGCCCGCGAGCATGCGTAGCGTGGTTGACTTTCCGCAACCAGAAGGTCCTACCAGGACCAGAAACTCTCCGTCTTCAATCTTGAGGTCAAACGCATCAACTGCGGGGCGATCCATGCCCGGATAAATGCGAGTTGCCTTATCAAAAGTTACGGTTGCCATATTTATTTCCTCCATCGGCAGGTACGTGCCGAACGATCCGTAGTGAAGAGGTGCTAACACCATTGCTAACACGGTTCCGTCTCTCCTATTGAGCCAGAACTAACTTGACACTAGCACAGCTAGAAGCAAATAAATAGGGACACTTCGTCATGATTTTACGTTATTGGGAACCGCGTTCCAGGTGCCGTGTTTCGTGGGCTCAGTGCGCCTCGTATATTCCGTTTGAATACGGGTAAAGTTGCCGGTGATGGATGGTGCAATTCCAAAGGCTGGCGAAGAACTCGGTGGATACCGACTGGTGCGCCCCCTGGGCAAGGGGGGCGCTGGAATCGTGTGGGAGGTTGAAGATGGTGAGGGCGCGAGGTTTGCGTTGAAGCTTCTTCACCCCGCGATTGCCGCTGACCCCTCCAGCAGGGTGCGTCTGGCGCGCGAGGCAGCAGTTTTGAACCGCATCCGCACCGATGGGGTTGCAAACGTTGTTGATTTAGAGACGGAAGCGTCCCAGCCCTTTGTGGTGACCGAGCTTGTGGACGGTCTTGATCTGCGCGAGGAGATCAGAACTGGAGGGCCGCTCGTCTTTTCGGATGCGCTCCAGATCGCCAGATCGCTCAGGCAAACGCTTAGCGCCGTGCACGCGGCGGGCGTCATTCACAGAGATTTGAAGCCGTCGAACATAATTTTGGGAGCGGTGCAGCCGGTTCTGATCGATTTTGGTATCGCCCAAGCAGACGAGGACGAGCGGCTTACTTCCACGGGTTTAGTATCCGGCACGGTGGGCTGGGTGGCCCCGGAAGTGATACGCGGACACGAGCCTGACGAGGGCTCGGACTGGTGGGCGTGGGCGGCCATCTTGTTAAACATGCTTACCGGTCGCGCCCCGTACGGTACGGGTAGCCAAGACGTGGTGTTGGCACGCCAAATGGCTGGTCAGCTCGATCTTGCCGGCCTCTACCCGCCCCTTGCCCAGATTTTGCAGGCGGCCCTCGGCGAGCGGGCAAACCGTCCGAGCCCGGCTGAAATCATGCAGCGCCTAGATGACCTCGACCCCGATATTGTGCAATCTTGGACGGGCGAATCCGGTGAGGGAGGCGATGAAACCGCGTTGCCGGACGCGCCCGGTGCAGGTGGCATGGCTGCCCCCGCGCCCACGGAATTTCTTTCCCCCGAAGCGCAGGGCGATGACTTAGATGAGTCCACTAGCGTGCTGTACGCGCCGCCCGCAGAGCGAACAAGCGTTCTCGCTACCGCACCTGAGGATGATACGGCCCCAACCGCCTTATATCCCACCGCTACCAGTGAGCCAGCGGGCGCCTCTGAGGATTTGCAACCCAGTGCACGGCCAGTGCCGTACCAGCCGGGCTACCCCGGGACGCAACCTCCCGAATACGGCGCGTCCCCGCCCTCCTCGTCGCACTACCCGGGCTACCCGCCCATTCCGGACTATCCGAATGCAGAGCGGGGATATAACTACACCGCGCCCGCAAACGCGTTCGTGTTCTCCCTATGCGTGGCGAGCCTGCTGGCCGCCCTGCCCGTCGCCCTCGGCGTAGTTGGGGGCGTGCTTGCAGTTGGCGTGCTCCTCACAATGGAAACGGTGGGTCGCTCGCGGGTGTGGCGTGAAAAGCGGCGCGTTAGGGCGGGCGAAAAACGTAGTGGTGATAACTGGTTGGCAGCCTTGAACGGAGGGTTGCAGTGGGTTCCTGCGGCTGGCGCCCTTGCGTTCAACTTGGCATTTGCGGTGCTTATCGCTGGGGCGGCGTGGGCGCTTTACAGCGTGAATAATGACCTGCCGCCATTTGAAAATGCTTACATGACGATGCTTGCGGGCGTGCCAAGCGGGGCAGATCCCGTTTCGGGAGCGTTGCTGTGGGCGTCGAACATGTTCGCGATTTTGCTTTCCCGCGTGGGGGCGGGCGGAAACTACCTGCGCGAGGGTTCGTATGCGAGCGCCGGCGCGATTCCACGCGTGGGACGGTTGATCCTGGCTGTACTTGCGGTGCTGGCGGCGTTGTTCCTTATTGGAGTGGTTGTGTAAGTTCAGAAAGTGTGCGCGCCATCATGCGCGCGAATGGAGAGACGGGTGTGCGTATTTGCGCGCTTCCCGCTACTCTTTTAGCAAACGTTGAATCGAGGGAAAATGGCAAAAACTCCGTCATCTAAGGACGCGGCTCGGATCAAAGCGCAAGAATTGCGCGAGCGGCAGGCAAAGAAGGAACGCAAGACTCGCGCGATCATTATCGCGGTAGTAGGCACTTTGTTGGCGCTGGCGATTATTGCGGTTATTTGGGTGGTGAACTCCACAAGGTCGAATGACAGTAACCAGGTTGCGTCGGGCGAGTTCACGCCGATTGTGGTTTCGTCAAAGGGTGTTGGAGTTGCAGATGCGAATGCTCCGGTTGTTCGCGAGTACTTCGATTATTCTTGCCACGCTTGCGCAAATATGGATGTGGCACTCGGGGCGAAGTTGTGGGAGTCGGTTAAGGCTGGCGAGATTTCGCTTGAGCTTGTGCCGGTTGACGTTGTTCGCATGCCGTGGCATTACGCGATGACCAGTGCTGCCTACCTGGTTTCGCAGGAGGAGCCGGAGAAGTTTGAGCAGCTCCACCACGCTTCGTCTGAGTTCTTTAAGAGCCAGTTTGATAGCGGCGACGGCTCAGTTATTCAGGATGAGGCCGCCTCGTTGACAAAAGTTAAGGAGCTGGCCACGCAGGCTGGGGTGAGCAAGGCCGTAGTGGATCGGATTAGTCTCGAGGGTGCGAAGGGCGTGCTGGAGGCGAACACCACCGAGTGGAAGGAATCCGAAGTGGAGGGGCGTGAGAGTCTGGGTACGCCCGAGTTCGTTACCGGCGGCAAGGCCGTTCATTTGAACGGCGAAACGGTTGATGAACTGTTGAACAGTATTCTGTCTGCCGCTAAGGGCGAGTAAGCGTATGTGACAATATGGGCCACTTCATGGCAA
Source organism: Gleimia europaea ACS-120-V-Col10b (assembly GCF_000411155.1). Lineage (GTDB taxonomy): Bacteria > Actinomycetota > Actinomycetes > Actinomycetales > Actinomycetaceae > Gleimia > Gleimia europaea_B. Next base: position 1,473,351 of record NZ_KE150266.1, read on the forward strand.
ACTAGTGGCCGCGCCACCTTAGCTCAGTTGGTAGAGCACCCGCCTTGTAAGCGGACGGTCATCGGTTCGAGTCCGATAGGTGGCTCCAAGAAAAAGCTCCGCTATGCAACACCGTAGCGGAGTTTTTGCATGCGAATGCAAGTGCGATGCCAGCGGAAACCGGCACTATGGCGCAGGACGATAGCCTTCAGAAAAGTGGTAGCTAGGCTCGCCCGTGTTACCTGTAGCATCTGCTGCGCCGACACTCAAGGCTTATTCAGAACTTGTCGTCTTGCCAGCGGGCTGGTTGACCCGCCCTCGTCTCGCGGTGAGAGTCGTAGAAGGGGGAGCGTTTTGCGAACTCTTCATTCATTAGTTGCGAGCCGTCACGCTCCACGAGCGTTTGCTTCCCAGAAAACATGTTCATGCCCAGCCCGAGCCGGTCGCCCTGAACTTCGGCACCAATTGCGGTGAGGATCGTTGGGAACAGGTCGAACGTTGAGAACTTGCGGTTCTTCGTTACGGAATCAGGAAAGTCTGTGCCGGGCACGGGATTCAAAATCAGATTCACAATGGTGCGGTGGTAGCTCGGATCCCACCCCTTGAAGAACTCTTTGTCCATCGACCGGTGGTCACCGGTCACCACAATCGTGGTGTCATCGCCCCAGGGCTGTTCTTGGATCCACTTAATTAGCTTCACGGTTTCAGCTTGTGAGTAGTGGATTACATTCGCGTACTGTGAGTCGAATGGGGTTTCCTTCATGTTTTCCGACACGTAACCGTCGGGGAAGTGGGTGTCTCCGTTCTCAACGATCATGTAGAACGGTTTGTCCTGGCCTCCCAGTTTGGTCAGTTCTTCCTTCGTGTATTCGTAGAGTTTGTCGTCCTCCACGCCCCACCACACAAAGTAGTCGTGCTCAATTTTGCCGTCGGCAACAAAGCGGGCGCGGTCGTGAATATCAAAGCCTCCGTGCCGTTGATAGTACCTGTCCAGACCGCCCCACGAGGCTGTTGAAGCCTGCATGAACGCGGTGTTGTAGCCAGCCGCTTTGAGAATGTCCCCAATACTAATGAAGTCAGGGTAGGAGTAACCAATTTCGATATCCGGTGCGCCTGCAGCGAGCATGGGCACGCCAGCCTGCATTGAGATCATGCCGGCCACTGAGTGGCCGGTAGCGTAGAGCTGGTCAGGGCCTCCGAATTTATCGGTATCGGACCAGGAGATTCCCGTTTCGGTCAGAGCTGCAAGCTCGGGCATGAGGTTTTGCTCCATGTAACCGCCCAGGTCCTTGGAGTAGTAGGAATTTTCAACAGACTCCATGTAAATGTGCACCAGGTTGCGCTTTTTGGCTGGCAGCTTCACATTGTCAGACGTGGGGGCAACGTAGTTTTCCTCCAAATAACTGGAGGTAGTGAAGAACAGCTGCGCCGCTTCTTTGATGGGAAGCCTGGCGTACGCGTAGCTAAATGAGCCGGCGAGGAGCACAAAAATACTCACGAGGGCGGCGCCGCGCAGGTGTGTGATTCGCCAGGTTCGAGCGGATGGAAGTCTGATGTGCAGGTCAGAGCGGATGAATCCGATGATTGCGCCGAGGATTGCAAGGAATATGGAGGGGGCCACGATTTCATTTAGTAGCGCTAGGTCTTGCGCGTCGGTGGAGGTATCTCCTGCGGCTGTCAGGATAAAGATGAAGTTCGGGTCTTGAGGGATCTCCCCAACGCTGTTTTGAAGCCATTTGGGGATGAAAAAGAAAAGACCTGCAAGCAACCCAGCGATGGCGCCTATAACGGTAGGGAATAGGCCGCGCCAATTCCATGGCTCACTCTTTTTTACTAGAATCCCCTGCGTTGCGAGGGCTTTCAGAAAAAGAAGAATAACCACGCATAGGCCAAGAACAATAGCAGGGTACCCAACGTAGAACTTGGGTGAATGCGCGGTGCCGTAGACACTGGTGCGGCCAGTAAAAATTAATGCGAAAAACGCCAGGGCATTCATGGACACGCCTATGAGGGTGCCACGAATGAAGGATCCTACAGAGGCCCCAAACAAATATAGGGCTCCGGCTCCGCCCAAAAGGCAGGTGAGTATCTGCAACGCAATAATCATAAAAGTTAATTCTACATTACGGCTACGTTAACTCTTGTAACGGAGCGGTCGCGCGAGAAGCGGTAGCGCACCAGGTGTTAGCGCTGTACCGCGAACGAGGGAATTATCTATGTGTTTGAGTGTTCGAGGCTATCGACTACTACAGGCGTCTGCTCACGATCTGATCTGGAGGGGCCTTCACTGATTTGCTTAACAGGTTTGTAAAGACCCTTGACATTACGCCTGGGCGTGTCTAAATTCTGAATATGTCGACGCGCGTCGACGATTTAATAACGTGTACCGATTCAACACATTGATTGTTAAGACGAGGGAGTCTTCATGAAAACAAAAGTCGCGTTAGTAGCAGTGGCAGGCTTGGCTTTGGCCGGCCTTACAGCGTGTGGCACGGGACCGCAGTCCGGTGCTCCGTCTGCGGATGATGTACAGTTCGAGGGCCGCGGCCCTATTACGTACGTTCAGGGTAAGGACAACTCTGGTAAGCTCCAGGGATTGCTGGACATGTGGAATGCGGATCACCCGGACGAGAAGGTGACGATGATCGAGCTTTCTACCGAGCCTGATCAGCAGCGCCAATCGATGATCCAGAACGCGGAGACCAAGTCGGACGCGTACTGTACGGAGAGCGTTGACAATGTTTGGGTGGGTGAGTTCGCTGCTAACCAGTGGATTTTGCCTCTGCCGGAAGACGAGATGAACAAGGATGAATTCCTTGAGCCGGTTTGGAACACGGGCCTGTACCGCGACCAGCTCTACGCTGTTCCGCATGGCTCGGATGGGGCGCTCCTTTACTACCGTGCTGATCTACTACGCGAAGCCGGTTTTGATCACGCTCCGAGCACTTGGGATGAAATGGCCCGGATGTGTGAGGCCGTGCAGGCCAAGCCGGGTAACGAAGGTATTAGCTGCTACGCGGGCCAGTTCGCCAAGTATGAGGGGTTGACCGTAAACATTGACGAGATTATCCACACCGCTGGTGGTCAGATCATTGATCCTTCCACGGGCCGGGTCGCAGTTGATTCCCCAGAGGCAAAAGCTGGTCTGCAGAAGCTGAGCGAATGGATTGAGGATGGCAAGATCGCTCAGGAATCACTGAACTACAAGGAAGAGGATGGTCGTAATGCCTTCCAGTCCGGTAAGGTGATCTTCCTGCGTAACTGGCCGTATGTCTATTCTCTGGTTCAAAACGATGTTCCTGACCTAGAGTTCGGAATTGCTCCGCTACCGGGTTTTGAAGATGGCCAGATTGGTGCCTCCTCACTGGGTGGTCACAACATTGCGATATCCAGCTACTGTGAGAACAAGGCAACTGCTTTGGATTTCGTGAAGTTCTACACGAGTGCCGAGGCTCAGGCTTACATGCTGAAGGAAGCCTCGCTCGCCCCGGTTTACACCTCCGTATACGACGATCCTGCCAACATTGAGCAGTACCCATACCTACCCACGTTGAAGCAGTCGATCGAGGCCGCTTACCCGCGTCCTCAAGTCCCAAACTACGGTGACGTAACCGCTGCGATTCAGGATGCTTCGTTCCCTGTTTTAAAGGGTGAGAAGCCTGTTGACGTTGCGATTTCGGAGCTTGCCGCTAAACTCGCTGAGCTGACCGGACAGTAAGAAAACGCTTAGAACCTATTGGGCTGTTGCGTTCTGGATTCAGGATGCGACAGCCCAATAGGGGAAGAGGAACAAATGTCTGCAAGCACAGTGGTAAAGCCTCCGCGAAATCGCAAATCATCCAGGGCGAAGCAACAGGCGCGATTGGCATGGTGGCTGGTCACCCCAACAATTCTTGTGATTTCAATCGTTGTTATCTTTCCCACCCTAACCTCGGTTTATCAGTCTTTCTTCGGGGCTAAGGGAATTGACCCGGCAACTGGATTTGTTAACCAGACAGAGCCTTTTGTGGGGTTCCAAAACTACATAAACATGTTCCAGGGCGATAGCGGTACTCGCTTCCAAACAGCCTTTTGGAACACCACGATTTTCACCGAAACCACAGTTGCTGTTGAAACGCTCTTGGGCGTAACAATGGCTCTGATCATGCACAAGGCGATGAAGGGCAGAGGCCTGGTGCGCGCTGCGATTCTGATTCCTTGGGCAATACCAACAGCCGTGTCGGCAATCCTTTGGCGTTGGATTTTCGATACGAACGGTATAGCGAACGCACTCATCGGTACCCAGGTCATTTGGGCGATTGGTGACTGGTCTGCCAAGCTCACCGTTATCATCGCGGACAGTTGGAAGACGGCGCCTTTTATCGGACTGCTTACTCTAGCAGGTTTGCAGATGATCCCCGAAGAGGTGTACGAGGCCGCAAAGATTGATGGTGCGAATGCTTGGAAGCGTTTCACTCACATAACTATGCCGCTCGTGAAGCCTGCACTGATTATTGCCGTGTTGTTCAGGATGCTTGACGCGTTGAGGATGTTTGATCTCCCTTACATCTTGATTGGAGCGAGGAAGAGTTCGGTAGAGACGCTTTCGATGCTCGTACAGGACGAGGCTTCTAACCTTAGGTACGGTAGTGCGGCAGCGTACGCGTTGGTGCTGTTCCTCTACGTGTTCCTACTGGCTTTCGCGTTCGTGAAAGTGATGGGTGCAGAGATTATTTCGGGTGAAGGTGAGAAACGTCGAGGCGTCCCGATCTCTCTCATTCGTAGGGGTTACAAGAGAGATTCCTCGCTTACGGACGCCGACGCTACAGCGGAGGCTTATGCGGATGGGAGCAGCGAACAGTTGATAACAGGAGGGCAGGAACGATGAACCCGAAGCTGAAAAGCTCGTTAACCTCTACGTTCTCGTGGCTGGGAATCGCGGTAATCATAGTTTTCTGCCTGGCCCCGTTTTACTGGATGATTGTTTCCTCACTGCGCCCCGCGCGAGATATTTTTGACATTTCGCTGTGGCCAAAAGAGGTGAGTTGGGAGAACTACATCGCCGTGTTCGATCCGGAACGTGGCTTTGGAGCATCTCTATTCAATTCGCTGATCGTAGCTGGAACAACCACGATTTTGGCGCTACTTATAGCAACTGTGGCGGCGTACGCGCTGGCTCGTTTGGAGTTTAGGGGTAAGACGCTTCTGCTCACGGTCATCATTGCTACGTCAATGTTCCCGTTGGTAGCTATCATCGTGCCACTCCTAAAGCTGTTTACCTCTTGGGGTTGGATCAACACTTACCAATCGATGATCCTGCCTAGCCTTTCGTTCGCCTTGCCTTTGGCAGTATGGAATCTGACGAGCTTCTTCAAGCAGATACCGGTGGATCTAGAACAGGCGGCCATGGTGGACGGTTGCACGCCCGGTCAGGCGTTTAGGAAAGTTATTTTGCCTATCGCAGCTCCCGGCATGTTCACCACGGCAATCATCGTGTTTATTAACGCTTGGAATGAGTTCCTAATTGCTGTGACGATGGTGAACGACACGGCGATGCAGACCGCGCCTGTTGCAATCTCGAAGTTTGGTGGGGTTAGCCAGTTCCAAACTCCGTACGGTTCACAAATGGCTGCAGGTGTTGTAGTGACGATTCCGCTTTTAATCCTAGTTTTGGTTTTCCAAAGAAGAATCGTCGCCGGTCTGGCTGCCGGAAGTATCAAACAATAACGTTCCGCATTTTGTAAAAAGAGGAGGAGATTTCCTTGACCAACGTTCAAAGAAGCGACTGGGATCAGTGGTGGCGCACCGCTGTGATTTACCAGGTGTATCCGCGTAGTTTCAGCGACTCGAACAATGACGGTTTGGGCGATGTGCGGGGCATAATCAACCGGTTGGATTACTTGAAGAAGCTTGGTGTTGAGGCGATTTGGATGTCCCCGCACTACCCTTCGCCACAGGCTGATGCGGGTTATGACGTTGCGGACTATTTCGACGTCAATCCCGAGTATGGCACTTTGGAAGAGTTCGATGAGTTGATCGACGAGGCGCACAAGCGCGACATTAAGATCATCATCGATATTGTTCCTAACCACTCTTCGGACCAGATAAAGCTGTTCCAAGACGCGTTGAAAGCCGGCCCAAACTCGCCGGAGCGAGACATGTACATGTTCCGTTACAGCGAGGGCAAGCGCCCCAACAATTGGGGGTCCATGTTTGGCGGCCCCGCGTGGACTGCGGTCGAGTCCCTCACGAACAATGAGGAGGATCGCAACTGGTGGTACCTGCACCTCTTTGCCCCCGAGCAACCGGACTTCAACTGGGAGAACCCGCAGGTGCACGAGTTCTTCGACTCCTATCTGCGTTTCTGGTGTGATCGAGGTGTGGACGGTTTCCGTGTTGACGTGGCGCACGGCCTCGTGAAGGAACCCGGTCTGCCTGATGATGAGGTTGGACCGGATCGCTGGGCGGAAGAGGTTCAAGACTTCGATCAGACCGGGGGACCGTTCTGGGATCGGCCCGGTGTGCACGATATTTACCGCGAGTGGCGGCGCGTGCTCGACGAGTATGGACGCGACCGCGTTCTGGTTGCGGAAGCCTGGTTGACGCCCGAGCGCGAGGCTCTTTACGTACGTGAGGACGAGATGAGCCAGCAGTTCAACTTCAACTACTTGAAGGCGAACTGGGATGCGAAGCGCGTGCGCGCCGCAATCAATGATCCGATTGCGGCAAACGCGGCTGTGGGTGCGCCGGTCACGTGGGTTATGAGTAACCATGACGTTGTGCGCGCAACCACGCGCTACGGCTATGATCCGCAGATCGATTATGACCGGGGCATTGGCGTAGATGATCCGCAGCCGGATCGCGAGCTGGGCCTGGCGCGCGCGAAAGGCATGGCTGTGTTCACCATGGGCCTGCCGGGCTCCATGTACATTTATCAGGGGGAGGAACTCGGGCTTCCCGAGGTCACTGACTTGCCAGATGAGAGCCGCCAGGATCCCACTTGGCTACGCACGGGACATCAGGTTCGTGGCCGAGATGGGTGTCGCGTGCCGATTCCGTGGGAGGCGGATGCGCCTCACTTCGGTTTTGGCACGGGGGATACGTGGCTACCGCAGCCGGAGTATTTCCGCGAGTTCGCGGCGGATATCCAAGAAAATGATCCGGCCTCGACGCTGAATCTGTACCGTCGCGTGTTGAAGCTCCGCCGCGAGCTTGAGCTTGCGAAGGGGGAGGTCCAGTGGGTTGATGTGGGCGATGAGAACGTCCTCGTCATTCGCAACAAGGACGTGCTCCTGGTGCTGAATATGGGTTCGCGGCCGGTGAAAATTTCGAACGTGACCAGCGTGGTGGCGTCGTCCTGCGATGTTGTCATCGATCAGGGCGAAGCTGTGGTACCCGCTAATTGCGGAGTGTGGCTACGATAAGTACATAATGCATGTGCATGGGGCGGTTCCCCGTGCACATGCATTATTGTTTTGGGAGGTTGTATGGGGGTTACGCGCGCTGACGTTGCGAGGCGTGCTGGGGTGTCGCCGTCCACAGTCTCCTACGTGTTTTCAGGGGAGCGCCCGATTGGCGACGAAACGCGCGAGAAGGTACTGAGCGTTGCGAAGCAGCTTGGTTACGTGCCGAACGCGTATGCGGCAAATCTTGCGGCGCGAAACTTGCGCACTATCGGCATCCACCTGAATCTTACGAATTCGGGCCTGGATCGCAGCTCGGCTGAATACGTGACGGGCATGATGCAACGCTGCACTGAACTGGGACTCACCCTGTTGGTGCCAACTACTGTAGGCAATGATGAGGGCACGTTTCGCAGGTTCTTGCGGTCGCGTTTGCTTGACGGCGTGATCTACATGGAGGTCGAACAAGACGATTGGCGCGAGGACGTTCTACTATCTGAAAAAGTGCCTGCCGTTGCCCTGGGATTCTCGGGCAGGCAAGGCGGAGTTCCTTACGTCGAGACCGACTTTGACGCCGTGGGACGGATCGCAATCGACGAGTGTATTGCCCGTGGGCATGGCCGCGCCTTACTGATCGGCAGAAAACCGTGTGAAACACGTCAGGCTGATCGTGTTGGCAAGTCGATTCATAGAGCTACGAGAAAGCGCGCGCGTGAACGTGGTTTCCACATAGAGGAGACACGGTTGCCCGTTAACTTTCTGGCCGCTCAGCAGGTGATGCCTTTGATGCGTAGTAATTCGGACTCGCACCCGGTGATTATTACTGACAACATGCCGGTTGCCGAGGGCGTGATCGGGTTCGCTACCGACTATGGGCTTGAACTTGCGCGGGACTACTCGATTGTGACTTTGGGCGGCCAGATTGGTTATACGGCTGATACGGCGTTTGATTTATCGGAAGTCTCAACGGACCGCGAGCTGATGGGGCGTCAGTGCGTGGATTTACTGGTCGGCGCCTCGCAAGCGAAGTCCGTTGAAGACCTTCCAAATAGCGTGGTGTTCGAGCCGAAGTTTATTGATCGAGGATCGCTTGCGAAACTGAACGAATAAAAGCTTCTATTCGTTCAAGTTCAGTAGTTTGAACTCGTCGAGGCTCCAATCGAGCGGCTCGGGAATCGTGCCGCAACATGAACTGCCCCCGCCACGGTACAGGTGGCGAGGGAAGTGTCAGTATTTGGTTATCTCAGCTTTCCTGCGATTTGCGAGGGAGCGTTTTAGCTTTCGCGCTGGAAAGACATGGTTGCTTGGTAGGTGCGTTCAGATGGCCAACGCGAGGTGATTGCTTTTGCCCTGGTGTAGAACTTCACGCCCTCTGGGCCGTGGATGTGCATGTCGCCAAGTAGGGACTGTTTCCATCCGCCAAACGAGTAGTAGGCCACCGGGGTCGGGATCGGCACGTTGATGCCAACCATGCCTGCCTCTACGTCCAGGCTGAAGCGGCGGGCAACGCCACCATCGTTCGTGAAGATTGCGGAACCGTTGCCGAACTCTACAGCGTTTACGATCTTGATGGCTTCGTCATACGTGTCTGCATGCACGATTACAAGAACGGGGCCAAAGATTTCTTCGTAGTATGCCGGCGAATCAAGCGGCACGTCGTCAAGGATGGTTGGGCCAAGGAAGTGGCCGTTTTCGTAGCCCTCAACAACTAGCTTGCGGCCGTCGAGTACAACCTTGGCGCCGCGCTGTTCCGCGTCGTCAATGAGGCCGGTGATGCGCTGTTTGGCTTTAGCGGAGATGACCGGGCCCATCTCTACGCCTTCGCCCATGCCTTCACCCACGTGAATCTTCTCGGCATGTTTCTTAACGAGGTCGGCAAGCTTCTCGCCAATCCCGCCAACGGCTACCACTACGGGCAGGGCCATGCAGCGCTCGCCGGCGGCACCGAAAGCAGCTGCGGAGATGTGCTGTGCGGCAAAATCGAGGTCTGCGTCCGGCATGACAATAGCGTGGTTGTTAGCCCCGCCAAGTGCCTGAACGCGCTTGCCATGCTTGGTTGCGGTGTCTTGCACAATGTGTGCAACCGGGGTCGAGCCAACAAATGAGACCGCGTTAATGCCGGGGTGTTCCAAAATGTTCGTCACGAGCGTGCGGTCACCGGACAGTACTTGGAAGACGCCGTCGGGTAGGCCAGCTTCCTTGTAGAGCTCTGCAGTAAGCAGTGCTGCCGAGGGGGTGGCTGAGGACGGCTTCAAAATGAATGCGTTGCCCGTGGCAATTGCCAGGGGGTGCATCCACATCGGAACCATTGCCGGGAAATTGAACGGACAAATGCCGGCAACAACACCAACGGGTTGCCTAATGCTGTGAATGTCAACACCGGTTGACACATCAAAGGAGTATTCGCCCTTAAGAGCCACGTTTATCGAGGTGGCAAAATCAAGGGTTTCGCGTCCACGCTGGATCTCCCCGATTGCGTCCGAGTAGTTCTTGCCGTGTTCTGCAACGATCAAGCGAGCCATTTCGTCTTGGTGATCAAGTACTAGCTGGCGCATGCGGAACATGATTTCAGTGCGCTTAGATAGGGGAACTTTTGCCCACTCTTTTTGCGCTTTCTTAGCGATTTCTACGGCGTGGTCAAGGTCTGCGCCGGATGCTTCCAAAAGCGTGCCTTCAACTTCACCTGTTGCGGGGTTTTCTACGCCAAGCGTCGCAATGGGGTTGCCTTCGTAGTATTTTCCGTCTACCCAATGCTTAATAGTTTTCATCTGCGAACCTCTTTGTACACGATATGAATAGCGGGAAGATCATCCCGTCAGCAGTTACAGTCTACAACTAGATGAACGATTTGTCATGACAAAGATCGTACAGGATTTAATCGCGATGCGGCGAGCGCAAATACAGATCGGGTGGGCCGCGCCGAGAAGAGAGCGTGACCCACCCGATCCGGGTTCTATTAGCCCTTACTTAGCGGGCTTAGTGTATTGGCGCTGAGGCTGCTGGTCGCGCAGATAATCCTCGTACGCCTTCTGCGTGGATTCGATGCGAGAGACTTGCGATACGGGGACGTCCCACCAAGAGCTGGATGGCGGGTTTGGTCCGTAAAGGTCGGTCTCAATGTAAATCATGGTGGTGCGTTCAGCCTTTTCGGCTACGCGGTACGCTTCCTTGAACTCCTCAATGGTGCGCACCTCAATCACGTCAATGCCCCAAGAGCGGGCGTTCGCAGCCAGGTCCACGTCAAGTTTGCGTCCGTCTTCAGTGTGGCTTGCGCCCCCGCCGGCGCGGTAGCGGGTGCCAAATCGTTGCGAACCGCGCGATTCGGACAGTGCGCCAATGGACGCGAAACCGTAGTTTTGTAGCAGGACGAAGATGACCTTCACGCCTTCTTGCGCGATAGTGGCGAGCTCCATGGGAAGCATCTGGTAGGTGCCGTCACCAACGATCGAGACTACCTGTGAGTTAGGTAGCGCCATTTTCACGCCGAGGGCCGCTGGAATCTCGTAGCCCATGGTAGAGAACGCGTATTCCACGTGGTACTGCACGGGGGTGCGTGCGCGCCACATGGCCTGTAGGTCTCCGGGCATAGAGCCAGCGGCGTTGATCACTACATCATTGTCGCCCATCATTTCGTTCAGCGCGCCAAACACTTCTACCTGGGATGGTAGTGGGGCGTGGCCAAGGTTGGTCAAATGGTCAACTACCTTGTCCCACGCAGCCTTTTCTGCCGCGATTTCTGCAGCGTAATCCGCGTCTACCTGGTGGTCGGCAAGCATTTTGGTGAGGGCCGCGAGCGCTTCGCGCGCGTCAGCAATAACCATTTCACCGCTGTTCTTAACCGCGTCGAATGCCTTCACGTTTATGTTCAAGAACTTCACATCCGGGTTTTTGAATTGGGTGCGCGAGGCGGTGGTGAAGTCCGAGTAGCGCGTTCCTACGCCGATCACCAAATCCGCTTTGTCGGCCAAGTGGTTTGCGGCGTCGCAACCGGTGGAGCCAACGCCGCCTACGGACTGCGGGTGGTCAAAGTTGATGGCGCCCTTGCCGGCCTGCGTGTCAGATACCGGAATGCCTGTGACTTTCGCGAACTCGCGCAGTTCTTCGCTGGCGTGAGAGTAGATAACTCCGCCACCTGCCACCAGGAGGGGGCGCTTGGCGCCCCGAATCATTTGCGCCGCACGCTCGAGGGAGGCCTGGTCGGCTGGCGTGCGGCGAATGTGCCAAACGCGCTTTTCGAACATCTCAACGGGGAAGTCGTAGGCCTCTGCCTGTACGTCCTGCGGCATCGCGAGGGCTACGGCGCCCGTATCGGCCGGGTCGGTGAGCGTGCGCATAGCTTGCATGAGCGAGGGGAAGAGCTGTTCGGGCCGGTTAATGCGGTCAAAGAATGTGCAAACCGGGCGGAACGCGTCGTTTACCGACGTGTCTAGCGTCTGCGGGTTTTCAACCTGCTGTAGCACTGGGTCTGGCGTCCTAGTTGCGAACTGGTCCGAGGGGAACAGGAGGACGGGCAGACGGTTAGTGGTGGCCAGTGCGGCGCCGGTAACCATGTTCAAAGAGCCGGGGCCAATGGATGCTGTACACATCATCGCCTGCATGCGTTCAGATGCTTTGGCGTACGCGGCTGCGGCATTGACTTGCCCCTGCTCGTTGCGCGGCATGTAGTACGGCATTTCGCCGCCGTCCGGCTCGGGGTCAATTTCGTTTTGGAGCAGTGCTTGGCCAATGCCGGCCACGTTGCCGTGCCCGAAAATACCGAAGGCTCCGGTTATGAAGCGTTGTTCAACGCCGTCTCTTTCACTGTATTGGTTGACCAGAAAACGAATGGTGGCTTGCGCAACCGTGAGTCTAATCGTTTGGACTTGGTGGGTCATGGTGCGTTCTTTCTGTAGTTACTCAGAGTCGGAGGGGTTCATGGGAGTCATTGGTAGGCGTGGGTCAATCTCTTGGGTTTCCCAAGTTTGACGCACCCATGTGTGGTGAGGGTCGTCGGTCATTAGCCAAACGGAGTCCTCCGCCGGCCCTGCCATTACGTTTAGGTAGTAGAGGTCGTATCCGGGCGCCGCGATTGAGGGGCCATGGTATCCGTATGGCATTACCACGATGTCGCGATCGCGCACCTCGGTACACACGTCAATGTCGTGTCCGGGGGAAGGGTAGATCCTTTGGATTGCAAAGCCTTCGCGGTTTCCTTCGCCACGGCGAATCTCGTAGTAGTAGATCTCTTCAAGTTCGCGTTCGACTTCGTTGTGTTCGTCGTGCTTGTGAGGGGGGTAAGAAGACCAGTTGCCGCCGGGAGTGAGAACTTCGCAGGCCAGTAGGTGCGAGGTTTCAACCGTGTTCCCTAAGGCGTAGTTATTGACCTGCCGGGAGGAGGGGCCTGCGCCGCGAAGGCCGGTGCCAACTTCTTCGCGGGGGCAGTAGCGCGGCGAGAGATCCTTGGTGGCTTTGGCTCCGGGCAGAGCGATGCGCGCCTGTCCGCGTGCGGTGATTACAACGTCTTTGTGTCGGGGAATGTAGGCGTAGTCCGTGATGTCGGTAAATACGGATTCACGTCCCTTAATCTCGTATTCTTCGCCTTCTACCTTGACTGTGCAGCCGCCGGATAGTGGTAGGACAAGGTATTCTGTTTGGTCGCCTTCAACGGTGATGGTTTCACTGTCAGAAAGGTTTAATACGCGTAGCGAGGACCATTCCCAGCCAGCCCGCTTAGGATCCAGGTCGGTTTCGTACGAGCCATGCGACGTTGAGCCGGCGCGAACGATGTATTTGCTGTTGTCCGTCATTGGTACTCCTTGGGATTTACGGATTGGTTCCACTGTTTAAAGCTTATGGCGCGCAGATGCTGACGTCTTCGTCATTCGCGCCAGAAAGCACTTGTTCGTAATTGTCGGTCTTTTTGTCCCCCGCGTCAAGTATTGTAAAGACAATTTGAGAAAACGGTTTGCGGTGGGCGATAGCGCTCACGGGTTTTGGTTAATTTACCCCTATCGCCCCGGCTTATTCGTTCGCAACAACGCGTTTAAGAACAGAAAGATTGAGGGTCTGCACGCTTGATCTCGCTAAAATGATGAAAAATAACAAATCTTTGTCGTTACAAACGCTTGACATGTGTTCTGATTTGGAGTTCACTTAGGGCTATGGAAAGTTGGATGTCCAACGGCGGGCATCCCCAAGATTTTCACAGGAGGAACTGTGGCTGATTTTACCCCCGGGCCTTTGCTCACTGCGACCAAGCAATTCCCTACGGTCCTTTGGAATGACTCGTCGGATTTGGAAGAGCTACGCCAGTCAATTTCGTTTGGCGGCGTTGGAGCTACCTGTAACCCGGTGATTGCGTACACCACTATTTCGAAGCATCCGGAGATTTGGAACGATCGCATCAAGGCTATTGCGGATGCGAACCCGACGTGGGGCGAGTCTGAGATCGGTTGGCGTGCGGTTAAGGATATGTCTGTTGAGGCTGCGAAACTTCTTGAGCCTGCGTTTAAGGAGCATAACGGTCGTAATGGCCGTCTTTCGGTGCAGACCGATCCGCGTTTCCATCGCGACGCGAAGGCGCTGGCTGACCAGGCGGAAGAGTTCCACAACCTGGCGCCGAACATTGTGGTGAAAATTCCTGCAACCAAGGTTGGTCTTGAGGCGATTGAAGAGGCCACGTACCGCGGCGTGTCGATGAACGTGACGGTTTCCTTCACGGTTGCTCAATGCGTGCAAGCAGGCGAGGCCATCGAGCGTGGCTTGAAGCGTCGCGAGGCCGAAGGCCATGATGTTTCGCAGATGGGCCCAGTTGTCACCCTCATGGTTGGTCGTCTGGATGACTGGCTAAAGCAGGTTGTGGCACGTGATGGTATCTTCATTGATCCGTCTGCGCTCGAGTGGGCTGGTATCGCGGCCATGAAGAAAGTGTACAAGATCTTCCAGGAGCGCGGCCTGCGTGCACGTCCGCTGGTTGCAGCATTTAGGAACGTGTTGCAGTGGAGCGAGTTCCAAGGCGCTGACATGGTGGTTTCGCCACCGTTTAAGTGGCAGGAAATCATTAATGCTTCCGACTACGAGCCGGTTTCGCGCATTGATGTTCCAGTTGACGAGTACTACCTTGAGCAGCTTCGCTTGATTCCGGAGTTCCACCGCGCTTATGACGAAGATGGCATGACGGTGGAGGAATTCGAAGACTTCGGGGCCACTCGTAAGACCTTGCGTCAGTTCCTTCAAGCTGATGCGGATCTTGATGCTCTTGTTCGAGACATCATTGTTCCGGCTCCGTAATCCGTTTCCTCTTGTCGCTTGAAAGGTTAACTATGCTTCGAATTGGAATCATTGGCGCGGGCCGGATTGGTCGCGTGCACGCTCGCTCCGTTGCGGCTCACCCGCGCGCTAAGCTCACTTTGATTGCAGATCCGATGTTGGATTCTGCAAAGGAGGTTGCGCAGGCTTACGGGGCGGAAGTCACGAGTGAAGCTAACGATGTTTTCGCATCTGACAATGTTGATGCAATCATCATTTGTTCGCCAACACCGCTACACGGTGATCATATTATTGCGGCTGCCGCTGCCGGCAAGCCGGCTTTGTGTGAGAAACCGCTGGCTATGGATAGTGAATCTGTTGCGCAGATTCGCGAGCGTCTAGAGGCTCAGGGTACGCCTAACCCGCTGGTGATGCTGGGATTTAACCGCCGTTTTGATCCTTCATTCAGTGCGATTCATGAGGCGGTAGAGTCTGGCGAGATTGGTCAGCTTGAGCAGCTGACGATCATCTCCCGTGATCCGGCTGCTCCGCCAAAGGAGTACATTGCGGTTTCGGGGGGCATCTTTAAGGATATGACGATCCATGATTTCGACATGGTTCGCCACTTCCTTGGCGACATCAAGACGGTTACTGCGGTAGGCCAAAACCTTGATCCCGAGCTTGCGGACACCGGCGACTTCGATGGCGTTGTTGTGACTTTGCAGAACGAGGCGGGACATTCCGCAACGATTACGAACTCGCGCCACTGCGCTTCTGGTTACGACCAGAGGCTTGAGGCTTTCGGATCTGAAGGCGCGCTCTTTGCCGAGAATATTCGTCCTACCACGGTTCGTCGCTCTAACAAGCACGTGACGGACGCGCAAGAGCCGTATTTGGACTTTTTCTTGGAGCGTTACGAGGCTGCGTATGCGCGCGAACTGAGCGCGTTCATTGATGCTATTGACGCGGGTAGGGTGCCTTCTCCGGGGCTTGAGGACGGCGCTCAGGCGTTGCGTTTGGCTGAAGCAGCCGAGAAGGCTGCTAAGGAAGGCGTAGTAGTTCATCTTTAGCTGTTAGTTACAACACTTTGCGTGTCGGATATGGCATTAATATTCGGCACGCAAAGTTGTTGCTAGGCAGAGTTTTGTGTGTATTGACGGGCAAAATTGGTGAATAACTAGTGTGCGCAAAACGCTGAGGGGCAGCCTCCACGCAAAACCTTTGTCTTTACAAACTGCGAGTGCTTTAGTAGCCTGAAATCGTCGATCACAGAGGTGGTCGATGTCGGCGCAAGCCGAGCACATAGCCGTGCGGGACGTTTTCCCAAACGGTTCCGCACAAGGAACCGTAAAGGAAGGTACACATTGGGTACTTACGCACTTACTGTTGCTGCTCCGCACAGGATTAACGTAGAGGCACGTCCTCTGTTTAAGCTGGTTGCCGCGGTGTTCGCCGCGCTTGTGGCATCCGTGGTGGTCGTTGGCATTGCAACTGAACTGACCGCAATGGTTGTGTTTGCAGGAATGCTAACCGTATTTGGAGCTATCGCTGGAGTTTTCGTTGCCCTCTATCTGCAACTAAAACGCAGCTAGGCTCTGGGTGAGGCTGTAAGTCTACCGCCAACGAGTATGCGCCGGTCCCAATGGGGGGAACGGTGCTTTTTATTTGTGAGGGCAAAATGGCAGGGTTCACAACAGGGGCGCTCATTGTGTTGGGGTTGTGCGCATTTATAGTGGGCATTTCTAAAACTGCTCTTCCGGGTGCCGCCACGCTCGCGGTTGCCCTGCTTGCGGCGGTGATGCCGGCGCTTCAGTCCACCGGAGTGATGCTGCTGATGCTTTTAGTGGGCGATGTGGTGGCGATAGTGATGTATCGCAAAAAAGCTGATTGGCCAACCCTGGTGCGCCTCGTTCCCGGGGTTCTCCTTGGACTTGTTATCGGCGCGGTGTTTCTACACGTTGCATCTGACCGTGTTATCCGCGTGAGTATTGGCATTATTCTTCTTGTTCTAATTGCCGTGACAACTTTTGTTCTGAAGAGAAACGACAATCCGAACGTGGAAGGGCCGTGGGCCAGGGCGTTCTTTGGGTCTCTTGCGGGTATGACAACGATGGCTGCGAATGCGGGCGGGCCGGTAACCACGATGTATTTTTTGGCAGCGAAGTTTCCGGTGAAAACTTTCTTGGGGACCACAGCCTGGTTCTATTTCCTGGTTAACCTGACAAAACTCCCGTTTGCTGTGGCTTTGGGTAGTGTGAGTGGAGAGTCGCTACGGGTGGCCGCTCCTTTTTTGCCTCTAGTTTTGGTGGGGGCTTTGCTGGGCAGGTTGTTAGCTACACACATGTCACAGAAGGTTTTCGAACCAGTGGTTACTGTTTTGACAGTAATTTCGGCTGCATATTTGTTGATTTAGCAAGCGTTGATTGAGAAAATTTCCGTCCTCTTTTCTGCTCAAGAGGCCTTGACCGCACCGAATCGCCCTGGTACATTTGTCAGTACAAAGTTTCTAAAGGCGTTGTCAAATACAGCGGCGGAATAAACGGACAAAGAAGTTCGGAGGAACCTATGACCACCAAAAAGACCATCGGTGTTGGCGTTATTTCCCTGGGGTGGATGGGCCGTCTACACGCGCGTAGCTATAAAGCAGTGAGTGAACGTTTTCCTGAACTTGGAGTTCAGGTAAAGCTAGTTGCCGCTGCAGATCCAGTTGAAGAAGCTCAGCGGGCAGCCGTTGAAGATCTAGGTTTCGAGCGCGCTTACGGTGATTACCGCGAGCTGCTTGCAGATCCGGATGTTGATGTTGTTTCGATCTGTTCCCCGAACTTCTTGCACGAAGAGATCGCGCTGGCGGCAGTGGAGGCAGGCAAGCCGTTCTGGATTGAAAAGCCGATGGGCGTGAGTGCGCAGCAGGCCAAGGCCGTCGCGCAGGCAGCCGCCCAGGCGAATTTGCCCACTGCAGTTGGCTTTAACTACCGCCACACTCCAGCTATTGAGTACATGCGTCACCTCGTGCGTAGCGGCGAGCTTGGCAAGGTAACAAACGCCCGCGTTTGGTTTATTGCCGATTACAACTCGTCGCCAATGGGGCCGCTCACGTGGCGCGCTTCGCGAGAAAAGGCTGGCGCGGGTGTGGTTCCTGATTTGATGAGCCACGGCGCAGACCTGGCACAGTACATTATTGGTCGTATCAGTTCCGTTTTTGCCCTGACTGACACATTCATTAAGGAACGTCCGATTCCAACGAAGATGGGCTTTGGCCACTCCGGCTTTGAGGTTGGAGACGAAATGGGCCCGGTGGAGAATGAGGACTACGTTGCTCTGCTCGCGCGTTTCGACAATGGCGTAGTCGCCACAATGGAATCGTCACGAGTTAGCGTTGGCCCCCGCGCCGAGTATGTCGTTGAAGTGTACGGCACCAAGGGCTCGGCACGCTGGAATTTTGAGCGTCTCAACGAGCTAGAGGTATGCCTGGGCGTAGACAATGGCGCTACGCATGGCTACACGCGCGCGATGGCCGGACCGGAGTGGGATAACTGGAGTCGTTTCCAGCCGGCTATCGGTACTTCGATGGGCTTTGACGATATGAAGTGCGTTGAGGCCGCACAGTTCTTGAAGTCAGTTCTCACAGGAGAACAGCACGCTCCATCAGCTGCGGATGCTTGGTGCGCCGCAGAAGTTGATGAAGCCGTTGTCGCTTCCGCTGCGGATGGTCAGTGGCACGACGTTCCCGTGGTTGAAGGCAACACCACTTTTGATTTGTAACGGCACATAGATAGGTGCCAAATCATCATCTCAGTACAAATGCACCCTCATTGTTGGGTTTAAGAAAGGAAGTCGCATGGGCGAAGATGCTCGTGAAATCCCGATGCAAGGGATAACTCGCGACGAGTTGGCAAAGGCTGTTAAAGATACCCCACCTTCGGGTAAGCACCGCGGCATTTTTGCTATTGCTGCCGTAGCTACGCTCGGCTCGTTGCTGTTTGGGTACGATACCGGTGTAATTTCTGGCGCATTGCCCTACATGCACATGCCGTTTGGTGCAGATGGCTTGCAGCTCACCGCATTCCAGGAAGGCGCAATCGGAGGCACTCTTTTGGTTGGTGCTGCCCTGGGCGCTCTGATTGGATCCAGGCTTTCGGACCGTTACGGACGCCGGCACAACATTACGCTTCTAGCCATATTGTTCCTGGTTGGAGCTCTTGGCACAGCCGCTGCTGGAAACGTGTGGGTGATGTATCCGTTCCGTTTGGTTCTTGGCTTTGCAGTTGGTGGCGCCTCGGCAACGGTTCCAGTTTACCTTGCGGAGACAGCGCCGAAGCGAATCCGTGGTTCTATCGTTGCTATTGACCAGCTGATGATCGTCACCGGCCAGCTACTGGCCTTCACCATGAACGCGATTATTAACGCGATGCACGGTGGGCCGCAGCTCACAATCAAGAGCGACCCCTCGGGCAACCTGGATCCGGGTGTCTACTCTTACGACGCAATCTCCGCGTTCCAGACGTCCAAGGGCGGCTCGATGAGCGCAGATCAATATCAAGCGTTCCTTGACCAGCTTGTAGTTTCAGCTGGCAACGGTGCTGCGTGGCGTTACATGCTCGTGCTCTGCTCGATCCCAGCTATTGCGCTTTGGATTGGTATTCGCCTAATGCCGGAGTCTTCGCGCTGGTACGTGTCGAAGATGCGCATGTATGACGCTATTGCTTCGCTGAAGCGTATTCGCGACCCGGAGCGTGATGGTTCCCTCGAAGATGAGCTAATGGAAATGATCGAGGCTCGCCAGCATGAAGCTGAAGTTGAGCAGTCCAAGAAGGGCTTGAAGTACGTATTCTCAGTCCCCTGGCTAAGAAAGCTCATGCTAGTTGGTATCTTCCTTGCCATTGTGAACCAAACTACGGGTGTTAATACCGTCATGTACTACGCTCCAAAGGTTCTCGAATACGCGGGTATGTCCACTTCCGCTTCGATTACGGCGCAGGTTGCAAATGGTGTGATGAGCGTGATCGGCTCTGCGCTCGGAATTTGGCTCATCATGAAGTTTAGGCGCCGCCAAATCCTGATTGCGGATGTGATCGGCGTGGGCATTTGTCTACTTGCCATCGCGGGCATATTCCAGTTCGCTATTGCTCCCCACATGGCTAATGGCACCACGCCACCAAGCTGGGCTGCGTTCCTGATTCTCGGCTTGATGGGCGTGTTCATGCTGATTGTGCAATCCTCAAACGGCACGGTGGTTTGGACCATGATGGGCGAGTTGTTCCCCGCTGACGTACGCGGCGTTATGAACGGTACCGCAATCTTCTGCATGTGGATTACCAACGCATTCATCACCTGGACGTTCCCGCCAATGATGGAATCGTTGGGTGGTGGACGCACGTACGCACTGTACGGCGTACTCAACTTGGTCATCGCGGTGATCTTGTACAAGGTTATGCCGGAAACCTCTGGTCGCTCCCTTGAGCAGATTGAGCGCGACATGGAGGAGCGCTACTCCTAAACCAGATGGGAGGAAGGGAGCGCGGCTTCCTTCCTCCCCGGTAAATTTCGATCTAATACTTTGATTTGTCGAAGGAGACAAAATGGTTTTCAAACTTGATCCAAAGACCGCGATTTCTGATCCCAATGGCATAACGTGGGGTATGCACCCGATTACGTGGCGTAACGATGACATTCCCGAGGTGGGGGCATACAACACGCTTGAGGACATGCTGCTTGACCTTGCTGACGTTGGGTTCCGTGGCACTGAGTGTGCCGGCTTCTTCCCGGCGCAAGAGATCGTGAAGGAGCGTGCGCAGGCGCGCGGCATCAAGATCGTGGCGCAGTGGTTCTCTTCCTTCATTGTTCGCGATGGCGTGGAGGCTGTGATCCCAGAGTTTCGCGAGAAGTGCAAGTACCTGCAGTACCTGGGGGCCACCCGGATCGTGGTGTCCGAACAGACCGGTTCGGTGCAGGGCGTGCGCGACGTTTGCATCTTTACCAACAAGCCCGTGCTAAACGATGAAGAGTGGGTGAAGTTGGCTGAAGGGCTGAACGTGCTCGGGGATATTGCACACGAGTACGGCCTCGAACTCGTCTATCACCACCACTTGGGCACGGTTGTGCAGACGAAGGAAGAAACGATTCGCCTAATGGACATGACTGATCCGACAAAGGTGAGCCTCCTGTTTGACACCGGTCACGCATTCGTGGGTGATGGTGACGTAATGGGTCTACTGGAAGCCGTTATTGATCGCGTGCGTCACGTGCATTTCAAAGACGTTCGGGAGGAGAAGTTGCAGGAGTCGCGGCAGCATAATCGTTCGTTCCTGGATTCGTTCCTAAACGGCATGTTCACTGTTCCTGGTGACGGCATGATTGACTTCACGCAACCGTACCGCTTCCTGGTTGACCACGGCTACAAGGAGTGGATCTTGGTTGAAGCTGAGCAGGATCCGGCGGTAGCAAACCCGCATGAGTACGCTGTTAAAGCTCGTGACTACGTTGAGAAGACCCTCTTCAACGCGTAGATGCTAATGCTTTCGGCGCGCTCGCACACCGTCGAAAGTTTCTGGCCCTGAAGTGGGCTTTAAGGGGGCTTGTGGAGGTCCGACCATCCTCCACAAGCCCCTTTCGTATGCGTAGAACGTGTGC
This sequence comes from Gleimia europaea ACS-120-V-Col10b, assembly GCF_000411155.1. Lineage (GTDB taxonomy): Bacteria > Actinomycetota > Actinomycetes > Actinomycetales > Actinomycetaceae > Gleimia > Gleimia europaea_B. Next base: position 1,494,569 of record NZ_KE150266.1, read on the forward strand.
GCCGCGCCGGTGGGAACGGTTGCGCGCAGTGGTTGGGGGACTTGGCTGGGAGCTTGACCTGGTAGTGGCACCCGCGTCGAGTGCAGCAGAAACGTAGCCGTGTTCAGTAGCGGATTAGCCTAGCTTGGTAGTGCTTGGCAGCGAGCCGTTCGCGGGGCCTTCTTTGCGTGCGGACCCGACGGGTCTTGGGTGAAGATACGGAAAAGCTCCCCAGTGCCAGGCGGCGTGGCCCAGCAGTGGGGAGCGGATCCGGTTTTAAGTGAGCGGACGGGGTTACAGGCTCATGTCTACAACTGCACGCCCCTGGATCTTTTGATCGTGTAGCGCCTTGTAGCCTTCTGCGGCCTGTTCGAGTGAGAAGCGGCGCGAAACGATTTCCTTGTAGTTGATGACACCTTCAGAAGCCAGATCAACTACTGCGGGTAGATCTTGGCGCGTACGTGCACCGTAGGATCCGAGGATGGATTGCGAGCGACGCACCGTGCGGTTGATCTCCACTCCGGCGGTCTGCACGCCGGCGCCCAGACCGATCGGTACCATACGGCCGCCGTCTGCAAGAACGTCGAGAGCCGTTGTCCACGTTGCCGGAATGCCAAGAGCCTCGAACGATACGTCAACGCCCTTACCGCCGGTGAGACGAAGGACTTCTTCGCGCGCATCCGTCTTGGCAGAGTTGATTGTTGCGGTGGCACCGTAGCCTTTCATGGGGGCTAGCTTCTCGTCAGACACGTCAATCGCGATTACTTGCTTCGCGCCAAAGGCGTGCGCAATTTGCACGATGTTGGTGCCAACACCGCCAACAGCAACCACGGCTACTGTTTCACCGTAGTGTAGGTCGGCGCCGCGTCGGACTGCACCGTATCCGGTCAGAGCTGCGCAGCCAAGAATGGAGGCGGGAACTAGATCGATGTTGTCAGGAGTGGGGGCTACTGCAGTTGCGGGGACAACTGCGTATTCTGCCAGGCCGCCCATCGAATACATGTAAACGGGTTCTCCGTCGAGGGTTGAAAGACGAGTTTCACCGTCGTAGAGCACACCCTTCAAACGGTTTAGTTTAAAAAACGGGCCGCAAAGTTCGTCATGTCCGCTGGAGCACGCTTCGCACTGACCACACGGCATTAGGAAACCGCCGGCAACGTTTTGTCCAACTTTAAGGCCGGTGTGTTCAACGCCGGGGCCGAGCTCAACAATTGTTCCAGCGATTTCGTGGCCAAGTACTGCGGGAAGAGGGAAGGCAATTGCGCCTCCGATGACGTGCAGGTCGGAGTGACACATGCCGCAGGCCGCGACTTTTACCAAAACTTCGCCGGCGCGTGGGCGAGGGGTGCGGATAGTTTCAACCTGGAGGCCAATTTTGGTGTCGCGCAGGACTGCGGCACGCATGGTTTCAGGAATCTGTGGGGTTTGGGTTGTCATTTTGATACCTCTCGTGGGGAAGCGAGTGCTTCTAAATGGTGTTGTTCAGGATTTGCACGGTGGCGTCGACGGCGCCTGCCACGTCGTCATCTGGCGGGAATAGTAGGGAGCGGCCAATGACTAGACCTTTAACGTTTGGCAACTCTAGGGCTTTACCCCAGCTTTCCATTGCGGCCCGCGCGTCTTTTCGTACCTCGCCGCCCAGAATGAGGGCGGGTAGGGTGGAGGCCTCCATGACTCGTTCCATGTCTTCCACTACGGGAAGTTTGAGCCACGTGTAAGCGCTGGTGGAGGCTAGGCCGGAGGCAATGGCCATCGATTTGATGACAGCATCTGGGCTGAGGTCGTTGACGATGCGCCCATTTTTGCGTTCAGAAATGAAGGGTTCCACCATTGCCATGACCTGTTCTTGAGCGAGCTGGTCTACGGCTTGGGCGCAATGTTCAAGAGTGCGTACAGTTCCGGAATCTTCGTAATTGATACGCATCAGCATTTTGCCCCCGTCCAGGCCGGCAGCTTTAATGCCGTGGGCGGTGTAACCGGTGAAGCGGTCATCCATTTCAAATGATGCGCCGGCCAGGCCGCCTCGGTTCATGGAACCGTAGACGAGCTTATTATCGAGGGCGCCGAGCAGAGTGAGATCTTCAATCAGATCTGCGGTACCGAGGAAGCCGTCAACTCCGGGACGCGACAGTGCTGTAACGCAACGGCTAAGCAGCTCTTCGCGTGAAGCCATCGCATTAGGGTTTTTCCCAGCCGCGAGGGCGCCCCGGGCAGCATGATCGCACGCGATGATCATCAGTGGTTTGCCATTGGTTGGCAGTTTCCCCTTCGTACGATTTGCAAGGGCACGTTGGATGCGTTCCGGCTCGTATGTGCGGATTTCTGTAATTTTGTCGATCAGAGGAGTTTTAGACATGATTAGAAGTCTTCTAGATCTGGGACGAGGTTATTCTTGTGTAGCCGCATGGTAGCTAGTAGCTCCGGCTCGGTTGGCATTGCCGTTGAGCATTCGAGGCGCGATGCCACGATTGCTCCGGCAGTCGAGGCCGCGTAAATCGTTTTCTTCAGCGACCAACCCGACAGGAGGCCGTGGCAAACCGCGCCGCCGAAAGCATCGCCAGCTCCAAGGCCATTGAAAGTATGTGTTGGAGTGACAGGCATTTCGATACGTTCGTCTCGGGTTTTGGCAAGGGTGCCGTGGGGGCCTTGTTTAACGATCGCGAGTTCAACGCCGGCATCGAGGAGGGCATCCGCAGCGCGATCAGGTTCCGTTTCCCCAACAGCAACACGACATTCTTCCTTGTTACCGATAGCAACGGTGACCTTGGACAGGGCTTCACTTACGTGTTCATGTGATTCTTCTTCGGATTCCCAGAAGTCTGCGCGATAGTCAAGGTCGATGATAGTGGGGCCGCTCTTTTTACGGGCGTCAAGTGCTGCGTGGTGAGCGCCGCGTGAGGGTTGTTTGGATAGGCCGGTTGCGGTGATCCAGAAGATTTTTGCTTCTTGAACAGCGTCGATGGGGATATCTTGAAGGGTTAGTTCGAGATCGGGTGCGGACGGTTCCCGGTAGAAGTAGAGTGGGAAGTCGTCTGGTGGGAAGATCTCGCAGAAGGTAACAGGAGTGTTGAACGCCGACTTTGTCACTACATAGTTGTCGTAGACGCCAAGGCGACGCATTTCGGTGCAGACGAAGCGTCCGAAGGGGTCGTTGCCGACGCCCGTGATTACGGCAGAGCGGTGGCGGTAGCGTGCGGCGGCTACGGCTACGTTCGTTGGACTGCCGCCGAGGAATTTGCCGAAGGTCTCAACGGCTTCTAGCCCAACTCCGGTTTGCAGTGGGTAGACGTCAATGCCACAACGCCCGATTGTTAATACGTCTAGCGCGGGGATTGAAGCTGTGGGTGTCAATGTTTTCTCCTAAGCTAGAAAAGAGCTATTTGGTGTAAGAACTTCGGTGTTCTTTGTTCGCTCTTGCATATAACGATAGTGTATAGAGGCACCCAACATCAAGTATTTGTCATGACAAAGATGAATTGATGTCTTGTGTTTACATAACGTGACTATTGGTCTTTAAAACTGTGTACGATTTGTATAATCATCCCAGAACGGTTTTACAGTTTCGATTTAGCATTTAGGAATTCATGATGGCCCACGCGCCTTTTAGTCCGAACATTCGGGTTGTGCATGACAGTGACGTGCCGCTTCACGCGCAGATCTCTGACGGCCTAGCGGCGATGATTTTGAGCGGTGAGATTGCTCCGGGTACTCGCCTTGAAAACGAGGTTTCGATGGCGAAGCGTCTGGATGTTTCGCGCCCAACTGCTCGTCAGGCTCTGCAGTCTTTGGCTGATAGGGGGCTGGTTAAGAGGCGTCGGGGTGCAGGCACGGTTGTTACTGCACCCCATGTTCGCCGGCCCATGCAGTTGTCGAGTTTGTTAACCGATCTTGAGCAGGCTGGTTTTGAGGTGGAGACGCGGGTGATGTCTTATAACACCCACCGGGCTACTGAGGACGAGGCGCAGCGTTTGGAAACTGAATCGGGTGCGCCGGTTACATTTATTCAGCGTTTGCGCTTAGCTGATGGGGATCCGATCGCGCTCATGTCTAACCTAATCCCGAGTGACATTGCGCCTACCCGTGAAGAGCTGGAAGAAAGCGGTCTTTACGATCAGCTTCGAGCTAAGGGCGTGGTGCCCTCCTACGCGACTCAGGTGATCGGGGCGCGTAATGCGACGCTAATGGAGGCGGACGCTTTGGGGGAAAAGCGTGGCGCTGCTTTGCTGACTGCCACGCGCATTGCGTATGACGCGCAGGGAAGGGTAATTGATTACGGAACCCATATTTATAGGGCGTCAAGGTACTCATTCGAAACGAAGTTTTTCGCCGATTAACATTAGGGCGGTTTGTGGAGGCGAGAGTAGTCTTACAGATCGCACGAAATTGTTGTTTGCGACTGGGCGCTATTTTAGTGCCCTGTCTGCTTCCTCGTAGCCTGGAAAGTAGCGGGCAACGAGGGCGTGAAAGCGCGGGGTGTGGCCGCGTTCCACCAGGTGCACGAGTTCGTGGGTGAGCACGTAGTCCAAGCACTGCTTAGGTTTCTTTGCAAGGTTGATGCTCAGCCAGATTCGCTGCGCTTTCGGGTTGCAGGTGCCCCAGCGGGTTCGCATTTTCTTGACTCGATACTCGCTGGCCGCCAGGCCGGTGCTTGTTTCGCATCGCTTAATGGCTGCGGGCAGGGCCAGTTTCAGTTGTTCGCGATACCACTCGGTTAAAGCCGTCTCCCGCCTCTGGCGTGTAGACCCGGCAGGCAAGGCCAGAATTAGTCGCTCATCTTGCGCATACACTCGTGCCTGATCGGCTTCGTGTACTTCTAAAACCAGGGGCTGGCCCCACAGAAAGTGGGTCTCTCCGGTAGTGAAATTGGGAGCAGTGCGCGCCTGGCGCTTAATGGTGGACAGATGGGTTAGCGCGAAGCTTTGCAGATCTCGTATGGGCACGCCCCTCGGTGCCGTGATAACCACGTTGCCGCCGGGCGCCTTGACCCGCAGGTAAGTGTTCTTAAGGCCGGTTTTGCGTACCACGGTCACGGCAATCCCCGCGACCGCAAACGTCTCGGTGCTCACAACCTGTGGTTGCGCGCGCCGCACCCGTTTGTAAGGACGCGGGGATCGGCCAGTCATTAAAGTTCTCCTGTTTCGCTCTGGGCGCTAACAGGACTTTAGTTTAGCGGCTCCATTTTTGGCTGCGGAAGCAAGCGGTGAGTAGCTCCTTAATGTCTTCCAGACGCGCGGTTTGGGGGTTGCCTGAATGTGACTGGTAGTCGAATGCCAGTGAGGCGATTTCGCCGCGCTTGTGATTGAACGTGGATTCCGGCATGCCCATGTTGCGTAGCAGGGGAGTTAGTCCAACCTTGTCACGCAGATTTTCGAGGGCGGTAGCGTAGGCTTCCACCGCGCCCTCCGGGCCAACCTTAATCCCCAGGTGCCGGGTGAGTTCCTCACAGCGCGCGGGCACTTGGAACGTCTCGTAGTTGGGCCAGGCCACGAGTTTTTGCGGCTGGGAACCGTTGAATCGCACCACGTTTGGCAGAACTGCGGGCAGCAGATCTTGGCGTGGTGTGCCCGAGAATTGGGCGAACGCTTGCACGATCGCATCGGCCAAGCCCAGGCTGGTGTTGCCAAGCGCGGTAGAGGTGAGGGAGCCGGCGGAAATGATCTTCTCGCGGCTGTTTTCGTGTTCTGCGCTGTGGTCAGACTCATCGACGGCACGCGGTAGGTTTGTGAATGCGAGTTCGAGGCCGTGCAGTGCAAGCGCGTCTGTGTAGTCGGTGGCGTGGATGGAGAATAGTGCTTCGGTTGCCTGCGAGATGGTTTCAAACCCGCGAGCTGCAAGCACTTCTGGCTTCCAGTGAGCCAGCTCAGGATCCATGAACGTGATGCTCGGCAGGTAAGAGGCGGACTGGATGAGTCGTTCCAGGCCCGTCTCGGTATCCGTGATGGAGGCTTTGGCTGACAGCGCGGCCTGGCCACCGGAAGTTGTGGGGATGCAGATGAGTCTGGGGTTGGATATACGCGGGGGAAGACCGATGCGGCCGGCGCAAATGTCAGCCATATCAGCTTCGGGGATTGTCAGACCCACGCGCACAAACTTCGCGGCATTGATCGTTGCGGTGGCGCCGAAAGCTAGGAGCGTGTCCGGTGCGAAACCGGCGGTTTCACTGGCGGCCTCGCGGAGGAAATCGACGGTCAGGTTACGCGGAATGTCGTCGATAATCTGGATGGAACTCGCTTCTTCACGGGTGTGAAGGAGAGCTAGAAGCTCGCTGACCGCACCGCAATTGAGGGTGGCCTTGTCGGTAAAGATGGTGATTTTGCCAAGATCTTGCAAGGTTGCGAGTTGGCGTAGAGCGCCCGGACCTTGGAAAATTTTTGACGGCACTTGGAAGGGTGTAATCACGGAGTTCCTCCGCCCGAGTCGTTTGATATTGATTAGGTTCACTGCGCTGACGTTGTTGGATACGGAGTTGTGTCCGTAGGATCCGCAGCCAAGCGTGAGCGATGGGATGAAGCTGTTGAACAGTCCGCCAATTGCGCCTTGTGAGGTGGGTGCGTTTTCTACCAGGCGCACGGCCTGCACGCGGCTTCCGAACTTTGCAATGATGTTGTTGTCACGGCAGTGGATGGCAGCGGTGTGTCCAAGGCCGTCTTGTTCTACCATTTGCGCGGCAAGCTCGATGCCTTCGTCCGCATCTTTCGCGGTGAGAACGGCAAGCACGGGGCTGAGTTTTTCGCGCGTGAGAGGTTCAGAATAGGAAACTTCGGTGCATTGCGCGAGGATCGCTTGCGTGCCTTCGGGTACTTCAAAGCCAGCTTGGTGCGCGATTTCGTGGGCTGATTGGCCAACAATGCTCGGGTTGAGGCGTGCGGTGGCGCAGGCATTGGTGAATGCTTTGGCACCGAACATGAGTTTTTCCAGCTTGGCCTTTTCCGCTTTGGTAGCGATGTGGCAACCGAGCGATTTGAACTGTTCAAGCGCGGCTTGTTCGATTTTCTCATCGAGGATAACGGCCTGTTCGGAGGCACAGATCATTCCGTTGTCAAAGGCTTTGGAAGAGACCACGTCATAAACGGCGCGGTTAAGATTTGCCGATGAGTGGATGTAGGCGGGGGAGTTGCCGGCGCCAACGCCAAGAGCGGGCTTCCCGCACGAGTAAGCGGAGCGTACCATCGCGTTACCGCCGGTGGCGAGGATGACGGACACCCCCTCGTGATTCATGAGGGCGCTGGTCGCCTCCATAGAGGGGGCTTCAACCCATTGGATGCAACCTTGTGGAGCGCCCGCACTCAGGGCCGCTTGGTACACGATCCGAGCGGCTTGAGAGGAGCACTGTTGCGCGCCAGGATGGAACGCGAAAACGATCGGGTTGCGCGTTTTCAGGCACATGAGCGATTTGAAAATAGTGGTGGAGGTGGGGTTAGTGACGGGGGTGATACCGGCTACCACACCAACAGGTTCGGCGATTTCGGTGATGCCAGTGAACTGGTTTTGCGAAATGACGCCAACCGTTTTGAGGTCGCGCATGTAGGCGGTGACATGCTCAGCAGCGAAGATGTTTTTCACTGTTTTATCTTCAAAGTTGCCGCGGCGTGTTTCTTCAACGGCCATTTCGGCGAGGGTGGCGTGGGCATCGCGCGCAGCTTTGGCAGCGGCTTCGACGATGAGATCCACGCTGGCTTGGTCGAAGGTTTTAAACTCGTTGAGGGCGCTGAGGGCCTTTTCGACGAGGGGATTAATGGTTTCAGAGATTGACGTCATCGCTCTTTCTCCAATTCAACTAAAGGGGGCTTAAAGATACGGTAATCCCTACATGAGTGAAGGTCTAGAGTTTTCTTGATTCTGATATGAAATGGAGAACACGTGAAAAACCGTGCACCACCTCTGCGATATTGTGCAGGCGGTGTGGGGCGCCGGCATTGTCCGAATCTTCGATTACCGTGGCTCTTCCAGCTGAGCCAGTGGAGTTGGGTGACATTCTGCGGGAGAAGATGCCAGGCAAGACGCCAAGCGGGAAGTTGAGCGCGCAAAGTGTAGGTAGTAACAGGCTGGTTAGGTCTGACACTCAGGCGGGCCTGTATCGGCTCGTACTGGTATCTACATCAAGGGCGCGCTAGTAGCCGCCCTACTGCTGCTCGTCAGCGCGTGCAAACGCCCATTTTGACCGCGTCGACCCGCATCGCATTGTGCGCCTGTTGCGGAATAATTTGACCAGATACCGAAGCGTGCAAAGAGAATTGCCGAAATTGTTTTAGAAACCCAAAACAATAATTTGTTAAATAAAAATAATGGATACTGATACTCCCTCTAAATCGAGATGGAAATCTGAACACAGCACGAAAGGGAGTAAATGAGAAAAATAGCAACCTTTGCAGCGTTGCCACTGGTCTTCGGACTAATGGCTGTGCCTGCATACGCTGAAAGTGGAGTCACCGATATTGATGACCTCACCCTTCTAGCTACCACCGACATACACGGAACTCTAGTGGACCACGACTACTTCACCGGGCAACCTTTTGGAGCTTCCAAACCCGAAAATGCTCGCGGTATGGATCGTCTCTCGACGGCCGTCCAGAAGGTTCGGGAAGAAAAAGGTAAAGACGCCGTGCTTCTTCTTGACAATGGCGACGCGAACCAGGGTTCCTCGATTGAAACGGTGTATCACTCAAACCAGACAGCCAGTACCGTTGACCCTATGGCTAGCGTGTTTAACTACCTGCAATACGACGCTGTAGCTGCCGGTAACCACGAGTTCAACTACGGTCTTGAATCCCTCGACCAATACATTAATAGTCTTAACATGCCCTTCCTCGCGGTAAACGTTAACGTGCGCGAAACTGGTAAACCCGCATACAAGCAGTACACCATCATCAACAAAAAGACCAAGGATGGTCATGAGGTGAAGGTGGGTGTCATCGGAGCTGTGACCCCCGGCGTTCCCGGATGGGATGGAGTGAAAGTAGCCTCCCTCGAATTCCGCGACGTTGTACAAGCCGTGAAAGAGGTAGTGCCAAAAGTCAAGGCAGAAGGTGCAGACGTAGTAATAGTAACCGCGCATACCGGTGAAGACCCCGAGGATTACAAATGGGACGCTAACGACCTGCAAGAAAACGCTGCCCGCTCAATCGCGCAGAACGTTTCAGGCGTTGATGTTGTAGTGGCTGGCCACTCACATGTGACTGACGTTGTCCAGAAGTACTACACCAACCCAGATGGGCGCGAAGTGCTCCTAACTCAGCCGGGTTACCATGGGCGCTTCCTCTCCTCTGTCAACATTCCGCTGGTTCGCAAAGACGGCAAAGTAACGGTTGAGTGGGGTGAAAATAAGCCGGCAGCCGAAGCGCTAAAAGCTCCGGACTACGAGCCAGATCCCCAGATTGAACAGGTGATCGCCCCCTGGTTTGAACAGACCAAGCAGTGGGTTGCAACGGTTGTTGCGCAATCCACTGAAGAGATGAAGTCAGAAACCTCCCCGTGGGAAGACACGCCAATCCTCGACTTCATAAACAAGGTTCAAACCGATGAACTCACCCGCGCGCTGAAGGGCACCGAATACGAGAACCTGCCGATAATCGCGGAAGTCTCCCCGTTCTCTCGTACTGCGGTATTTGCAAAGGGCGACGTAACGATCGCAGACATGGCATCCATCTACGTGTACGACAACACGCTTTTTGGTATCAAGATCAACGGTGAACAGCTAAAGGACTACCTGGAGTGGTCCGCACGCTACTACGTTCAGCAAGAAGAGGGAGCCGAGATTACGGATTGGCCTTCTGTTCTCAACGCGCGGTATGAAGGTACAACGCGAGGCCTGCGAGACTATACCTACGACGTGCTTTCGGGCGTCAACTATCACATTGACATCTCCAAGCCGGTTGGACAGCGAATCGACCTACTCACCATGCCGGACGGCTCGCCAATCAAGCCGACCGACGAGTTCGTGCTCGCCCTGAACAACTACCGCCAAGCCGGTGGCTCCGACTACCCGCATGTCAAGACCGCGCCGATTGTCTACGACGAGCAAAAGGCGATCCGCGACCTCATGATCGAATGGGCACAAGAACACGGCACTATCAACCCCGCCGAGTTTTTTGTGCATAACTGGTCAGTTTCGACCTCTCCGGCCAAAGTAGATGAGCCGCAGCCAAGCGAAACTGAAACTGCACCCACCGCAGAGCAGAATCAACCCCAGCCCACCCCAACGGGGCAGGCAAGCCAGGTTGAAAAGCCGAGCAAAGCGAAAGGCATGAGCAAGCCGCTTGCCAAGACAGGTTCGGGCAACGTCCTCGCCCTTTCAAGCGCGGCGCTCGCCCTGCTCCTTGCAGGTACCGTCCTGGTTCGCAGGCGCTCCAACGTGTAGTTAGAGCCCCGCAAGGCAAAACCTTGCAGACAAGGTAACGGTTGAGGTCGGAAGGAAACCCCTTCCGACCTCAATCAATTGGTACAGTGCGTGCAGCGGGCCAGCGGCCGTTCACGTTCGGTCGAAGGGGTGGCGGTGGCGGCAGAAGGCTGGCTAAAGTCAGGGCCGTGATAGATCCCAGTTCACGGGCGTTGCCCCCATTTCGATCAGTTGCCTGTTAGCTCGGGAAAATGGTCTTGATCCAAAAAATCCGCGGCGAGCGGACAGGGGGGAGGGGTGGGCAGATTCGATCACCGACGTGTTCCCAAGCAGTGGCTTAACCGCTCTAGCGTCACGCCCCCACAAAATAGCCACCAGTGGCTGGTTTCGATCTACGAGGGCGCGGATCGCTGCCTCCGTCACCTCCTCCCAACCCCGGCCTCTGTGTGAACCCGGGGCGCCGGGACGAACGGTGAGCACGCGGTTCATTAAACACACCCCTCCGCGAGCCCAAGGCGTCAAATCTCCCGACGTTGGCATCGGCACGCCCAAATCCTCATGCAACTCGTTAAAAATGTTCACCAGGGAACGCGGCAGAGCCACGCCTGGTCGCACCGAAAATGACAGTCCCATCGCATGCCCCGGCGTGGGGTAGGGATCTTGCCCAATAATGAGCACCTTCACATCCGCAAACGGGTAGGTGAACGCGCGCAACACGTCTGTGCCCGCAGGTAGGTAACCATTACCTAGCCGGTTTTCCTCGCGTAGCATGTCGCCAAGACGGTGAATCTGGGGCTCAAGCGGGCCTAAAGCCTGCGCCCACCCCTCGTCAATCAAATCAGTTAAAGGCAAAGCACTCACGCCCTCATCCTACGCGGCAAAACTGGTGCCAATCAGCCAATATCGGCGTGGATGAGCAGATGAAAGCAGAAAACCGGTACGCTAAAACTGTGAGTTTGCATCAATATCCTGAAGACGAGTTTGACCAGGCAGGCGCCGAGGGCCCCGTTGGCCTCTTTCGCGAGAAGCCATCGCGCTGGAAAACCGTGCTGCCTTTCCTGCTCGTGTTAATCATCGTCCCCGTGCTCGCATGGGGCGCAGTATCGTTGATAACCGGCCGGGGCAGTAACGAAAACGCCTCGCCCCAGCCAACGACAGTTGCCACGCAGGCACCTACGGGTACTACGCAGGCATCATCCGAGACCGAGGCTGCTACAGAAGCGACCACACAAAAGCCAACGGAAGCGCCAACCGAGACCGAACCTGCCATCTCTAAGGACGTTGCCATCCAGATCCTTAACGGTACGCGAGTTAACGGGCTTGCCGCCGAGGCTGTTGGAAAACTGCAGGCAGACGGATACCAGTACGTGAGCGCCTCCAACGCTTCGGGCTGGCTTACAGAGTTCACCACCGTTTACTACGCGCCCGGAACCCGGGCAGGAGCTGAAGCGATTGGCGAAATCCTGGGCATTAGTAACTTCTCGGAGAACAGTACAGATTTGGGCAACGCTGACTTCGTTGTCGTCCTAAAGGGCGACTACTAAAACGCCCGCTCCGCGTCCCGGCAAGAGTGTGCGGCGGGGCTGATCTGGAGAATGCAAACTCGCAAAGGCGGCCAGACTTGAGTCTGGTCGCCTCAACTTTTTGAGCTATTAGCTAACTCGTCTTGCACTCTGCTCATTAGAGTGCCAAAATAACTATTAGCACTCACAAGCATTGAGTGATAAAGCAAGGGTTACTAGGTGAGGCCACCATTTGCGAGACAGAAACGCAAACCCGGCTGGTCGTCCGTCGCGGGCACCTCGTAGCCAACAACCGCTACAGCGGAGGAAAAATACATGTCCAAGTTGATTGCATTCGACGAGGAAGCACGCCGCGCCATGGAGCGCGGGTTAAACACCCTCGCCGACACTGTAAAGGTAACGCTAGGCCCCAAGGGCCGTAACGTCGTCCTCGATAAGAAGTGGGGTGCTCCCACGATCACGAAGGACGGTGTTTCTGTTGCAAAGGAAGTTGAGCTAGAGGATCCGCTCGAGAAGATCGGCGCTGAGCTCGTCAAGGAAGTTGCAAAGAAGACCGACGACGTCGCAGGCGATGGCACCACCACCGCAACCGTTCTGGCTCAGGCGCTCGTAAGCGAAGGCCTGCGCAACGTTGCTGCAGGTGCAAACCCGATCGCACTTAAGCGCGGCATCGACACCGCCGTTGCGAAGGTAGTGGAGAACCTCCACGCCGACGCGAAGGAAATCGAAACCGTTGAACAGATCGCAGCAACCGCCTCCATCTCGGCAAATGACACCGAGATTGGCCGCCTCATTGCGCAGGCCATGGACAAGGTTGGTCGCGAAGGCGTCATCACGGTTGAAGAGACCAACTCTTTCGAAACCACCCTCGAAACCACTGAGGGTATGCGCTTTGAAAAGGGATTCCTCTCCCCGTACTTCGTAACTGACGCTGAGCGTCAGGAAGCCGTGTTCGAGGACGCCTACGTGCTCCTCGTTGAAGGCAAGATCTCTAACGTTAAGGACCTGCTCCCGCTACTGGAGAAGGTCATGCAGTCCGGCAAGCCGCTGCTGATCATCGCTGACGACGTTGAGGGCGAGGCTCTCGCAACCCTCGTTGTGAACAAGATCCGCGGCCTGTTCAAGTCCGTTGCTGTTAAGGCCCCGGGCTTCGGTGACCGTCGCAAGGCCATGTTGCAGGATATGGCTATCCTCACCGGTGGTCAGGTTATCTCTGAAACCGTTGGTCTTTCGCTTGAAACTGCCGACCTCGACGTGCTCGGCCAGGCCCGCAAGATCGTCGTCACCAAGGACGAAACCACGATCGTTGAGGGTGCCGGCACTAAGGAGGCTATCGACGGTCGCGTGGCGCAGATCCGCGCGGAAATCAAGAACTCGGACTCCGAGTACGACAAGGAGAAGCTCAACGAGCGCCTTGCCAAGCTTGCTGGTGGCGTAGCCGTCATCAAGTCCGGTGCTGCAACTGAAGTTGAGCTGAAGGAACGTAAGCACCGCATTGAGGACGCCGTCCGCAACGCTAAGGCAGCTGCAGAAGAAGGCATCGTCGCCGGTGGTGGCGTGGCCCTCATTCAGGCCGCTCAGAAGCTTGCCGATCTTGACCTCGAAGGCGATGAGCTCACCGGCGCGAACATCGTTCGCGTAGCGGTTGAAGCGCCGCTCAAGCAGATCTCGGTAAACGCAGGCCTAGAAGGCGGCGTAGTTGTTGACAAGGTCAAGCACCTGCCCGCAGGTGAAGGCCTCAACGCCGCAACCGGTGGATACGAAGACATGCTCAAGGCCGGCATCGCCGACCCGGTAAAGGTAACCCGCTCTGCACTGCAGAACGCGGCATCCATCGCCGGCATGTTCCTCACCACCGAGGCAATCGTAGCCGACAAGCCCGAGCCGCCGGCACCGGCCGCTCCGGGTGCCGACGAAATGGCTGGCATGTACTAAACCAGCAATAGGCGAACTGTGGGCGCGGGTTTTCCCGCGCCCACAGTCATACCCGCCCGGATTTCGCCACGAGGCAACCAGTAGCGCCTATTGCGAATTCGGATGGGTTACCTATTGGCGAGCTACCCTGCGAATAGGGCGGCCGCTCCAGCCTCGGCATCCGAATAGGTACTCGCTGCTGCAGCAAGCTGGATCCCAATTTCATCCAGGGACTGCTCCACAATCACCTGTGTTGAACGCCAGTTCGCGGCCGCCGCCGAAAACTGGGCTGATGCTGCGCCAGACCAAGACCCCTGCAACGCGTCCAAATGCCCCATCATTGCCTGCACCTGCGCGCGAATACTATCTGCACTTGCGCGCACCATTGCCGAAGCCTGCGCTACCTGCGTTGGATCTACATGAAAAACCGTCATCACCATTCCTTTCTTTCAACCGGTCATGTAGCGCCATGCTCACCTATCGAGGTGAAACGCCGCATGCAATGCCAGGGAAGGTGTGGGCAGGCGGAGGGTAAGCCGGCATGTGGAAAGAACTGGGCGAACAACAGAAACAGTCAAAATTAGCTGGGCGCCCCCAATACGTGAAAAACGGAGACCACGCGTCCGCCGGGGAAAACGGGTTTGGCGAAAGGAGGGCAGGCGCGGCTATTGGTCGCGCTCTGAAAGTCGCTGGCGAAGCCGGCTGATATCTTCGCGCGACTTTTCCTGAATACGCCCGCGGAGTTTGCTCGCATCTGCGGCGCGTTCATCGATTCGCTCACGCAAACGACCAGCATCTGCCGCCCGCTCGTCAATTCGCTCATCGATCCGCTCACGAAGCCTGCTCACATCTGCGGTGCGCTCGTCGATTCGCTCGCGCAAACGGCTTGCGTCCCCAGCGGTAAAGGCATCCTCGTGAACCTGTTCGGCACGCGTGCGAGCAAGGCGAGCCAGCTCCTTTGCGGACAGTCTACGAACTCTGCGCTGCGTGGGACGAACGATCACATCGGGCTCATCTTCCAATGATGAAGCACTGTCATCGTCTGACGAAGAAGCCTCGTCTGCCACAGGTGCTGGCGGATGCTCTAAGGCAGGCGTTGATTCAGAGTGTGCGGCGTTATTTTCGGAGTCGAAGTCATCCTCTTTACGCACAATGATCGGGTCATTCTTTGCCCCGATCTTCTTGATAATTCTCGTTGAAGTCGTAGTTAGTGGATCGAAACTCTGCTCGGGCGCATCCTCAAAACGCGCACTAGGATCCGCCTCGGTGATGAGCGCGTCAAGATTCGCCAGCTCGGCCTCAAGATTTTGCCGTGCAGAAGCCTCCCATGCAGCCCCTCCCGGAGACAAATAAATCTGTGAGCGAGCAAGCAGTGAACGCACAAAACGACGCCGCGCCGTCCAATACTGCAAATCCGACAGATGGGGAAACTCCTGGCGAAGCAGACTGCGATACTGCTTGTACTCCTGCGGAGTTGCAGACAAGTCGCGCTGCGTTGCATCCAGAAGCGCGGTTGCATCCACGTCGTCAGCGGGTGCCCGGTGCGTAACTACCACGCGGATCAGTTCACAAACCCGCCCACAAACCGCCGGCGAAAAACCAAGCCTAGTCAAAGAGTGCGAGATTTCCTGCGAACACGAAGCCTGAAAATGTACCGAATCTGAAACTTCAAACTTCACGGCCTCGGGGGGAACCAAACCCGTGTACCAAGCCGCGATCTGCAACAATTCCGGGGTGTGAGCGGCTGGCGCCAGCTGGTCAAAAGCGGCAATCACCCGGCTCAAATAAGCAACATTGTGATAGGGGCGCTCCTTGGCTTGCCAAACTGAGAGTAGGCCGCGCACCTCTTCGTCAATCAACTCTTGCGCAGGCTCAATCCCGCACGAATGCACCGCGCTCACAAACGTGCGCGGAAGCCACGCTGGAACCGGCGCGCTCGCAGATAATTCCTGACCTATTTCAGCCACAGCCCTATGCTAAGTCCATCCTGAGACATAGGCAAAGAAGCCTCATTCATAAAATCTGCTCCCCTTAGGGGACTATTGCGGTTTCTTAACAGACGCCGACTTGTCCTGCTTTAAGGGAAGCACAAGTCGAACCGTTAGGCCGCCACCCGAAGTCTTATCCAGCGTTGCCTGCCCCGAATGCAAAGCCAGAATCGAAGCAATAATGGAGAGGCCAAGGCCAGAGCCACCCGAAGCGCGCGAGCGGGACACGTCCGTGCGGAAGAAACGTTCGAATACGCGATCCCGGTCAGGAGCAGAAATGCCCGGCCCGTGGTCGCGAACCTCAACGATACCGTTGCCCTCCTGCTGGCCAATCGCAATCTCTACCGGCGAGCCCTTAGGCGTATAGCGGATGATGTTGCCAATCAGGTTAGTAAACACCTGCGTGATCTGATCCTTGTCAGCCTCGATAACCAGGCTGCCGGGTGCGTCTTTGCCCTCGTCGATGCTAATCACGCTGACAACGCGCGACGGATCTAACGCGCTCACGTCAAACAAAGAATCGTGAGCCAGTTTTACGAGGTCGACGGGCTCGGGGTGAATCTCCGGCACCTCATCCAACCGGGCAAGTGTCAAAAGGTCCTCAACCAGCTTGCCCATGCGTACCGACTCGCTCTCGATGCGTTGCATAACCTCCGGCACGCGCTCATCGGGCACGCCGCCCATACGGTAAAGCTCACCGTAACCACGTAAGGCTGAAAGGGGAGTTCGCAACTCGTGGGAAGCGTCCGAAACGAACCGGCGCATGCGCTCCTCCGAACGCTGCTGCTGGGCAAACGAATCCTCAATCTGCGCAAGCATAACGTTCAAACTCTTCGCTAGCGAACCAACCTCCGTCGATTCCGGCTCGGGGTCAATACGCTGGGCCAAATCACCCTCAGCGATCTGTCCGGCCACATACTCAATGCGGCGAAGCGGGAACAAAGACCGGCGAATCAGATAGTAGGACGCCATCGCGCCTACCACCACGATCAACAGGCCGAGCAGAGAGAAGTATTGTGCGGAGTTCAAAATCGTTTCCGTCGTATTTGCAAGAGGAAGCGCAACCGTCACCACGCCGTAAGGCCTATCGCCAACCGACACGGGAACGGCAACCGCCCGCCAATACGAATCGCGCTTCGAAGAGGGCACGTTCACCGGCTTTGTTACCGCGTTCGGCGGCAAAACCGTATCGAGAGCCAAAAGAGTGCCCGGATTTGGCGTACCGTAGCGCTGCGCAGTATCGGTAGCGATCGCAACTTGGCTTACGCCATCGATTGATGTGAAGCGAATGTAATAGTTTGAAGGCACGTCAGCCGGCACACTGGCAATCACCGAACGAACTGCGGAGACGGCTAGCTGCTTCCCGGTGCTCTCCAACTCGCGATCAACCTGATTCACCAAATGCGCCTGCACGATGCCAACCATCACGGCACCCGCAATCGTCAACGCAACTGTGAGCAGTGAGGTAAATAAGATGACCAGTCTTGCTCGTAGCGTTGCCGAGAACCAAACCTCCCGCAGCGTCCTACGTGATCTGCCCGAGCTCATAACTAGGCGTTCTCTGGCCTCAACATGTATCCAACGCCCCGGCGCGTGTGAATCAAATCGCCCGAACTTCCCGGCACAGCAAGCTTGCGGCGCAGATACGAAATATAAGATTCCACAATCGCGGCCTCGCCGTCCCAGTCGTACTCCCACACGTGATCCAGAATCTGCATCTTAGACACCACGCGGCCCTCATTGATCATTAGGTAGCGCAAAAGTTTGAACTCGGTGGGAGACAGGTCTATCTCTTGACCCGCGCGCCGCACCTCGTGCGCGGCGTCATCCAACTCTAGGTCCGCGATGCGAAGCACATTATCATCGCCGCCGCCCGCCTTCGTCCGGCGCAAAATCGCGCGGATACGAGCCACGACCTCCTCAAGCCCAAACGGCTTCGTCACGTAATCATCGCCACCAACCGTGAGGCCCTCAATCTTGTCGTCCATCTGATCGCGAGCCGTCAAGAACAGCACCGGTGTGCGCGAACCTGCCTCACGAAGACGCCTCGTGACCGTGAAACCATTCATATCCGGAAGCATCACGTCAAGCACGATAAGATCTGGATTCTCCGTAGTAGCCAAATGGAACGCAGACTTCCCATCAGCGGCCGTCAACACCTCGAAACCGGCAAAACGCAGAGATGACGCCAGCAGGTCAAGAATGTTTGGCTCGTCATCCACAACCAGCAGGCGCGCCTCCGCGCTCGTATCATCGATACCCATCTTCAAATCCATCTCTCAATCACATACCCATTGGCTTAAGAATATCTGAACAGCGCATGCAAAAAGCCCCCGGATAAGAACCTGTGGCAACCAAAATGCCAGAACCTGTAACCTTGAAGCTGAAAACGTCAGAGCTTACAGACAGGTGAAACAAATGAGCGAAGTGCGCTACGCCGGGCAGCTACCGGACGGAGTGTTCCCCTTTCAACCTCCTAAAACCCTCAGCGGCCGTAGCGAGATAGTTGGAGACAGCCCATTTTTACCTGCAGACGTACAGTTTTACGGTGTTTCGCCCGCCCTCGTAAAAGTACGAGTTGTAAGCCTGCTGATCACGTTTGCCATCATGGTGATTCCTGGAATTGTCCTGGCCATCTTTGTAACCAAGTGGATCTGGCTTTACGTGCTCGCCGTCGTTGCCCTCTTTGCCTGGCTCCTGTGGCTTGTCCCGCGCCAAGTGCGCGCCATCGGGTACGCAGAAGCCGAATCTGACCTGCTCATCCGCTCGGGCATCATGTGGAAACAACTCACCGTTGTGCCCTACGGACGACTGCAATATGTAGACGTGTCCGAAGGGCCCATTGCACGCGCCTTTGGCATCGCCACCGTGCAACTACACACGGCCTCGGCCTCCACGGACGCCTCCATCGCCGGCCTGTCCGCAAAAGAAGCAGCGCGCCTGCGCACCAGTCTTGCCCAGCGCGGCGAATCCGAACTGGCGGGACTCTAAATGGAAAAGGTACGCAAAGAAACCGCCGTTGAAAGCGGCATTGCTGAATCTGAGTGGAGATCACTCCACCCGGTCACGCCTCTAGCGAAAACCTGGGCCGTTTTTGCCGCCTTTTTCGCCTTCATCTTCTACCAGTTCGCCGACCTGTTAAAAGAGCTCACCAGTCTGGGCCTAATCGAAACTTACGGGCCGGTAGTAGTGTTCCTCGCCATCGCGGCCGGCATCCTGGTGATCATCATTGTGGCTGGCATTTACTCGTGGATTGCCTGGCGCAAAATGGGATTTGCAATCACCCATGACGCCGTGTACTACCGCGAAGGCATCCTCTTTCGTAGTCAGCGCCACGCGCGCCTAGACCGCATTCAAGCTGTAAACATTACGCATCCGCTGATTGGCCGTATTTTTGGACTTGGACGTATAGACGTTGAGGTTGCCGGCGGTGCGAACTCTAACTTCCAGCTGGGGCTACTGAAAACGCAACAGCTGGAGGAGGTTCGCCGCGAAGTGCTTTCCCAATCACGCACTGCGAAGCTACTCAAAGCGGGGAGGCTAGACGCTGATATAACCGACGCAGTTACTGCGAGCGAGGCCGGCGCAGCCTCAATCCCGTTAGAAGGCGGCCAGGCTGGAACTGTTTCGGCCTTCAGCTTGGATGAGCCGGGGGAAGAATTCGAGCAGGTCATCTACAAGGTACCGGCAGGTCGGCTTGCGGCGTCGTTGGCGCTCAACATGGGAATTATCTTTTCTATTCTTGTGGGGCTGGCCATCGCGGTGGGTTCCGTGGTTGGAACTATGATGCAGGGCGCCTCCTTTGCCGCGATGATTCCCGTGCTTCTGGGCGCCCTGGCATTGTTTGCCTACCCGTTCAACCAGTTCACAAACAACTTTGGGTTTACCGCGTTGGTAACCCGCGACGGTATTCGCATTCGCTCGGGCCTACTCTCCACTCGTGCCCAAACCATTCCGGTGCAGCGCATTCACGCGGTAACAGTTTCTCAACCCTTCTTCTGGCGCATCTTTGGCTGGTATCGTGTCAAAATCGTACAGGCTGGCTTTGCGGCGGATGCGCAAGACAAAGTGGATCACGCCGTCCTCCTCCCCGTTGGTACGCGCGAAGAAATGCTTCAAGCCCTGTGGATGGTATACCCCGACCTTGGCGTTCCCAACCCGGTTGAGACGATCATGTACGGCCTTGAGGGCGAAGGCACCATGCTTGGATTCAGCCAGAACCCGCAGCGCTCCCGCCTGTTCGACCCGCTGGTTTGGCGGCGGCGCTCCATCAAACTAACCGATGTTGCGATCATGCTGCGCGACGGTTTCATAACCCGTTCTTTCTCGATTATCACCTACGATCGCCTGCAGTCCACGCGCATCGCTCAAGGCCCGTGGGACCGCAAACGAGACCTCGCCGGGATTTACTTCCACCTGGTTGAATCCAACTCTCGCATTGACCACCTGGACGCAGCGCAGGCATCCAGCCTCCACGCCGAAATCACACGTCGGGCCACCATCAGCCGCCAAAAAGAGAGCCAAGAAGCCTGGGCCGCGCGCGCCATTCCCGGCGCCAACCAGACTCACGACGCATACGCGGGTAGTGCAGCGGGCGGCGGCCTCGACAAACACTTTGAACCAAATAGGAGAGAGCAACAGTGAAAGCAGGACGCTTCCGCGTAGGCATCATTGGCGCGGGCCGAGTGGGCCCGGTGATTGGCCGCGCCCTCCAACTCGTGGGGCATGAAATCATCGGTATTACGCGTTCATCCAACCCGCAACGCAATGATGCTGCCGAAGCAATCCTGGGCGTTGCCGTAATCGAACCTGACGAGGCGTGCCAGGCCGACCTGGTAGTCATAGCTATTCCCGATGACCAGATCGAACCTCTCACGCAGGGCCTGGCAAAACTCGGGTGCTTTCGCCCCGGCCAAGTAGTTATGCACACGAGCGGCGTGCATGGCATTAACGTACTTGAATCCGCGCAAGCCGCAGGTGCCCTACCCATTGCCCTGCATCCCGCGATGACGTTTACCGGCACCAGCTTGGACGTTGATCGCCTGCAGATGTGTCCTGCAGCTATCACCACAACTGCGGTGGCCCTGCCAATTGCATCCGCCCTCGCGCTGGAAATGGGAATGGAACCATGCGTGGTTGAAGAAGAAGACCGCACGCTCTACCACGCCGGCCTCACCCACGGGGCCAACCACCTCGTCACCCTCGTGACCGAGGCTGTTGCGATCCTGGAGGCCGCCGGCATTGAAAACCCCGGCCTTTACATTCGTCCGCTCCTAAACGCCGCGCTCGATCGTGCTTTATCCGAAGGCGTCCATGGCCTCACTGGACCCGTCCGACGCGCGGACATCGGCACCCTCAAAGATCACCAGCAGGCATTAACTGAGGCCGGCTTGGACTCTATCTTGCACACCTACCGCAACATGGCGCGCACAACCGCGCACCTTGCCGGCGATAACTTGCTACTGGGCGAAAACCAGGTGCAAGCCGTCCTGCGTGCTTTGGGTGAGGAATAGAAAGTGGCAAGTTGGCCACAAGTGGCATTCCTGATTCGCGCCTAGCATGCGCAAGGGAGCACAATAGTCGCAAAGGAGGCATCTTGGAACCACAAGTGGTAAAAACCCGCGAAGAACTACGAGCCGCACTGGCGAAACTGCCGGGCCGGCTCGGCCTGGTCATGACCATGGGCGCGCTACACGACGGGCACCTCAGCCTCATTAAAGAGGCTAAGCAACACGCCGACCACGTTCTGGTCACCGTATTTGTGAACCCCACGCAGTTCGCACCGGGTGAAGACTTCGAGAAGTATCCGCGCGACCTCGATGCCGATCTCAAAGCAGTGGCGACAGTGGGCGCTGATCTTGTATTCGCGCCCGCAGCCAGCGAGATGTATCAAGGTGAAGCCGCAGTCACTATCAACCCGGGGCCCACCGCAACCGTTCTAGAAGGTAAAACGCGGCCCACACACTTCGCGGGCGTACTGCTCGTAGTGCACAAGATGTTCAACCTCACTGGTGCCGACGTTGCCGTGTTTGGCCAAAAGGATGCGCAGCAACTCGCAATCATCCGCCAGATGGTTCGCGACCTTGACATGCCCATCGAAATCGTGGGCGCGCCCATCGTGCGGGGCAAGGATGGCCTTGCCCTCTCTTCACGCAACGCGTACCTATCTGCCGCGCAACACCAGCAGGCTCTTGCCCTCAGCGGTGCCCTCAAAGCCGGAAGGCAAGCGAGCAACAGCGGGGCGAGTGCAAGCCAAATCAAAAAAGTAGCACGCGGTGTCCTCGAAAATGCGGGCGTAAAAATCGACTATGTGGAGCTGGTTGACCCCACCACATTCGCGCCCGTGCAGGCCGGAGAAGCCGTACTGGCCCTGGCTGCCTACGTTGGCAACACGCGCCTGATCGATAACGCCATCCTAAACATTGGGGAGGCTACCAATGCCTAATGAAATCTACCGCACGCTAATGAGCAGCAAGATTCACCGCGCCACCGTGACCGGCGCGGACCTCAACTACGTTGGATCCATCACCGTGGACAAAACCCTGCTGGAAGCAGCCGGCATTCTTGAAGGCGAACGCGTTGACGTGGTGAATGTGACCAACGGAAACCGCCTGTCTACCTACACCATCAACGGTGAGGCCGGATCGGGCGTCATCCAGCTCAACGGTGCCGCCGCGCACTTGACCGATCCGGGTGACATCGTCATCATCATCGCCTACCAGTCCGTGCCCGAATCCATGGCGCCCGGTTTCAAAGGCAAAGTTGTGCTGGTCGACACGGCCAACCGGATCATAGACCTTGGCTCAGACCCGGCGGGCGTGCCTACCGGCCTCGAATACGCTTCCGGTGGCGAAGGCCCCCTTACCTCCCCGAATCACGGCTGACCATCCGCATACGTAGCGCTCGAGGATCTGTTTAACGGTGCGTGAAGGGGTGGCCCCGCGCTCTCGAAACGTGATATTAGCCCACTATTTCCCGCATGTAGTGCCCCTTTAGTACGATGGGGGCGTGGAAAAGAACAACGAGTCGTCTGAAATTCAAGAAGCCCCCGAGCAGTTTCGTGTCCGCGCCGAAAAACGCGCGCGCATGCTCGCAGAAGGAACCGATCCTTACCCGGTAGAACTGCCCATCATCACCACCATTAAAAAGGTGCGAGAAGAGTTTGACCGCCTCGAAATTGACGAACAGTCACCTGCCCCCGTGGGCGTTGCTGGCCGCGTCATGTTTATTCGTGGTTCCGGGAAGCTCCAGTTTGTTGTGATCCAGGATGGTGAAGGCAACCGCATTCAGGTGATGCTCTCCGCTAAAGAGGTGGGTAGCGACTCGCTAAAGGAGTTCAAGGCCAACGTAGACCTTGGCGATCACCTTTTCGTGCACGGCCCGGCAATGCGTTCGCGCCGCGGCGAGCTGTCCATCTTCGCCCAGCCGGGTGAGGACGTGCCGCCTTGGCGTATCACCTCGAAGGCGCTGCGTCCTTTGCCGAAGACATTCACGACGGAGACTGGGGAAGAGATGAGCCTTTCGGAAGAAGCTCGCATTCGCCAGCGTCACCTCGACATGATTTTACGTCCGGCTGCCCGCGAGATGGTGCGCACCCGCGCGGACGTCGTGTGGTCGCTCCG
Source organism: Gleimia europaea ACS-120-V-Col10b (assembly GCF_000411155.1). Taxonomy (GTDB): domain Bacteria; phylum Actinomycetota; class Actinomycetes; order Actinomycetales; family Actinomycetaceae; genus Gleimia; species Gleimia europaea_B. Next base: position 1,517,931 of record NZ_KE150266.1, read on the forward strand.
CGACTACTTCCACCGCGAGGGATTCTTGGAGATCGAAACGCCGATGCTTCAAAACATTCACGGTGGTGCGGCCGCTCGCCCGTTCCAAACCCACATGAACGCGTACGACACAGAACTTTACTTGCGTATCGCGCCGGAACTGTTCTTGAAGCGCGCGGTGGTTGGCGGCGTGGAGAAAGTTTTTGAAATCAACCGTAACTTCCGCAATGAGGGTGCAGATTCGTCGCACTCGCCAGAGTTCACCATGCTTGAAGCGTACGAGGCTTACGGCACCTACAACACCATGGCAACCCGCACCCGCGACTTCATTCAAAAGGCCGCGCGTGACGTATTTGGTACCGAGAAGGTAACGCTTGCTGACGGCTCCGAGTACGACCTGTCTGGACAGTGGGATGAGATTTCGCTTTACGAGGTAGTCTCGGAGGCTGTCAAGGAAGAAATCACTCCGGAAACCGAGCTTTCTCGCCTTGTGCAACTAGCGGAGGAACGCGGAATTGCTGTTCCTGACCACGCTGTGGCTGGCAAGGTTGTAGAAGAGATTTTTGAGCACGAGGTTGGCGATCACCTGTGGGCGCCGACATTTGTGCGCGACTACCCGGTGGATACATCCCCGCTGGTTCGCCAGCACCGTAGCCTGCCGGGCCGCGTTGAGAAGTGGGACCTGTACGTTCGCGGTTTTGAGCTAGCCACCGCCTACTCCGAACTCGTTGACCCAGTGATCCAGCGTGAGCGTTTTGAAGCGCAGGCGCTTGCCGCAGCAAATGGAGACCCGGAAGCGATGGTTCTTGACGAGGAATTCCTGCAGGCCATGGAACAGGGCATGCCACCTACGGGAGGTATGGGAATGGGTCTTGATCGCCTGCTGATGGCTCTAACCGGCTACGGAATTCGTGAAACCATCACGTTCCCGCTGGTAAAACGAGTGGAGAATTAACTGTAAGTTAGTTCATAGCGAACCGGTGTAACGTTTTCTTCCAGCAGAGCACTACAATGCTTGGTATCAAAGCCAAGATGATAGGCGAGCAGAACGCTCGCGAGCAAAGACGTGCGGAAGTTCGCAGTCCAGGATTTTATCCGGCGCGAATGGCCTTGCTTGGGCTCGGCATAGCAATTTCGGTGGGAACCGTATTGCTGATGCTCCCCATCGCAAGGTCTGGCGCTCCCATGTGGCCAGGTAACGTGCCGGTGGCAGTTGTCGGCCCCTCCATTTACGGAGGAGCACCGCTGTCTGTAGCACTATTCACCGCTACTTCGGCCACCTGCGTGACCGGCCTAATCGTGGTGGATACAGCCACGTATTGGAGCACATTCGGCCACGCTGTAATCGCAATACTGATTGAGATTGGTGGGGTGGGAGCGATGACCTTCGCCGCTCTCCTCGCCGTTTACGTAGCCCACCGCCTGAGTCTGAGTCAGCGCCTCGTGGTAGCTCAGATTACGGGCGCCCTCACAATGTCAGATATGCGCGGCTTCGTAAGACGGATCGTCCGCATGGCTATCATTGTGCAGGCGTTCTTCGCGATCCCGCTAGTAATCGACTTCTATTTGCGCTCCAAATCGCTAGGTGAGGCCCTACAATGGGGCGTATTCTTCTCAGTTTCCGCGTTCAACAACGCCGGTTTCTCTTTAGAAACGGACAGCCTGATCCCGTTTGCTACGGATCCGTTCATCATCTTGCCAATCTCAATGCTGATCGTGATTGGTGGCCTTGGATTTCCGGTACTGGCTGAAATTGTGCACGCATTCAAAACGAGGAAGAAGCGGCCCTGGTCCTGGTCCCTCAACGCGCGTCTCGTAATCCATGGAACCATCGGCCTCATTCTCACCGGATGGCTACTCATCGCGCTGCTCGAGTGGGGCAACCTCTCGCAGGCGGGACATTACACGGGGGCGGATAAACTCCTCATAACGCTATTTTCGGCGATCTCGCCGCGCACAGCGGGTTTCAACTCGATGGATATAGCATCGCAAAGCGACGTCACCTGGCTGGTCACTGACATTCTCATGTTCATTGGGGCCGGCCCGGCCGGAACTGCGGGCGGAGTGAAAGTGACAACCGTGCTCGTGCTTGTCTTCTTGGTTCTCACCGAAATTAGGGCGGGCCAAGCCGTGCAACTGTTTGGCTCCCGCATTGGCAGGTCCACCCAGCGTGCCGCCATCACGGTGCTGATGATTTCCTTCAGCCTTGTTGTCAGTGCCACCGCCATAATCATGCTACTGACTCCCTGGGGCATGGATCCCATACTGTATGAAGTCATATCCGCGCTCAGTACGGTTGGCCTCACAACGGGCATCACCCCGCAGCTGCCCATTGCAGCGCAACTGATTATTTGTATGCTCATGTTCTTTGGACGCGTGGGGCCCGTGGCAGTTGCAACAGTCTTAACTATCAGACCAGACACGAAGCTCTACGAGCTTCCCAAGGAAAGGCCAATCATTGGTTAGTTTTTCATTTCTTCCGCGAGTGCGTGCAGGGGAAGCTGGCGATGTTGCCATTATCGGTCTTGGACGCTTTGGTAGCGCGATGGGTGAGGAACTCGTGGCATCCGGAGTGCAAGTGCTTGGCATAGACAAGGACACGGACGTAGTCCAGGTAATGAGGGGACGCTTCACGCAGGTGGTGAAAGCTGACGCATCTAACGTTGAGGTGCTACAACAACTAGGCGTTGACGAGTTTCAAACTGCCGTGGTTGCAATCGGGGAGAATTTGGCATCTTCCATCCTCGTTGCCTCCGCCCTGCTACAACTCAATGGGCCGGAAATCTGGGCTAAAGCAGCAACAGCCCAGCAGGCCGAGATTTTCCGGCAGTTGGGAATCAAGCACGTGTTCGAGCCGGAAAAGAACATGGGGCAGCGGGCCGCGCACCTCATTACGCGCCGGCTTTCAGACTTTTTTGACCTGGGAAATGGGTTTGCGCTAGCCACGGCTACCGTACCGGAAAAGGTGAGTGGAAAGCTGGTTAACGAAACGCGTTTCCGATCCGCGCATGGGGTCACTCTCATCGGAATCAAGAAAGAGGATGGGACGTGGGAGCAGGTCTTGCCGGGTACCAGGCTACTTGCGGGACAAACCGTGTTGGCTGCGGGGCCGTCCAACAACCTAGAGATTGCATTTGCTTAGGCCCGCGCGGGTTTTGAAACTTCCGGTAGACGCGAGGCAGCGAATACTCCTACAAAGCCAACCAGTGCCAAGAAGATCAGTGCGGGCGAAGCACCCCACACAGCGATAACGCCGGAGACCAGGCCAACCAGTAGCAAGATGATTCCCATAAGCGTGTTCGCGGCGCCCACGTATCGCGTGCGAACGTCTGATTCAGCCATGTCAACGATGTAGGTTTTGCGAGCTACACGCACCACAATGTGGGCGAGGTTGAGTGCGAAGAACGAGGTTGGCAGGATCCACGTTAGGGCGCTTTGGGGCCCAAAGTGAACCGCAGCGAGGGTCAGCAGAATGATTACGGAGGCCACGCCCGCCCCAATCGACATGGTGTTTTTTGAGGACTTATCGGAAAATCTTCCCGAGATTCGCCCGCCGATCAAAGCCGACAGTCCGGACGCCACGAGGAAGAGCCCTAGCCCCGTGATGTCGCTACCGACCTCTTGCGAGAGCAATACGACAAAAGCTGTTGACAGCGCAGAAACGAGCATCAGCGAGCGCACAATCACGAAATTGCGGAAGTCACTTTGATCGCGAAACAACTCCCACGTGTCTTTCCACCAGGCTTTGTCTAGGCCGCCTCCGTCAGCATCTGGATCAATGGGCTCATCAATCTTGTTGAACACTAGGGCAGCTAGGAACCAGGTGAGGCCGGAGAGTGCAATGAGCGTCACGAGGGCGCGTGGCTCTTGCAATGCTGGTGTGAGGGAGATCGCCAGGCCGATCACCAAGGAGACGAGACCGCCGATAGCGGCTGACCGTCCGGTGATAAGGCCGCGTTTCCCCTTATCCACAATGCGCCCTTGCACATCTTTTGAGGCGATCGAGCTGAGGGAGCGAAAGATAGCGAAGACGGCGAGTAGCACGAGGAAATTCAGGCCAAACGCCAAGCCTTCGAGGAAGATCGCCGAAATTGCCATGAGTAGGGCGGCTACGCCCTGGCCGATCGCTCCAATCACCCAGATCCCTTTGCGGCGCTTGTGGCCAATAACCCACGGGGTGAACGCGGCTTGGGGGAGCATGGAGAGGGACTCGCGAATCGGCACGAGCATCGCGATTGTGAAGCCGGGCGCTCCACCGGCCTGTAGTACCCACGGCAACACAGTTTTGGCAGCAATGATCTGGTCACCGATATTTTGTAGGGCGTTCGCGCCAATAAATCTGTTTACGTTTGCCTTTTCGTTGGGTTTTTCTTCTGCCATGCGCTGCCTTCCTTACTCGGCTTCCACCTTACGAAAGCCGGCAGGCGCCAGCTAATAAGGGTAACCAAACCGAACATGTCGCGCCGTGAGTTCCCGGCCCTATTAGGCTGGGATTAAAACCGTTAGGAGTTGTCATGGATCTTCAAATCGGCGGGAAAGTTGCATTTGTCGCGGCCTCAACCTCCGGTCTTGGTAGGGCAAGCGCCCTCGCGCTTGCAGCGGAAGGCGCCCGCGTTTGCATCACGGGGCGCAACGAGCAGGCACGTGAGGAAGTTGTGAGTCAGATTCGCGAGGCCGCAGGAGTTGCACTGTCGGTGCCGCTCGATGTTGAGGATGCCGCCTGTGTTGAGAAAGCCATTGACATGTGCGAGAGTGAGCTCGGCCCGGTGGACATCCTGGTGTTGAACGGGCCGGGCCCCAAACCTGCTTCGCCCACAACAATCACGAGTGAGGATGTTGCTGGTGCCGTAGCGCGCCTCATTGAACCGCACGTGCGCATGGTGAATCGGGTGCTACCCGGAATGCGGGAGCGCGGCTGGGGCAGGATCATTGCGATTGGCTCTACTGCGGTGGTTACACCCTCGCAACAACTGGTGCTCTCCACGATTGGGCGCCAGGGTTTGGCAGGCTATTTGAAAGCCTTGTCTCAAGAGGTGGGAGGTGACGGCGTAACCGTGAATATGGTGCACCCGGGACGCATTTTGACGCCGCGTATCGACCAGCTTGATGAGGATGCCGCTGCGCGCGAGGGAGTGCAGGCTGTAGATATTCGCCAGCGGTTTGAGCAAAACATTCCGGCGAAGCGCCTGGGTGATCCGGCTGAGCTGGGCGCCACAGTTGCGTTCTTGGCCTCGCAACAGGCGGCCTACATCACGGGCACTGCTGTCCGCCTAGATGGGGGAGTAACGCCCGTCCTGTAGCGGCTAAATCACGTGCACGTCACTACAGTACTTGCGCAGGTTCGCAACGTCCCCGGGGCGGGTATGGCTGGTTGTGTAGATAGTAGTGAACTCATCGAGTGACGCGGTGCGCTGCCAGGCGGCGCGCGAGAACTTGTTGTGATCTAGCATCAACACCTTGCGTTGCGATGCCTGCAGTATCGCTCGCTTCATGTTCACCACGAAGTCTTTCGGGTTGTAGATCGCACCTGACCAGACGGCCGCATCTGACATGAAGGAGATATCGGCGCGGAAGTCTTTGACCATTTCGTTAGCGTGCGTTCCGTAGAAGGAGTCCGCCCAGTTTATGTAGTGCCCTCCCAGCAGGATTAGCTGGTGTGAGTGTACTTCGCTAAATTCGCGGGCCACGTGAAGCGAGTTAGTGATGATGGTGAGCGACTTTACGTGTTTCAAAAGTGGTATCAACGGCACGTTAGTTGTGGAATCATCCAGGATGATCACGTCGCCGGGAGATACGAGTTTTGCTGCCGCGTGAGCGAGGGCGCGTTTTTCATCCAGCTGGCGTTTAGCTCGCACGGCGGCGGGAAGTTCGGCCGTGGAGGGGGCAACCGCGCGCAAAAAACCTTTAGAGCGGATGATGATGCCCTGATTTTCTAACGCTTGTGCGTCCCGGTAGGCGGTGGCGGTAGACACGTGGAGGGCGTTTGCGATCTGCTCAATGTGGAGCTCGCCCAGCTCAAAAAGCGTGTCGGTAATCCATTCGCGTCGGCTGGGCGGATCTGACCAATCGCTTTGGGTGGGGACCGGCGCTGGCTCAGGTTTGGTGACCATGATTAGAATCCTTGCGAAATTAATGTGAGATAACTTCAGAATAGCTGAAACTGACGGCTTTCTTCGCATTAAATTCTCAATATATTGAGAAAAACTGCAAGTCTATTGATAAAAAGGTGCTTTCATTCTAGCCTGGCTGTGGTGAGCGACATTGGGGTTGCTCGGTTTAGGGAGGATAGCTGTGCAAGAAGTTGTTATCGGCGTGGATGGCGGCACTACAGCAGTAAAGGCTGTGGCATTTGATCTGCACGGAAAAATTTTGGCAACGCATCACGAAGCAGTTCCGGTGCAGTACGGGGACAACGGTGAAGCTGAGCAGGACATGAATCAGATTTGGGAGGCCGTGGCTACCTGTTTGCGCGAGGTTGCAGGCGAGGTCAAGGACTCTAAGATCGTTGGTATCGGTCTTACCGGCCAGGGCGATGGTGCATGGCTGATTGATGAGGCCGGCGAGCCGGTACGTCCGGCGGCGAACTGGTTGGATGGGCGCGCCGCAAAGCGCGTGAAGCAGTGGGACGAGGATGGTCGCGCTGCAAAGGTACTGGAGGTTACGGGTACAACTACGTTTGGTGGCCTGTTCCCGGTATTGATCGAGGAGCTGGCGGCCACGCAGCCCGAGGTTGTGGCCCGCGCGGCCACGCATTTGAACTGCAAAGACTGGATCCGGTTTAAGCTCACGGGCGAGCGCTTAACCGACTACACGGAGGCTTCGCGCTCGTTCTTGGACGTGCGTACAACCGATGGGTTCAGTGAACAACTGGCTAAGGATCTGGGGCTCGAGGAATACGCAAGGCTGCTACCGCAGATCCGCCGCGCGGACGGCAAGGCAATGCCCCTCAGTGAAGAGGCAGCGCGTGAAACCGGTATTCCTGCGGGTACCCCGGTTGGTGTTGGCATGATCGATGTTGCGGTAACCGGCATGGGCCTGGGCGCCCTCGAAAATGGTGACTCGTGGCTAATTCTGGGCACCACCGCTTTTGTGGGAACGCTACTGCCGTCGGTTAGCGAGCGTCGATCCGACCTGTCGATGGTGCTTGCCACGGGCAATGACAAGCAGGTGCTGGAGTTCATGGCTCCCATGACGGGCACGCCCAACCTCGACTGGATCCGCAAGGTGCTGGGCTTGGAAGAAAATAGTTGGTCCGAACTGGAAAAGCGTGCCCGCATGTCAAAGCCCGGCGCTTCCGGCGTGGTGTACCTGCCCTACGCCTCGCCCGGCGGCGAGCGTGCCCCCTTCCTTGACACGAACGCGTCGGCCTCGTGGGCGGGAATGTCGCTCACGTCCAGTACCGAAGACATTTTGCGTTCGGTGTACGAGGGCGTGGCGTTCTCTCTCGTCGAGTGCATTAACACGCTCCAGATCCACTCTGACCTGGTGGTCTCTGGCGGCGGCTTCCGCTCCGACCTCATTTGCGAGATTCTGGCCGATGCCACCGGGCAGACCGTTGTGCGTCAGGATGCGCCCGAGGCTGGCGCTCGCGGAGCCGCAGTGTTGGCGCTGGTATCCGCCGGTCGTTTTGACACCGTAGAGGAAGCATCGGAGGCTCTACGCACCTCGCTAGAGACCTTCGAGCCGGACCCGGTGAAGTACGAGATGTACAAGAAATCACATGAAGTGTTCGTTAAGACGCGTCAGGCTTTGCAGCCGGTGTGGCCGGAAATGCGCGAGCTGCGTCGCAGCGGTGGGGAAAGGAGCGAGGCGTGAAAGTTCTACTCGCATCAGACCAGTTTCTAAGGGACGACATTTTGAAGGAGACGTTGCTAAGAGAGCTTCCTGACGCGGAAGTTTCTTCGATTGCCTCCACCTGGCCCGTGCCCCCATTCCATGACGTGGGTGAGGTTCGTGAAGCCCTCGGTGACGAGGACGAACTAATCGAAGCTCTGCAGGGCGTTGACGTAGCGTTTTCACACACGTTTCCGTTTACCGAAAAAGTGATCTCGTCTTGCCCTGACCTCAAGATGATCACGATTTGTAGAGGCGGGCCGGTAAACGTAAACATTGACGCCGCAACTAAACACGGGGTGCTCGTCAGCTACGCACCGGGCCGCAACGCGGTAGCAACCGCGGAGCACACGGTTGCGCTGATTCTCGCTGCTGCTCGTCAGATCGCGCAGCGCCACATGGAGGTTGTGGGCGGCCAGTGGAGGTCGGACTACTACATTTTCGACAACGTTGGGCCCGAGATCGGATCTTCTACCGTTGGCGTGATTGGCTACGGCAACGTCGGTAGGCGAGTGGCCAACATTATTGCCGCATTTGGGGGCAGGGTGCTGGTTTATGATCCGTGGACTAAGGATCGCAGCGGCGCGGACAATATCGAGTTCGTGGACGATCTTGAGGATCTGCTCAAGGCCGCGAATATCGTTACGCTTCACGTGCGCGAATCAAAGGAAAACACGCGCATGATGAACGCGGAAAAGTTTGCGCTCATGCCGGAAAGCTCGATTTTTATCAACGCTGCCCGTGGAACGCTTGTTGATTACGACGACCTTGCGGATGCGTTAGATTCTGGCCACCTGTTCGCAGCGGCGCTCGACTGCTTGCCAGAAGAGCCCCTGCCTGCCGATCACAGGTTGCTTAAGACGCCCGGTATCACGTTCACCCCGCACCTTGCGGGCGCGTCCAAGAATGCCTCAATCCTTGCCGCCAAGATCGGTGCCGCAGACATCGCCGCATTTGCGCGCGGCGAAACCCCCGCCCATGTTGCTAACCCGGATGTTCTCAGAAAGTAGGAAACCATGCTTCTAGCAGAAGTACGCCAAGAAATCGTAGAAACCTGCCTGTTCATGCAGGCCGAGAAACTAATTGTGGGCACCGCCGGAAACGTTTCCGTGCGAGTGGGTAACCTCGTTGCCATCTCGCCCTCCGGTGTGCCGTATGAAGAAATGACCGCCGCAGACGTCGTAGTCACCGACATGGAGGGCAACATCGTAGACGGTAAACTCAAGCCGTCTTCGGAACTGCCCCTGCACCTAAACATTTACAAGTCCACGGACGCGCTGGCCGTTACCCACAACCATGCTCCGGCCTCCACCGCACTGGGGTTGGTGGTTGACGAGATCCCCACATCGCACTATTACAGCGCGATGTTTGGCGGCGCTATCCGCGTGGCACCCTACGCGGGCTTCGGCTCTAACGATCTGGCAATCAATGTAACTAAGGCGCTGGAGGGGCGCACTGCGGCGCTTATGAAGAACCACGGTGCTATCACCATTGGCCCCACCTTGAAGAAGGCGGTCAACGGTTTGCCACTACTGGAATACATCTGCGAGATTCAACTGCGAGCACTCTCAACGGGCCTGCCCGTGGCGCTACTCTCTGATGAACAGATGCACGATGCCGGAGTCGGCATGGCGGATTACGGCAAGCAGCCCGCGCGCGACAAGGACTAGCTGACTAAGCTTAAACGCTGCCAATTAGTGTCCAGTTGAAATGGGACGCGGCCCCGATTTCTCGGGGCCGCGTATTTAATTTAGTGTGGGATCTGGCTACTTCTGTGCTGCGGCAGAGGCGTCAATCGCGCCTTCCAGCAGATCGTCAGATAGGCCGTATGCCCAGTGCAGAAGCGAAACCGGGTGAATCATCTTTGCACCGGATCCCTTTGCCAGCTGCCAGCGGCACGTTTCCGTGTCACAAGCGGCGAGGTCGGGGTTGTTGCGGCGAATGAAGTCGAACACGGGCTTGCCAACAGCTTCAGCAATCTCACGCTTCTCTGACTTCATACCATACGTGCCCGCGATGCCACAGCAAGGCTGGTTCGATTCCACTACCTTGACGCCCGGGACGAGCTCCATGAGCTCCACGGCCGGCATGCCCATAGCCTGGCTCTTCACCTGGCAGGGCTGGTGGTAAGGAATCGTCATATCGAGGTGGCGCAGGTTCTCCACCGGAAGCTCACCCTTGTAGTAGAGGTCAAGCAGGAACTCCGACGTCTCCACGGTGCGCACTGAAACGTCTTCTAGGCGCGGATCATCCACCCCCATGATTTCCTTCGCTTCATGCTTCAACATGCCTGCGCAGGAACCGGAGGAGGACACGATGGTGAGGTCTTTGCCTTCAGAAAGAAGGGCGTCACAAAGGCGTAGCACCTTCTTGGTTGCACCGCCGAAAATACCGTTCGACTGCTCAGCTAGGCCGCAGCATCCCTGCTTCGGCACTAGGACCTCATAGCCGAGATGCTCAAGTAGCTCAATGGTGTGCTTTGAGGTTTGAACCTCGAAGTAGCCACCTGCACAACCGTGGAAGAACACGATCGGGCCGCGCGGTGCAGGGCCAGCCGGAGCCTTACGCCTCTTCAACCATCCACGGAGGGACTGGTTGTGCGCGGTTGGCATAGGAGCTCCCTCAGAAACGCCAACCACAGCGGAAACGACCTTACGCAGTGGCTTGATGCCGAGCGCGGCGTTCGCAACCGGGGCGAACGGGGTCATTACCTTGCCCATGAGATCGGTCTGCGTGATCAAGCGGTCGCGAACCGGCATGCCATTTTGTGCCTTCATGACCGCGCGGGCCTGTGCGTTGATCTCTGCGATCTTCACGCCCTGCGGGCAAACCATCGTGCAAATGCCACAACCCGAGCAGTAGTCCAGGGAGTGGTCTACGGAGTGGCCGTGGCGGAAACGCTCCGCCTGCGGGCCCACAAACTTAGGTCCAGGGAACAGAGGAGTTACGCGGGCCACCGGACACTGCGTCTCACAGATCGTGCACTTAACGCAGTTGTCAAGGGTTGCACGCGCAAAGTTTTTCTGTGCCTGCTTCAATGGGTCACTCATTACTTACCTCCGAGAATCGAATCGGTTGCCCGAATCATCGAACCAAGAGCGATGCCTTCGCCCGACTTCTCTCGCCAACGCTTAGCGCCAGCAATCGTTCCACCAATAACGCGTACGTTGTCGTAAACAACCTTGCCGTCGCGGTCCAGCGGCTTCATCTCGCCATCAACCGCAACACCCACCTTGAACAGGTTCTGTTCCTCGCCCCAGTAATTACCGTGAATGAGGTCGGGCAGTTCCCCGCCCGTCACAGGCAACCCAAGTGCGCGTTCAAAAATCTTGCCGTAAGAATCCAGCGTGAGGGCACCGGACTCGAAACCGCCGCCCGCGAGGACGACGTTGTCGCAAGCAATCTCGCGGCCGCCGCCAGCACTGTCGGTGATCACGTGGGTGACGCGCTTACCATCCGTTTTCACACCGGTAACTTCAGCGCCGAGCATCAGGCGAACGCGCAGATCCTTAACCCGCTGCGTGAGCTTCTGATTCAGCCTCATGCCGGGAACCGACGGAGGCTGCAAAGCGATCTCAAACACCGGGTGTCCAAGGAGTTCACGGAACTGCTTCCACACGCCCTCACCGTTTACGCCGAGGACGGCGGGAAGGGCTACGACCTCACCATCTTCCACATGTGGGCGGATGGCGTCAGCAAGCTTGCGGAGCAAAACCGGATCTTCAAGTGCGCGTGCAAACGCTAGCGCATTCGAATCGACTTCGCCTTCGCGAACCTCGAAGTCCAGTATCAGCGTGCGTGCCTTGATCGGTTGGCCGTCAATCTCTTGGCGCTCCAAGTTGCCCACCACAAACTCTGGGAAGAAGTCCTTCATTTGTTTGAAGCCAACCACCAGGTAGCGTTTACCCGGCTCGATCGCGCCCTCCATCATCGATGGCTGAACAATGCAGGTGGGGCGCATAGCGCCAATAGCTGAGGGGAGCAGGACGTTCTTCTCGACGTCACCAACCAGCAGGCCTTCGCCCACCTGGTCCATCATGAACTTAACGCCCTCACGAACAGCATCCCCGCCAATGATGGAGTACGGGTGATCTCCTTCCGGGGTGCCCTTTTCGAACTTGTTTTCCGCGATCGTTTCTAGTGGCTTTTCGAGGCGATCCGGGGCGTAGCCAAGAACGTCGATCGTGCCCTGGGAAAGTTGCAGGCCGCCGATGCCTTTCGTGGCCAAAATAACGGGTTCGCCGGCCTCGCGAAGCCGGATCGCTGCGGTAAGTCCCGCGATACCCGCACCAATAACTACTGTCGTCATCGCACTGCCTTACTGTTGTTGGAATCGTCCGCCGAGGGAAGGTGCTCAATGTCGTAAATGCCCTGGAAGATCCAGTCATCAAGCGCCGTTTGACGAGTCTGACGCCCGTACAGGATCGGCCACAAACCAATCCACCTGTTCTTCAGGAACAAGCGCATGAGTTCCGTAGCTTGAGCTGCATCACCACGCCCCATCTGCTGGGTAATGCCCGCAGCGCGCATCGAGCAGAAGCCGCCCTGGCACGGGCCCATGCCCAGGCGAAGCTGACGACGCAAATCGTCAAACGTTGCATCCGGTTGCGCCTCGAGGAGGGCTTCAAACATCTTGCGGTTCATGAGCTCACACTCACAAACGATCTGCTCATCAAAGCGGTCATCTTCACGCTCTTCGAGACGGTGAGTGACCTCGTAGTTGTGACCGCGTTCCGTTCCCGGCATGATCTCTTCTGCCGTGCGGCAGGGGCGCCAATCGTCCATCTGGCGGCACATCACGTCAACAACGTTCTTCGCCATCAAACGGTAAGTGGTGAGCTTGCCGCCAGCAATAGTGAGCAGGCCGCCAATACCGTCACGCGTGGAGTGGTCGATGATCGACATGGTGCGCGACATGTGGCGCGTATCCGAAGCATCCACGCGGCTATCCCTAATGAGCGGACGAGCACCCGCCCACGCGTGAACCGCGCGAGCCTCGCGGAAGCCGGGAATAAGAGCTTCGCCAGCATCCAGCATCTGCTGAACCTCGTTGCGAGGAATCTCGAGATGGTCCGGATCTTCCACCTTCACATCCGTCGTACCGATAATCGAAACCGTGTGCACCGGAACGATAATGTCACCATCGGAGGGGTAGATACAGCGGTTCACAACCTGGTTAACCAGGCGGTGGTTCATAGCGATCATGATGCCGCGGCCCGGAACAACGTCCACGCCGTGTGCGCCGGCCATCGCTGCGATCTGACCAGACCAGGGGCCACCAGCGTTGATCACGAACTTACAGTTGATACGAACATCCTCGCCGGTCTTGGTGCCGTGTGCGTGAACTGCGATCACCTGGTTGTATGCGGTCTCAATCTTCTCTACGCGGTGGTAGGTGAGAACCTCACCGCCGTATTTCTTTGCGGAACGGATTGCGCCCCACAGCATCGCCCATCCATCAACCGTCTTGTCCTTCACCTTGAATGCGCGGAGCATATCCGGGTTTAGACGGGGCTCTTGTGCAAGTGCTTCGGATGGCTCGATTTCTTCTGCCCACACGCCGGTAGCTTTAGCGCCGGCAAGGAACTTGTCACCAAACTCGGGATCATCCTCGGGCGTCACGATAAAGAGGCCGCCCGTGTCCTCAACCGCGTCTGGGTGCAGGTTCGCAATAATCTCGTTTTCTTCCGCACACTCGGCTGCCGAAATGGGGTCTGATACGACGTATCGGCCACCGGAGTGGAGGAGTCCGTGGTAACGGCCCGTGGTGCCCTGACCAATATCGGCGCGTTCTACTAAAACCGCTTTGAAACCACGCATAACGAGGTCCCTCAGCACGCCGACACCGGTTGCTCCACCACCGATAACAACGACTTCTGTGTCGAGTTTCTTCATTGATCACTCCTGGTCATCAGGGAGTGGCCGCACCCGCAGCCACTCATCACACCTCCAGGCTAGGACGAAAAACTTTCCCGAATTGCAGATTTTCGGATTCCCAATTCTGGGCATGCCCGCTGAAAATATGTGCAGATGTGTTTTAGTGTTTTCCTTGTGTTTACGCGGATTTTTAACTTGGGTGAATAAGGTTCAGTACAAGCGAGTGTTACTTTGGTGTTCCCGTTTGCACGTTTGTGAACACTTGAAGATGCGCATTTAAGAAACAGGCTACTTAGGTAAATGGTGATGACCATCTCTTGACAGAGCAAAATAAAACCAGCTCGAACGAATGTGCAAGTAGTTGTGGCCCCGAAAAATCGGGGCCACAACTACTTGGAAACTAGGAGTTAAGCGTTGCTAACATCTTCGTCAACCCAGTCGAAGGTGCGGGTTACAGCCTTCTTCCACAGACGGTAGGTGCGCTCGCGCTCTTCCGCCGCCATCTTCGGCGCCCAGCGCTTGCCCTCAGACCAGTTGTCGATGACGTCCTGCTCGCCCTGCCAGAAGCCAACTGCAATGCCGGCCGCGTATGCAGCACCAAGAGCAGTGGTTTCCGTGACCTTCGGAGCCACAACGTCTACGCCAAGCACGTCAGCCTGGAACTGCATGAGCAGTTCGTTAGCGACCATGCCGCCGTCGACGCGAAGCTCGGTCAGGTCAACACCCGAGTCAGCGTTCATAGCGTCAAGGACCTCGCGGGTCTGGAACGCGGTAGCCTCAAGGACAGCGCGGGCGATGTGGCCAGCGGTGTTGTAACGCGTGAGGCCAACGATGGCGCCGCGAGCGTCATCCTTCCAGTACGGAGCGAAGAGGCCGGAGAACGCCGGAACGAAGTACACGCCACCGTTGTCCTTCACGGACTTGGCCAGCGGCTCGATTTCCGGAGCAGTGTGGATCATGTGCAGGTTGTCGCGGATCCACTGTACGAGCGAGCCGGTAACAGCAATCGAACCCTCGAGTGCGTACTTGGTTGGCTGATCGCCAATCTTGTAGCAAACGGTGGTCAGAAGGCCGTTCTGGGACTGGACGGGATCCTCGCCGGTGTTCATGAGCATGAAGCAGCCGGTGCCGTACGTGTTCTTAGCCATGCCCTTTTCGAAGCAAGCCTGGCCGAACGTTGCGGCCTGCTGGTCACCCAGGATGCCTGCAATCGGGGTATCGATGATCAGGGAGTTCTTGGAGCCGTAGCCGTAGATCTCCGCAGAAGAACGGATCTCGGGGAGCATCGACATCGGGATACCCATGTCAGCGCAGGTATCCTCGCGCCACTTCAGCGTCTTGATGTCCATGAGCATCGTACGCGAAGCATTCGTTACGTCAGTGACGTGAACACCGCCATTCGGGCCGCCGGTGAGGTTCCACAGCGTCCAGGTGTCCGTGTTGCCGAACAGGAGGTCGCCAGCCTCGGCGCGCTCACGAGCGCCCTCTACGTTGTCAAGGATCCACTTGATCTTCGGGCCCGAGAAGTAGGTGGAAAGCGGGAGGCCACAGCGCTCGCGGAAGCGGTCGTTGCCCTCTTCGCCAGCGAGCTCGCGCACGATGTCGGCCGTGCGCGTATCCTGCCAAACGATTGCGTTGTAAACCGGCTGACCAGTGTTCTTGTCCCACACGATCGTGGTTTCACGCTGGTTGGTGATACCAACAGCGGCCAGGCTGTGACGGTTGACAGCGGCACCTGCAAGTGCCGAGCCAATTGCCTGGTCGACGTTGTCGCGAATCTCGATTGGGTTGTGCTCTACCCAGCCGGCCTTCGGGAAGATCTGCTCGTGCTCGAGCTGTCCTACCGAAATGATCTCACCATCGTGGTCGAATACAATCGCGCGAGATGACGTAGTGCCCTGATCAATGGCAAGTACGTACTTCTTTTCGCTCATGTTTACCTTCACTTCCTTGTGTAAACAGTTGAATGAATGGGCGAATCAACAAGCGTTGACCTGTGTCGCTGCACTTTTGTGCCATGCATCACGAAGTCTATCGTTCATCTTTGAGATTTGCACCGCAAATCGATCAGGTCACCGGTTTGCAGTTAGGCTTCGGAAAATACTATCTGGCCATCAGTAAAGCAGCATCAATAGCTAGTTGTATCCCAAAAATGTGGCATAGATTGCACATATGAACTCCTAACCGCCTGAATTGAACAGCCGTGCATGGCAAACTATGAAGAATGAGCATACGTGATAACGATGCGCACGAAGCTGCATCAATGTACTACCTGCAGGGCGAAACCATGGAAATGATCGCCCGTCACCTCGGAGTTTCCAGGTCATCCGTGTCGCGACTACTCGCATACGCCCGCGAATCCGGCCTCGTCCGCATTACTGTGGCGCCAGCCCCCGGCGAACGCGGCACGCTAGCTGGCGAACTCAACCAGATTTTCGGCGTCCGCTCAACCGTTGTGCGCGTGCGCGACCACGACACTGGAGTGAACCGCCTCGACTCCGTGGCTAAAGTTGCGGCCGAACGCCTACTTGATTTTATCCATCCCGGTAGCAAGATCGGTATTGCGTGGGGCAATACCACCGCTGAGGTTGCCCGCAACCTCACTCCGGTGAACATCGATAACACCACGGTGGTGCAAATGAACGGTGCCGCCAGCGCATCGGGCACGGGCGTTAACTACATCGATACCACCATCTCGCGGGCAGCGGACGCCCTGGGCGCCTCCATGGTGCACTTCCCGGTGCCTGCCTTCTTTGACTATGAAGAAACCAAAGAGGCCATGTGGCGCGAACGCTCCGTCAAGACCGTTGTGGATCTCATCTCCAAAGTTGATGTGGCGGTGTTTGGCGTGGGTGCCTTCGGTGGTGACGTGCCCTCCCACGTGTACTCTGCGGGATTCCTCGACCCGTCCGAGATTGCCGAAGCGCGCAACGAGGGCGTTGTGGGAGACATTTGTACCGTGCTCATCCGCGAGGACGGCTCCTACGAAGATATGGCCATAAACCGGCGCGCGTCCGGCCCCACCCCGAGTCTGCTAAAAACCATTCCCACGCGCCTTTGCGTGGTTGCGGGTGAAGCTAAGGCTATTCCCCTCATTGGCGCGCTGCGAGCCGGCGTTGTCACCGACCTGGTGGTTGATGACCGCACCGCCCGCCGAGTGCTGGAACGCGCGCGCACTACCGGCCTGCGTTAGCCATACTGGAGGGGATGCTTAACCAAACGATCCAGACCGTTGCGGGCAAAGTGCAATTGCGCTTTGCCCGCCCGGCTGACGCCCGCGCGATCTGGAACCTCACCAAGCCGTATGTGCAACAAAAAATCCTCGTAGACAAGCCGCTCATTGCCTATTTTGAGGACATCCAAGAGTTCATCGTCGCCGAAAGAGACGGCGAAGTAATAGCGTGCGGCGCCCTCCACGTCCTTTGGGATGACATTGCGGAAGTGCGCACCCTTGCCACTGCCCCAACCGTGCGTGGAAGTGGGGTGGGCTCGCTGATATTAAACGCCCTCATCGCGCGGGCGCGCGACCTGCAACTAAAACGTGTTTTCTGCCTGACATTCGCCGTGGATTTCTTTGCTCGGCACGGTTTTGAAGCGTTTGAAGGCATGGCTGTGGGGGTAGATGTTTACCAAAAAATGTTACGCACCCACGATGACGGTGTGCGCGAATTCCTCGAACTCGCCTCCGTTAAACCCAACACCCTAGGCAACACTCGCATGATCTTGCATCTTTAGGACACCGGCGCAGTGGGGCCGGCGCGAGCCGCAATGCGTAAAGCAAAGGCGGCCTCCAACCCCTGTTGCAAACCGCCCTCACTAACCGATTTTTTCCGTGCGCACTGCTAGATGAACTCGTACGGGTCGAAGTCCTCCAGATCGATAATTCGCAAGCGAGGCAGGCGCACCTGGAATGCGTCGATACCGTGCTCGATATCGATGATCTCCAAGCCCTCGTCGGTCAGATCGTGCAAACCTGACGAGATGAACTCGGGAAAACCGAGGATCCCTACGCGGCGGCCAACTTCAAGCAGGTGCTTGATTTCCGGCTCGTAATCGCCGTCATGACTGGCTAAAATCACGTCCCCGTAGCCGCGTTCACCGATCGCGTTCAGCGTCCTTTTAATGCCCTGATCAACCACTTGATCATCCGGTATGCCCGCCAGAGGGATCGGACGGTAACGCATTGCGAGTAGCGCCTGCACGAAGTTCATCGGCATATAACCCGAAGAAGCATTTAGAAAAAACAGGCCCTTTACCGGTTGGTTCCACAGCTCCTCAGCCGAAGTTAGAACGCGATCCCACCGAGGGCGCTCCTCCGAAGCGGGTTTGCGATCTAGCACCGAGACACCAAGCGTGGTGTCAATGTTTTCACCGTCAATTATTAGATAAGTAAGCGGATCCATTTTGATGCTTTCAATGGGTGGGGCAAAAGCCCCACCCATGTAGTTGAAATATGTAGTTGAAGTCTTGTGCCTAAAGGTTTAAGGCTTCTTCTTTAGAGCGGCCAAGCGAGCCTCAATTTCGGACTGCTCACCCAAGTTGTCCAGCTCGTCGAACTGGGATGCGAAAGAATCAGCGGCAACCTCAGCGCGGCCCTGAGCCAGCGCCTCTTCGCGACGAATCTGATCCTCAAAGCGCGAAAGCTCCGAGGTGGGGTCAAGCACGTTAATAGAGCTGACCGTATCCTGCAACTTGGTTTGCGCGGCAGCCGTCTTTTGGCGGGCCACCAGCTCGTCGCGGCGGCGCTTCAATTCCTCCAGCTTTTCCTTCGATTGGGCCAGGCCAAGCTTTAGCTTGTCTACTACCTCAGTCTGGCTTGCAATCATCGGTTCCGCGTTCTGCGCCGACTTCTCGTAGTTAAGCTGCTTGCCAAGAGCTACCTTGGCTAGGTTGTTCCACTTATCAACCTCAGCCGGATCGGTAGCGGCGTCGGCGCGGGCAGAAGCGGCCGCAGCTTTCTCGCCCCACTCCTTCGCTGCCGCCACGTCGGAGTCGTAGTCGGCCTGCGCAAGACGGAGGTTACCGATGGTCTGCGCGACGGCCTCCTCGGCCTCTGCGATCGAGTTCGTGTAGTCGCGAACAAGCTGATCAAGCATCTTCTTTGGATCCTCAGCGCGATCCAAAAGGGCGTTGATATTCGCCTTAGCAAGTTGTGTAATGCGGCCTAGTATCGACTGCTTCTCTGCCATGTTGATGTCCTTTCATGGAAAACGCTGGGGCTTGGCGCCCAATACGCGCACAAACGTACGTCTTCAGTATATATGTGGCGCACGATTCTCCGCGCGTCAAATTAGAACTTGCCGGAGCCGCCCGAGCTAAAACCTCCGCTGAAACCGCCGAAACCACCGGAGCTGAACCCGCCTCCAAAACTGCTCGATCCGCCCGACCCGAATCCGCCGCGCGAGCTGGAACCGTAATTGTTGTTTGATCCGTTCCCAAACAAAAGCCCGCCTAAAATCAGCGACGTGAGGTCGATCCCTCCATTGGAACCACCCGAACCGGACGGAGGCGTGGGGCCGGAAGATGAATCGAGTGCCCGGTTTGCAAGCACGAGCGAGTCAGCGAGCAAATCCAGGGCTTCCATAGGGGAGGAAGGCGCGACCTTCGCGGCCTCTGCGCGCTTGGCCTTAGCTCGCGCGATGAGAGTTCGCGCCTGTGAACTAGCGCTGAACGGGTGGGCGGAAACGTGCGAGTCCGCACGGACAATCGCGGCGTCTACCTCCGCGAATCTACGATCCAAGCGAGCATTGGTGCGATTTTGCTTTTCTTCTGCGTTGCGTAGTGGTAGCAATGCGTTGTCGAGGGCATCCTCGGCTTCGTGAAGTTCAGTGAGCGCGCTCAATGGATCCGCCCCGCCCCGACGGGCGGCATTCCCATGTTCGATAGCGCGGTGAGCATCTTCAACCAGCGGGCCAAACGAGGCTTGGTTGTGGGCAAGACGCTGAACGTCTTCCAGGTCCGACGAGATTGAGCCAATCGCTTGGGCAAGCTTGTTCTTAGCATCGTTCAGGTTCGCTTCTGCGCTCATGACCTCATTGATCTGAGAAAGTGCCTGCGTGAGGGCGCGTAGCGCAAGATTCACGTGGAATACGCTCGTCTTACGATCCGAATCCTTACTAGCCTTTGCCTCGGCTAGCGCTTGGCTCGCCGCATCGAGCAGACGGTTTGCCTCGTCTGGATTGTCCAAAATGGATTGCAAAACCTGATCGGAATACGTGAGGCGAAGCGACTTGATCTCCAGCTGAGCATGACCAACCCGTTCGTGCGCCTCACTAATGCGCTGGTCAATACTCGAAATATTCGAATCGATATTAGATTCGACATCCCGTAGCTCGCCAAAACGCTTAGCCTGCGCGTCCAAAATTGTGTTCACCCGAGCTAGATCTTGTTCTAGTGAGTCAACCAGCTTGGTCTGCTCGTCGGGGTTGGTTTCCGACTCCATCTCGGGCTGCTTCTTGAAGGCCTTAGTCATTATAGAGCTAGCCTCATCCAATGCCTGCGCAAACTCCGTGGTTTCCAGCTCGCCAAACTGAGCCTGAGCAAATGCCAGGTCTTCTCTTGCTGCTCGAACCGCGTCGTCGGTCTGCATCATTGAAACATTCAGCTTCTTAATGCGATCTTCCAGGCGCTCTGCGCGGTGCTTACTGGTCTGACGCAGGTGCTTCTTCGCGTTTCGTTGAGCTGCTACAACGATGAGAACGAAGCCGATAAAGCCTATGAAAACTATGATGAGTAAGACCCTGTCCGCAAAATCGCTATCGTAACCATCATCCGAGGTACCACTTGAGCCGTTCTCGCTGGTGGACAGGAGTCTGGAGGTGTCGGACAACGCGGCTGTCAGGTTTTCGGGCGTTATACCCCCACGTAGGTTTGAAGATCCCGCGGCCGCCGCAGAGTTTGCCCGCGACGAATCAACAGGAGCGGCGGGTCCCAAACAAATGTTGTACTCGCCAAGTTCTGTTGCAATCGCGTAAACCACCGCTGACGCAGGCAGTGACGGGTTGTCGTCCCCCAACCGCGAACACCACGAGGTGGGTGATGAGCCGTCCCAGTCTTTCGTAATGACCATGTAGAACGGGAAATCCACCGAAGTTGTGGTCACGGTTTCAAGCTGGGCCTTAGTTTCGGCGTCCAGAACCCCAACCTCATCAATCACGTGAGAATCATCGATGCGCACCGCAGCGCTTGCCGTTGACGGCAAAAACATGAGCAGGGCAGTTGCGACAGCTATCAGTACAGAGCGCTTCTTCATACCCTTAGTTTTGCGTAAAAGCACGCCCCTGTCAGTTCAAAACTCAAACTTCGCTCACTATAAGCGCGATCTGTTCACACGTTTTAGTGATCTGCTCGCACGTGCGCGCCGGTAAGATGGGGCGTTCATTTTGCGGGCCGGCCTCGAGCAAGACGAGGCATCCCGCGAGCTTCTTCAAGTTTTCAACCTCTACATTTCCACGCAAATCAATCAGGACTTCAGCCAGGCGCGTTGAGAGGATCGCCAGGCGGGTCCATTCCTCGTCATTGCCCGCCACGCGCGCCCATTCCTTGGCTGGCAAATACTTGCCCGTTAAATCAATCGCGCGGCGGATCCACACCGCCTGTAGCAGTTCAGCCTCAATCTGCAACAGATCTGTAGCAGATGGGTTCTGCAGGGCGGACAGCGCCTGCACGGATTCAGACACGAGCTTTTGTGCGTGAGCCAAGCCGGCGCGCATGCGCGCAGAAACCTCAGAACCCGCAGTGGGGGAGACCTTCGCAACCTCCAGGCGGGCTACGGCAAGCCCCTCCTTAATCTCGCTGGCAAGACGGGCCAGGCCATACGTTGGATCCGGGCTCACGTAGCGGCCCGCACGAACCGAGGCGCGATGCGGGTTAACCGTAGCGGGCTCGTCTGTCCGGTAGGCCGCAAGGGCGTGCGCGTACTTGTTTGCCCGCAGGGTGCGTAGCGGCGTGGCCGGCTCTTTAAGAGCTAACACCGCAGCATTCATCCGCGTGCAACCTGTGGGAAGCTCGGCCTTGCCCTCCACCACGGTCACGTCGGCCAAACAAGGCGCCGCAAGCGCGCGAGCCCGGCCCAGCGCGAACCGCAAATCTGCACACGCGTCCTCGCCAAACATCCACCGCGAAGCCCAGTACTCGCGGCGCATTTGTCGGATTGCGCCGTCCAGGTCAAATGCGCTTAGCGGATCCGCCGCAGGCGTTAATACTTCGTTTGCATCTTCTTCGCTTTGGCCCTCGGCTTCGATTTCGATTTCAGAGGAAGTGGATTCCCCCTCTTTATCCGAATCGGTGGCGGCCGGGTGAACTTCGGCTGATTTGCTGGCAACGGTTCGCGCTGGTTCTGTGGGCGAGGCCGTAGCGTTGCTGGAGGGGGACAGTGCAGATGTAGGTGCCTCTTCAAAGCTTGCGGCGGGGGCCTCGCCGCGCTGCTGATTGCGAGAATGTCGCGCAGAAACTACAACGACAACCGCAACGACCATGAGCGCCGCGCCCGCGCCAAACAACCAAACCACCGTGTTCACGTGGCCTCCCTCATCAATACTGCGATGCGCCACACCAACCAACTTTCAGCGCAAATGCGCTACCCCTTGGCGATGATAATGTCTCTCGCACTATCATAGGGGCAAGACGTAACAACAGAAGCGAGAAAAGCAGACTTAGGAGGCCCCAGTGCCCACCGGCAAGGTGAAATTCTTCGACGCGGATCGGGGATTCGGATTTATCGAAGGAGACGACGGTGAATCCGTGTTCCTCCATGCATCCGCACTGCCCGAAGGCGTCCGCGCGCCGAAGGGGGGCACTCGCGTTGAATACTCCGTAGTTGACGGCCGCAAAGGGGCGCAGGCAATGTTCGTAGAGATCCTGCAGTCCTCGCCCTCCATAAGTAAACTCAGCCGGCGCAAGCCGCAGCAAATGGTTGGGCTAGTTGAAGACCTAATTAAGGTACTCGACGCCGCATCCGGCTCGCTCCGCCACGGGAAATACCCGAATAACTCTGACAAGATCGCGGACCTGCTCCGCGCTGTAGCGGATGATTTTGATGCCTGAAAACGAAAAGAACGAGCCTGCGGTAGCGGCCGACAAGATCCTAAAAGACGCGGTAAGCGAGACCCTTGATATCGTCCTCGAAGTCGTTGAACCAAGCGAAATTGGCGAACATCTCGGTTACCGCGCCGAAGGTGAGCGCCTGCTCACGCACTTCTTTGCTGCAAACAAAGAGGGCTACCAGGGTTGGCACTGGGCGGTAACCGTATCCAGGGTTCCGCGAGCGCGGCGCGTCACCGTATCCGAAATTGACCTCTTGCCCGGCCAAGGGGCCCTCCTCGCACCCGAATGGGTGCCGTGGGAGGAACGCTTGCGTCCGTCCGATGTCTCCCCATCAGACGTACTGCCGTACCGCCAGGAGGATCCGCGCCTCACCTTGATCCGCGACTCCAAGTACGGGTCAGACGAACCACCGCTCTCGCGCGTACGCACCCTCTCCCCGGAAGGAATCGACGCCGCGCGCACCCGGTGGCGCAGGCGCACCCGCGCCAGGGTGAACAAGACCGATTCGAAATCCACGTGCGCATCCTGCGGATTCCTCGTAGCCCTGCGCTCCGAGCTGGGAGAGAGCTTTGGTGTCTGCTCTAACGAGTGGTCCGGCCATGACGGCCGCCTCGTGCCCCTCACGTACGCGTGCGGCGCCCACTCCGAAACCGACGTGCAGGAAAACGGTAGCCATTGGAACGTAGTACCACCGCGCGTGAACGAAATGGACCTAGAGGTCATCACTGATCTCTAAAACCCGAAAACACGCGGAAAATGTGACCCCCGCTACCCGGTGTCCACATGGTGGGAGTCCAATCAAAAAAGCGAGCACAGTGAGACCATTAACCTGTGAGTACCAATACTGCACAGCGCTCAAAGCTAGATAGTTTCTTTCACATCACTGAACGCGGTTCCACAATTGGTCGTGAAGTACGCGGTGGCTTTGTCACCTTCTTCGCAATGGCCTACATCCTCGTTCTTAATCCCATCATCCTATCCTCCGCATTCCCTGAAGACGGATCTCTAACGATCCCCACCATCGCGGCGGCCACGGCACTCGTAGCAGGCGTCATGACAATTCTCATGGGCCTTGTTGCTAACTACCCGATGGCGCTCGCGGCCGGCATGGGCTTGAACGCCATGGTTGCGTTCACCCTCGTTCTCGGTTCGGGCCTCACCTTCCAAGAGGCAATGGGCCTGATCGTTTGGGAAGGCATCCTCATCACCATCCTGGTTCTAACCGGATTCCGCGAGGCCGTCTTTAACGCCGTACCGAACCAGCTCAAGGTTGCAATTTCGGTTGGTATCGGCCTGTTCATCGCCTTCGTTGGCCTTATTAACGCGGGCATTATCCGGCCTGGCGGCACTCCCGTTCAGCTGGGCATTGACGGTTCGCTCGCCGGCTGGCCGGCCCTCGTGTTCGTAGTTGGCCTAATGCTAACCATCGTGCTTTATGTGCGTGAGGTTCGCGGCGCGATCCTCATCGGTATCATTTCGTCCACCGTACTCGCCGTCATCATTCAGGCCATCGCCTCAATCGGACCAAAGACGGAAGATAATCCGACCGGCTGGGGCGTCACCGTTCCCGAGCTTTCTGGCTCCCCGGTTTCGCTTCCCGACTTCTCGTCGCTCGGCGCATTCGACCTATTCGGCGCGTTTGGTAAGCTCGGCCCGCTCGCGGTCGTACTTCTGATCTTCTCCCTCATGCTCGCTGACTTCTTCGACACCATGGGCACCATGGTTGCGATTGGCGCTGAAGGTGACCTACTTGACGAGAACGGCACCCCGCCGCGTTCGCGTCAGATCCTCGTCATCGACTCGCTCGCCGCTATCGCCGGCGGTCTGGCAGGCACCTCCTCCAACACGTCCTACGTCGAATCCTCGGCAGGCGTTGGGGAAGGCGCGCGCACTGGCCTCGCCTCCGTGGTAACGGGCATCCTCTTCCTGCTGTCCATCTTCCTCGCACCCGTCGTGGAGCTAGTGCCAACCGAGGCTGCGTCAACCGCCCTCGTGTTCGTGGGATTCCTCATGATGACGCAGGTGCTAGACATCGAATGGAAGAAGCCAGAGATTGCAATTCCGGCGTTCCTCACGATCGCGTTCATGCCTTTCGCATACTCCATTTCGGTGGGTATCGGCACCGGCTTCATCACCTACGTGGTTGCCGCAGTGGCAGTTGGCAAGGCAAAGGAAGTTAAGCCGCTCATGTGGATCGTTTCCATACTGTTTGCGATTTACTTCGTGCTTGGCCCCATCCAAGCTGTGCTCGGAGCGTAAACTCCCGCTACGGGCAACGGATCAGACTGATCCTGGACAACGCCCATAGCTACAGCCCAATACTCGGCGTGGCTCGCGAAGCTAACCTCTTCGCGAGCCGCATTAGAATTTGCGCTCCATTATGCGAACGCAAAGCGGAAGAAGGAGGAACCGGGCGCCTCTTGCACGGGGTGAGAGGCCTAAACGTTCACAGAACAAGACGGGTAACCCGGCTCCCTCTCTGACGTAGCGGCGTGTAAACGATGCTGGCATTATTGAAAAAGGAGGTATACGAGGTGTCCAAAACGTTCGAATCATTGAAGTACTTCAACTACAGACTATGGTTCGGCGCCAACATCATTTCCTCCACCGGCATGTGGATGCAGCGCATCGCGCAAGACTGGGTGGTACTCACCGTCCTCTCCCAAGGTTCTGCCACCGCGATCGGGGTCACCACGGCCCTGCAATTCTTACCCATCCTTTTGTTCAGCCCGTGGGCTGGCGTGATCGTAGACCGCGTTAATCGCAGGAACCTCATCCAATTCACGCAGGGCATGATCGGCCTCATGTCGCTAATCCTGGGCATCCTCATTCTTACCAACACGGCGCAATTGTGGCACGTGTACGTACTCGCATTCCTTGCTGGCATACTCTCGACCATCGACGCGCCCGCCCGCCAAACCTTCGTTTCTGAACTCGTGCCGCTCAGCTCCCTGCCCAATGCGGTTGGCCTCAACTCAGCAGCATTCAACGTGGCTCGGCTAATCGGGCCTGCCCTTGCTGGCCTCGTCATCGAATGGGTAGGGCCAGGCTGGGTATTCATCGTCAACCTGCTTCTATTTGCTGCGCCCGTAACTGCGGTTGCATTGATGAATAAGAACCTGCTTACCCCCGCCAGTCGCGTGAAACGTGAAAGCGGGCAGATACGAGAGGGTATTCGCTACGTGATGGGCCGCACCGACATCGTGGTCATCATGATAGTGGCTGGAACCGTGTCCGCATTCGCAATGAACTTCCAGCTCACCTCCGCTGTCATGGCCACCGAAGTATACGGCAAAGGCGCCGGTGAGTACGGGATCCTCGGATCATTCATGGCTATCGGTTCGCTAACGGGCGCGCTCCTTGCCGCACGGCGAAAGTTCCCGCGCGTCCGCCTCGTGGTGATCTCCGCATTCCTCTTTGGGATATGCGACATCGCCCTCGCGCTTGCGCCAACCTATGAAATATTTGCGATCATGGCCATCCCCACGGGCTTGGCAATGCTCACTATGATCACGTCTGCCAACGCGACCATCCAAATCTCCACCGACCCCGCAATGCGCGGGCGCGTCATGTCGCTCTACCTCATGGTCTACATGGGGTCCACGCCCATCGGCGCGCCCATCATCGGCTGGGTTGCCGACACCTGGGGCGGGCCCTGGTCACTGGCCGTGGGTGGCATTGCCGCAGTTGTTGTATCCGTTGCCGCCGCCATCTGGGCAATCAAATCCTGGGACGTGCGCATAAAGGCCAGCTGGTCTCGCCGTCCCATCACCACCTACGGTCCGCGCGAGCGAGCCCGCGACCTCGAAGCTGGTGGAGACCAGCCCGCGGATTAGCAAGCCTTTAAGAGCAGTCAAGAGGCCCCGACAACGTCAGCTGGTGGGGCCTCTTACTCAAATTACTCGATAGGGGCGAATAAGCCTCATAAATCAAAAGCTAAACGCCGGGCGGGCTGCTACAGGCGCTCAACCACAAAGTCGATACAGCGTAGCAGGGCCGAAACATCTTGCGGATTCACCGACGGGAACGCGCCAATGCGTAGCTGATTGCGACCCAGCTTGCGGTACGGATCTACATCAACCACCCCGTTGTCACGCAACACCCGCGAAACTACGGACGCATCCACGCCCTCGAAATCAATGGTGGCCACAACCGGAGAACGCAACGCAGGATCGATAACAAAGGGAGAGGCAAACTTGCTGTGCTCAGCCCACATGTAAATCAAATCCGTTGACGCCTTCGACCGCCTTGCCGTAGCGTCCAAACCGCCCAGGGCCAGCATCCACTCAAGTTGCGCGTGCATCATTAGCAACGTAGCGAGGGCGGGAGTGTTCAGCGTCTGATCTTTGCGCGAGTTATCAATCGCGATAGAAAGATCCAAAAACTGCGGCATCCACCTGTCCGCATCAGTGTGCAACTGCTGGGCGCGTTCAATCGCTGCGGGGGAGAGGATCGCAAACCAAATACCGCCGTCAGAGCCAAAACACTTTTGCGGCGCAAAGTAGTAGGCGTCCGTTTGCGCAATATCCACGCTGGCCCCGCCGGCAACCGAAGTTGCATCCACCAAGCACAGGCCTCCCGGTGTGCGCTCCACGGGAGAAATAACGCCCGTGGACGTCTCGTGGTGCGGCCACGCGTACACGTCCGCATCCGCAACCGGTTCAACTGTTGCAAGCTGCCCGGCAGGAGCGTCAAAACGCGCCGGCTCGTCCAAGAACGGGGCGCGGGCGGCCTCCTCGTAAAACTTTGCACCGAACTCGCCAAACGTCGCGTGCGCGGAGCGCTTTCTAATCAGCGAAGTCGTAGCTACCGCCCAAAACGCTGTGGAACCACCATTACCCAACACAACTTCGTACCCGTCGGGGATGTTGAATAGGCGCGCAATCATCTCGCGCACCTCCCCAACAACGTTGCGCACCGGTGGCTTTCGATGACTCGTACCCATAATTAGGTAAGGGGACCTTGGCGTATTCCCGTCCGCCAAACGGTCAATTTGTTCCCTACGTACAAGCGAAGGCCCTGAGCCGAAACGCCCATCTTTAGGTAAAAGATCAAATGGAATCTGTATTTTGGTCGCCATACTGAAGAATCTAGTCGAATATGGTTCATTTATGGCAACAGGTCAATAAATGGACCAAATAGGGCGCGGCGCGTGCGCGCGTTCCAGTGCACAGACAACAAGACGGGGAAAAGAATGCGTGACTTGATCGACACGACCGAGATGTATTTGAAAACCATCTACGAGCTTGGAGAAGATGGAATCACCCCCATGCGGGCACGCATCGTTGAGCGCCTCGGACATTCTGGCCCCACCGTGTCTCAAACCATCGCGCGGATGGAACGCGACGGCCTCGTGATAGTTGAAGAGGATCGCACCCTCACTTTGACCGATGAGGGCGAGGACATGGCAGTCGAAGTCATGCGCAAGCACCGTCTGGCTGAACGCCTGCTGGTGGATGTCATCGGCTTTGACTGGTCGCTCGCGCACGAAGAGGCATGCCGGTGGGAGCACGTGATGTCAGACCGGGTTGAACAGCGGCTCAAAGAAATCTTGGACTGCACCAAGAAAGACCCATATGGCAACCCGGTGCCCGGCGAATGGGAGTTGCCCGAAGGCCTAATCAGCCTTGCTGACGTTCACACCACCCTCGCAGAAGGCGAATCGAAGACCGCCGAACTTGCCCGCCTGGGCGAGCCTGTGCAATCGGAAGTGGGTGCGCTGAGCGCCCTAGACGATATCAAAATGAGACCAGGCGATGAGATCTCGATCACCCTCAAGGACGGGGAGCTGATGCTGTCTCAACACGGCAAATCCGCGAAAGGAAAGGGATCCGTGGCTGTTCCGCAATGGGCTGAGCCGCACATATTCGTTCAGGTGAGCAAGCAATAAGTGGAACTGTTCACAACTTCGTTATCGTTACGTGACATTTTGGGTGCAAGTTGGTTAAAGTGAACTTGTTATTCAAAAACCTAAATAAGGCACCTTCTAAGGGAGAATATTTTGGCTAAGAAGATCGAGGCACGGCACCGCCGAGCATGCCGTCCCGTAACGCCCCTAACGGACATTACTGAATCGCTCAGCCCCGTACGCGGCGTTGCATCGGTTTCCGCAACCGGACTTGCACTCACCGTCCTTAGTGGTGGTATCGCAACTGCAGCTCCTGACTCGGCTCTAGACCTCGCTCCCAAAGCGCCTCCCACCATTCAGGAAGGTCGCATTGCGCAAGCAAATCCCGTCCTCACCGCTCCGGCAGACCTCGCATGGGCATCCGGTGACGACCTATCGGTAAGCGTTGAGATTGTCGAAGAGGTAGTTGAAGAAAACCCTCTTAACGGTCGCGATCAGGCTGCTGACCGTGGATATGAGCGGGAATCTTTCCAGCAGGCTCAGGCCGCTCCGGCTTCTATTCCGTCGGCTAGCACTTCCGCAGCTGTTGGTGTAGCCGCGCAGTACATTGGTGTTCCTTACGTTTGGGCAGGCGCTTCTCCGAGTGGTTTCGACTGCTCCGGTCTTGTCTCTTACGTATACGGACAGCTCGGCTACAGCCTCCCGCACTCCTCCTACGGAATCGGTGCTTCTGGCACGCACATTCCGGCGTCCGAAGCGGCTCCTGGTGACATCGTTTACTACGGCGGCCACGTCGGTATCTACGCGGGTAACGGCATGATGATTCACTCGCCCGCACCTGGCCGAAGCGTTGAATACGCTGCGGTTTACGGAGCTCCGAGCTACGTGCGCCTCTAAGGTTTGACGAAAAAGTCCCAGCGATAGGCTGGGATTTTTTTGTACCCAAAAAGTAAACCCGTTCAGTACGGCTCACATTTTTAGCAAACTGTGTGCAAAATAGAGGAGAAAGCTACAAGGGAGGCAACAATGGCTGGGCAGAAAGTAATCCTCGTGGGGGTAGACGGGTCTGCAGAGGCCAACATGGCACTCGACTGGGCGGCGGCTCGCGCGAAAGAAGACGGCTCGCTCGTTCACGTTGTGTGTACCTACGCCCTCGCCTCGTATTCGGCAGCCGCCCTAGATGGGGGATACGCCGCCCTTGACGATGACGCCCTCCAACAGGGTGCACAAAAAGCAGTTGATCACGGGTTGGAGCGGCTTCGCGGCCACGGCCTCACCGAAGTTACCGGCACTACTGAGCCTGGAGACGCCACGAGCGTCCTCGTGCAACTATCGGAAGAAGTAGATCTGATTGTCGTCGGGTCGCGCGGGGGCGGCGGTATTGCGGATAGGCTTCTTGGCACCGTATCGTCAGCGCTTCCCGCCCATTCGAAATGCCCCGTCGTTGTGGTTCCGCGCCACACGTCTGGTTCTCCTTTCTGGCCTATTAAGCGCATCGTTGCTGGCGTTGACGGGTCACGTACCGCTCACAGCGCCCTCGAAAAGGCGGTTGATGAGGCCGCGCTGTGGGGCGCCCAGGTTGATGCCATCGCCGCTGTTCCCATCGCCACGGGTGCTGGCATGCTCTCTTGGGTGCCTACAACCATCGACAGGGAGCGCCTCTACGAAGAAATGGAAGAAGAGCTTGCCGCGGCATGCGACAAGGTGGTTGGCAACCGCGATGTGACGGTTAAGCGACACATCATTGACGGGTCGCCTGCGGAGCTTCTGACCGAGTTTTCAACCGCTGTTGACCTCGTGGTTGTAGGGACGAGGGGACGAGGCGGGTTTGCTGGCCTGTTGCTCGGATCAACCTCGCAAATCGTACTAACTCACTCCACCTGCCCGGTTATGACCGTGCCGTCCGCACGCGGTAACGACTCTGCAAACTCGGCCACTGCGTGGGAGCGGCGCTAACGCCTGCCGTTAATCACTTGGTGCCGGCGCATTCACGTGCCGGCGCTCACTCGTGGTAGGCTTTTTCAGGTTGAGCCCTCGTAGCTCAGGGGATAGAGCACCGCTCTCCTAAAGCGGGTGTCGGACGTTCGAATCGTCTCGGGGGCACTTAAACGGCTTCATTTCAATGAAATGGTGAAACCTGGTGAGGCTTTAATGGAAGAAAACTGCGAAGTTCCTGCCGTGGGTTTGCGCCGACTCCGCGCATCCGATGCGCCCGAGGTTTATCGGGCTTTCACGTCCAATGCCGATATGACGCGGCAAGGAGATGTCTTGACGCTGGCGCAAGCGCAGGCCTATACCGATGCGCTGATCAAACCGGACTCGCCTCATGAGGCGTGGGCCATCGTCCAAGCAGACATCCTGGTTGGCCTCGTATGCGTGTCTGCTGACGAGGAGAACCTGAGCGGCTGGTTTTGGTATTGGATGACAGACGCCGCCCGTGGTCGCGGATGGATGAGTCGGGCCGCCGCGACGGTTGCCAACTGGGCGCTGACAACGCGCGGCCTGGAGCGTCTCGAACTTGGCCATCGGGTGAATAACCCCGCCTCGGGTGCCGTAGCTAAAAATGCGGGCTTCGTTAAGGAGGGGACGGAGCGTCAGAAGTTCCTCATCGATGGGCAGCGGATCGACGTTGACACGTATGGGCGGCTTCAGTCCGACGCGCAACCCACAGTCGCAGAGCTCCCGCTATTCGAAGATAAGGCCCTTTAGGCGTCTATCCACACCATCCTCGTAGGCTGGGCCATACACACCTCGTCAGTTCCAAGTAGCTTTTCAAGGCAAAGCCAGGCATGGTGATCTATGTGAAAAAGATGAAGCCCGGCGACGCCCTCGTACTATTTGTTTTGCTCGCAATCGGCGTAACCGCAGCTATCTGGGCTGGAGTGATGCATCTTGACAGGTCGGCGGCTGAAGACGTACCCGTGTCGAAAGTACGCGACGAACTTTTGGCGCTTGAAGTTAGCGGGTGGGTGGATGCGCCGCCCTACGATCGCGCGGAGTTTGGCGAGCCATGGGCTGACGTGGACATGAACGGGTGCGATACGCGAAATGACATATTGGCGCGCGACATGGATCGCGTGGTTTTTCGCCGTAACTCAACCTGTGTAGTGGCTGCCGGGATCTTGAACGATCCGTACACGGGCAACACGCTGTATTTTGAACGCGGAGATACAACGTCACCGCTGGTTCAAATCGACCACGTTGTACCGCTGTCCAACGCCTGGTTCGCGGGCGCCTGGCAGTGGGATTTAGCCAAGCGGGAACAGTTCGCTAACGACCCGCAAAACCTGTTAGCCGTAGATGGGCAAGCCAACGAAGAAAAAGCGAATCTGACGGCAGACAAATGGCTCCCTGAAAACTCTGACTACCACTGCGCGTATGTGGCCCGCCAAGTCCACGTGAAACACGTATGGGGGCTGAGCGTGAAAGAAAAGGAACGGCAAGCCATGATCGACGTGCTCTCCAAGTGCCCCGTGGTGGAAGTACCAGCCCCGTAGGTGCATCCTCCAGCAAATCCCGAGGGGATTACCTTGCGTGGAGCGGGGCGCGGGCAAGCTGGTGAACCCGACTCGCATAAAGGCAAACCTGCATGCGGCCAAGGGCGGAGAACCCAGTTTAGAGTTCCCCGCCGCCTGGTCAGCTAGCTACAGCCTCGTGAGACTAGCTGGTACTGCGAGGCCAAAGTCGGCTACTTGCGTAGCTGATCGATAATCTGGTTCAACGTCGATGACGGACGCATCACCGCAGAGGTTTTCTCCGG
Source organism: Gleimia europaea ACS-120-V-Col10b (assembly GCF_000411155.1). Taxonomy (GTDB): domain Bacteria; phylum Actinomycetota; class Actinomycetes; order Actinomycetales; family Actinomycetaceae; genus Gleimia; species Gleimia europaea_B. The sequence goes on from NZ_KE150266.1 coordinate 1,550,273, forward strand.
GTTCGGACGGTAGTAGCCGCCGATGTCTGCCGGATGTCCTTGCACGGCGATGAGCTCGTCGTTAATCTTGTCCGCGTTCTCGCGCAACGCAATCGCAACGGGAGCAAAAGCGCGGGCGAGGTCCGCGTCCTCAGTCTGGTTAGCCATAGCCTGTGCCCAATACACCGCCAGCCACATGTGCGAACTGCGGTTATCGATCTGGCCGAGCTTACGCGCCGGAGACTTGCCCTCGCTGAGCACCATCTCCGTAGCCTCATCGAGTGCAGAAGCGAGGATCTGTGCGCGCGGGTTGTTGTCAAAACGAGAGAGGTGGCGCAGTGACTCAGCCAGGGCAAGGAACTCGCCGAGCGAATCCCAGCGCAGATAGTTCTCCTTCAGCAACTGCTGCACGTGCTTGGGGGCGGATCCGCCCGCACCCGTTTCGAACAGGCCGCCACCATTCATTAGCGGCACCACTGAAAGCATCTTCGCGGACGTGCCCAGCTCAAGGATAGGGAACAGGTCCGTGTTGTAGTCGCGTAGCACGTTGCCCGTCACGCTAATCGTGTCTAAACCATCACGCATGCGTGCAACTGACAGCTTCGCCGCTTCAACCGGATCGAGGATCGAAATCGACAGGCCCTCCGTGTCGTGCTGGGGCAGGTACTTCTCCACCTTCTCAATGAGAGCGGCGTCGTGGGCGCGCTCAGGATCAAGCCAGAACACGGCCGGGGTGGAGGACAGGCGAGCGCGCGTCACCGCGAGCTTCACCCAATCGCGGATCGGCTCGTCCTTCGTCTGGCACGCGCGCCAAATATCGCCGGCCTGCACCTCGTGCGACATCAGCACCTCGCCAGCCTCGTTCACAACCTCTACGGTGCCATCGGCGGGGATCTCGAACGTCTTGTCGTGCGATCCGTACTCTTCTGCCTTCTGCGCCATCAGGCCCACGTTCGGAACCGTGCCCATCGTGCGTGGATCAAGCGCGCCGTTTGCCTGGCAATCCTCAATCACCGCTTGGTAGACGCCCGCGTAAGACGAATCTGGGATAACGGCAATCGTGTCATCTTCCTCGCCGCTCGGGCCCCACAGCTTGCCACCATTGCGGATCATCGCGGGCATCGACGCGTCAATAATGACATCGGAAGGCACGTGCAGATTTGTGATGCCACGGTCCGAATCAACCATTGACAGGCGCGGGCCGGCCGCAATCGCGTCGTCGAACGCCTTGCGGATCTGCGCGCCGTCCTCTACCTCCCCCTCGTCAAGCGCGTTGAAAATCGTTCCCAGGCCATCATTGGGGGACAGGCCAGCTGCCTGCAACTGCGAGCCAAACTTGTCGAACACGTCCTGGAAGAAAACACGCACCACGTGGCCGAAAATGATCGGATCCGACACCTTCATCATCGTCGCTTTCAAATGCACCGAGAAGAGGACATCCTTCTCTTTCGCGCGCGCGATCTCGTTCGCGATGAACTCCTCAAGTGCCGCAACCGACATGAACGTGCCGTCAACAACCTCGCCCTCCAAAACTGGCAAGGATTCCTTCAGTACAATCGTTTCTCCATCGCGGCTGCGCAGACGAATCTGGAGCGTGTCAGCCTTATCAAGCACGATTGACTTTTCGTTGGATTTGAAGTCATTTGCGCCCATCGTGGTCACCTCGGTGGCCGAACTTATGCTCCACTGGCCCATGCGGTGAGGATTCTTGCGCGCGTAATTCTTCACAGCGATCGGAGCGCGCCGATCCGAGTTCCCCTCACGTAGCACCGGGTTCACTGCCGAACCCTTCACGGAATCGTAGCGAGCCTTCACCTCCTCCTCATCCGCATTTGCGGGTGAGTCAGGATAATCGGGCAGGGCGAAGCCAAGACCTTGAAGCTCCTTCACCGCCGCCTTCAACTGGGGGATGGATGCGGAAATGTTAGGAAGCTTGATGATGTTAGCCTCTGGCTTCTTCGCCAAAGCGCCAAGCTCTGCAAGCGCGTCCCGAACCTGCTGCTCCGGCGGCAAACGGTCCGAGAAGGCGGCGAGGATGCGGCCCGCAAGAGAAATATCGCGAGTCTCAACATCGACTCCAGCAGCCCGCGCAAACGCCTCAATAATAGGAAGAAGCGAGTGCGTTGCAAGCATGGGGGCTTCATCAGTGTGAGTGTAAATGATGGTAGCCATCAGGATTTCCTCTCCATTGGGTTCATCACGAGAATAACGAACAAAACCACGGTATTTTGCGTATTTAGAACAAGTATCTCACTCTTAAGTCTCTTGATGTCAAGAAATGTTGGTGGTGGTAGTCACGTTTGAAAACCCGACAGATGCAGAAATGAAACGGCCCCGCCGCGCCTACATCTTCACGTCCGCCCTCTTAGATAGTGTTGAAATCGTGGTATCTAGTTTTTTCTCTCGCCCAAAATCGCAAGATCCCGACCGGTCTAAGAAGGTCCGGGCTGACGAAATGGCCCTAAATGAGAAGCCCAACGATGGCTTCAAAAACAGGGAACACCCCGCGCAAGACGCGGCAAGCGACGCCAAAACGCGCAAAGCGGACGTTGAAGCGGTCGCTCCCAGCGCTCGCGAAGTAGACATGCGGCACGCGGTAGCCAAGTGGGCGCGCGAACTCAACGAAGTTACCCGCGAGTTCCTCGAAAACCCGGAGCGGTCAACCCTCGACCTCACATATGCGCACCCCGGTGGCATGGCGCAACTCTTCGCACTCCGCACCACACCACTATCGCTCCTCATCCGCGAACCCAGTGAAGCTGAACGAGCCCGGGCAACCGTTCGCTCCCTTATGAACCAATCCCGCGACGTTGCCGCCGCACACGGCGTAGCGCCCATCCACATGGCATTCGGCCACGCCGTCTGGCAGTCCGAAACCGGCCCCCGCACCAGCCCCATGCTGCTGTGCCCCGCCGAAGTTAAACTCGATGGCGCCGGCGAACCCACTGTGCGGATCTCCAACAGTCTAACCGTTGCGCCAGGCCTCATCGAAGCCGCTGCCCTTCGCGGCCTCGAACTAGACACCGCCTCGATCGAGAATGCCGCCCGGCAAACCCATGGTTTCACCGCCGCACCCGCAATCACGCGGCTACGCAGCGCCCTATCTGGCCTCCTGCCCGGATTCAGGTCTGACGAGCGCATGGAATTATCACTATTCCTACACCCCGCATCAGACCTGCAAACAGAACTTCAAAATGCAGACGCGCTCTTGCGGTCCAACTTCGTCCTCGCGCTTGCAGGCAACAAACGGGCCGCCAGCGCGATCAAGAAAGAACTTAGCGAGCCCAACCCGTACGACCGCGACCCGTGGAAAGAACACGGCATCGGAGACCAGTTACCGGAAACGCTAGACCTCGTTGAATCCGTCGTATCAGGCTCGAACGTCATGTTCGATACGCGAGGTGGGGCCAACCCCACGCCGATGCTCGCCTCGATTGCTGCGGATGCCGCCGCAAATGGGCGCAAAGTCCTCGTTGTGGGGGCAAACAAGCACAGCGGGGAAACCTTCTGGCGGTACATGGACGAATCCGGCCTTTCGCACGCCGTGGCGCGCATCGACAGCAGTGGCGATGAGAAATCCAACCTTGTAACGGAACTCGAGAGGATATTCCGCGACGAATCTCCCTTTATAGACCGCGAATCCATAGAGCTCATGCGCACGCAGTTGCGGCGTGTACGCGAATCATTAGCGGAACACACCGAAGAACTGCACCGGCCCGTAGCCGAATGGGGCGTATCTGCCTACGACGCCCTCCAGGTGCTCACCGACCTCACCTCCACGAGGCCCGGCCCGCGCACCAAAGTGCGCCTACCCGCCGATACGCTAACCGCCCTCGCGCAAGACACGGACGACCAAGCAAAAAATGCTCTGCGCACAGCCTCTGCCCAGGGCATGTTCACCAAGAGCGATGCGCACGACGCGTGGTTTGGCGCCGTCATCTCCTCGCCGGAGCAGGTCAGCCCCGTCCTCGAAATCGTTGCGAGGCTCTCCACCGACTCACTGCCAAAACTGCGCGTAGCAATGTCAACGACGGCCGGGCAAACCGGGTTGCACCCCGCCAGCACGTTTAAAGAATGGGAAGATCAGCTCCTTACGCTAGAGGGCGTGCGTGAAGCGCTGGACGTGTTCCAACCCGCTATTTTTGAACGTCCCATCGCCGATATGGTGATCGCCTCCGCCTCTAAACAATGGAGGCGCGACCACGGCTACCCAATGAAGCGCAGGCAGCGCAAATATTTGGTCAAATCCGCAAAAGACATGCTACGGCCTGGCCGCTACGTGGAAGACCTCAACGAAGAACTGCGCAAAGTGCAGCGCCAACGCGACGTGTGGCGCAAACACCAAGCCGTTGACGGGTGGCCAAAAGTTCCCGCCAACCTAGACGAGTTAAAACAACAGGCCGTAAGCGTGCGCGAAGACCTGAAGCTTCTCGACACGCACCTCGCCACTGCGCACGGACCTCTCCAGCGTCTCGACATCGGTGAGCTGTCCCTGCTCATCGACCGTCTCCATGCCGACCCTAACGGGGCGCGCGAACTTCCGGAACGCCTTGAAATTATGAAGACGCTCCACAAGTTCGGCCTTGATGCCCTCGTAAAAGACTTGCGTGAGCGCAACGTGCCGGACTCGCTGGTTGACAAGGAGCTAGACCTCGCGTGGTGGGCGTCCGCGCTGGGCGTCATGCTGACCCGGGTGCCCAGCCTGGGTGGTTTCGACCCTGCGAACCTGCAAAGCCTGATCGGTGAGTTGCAACAGCTTGACCGTCAGCAAGTGCAGTCGCTTGCTGCGGTTGCCTCTGACAAGATTCGTCGCCGACGGGTTGACCAGATGGCGCGCTACTTTGAAGAAGAAGCGCAACTACGCACCTCCCTCGGCAACGGAACACTTTCGCCCGACACTGCGGCAACTCTATACGCGTCGTCGCCGCTCGTGCGCGCAATGTTCCCGATTTTGCTGACCGTGCCCGTTATGGTTCCGCAACTGTTACCGCTGGAGCAGACCATCGACCTCTTGGTTCTTGAGGATGTCAACCATCTCCCGCTGGCGGAGCTGGTGCCTTTGCTTGCACGCGCACGCCAGGTGGTAATCAGTGCCGATCTGACAGATCCGACGCCAACCGTGGACGCGCTGCAACAGCTGACCGTAACCGCGCAGATCCACCCCGAACCTGTGCGAGTAAATGAGTACGTCGGGCGTCTGTTCAACCGATACCGCGTTGCACATACCGGCGTTCCCGTACCGGTTCCGAGGGCCGGATCGAAGCTCACCATTTCTTACGTAGATGGCCGCGGCATGCCCGCGCCCGACAAAGCGGCCGTTGAATCCTCGGCCGCCGAAGTTGAAGCGGTCACTGAAATAATCATCGAGCATGCGTTGTTGTATCCGGAGAAGTCGCTCGCCGTGCTCACCCTCAACGAGGTGCATGCCGAGCGGATACGAGAAAACCTGGATGCGATGGTCTCCACCTCGCCGGCTCTGGAATCCTTCTTCGAGCAGGAACGACCTGACCCGTTCGTGATTGTCACACCGAACTCGAACACGGACATCATGCGCGATCGCGCGATCTTGTCTATCGGGTATGCGAAAACGCCGCATGGTCGAGTACTGCACGATTTTGGGGAGATCTCCCAGGCCGGCGGCTTGGAACTTCTGGCCCGCGTGCTGGGCTGTGCCGGCGATGAGATGAACATTGTGACAGCCGTACACCCCGCGCAGTTTGATAAAGACCGGTTCTCTAACGACGGGCCCAAACTGCTGTTGGATCTTATGACTAGCGCCGAGGTTGCCAGTGGCATTCCTGCTGAAGCTGACGACACTGCGGCCGAATCTGGCAGTGCCGGTTCGGATCCTCTACCCGTTACCCAGATGGGGCAAACCGTGGACGCGGGGGCGGCAAACCAGGAGTCTGGCGCTGGTGGTGAGGCAGCTGGGGTCTTTCTTGACGAACAAACGGCCTCGTCGTCTTCCGCGATTCAGACCCAAAATGGCGCCCAGTGGCCAACATTCGAAGCGAAACCGGATCAGCTTCTGATTGACCTCGCGGATCGGTTGTACTCGATTGGGTTAACGGTCATTCCTAACCTTGGGGTTGAAGGGGCGCTACGCGTTCCGCTGGCGATTGGACACCCGGAATTCCCTGACGAGCTACTTGTTGCGATATTGACCGATGACGACACGTACGTCGCGGAACGGTCTCTGCGGCGCCGCGACCGTTACTGGCCAGAACTGCTGGAAGCAAACGGTTGGAAGACGCGGACCGAGCTTGCGATGGCCGTGTTTATAGATCCGCAGAAGGAAGCGGACGCGATCATCGACCTGGTGCTGGACGCCGTGGATGAGCGTATGGCAGCTAAAGCCCAAGCCGAAGCTGAGGCCATCGCCGAAGCCGCGCTTGATGCGATGTCCGCAGAGCTTGCAGATGCCGATGGGGATGCTGATGCAGATGAGAGGGGAATTAGCTTCGAAAATGAGGCTGACGCACCCTCCGATTCAGACCCGAACTCGTCTGATTCAAATGAGGAGATGCTCGGCACGGAAACTGTAGCTCAGAAACTTGTGAGGCTACAGGCTGATCGGGATATTCACGGCAGTGCAGAAGAGACTGTGTGGAGACCAAGCGGCGCTGAACGAGGACGTCGGCCAGAGATAGCGGTCGGTTTGCCACTTGCGGCTTACTCGGATGACCAGTTGGATGAGATCGCAATGTGGATCATGTCTGACGGTGTGGAGCGCAGTGAGGACCAGGTTGTGAACGAGATTCAAAGTGCTCTCGGGTTGACCAGGCGTGGTGCTCAGGTTGATGCTGTGTTGCGAAATGTGGCGCGTAGGATTTCTCGCGATGAAAGATGAATCCTCGGATTTAATGGGGGAGGGGCTGCCCGCCTCGCCCGCTGTATGCGCACGGTCAGCGCGTGTGCGCAGGCGGCGCCGGGCGGAGCGGGTTTCGCGAGCAGACCTGCAGATCATTGAGGATGGCGGGAGTCCTTCGTGGGAGCAGATTCGCCCACTGGAACCGCCGGAGTGGAACGGCAAGCCCTCTGATCCGGTAGTGGAATCGGCCCGCGACCGTGAGTTTCGCGAGAACAAGCCGCCCCACTGGTAAAGCGGGCCTGTACGGAAACAGTCTGGCCCGGGTTGCTATGAGTTGGACCGCTGGCAGCTACTCGGAAGCCCCCGCAGTTAGCATGCGAGACCCAAAGTGTCATCCAAATTCGGGTGCGAGACCCAAACTGCCTCCCAATTATGCGTGCGAGACCTAAACTGGCGCTCAGCTACGTCCGCACGCGCCATGCCTGGTTTCTTTCGCCGGATATTGCTCGAATAGGGGCAACGTCGGCTTCCCCTCCCCCGTATTCAGACGGGAACTGCCGTTCTGGCCTCCTGTTTCGGCCAGTTTTGGTCTGAATACTGCTGCTAGTGGTTGCAAGAGTTTGGTATTCAGAGGGGAAGTGGTGTTCTACGTGCTCTTTTGGGTGTTTTACGTCGGAATACTGTTTAAGCCAATCACCGAAACCTCATCCGTGAGGGAAACTGTCTATTCAGGTAGGTGTGCTAGCCACTTTGGGTCTGAATCGTTGCAGAGAACGAGGCCAGGTTGGCACCGCGTAAGAGGCGGGTTCTACGGTTTGTTCCGGCGCCAAGCTGCTCCGGGCGCCTGGCTGGCGAGGAGGTTCTAGAAAATAGAAAGTCGGCGAACCCTGAGAGGGCTCGCCGACTTCGCCTTCCTTAGCTAGCTAACGTGGCTGGTCGTCAGAAGACGGGCGTTTCTACTTGTTGGATGCGCGCAGCTCGTCGCGAATCTCTTCGAGCAAGGTGAGCTGCGCGTCGGGCTGTGGATCTTCGGCCGCCTCATCGGCGTCCTTCTGCTTGCGCTCGGCCCACTTGTTCATGGGCATAACGATGCAGAAGTAGAGTGCGATGGCAACTAGTAGGAAGTTGATGATCGCGTTGAGAAGCATGCCGGGCTGGACGACGGCGGGGTCTCCACCGATGCCGATTGTGAACTGTCCGACGTTGTCGAAGCGTGGCTGCCCGAAGATACCGCCGATTAGCGGGTTAATGATGTTGTCCGTTAGTGCGGTGACGATCTGCGTGAATGCTGCACCGATGACCATGCCAACTGCGAGGTCAATGGCGCTGCCTCGTGAAATAAATTCCTTGAAACCTTGAATCAAGACTGCTCCTTGTAGTTGTGGGCTTGCTACCTTGTAGGCGCATGCTACGTATCTGTTGCAACGGCCTGTACGCCGGTGGGCGAAAACCGTGCTGGTGAAATCTAATCGATGGGATTAGGAGACCTGCCTGAACGAGGTTGGGCGGGCTCGGTTGAAGCCTGCGCCGAACCTAGTTTTGGCTGGTTTTCACAAGGGTGATTGTAGCGGAGTCTGTAACTCCGGCAACTACAGGAGTGTCTTTGCGTGTGATTGCTAATACCAGAGTCGCTGTTTGTGCCCCGTTCCACTGGCTTTCTGCGGGAATTGCGACTTTGGTTACGATTGCCTTTTGTGTGAGCAATCTTGCAGGGCAGTTCTGAGTTTCGTCTTCGCACGTTGCGGGTGAGTAGATGTCTAGAGTGTCTCCTTGCGTGAATAGTGCTGCGACGTCGGTGACTACCGGCAGAGCTACCGTATCCCTCCCTTCCATGCTCTGTTCGGTGATTGTGACGTACGCGGTTCTTATTGGTATTTCGGGTTCGATGGTGACGCTTGTTCGCAGGCCGACTACGAGGGTAGGATCGCTTGCCACGTCCGGAGGAGCTCCGGCTACGTGGCTACGCATCTCCACGTCCTGAGCCGTAATGATTTCGCCTGCAGTTATGCGTTTTGTTGCCACAACCGCGTTGGTTCCAAGCGGTTGTATGACTGCGTTGAGTGTCAGAAAGACTGCTATGGCCGCTACCGTGATCGCGATGACCGCCTTTTTCGCGATAATCCAGTGCCCGACGTTTCGTAGTTTTTCTTTCACGTGTTTGATGATTTCAAGATTGTCGAGGAGGCGATAGACCGGTTTGAAAAGATGTGGATGCACGATAGCCTGGCGAGCCTGTGGATATTGCTCTTGCTTACGCCACAGTCTGCACATGTTTCGAAGACGAGGCGAAAGAGGCTAAAAGAGAGTCCAACCTGCCTCGGTTATGACACCGTCCATGGGGATGTCGTGTGGTTCGGTGGGAATCAGGCCACGGCTGAGGTAGGTTTTGCCCGGTATGGCAGCGAAAAACAGGGCTGTGGGATGGGCGCGCTTGATTGCAGTGAGGGCACGGTCATACCAGCCTCCGCCTTGTCCTAGTCGGGCTCCATCCTCGTCTACGGCCATAGCGGGAACGAGGACGAGGCTGACTGGCGGATCGATGCGCGCACTGCTTTCGGCTGGTGACGGCTGTGAGCTGGTAACGAATCCGACGGGAAGTGCCGAAAGTTTGATGCCCTGCGCGCTGGAGACAACGGGGCGCCATACCTCTATTTCGGATGTTTCGGAAGCTGCCATGAATCGGCTGATTGAAAGCTCTCCTAGCAGTGCTTCATATCCGGCAACCGCGCAGGGAAGACCATGCTTTCGCACTGCCGGGCTTATGGTGTTCCAGATTTCAGTGGCAACATGTGAGCCGTCGAGCTGTCCACGTGATGCCTCTCGCTCCGCCCTCAGCTTGGTTCGCAGTGCGCGTTTTGTTGCTTTATGATCGCCCTCGCGAACGGGCTGTGAGAGGGGTCGGCAAATTTCGATTTGTGAGGCCGGATCGTCTGCCCGCATGACCTCGTCAACGAATTGTGCGGACGGAGTTGGGGTGAGCGAGGTGTGGCTGGCTGCGCGCAGAGCGTGGAGCATCTCTTCGCGCGCAACCCGCGCACCGGCGGACTGGTTTTGCTTTTGTGACACTGTCTTGCGCGATTCAGACCCCATATGCCCATTTTCGCACATGCGCTCGAGGAAGAAGCTGGTAACTGTTGCGATCAGGCTGCGGGTCGCAAGCCTCCTCGCGCGATACAACCGCGATTCAGACGGGTAGTGCCGTTTTGGGCTCCTCGTTTATCCAGTTTGGGTCTGAATACTGTTGCTTGCGTGTGCGGCCGCTGGGTATTCAGACGGAAACTGCTGTTTTGTACGCCGGTTTTTGCCACTTTGGGTCTGAATACTGCAAGGAGCTGGGGTGGTATTCGTGATTGTGAGGGGAAGTGGCAATCGAGGGGTGGATTTGGCCAGTTTGGATCGGACTCGTTGATGAGGGAGGGTACGCTCCGGCACTTTGGGTCGGAATTGCGAGTGAGGGGGGGAAAGGGCAGAAGAAAGGCCCGGGAGAGAGGCCGGTCGAGCACGGTAGAAGGAGAGAGGTAGGGGAGAAGGAGGAGCAAGAGAAAACGGAAGCAAAGCTCTCGCCCGTTCGCGCACCGCTTGTTGAGCTACCCGCGTTTGCGGGGCTCCTCGGTTAGGCTTGAGTTATGAGCAGTTCGTTGAAGGGCGCTTCGGTGCGTCATGGTGTAATTCCCGCAGCAGGGCGCGGTACGCGTTTTTTGCCGATGACGAAGGCGGTCCCAAAGGAGATGTTGCCGATCGTTGACCGTCCGGCGATTGAGCTGGTGGTTGAGGAAGCAACGCAGGCGGGTCTGGATGACCTGTTGCTGATTTCGGCGGCGCAAAAGCAGATGATTGAGGATCATTTTGATGCTGTTCCTGACCTTGAGGCCGCGTTACGCGAGGGACAGAAGTGGGATCTGCTTGCGTCGGTCGAGCGCTACCTGGATTTCGCGCGGATTCATTCGGTGCGGCAGGGGCATCCGCGCGGGCTTGGGCACGCGGTGTTTCAGGCTCGCCACCATGTGGGTGGCGCTCCGTTTGCGGTACTGTTGCCGGATGATTTGATGCACCCGGAGGATCCGGTGTTGGAGAAGATGATCGCGGTGCGTGAGCAGATTGGCGGCTCCGTGGTGGCTTTGCTTGAGGTGACGCCGCAGCAGGCTACGGCTTATGGTTCGGCAGATGTGACTGCCATTCCGTTGGCTTCGAATGGGCTTGACGGCATTGAGGGGCTGAATGACGGGGATGTTTTTCGCCTCAACAAGATTGTGGAGAAGCCTCCGATCGATGAGGTGTTGTCTGAGTACGCCTCGGTTGGACGTTACGTGCTTGACCCGAAGGTGTTTGAGATTTTGGAGACGCTCCCGCCGGGTCGCGGCGGCGAGATTCAGCTGACTGATTCGTTCCAGACTCTGATTGAGACGCCGGAAGACCAGGGCGGTGGCGTGACGGGCGTTGTGATTCGCGGCCGTAGGTTTGATACGGGCGACAAGTTGGGTTACTTGCAGGCCGTGGTGGAGATGGGTATTGAAGACCCGGTTCTCGGTGATGAGTTCCGCGCGCTACTCAAGGGATTGAGCCTGTAATGTTTCGCCGTGTGCCGTGACGGTGCGCGTAGGCCACTGATTTTGCCCGTTTGAAGGGGAGATGTGATGAGGTCAGTTGCGAACTTTTATCGCGATTGCCAGGATGCGGTTGGGCCGCAGCCTCCGTTGGATGTGATGTTGCCTGATTCGATGGGTTGTGTGCTTGCGGAAGACGTGATAGCACCCTTTGACCTTCCGGTTGCGGATTTGGCTGCGCTTGATGGTTATGCGGTGAGGGCTCAGGATCTTGAGGGAGCCTCGCTGGAGCTCCCGGTGAAGCTGAACGTTACTGCGGAGCTTCGCGCTGGCGATGTTGAGCCGATGGCGAATATAGCGGGAGGAGCGGTCCGGATTGCTTCTGGCGCCCCGATTCCGTCGGGTGCTGATGCGGTGGTTGCTTTGGAGCATACGGATCATGGGGTGGCTCAGGTGGAGGTGTCCCGTAGCCCGGTGCCCGGTGAGAATATCCGCCCTAAGGCGCAGGACGTTCGTGCGGGCGATGTGTTGATTGGTCGCGGTACGCGCGTGGGATCGCGACAGATCGCGCTGATCGCGGGTGTTGGTCGAAACCGCATTCAGGTGCATCCGCGTCCTCGCGTGGTGATAATTTCGATTGGTGATGAGCTGATTGAGCCGGGCGAGCAGGCCCGTCCGGGCGCGGTGTTTGACGCGAATGGGCACGCCCTGGCTACCGCTTTGAGCGACGCGGGTGCGCAAACTTTCCGCGTGGCTGCCGTGCCCGATGAGAGGGCGACGCTGCGCCAGACCATTGAGGATCAGCTGGTTCGAGCGGACCTCATCATCACAACCGGTGGTATTTCCTACGGTTCGGGCGATACGGTTCGTGAGGTTTTAGGCTCGCTGGGCACGATCCGTTTTGATTCGGTGGCGGCCTTCCCCGGCCACATCCTTGGCGTTGGGCACGTTGAGTCGGGGACTCCGATCTTCTGCTTGCCAGGTGATCCGGTGTCGGCCCAGGTGTGCTACGAGGTTTACGTGCGCCCGGCCGTACGCGCAATGCAGGGGTGGAGTTTGTTGAACCGTCCAACTGTGCAGGCGCGAGTGGATCGGGGCTGGAGCTCGCCAATGGGCAGGCGCGAGTTTGTGCGGGTAAAGCTGTCTGGCAAACCTTCGTCGGGCTACACGGCCACGGTGATGGGCCCAACAGATGCGCTTCTCCTTTCCGCGTTTGCAGAGTCGAACGCGCTGGCGGTTGTGCCGGAGAATGTGACGGATGTGCGTGCCGGTGATGCCCTGCGTTGCATGGTGCTCGATTAATTGATGAGTTTTTTCCGGCACTTCTTCGCCACGCCCCGCGTGTGGGGGCTCGCCGAGTCGCAGGTTCGTATCGATATTGAGGATCCCGTAGGTCGGGGCCTCATCCGCGCCAAGCCACGTGTGGATGTGGACGAGGGGACCTATGCGCCCTCTGGGGAAAACGTGTTCGGGCCATGTCATGGCGGTAGAGCTGGGGCGAGCCCGATTAGTAGGCTCACGATTCGGCCCGTTCTGGGTTATGACCACCGTGAGGTTGAACGCGTCCGGTGGGCGGATCGTGACTGGTTGGAGCCTTGGGAGGCTACGCTCGCGCCGGGTGTTGATGAGTGTCTGCCCTCACTTGCGGATTATCAGCGAAAAACCGATGCCGAGGTGGAAGCGGGCGCCACTCTCCCCATGATGATCGAGGCGGATGGGCGCGTGATCGGTGTGGTAACGGCGGCAAACACGGTGAGGGGGGCGCTGTATTCCACGACGGTTGGCTACTGGATCGTCTCGGATTACGCGGGACAGGGCATTACGAGCTTGGCGGTGGCGGCGTTTATTGACCTGCTCATTTTGCGGTTGGGCATACATCGCGTGGAGATCAACATTCGCCCTGAGAACGAGCCTTCCCTTGGCATCGCGCGGAAACTTGGTCTCACCCACGAAGGATATAGGCCGAGGTACATGGCTATTGCTGGTCAGTGGGCAGACCACATGGCGTTTTCAATCGACCGCGAGTCGCTACCAAGCGGTGGCCTCGTGCAATCAATCTGGGGCGTGGATCTACTGGGGGAGTAGCCTGCGAAGACCACCCAACACCGCGACATCCAAAAGCCCTGACTCGCGCTCGGCGGGGTGCGCGTCAACGACGGCCTCACCCGTAAAACTAAGGGACGTGAATTGTCACGAAACAGACACGCCGAAGCTCTGCCGGCGTTGGAATGACAATGATGTAATTATGGGTACGTGAGTTTCGCTGGGTGGATTATTGGTGCGTTGGCCGTGTTGGTAGCCGCGTATTGGACGCCTGCGCTCATAAAGAACCGCAATGAGGTTATCGAAACGCCTGTGGAAGATAGGTTTTCGCCGGACCTCAAACTTGTTCCCTTGGCTAAGGAACAGCCTGGCCTTGTCGTTCGCGGCGAGGCGGGTAGGAACCAGCCGCGTATTTTGCCTCACGTGGCGGTTTGTGGACCCGAACGGAGGGTTCAGGCCGTGGAGGCAGAATCGATAGGGGGATTTTCAATGGCTGATTCGCAGCGTATTTCGGGTGAGTTTGTTTCTTCGACTTCTCGGGAGATGGCGAAGTTACGTGCATCTCGCGCGGCTCGTATCGCGAAGGAGAACGCTGCGGGTAAGCGTCGTTTTGCCATTTTTGGAGTGGCGTTGACGCTACTGGTGGCGTTCGTGGTTGCCGCTGCGTTTTCGACGTTCTCCTGGTGGTTCCTGTTGGTTCCCGCGGCTGTTATGGGGGCCGTGCTAGCGGAGGGGCGCCTCGCCTACCACCGCTCCATTGAGAGGGCTCGCGCCGAAGCTGAGCTTTTGAAGCAACTGCGTGAGGAGCGCAGGCTCGAGCAGTCTCGCTACAACCGCCTGCGTTCATCCGTTGAACAACGTATTGCGGCTTCCGCGCCAGTCACCGAGAGCGTTACTCCCGCAGCGACTTCCGTCTCGGAATCGATTGATGAGGAACATGTCGAGGCCGCCGCTGAACCTGCCGAGTGGACTCCCCGCGAGCTGCCCACCCCCGCTTACGCTCGCGCTGCCAAGGCCCCGCGTAGGCGCGTAGTGGTTGATCCGAGCGTCCTCGAAAATAATGGTGAGGGAGTCGTATCGGCTGAAAGCTCGGAGGAGAATAGGTCCGAGACCCAAACTGTCAGCCCGCTGCGCCCAGTGGTTGCGAAGCCGCGTTCGCTTGACGCTATGACGTCCGAAGAGGCTGCTGAGATGACTGAAACCACGTTCGATTTGGAGGACATCCTCGAGTTCCGTCGCGCGCAGTAATACGCTGTGAAGGCTACGCGCATTGGCGCGTTACAACGTGCGAGGTCTCGACTGCACCGAATTAACGGTTTTGGCGATGTGGTGCTAGGCTGGTTTTCGCACTTGGGGCTATGGCGCAGTTGGTAGCGCGTCTCGTTCGCAATGAGAAGGTCGGGGGTTCGAATCCCCCTAGCTCCACGGTTGTTATGTCTCGGGACATCGTTCATACGATGTCCCGAGATTTTTTATGCCTTGGGGCTTTGATGTGTCGGGTCATCGTTCCGGTTTTTGGGCGGATGTGTGGGTTACCGGACAAATTGTGTGTCTATTGGTGGCGTGTTGTGTTGTTTTAGGGTTTGTGTCTGCCTGCCCAGCCTTTTCTGGTTGATAGTCCGTCTTCCCATGGGGCTTGTTGGTTGAGGTGTTTTGGTGGTGGGCTTGTGTGATCTGTGGTGGGTGGGATGAGTTGTAGGTGTGGTTTTCCTGCTTGTTGCCAGTGTTTGAGGATGTGTCTTGGGGTGAAGGGCTTTTCGGTTTGAGTGTTTAGGTAGTGGGTGGCGGCTTGGACTTGTTGGTTTGGTTTCCAGCCGCGGTGGTTTCTAAGGATTTGTTTGATGGCCGCGTTGTGGGACTCGACAACGTTGGTAGTGTTATGGGCTGGTGTGGGGTTGGTCAGGTAGGTAAATAGTTGGTCTTTTCTGGCTAGGCGTTGGAGGCGGAAGTACACGCGGCGGTCACGTTCGTGGGTGTACCACCATTTACGCCCAGGCTTTCTAAGGGGTTGTGGGAGGTCTTTAGCGAAGGTACGTTGTTTTAAGTATTGGTCGTATTGGTTGTAAAACGCAGCCAGGCTGGTAAGCCAGTTAGCGGCCTGGGTGGTAGTGGTGATGCGGGTTAACTGTCGTGATAAGCACATTAGGTCCTGACCGGCACTAGTTTTAGGCTTGCGAGTCAGGTCAGTGATGTTATTGCGGTGTACATGCACTAGGCAACGTTGAATCTTAGTGGTGGGCCACAAACTGTTGATGGCACGCTCACCACCTTTTGCCCCGTCTGTTACCACCATTACAGGTGGGGCTATCGGGGCTAGGAGGGCTTGGTAGGCAGCTTTGGTTTCTTTAGCGCATACTTGCCAGTTCAATACGTTAGTAGTGGTACAAGCGATTAAGACTACCCACCCACCACTTAGATACGTCCCGTCGATGAAGACTTGATCAAATACTTCACCACTGACCGGTGGAGTAGGCACTAGCGGGTTCCAACACCACGTGAAGTTGCGTCGAACACTGCGATCGCTACCGCGGTTGAGTTCGCTTTGAGCGTGTTTACCTAACAGGTAGGACACAAACGCTTCATACGTGTTGCCAGTCCTGGCCTGCGGTCTGTGTTTGGTGAGCGTGTCAAGTTGTTTGTGTGTGGGGCTTGATTTCTTAGAGGTATTGGTCGAAGCGGTCGGGGTAGGCCACGGCCATTTGGTTGATGGCTTGTTTCCACCCTGAAACCTTTCCGCCTTCAACGAGCCGGCTAGCTGAAGCGGCGGCTCGTTTACCTTCTTTAGCGCGTTTAGCTGCGCGTTTGTCTTCAATATTGCATATCATCAACCACAGAGTCTTCAACGCGGACTCATCATTGGTGAACTGCACCCGGTTACGAGTGGCTTTACGCAGCTCATTGTTAAACGACTCAATCGAATTCGTCGTGTAGATGACCTTGCGGGCTGCCGGCGGAAACTGCAAGAACGGCACGAACCGCTCCCATGCGTCTTGCCAGACCTTCACAGACCTGGGGTATTTCTCGCCAAACTCAGAGGATGCGAACTCAGCCAGTGCCGCTGCAGCAGTGGATTCATCAGGGGCGGTATAGACCTTCTTCAATGCTGCCGACACGGTCTTGCGGTCGCCGTAGGCCACCCACCGGTTGGCAGCACGAATCAGGTGCACGATACAGGTCTGCACCATCGAACCTGGCCAGGTTGCCTCCACTGCCTCAGGCAAGCCTTTGAGCCCGTCACAGCAGACAATGAAGACGTCTTTGACCCCGCGATTCGACAGGTTGGAGCACACCTGCGCCCAAAAGGATGCTCTTTCTTCCTTGGCGATCCAGAGTCCTAGGATGTGTTTGATTCCGTCGATGTCCACGCCGATGGCCATATAGGCGCTCTTGTTGACTACGCGTCCACCGTCACGGACTTTGATGCGCAATGCGTCAAGGAAGATGACGGGGTAGAACTCGTCGAGCTGGCGGTTTTGCCACACCAGTACCTCATCAAGGACTGCGTCAGTGACAGCGGAAATCGTCTCATGGGAGATATCCACCCGCATGGCGGTGGCCATATGGTGCTGAATATCGCGCACGGTCATGCCGCCGGCATACAAGCTCACGATCATGTCATCGACGTCAGTCAAGCGCCTGGAGCCTTTGGGAACCATGGTGGGAAGAAACGTCCCAGCCCTGTCTCTGGGAACGTCTACGGTAACCGGCCCGTAATTGGAATCAACCGTCTTCGGGTAGGTGCCATTGCGGTGATTATCAGTCCCAGCTGCCGCTTTAGCGTCCCGATCACCGGATTGATAGCCGAGGTGGGCATCCATCTCAGCATTCAAACCTCGGGTAATCGAGGCTTGCAACATGCCGCGCACCAGGTCATTGGCATCCGTGGTGGAAGTGCCCAATTCGTCGATCAGCTTAGCGATTTCAGGGTTAGCAAGAAGCTTCTCCTCAATCGCGTCAATCTTGGCCTTATCAGCCGGGTCTCGTCTTGCCACAGTAGTCATTCTGGCTTATCTCCTTATGCGGGATGGATTCCCACACACAAACCATCAAACACTCTCTGTTTGGTATGACACGCCCCGCAATCAAGATACCTGTACCTAGGTGTGCCAGCCGAGGTGACACCATTTTTCTTTACCCGCCACCCCTTACAAGACGGGCATGAACGAACCGGTAGTTGCTTTGGCATAAGCCAAGGCAACCAAAACGACCCCTAACACAAACTCAAGAAAACACAACAACCATTAAATCTATAGCTAAAAAAGCTAACCAACCCAGACTTTCACCCACCACACCAAACAAAAACACAATCTATAGACACACTTAACGACCGGTAACCCGAGATTTTTGTGTTGTCGTGCTCGTACGCAGGAATGCCAGCAGGAGTTCCTAGATGGTTGCCGCCTCAGGTGATCCTCGAGAAAAGCACAGAATATGCGAAAACGCGAGATTTCGGATAGTCGCAATATTTAGCAAGTGGGGTACAATCGTCGCCGAGGATACCTAGAAAATCCCATCGATGAATGTGAAAGAAATCCATGGATTTTGACGTCAAAACAAAGTACAAACGAATGCCGAAAAAGATAAAAACGATCGCGCCAGAAAACTTGGCGCCGCTGTCGCAACGTGTTAGCGCGTGGATGGTGCATCTGTTCACCATGTCGGGTGTAGCGTTCGCAGCTCTGGCCACGTTGGCTCTTATTCACCAAGAGATCGGCATGATGTGGCTTTGGCTTTTCATCGCTCTGGTGGTTGATGGCGTGGACGGCACGATGGCACGTAGGTTTCGTGTGCGCGAGGTGCTCCCATGGTTTGATGGTGGCATTCTTGACATCATTATTGATTACCTGACGTGGACGTTCATCCCCGCTATCTTCATGTATCGCCATATCGAAATGGGGCAGCCGTACTTGGCGGCGGTACTCACGGTTTTGATTCTTGCCACTTCCACGCTGTGTTATGCGAATGAGAATTGGAAGTCATCGGACTTCTATTTCTACGGTTTCCCCGCAGCTTGGAACATTGTGGCCCTTTGCCTGTATGTTTTGCAGACCAGTGAAGTCGTGAACGTCATCACGGTCGTGACTTGCATCGTGCTCACGATTGTCCCCAGCTATTGGACGCACCCGTTCCGCGTCAAGAAATTCATGGCGATTAACCTGATCTCTATCGCGGTGTGGATTGGCATTACGGGTGGCCTAGTGGCGATTTACCCGGTGCAACCAACGTGGATGTTGGTCCTGTTCTACGTGTCGGGAGGCTGGTTCCTACTCACAGGCATTGCCCGCATGTTCACCGGGCCCGATAGAGCCAGCCGCAAAGCAAACGTTACAGCTTAGGGCAGACCTTCTATCCAGGGTTACAGCTTAAGGCAGACCTTCTATCCAAGGTTCTAGTGAAGAGTGTGCGAGATTTTCCTCGCGCACTCTTTTATTTCCGAGGACATCTGCGGCCCCTCACTTACCGTGGCCACGCAGTCCATCGGCAACGTAGCGGTCGCGAAGGTAGTTGCGCAGTTCGTAGAGGAACGCGAACGCGATCATGCCGATAACTATCGCGTTTACACCTGCTGGGTATCCTCGCCCATGCGTCCAAAAGTACACGTACGGAGAGATAAACGTGACCAGGGTGACCAGCAGGCCCGTGTATCGAACCCAGAATTTGTGAGCGGTTACGAACGCCAGCAGACCCCACGTGTAGGGGATGGCAGTAACCACGTCCATGCCCCACAGGATCCACAGGTTGCCGTGGAAGTTCTTCACGAACGTTACTGGTAGCGCGCGAAGAGAAGAGTAGATGAACACCACCGCGTAGGCCCAGAACTTGGGGCTTCGCAACATTCGGTAAGCTTTCGAGGAGGGAATTATTTTCGCTCCCGAGGCTTTGAGCGCTCGGTAATTCTTGGAGCTGATCGTCACGCTCTCTACCCAGTCAAATGCTCGGTGAATGAGGTCGCGGCGAGCCCCGGTCTCCTGACACCACGTTTGGCACCACGCGGATGGATTCACAGCGATGGGCACAACTCTTTCGAGAGGGCTGATGTCGAATCCAATGGTGTCGATCATTTCGGTAAGTTCTGGGTTAGCGGCGCACGTGAAAGCGGGCCCGATTTGATGCAGAAGCGGCCCGGGTTGTTTGTCGCTCGTGTTGTCGCCAAGAAGCTGTTGTAGTGCGGCGAAGCAGTTTTCGGGTACCAGATCAACGAGTACCTGCTGGCGGCCAACAATCATAGACCTTAGGGTTTCGGCCGTTTCGCGCAGCAGTGGGCGGGGTAGATTTTCGAGGCTAATGCTGATTTCATCGGTGGAATCAGCCTGGCGTGCGTGGTTGGCGATGGCCGAAAACAGGGTGGTGACAGTAATATTGCGTGGCACGAGGTTGCCGAGACGGTCAATTTTGGAGGCCGTCTTGAGCGCTACTGGGTCGATTGTTACCTCTTTCAGCAGCGGGATGCTGAGGGCCGAGTGAGAGGTAATGATGTTCACGAAATCTGCTTTCTAAGTAGTTAGTGGGCCACCCCAGATCAAGTGGCCCACTTCTCGTTTAACTAGTTTACCTGCGCGCGCCCCGGTTGAGTAAGCAAGCTGCCTCGTTTTGCGTATTCGTCTAACTGCACTAATGAAGGGGGTAGTTGCACGGGCGGTTTACGCTGAAAAACGGCCTCTGACCGGCGCGCCGCTACGGTTGTTAAGTCCCTCGTCTAATAGTCGCCAGCGCCGGATCCTACCGCTTTTGGTAAACGCCCTTGCGCCAGTATTTCGGTTCGCATGTGACGTTGATTCCCAGGTTCCTAAATATCCCCTCGTCAACGGAACCTAGAATCGTGGTGGTGTGTACGTCGCAGCCCTGGAGCGCCTTTAGCTGTTCGAGGGCACGGCGCGCATACTCGTTGGTGTTTGCTGAAACCGATAGGGCGATGAGTACTTCGTCGGTGTGCAATCGTGGGTTGCGAGAGCCCAGGTGCTCGGTTTTGAGTTTTTGAATGGGCTCAATGGATTCGGGCGCAAGCAGATGCATCTTCGGGGGAATCCCGGCGAGTAGTTTGAGCGCGTTTAGGAGCATCGCAGCTGACGGGCCCAGTAGGGCTGACGTTTTACCGGTAACGATGGTTCCGTCCTGCAGTTCGATGGCTGAACCTGGATTCTTAGTTTTGCGCTCAATTTCGAGGGCGGGGCGTACAACTGGTCGGTAGTTGCGGTCTATGCCCAGCTTGCCCATGATGATGGCAATGTGGTCGGATTCGTGACTATCTGTGCCAGCACGCTTTTCTTCAACGAGCGCTTTGAAGTAGCGGCGAATCACTTCCTGTTTAGCGGCCTCCCGGCATACGTCATCGTTGCTGATACAGCTCCCAACCATGTTCACACCCATGTCGGTTGGCGACTTGTAGGGGCATGAACCGGTGAGCTTTTCAAGCAACGCCGATAGCAGTGGAAAGACTTCTAGGTCGCGGTTGTAATTGACTGCCCTCGTACCATACGCGGCGAGGTGGAAGTGATCGATCATGTTTACATCGTCGAGGTCGGCAGTGGCAGCCTCATACGCCATGTTCACGGGATGGTCGAGCGGTAGATCCCAGATGGGGAAGGTCTCAAACTTGGCGTATCCGGCCTGGTTACCCCGCTGGAATTCGTGGTAAATCTGCGACAGGCACGTTGCCAGTTTGCCTGATCCAGGCCCGGGCGCGGTTACGAGAATGACGTCCTTGGAAGTTTCAATAAAATCGTTACGACCAAAGCCCTTTGGCGAGACGATGTGCTCAACGTCCGCCGGGTACCCCTTAATGGTTCGGTGCCGCGCAACTCTAAGTCCAAGTTTTTCCAAGCGCGTGCGGAATGCTTTCGCTTCCTTGTTTCCTTCATCCATTTGTGTGAGCACGACGTTCTCAACTAAAAAGCCTCGCTCGCGAAATACATCAATGAGGCGAAGTGCGTCCTCTTCATAGGGGATCCCGGTATCAGCGCGAACTTTGGTGTGCTCAAGATTCTTAGCGTTAATGGTAACGATGATTTCGATGCGATCCTTAAGGGTCTCAAGCATCGTGATCTTGTTGTCCGGAGTGAAGCCGGGTAGCACGCGAGAGGCGTGGAAATCGTCAAACAGTTTTCCACCCATTTCGAGGTAGAGCTTTCCGCCGATTTGGTTGCGTCGCTCATTAATGTGCTTCGACTGAAGTTCGATGTATCGCTTGCGGTCAAACCCGATTGGCCGGTGCATAAACTACCTCTCGTGGTGCGGCTGGTGCGTGCCGCTTAGGGGATCACCGCCTTCTTATTCTACTGCAGAGCAACGGGAGTTAATACCCCGCAACCGTGCGGAAAAATGGGTGTGGTAGGAGTCACCGTGAACGGATTTGACCCTGCAAAACCACGTGTGTAAAGTTTCTATTCGTTGCCCCGCGAAAGCGGAGGAACAAAACCTAGAAAGTTTCCAAGAGCGATGTCACTAAGTTGACAAGCTGGATAGAAGCAGTAAACTAGGAAGTCCGGTTAAAAATCCGGAAGACACCTTGACAAGAATCTAAAGTTTTTGAGGGTTCAGCTTCGTGTGGGTGTTGTTTGTGAACTCGATAGTGTGTTTTTTGTTTTGTCCTTTTTTGTTTTGTTTTTGTTTTTTGGTTGGGGTCGCTGGGGCTGGCTTTTTTGGTTGGTTCTGGTTTTCTCTTTGTTTTGTTTTTGTTTGGAGAGTTTGATCCTGGCTCAGGACGAACGCTGGCGGCGTGCTTAACACATGCAAGTCGAACGGGATCCAAGGGCTTTTTGTTTTTGGTGAGAGTGGCGAACGGGTGAGTAACACGTGAGTAACCTGCCCCCTTCTTTTGGATAACCGCATGAAAGTGTGGCTAATACAGGATATTCCGCTTTGGTCGCATGGCTTTGGTGGGAAATGGTTTGGTCTGGTGGGGGATGGGCTCGCGGCCTATCAGCTTGTTGGTGGGGTGATGGCCTACCAAGGCGGTGACGGGTAGCCGGCCTGAGAGGGTGGGCGGTCACACTGGGACTGAGATACGGCCCAGACTCCTACGGGAGGCAGCAGTGGGGGATTTTGCACAATGGGCGCAAGCCTGATGCAGCGACGCCGCGTGAGGGATGGAGGCCTTCGGGTTGTGAACCTCTTTCGCTGGGTTGAAAGGCCATGCTTTGGGTGTGGTTGATTTGAACTGGTAAAGAAGTACCGGCTAACTACGTGCCAGCAGCCGCGGTAATACGTAGGGTACTAGCGTTGTCCGGATTTATTGGGCGTAAAGGGCTTGTAGGTGGTTTGTCGCGTCTGTCGTGAAATCCTGTGGCTTAACCATGGGCTTGCGGTGGGTACGGGCAGGCTTGAGTGCGGTAGGGGAGACTGGAATTCCTGGTGTAGCGGTGGAATGCGCAGATATCAGGAGGAACACCGGTGGCGAAGGCGGGTCTCTGGGCCGTTACTGACACTGAGGAGCGAAAGCGTGGGGAGCGAACAGGATTAGATACCCTGGTAGTCCATGCTGTAAACGTTGGGCACTAGGTGTGGGGGCCGTGTGGTTTCTGCGCCGTAGCTAACGCATTAAGTGTCCCGCCTGGGGAGTACGGCCGCAAGGCTAAAACTCAAAGGAATTGACGGGGACCCGCACAAGCGGCGGAGCATGCGGATTAATTCGATGCAACGCGAAGAACCTTACCAAGGCTTGACATGCGCCGGTACAGTGTAGAGATATGCTGGCTTTTTTGGCTGGTGTGCAGGTGGTGCATGGTTGTCGTCAGCTCGTGTCGTGAGATGTTGGGTTAAGTCCCGCAACGAGCGCAACCCTTGTCTCGTGTTGCCAGCATTTGGTTGGGGACTCTCGAGAGACTGCCGGGGTTAACTCGGAGGAAGGTGGGGATGACGTCAAATCATCATGCCCCTTATGTCTTGGGCTTCACGCATGCTACAATGGATGGTACAGAGGGTTGCGATACTGTGAGGTGGAGCTAATCCCTTAAAGCTGTTCTCAGTTCGGATCGTAGTCTGCAACTCGACTGCGTGAAGGTGGAGTCGCTAGTAATCGCAGATCAGCAACGCTGCGGTGAATACGTTCTCGGGTCTTGTACACACCGCCCGTCACGTCACGAAAGTTGGTAACACCCGAAGCCCGTGGCCTAACCACGAAAGTGGGGGGAGTGGTCGAAGGTGGGATTGGCGATTGGGACGAAGTCGTAACAAGGTAGCCGTACCGGAAGGTGCGGCTGGATCACCTCCTTTCTAAGGATTATCTTTTTTAAGTAGGATTCGTGGTGGGTTTGTTGCAACCAGTTGTGGTTGTGGCCTGCTGTGGGTTTGTTCCTTAGTTTTTTGGATTGTTTTTACAAGAACAAAATATTGTTTTGGGCATTACAGAATTTACTCTGAATCGAATTTCACTGGTTCGTGTTGGTTTGGTTTGGGGGCATGCTGTCGGGTTTATGGCTAACACTGTTGGTCTGGCTCTTCCACTAGCTGCTACTGGTTTTCACAAGTTGTTGTTTGTTGATGGTTTGTGTGTGGTGGTTTGGTGGTTGTGGTTGGGTTGTTGGTGATTTGTATAGTGGTTGCGAGCATCTTTTTTGTTTGTTTTGTTGGGTTTTTTAGTTTTTGTGGGCGTTTGGTGGATGCCTTGGTGCCTAGAGCTGATGAAGGACGTTGTGGCCTGCGATATTCCCTGGGGAGTTGGCGAGCGAGCGTTGATCCGGGGGTTTCCGAATGGGGTAACCTGACAGGTTTTGTGGCCTGTTACCACTGCTTGAATGTATAGGGTGGTGGGGGGAACGTGGGGAAGTGAAACATCTTAGTACCTGCAGGAAGAGATATTCTGTGAGTAGTGGCGAGCGAAAGCGGATGATGGCTAAACTGTGTGCGTGTCAAGGCGGCAGCTGTTGCGCATGTGGGGTTGTTGGGGCGTGTTTTTCCATTCTCTGCCGGGGGTGGGGGTAGTTATAAATGGTTGTGTGGAGCTGAACAGTCTGGGATGGTTGACCGTAGGGCGTGATAGTCGTGTAGGTGGTTCATGCAACTCTGCTTGAGTGTGTTCCCAAGTAGCAGCGGGCTCGTGGAATCTGCTGTGAATCTGCCCAGACCACTGGGTAAGCCTGAATACTTCTAGGTGACCGATAGTGTAGTAGTACCGTGAGGGAATGGTGAAAAGTACCCCGGGAGGGGAGTGAAATAGTGCCTGAAACCAAGCGCTTTTAAGCCGTCAGAGCCGGTCGGCCCTTTTTTGGGTTGTGGTGATGGCGTGCCTATTGAAAAATGAGCCTGCGAGTTAGTGATGCGTGGCGAGGTTAACCCTTTGTGGGGTAGTCGTAGCGAAAGCGAGTCTTAAAATGGCGCCCAGTCGCGTGTTCTAGACCCGAAGCGGGGTGATCTACCCATGGCCAGGTTGAAGCGATTGTAAAGGGTCGTGGAGGGCCGTACCCACCTAGGTTGAAAACTGGGGGGATGAGTTGTGGGTAGGGGTGAAAGGCTAATCAAACTCCGTGATAGCTGGTTCTCCCCGAAATGCATTTAGGTGCAGCGTCTTGCGTGTGTTGTTGTGGTGGTAGAGCTACTGGTTGGTTGATGGGCCGTTTTGGTTACTGACGTCAGCTAAACTCCGAATGCCATTGATAATTGCAAGGCAGTGAGACTGCGGGGGATAAGCTTCGTAGTCGAGAGGGAAACAGCCCAGATCATCGGTTAAGGCCCCTAAGGGTGTGCTGAGTGGGAAAGGATGTGGAGTTGCATAGACAACCAGGAGGTTGGCTTAGAAGCAGCCATCCTTGAAAGAGTGCGTAATAGCTCACTGGTCAAGTGATTCCGCGCCGACAATGTAGCGGGGCTTAAGCACACCGCCGAAACCGTGGCAGAAAATGTTTTTGTTTTTTGGGTAGGGGAGCGTCCTGACTGGGGTGAAGCAGGCCTGTGAGGGTTTGTGGACTGGTTGGGAGTGAGAATGCAGGCATGAGTAGCGAGTGGTGGGTGAGAATCCCACGCGCCGATTGACTAAGGGTTCCAGGGCAAGGTTTATCCGCCCTGGGTTAGTCGGGTCCTAAGGCGAGGCCGACAGGCGTAGTCGATGGATGACCAGTTGATATTCTGGTACCGGTTTTTTCTTGTCCAGTGCTGACAAAGTTGTGCTAACCAACGCCGTGATGGGGGTGATTCCTTCGGGTTTTGCCTCTTAGTGGTCTTGGGGTCCCTTCTTGGGTAGGCAAGCGTGTTAACAGGGGTGACGCAGTAGGGTAGCTGATGCTGGCCGGTGGTTGTGCCAGTCTAAGGTTGTGGCCTGCATGCTAGGTAAATCCGGTGTGCTGTCTTAAATGATGAGGGTGAGGGCTGATGGGACTGCCACGTTTTGTGGTGGTTATTGGTGTGCCTGTGCTGTCTAGAAAAGCCTCGACGTTAGAGAAAGGACCGCCCGTACCCTAAACCGACTCAGGTAGTTAGGTAGAGTATACTAAGGCGTGCGAGTGAATCATGGTTAAGGAACTCGGCAAAATGCCCCCGTAACTTCGGGATAAGGGGGACCAGGCCCGGACATTACTGTTTCTGGTATTTTTTGTTTGGGTGTGGTCGCAGTGATTTGGAAGAAGCGACTGTTTACTAAAAACATAGGTGTGTGCGAAGCTGCAAGGCGATGTATACGCACTGACGCCTGCCCGGTGCTGGAAGGTTAAGCGGAAGGCTCAACCCCTCTTTTGTGGGGTGAAGGTTTGAAGTTAAGCCCCAGTAAACGGCGGTGGTAACTATAACCATCCTAAGGTAGCGAAATTCCTTGTCGGGTAAGTTCCGACCTGCACGAATGGCGTAACGACTTCTTCGCTGTCTCGACCATGAACTCGGTGAAATTGCATTACGAGTAAAGATGCTCGTTTCGCGCAGCAGGACGGAAAGACCCCGGGACCTTTACTATAGCTTGGTATTGGTAGCCGGTTGTGTTTGTGTAGGATAGGTGGGAGACTGTGAAACCTTCACGCTAGTGGTGGTGGAGTCGTTGTTGAAATACCACTCTGATATAAACGGTTATCTAACCTTGGTCCGTGATCCGGATTGGGGACAGTGCCTGGTGGGTAGTTTAACTGGGGCGGTTGCCTCCTAAATGGTAACGGAGGCGCTCAAAGGTCTTCTCAGCCTGGTTGGTAATCAGGTGTTGAGTGTAAGTGTAGAAGAAGGCTTGACTGTGACACTGACGGGTGGAGCAGGTGCGAAAGCAGGAACTAGTGATCCGGCCGTGGTTTGTGGAAACGCGGTCGCTCAACGGATAAAAGGTACCCCGGGGATAACAGGCTGATCTTGCCCAAGAGTCCATATCGACGGCATGGTTTGGCACCTCGATGTCGGCTCGTCGCATCCTGGGGCTGGAGTCGGTCCCAAGGGTTGGGCTGTTCGCCCATTAAAGCGGTACGCGAGCTGGGTTTAGAACGTCGTGAGACAGTTCGGTCCCTATCCGCTGCGCGCGTAGGAAACTTGAGAAGGCCTGTCCCTAGTACGAGAGGACCGGGACGGACAAGCCTCTGGTGTGCCAGTTGTACCGCCAGGTGCATGGCTGGTTAGCTACGCTTGGGAAGGATAACCGCTGAAAGCATCTAAGCGGGAAGCCTGCTTCAAGACAAGGTTTCCAACCCCCTCTTGTGGGGGAGAGACTCCCAATAGATGATTGGGTTGATAGGCCAGGGGTGTAAGCATGGTAACGTGTTTAGCTTACTGGTACTAATAGTCAACAACTAAAAACAACCATTACAACAATGACAAACAGGAATCCTGTTTGCTCGTAACTACTATGCAAACCACCACCAACCCACACACGCGTGATCGTGGTTGTTACCACTGAAGCGTGTGGGACAAGCCCGCGCAGGCCATGCGGCCTGTAAACAAAGGGGGGCTGTTCGTGTTGGCTGATATTTTTGCGGTGGTCATAGCCACGGGGAAACGCCCAGTATTCCATACCGAACCTGGAAGCTAAGCCCGTGAACGCCGATGGTACTGCACCTGGTAGGGTGTGGGAGAGTAGGAAACCACCGCAACCACACATAAAAACATTTTGGGGCCCCACCAACACGGTGAGGGCCCCAAAACACACCCAAAAACACACACGC